>NZ_CP021886.1:0-2034706 GCF_003097575.1 Helicobacter apodemus | reverse complement strand
TAGAAAAGACCACACAAAATATCAAAGAGCTTCTACCTAAAGCACAAACAAAGCTCGCCAAAGAAGCATTAGAGGAGATTCTCATTACTGCAGATATGGATTATGATTTAGTAGAGATGATACTCTCCCCTTTAAGCCAAGAAATTAGCAAAAATGAGCTTGAAGTCGCCTTACTTAGACTTTTTAGGGGGGAGAGCTATTATGATAAAGTGCAAATTAAATCTGTTAATGAAAAACCTTGTGTAGATCTTATTGTAGGGGTTAATGGAGCGGGCAAAACCACAACTATTGCCAAACTTGCTAATATCTATAAAAAACAAGGCAAAAGTGTAATTTTAGGTGCTGGGGATACCTTTAGGGCTGCGGCTATTGAGCAATTAAGCTTATGGGCAAATAAACTAAATATCCCAATTATTGCTTCAAAAATCGGGCATGACCCCTCTGCAGTTGCTTATGATACTATCACTTCAGCCATAGCTAAAAAAATAGATAATGTGCTTCTTGATACCGCAGGACGATTACATAACCAAACCAATCTACAAAATGAATTACAAAAAATACTCCGAATCTGCGATAAAGCTAAGGCGGGTGCTCCCCATAGAAAAATACTTATCCTAGATGGCACACAAGGCACTTCAAGCCTACAACAAGCCAAAGTTTTTAGCCAGAGTCTAGGAGGCATTGATGGGGTGATTATTACCAAGCTTGATGGGAGTAGCAAGGGAGGAGCAATCTTTAGCATTATCCACACTTTACGCACACCAATCCTCTATATTGGCACGGGTGAGAGCCTTGAAGATATTATTACCTTTAATGAAAATCAATATATTCAAACGATTTTAGATTCTATTTTTGGAGATTAATATGAAATTCAACATAAAATCAATTCCCCCCCCCCACACACCATTATGTAAATGCTGTGCAAACCAAACGTTGTTGTTTGATGTTTGCGACTTTAATAAAAGTCCGACAAAAATAAATTTGTGCGGGATCCCTATTTATTATTATTGCTGTTCTTTTTGTGGTTTTATCTTCACTTGTGCTTTTGATAAGTGGAGCAATGAGGAATTTTCACATTTTATTTATAACCAAGATTATACCTACTTTGACCCAGATTATCTTGAGGTGCGTCCGCAATCCAACGCCGTTTTATTACGGGATAACTTGAAGATGGAGCGGAATTTAGATGTTTTAGATTATGGTTGTGGCAATGGCAAAATGCTTGAAATTCTCCGTCAAGATGGATATAAAATAGATGGTTATGATACTTTTAATGATAAATTCAAAACTAAACCTACGAAAAAATACGATGTAATTGTCGCTTTTGAAGTGGTGGAGCATATTAGTGATGTTTTTAAGACATTCCAAGAAATTTTTGAGACGCTAAAAGAAAGGGGAGTGTTTTTATTCTCTACCTTGCTGCAACCGCAAAATATCTTAGATATAGGCACACACTGGTGGTATATTACCCCAAGAAATGGGCATATTTCTATTTTTACACAACGAAGTTTAAAGATTCTTTGTCAAAGGATTCATTGCGATTATGAAATTTATTCTTTTAGCGAGGGATTACATTTGATATTTAACAAAAACCATCCGCCTCATTATTTTTTAGGCATTCAATGATTTTGTAAATTTTCTAAGAATGCGTTATGATTCCACAAAAAGTAGGGAATATGGCGAAGAAAAAAATACAAATCTTTGAATGCCAACATTGTGGCTTACAAAGCCCAAAATGGTTAGGAAAATGTTCAAATTGTGGTGCGTGGGAGAGCTTTTTAGAACTTAAAGAAACGCATATCCAAAGCCTACAAGCATTGAATGATACCTCTAAAGCTATCCCCATTACAGAAATACAAGATGAAACATTCACGCGTTTTAGCTCTCAAGAAAAGGAACTTGATATTGTTTTAGGTGGCGGAATTGTCGTAGGGGGGATGTATCTTGTAGGTGGAAGTCCGGGCGTTGGTAAATCCACTTTGTTATTAAAAATCTCTAGCAATCTAGCTAGTGATGGAAAAAATGTTTTATATGTAAGTGGAGAGGAGAGTGCCTCCCAAATCCGAATGCGAGCAGAACGATTAAAGGCTATGAATCCTAATCTTTACTTGCTTAATGAAATTAAATTAGAATCCATACTCGCAACCCTCCAAAACAAAGAGCGGGATTATACAATGCTAGTTATTGATAGTATCCAAACCCTCTATAGTGAGAAAATCACCTCCTCTCCGGGTAGCGTCTCACAAGTGCGTGAAGTTACCTTTGAGCTTATGCGTTTAGCCAAAAATTATGGAATTTGCGTTTTTATTATAGGGCATATCACTAAAGATGGCTCTATTGCAGGTCCTAGAATCTTAGAACATATGGTTGATTGTGTCTTGTATTTTGAAGGGGATTCTAATAGAGAGCTTAGAATCTTAAGAGGCTTTAAAAATCGTTTTGGAAATACCAGTGAAGTGGGTATTTTTGAAATGAAAAGCAATGGTTTAGTGGGTGCTAAAGAAGCTTCAAAACTCTTTTTCTCCCAAAAGACTGCTAGTCCCGGAAGTGCCTTAAGTGTAGTTTTAGAGGGTAGTAGAGCTTTAGTTTTAGAAGTGCAAGCCTTAGTGAGTGATTGTGCATATGGAACACCTAAACGTTCTTCTACAGGATTTGAAACCAATCGCCTCAATATGATTTTAGCTTTGTTAGAGAGAAAACTAGAAATTCCGCTTAATCGCTATGATGTTTTTATCAATATCACCGGTGGCATTAAGATTGTAGAAACCGCTGCTGATTTAGCCATCGTTGCAGCCATTCTTTCAAGCTTCCGCAACAGAGCAATCTCTTCACAAAGTATTTTTATCGGGGAAGTAAGCTTAGTAGGCGATATAAGGGAAGTCCCAAATATCGAACAAAGGTTAAAAGAATCCCTCTCACTAGGGATTAATAAAGCTATCTTACCTAAAAAACCCACCCAACACCTCAATATTAGATGCTTTGAAGTGCAAGAAGTTACAAAAATCTTAGATTGGATGGAGTGAGATCAATATTATTTTTTCTTTGCTAAAAATTCCTTGCGAAACCTACTAACATCAAAAAAATAAAATTTCAAAAGCCCGCCACGCCAAAAATTTTTATAAGCCCTTATAAATGCTGCTCCAAGCTTATAAGTCAAGCATTGTTTTTCTCTCAAGGCTTCCTTATAGTCTGCATAAGATTCTAGTTTGGGAAATTTTAAACTAGGATTCTTTTTTATCTTTTCTTGGTATTCTTTTTGTTCTTGTTTATGTTTATCTTTGATATAAGATAATACATAAGGCATTCTTATATATCCCCATAGGCTTTTAGAGTTTAAAATCAAAGCTTGTCCTAGTTTGTAAGCTAAATGGTTATGGACTCTACCTATTGCCACTCCAAAATTTGCTTTGAATTCTAAACACTCCACTTTGTCTCTATAAATCCCTTCAACATATTCTTCTAAATTCTTTTGATATGCTTGCAAATCCCATTGAAAACTATATCTGCTAACTCCTCGTATCGCTTCATTAAGTGCTTTTGTCTCCTCTACAATTACGGGTAAATAAATTTTATTGCGATTATAAAGCAAACAACGACTTTGGTTAAAAAAATCAGCATAATCATAGTTTTTTAGCTTGTATCGCTTGTTTAAAATACTCCAAATACTTTGATCGTGGCGATTTTCTTTAAATTCCTTTAAGTTAGGAATCTTTGATGGAGAATCATCAATTAAAGGGTAAGAGTGGTAAAAATACGCAAGCCACTCCTCTATAATTTTTAGGGTTTTTTCACATTTTTTCATAAATAAAGCTCCAGCAGCTACTTGCCCAGAATCTAAAAAGCTTTCATCCTCTAATAAATTAAAATGTGCTAATAAATCCGCCTTATTCCAGCACCTTTCTTTGTGTTGTGTTATAACCCCTAATAGTTCTTGCTCTTGTATATCCTTAAAGACTCTCTGTAAATCACTTTTAGCTTTAGCATTAAACTCAAAGCCAATATCGCAATAAATCAAATAATCCCCAAAATTTATTTGCTCTAATGCCATTAAAATAACTTTTGGCTTCCAACTCCAATAGCCAAATCCCCTTGTAGGTGTTTTAATGCCATTTTTATAAGTGTAGAATTTACTTTCAAAGTCTTTGACAAAATCTAGTGGCAATGAAGCCTCTGTATAGATAAAAACATTATCAAAAACCCCTAATGTTTCTGCTTGTTGTTTAAAGCGACAAATAGAGATACCAAGCCTAGTATCTCCAAAACTCACTAAATAAGCTTTAGATTTATCCCCCCCCCCCCGCACAAGAGGTTATTACATTTTCATCCATTATTTTATCCTTTAGAATATAGTTAGAATTTACAAACACGCATTATACCTAACAAAAATTTATGAAGTTTTGAATATAATTAAGAAATTTTTTCAAGACAAGGCTTACTATGCAAAATAAAAAATCTCGCGTTTTTTCTGGGATTCAACCAACAGGTAACATCCATTTAGGTAATTACTTAGGAGCTATTAAAAATTGGGTAGATAGGCAAGATCATTATGAAAATATTTTTTGTGTTGTCAATTCACACGCTATTACAATCCCTCAAGATCCAAAAATTCTTAAAGAAAAAACCTTTGAACTTAGTGCAATGCTTCTTGCATGTGGAATAGATCCTAAAAAATCTACGCTTTTTATCCAATCCCAAGTGCAAGAACATACTTCCTTAGCTTGGCTTTTAACTTGCATTACCCCTATGGGGGATTTAAATCGTATGACCCAATTTAAAGATAAGAGTCAAAAGAATCCCAAAAGTATTTTATCTGGACTTTTTAATTATCCTAACCTTATGAGTGCTGATATTTTGCTTTACCAAAGCGACTTTGTCCCCGTAGGAGAAGACCAAAAACAGCATATTGAATTGGCTCGTGATACAGCATTACGGTTTAATCGCGACTTTGGAGAAACTTTTGTTATACCTAAGCCACTTATTATGCAAGAGGGGGCAAGGATTATGGGATTAGATGACCCTAGTAAAAAAATGAGTAAAAGCTCTGGTGATAAACCCAATCACTTAATTGCCCTTATTGATACGCCTGAAGAAATTCTCAAAAAATTCAAAAAAGCCACGACTGATTCGCAAAACCTCATCACCTTTGATAAGGAACGTTTAGGTGTTTATAATCTATTAACTATTTACCAATGCTTCACACAAAAATCCCAAGAAACCATAGAAGAGGAATTTAAAGGGGAGGGATATGGGAAGCTTAAAAGCAAAATCGCTGAAGTTGTTATTGAAAGTTTAAGACCTATTAGGGAATCTTATGATTATCTCATCACCCAAAAAGACTATTTAGAAAAAATTTTAGAAGAGGGTGCTAAGAGTGCAAGAGAAATCGCCCAAAAAACCTACCAAGACGCTAAAGAAAAAATGGGATTAATCTAAACTTTTTGCCTGCCTTTGAATAAATCTTAAAACTTCCCCTAATACAATCACACTAAAACCCACCAACAAAATTTTAATCCATACTTCCAGAGACAAAGGATTAACTCCAAAAGCTTTGCCACCAAATTCAACAATAAAAATCTGTAAAATAAAAGTTAAAAGAAATACACAAAGCATCAAAGAATTATTAGCAAAATTGATGAAAATACTTTGATAGCTTAACTCCCTTGCATTAAAAGCATTAAAAAGCTGAAATACCACAAAAAGCGTAAAAAGTGTGCTTGATTTTTCTTCTTCATTAACCCCTAAAAAATTTGTAAAATACTGCATAAGACAAACAAAGCTAATAAATATTCCACTAGTAATAATTAATACCAACATATCTTTTGTTAGGATATTAGCATTCCGTTTTATAGGTTTTTGTGCCATAAGGTTTTTAGAGATTGGTTCTAAGGCTAAAATAATAGCAGGGGGTCCATCCATAATTAAATTTACCCATAAAAGCTGCAAGGCAGTAAATGGAGTTGAAAAACCCATAATCACAACCCCTAAGACAATAAGGACAGATGAGAGATTAACAATAAGCTGAAATTGTATAAATCGCTGAAAATTCTGATAAATTCCCCTACCCCACTCTATAGCCTTAACAATGGTAGCAAAACTATCATTTAAAAGGATAATATCACTTGCTTCTTTAGAAACTTCTGTCCCACTTATCCCCATAGCAATCCCTATATCTGCATTCTTAAGAGCTGGAGCATCATTAATCCCATCACCTGTAAGTGCTACAACATTTCCCATAGACTTCAAAGTATTAACAATTTGCATTTTAATACTTGGGGTAGAACGTGCGATAATTTTAATCTTAGGTAAATTCTGCAACAACTGCGTTTTAGTCATTAATTCTATATCTTTAGCTTCAAGGGCTAGAGAATCTTTTTGCAACAATCCTAATTTTTTACCAATAGCCTTAGCAGTTTCTAAATTATCTCCTGTGAGAATCTTTACTTCAATTCCCGCCTTTTTACACTCACAAATAGCGTCAAAAACTTCCAAACGCAAAGGGTCTGTAATGGCTACAAACCCAGAAAACTCCATCTTACTCTCTAAACTTTCACGCGTATAAATACTACTCTCTGCAAAGGGTAAGACTTTATAGGCAAAAGCTATTACACGATAAGCTTGTTGTTGGTAATAAAGTATTTGTTTTTGTATTTTTTGTAAATCTTGGCATTGCATTAAATCACATTGTGCAAGAATCTTTTCTGGACTCCCCTTACTAAATGCTAGGGTTTTATCCCCTATTTCTACAAGTGTTGTCATATTTTTAGTCTCTGAGGAGAAAGGATAAACTTGTATTATCTTGCCTTCTTCGCGTATTTGCTTATAATCTACCCCTAACTTATAGCTATACACCAAAAGAGCACATTCGGTAGGATTGCCTATAAATTTATACTTTCCCTCCTCTAAAGTAACCTCTGCGGTAGAGTTTAATATAGCATTATTGAGTAAAAAAATCATAGAATCTTTAAAAGGACTATTAGAAATTTCATCAATAGTTTTATCATCTTTAAAAATCCTATCCCTAATAAAACTCTGTTGCACACACATTTGGTTTTGTGTAAGTGTGCCTGTTTTATCAGAGCAAATAATATTCACACAGCCAATACTCTCACAAGCCACTAACTTTTTAACCAAAGCATTTTGTTTAGACATTTTAATAATATTTAAGCTCAAAGAAATAGCTACAATAGCTGGTAATCCTTCTGGCACACAAGCCACAATCAAAACAACACTAGAAACAAAAATATCCGCAACAATTTGTAATCCAAGCTCTCCTTGTGAGAAAAAAATCCCAATTTGGATAAAAAAGGCTAGAAATGCCGCTAAGATTCCAAAAATGGTGATTTTTCCACTTAAGCTCTTAAGCTTCTCTTGCAAGGGTGTGCTAAGGTTAGAAACATCCTTTAATGCTAAGGCTATTTTTCCAAATTCTGTTTGATTGCCGACCCTTATACATAATGCCTTTGCATTTCCTTGAGTAATAAAGCATCCTCTATAAAGCATACTTTCATTAGCATTCTCTCTTAAACAGACAGTTTTAGCAACTGGAAAACTCTCCCCGGTTAGACTTGATTCATCACAAAATAAATCTTGACATTGCAAAATTTTACAATCACTTGGAATCTTATCCCCACTTTCTAAAAAAAGAATATCCCCTACAACAATATTCTCTTGCCCTATTAATTGCATTACTCCATCGCGTATAACCCTTACTTTATTATTTTCCAAGAGCTTATTAAGGCTTTCAAAAGCCTTTTGACTCTTATTTTCCATAGCTAAAGTAACAAATGCTGATAAAAAAATAGCGGTAAAAATGCCTATAGTTTCTAAAAAATTTACTTCTTGATGATAAAAAGATTCATAGGTATTAACCACTAATGCTAAGAATGCAGCAAAAAGCAATAATGCCATAATAGGTTCTTTAAAAACTTGGATAAGTTGCACAAATAGCGGAATTTTTTGAGGTTTATCTAAAGAATTCTTACCAAATTTCTCTTTATTTTCTAAAACCTGCTGATGGGTTAAACCAAAACTTATATTAGTATGGTATTTAGATAAAAGAATAGAAAAGGGATCTTGCAATTGCATTAAGCCTCCTTAACTATATATGAGCCTAACGCAAAGAGGGACTCATATATAGCGAAAATTCGTTATATATGAGTCTCATAATTCAAGGTAAAACCAGATAATTATTAAGAAATACTATCAGTATGTTGGCTTACCACAAGAAAATTTCTTGCTTACTACTCCCTCACAATGAGGTGGTATTCTAGCATAAACTACTTAAGTATATATTAAGCATGTAAAGAGTCTATATAAAACTTCACTGAATTCATACCCTCTTTTTTAGCCCACTCTAAAGCTTTAGAAACAAAATCCCAATGGATATGGCTAAAAAACTTATCTAAATATCCCGGACGTGCGTTTCTATAATCCACATAATAAGCGTGTTCCCAAACATCAACCACCAAAATAGGAATTAACCCTTGAGTTACAGGAGTTTGTGCGTTACTTGTTTGGACTATCTCTAGTTTTTTAGAATTTGGATTATAAACAACCCAACACCATCCAGCACCAAAGAGTGTTGTAGCAGATTGTAAAAAAGTCTCTTTGAATTTATCAAAACTTCCAAAAGATTCATTAATGGCATTTTTTAACTCATCACTTTGCTTAGTTTCATTAGGAGAGATACAGTCCCAATAAAAATCGTGATTATAAATCTGTGCTGCATTATTAAAAATCCCACCTTGTGCCTTTGTTACAATATCAAAAAGCCCTGCAGATTCAAACTCTGTTCCCTTAACAAGATTGTTTAAGTTATTGATGTAAGTTTGATGATGCTTCCCATAATGGAATTCACAAGTTTCTCTACTAATAAAATCTTTAATTTCACCAAAAGGTAATGTGCGTAATTTAAACATGACTTTCCTTATTTATATAGAATTAAGGTATAAACCTTAAAAGAAATTCTACAAAATAAAAAACAAAAAAAACTTTAATTTCTTTAAACAGAAATATCTAAATGTTTAATATTCCCATCTTCTCCCACTTCTATATTATCCCCATCTTTTTTTTTATCTTCTTTAGCTTGCTTTTCCTCCTCATCCCTCTCTCTAGCCTGTCCCTCTGCATCTTCATCACTTTTTAGAGTTTCTTCAGTAGGACGCACCTCTTCAATCTCATTTTGTTTTTCTTCCATAATCTGGAGATTGACCATTGCTTGAAAATCTCCCTTTACTTGGGAATTAGCATATTGTGTGGAATTAACCTGTGCATTTTGATTAATATAAGTAACATTGCCTATAGGATTTACTGCCATCTTTTACTCCTTTATAGCCTTAAGTGTTTGCTCCTTTGCATACACTACCTTTGCACCCTCTAGGATTTTTACAAATTTCCTTTTTGTATAATCAACTTCATAACTTCCACCATAACTTTTAAGCAATCCGACTAAAATTTGTGCTGCTTTGTAAATTATTATATCAGGAATCTTGCTTTTTCCACTATGGATAATGCAATGTGAGCTTGGAATATCTCTAATATGTAGCCACAAATCCTCGGCTTTAGCCTCTTTTAAAAGGACAATATTCTCTCTCTCACTCTTCCCAATAGAGATTTTAAAACCCTCGATAAAAAAGCTCTCAAAAGCCTTATCGCCTTTGCTTTTCTTAATATCTTTTTGAAAATTGGAATCTAAAATTTCTAAATCGTGTATATTTGTTACATTTTGAACCATTCCTAAGAGATTTTGATAAAAATTGATTTTTTCTTTCAAATGATTTTCTTGAATATAAATATTTTGTGCTTTTTTATAAAGTTTTTTAGAGTTTTCAAAAAATATTTGAGCTGCTTGAGAGAGCGAATGTGCCTTAGGTGGCAAAACTATGAGCTTCCCATCTAATACAATTTCTTTGCCCCTAAAATCCAAAAAACGATAAAGATTATGAATAATAACTTTCCCAAATTCTAATTCCTCTTTAGCTTTTTGCTCTAATAATTCCTTGTCCCCTAAAGATTTAAGAATCTCTTGAAGATGAAGAATTTTTTGCTGAATATAAAGACTAACTTTCAAAATTCTTTTCCCTAAAACCTCTTGCTTTCTATAAACAAAAAGATTTTTTAAATCTACAAATAAATCCCCCTCTTTTTCTATCATAACTTTTTTAGCAAACACAGGTTGTGGCAGCGGTAACAACTTCTTATTAATGCGAACCTCACGAAAAGATTGTGAGAGGGTAATATGACGCAAAGCATCTAAAACAACCTGCTCTTTATTGAGTAAAATAAGATTTGTATTCCTGCCTGTAAATTCTGCTTGTAAAATCACTTCTAAAGTCTTATAACTATGCTTAGTTTCTAAAAAGAGCTGTAATATCCTATTTTCCCCATCAACTTGTGCTTTTGTAATAAAAGCATTCACACAATATTTCTCTAAACTCCTATCAAAAGGTGCATTATAGCTCTTAGGAGAGAGCAATAAATCCTCTGTAACAAAAATACCACTTTTTCCTTTACTCAAATCAAAATAAAAGATACTCCCTGCAATATCTAATTTAAAAAGATTATCCCCTATACGTTTAATGAGACGAAGCTTAAGGGGGTTTTATCGTTTAAAAAGGAGGAAAATCTCTTTAAAAGATTTAAATTCATTCTATATCTTTAAGGCATCGTGTTGCAAAATCTATTGCTTCTTTAGTAATGTCTTTTCCACTTATCATCCTCGCGATTTCTTCAATCCTGCCTGCCTTATCTAATTCTATAATTCCTGATGTTGCTACTTGTTTTTGCACCAAAAAATGTTTTGTTGCCACACTTGGCATATGCGGTTGATGAGAAATTGCAAAGATTTGAAAATTACTGGAGAGCTTTTTTAAAATCAAAGCTACCCCTTGAGATTCTTCCCCACTTAAGTTAGCATCAATTTCATCTAAAATAATAAGGGCTTGGTTTTTAACTTCGGTATTTTGAATAAGTAGCAAAGCAAGTCTTAAACGATTAACCTCTCCGGCACTAAGGTTTTTTAATGCAGTATTAGGCGGAAAAATCATTGAAAGAAAAAAATCCCCCAAAGATTCTTCTAAAATCTCATAAAGAATCTCTATTTTTACTTGTGGCATTTTAAGCATTATTAAAATCTCATTTAAATCCTTATTAAAATCCTCTAAATGTTCTTTTCTAGAGCTTAGAAGCATTTGTGTATGTTGGGATAATAATGCTTTGGCTTCCTTGAAAGCGTTTTTTGCCTCCTTTAAGTCCTGCTCGATATTTTCGTATTTTTGTAATTCTTGCCTTTTGTTTTCTAAATATTCTAATGCCTCCTTAACTCCTCCATATCTATGCTTTAAAGAGCTTAATTCCTCCAAACGATTTAGAATTGTGTCGATATTGCTCTCTTGTAATTCTGCTAAATATTCCTTTTCTCTCTCACAGATTAATTCAAGTTCATTTAAAGATTCTAAAATAGGACTATTGGATTCACCAACAAGCTCTAAGAAGTTTGAAATTTTATGGCTATGATTTAAGATTTCTGAAACTTCTTGGATACTTTGTGCGATTTTCTCTTTTTTTGAAATAGCTTTTTTAAGTGCTAAAAGCTCCTCATACTCCCCCTCTTTAGGAGATAGAGCTTCTAGCTTGTCAATTTCAAAACGCACAAACTCCTTAAGCTCATAAATTTGTAAGGTTTCCCGCTCTAAAGCCTCTAATTTTTTTTTACTTTTTTGGTATTGTATGAAACTTTGACGATAATTATTAAGCTTTTGTTGATGGATACTACTTCTAAACTCACAATAACCATCTAAAATAAAGAGTAAATTTTCCTGACTTAACTCTTCACCTCTCTTTGTCGCTAAATGTTTTAAAAAAGGAGCAAATAACTCTTGAATCTTTTTTTTAGGAATTTTTTGAGCATTAAGAAAATAGCTCACTTTTTCTTTTTTTATAATACTTAAAACAACTTCTCCTTCATCAATTAAATCGCTAAATTCTTCAGATACTCCTTCTAACTCCAAGTAAGCTTCCAATTTAGAGGCATTGCACTCCCTTAATCCAAAAAGGGCTAAAATGGATTCCATCAACACGGATTTACCAGCCCCACTTGCACCACTAAAAACATTAAAATAAGCACTAGGTTCAAAGGATACTTCTTTAAAAGCTGGGGAGTTAAAAATTGAAATTTTATGGAGTAGCAATTTTTGCATTATTCCCCCCAATGGAATTTTTGACGAAGAATTTTAAAATAATTCCAATGGGGATTATGGATAAGTTTTACTCCACTTTTTAAAGCCTTAATATGAATACATTGATTAGGCTTTAAAAGTTTATTTTCTTGCCCATCAATAACAACATTACATTCCTCATTATTCCCCACTTCTATATCCACTTCAAATTCCCCGGGCAAAACCAAAGGTCTTTGTGTGAGAGAATGAGGGCAAATAGGAGTAAGTAATAAATTATAAGAGAAAGGATAAACCACAGCTCCACCGGCACTAATATTATAAGCCGTAGAACCTGTAGGGGTAGCAATAATCAAACCATCCCCATAATAAGAATTAAAATATTCTCCATCAATAGAAGCCCTTAAATGTATCATAGAGCCATTATTAATATGCCTTAAAATAATATCATTAAGTGCAAAAAAACAATCCCCATTAATACTCCCCTCTAACATCATATGATTAGCAATATTATAATTTCCACTCTTTAAAAGGGGAAAAAAGGTTTCTACTTCTTCTTTTTGCAAATCTGTTAAAAATCCTAAATTCCCCATATTAATACCTAAAATTGGCTTTTGGTGGATAAAAGAGCGTCTAGCGACAGAAATTAAAGTGCCATCCCCTCCAATAGAAAGCAAAGCATCGCTTTTATGACAAACACTTTCAAAATCCAAACCCTCTATCCCTATCATCTTTGCACTAATGGATTCTAAAACTACTTCAAACCCTAAAGAAGTAGCTAAATCTTGAAATTCAAAAAAATATTGTCTTAAAGAATGTGTAAGGGGGCGTAAGAATACGCCGATAGTATGAATAGGCTCCATTATTCTACAAAATAAGCTTTAATGCTATAACCCCTTTGGTTGGGTCTTTGGATACTAGGACCTTCAAAGGCAGTAGCATTAGGTATTTTTGCATAAATCTGATTAATTGCTTCTCTTGCTCTAAAACTCGCTAAACCTTCTTGCTTTAATTCTGGAGATAATCCACGATAAGGATTAGTATCTACAATTCCTTGCACTTCAAAAGCTACTACTTGCCTATCTTCTTCTAATTCTTTAGATACTTTTGTCGCAATAGAAAGCAAACAACCTTGCGGAATCTCCCATCTTCCTATATCCATAGAAAAGCACTCTGCAATAATTTGTTTTTTAGGTTTAATAACATAGCGAATATTTGTTAAAGTATTTTCACTTTTACTATCTTGCTCAAATGATACACCAATACCACCTTTCATAGAATTAGCGAGTTCCATTAACTCTTGCTCTTTCTGCATTAGGGCAAATTGTAATCGCTTAATCTCTTCATCTTTTGTATCCTCTATAACTTCAACATAAAGATTCTCTTCTCCTGTTTCTCCTATAAAAAAATTTTGAATTTTTGCAACACTATCTTGCCCAAAAGGCTGTTTTAACAAATAAAAACCAATAGCACAAAGCAAAAGAATAATAAAGATTAGAATCCATAAAAAGCTCCAACCCCTCTTTGGTTCTTCTTCAAACCTTATCTCCATTCCATTATTTGCCATCTTGCCTCCTTAATAAGCTATTCTTCTAAAGTTACTCTTAATATTCTCATAGGCTTCTTTGATAATCCTAAACTTTTCTGCATAACCTTCAACAATTTTACCATCTTGCCCATAAACATTATCAGGGTGATAAATTTTTGCTAATTCTACATAACGATTCTTAATAATTTCAAAAGTATCATTATAACTACAACCCAAAATTTTATAACTTTTTTTCAGTATTTTCTCCTCCTGTGTCAAATATTCTTCAAAACATTCAAAGGTATTATGAGATTTAAAAGTCTCATAATCAAAATCGAGAACAATATTATGAATAATCTTAGCAGATAATATAGTAATGAGTTTCTCCCAAAAATAAGGGCTACTTGAATCTAAGAAAATCTCTTTTTTTGTATAACTAATTAAAAAATCTTGAAAAAAGGATGTCAAATAACGTTTTGCTAAACGATTAGGACGATTTAGTCTTAAACAAACTTGAGAATTACTAATGTTACTTTGAATAATCTGCAAAGAGACAACAATATACTCTAACATAGCTCTATTTTCTATCATTTTAATGCGTATGGGTAGATAGCTACTATCTAAAATAGTATCAAATTTTTCGCTTTGCTTCTTACATTCATCTTGCATAGCAACATGATATGCCCAATTCAAAAAATAATTTTTTTTATAACGTTCCCCATCATCTAAGATCAAAACAGAACTTGAGAGACGATAAGCCTTTGAAAAATGCTTATATGCAAAATCCACTGCACGTTTTAAAAATTGTGATTCTTTTTCTATACTAACTTGAATGTATGGCTCTAAGAGCTCTACTTTCATATTATCGTCCTTTGATCCGTATAAAGTTATTATACTTCAAGGCAGCTTAAGTTCCTTTTGAAAACTCTGAAATTTTGCCCAAATTTTTTGAGATTGTATTCATTTCTTCTTTAATTTCACATTTTTCACTCTCAATATTTGCTATTTTATCCTCAATAATCTCTTGAAGATGCGTATTAAATTGTGAATAGGTTTTTTTTAAAAGATTCATAGGACCAAAAAGCCTTGCCTGAAACTGCTCAAAACAAAAGGCTGTGTTTAAAATCTCACGAATATTCTCTAAAGTTGGCACAAAAAGTGCAAACTCCATAGGGTTTTCTTGAAATTTTTGCAAAGCATTTTTAATTTTTAAATCCAAAGTATTAAGCACCAAAGTAATACAATTATTATAATTAACGCCAATAAAATGACTAAGAAAAAATAACTCACTTTGCAAATAAGAAGTCGCTTTTAAATCATTGCTAAAAAAATCTACTAAAAGGGTTTCATAATGGTTTTGTGAAAATTCTTGTAAGTTCTTTAAGGCTTGATTATTTGGAGCATACTTATAAATCTCTTGCTTCTTAATCTCCTTATTTATCCATATTTGTATTTCTTTCTTAAGGGCATTAGAAAACCCTGAAATAAAACCCAAAATAACTCCATAGAAGTCTCGAATTTGCACACTTAAAGCCTTAAAATCCTTGACTAATTGGGTATCAATATTTTGCAAAGAAATTTGCAATTTTTCTATGGGCAATACAAAAGTTTCTTTAGTATGTTTATAGGTTTTTTGCGTAAAGATTCCTTTTTGTTTGACTTCATAAGAAAATTGTATTTTTTCTAAACTTGTATAAATTTTTTGCGCTAGAACATCTAAGAGTAAATCTAAATTCCCATAAATATCATTAAACCTCTTTTGCTCTTGTTCTTGGTGTTTGAGACACTTTAAAGAAACATTTTGATAATGATTGCTTAAAATCTTTTGTAGCCCCCCATAACAAAGATAAATTTTATGGTATTGCAAATGCAGCCTTATATGCATTTCTTTAAGCTTTTTTAAAACACGATATTCCTTTGTTACATTAGCTTGTGGTTTAATAACTTCATTAAAAAATTCAAAGATTAAAGGCATATTAGACTTCTCCATTAAGCTCTCATTCTCTCCTAAATGAGAGATTTCTATTTGGATTTCCTCTCTTTTTTTATAATAATAATCTTCAAAAATACCCAAAGATTCTTGAGTTTTTGGAGAGTTAGCAATATGATGAGAAATCTTTAAAAAAAAGCTCTCTAAAATTTTCTTTTGGGTATTTAATCTTGCCCTTAAAGCTTCTTTAGACGATACAGGAATGATTTTAGCAAACATTCCTTCAAAAGCATTTTGTGTATAAGCCAAGCTTATTTGTATCTCTTCTTCGTTTTTTAATCTATCTTTTTGGTTAAGCACACAAAGACTTTTTTGTGCATAACGTTGTATCATCTCCTTTAATAAGAGTTTTTCACTATTTTTTCCTGCGTTATCAATTAAAGTTATCCAAATAACTCCATCAACATTCTCTAGTATCCTCTGGGTTACTAAAGTATCTTCAATGTTTTGAGAATTAAACCCCGGAGTATCTAAAAAGTTCATACCCTTAAGGAACAAAAGGGGAGCATAAAGACAAAAATAATCAATATCTTCAGAATTTTGTCTATTTAGAGAGTGAAAAAATTCAACATCGTGTAAAAATCTCCTACCATCTTTATACAAAACTTCTAAAACATACTCCTCCCCATAGCAAATTTTACAGACTTTAGAAGTAATAGGCGTAACACCTGTTGGTAAAATACTTTGCCCTAAAAGTGCATTTAAAAAGGTGCTTTTACCACTTGAAAACTGCCCTATAACAGCAATCTGCAAAGGCTCTTTGGGTTGGTTTTGCAATTGTTGTATAAACTCTAAGGAACAATCATTAGGATTTAAATTTTTACAAATTTCAAAAATAAACTTTTGTAAAGGAGTTCTTTTAGTATTAGATTCTAAAATTTCTTGGCATTGTTTTATATAGGTTTCAAGCATAGGTTTTACCCCTTGTTGCATACATTTGTAAAGCTCTAAAAATCTCTAAAGATTCTTCTAAAAGCCCCTCAAAAGCATCAAAGCTTTTTTGCTTTAAAATCTTTTGTTCTTGCGTAACTGCATTCTCCCTTAAAGATTTATTCAAAATTTCATCTTTTGTGTTTATATCTTTACTCATTTCCTCAAAAATGCCCTTTAGAGTCTTATCAAAATCTAAAATGAGTTCATCTTGGAGACTATAGCTCTGCGTTAAAATCTCCTCAATAAAGCTTCCAAATCCTGATTTAAAGGCTAAATGCAACATCTCTAAAAGTAAGCTTGATTGATTTTTATTATATTGAAGAAGTTTAGGGATAATAGCATTTAAGATTTGCTTTTTTGTCTTTATAAGCATCGTTTCGTTCAAATGGAATTTTAGAAGTTGTCCTCCATCACTTACAATTTGCATTTTATTTTGAATTTGTAGAATCTTTTTAGTCAAACTTTGCTGGTATTGGCGTAAAATATCCACTAAAAAATCCTTTAATCCTTGGTTTAAAATATTCTCTAGCCTTGCATTATCTGGAACTTTATTTCTTTGATAATCATACATTATATCATCAAAGAGTCTTTGGATAAGGATATTCTGTGCTTCATCTAATTTTTGAGTAAGAAATACTTTTAAACTCTTTAAATATTCCTCTACTTGCTCTTTGCATTCTTCTAAATTTCGCTCCTTACACTTATAAGCTTCTAAAGCCTTTTGCCTTTGTGCTTTCGCCTCTAAAATAACTTTTTGTATTCTATCCTCTGTTGCAAAAAGCAAGTCTTTTTGCAAAAGCAAATACTCTTTATATTGTTTAATAATCTTTATAAGTCCTTGTGTAAGAGTATAAATAATATCCTTAGATTGAAAACTATCCTGTCCCAAAAGGGTTTTGTCAAGATAACCTTTAAAAGCTGCAAAATTAGATGTTTCTAAACTATATCCTAATTCCATAGCCTTCTTAGGATCTATTTGGCATAATAAAGCAGGATAGCTAGAGAGATAAATAAAATCTAGACGCTCCATAAATAAATCTAGCTCCTCTATAACCCCTAAAAGCTGCTTTTTAACACTCTCTTGCGTATATTGCAAAGCTGCTTGTAATTCTTTTTCCTCCAATAAATCAGCATGCGTTAAAACAACCAAAAGTCTAGAGATATTGGTAGTTTCTAAAGTTTGTAAAATAAAATCTATATCTAATTGGGTAGCACTTTGTGAGGCATTCATAGCGTGAATTAGCAAATCACATCTCTTAATATAGTTCTTAGTAATTTCCTCTCTTTGAATAATAGGATCATCAAGACCTGGAGTATCAACAATTTCTACATTATTCTTTAAAGTTTCTAAGGGGGTAAAAAGTGTAATAGTTTTTACTAAATTACACAATTTATCTGGGTGATTAGCAGAAGTAAAAACAGGTAACTCCTCTAAGGGAATCCGCATAATCTTTGAATCTTCTAATATATATTCTTGTAAGCTTTGTGTAAATTTAGGGAGTGCTTTTAATGCGCTTAAAATCTCTAAATCAAAAGTCTTTTGAAGAATCTCCCATTCTCTTTTATTCCAAAAAGTAACTTCTGCATAAGGGATTTGATGATATTTTAAAATTGTTAAACTTGCAGTCTCTGGAATAGTTGAACTCCCTAAGATTTCCTTACCCAATAAAGCATTTAAAAGCGTGCTTTTACCTGAACTTAAAACACCACTTACCCCAATAGAAAAATGTTTATTTTTTGCCCTTTGCAATAAAACTTCAAATTCTCTCTCCATAGTATTATCACTAGCCACTATCTTTTTTGCTTGGTTTTGTAATATTTCTAGACTTTCATCAAAGAAGTTTTGAAATTCCCTAGAAAAAGATTGGATTTTAGATTCTTTTGCATAACTTTTACGCCCCAAAATAGCTTGCAAAAAACCCTGCATTTTTAAAAAATGCTTATTTTCAACCAATCCCTTTTCATATAAAACATTTAATTTCGCCAAAATAGTTTCTACAAATTCTTTAGAAATACTCTCTTGTTGTAATTGCAAACATAATCCATATTGCACTTGCAAAATCAATTTATAACTTATGGTATCTCTTAAATATTGTCTATAAAATTGTAATAAAATAGGAATTTCCCAAAAAACTTGGAAATTCTTAGAATCTAAGCTTAGAATAATAGCCACCTTATCGCTACTACTTTCAAGATTAGAATCCATAATATGCAAATTCTTTAAAGGATAGACTTCTTTAAAAAACTCCTCTAACTCCTCCATAGCACCTCACTCTCAATAATATCACACTTTAAAACTAATAATTTTAAACCAAAACCATAATATAACAAAAATTCCTTTAGCACCACCCATTAAAACAAGAAATCTATTGCTACACAAAATATCAATAAAAATTTAAGAAACATTAACCATACACTCACTTAATAGTTAGTTTATGTTTTATATTCTATCCCCTCCTTTTGTTTTCAAATTGTGTCTAATTATTTCCTTAATAGCATTCCTATAACTTTTAGTATCAGCTTTATTGCAATAAGCAATATCAAAAGCCGTACCGTGATCAACGGAAGTGCGGATAAAGGGCAAATTTAATGTAAGATTAATACTATTTTTAAAGTAAAGCATTTTAAGCGGAATTAACCCTTGATCGTGATACATAGCCACATAATAACGCCAATGCTTACCAACAAATGCAGTATCTGGCACTAAAGGACCTATAAATCTTTCTTCGCCTATTACAACATTAGCTCTTTTAATAGCTTCCCTAATCACTTCTTCTTCATCTCCTAATACGCCAAAATCCCCCGCGTGAGGATTTAATCCTAAAACTCCACAAGGTGGCTTATGGATAAAAGGAGCTAACTGCAACAAAAATTTCAACAAAGATTCAAAAGTTATTTTTTCAAAAACCTCTCTTAAAGGAATATGATCACTAAATAAAGCCATATATAGCTTCTTGCACCCTAAAACCATAATCACTTCTTGTTTAAAAATATCCCTAAGGGCTTGTGTATGTCCTGCATAAGGAACATTAGCTAATTGCCAGGCTTTTTTATGGATAGGCAAAGTTGTAATAGCTTGTACTTTATGTTCTTTTACCAGCTCTAAAGCTTTTAAAAAACTTGCATAAGAATATTCTCCACTCTCTTTAGTAATGCAGGCAGGTTCAATGCAAGGTATAAAAGAACAAGGAGATACACAACATAAATCCTTAGGATCTTTTAATCCTAAAATTTTCGCAGCTTGTTTTAAAAGCTTCTCATCTACACAATAAATAGGCTGACAAATTTTTGAAATCTTTTTATGACTTTTTAGTAAAATCTCTAAACCAATTCCATTAATATCCCCAACACTAATGGCAATTTTCATTAATAACAGCTACCTCTTGTATTTAGAGAATATAAAACTTCAGGATTAGGAGATGGTATAAGAATCTTAAAATCTAATTTTTCATCAACATTTAGAGGATTTTCATAAACCTGTAAATGCTTATAAATTGGTTTAATTTCATATCTCAAAGCTTGTAGTTTTTTAATACCTTTGGGGACAAAATTCACCGAGATTACACAGCCTCTAAATTTAATTATCCCCTTATTAACAAGACTCCCTTCTACAAAATAAGAATCATCATAATACATCTTTTGGTTAAATTTAAGAGTAATTTCAACCTTTCTAATAACATTTGTCATTAAAACTTGATAAACAAGAGGGGATAGAAAGAATAAAATCAAACCTACTAGAAACACTACAAAGGCCACTATAAAATAAGAACGCAATGCAACAAATAATAAGAGCAAAAGCAAAAGCACTAAAAATCCACTAGTTAAAATCAAATAATCCGGCAAAGAAAAATATTCTGCAAAATCCATAAAAGAAGCAATGGTAGCCTTTAGTGAAACAATATCCATAAACTCAATTAACCCCTTGCCTGCTTCTCTTCAATCCCGCTTAGACCAAAACGTCTTATGAGTTCTTGTCTAATTAAATCAGGATTCACATCACAATAAGCAAGCCCCACCAAAGAATGATAAAGTAAATCTGCTGCCTCATAAATAATATCTTCTTTTTTTCTATCTTTTATAGAAAATCCAAGCTCCGCCGCTTCTTCAACAATTTTTTTAGCAATGGCATTTTCACCCTTCTGATAAAGAGAGGCAGTATAAGAAGTCTTAGGATTAGCATCTTTTCTTTCTAAGAGTATAGGATAGAGCCTATCAACTACCCCATAAATAAGATTGGTATTCAAGGCTTCATAAGAAGAACAAGACCCCTCTAAAGTCTTAAAAAAACAAGTTTTATGACCTGTATGGCAGGCTACACCTACTTGCTCTACCTCCAATAGCACACTATCTTTATCACAATCCAAAAAAATTTGATGAATTTTTTGTATATGTCCGCTTTGCTCCCCTTTTTTCCAAATCCTTTCTTTAGAGCGGGAGTAAAAATGTGTATATCCAGTGCTTAAACTAAGCTCCAATGCCTCTTTATTCATAAAAGCTAACATTAAGACTTCTTTAGTCGCATAATCTTGTATAATTGCTGGGATTAAGCCATTGAGTTTATCCCAAGCTATTTTTTCTAATTTTTTCACGCTTTATTGCCCTATAGAAGCTGCTCTTTGTGTATCTTTTGAATCTAACCAAATATTAGGAGCAACACCACCTGGTGTTAAAAAAATCTTTGCATCTTTATTGACTTGTAAAGCCTCATTAAACTTACCTTGCACTTCAATTTGTCGTAATTGCAAAAGAGGGCTATTTAAGCTTTGACTAATAAGCCTATTAGCTCTTGCTTGTGCATCAGCTTCTATAATAGTAGCATCCGCAACCCCTTTGGCTAAGGCAGCCTTTTTCTCTGCTTCTTGTTTAGCCCTTTCTACCTCATATCTTGCCCTCTCCGCTTCTTGTCTTGCTACTTGCACGCGTTCAATTTGCTCTTTAATGGCAATAGGAAGGACTATTTCTGTTAATTGGATAGAAACTAACTCTACAGGACGATTTTTCAAGCCTTCAATATTTTCTCTAAATTTTTGGTCAATAAGGGCAGCAATTTCATTGCGTTTAGTTGGTAATTCTTCAGCTGGAAAACTTCCTACAACATTACGAACTATCTCACGAATAACAGGAGTAATAATTCTCTCCTCCCAATTTTGTCCCCAAGTTGCTATCGTTTGAGGCACACTTAGAGGATCTAAGCGGTATTGCACGGCTAATTCCACAGAAACAGATAAACCCCGTGAATCTAAAACATTAATCGCTTGATTTTTTAAACTTCCCTCATCCCTACCTCTAAAAGTAGAAGCTTCAGCACTTATAAATTCCGCAATTCTAACCTTAGTATTTACAGGAATAATCCTCTGAATTCCGGGAATAAAAAAGTGAATCCCTGGCTGTAAAGGAGTAGGACTAAATTCCCCTGTAGTGATTTTTACCCCTACCTCACCACTATTAATAATCGTAAAAGGTTTTAGTAAGAATAATAATACAATCAAGATAATTAACACATAAACTACCATCATTTTCTTACCACTTGGCATATTAAAAGATGGGATTTTAGAGTAATTTTGAAAATTACGATTAGCCCCATTGCCTTCATTATTACTACTTCCTCCATTTTCTTGCTGGGATTTATAATTTTTATTTTTCTGTCTTAAGTGCTCATTTAAATCAATTGGCATAATAACCTCTCTTAATCAATATAAGTTAGCCAATGGCTATATTTTGAATTGCGTCCATAAACAATATCAAAAAAAGATTCTTGAAGGGTTTTTGTTATTTCCCCTCTCCCACCATTCCCGATAATACGACTATCTAATCGTGAAATGGGAGTAATCTCAGCAGCAGTTCCAGTAAAAAATGCCTCATCGGCAATATACACCTCATCACGAGTAATATTACGTTCAATTACCTTAAACCCTAAATCTCTTGCAAGAGTAATAACAGAATTTTGCGTAATAGACTCTAAAGAAGAATCGTGAGGCGGTGTAATAATTTCTCCATCTCTTACAATAAAAAAGCATTCTCCACTTCCTTCAGCTACCATTCCACAATCATCTAAAAGCAAAGCTTCTTGATACCCACATTCAATAGCTTCAAATTTTGCCATTTGTGAATTAAGATAGTTCCCTATAGCCTTTGCTTTACCAAAATGGGATCTAGCAGAGTTTCTTGTATAAGAAGAGGTTTTAATAGCTATACCTTTCTCTAATCCCTCATCACCCAAATAAGCACCCCATTCCCAAGCAGCAATAGCGACTTTAACAGGGGCTTGTTTATGATAAACACCCATTACACCATAGCCTAAATAAATCAAAGGTCTAATATAGGCATTACTCGTAAAATGATTATCCCTTAAAAGCTCAATTTGGGCTTGCTCTAGCACTTCTTGCGTAAAAGGGGTTTGGATTGCGACAATTTTTGCAGAATTTAAAAGCCTTTTAGTATGCTCTTTAAGACGAAAAATTGCCATTCCCCTATCAGTTTTATAAGCTCTAGTCCCTTCAAACACGCCATTACCATAATGCAAGGTATGCGTTAAGATATGCACTTTAGCTTCAAACCAAGGAACAAGCTCTCCATCCATCCAGATTGATTTTGCTTCCTTCATTAATGATTCTCCATTCTGTAAGAAATACAAGAGAGTATAACAGATACTGCCTTAAAACTTCATTTTTACAAATTGCTTTTAAAAGTAAATTCTTGTGGGGGTAAATCCTCAAACTCATACCCCAAAAGAGCAATTTTATGGGAATGTAACATTATACGTTTAAAAGGCTTCCCTCCATAAAAAGTATCCCCAAGAATAGGATACTTTTTATGGGCTAAATGCACTCTTATTTGATGTGTCCTACCGGTTGTTATTTGAATACTAACCTTTGTTTTCTTTCCTTCAATTTCTAAAGGGGTAATTTTACTATAAGCCCTCAATCCATCTTTTGCAACTACCACTTTAGCAAACTTTCCCTTTTGTGCCATCAAAGGGAGTTCAATCTCACATTCCTCTTTAAAAATTCCCTCTACAATAGCGATATATTCTTTAAAAACTCGCTCTTGCTTAAAAGCTTCTTTTGCTTTCAAAGCAAAACTAGAATCTTTTTTAACTAATAACAAAACTCCACTTGTCTCCCTATCAAGACGATGTAATAAATCCCACGCGGGATATTTTCTTGCAATCTCCTCTGAAGTTAGAAATGGGGGCTTAGAAAGTGCGAGGATATTTGTATCTTCAAAGAGTATGTGAGAATGGGGAATCTTTTGAATTTGGAATTTTACTTGCGGATTAAGCAAAGAGCGGGCAATCTTTAATCGCTTCCCTTGAATACTCACTAAACCTCTATCAATAAGCTCTTTAGCCTCATTATTAGAAATCCCCTCTTGTAGAGCTAAGAGCTTATAAGCTTTTTGTGCATTTACTACAATTTTAGGAGAAATTTGGTGAGTTTTCTTATGCCTTTTCACTAACACCTCGCAAAGCTTGAATAATCCTAGAAATTTTTATTTTTTTAATAATGCAAGAGGGATATAAGCAATCTACATATAAAAGCACATTTTCTAGTTGGGAAATATCGCATAAAACATAATTTTGGATACCATCAAATAAAGCTCTTTGGTGAAAGATATAAGGACCACTAATAAGTTTTACTCCAAAAAAAGCTGGTTCTATAGGATTATGCCCCCCAATACCCTTCAAAAAACTTCCCCCTAGAATTACTAACTCCGCTAAAGCATAAAGATTATTTAAAACACCCATTTTATCTATTAAAACAAAAGGGAAATGCAAGGACTTTTCTATTCCCACTTTAGAGCTTACAACTAAATTAGGAAGATTATGGGATTTTAAAAGTGCATCTAAGGCTTTCTGAATACCCCCAATCCTCTCTAAATGTCGCGGGACAAAGAGGATTCTAGGACAACTTTCAAGGTCTTTAGGCAAAACCTTTAAGAGAGATTTTAAAATTAAAACTTCCTCTAATGTAGAATCTTTTTGGTGTGTGCTTGCAATAACCCATATTTTTTGATTTGGAATTGGGTATTCTTGGGTAACTTGTGGATTAACACAAAGCTTTAAATTACCATATACTTCAACATCTTTAGCCCCTAATGCTTCAAAGTTTCTTTTATCCCCTCTCTTTTGGCAAAAAATTTTATCGATATAGCAAAAAAATCTCTTATAAAAAAACTTCCCTTTTTGGTATTTTTCAAAAGAAGAAATACGTGCATTAATCAAAAAAGTTTTTGCACCCTTTTTTTTAGCGTAAAAAACAGGCATAAGCCATAACTCTGCTTCAAAAAGCACAAAAGCTTTAAGAGAAAGATTCTGTATCCAAAAAGGAATAAAACTCTCAAAAGGTAAATAACAGACAATACACTTAGGATAATTCTCTTGTGCTAAAGTAAATCCGGTTTGTGTTATAGTAGTTAATAAGATTTTTTCATTATCTTTTAAAGCCTTTTCTAAAGCCTCCACAACAGGCTCTAATGCCTTTATCTCACCAAAAGAACAAGCGTGAATCCAATAAATATCAGCACCCTCTTCTAAAAACTCTGGAATAAAAAAACGTCTCTTAAGGGATTCTTCATATTTAGATTTAAAAGAGAGTAAAAAAAGAATAGGTAAAGCACACAAATGCACTAAAGACACTAAAACATAATAACAAAAAACAAAAAGATACATTAAATTTTAAGCGGTCTCTTCTTGGTTATAAAGAATTCTTCCACAATGAGGGCAAGTAATAATATCATCAGAGCGAATAACATCAGAATAAACTTTATCATTAATACGCATAAAACAACCACCACAAGCTTGTCTAGAAATAGAAACAACACTCGTATTTTTTGCCCATTTTCTAATCTTTTCATAAAAAGAAATGATTTTTTGATCCATCTTGATAACAAGTTTTTCTTTCTGGGAGAAAACTTCCTTTTGCTCTGCTTTTACTTTCTCCACCTCTCCTTGCACCTTAGTTTCAATAGCTTGTTGCTCTTTTTTATTGTTTTCAATCTTTTCTTTTAAAACATTAATGGCATCTTTTTTGCTCTCTAAAAGCGTATTTAACCGAGCGATCTCCTCATTAGCAAAGGTAATTTGCTCTTTGGCTAATTCTTCTTCTAAATTTAATGCCTTATGTTCTTTTTCTGTTTTAATAAGCTTTGTTTTTTTAGCAATTTCTTCTAATTTAGTGGAAAGTTCGTGTAAATGATTTTCATTTTTTCCAATAGCAAGGGAAATATCTTTAGCCACTCCTTGTAAAGATTCAATTTCACTATTGATTTGTTCTTCTTGTTCTAAAAGAATATCTAATTCTTTCTTAGCTTCTTGGATTCTTGGTTCAAAAGAATCAATTTCTTTATCAAGATTAGCAATCTTTATTAATTGATTTAAATGTTTATTCATAACAACTCCAAAATTAAATTTTAGACAAAATTAAAGGGATTTTTTGAATGGGTTATTATAGCTTCATAGCCTTTTTTTGTCAAAATCGGAAATAAAATCTCACCAAAATAAGATTCTAATTCATAATGCCCACAATCTATTAAATGTATGCCTCTCTCTAGGGCTTCCATTGCATCGTGATATTTAATATCCCCTGTAATGAAACAATCTACTCCCTTTAAAGAGCGGATAAAACTAGCCCCACTTCCTGTTACTAAAGCAACTTTTTTGCAATTCTTATTATAAGATTGTGTAACCTTTAAATGCTTAATTCCCATTCTACTTTTAAGCCTTTGGCATAATGCAAAAAAATCTCTCTCCCAGTCAAAAAACACAATAAAATCCTCTTGAATATATTCTTTAATCCCTAATATATTCCCAACAACATATTTCCCAAAATGCGTTTTATCAAAGTTAGTATGTATAGCAAGAAGTTGTATATTTTTCTTTAAGGCTAATTTTATTAAAGAAGCAGGATAGGAATCCTCAATTAATTGCTTAAGAGGAGAAAAAATCAAAGGATGATGCGTAATAAGCAAAGAATCTTCCTCTAAAGATTCTAAAACTTTTCTATCTACTTCTAAGGCTAAATAAGTCTTATTAAATCCTTGCTCAAATCCTCCTAGAATTAAACCCGAATTATCCCAACTCTCTTGATAGCTAAAAGGCGTGATACTCTCTAAAAATTCGAAGATTTCTTGGGTTTTAAACCTTAATTTTTTTTGCATTTTCTAAACGCTCCATTCTTGCCTGTTCTTGCTCTTTATAAAGCATTGCACAAGCTTTTGATAAATCCCTAATCTTTAAAATATAATTTTGACGCTCTGTAGCAGAAATAGCCCTTCTAGCATCAAGAATATTAAATAAATGGCTAGCAAACATAGCACAATCATAAGCAGGTAAAGGTAATTTAGCCTCCAAAGCCCTTTTCCCCTCCTCTTGCATTTTGGTAAAAAACTCAAAAAGCATTGCAGTATTGGCTACTTCAAAATGGTATTTAGAAAACTCATATTCCCCCTGTAAATGCACATCTGCATAAGTATAAGATTCATTCCAAGCAATTTCAAAAACATTTTTTACACCTTGTAAATACATAGCAAGTCGCTCACTCCCATAAGTAATTTCTACAGCCACTGGCTCACAAGGAATCCCTCCTACTTGCTGAAAATAAGTAAATTGCGTAACCTCCATTCCATCAAGCCAAACTTCCCAACCTAATCCCCATGCTCCTAAAGTTGGGGATTCCCAATTATCCTCTACAAAGCGAATATCGTGATTTTTTAAATCCAATCCCAAAGATTCTAAACTCCTTAAATAAAGCTCTTGAATATTTGAAGGATTAGGCTTTATTAATACTTGAAATTGGTAATAACTCCCTAAACGATTAGGGTTTTCTCCATATCTCCCATCTGTTGGTCTCCTAGAGGGTGCAACATAAGCCACGCTCCAAGGCTTAGAATCCAAACTCCTTAATAAAGTTGCAGGATGAAAAGTCCCTGCTCCTGCTGGAATATCATAAGGCTGCAAGATTAAACAACCCTGCTCTTTCCAAAACTGCTGCAATTGTAATAAAATATCTGAAAAGTAGATCATTCCTTACTTCCTTAGCCATTGTAAAATATTTTGCTTCACTTCTTCTTTAGTAATGCTTTGTGTATGCACTATCTCTTTCTTAAAGAGATCTAAAATATTAGGCGATATTGTAAGGGAATATTTACTCGCAATTGCTTCTAAGGATTCTTTATCTCCCAAATCTCCCATTCCTAAAGCTTGAGACAAAGTCTTAGCAAACTTTGTCCATTCTGCAGTAGAACAAAGTATGCAAATGGCTTCATTATCATTTTTTATAATTTCCTCATAAGCTTTTATTCCACAAGCGGTATGGGGATCTAGTATAAAACCTGCATTAGCATATTCTCTTATTTTTTCTAAACAATACAAATCTTCACAATAAGTTGCTTGAAAATAAGTCTGTAATAACTTTAGTTCCTCTTGGTTTAGGGCATATTTTTTATACTTTTGTAAATCCTCCATAAGCTCTCTAGTCCGATTTTTTCCAAAGAGAAAGAAAAGAATGCGCTCTACATTAGAACTTGTTAAAATATCCATAGCGGGGGAATAAGTTTTTTGTAAAACCCGATAAGAAATATCATAAACTCCACTCTCTATAAAATCTGTTAGAATATTATTTGCATTAGAGGCAATCCAAATTTTCTTGATGGGGAATCCCATATTTTTCGCATAAAAAGCCCCTAAAGCATTACCAAAATTCCCACTTGGGATAATAATATGTGCTTGTCTTTTATACAAAGAAAAACTTTGCAAACTAGCATAGATATGATAAAGAATCTGAAAAGCAATGCGTCCAAAATTAACAGAATTTGCAGCACTTAAGGCTAAATTATTTTGAGTTAAACTTTGAAGAAATTGTTCATCTTTTAAAAGATTTTTAAGAATATTTTGTGTGTCATCAAAGTCCCCTTTTATGCCTATCACTTTAATATTCTTTGCCGCTATAGTTGTCATTTGAAGTGCTTGAATCTCACTAGTTCCACCTTCTGGATAAAGACAAACTACTTTGATTTTATCTTTATTAGCAAAACTCTCTAAAGTTGCTGGTCCTGTATCTCCGCTTGTAGCGACTAAAATAAGGTATTCCTTAGAAGAATCTTTCAAAAAAGCACTAAAAATCTCCCCAAAGGGTTGTAATGCCATATCTTTAAAAGCCCTTGTTGGACCACAATAGAGCTTTTGAATACTTAAGTTCTTATTAATCTTAGAGAGCGGAGCGGGAGTATTTTTATCATCAAACTTCTTATAAAGTGCTAAGGCATTAGCTAAAAGGCTTTGTGGTATATCTAATCCTAAAGACTGAAAGATTTTTTGGGCTAATTCCTCATAATCCATTTTTATAAAAGATTGTATCTCATCCTCTGAAAACTTCGGTAAATCTGCTAAAGTCCAAAGCCCACCATAGGGAGCATTAGGATTTAACACGCAACCTTTAAAATTAACAGAACAATCTCCTCCTCTAGTCCCAACAAATTTTTGTAACTGCACACAAAATCCTTTTCTTCAAGAAAATGGAATATTCTATCTTACATTCCCATAAATTACCCTAAAATGGCCATAGGGATTCTACAAGTTGTGTTCCCCAGCCTTTTTGAGTGCTCTTTTTAAGTTCTCCTTGCGTATCATACATAATTTTTGCATCGGCAATAAATTGGGATTGAATAGTATTATTTCTAGCAATATCGGTAGGACGCACAACTCCGCTTAAACGGATTATCTGTTTCTCTCCATTAATAAGCACTTCCCTGCTTCCTTCAATAAAATAATTCCCATTTTGCATAACTTTAATAATCCTTGCAGCAATGGTAGTAGTAAAGCTTTCTTGACGATTTTGGGTGCCTGTTCCGCTAAAAGTTGAAGTATTATTCCCAAGGTTTATCCCAAAACCTGTAGCGTTATTAATACTATTAACAAGACTTCCTATGCTAGAGCTTGCACCATTATAGCTTAAACTAGGTGCGTTTAATGTTCCATTAGAGGTTTCATTAAGGTTTTTATTAGCACTTGAACTTGCTTGAGCGGTTTGGTTAATTACCACCGTTACTAAATCATTAAGCTGCATAGCTCTCCTATCAGAAAATAAAGCATTCTCTCCATTGCCAAAAATGCTTCCGGGATTCCCAAAATTATCCTCTTCTTCCCTTGGGGGTAGCTCTTCAACATACGCAGGAGGTTTAAAAGAAATTTGTGGCTCTACTTTTGCACAACCACTTAAAATAGCCATATAAGCTACCCCAAAAAATAACAAGCCTTTTATAATTTCCTTTTTAAATCGCATAACATATCCTTATGGTAGCTCTCACAATAAGCCCAAATTTCAAAAATATTTTAAAGCAAAGCATATTCCATAATTTTTAATATCCCCTAAAAATATTAAAAACTATTTATACTTAATTTTAAAGATTTTATAGATACAATCTCAAAACCATATAATTTAAGAGTATTCAATAATGAAAATGAAAGATTTCTCAAAGCTTAACAAAGCTTTCACAATAAATCGTGTAGATATTCAAAATTTTGGGATTCTCACACTTTTTATTCTTATTATTATTGGAATGGTAATTTATTATAGTGATAATATTTCTAATCCTTTACTTTTGGGTTTTACCGCCATTGTTGGAGGATATATGGCTTTAAACATTGGGGCTAATGATGTAGCCAACAATGTAGGACCTGCTGTAGGTTCAAAATCCCTCACAATGGCAGGTGCTATCACTATTGCTGTAATTTGTGAAATCTCTGGAGCATTAATTGCTGGAGGAGAAGTTGTCAATACCATAAGAACTAATATTATCTCACTTAAAAGTATCGGGGATACAAAAACTTTCATTACCCTAATGTTAGCAGCACTCATTTCAGGTGCTTTATGGCTACATTTTGCTACAACCATTGGTGCGCCAGTTTCTACAACACATTCTATTGTGGGGGGAGTTTTAGGTGCTGGAATTGTTGCTGGCGGTTTTAGTGTAGTCAATTGGGGGGAATTAAGCAAAATTATTCTAAGTTGGGTAGTCTCCCCTCTTGCAGGAGGAATCATTGCGGCTATCTTATTATTTTTTATGAAAAGCACTATTACCTATAAACAAAATAAGAAAATAGCCGCTCAAAAAATAGTTCCCTATCTCATTGCTTTTATGGTTTGGGCTTTTAGTCTCTATCTTATTAATAAAGGACTTAAAAAAGTTATTACCCTTGATTCATTAACAACTTTAACCATAAGCTTTAGTTTAGCTATTATTACTTTCTTTGTCGTTAGCCCCATAATACGCAATACTTTAGAAAAAATGGAAAACAAAAAAGAAGAAATTAGCAAACTCTTCACCATTCCTTTAATCTTTGCAGCAGCACTTTTAAGTTTCGCACACGGAGCTAATGATGTCGCAAATGCTATTGGACCTTTAGCGGCTATCAATGATGCTTTAAGGATAAATTTAGAAACGCAAGGTAGTATCAAAACGCCTTTTTGGATTATGCTCTTAGGAGGGCTTGGAATCTCTATTGGTTTAGCACTTTTTGGACCAAAGCTTATAAAAGCTGTTGGTAATGAAATTACCGATTTAGACCAAATGCGTGCTTTTTGTATCGCAATGAGTGCTGCTTTAACCGTGCTTATTGCATCAGAAGTTGGAATGCCTGTTAGCTCTACACATATCGCCATCGGAGCTATTTTTGGAGTAGGATTTTTAAGAGAATACCTTAAAAAACGTTATAAAAAGATGGAATTAAAAATCCTAGCCTCTTATAAAGATAAAGATATAGAAAAAATCAAAGAATTTTTAGAAAAATTCAAGCAATCCTCTGTTAAGCGAAAAGCTTCTATTCTAAAAAACATTGACAAGAAAAAAGCTAAACAAAATACACAACTACCAGAATTTAAGAAAAAAGAATTAAAACAGCTTAAAAAGGCTTATGAAGAAGAACTCGTGAAGCGTTCTGCTATTAACAAAATTGTTTCTGCTTGGCTTATTACCGTTCCTGTCTCTGCTGTTATTGGAGGAATACTTTATTTTCTTTTTGATGTATTAGGATTTTAATATGCAAAAACCTCTTTATTTAATTGGTGATGTTCATGGATGCTTTGATACCCTCACAGCCCTTATCGAACAATTGCCCAAAAAATGGGAATCACAGATTATCTTTACAGGAGATTTAATTGATAGGGGCGATAAATCCTGTGAAGTCATTGATTTGCTTATTCAACATAATTTCAAAGCCATACTAGGCAATCACGAAGAATTAATGCTAGAGTATTATCACGCCATCCCTCCAAAGGGATATGGTAAGAATTGGATTAACAATGGTGGCTATGAGACTATGGAAAGCTACCAAAGAAATGGAGGATTTAAGAAAATCCACGAACATTTAGAATGGATTTTAGAGCTTCCTAGATTCCTTGAAATACCAACCCTTGATGAAAAAGGGCAAACACTCTTTATCACTCACGGATTTGGATTACCCTATTATAGAGATAGGGATAAAAAGGCAGAGATTATAACTTGGAATCGTATGAAAATGCACGATTTAGAAAAAGAAAGCAATAAAAAATATGGGGTTTTTAATGTTTTTGGACACGATGTGCAAATCACACCTATGATTACAAACAACTTTGCTGCTATTGATACAGGTTGCGTTTATCATCAACGTTACACAACAGCTTCTCTTACAGCACTAGAGTGGCCTTCTAAAAAAATTTTTCAACAAAATTATTGTGGATAATTCTCACGCCATACATTCAATGCCGCAAAACTTTGACTTGTTGGCATTAGCTCTAAGGTATTGATATTAATATGTTTAGGTAAAGTAGTAACCCAATAGATGGCTTCAGCAATATCCTCTGGTTTTAGGGCATTAGAATCTTTATAAAGTGATTCCACCTTTTGCATATCTCCTTTAAACCGCACCAAAGAAAACTCGCTATCACTTGCAAGACCTGGCTCTATATCCGTTACCCTCACACAAGTTCCCGCTAAATCCGCTCGAAGATTAAGCACAAACTGCCTAACAAAAGCTTTACTCGCACCATATACATTACCACCTGGATAAGGGTATGTCCCAGCAATAGAACCTAAAGTAATAATATGCCCACTTCTCCTTTTAACCATTTGTGGCAAAATTAAATGCGTAATAGAAGTTAAAGCCTTAATATTAACTTCAATCATTTGCACCCAATCTGCAAAATCGCATTTATCTGCACTCTCTAATCCCAAAGCAAGCCCTGCATTATTAACTAATATATCAATATTTTGATAATCTTTAGGCAAAGAAGAGAGATGATACTCTAAACCCTCCCTATCACAAATATCGCAAGGAATTATAAAGCACTCCTTAATCTCTTTTTGTAAAGATTCTAATCGTTCTTTGCGTCTTGCTAAAGCAATAATTCTATGACCCTCTTGTGCAAATCTTTTCGCAATTGCCCTTCCAAACCCAGCTGATGCCCCTGTTATAAAAACTACCATTTATATTCCTTTAAAATTTACATTGGCGAATAACTTCAAAATGATCTTTGATTTCTTTTTCTTTTTGTATTTCCTCTAAAGGTATTTTTTCCATAGTCAATCTTGCATTGATACAATCTTTTAATTGGTAATAACCCCAAGCTAAAGAATCAAGATAATACGCATTTTGCGGTTCTTTTTGCAAGGCTTTTGTAACATATTGCATTCCCTCTTTAATATCTAAATTATGATCTATCATTAAATACCCCAAATAATTCCAATACAAAGCATCATCAAGTTTATTAGTAACAATCTTTAAATCTTCCACTACCAATTCTAACATTTTTTTATCATTACGATTTTTAGCACTTTCATAAATCATCATAGCCTTCAAAGCTAAAAAATCAACATTATGAGTTTGTTTATAGATTCTATCTAATACTTCAATGCTCTTTTGATAATCCTTTTTATGCCGATAGATTTCTAAAAGGATTTCATCTGCTAAATGAATAGAGGAATTTTTCTCTAAAAAGCTTTGTGCTTGTGTTAGATTATTGAACTGAAAATAAATCTCTAAAACATTTTTTGCATAATTTTGCTCCCCTGTTGCCTTAAATAATTTCTCATATACTCTTGCTGCTTTTTTATAGGCTTTATCTTGCAAATAAATCATTGCAAGTTTCTCACCTATCATAGGCGAAACTCCATATTTTTGAATATGCCTTTCATAAAGTTCTATAGCTTTTTGCTTATTATTTAAAAATACAAAATAAGTAGAGGCTAACTTATCTAAAATTAAATCATTTTTCTCCAAAGCATAGGCTTGTTGCAAATATTCTATAGATTTTTGGTATTTCTTTTGCAGTAGATATACTGAAGAGATAATCTCTAAATTTTGCGCATTTCTATGATTTTTTAATAAAATCATCGCTTCTTTTAACGCATTCTTTAAATCACCCTCTTTGCTCAAAATACCAATTAAAGTCTGTCTCATATCCTCATCTTTTGGGTATTTTTCTAAATATTGCAAAGTTTTCTCTTTAGCCAAAATATATTCTTGTTCTAGCAGTAAAACCCCGATAATTTCTTTTAAATAACTCCTATTCCCACTTAAGTAGTAAGCTTCCAAAAAAGATTCTCTAGCCTCTTTTAAGTCTTGATTATCAAGTGCATTATAACCCTCTACAATCAAAACATCTTCTGGATTTTCTATTGTTTCAAACCTTTCTGATAAAAAGCTATTCATATTTGGAGTATTTATAGAACATCCCATAAACAACAAAACAATACTTAACAATGCTATGCTTACTATTTTATTTCTTAACAACACCAATACATTCCTTTAATAAATCCTTAAAATCTTCTTTATAATCTTCCCAAAAGGGAAACCTTACACACTGACTAGGACGTTTTTGATAAATCTTACATTGTTTAGTCTTCTCATCAAAGAATACACAAGCATATCCCATACCATTTTGCATTTTTTTCTCAATAAGGGAATACCTATAGCCCACTTTCTTAATAAATCTTAAACAAAAAGATTCAAAATCCATATCCATAAATTCTGCGATTTGCTTTATCTCATTAGGTGTTACAAAAATATATCCACGTTCTCCTATACAACACTTTCCTCCACATTCAAGGCATTTTTTCTCATCAAAAGTAAAATTAAACCCGCTAATTTCTAACATTTAATGCTCCAAGTATTAGCTTTTGCATAAATTTCTTGAACCTCTTTTGTGAATCCTTTCTCATTATGCGTAAAAAGTGGAGGTAAAACCTGCATTGCACTTTTAGAATCTTTTTTTGCACGGCATAATATTAAAGTAGCTTCTTTATCAATTTTAGGATAAACAAAACGTATGGTAATAGGTCGGATATTATACTGTATCAAGGTATAAAATAGCTTATAGCTTGATTTACAATCATAGCAAAATATAAACTCTCCTTTAGGTTTTAGAATAGAATCAATCTTTTTTACCATTAATTCAAAAGGTAGATTCTCCTCATACCTTGCTTCATAAATGGTTTTCTTAGCACTTTTAATAACTCCGCTATGATAAAAAGGGGGGTTACTTATAATTCTATCAAACCGCAAATTCAAAAAATCATATATTAAAAAATCCCCAAAAATTACATTGGCACAAACTTTATTAATTCTTAGATTATTCCTGCAAAATTCCATCATTGTCGCATTCTTTTCAATGATATGCAACTTCACTTCTCTATCTCTTGCACACAATAAACTAAGTATTCCACTCCCAGCTCCAACCTCTAAAACCTCTTGTCTAGGCTTTATAAATGGTAGCATAAAAGCATATAAAAACAAGGTATCACTATTATAACAATAACCATTTTTTGGTTGATATATCTGCAAATCTTCCTCATTATCATTGAAATACCTTATCATTATAGCAAATATCTATACCAAACCTTAAAGAATAATCTCTTTTTTTATCAAGAATCTAAAACCCCTAAATGACTAGATTTTTTTAATAAGTAATTAGCAATATTCATAATGCCTAAGCTGCTTGGAGGCAATTCATTAATCACTATTATTGATGGAAATAATTTTATAATTTTCTAAAATTTTACTTGCTACAATAGCGAAAATAATTTACTTTATCTAGGGTATTTGTAATGACTTTTAATGCAGCATTAGATTCTATTTCTACCTATGAAGCAGGAAAACCTATCGAACTTGTTGTTAGAGAATTTGGAATCAAAGAAGATGAAATTATTAAACTTGCCTCTAATGAAAATCCTTTAGGTGCTAGCCCTAAAGCACTTCAAAGCATCATTAAAAATGCCCCTAATATCTATCTTTATCCTGATGATTCAATGTTTGCACTCAAAGGAAGTTTAAGCCAGCACTTCCAAGTTTCTACCAATGAAATCATTATTGGTGCAGGAAGTGACCAAATTATCGAATTCTGTATTCATGCAAAAGCTAATGAAAATAGCAAAATCTTAATGGCTAAAACAACCTTTGCGATGTATGAAATTTATTCTAAAGCAGTAGGGGCTAAAGTTATTAGAACACCAGGAGAAATCCATAATTTAGCAGAGTTTTTAGAATACTATAACACCTATCATCCCTCCATTATCTTTCTTTGTGTCCCTAATAATCCTTTAGGGGATTGTTTAGACAGAGTAGATATTTATAAATTCCTCAAACAAATTGATGAAGATACCCTTGTTATTATTGATGGAGCTTATCAAGAATACGCCAAAGCCAAAGATAATGATAAGAGTATTGACCCTAAAGAGCTTATCAAATCTTTTCCTAATGCTATCTATTTAGGGACTTTTTCTAAAGCCTATGGGCTTGGGGGTATGCGTATAGGATATGGAATTGCTGAAAAATCCATTATAAAGGCACTCTCTAAACTTCGTCCCCCCTTTAATGTAACAACACTTTCACTTCTAGCAGCCCTAGAAGCCCTAAAAGACCAAGAACATATCCAAAAAAGCCTCCAAAATAATTTAGAACAAATGCCTTATTTTGAAGCTTTTGCCAAAGAACAAGGCTTTGATTATATACCCTCTTACACCAATTTCATTACTTATTTGCTTAAAGAAATTGATTCTACACAAATTAGTGATTTCTTACTACAAAGAGGAGTAATTATTAGGAATTTATCTTCTTATGGGTTAAATGCTATTAGAATAACCATAGGGACAAAAGAACAAAATCAAAAATTCTTTGCCTTATTTCATCATTTTTTAAGCCAAAGATAGGGAATTAGACATTGGATTTAAAAGCATTATTTGACCAAATTAGAAGCCTTTATAAAAGGCTCAATCAAAAACAAAAAATTGTTATTGTAGGGACAATTATTGCTATTGTTGGTTTTATTTCCGCTTTAATTGTTTGGAACTCTATGAATAACAAAACAGGGATTTTATACCCCGGTTATGCCGTTTTATTTGAAGGAGTAAGCCCAGAAGATGGTGCCTTAATCATTCAGCAGCTCCAACAAGATAATATTAACTATAAGATTCCTAAAGATAATACTATTTTAATCCCTCAACAATTTGTCTATGAACAAAGAATGAAGCTTGCTAGTAATGGGATTCCAAAAAGTAGCAAGGTAGGTTTTGAAATTTTTGATACCAAAGATTTTGGAGCGACAGATTTTGATCAAAGGATTAAATATCTACGCGCCATTGAAGGAGAATTAGCACGAACCATTGAAAGCCTCTCTCCTATTCAAAAAGCAACAGTGCATTTAGCCCAACCAGAAAAAACCGTTTTTGTTAGTCAGCAAACTCCTCCTACCGCTTCGGTTGTATTAGTATTCAAACCCTCTCAAACTCTAACACCCAAACAAATCTCGGGGATTAAAAATATTGTTTCCTCTGCCGTCCCTAATCTAACTGTTGAGAATGTAGAAGTTGTCAATGAAAAAGGAGAACCCCTTAGTGAGCTAGATGAATTAGGTGGAGCTAGAGAGCTTGCAGCAGCACAACTACGTTATAAAACAAATTTTGAACAAACATTAGAAGCAAAAATTATCAATATCTTAGCCCCTATTACAGGAGGGGTTGAAGGGGTGGTCGCCAAAGTAACTGCAGAATTTGATTTCGCCCAAAAAGAAAGCACTCAAGAATATTATGACCCCACCAATGTTATAAGAAGCGAACAAAATCTTGAAGAAAAAAGGGAAGGTTTTACCCCTAAAGAAATTGGAGGAGTCCCCGGAGTTGTAAGCAACATTGGACCCGTGCAAGGATTAGAAGACGAAAATACTAAAGAAAAATATGAAAAATCCCAAACTACCACTAATTATGAAGTTAGCAAAACCATTTCTAATATTAAAGGTGAATTTGCAACCATTAGACGACTTTCAGCTGCCGTTGTTGTGGATGGTAAATACCAAAAAGAGCTTGATGAGCAAGGGGTAGAGAAGCTACAATATATCGCTTTAAATGAACAAGAAATGGAACAAATCTCTAATCTAGTGCGTCAAGCTATCGGATATAATCAACAAAGAGGCGATGAAGTCTCTGTAAGTAATTTTCAGCTTAATGGACAAGTCTCTGGATTTAAGGCTAGAACCCCACTGGAACGTTTCTTAGAAACTGCCCAATCACTCTTAGAACCTTTTATGCCACTACTTAAATATGTCATTGTTGGTATTATTCTTTTCTTATTTTACAAAAAGATTATCCTACCCTTTAGCGAGAGAATGCTTGAAGCTAGAGTTGATGAGGAAGAAGAAATTGAATCTTTACTTAAAGTTGATGAAGATGAAGAGCTTGATAATGATAAACAAAATGAAATGCGAAAACGTATTGAAGATCAGCTTGGATTTGGAAACTCTAATGAAGACCAAATTAAATACAATGTGCTTTTAGAAAAAATTAGAGAGCTTGCCGTAGAAAAACCAACGGAATTAGCCAATCTTTTTCAAACTTTAGTTCATGATGAATTAGGGCTTGATGGCGGAGGAAATTTATCAAAAGGAGGGAAACTCTAATGTCTTCTATCACCCTTAGCCCTAGACAACAAGCACAATATGATGAGCTTTCTATGTCAGAAAAGATCGCTATCTTACTTGTACAATTAGGTGATGAGATTACAGGTGAAATTTTCTCTCATTTAGATTTAGATTCTATTACAGAAGTCTCTAAATACATTGCCCAAAATGCCGGTATTGACAAAGCTATTGCTGGAGCGATTTTAGAAGAATTTTATGCTATCTTTCAATCTAATCAATACATTTCTACAGGTGGCTTTGAATACGCTAAAGAATTACTTTATCGGACATTAGGACCAGAGGCTGCTAAAAAAGTCTTAGATAAACTTGCAAAATCTATGCAGTCTTCACAAAATTTTTCTTATCTCTCAAGGGTGCGTCCTCAACAACTATCAGACTTTATTATTCACGAACACCCCCAAACTATTGCCCTCATTCTTGCCCATATGGACCCTTCTAATGCTGCGGAGACCTTAAATTTTTTCTCGGATGATTTAAGGGCAGAAATTGCTATTCGTATGGCAAATTTAGGAGATATTTCCCCTAATGTTGTCAAAAGAGTATCAACTGTGCTAGAAAACAAATTAGAATCACTTACAAGTTATAAAGTCGAGGTGGGTGGAACTAGGGCAGTAGCAGAGGTATTTAACCGCTTAGGGCAAAAATCTGCTAAATCAACCATTGCTTATATCGAACAAATTGATGATCAATTAGCAGCAGCTATTAAAGAAATGATGTTTACTTTTGAAGATATTGAAAAACTAGACAACAACGCTATTAGAGAAATCTTAAAAGTCGCCGATAAAAAAGATTTAATTTTAGCCCTCAAGGCATCTCCAGAAGAATTAAAGCAAAAATTTATGAGTAGTATGTCCCAAAGAGCAGGAGAACAATTCTTAGAAGAAATGCAATATTTAGGTGCTGTTAAAGTTAAAGATGTAGAATCTGCACAAAGACGCATTGTAGAGAGTGTGCAAACACTCTCTGAACAAGGCATAATACAAATCGGAGAACAAGAGGATACCATTGAATAATCTTAATGAATACGAAAATATTATACCTGAAGAGCATAAATCAAAACACGATATTAAAAAATATAGTTTTAGAAATATGGAAATAAAAAAAACTCCTATTGTTAAAGAAAAACAAGATATTGATAATACACCACAAGAACAAACCTCCCCACCACAAGAGCAAACCAACAATCAATCCATAGAGACAACAAATCTTAGTATTCCCTCTTTGAAGCTTTTTGAGACGGAAGTTGTAGATAAAATCTTACAAAAAAGTGATGTCTTAGCACAATCCTTGCAAAAACTTCAAGAACAATTTGATAAACAAGAGAAAGAATTTGACCAAAGAGTGAATGCAGTAAAATTAGAATCTAAAGAATTAGGCTATAAAGAGGGATATGAAGCCGCTAAAGCAGAACTAGAAGCCCAAATTAATAGCCAAAAAGAACTTTATAACCTAAGCATTCAACGCATTGATCAAAATATTGCAGAATCTAAAAATCATATTTTAAACTTAGAGAAAGAATTAAGTGCTATTGCCTTAGATATTGCTAAAGAAATTATCACCACAGAAGTAAGTAATAATAGCTCAAAAATAGCTGCTGCTTTAGCAAGAACCCTCCTTGAAAATGTCGCGAAAAATACAGAAGTTACTTTAAAAGTCTTTCCTGGAGACTTAGAGGATTTAAAAGAATCTCTAAAGGATTTAACAAATATTGTGCTACAAGCCGACCAAGCCATTGCAAAAGGTGGAGTCGTAATTTTAAGCAAAGAAGGAAATATTGATGGAGATATTCACTTACGTTTTGCAACACTAAAAAAATCTATCCTCAATAATAAAGAGTAAGAAATGGCTTTAGAAAAAAGATTCCTAGATATTTTACAAAAGAGCAAATATCAAGATGAAGATTATGCGATTCTTAATGAATTAGCAACCCATATCCGCAAAAGAATCTTAGAGGTTGTTTCTAAAAATGGAGGGCATTTAAGCCCTACCTTAGGGGCTGTGGAATTAATTATTGGAATGCATTGCGTATTTGATAGCCCCAATGATCCTTTTATCTTTGATGTTAGCCATCAAGCCTATGCCCACAAACTCTTAACAAATCGTTGGGATTGCTTTGATAGCTTACGACAAACTGATGGGATTAGTGGTTTTACTAGACCCCAAGAAAGTCCCTATGACTATTTCATTGCAGGGCATAGCTCTACCTCTCTTTCTTTAGGGGTTGGGGCAGCAAAAGCCATCGCCTTAAACAAAGATTCAAAAATCCCTGTAGTGCTTATTGGAGATGGTGCGATGAGTGCTGGATTAGCCTATGAAGCCCTTAATGAATTAGGGGATAGAAAATACCCCCTTGTTATTATCCTTAATGATAATGAAATGAGTATTGCTCAACCCATTGGGGCTATTAGTAAATACCTCTCCCAAATTATTGCTGGAAAATTTGTGCAAAATATCAAAAACAAAATAGGTAACATTATCAACAAAATGCCAAATGCTAGTTATCTTGCTAAACGTTTTGAAGAATCACTAAAACTCATAACACCTGGAATGCTCTTTGAAGAATTAGGACTAGAGTATATTGGACCTATTGATGGGCATAACTTAAAAGAAATTATCAACACTTTAAAAATCGCTAAAGATATGCAAAAGCCTGTCGTTATCCACGCACAAACCCTCAAGGGCAAAGGATACTCTATAGCTGAGGGTTGTTTAGAGCAATGGCACGGTGTTAGCCCTTTTAATTTACAAAATGGACTTACATTAAGTAATTCTGCTAACCTAAGCCCTACACAGATTTTTGCTAATACACTCTTAGATCTTGCAAAAGAAGATTCAAAGGTTGTAGGCATTACCGCTGCAATGCCAAGTGGAACAGGACTTGATTTATTAATACAAAACTTCCCTGAACGTTTTTGGGATGTAGCCATTGCTGAAGCTCACGCAACCACACAAGCAAGTGCCTTAGCAAAAGAGGGTTTTAAACCCTTTGTAGCTATTTATTCTACCTTTTTGCAACGTGCCTTTGATCAACTCATCCACGATGTAGGCATTATGAAAACTCCGGTGAAATTTGCCATAGATAGGGCGGGTATTGTTGGAGAGGATGGAGAAACTCATCAAGGTGCTTTTGATATTTCTTATCTTAACCTCATCCCTAATTTTACGATTTTTGCCCCAAGGGATAATGCCACTTTAAAAGAAGCACTTTATTTTGCTAAAGACTTTAATGGAGGACCATGTGCATTTCGCTATCCTAGAAAAGCCTTTAAATTAGAATCAGGCATTATCCCACCAACACCTTTTAAATTAGGAAAATTAGAAATCTTACAAACAAGCCCTAGTGATATTTTATTTATAGGTTATGGGAATGGGGTAGGAAAAGCCCTTAATTGCGCAAAAATACTCAAAGAAAAATATACTAAAGAATGTGCGGTAGTAGATTTGCGTTTTGCAAAACCCTTAGATGAAAATTCCTTGCTAGACTTAGCAAAAACTTATAAACAATGGTTTGTCTTTAGTGATAGTAGCAAGATTGGCGGAATTGGTGATATACTTAATAGCTTTTTGCAAAAACACCATTTACAAATCTCCCTAACTTCTTTTGAATATGAAGATTTTTTTATTCCTCACGGAAAAGTAGAAGAAATTGAATCTAAGCTTGGCTTAGATGAAAAGAGTATTCTTACAAAAATACTCAACAAGAAAAATTAAAATGAAAAAGTTATACCTTATACTAATCTTTGTATGTAGTTGCTACGCTTTAGATTTAGAAAGTTTTGAACAAGAATACCAACAACAACCTATTAATGATCCTCTAGAAAAATATAACCGCTTTATGAATAAAGTCAATTGGAAATTTTACGATTATATTTTCTCTCCTGTGCTTAAAGGCTATAATTGGATAATACCCCTTGGCTTTAGAATGGGGATTGAAAATTTTTTTGAAAATCTTAACTCTCCTCTACGATTTTTAGGACATATGCTAGTCTTACAACCCCAAGATGCACTCAATGAATTAGGAAGATTTAGCCTAAATAGCACAGTAGGAATGTTGGGCTTTTTTGATGTTGCTTCTGCTAATAAGCTTTATTCTAAAGATACAGATTTTGGAATTGTATTTGGCAAATGGGGGATTGGTGAAGGTTTTCCTCTTGTACTACCCATACTTGGGCAAAGCAATTTACGCGATACTCTTGCCTTGCCCCTAAATTCGTTTGCAACTCCTATAACCTATGTCAAACCAACTTCTTATGCAATGGGACTTTATGTAATTGACAAGATTGTTTATGCTGCTCAACACAAGGATATTTTAGATAGTATAAGAAAAGATAGTTTAGATAATTATATTGTAATGCGTCAATCCTATCAAGCCTATCGAGAGAAATTAATTAAGGAGTAATTGATTATGAAAATTCTTATAAGCCTTTGTCTATTCTTCAATCTAACTTTTGCATTACCCTTTAATGCTATTCACTCTACTATGGAACAAAATATTCACAAATCCTTGCAAATCCTGCAAACCTCTCAAGAAAGCACCGAAGCGATCGCACAAAAGATTTTTGCAATCTTTGATGATATTTTTGATTGGGAGCTTATGGCTAAACTCTCCCTCTCTCAATCTTATAATACTCTCTCCCTTGATGAACAAAAGCTTTTTAATCAAGTCTTTGAAAACAATGTGAAAAAAAACTTCACCGATAAATTACGTCTTTACAAGAATCAAACCTTTGAAGTCTTAGAGGGAACGTTAGTGCAACCTAATCGTTATCACTTAAAAACTTCTATTATCATTGATGGAAAGGTTAATTACATTATTTTTAAATTCTATCCCAAAGAACAAGAAAATTGGAAAATCTATGACGCTGATGTTTTAGGGATTAGCATCATACAAACCTACCGCTCACAATTTGCAGATATTTTAAAACGTTATGATTTTGCAACACTTATGCAAAAGCTACAAAGTGAAATCACCCTTGATATTAAATAACTTCTGGCTTATTTTGTTTAAAGCTATCATCAATAGGTCAAAAACCCTATTGGTATTATGTATTTTGTTTTTCATCTTTTGTGGGTATTTTGCCTACAAACTCCCTATTAATGCAGATTCTGATAGTCTTATTTTAGAAAATGACAAAGACTTTAAAACCTACCAATTCATAAACAAAACTTACGCAACACAAGATTTTTTAATGTTAGCTTTTAACCCAAAGAGTGGGGATATTTTCTCTGAAGTTTCTTTACAAATACTCCAGCAAATCACACAAGAACTAAATACTATGCCCCAAGTGCAATCCACACTAAGCATTTTAAACGCTCCCTTACTTAAAAGCTCCCCAAAGTTAGATTTACAAGAAGCCTTAGAGATAAATCCTACCTTATTATCCCCATTAGTTGATAAAGACTTAGCTAAAGAGGAGTTTTTAAACCATCCCTTTTATAGTAAAAATATCCTCTCAAAAGACCTAAAAACTGCAGGAATTATCGTCTATTTAAAAAAAGATACTAAGCTTGAAGAATTAGAAAATCTTAAAAAGGAGACTAAAACCTCCTCTAAAAATGCCCTCCTTAAAGAATACAAACAACAAGCCCAAATACAAACCACCCATACCATTAATGCCATTAAAGCACTCAAAAACAAATATGAGGGCTTATATATTGGGGGAATTCCCCTTATTGCTAGTGATATGATAGCCTATGTAAAATCTGACCTTATCACTTATGGAAGCACGCTTAGTGTGATTTTAGCCCTTATGTTATGGGTATTTTTTAGGCAATTGCGTTTTGTCTTTCTCACACTTGGCATTTGTTTATTTACGCTTGTTGTAAGTAGCGGAATCTTTAGCCTTTTTGGTTATGAAATTACTATTATTTCTTCAAACTATATTTCTTTACTTTTAATTATCAATGTTTCTTTAATTATTCATCTCATTGTAGCTTATTTAGAGTTTTACCAAAAATTCCCTAATGCTTCAGCGAAAAATCTCCTCTATGCAACAATGCTTGCTAAAAAATCTCCAAGCTTTTATGCTATCTTAACGACTATTATTGGATTTTTAAGTTTAATGTTTTCTAATATCTTACCCATCATCCATTTAGGGGCTATTATGAGTATTGGTGTAAGCCTTGCCTTAATCTTTACTTATATTCTCTTTGGTGTTATCCTTGCCTTACTACCCAAGCCAAAAAGCATAAAAAGCCTCCCTAAATGGCACGAAAAATTACTTAATGCTTGTGCGAATATGGGTTTAGAAAAAACAAAAATTATTTATCCTATAACTTTTTTACTTGTTCTTTTTAGCCTCTATGGAATTACCCATTTAAAAGTTGAAAATAGCTTTGTTAATTATTTTAAAGACAAAAGTGAAATTAAGCAAGGTTTATTGCTTATTGATAAACAATTAGGGGGAACAATTCCTTTAGAAATCCTCATCACTTTCTCTAAAAAAGATTTTCAAAATGCACCATTATCAGACTTTGAAGCAGAATTTAACGCATTAGAAAGTGAAGATTCTTATTGGTTTGATAGCCAAAAACTCCGCATTGCAAAGATTATCCATACAGCCCTAGAAAAAGAGGAATTTGTAGGCTCTATTTTAAGCTTATATTCACTCTCACAACTCCTACAATCATTAGGTTTAGAAGCAAATGACTTTATGTTTGCTTTCCTTTATAAAAACACCTCTACTTCCCTTAAAGCACAATTATTTGCCCCTTATGCTAATATCAATGAAAACCAAATCCGCTTTGTGCTAAGAATCTTTGATTCTAATCCTAATTTGCAACGTAATGCTTTCTTATTCAACATACAAGAAAAGTTAAATAAGCTTTTAGAGGGGGAATCCCTAAAAGTAGAAATTAATGGTGCAATGGTGCTTTATAATAATCTCCTTCAAACACTTATTAACTCACAAATTAATACCTTAGCTCTTGTAATTTTTGCTATTTTTGGAGTCTTTATCTTTATTTTTAAGAGTTTTAAACTATCAATTATCGCACTTTTAATCAACCTTATTCCTCTAGGGATTATCTTTGGAATTTTAGGTATTACTAATATTCCGCTAGATTTAATGGGGGTTACTATCGCTGCTATTTCCTTAGGTATTGGGGTTGATGATGCGATTCATTATATCCATCGCTTCAAAGAGGAGATAAAAAGGAATCCTCTAAAAATAGCTATTAAAAATTCTCACCAACATATAGGAAGTGCTATGTATTATACGACTTTTATTATTGTTGTAGGTTTTTGTGCGATGATGAGTAGTAATTTCATCCCTACTATTTATTTTGGCTTCTTAACCACTTTAGTAATGCTCTTAATGCTTCTCTCCTCACTTATCTTACTCCCTGCATTACTCAAAAGCTTTCATAGGGGCAATCTCTGCTAATTGCAAACAAAGCCTTTGATGAAAGCTACTTTTATAAAGACTATAACTACATAGCACTTCTTGATTTTTTAAATCACGCAAATCCCTATTAAACATTACCGCTTCTTTAGTAATTCCCTCATTCTCTAAAAGTATAGAGCTATGGTAATCCCCAAATATCCGCACCTCCCTAACTCTAGCTTGTGTTAAGAATCTTGGCAAAGCATTACCATAGCCATAAGGCTCAAAGTTTTGCAAAAGCAAAAATAATTCTTCATCAACCTCTTTAAAAGATAAATTCCCTAAGACCCCTTTAAACCTCTGTGCTAGCAAGTTTTTTTCTTGAGTGTCACCTATTTGTTGGCTCTGTATTAAAGCTTTTTTAAAACCCTCTAAATTCTCCTCTTTCAAGACAATCCCCGCTGCTCCACTATGCCCACCAAAGTTCTCTAAAAACTGCCGATAATTTTCTAAAATCCCCATACAATCTACCCCTCTCATACTCCCTTTTAAATGCCCCTCCTTAGTTAAAACAATAGCGGGTTTTAAAAACTCCTCATAAAGCATAGCCGCTACAATCCCAATAACCCCCTCATTCCAATTAGCCTTATAAACAACAATAAAAGGCAAAGACAAATAATCCCTCTGGGAGATAAACTGCTCTTTTGCTTCTAAATACATAGTGCTTTGCAAGGTTTTCCTCTTAGCATTAAACGTTAATAATTGCTCTAATAGCACAAAAGCCTTTTTAGAATCTTTTTGGATAAGAAACTCATAAGATCGCATAGCACTTTGCATTCTCCCTGGGGCATTGAGTAAAGGAACGACATAATAACCAATAAGCCTAGAATCTATATTATATTTTTTAAAATACTCTTTTAATAGCACAAAAGCTACCCTTTTACTCTCTTTAAAAACACTTAAACCCTTTTTAAGTAATACCCAATTTATACCCCTAAGAGGCATTACATCACTCACAATTGCTAAAGCTAGGTAATCTAAAAACTCCACCATAGGAATTTCTAAGCCCATAGCCTCCTTGATACTCCCGCATAAATACCAAGCCACACAAGCCCCACAAATCTCTTTTTCTATAAATTCAGCAGAAAGCTTAGGGTTACAAATAAGTGCATTAGGAAGCTCCTTAGCAGGGATATGATGGTCAGTAATAATAAGCTCAATACCCTTTTGCTTACAAAAATCCGCTACTTCTGTGGCATTAATCCCATTATCCACCGTGATAATCATCTGCACATCTAAGTTTTCAATCAAGGCTTTAGAGATTCCATAACCATCGCTAAAGCGATTAGGGATAACAATCTCTAAAGGATAAGGAATCTTTGCAAAAAACTCTTGTAAAATCGCACAAGAAACTACGCCATCAACATCATAATCCCCAACAATGGCTATTTTCTTTTGCTCTAAAATCGCTGCTTTTATCCTCTGTGCGATAAGTGTTAAATTATCTAAAGTTGCGGGTTTTGGTATCTCTTTTAAGGTAGTGATTTGATTTTCAAAACGTTCTTTTAGCAGGGTTTTAATGGAGGCTTTATCAAGGGTTTTATTTATGAGATTTTGCATAAAGGGCTTGTTTGATAAATTCTAAAATGGCTAGATTAGGTGCTTGAAGCCTAGAGGTAAATTCTGGGTGAAATTGCACCGCTACAAACCAAGGATGATTTTTCAATTCAATAGCTTCAATAAGCCCATTGCATTTTCCACTAATCATCATCCCTTTTTTTTCTAACATTGCTTGGTATTTAGGATTAGCCTCATAGCGATGCCTATGACGCTCTTTAATAAGCTTTTGGTTTTTATAGGCTTTTTGAAGTTTGCTACCCTCTTTTAAAGTGCATTCATACTCACCAAGACGCATAGTGCCACCCATCGGGGAAGTATGCGTTCGGATTTGCTTCTCTCCGCTTTGGTTAATGAAATTTTCTATTAAGTAAATCACTGCTTCTTGAGTATTAGGGTTAAACTCCATAGAATTAGCTTCTTTAATCCCTAAAACATTCCGACAAAATTCTAAAATCGCTAATTGCATACCTAGACAAATCCCAAAAAATACAATTCCTTGCTCCCTTGCAAACTGAATAGCTTTCATCTTGCCTTCTATCCCCCTCTCTCCAAATCCACCGGGCACTAAAATACCATTAACATATTTAAGCTTTTGGAGCATTTCCTCGTTTTTTTCTAATTCCTCACTATCAATCCATTGGATATTCACCTGTGTATCAAGGTTAGCCCCTGCATGGATTAGGGCTTCAATAAGAGATTTATAAGATTCTTTTAAGTTTAAGTATTTCCCCACAAAGGCGATATTGACTTCTTGTTGTGGGGCTAAAATTTGTTTAACCAATAAATCCCACGCTTTCATATCCGGCTTTAATTCGGGTAATTTTAAAAACCTTGCAATAGGCACTAAAACGCCCTCTTTTAAGAAGTTAATTGGCATTTGGTAGATACTTTTAGCATCTTGAGCGCCTATAACACAATCATAATCCACATCACAGCTCATCGCAAGTTTATTTTTAAGTTCTGTTGGAATCTCCTTTTCACTCCTTGCAATGATAATTTGGGGTGCAATACCTATGCGTCTTAACTCTTGGACACTATGTTGCGTAGGCTTTGTCTTTAACTCTCCTGCAGCACGGATAAGTGGGATAAGCGTTACATGTATACTAATTATTCTATTTATTCCATATTCGTGCTTCATCTCACGCATAGCTTCTAAAAAGGGCAATCCCTCTATATCCCCAACCGTCCCCCCTAATTCCACCACTAAAATATCTTTTCCCTCTCCTGCGAGTTTGATTCTATGTTTAATCTCATCGACAATATGGGGAATAACTTGGATAGTTTTCCCCAAATATCCCCCTTTTCTTTCTCTATCAATCACAGAAAGATACACTTGTCCGGTGGTAAAATTGTTTTTAAAAGAAAAATCCACATTCAAAAACCGCTCATAATGCCCTATATCTAAGTCTGTCTCTGCTCCATCATAAGTAACAAAGACTTCTCCGTGTTCTAGTGGGCTCATCGTGCCAGGATCTACATTAATATAAGGGTCAATCTTTAAAATACCCACATTCAATCCAGAATGCTTTAATAAAGTCGCAATAGAAGAAGAAGTAATTCCTTTACCCAAAGAGCTTAACACACCACCAGTAACAAAGATATATTTTGTCATTAATAAATCCCTTAGAATAATAAGAGCAATTATAAACTAAGCTATCTAAAACTATCGTAAAGGATTGATTAGGCAAAGCTATTAAAACACAAATTAATAATAAATAAATCTTTCAATCCATCATTTACATTTTATTAACTTAAACCTAAAAACCGCACCAACAAAAGAAAGATTAAGAAAAAAGATTCAATGAAAGAATAAGAGATATTATAGAAATTCTATCTATGCGAGGTATTTTTAGGGAGTTTGTATGGTTAGAATAAATATGGGGTAATTGCCACAGGGTCACCCCTGTGGCTAAATAGATTGCTCTTTTATAGACTAAAATCCCAATCCTTAACAATTTAAATCCCTAACTTCAATCTTAAAAACAGGCATATGGTTTGTTATTTTAAAAAATATAAGGGTGTAAAAGAAAGCCAAAGAAGCAAATAGAAGTCAAAAACAAGAATAAAGAAATAAGAGAAACAAAAAACAGCTAAAGCAATAAAAGTAAATTAATAGAAGCAAAAACAAATGATAATAAAAGATTGAGTGGGATTAAAAAATAAAGAATAATCCCCAAAGGGGATAAAACTTTAAGATTATTGGAGTAGTCTTAAAATGTTTTGTTGTGCAGCATTAGATTGACTTAGAGCGTAATTACCTGCTTGAGCAAGGATATTCAAGTTAGAGTAATTCGCAGATTCTGAAGCATAATCTACTTGTCTAATTGAAGATTCAGCAGAGCTTACATTGACTTGAGTTACAGTGATGTTATTCACGGTAGATTGCATTTGTTGTTGAACAGAACCCAAATCCGCACGAATAGAATCAAGTTGCTTAATAGCAGATTCTGCTATATCCATAACAAGCATTGCACCTTTCAATGAAGTTACCCCTGCCCCTAAAGCTTGACCTGCCATTGCAGAGTTTGCTGCGTTTGCACCTACTGCAGAGCGGATATCTTTGTTAAATGTTCCTTTAACATTTCTTAAAGTCGCAGTTGCTTGTGCGGCTCCAGAGGCTCTAGCAGCATTACCAAGACCATTGTATTGAATATCATTAGAACCTAATCTTGTAAGTGTAAGCGTCCCAACAAATGTGCTAGCTCCAGCTCCTGTAGTAATACCAGCTCCACCAGCACTCATACCACCTCCTCTGACTTGGATAGCCCTACCATCTGTTGATGTAAGCACTAATCGCCCATCTTCGCTAACAGAGGCTTGAACACCGGTTTCTTCTTTATAAGCATTGATAGCTTGGACTAATCGTCCATCCCTATCGGCTTGTTGAACGCCTGTAATATCACCAATTTTTACGCCATTAATGGTTAAGCTTACAATATCCCTTGCACCAATTTGCTGTGTCCCTGTTCTAACAACCGTAGCTTCCGCACGAATACCGCCTAAGTTATCAGAGTTTTTATTAATAACTTGAGCTAAAGCTCCTAAACCTGTCCCAGCAGAAGTAGAGATCACAACATTTTCTAAGGTTACATCTTGTTGATTTTTCGCACCAATAAAATTCATCGCAACATTATCAAGTGCAGTGAATTTTAGAGATTCTACCCTTGCATGTCCTATTTTATCCGAACTTGTCGCACCAATGCTTGTTTGGATAGTTTGGTTAGAATACGCACCTACTTGGAATGCTTTATTGGTAAATCCACCCGCTAAGAGATTCAAACCATTATAAGAAGTGGTTGCTGCAATATTATCTAAAGATTCGATTAATCGGTTAATATCTGCTTGAATCGCTGTTCTTGTAGTCGTCGTTTGACCATCTTGTGCTGCTTGGGTTGCTTTAGTTTTGATAGTATCTAGGATTTTGATTTGCTCATCCATTGCTTTATCCGCGATTTGAATCATACCCATACCATCATTAGTATTCCTAATAGCCTGTCCTAAAGTATTCGCTTGTGAGCGTAAACTATCAGCAATTGCCATACCTGAAGCGTCATCTTTAGCAGAGTTGATTCTAAGACCTGAACTTAACTTTTGCAATGAACTTGAAAGTGAAGTTTGTGTAAAACTTGATTGAGCGTGTGCGTTTAACGCATTAACATTAGTATTAACTTGGAAAGCCATTTTAAACTCCTTTTTATTTGTTGTCTTCCTTGACAAAATATTTAAACCTACAAAGAAATAGTAAGCAAGGTTTTAAATCTCTTTAAAGCTTTATTAAAGATTAGCTTAAAGCTATCTAGGAGTTGCTCCATTAGCTCTAAAGTCCTTGCTAACCAACTTCCCTGTTTGGTTACTTGAGTATATCGGACAAATTTTAAAAAACTTAAGAAAATTTGCAAAAATCTTTTAAAAAGTTTTTCATACCCCCCCCCCTACATAATTTGATTTTCAAATGTTCCTGTAATAAACAAAAATTCAAAAAAATCATTTCATAGGCTGATTTTTATAATCTTTATAGATAGTTTTTGCTACCTTTGCAAACATATTTTAATTTTAGGAGGCAAACTATGAGTTTGAAAAACAATATCGTCTTTTTTGAAGCAAGAGGAGGGAGTGATAAAGGAGCTGATGGACATAGAAAAGATACTATGCCTATGGTAAATGCACTCAAAGCAAAAGGCTGGAATGCGGAAGTGGTGTTTTTTACCGATGAGATTTTACGCGATGAAAGTGAAAGGAATAAGATTTATGAATATGTAAAAAATGCCGCTGATGGTTATGTATCAAGAGTAAATCCGGGGAATCTCAAGGAAGAAAAACTTTATTTTGATGTTTTACGCAAACTTTGTGCAGATGGATTAGTAGGTATGCCTCATCCTGATGCGATGATTGGCTATGGGGCTAAAGATGCTCTAACCAAATTAGCCGATACTCCTTTAGTGCCTAGTGATACTTATGCGTATTATGATAAAGCAGAGGCACAAAGGATAGGTGTAACTTGGACTGATAAACACGATTTCAAAAAAACTTTCCCCCAAACTCTTGCTAAAGGAGAGAGGGTATTAAAGCAAAATCGTGGCTCTACGGGTGAGGGGATTTGGCGTGTGCGATTAGAATCTAATGCAGATTATAATAAAGTTACTTCCCTGCCCCTTGATACCAAGATTATCTGCACAGAGGCTAAAGATAATCACACAGAGGAGAGAAAACTAGGGGAATTTATGGATTTTTGTGAGCATTATCTAGTCGGAGATAATGGAATGCTTGTAGATATGACTTTCTTACCCCGCATTAAAGAAGGAGAGATTAGAATCTTAATGCTTTATAAAACCCCCGTTTATGTCGTGCATAAAAAACCCGCTGAAGGAGGAGATGCCTTTTCTGCAACACTCTTTAGTGGAGCAAAATACCGCTATGATGAACCCAAAGATTGGCAGGCTTTGATTGATTGGTTTTTAAACCAGCTACCACAGATTCGCTCTAAACTTGGAAACTATGATTTACCTTTAATTTGGACGGCGGATTTTATCCTTGATACTGATGAGAGTGGCAAAGATAAGTATGTCTTAGGAGAAATTAACTGCTCTTGCGTAGGATTTACAAGCCCTGAAGAGTTTATGGAAAAAATCGCGGTAATGGTAGGTGATAATATCATTCATATCGTCCGTGAGAAAAAGGCATAATTCTATCCCCTTTATTAAGGGGAATATCTTGTATATTATAGCTCCATAATTCAATAATTTGACTAAACCCCACAATCTCAACAGAGACTACCTCTAGCAGAGAAGGGTTTAGAATCATCAATAAATGCTCCTATAATCACCCCTTAAAAGGCTAAAAATGCAAGGGTAATTCATTTACAAATGTTATGTTATGGGATAGCTACAATAACTATTTAATCTTGATAATGCTTAATTTACAAACAAAGTTTGTTTTAGAATGGATGCACCCAAAGAAGCTTTATGTTACTACAAACATTGCATTAACACTAAAACAAAATATGCTTAAAACCTCTCTTAAAACAACCAATCACTCAAAATTTAGAAAAACCCCTAACCAAAAACATAAAAATCATAGATTATAGCTTAGTGGAGGAGGGTTAAAGATTCTTAAAATTAATCCCAAATAAAACTAAAGATAAAAAAGAATAAAATCAGTGAAGCCTTATTGAACAATCTCACTTCTAAGTTTAGGATGGATATTTGCTTTAATTACTAATTCCTTTTTAAACTTAAAAACCCTACAATTCCCCACTACAACAAAAGGTTAATAATGAAAATTTTGACAAGAATCTCTTCCTTTTATTATTTTGGATTTAAAAATATGCGATTAGGTCGTAGTTTATGGCTTGTTATTATTGTTAAACTTTTTATCATCTTTGGAATCTTAAAAGTCTTTATCTATGATAATAGTCTGCATAAACTCTATGCTACGCAAGAGGAAAAAAGTCAATTTATCACTCATAATCTTAAAAATTATTAGGGAAAACTTATGGAACAAGCAATATTACAACATTCTTTAAACGTGGATTGGAGTCGCGCACAATTTGCCCTTACTGCCCTTTATCATTTTCTGTTCGTGCCTTTAACGCTTGGGCTTTCTTTTATCTTAGCGATTATGGAAAGCATTTATGTGAAAACACAAAATGAGCAATGGAAAAAAATCACGCAATTTTGGCTCTCCATTTTTGCGATTAATTTTGCTATTGGTGTAGCAACGGGCATTATTATGGAGTTTGAATTTGGGACAAATTGGGCGAATTATTCTTGGTTTGTAGGGGATATATTTGGCGCACCTTTAGCCATTGAAGGGATTATGGCATTTTTCTTAGAAGCGACTTTCTTTGCGGTAATGCTTTTTGGTTGGAATAAAGTCTCTCCTAAATTTCACCTGCTCTCTACCTGGCTTGTAGCCATTGGAAGCAACCTTAGTGCATTTTGGATTCTTGTCGCTAATGGCTGGATGCAATACCCCATTGGGACAAGCTTTAATTTAGAACAAGCAAGGAATGAAATGACAAACTTCCTAGCAGTAGCTCTAAGTCCTGTGGGGATTAGCAAATTCTTACACACTATCGCTAGTGGTTATGTAATCTCTGCTCTAGTGGTGGTTGGAATCTCTGCTTGGTTTATCCTTAAAAAAAGGCATTTGCTTGAGGCTAAAAAGTCTCTTGTAGTGGGGGCTAGTTTTGGGCTTATTACTTCGGTATTTTTGTTTATTAGCGGGGATGAAAGTGCTTATCAAGTTACCCAAAAACAACCTATGAAACTCGCGGCAATGGAGGGGATTTATGAAGGTGAGCATAGGGCTGGATTAGTAGCCTTTGGGATTTTAAATCCTAAAAAACAAATTGGGGATTTAGAACCCACCTTTCTCTTTAATGTTACTATCCCTTATGCCCTCTCGCTTTTAGGGCATCGCTCTGCTGATGGCTTTATCGCAGGTATTAATGATTTAGTTTATGGCAACAAAGAACGCAATCTTATGAGTATAGAGGAAAAGATACAAAAGGGTAAAACCGCCTTAGATGCTTTTCATACCTATAAGCAACAAAGAGAAGCTGGGGTTAGCACAGAGGATTTGCAAGTTTATAGCAAAATCGTGCAAGAAAATATGCCCTATTTTGGCTATGGATTCTTAAAAGACCCTAAAGAAGCTGTGCCACCTATTATGCTAACCTTTTATACCTTTCATTTAATGGTAGCTTTAGGGAGCTGGTTTTTTATCCTCTTTATTATCGTTCTTTATCTAGCAATGGCAAATGATATTACAAGATTTCATAAAATTCTATGGCTTTGTGTTTGGACTATCCCCTTAGGCTATATCGCAGCAGAATGCGGTTGGATTGTTGCAGAAGTTGGAAGGCAACCTTGGGCTATTCAAGATTTAATGCCTGTTAAAATTGCAGCGACACATTTAAGCAATGTCAATATACAAATTTCGTTTTTTATTTTTTTGGTTTTATTTACCACTTTACTTATTGCAGAAATTGGAATCATTCTTAAACAAATCAAAAAGGGTTTTGAAAGCCATTAAAGGAGAGTTGATGTTTTTTGGATTAGATTTAGCACAATTACAAATCTATTGGTGGCTAATTTTTAGCTTACTTGCTGGGCTTTTAAGCTTTATGTTTTTCGTGCAAGGTGGGCAAGGAATGCTCTTTGAGCTTGCTAAAAATGAGGAGGAAAAAGCCCTTATTATTAATTCTTTAGGTAGAAAATGGGAGCTTGGTTTTACGACTTTAGTGCTTTTTGGTGGGGCGGCTTTTGCAGCCTTTCCTCTCTTTTATAGCACAAGCTTTGGCGGGGCTTATTGGGTTTGGCTTTTAATCCTCTTTTGCTTCATACTTCAAGCAGTTAGCTATGAATACCGCAAAAAAGAGGGGAATCTCTTAGGCTCTAAAACCTATGAAATCTTTTTACTGCTTAATGGAATCTTGGGGGTTTTTCTTATTGGTGTTGCACTAAGCACCTTTTTTAGCGGGGCAAATTTCACATTAGACTCTCATCATTTTGTTTCGTGGGTTGGCTCTGCTAGAGGTTTAGAGGCTTTGCTTAATCCTTATAATTTCCTTTTGGGTTTTGCATTAATATTCTTAAGCAGAATCTTAGCTTGTGGGTATTTTTTAAACCATATTGATGATGCAATAATAAGACAGAGGATTATCAAAAAATTCACTTTCAATGCTCTTTTATTCTTGCTTTTTTTCTTGGGTTTTCTTTTCTGGATTTTTACTAAGGAGGGATTTTTGATGAATGCGGATTCTACTATTTCTTTGCAAAAATACCTTTATCTTATGAATTTTCTCCAAATACCCCTCTTAATGGGAATCTTTTTAATTGGTGTTTTACTGGCTTTAATAGGGATATTCTTAGGGTATAAGGGACATAAAAAGGCAATCTTTGCCTTAGGTTTAGGTAGTGTCTTGAGTGTTTTTGCCCTTATGGCAAGTTTAGGGGTTGGCAAGAGTGCGTTTTATCCTAGTTTGGTGGATTTACAAAGCTCTCTTACGATTTATAACGCAAGCTCTAGTTATTATACCCTTAGCGTAATGGGATATGTAAGCCTGCTTGTCCCCTTTGTATTAGCTTATATCATCTATGTATGGTCTCTAATGGATAGGGTAAAACTCACTAAAAAAGAATTACAAGAACAAACACATAGTTATTAAGGAGAGAGAATGACAACTTTTTTATTACTTTTGTGGCCACTAATAATTTACATAAGCTACCGCTTTGTGCTTTTAAATATTCAACATCTCCAAAAAGATGAAGATACAAAATAGCTTTGATTTACTTTGTTGGCTAAAGCAAAAAGGTTATCTGAAAAACCCACCCCATACATTATGGTGGCCAAATGCTGGAGAATTTGAAGTCTTAGTAGGGGCTATTTTAGTGCAAAATACCAAATGGGAACAAGCTTTCAAAATCCTACAAAGGCTTAAAACTCATCATCTCCTTAGCTTAGAATTACTTGCTAATACTCCTTTACACTCCCTACAATCCCTTATGCAAGATTTAGGATTTTTCCGACAAAAGTCTAAGTATATTGTTTTATTAAGTCAAAATATCTTAAAGGATTTTAGGGATTTTCCTACCTTTAAAGCAGAAGTTTCAAGAGAGTGGCTACTCTCCCAAAAGGGCATTGGAAATGAAACTTGCGATAGTATTCTCTGCTATGGGCTTTTAAGGGAGGAAATGGTTGTAGATACTTATACTTATAGGCTGCTTCAAAGCTTTGGCTACACCTTAGAGAGTTATGAGGAGATTAAGCAATGGCTAATGCAGGGGATAGTAGAACATTATGATAAAATCACGAAGCTCTATAAAGAGGAAATTCCACTTTTTAAAGTTTATGCTAGATTTCACGGAAAAATAGTAGAATACTCTAAAGAAAATCCCATAAAAAGAAGCAAAAATGCAAACAAGTTTTGAACCCCTAGAAGTGTTTTTAGAAATTTGTAAAATCCCTCATCCTAGCAAAGATTGCAAGGAAATGAAAGAATGGATTAAAAAAGAGGCTAGTAAGTTTGGTGTCAAGATTTATGAGGATACCATAGGGAATATTTTATGCTCTAAAGGAATCCCAAAGGTATGCTTACAAGGGCATTATGATATGGTTTATGTTGGGGAATGCAAAGACTTTTCTATCCAACCACAATTCTTTAGTGTAGAAAATAAAGAATGGCTTAAAGCACAATGCTCTAGTCTTGGAGCGGATAATGGGGTAGCCTTAGCTTGTATGCTTCTAGCCCTTAAATACTTTGATAACCTAGAATGCCTCTTTACCATTGATGAAGAAATAGGAATGATTGGGGCAAAAAATATCGCCTTAAAGCCACAATCCCCCTTTATGATTAATTGCGATAGTGAGGATATTAATGAAGTTGTATTTAGCTGTGCTGGAGGCTATGATTTAAAAGCTACAAAAACTTTCAAAAAGATTCCCATTCCACAAGATTTTCAACACTACGCAATACATACCCAAAACTTCATAGGAGGGCATAGTGGGATTGAAATACACAAAAATATCCCTAATGCACTCTTAGAGCTTGCTAAGATTGTAGAAGCCACAGAGGGCATTGTTTTAACATTTTTTGGAGGAGAAAAACGCAATTCCATTCCTGTTAATGCGACTTTAAAAATCGCTTGCTCCCCAAAACATACAGCCTTAATAGAGCATTTACCCAAGGAGTTCTTTAGTATTAGCAAATTAAAAGATTCCCCCAATGAAGGCTATGATTGCAAGGATTTAGCAAAATCTCTTTTAAAGGTAGGAAATGGGGTTTTAAAATCACTCAATAATGCCCCTATCTTATCAAGCAATATCGGGATTTTAGAGCAGCATCAAGATAATTTCACCCTCTTTTTAATGGGTAGAGGCAATGAAGAATCCCTTATGCAAGAAAATATCCAAAAACAACAAACATTTTTAGAGGATTTAGGATTTGCAGCTCATCTCCTAGATTACTACTCCCCTTGGGAGAAAGAGGAGGGGGAATTACTCTTTAAAGTATGGAATATCTACCAAAAATATAATCCCAACTCGTATTTAAAAAGTATTCACGCTGGGCTTGAATGTGGAATCTTAAAACAAAAATATCCGCATATCCATTTTGTCTCTATAGGTCCTACGATATTGCACCCGCATTCTTTAAATGAAAAGCTAGATATAGCAAGCTTTCAACATTTTTGGGAAATTTTACAAAAAATACTAAAAACAATGACTTAATATCTAAGAGATTTTTGCTAAAATACTAACCAAAAATCAGGAATTTCTTATGCGAACAAAAACTCTACTTTCAATAAAATCTTTTAAACAAATCCTTATTACTAGTGCGTTTCTTATTAGTTCCTCTTATGCTGCGCCCTCTTTAGTCAATGGAATTGCTTTTTTTGTCAATGGTGATCCTGTCACATTGCTAGATCTTTATTCTACTATGCAAGGGGCTAAAGTCAATCAAGATGCAGCTATTGATATACTAATTAATAAACAACTTCACGAACAAGAAATTAAAAAACGTCATATCATTATCACTGATTTAGATATTAGTAATGAAATTGAACGCATTGCAAGAATTAATAAAACAAGTGTTGAGAATATTCGCTCCTATATGCAAGAAAATGGGAAAGATTGGAATGCTTACAAACAAGAAATCAAAGACAACCTCATCAAAACCAAGCTTTATCAAAGTATCACACAAGATAGTTTGAGATTAACCGATGAAAAAGATTTACAAGAATACTACAACACCCATCAAGAAGAATTTTCCGTACCTCAAAGCATTGAAGTAGTGAAATTTTATAGCTACAATTCACAGGCATTAGAACAAGCTATGAGAGACAAAAGCCAAACCCATTCTAATGTTTTTACAGAAAATGAAATTTTGCAAACTACTGAACTTAATCCACAAATTATGGCAGATTTTGCACAAACTGCAACTAATACTTTTACCCCCATTTATCCCATTGATGGACAATTTGTTAGTTTTCTAATCCTTAAGAAAAATAACCCGACGCTTCTACCTTATGAATTTGTTAAAAATACTATCTTACAAAAAACAATGAATCAAAAAGAAGATTATATTATTTATGAGCATTTCGAAAAATTACGTTCTAATGCTAAAATCAATATTATTCGTCTTGATTAAAGGGGATTTTGATGAAAAAAATATCTTTTCTTGTATCTCTTAGCATTTTTTTACTCCTTAGTGCTTGTGCTACTAAAAATGCCTCTTATAAAGATGAAAATTTTCAAAAGATTCTCACTTCTAAAAAACAATGGAAGATTGAAAATTATACAAGCAACCAATTAACAACTATTCTCTCTTACGAAAAAGAACAAGAATTTATTATTGGCTTTAAGGGGGAACAAGTTTTTGGTAAATTTGGGTGCAATAACTTTTTTGGCTCTTATACCATAGAAGGCAACAAAATAACAATTGGGAATGCGGGAGTAACAAGAAAAATGTGTGAAAATGATATTATGGAGATAGAAGCAGAAATGATAAATGGCTTTTTAAATACAAGCAGTGAAATCACACTCAAAGGCAAAAAAATTAATTTTTCTAATGCTTCTTTTTCTTTAGAAATGCAATAAATTTAAAGATATTTTTAACTAAACTATAATAGGCTTACAAAAAGAACTTTATAAGAAAATTTTAAAGGTTATTGATGTGGCTAACAAAAACTTATAACGAAAAATTCCAACAAGAATACAAAATAGAGAGCAAACTCCTAGAAACTAAGGGCAATAAACATAATATTGAAATCTTTAACGCACAAGCTTTTGGAGGCATTGCTTTAATTGATGAAACAATAATGTTTAAAGATTTTGTTACCCTCCAAAGTGAGTTTTTAGCACATACTGCAGTTTGCTCACATAAAGAACCTAAAAAGGTCTTAGTATTAGGAAGTTTTAACCTAGAAATTGCCTATGAACTCTTACGTCATTTAGAAATAAAAGTTGATTTTTTACAATTTGACTTAAAGGTTTTACAATCCCTTATTAGCTTCCTGCCACATTATCAAGAAGTGCTTGATAATCCACGCTTTACCCATATTCCCCAATTAGAAAATGAATTTATTCAACAAAACCAAGAACGCAATAACCCCTATGATATTATCCTCTGCTTAGAGAGCAAAAAGAACTATGAATCTTATTATAATCTCCTAAGTGAGAATGGGATTTTGATTATAAAATGCCCCCATTTATTACTAGATACTAAAGAGGCTATCAAAACTTTAGAAAGTTTAGGTGATAACTTTAAGATAAAAATGCCCTTTTATACGCCTTTGTTTTTTGATATGAATGATTGCTATATCTTTGCCTCTAAAAAATATCACCCCATAGCAGATATTATGCTGCAAAGAGCAGATATGCTAGAAGATTTGCAATATTATCACGCAAACTTACATTTGAGTGCTTTTACCCTGCCTAAGGCAATTAAAAAATCTTTATTGGGTGTTGCTAAAAATTGAATTTTCAATATGCTATTGCTTTAACAGGTGGGATTGGTAGCGGGAAAAGCACTGCAGCTTCACTACTAAAACTCTATGGATACGCTATCATTGACGCCGATACAATCGCACATAAAATGCTAGAGCAAAGCACAGAGAAAGTCATAGAAATTTTTAGCGATATTATTTTAACAGAAGGAAAAATTGATAGAAAAAAGCTTGCGAATATCGTTTTTAAAAATAAAGCCTTAAGGAATAAATTAGAAAATCTCTTGCACCCAAGAATCAAAGAAAATATCTTAGAACAATCCCATCTCCTAGATAAAAAAAAGATTCCTTATTTTATAGATATTCCCCTATTCTTTGAAACCAATCATTATGAAATAACACAAACCCTATTAATTTTCACAGAACAACCCATACAAATAGAACGTATCAAAAAACGCAATGCCTTAAGTGATGAGGCTATATTAGAACGTATTAACGCACAAATACCACTACATCAAAAGAAAAAACTTGCAAAATATGTAATTAATAATAATGGAGACTTAGAAAATCTACAAAAAGAAATAGAGAAGTATTTGCAAAATTACTTGCCTAACATCAAATTTTAGTGCAAAATTAAGCTTTTTTTGCTAGAATTAGGCTTTTTTCAAAGGGGTGTTAGCTCAGCTGGGAGAGCACAACGCTGGCAGCGTTGAGGTCAGGAGTTCGATCCTCCTACACTCCACCATATGCGTCCGTAGCTCAGCTGGATAGAGCAACAGGTTGCGGTCCTGTAGGTCGGGGATTCGAATTCCTCCGGGCGCACCATAGTGGCAACAAAGGCTTATATGCAAGGCTTTATACTACACACGCAAAGAATCCGCGATGAGGATTTACTTATAAAAGTCCTAACCCCAAATCACCTCTATACACTCTATCGTTTTTATGGTTTAAGGCATAGCATTATTCATCTTGGCAATAAAATTGATTTCACTATCCAGCAAGATATAAGGGAAATAGCTAAATTAAGAGAGCCTATACACCTAAGCTTCCCTTGGGAGAGAGAATCTTCTATCCGCTATTATTGGCAACAATATTTAAAACTGCTTAACCACCACTTAAAAGATATTATGGTATTGGATTCTTTTTATTTCAACCATTTAGAGGAAGGCACGAAACGATTAGCCAAAGAGGAACCAAAACGAGCCATCCTTAATCTTTATGTTAAGCTTTTAGCCTTTGAAGGACGCAACAATACCTTACAATCCTGCCTAATCTGTCAAAAACCCCTTAAGGAAGAAATTGTGCTTGGTAGGAGTATGGTTTGTGGTCATAAAGCCTGTATGCAAGGGGAATCCTTTCAGCAACAATCCTTACTACATTGGTTTAATAATCAAGGAGAATTTTTAGAGGAACTAGAAATAGAAAAACTTTGGAATCTTTTAATGCTTGGGTTGTAAGCATATTATGGGACTTAAAACTTTTATCTCTCTTAGTAAGCCCAAAGGCTTAGAAAGCGATAATGATATGGGATTTTTCAAAGCCTTTTTTATACAAGTGCTTTTGTGCTTTATTCTACTATCATTAGGCTTTATGGAATCCTTTTGTAGGTTATTTAAGTATTAAAATTACCAACTCACAATGGTAATTTTACTTGCATTAAGTGCTATAGGGATTCTTATAAGCTAAAGTCATCTAAAATACCAGAGGGTATTTATCAATTATACAACTAACATAGCCTTATGTATAAGCATAGCAAACAAGCAAATTCATTACAACTTTGAGCTTATAATCTAATTGATAAATAAAGATAATCAATCAATATTGTTATTCTTAGCTTTCAGTAGATAAAATACTGCAAGCACAAAGTAAAGCCTACTTATTACTTCAAGTAACAAACTTTTATCTTTTTGCCTTTTTCTCCTTAAATACTCTTTTTAACCTACGCACTTCTTTGAAGAATGCAATGTAAGCAAATATTCGCCCCCCCCCCCGCACAGAATTAGCCTTTATTAAAGCTTCCCCTAATTTATAAGAAAGAGTATTTTTTATTTTTAAAGAATCTTCATAATCTCTATAAGATTCTAAAGTAGGAAGTTTTAAGTTAGGATTCTTTTTTAGCTTTTCTTGATATTCTTTTTGTTCTTGTTTATGTTTATCTTTGATATAAGATAATACATAAGGCATTCTTATATATCCTAAGAGACTTTTAGAATTTAAAATCATTGCCTCTCCTAGTTTATAAGAAAGATGAGATTTAAGGCGGGAGGAGGCACCTAGAGGTTTGGGAGGATGGCTAGGTATTGGGCGGGTTTTTGGGATTGTCATATTATACTTTGCAATAAGCTCTAATAAATAAGCTTGTATTTCCCTATTTTCCACTACACTATCATAAGCAATAATAGCTACTTTCATTGCTTCACAAAAATCTTTTTCAAATTCAAAAATCCTACTAACAATATAAGCAATATTGGGATTACCCTTAGTATATTTTTTATAATTTAAAAAACATTCCGCATAACAACAACCATCCCAATACTGCAAAAACAATCTTGTAAAAAATATTTCTTTTCTCTGTTTCAATATTTCTTTAGCATAAGCTTCTGCTTTATAAATAATTTCATTTTTCACATAACAATTTAATAAATGGATTCTGTATTTATCGTTGTCATTATCATATTTGAGGGCTTGTTGTAAATATCCTACCAAAACCTCATATTTCTCCCCTAACATTTCTCCATACAAATATAAATGCCAATACATAAAGGCAAGATGAAATTGGGAAAAGCTTGAAAATTTAGAAAGATTATCATGTAAAATTGCATAACGTTCTTTAATATTAAAAAGAGCATAGCTATTGTGAAATTCTACTTGTGGAGATATGCTACTAGCTACCCTAGTTACTGCTGAAGAAGTTCCATAAATCTTTTTAGCTTTAGACATAAAAACAACATCATAGAAAAATAATTCCAAATTGGAATATTCATCAATATTTCTTATATTATTAAGGCAAATAACTTGTTGTCCTTTAAGCAAATCAAGCATTTTTTGCAAGGATGAAACATCATCTCCAACTAATACCAACTGTGTATGTTCCTCCCTCTTTGCAATCTCTAATACTAATCCAAGACAAGATGCGTGATAAGTAAAAGCCTTACCCATTAATCTATGATAAGAATAGTCATAAATGCAATCACCTGCTCTAATATGAATACAAATATAATTCTCTAGCTTTTCAGAATCCGCAATTGCTAAATTAATCATTTTTTTAAGATTGGGTAGAAAAGGTATATCATAAAATATTTGTGAACATTTTAAACGATATTCGTAAAAATCAATATCATTAAAGTTTCTTGCTGCATCGTGGCTTGGAGAGAAAAAATACTGCCATTTATCAGTATCCCACTGCCTTTTAAATTCCTCAAAACTTTTTATTTGTGCTTTATTGGCTTCATTCTTGATAAAAGAAGATTCTTTATGTAGAAAATATTTTTCAATAAAAGGACTAGAAAAAATATTTTCTTTTTTCTCCGCACTCATACCAATAACAATAGTCTCCTTATTATGCCCCCTAAAATTCACATTTTCGTGATTTTTTTGATAAAATCTCCCACAATCCCACAAGAATCTAAAATTCTCGATAGAGCCTAATTGATTAGCCAAATATAAACAACTAAGCATATTATTTATTCGGTTGCCAAGACCATCCTCTCTATGAGCTACTATATATTTTTGCATCATACCTCCTTTATCTACCTAACTCTACACTTGGCTTTAACATTAAACTAAAACCCTATATCACAATAAAACAGAAAATTTCCCATTTGAATTTGCTCTAACGCCATTAAAATGACTTTTGGTTTTCAACGCCAATACCAAAACCCACGCGTGGGTAATCTCTCCCCTGCTGCATCGATTGTGTAAATTCTCTCTTTAAATTCCTCTATAAATTTAAGGGGGTAACCTTACTTTTTGTATAGATAAAAACATTATCAAGCACTCCTAGAGAATCCGCTTGTTACTTAAAGCGACAAGCACTAATTCCAGTCCTAGTATCCGCAAAAACTCACTAAATAAGATTTCATATTTTTCTCCTTATTTGCTTATCCCTAAACTCCCTCTTTAACTTACGCACTTCTTTGAAGAATGTGATGTAGGCAAATAAAGGTGCAAATATTCGCCCCCCCCCCCCGCTAGAATCAGCTTTTATGAGTGCTTCCCCTAGTTTATAAGAAAGTGTATTTTTTATTTTTAAAGCATCTTTATAATCTCTATAAGATTCTAAGGTAGGAAGTTTTAAACTAGGATTCTTTTTTATCTTTTCTTGGTATTCTTTTTGTTCTTGTTTATGTTTATCTTTGATATAAGATAATACATAAGGCATTCTTATATATCCTAAGAGACTTTTAGAATTTAGTATCAAAGCTTGTCCTAGTTTATAAGAGAGATGAGATTTAAAGCGGTAGGGGGCACCTAGGGGGCGGAGATTAATAGAAAAACTATCATTAGATAAGTTAAGAAGTTTTAAAGATTGAATTTTTTGTTTTATTGTAAAAAGTGAGGGATAAGAAGCATTAATAGATAGAAAACTATTAAAGATATTTTGATAAACATACCCTATATAAGTATAAAAAAATAAAGTTTCTAAAAACTCCTCTTTTCTTGTATTTAAGATATTTTGCAGATAAAATTCTGCTTCTTGCCATTCATTATTTTGTAGGAGCAATACTAGAAAATAGATTCTGTATTTATCATTATCTGGGTCTAAATCTAAAGCAGACAAAAGATATATTTTAAGAATACTTATATTTTCATAAGTTTTAGAACCCATTAAGAATAATTGAAAAAGAGAATATGCTCTCTGCATTGGTGAGAAAATAATTTTTCCATAAAATTGTTTAAAGTTTTTATAACATTCTTGAGGAGTAAAAATATTATTGCTTAAAATATAATCGGCATTACCAAGTAAATAAGCTATTTTTGTTAAGGCAGAGCCTGTTGTATAAATTTTCTTTGCTTGTGAAAGAAAAATAATATCATATAAGAAAAGTTGAAATTCTTTATTATAGTGGTAGGTATCATTTTCTCTTAATTTATCTGTAGAGACGATATTGGGGTTGTTGTGAAAATCTATTATTTTTTGTATGGAATCTAAATCATCCCCAATAATAACGATGGTTTGGTTTTTATTTTTTAAAAGCTCATTTTGTATTAAAGATAAAATAAGCTCACAACAGCTTGCAAGACTCATAGCAAGAAAATTATGTTTTCTTATAGGAAAATAATCATAAATAACATCCCCACTTCTGAAATGAATAGCTATGAAATCACCTATCTTTCCTGCATCCTCATAGGCTTTTGAAATAGGATAGTTAAATTCAGGAAGAAAGTCTAACTTTTTCCATAGATATAAAGTCATTGCTCGGTATTTATTGCGATTTATGTCGTGAAAATACCAGGCTAAACTCCCTAGTGGAGTAATAAAATAATCATATTTGTTGCTAAAAAAAGAATCTTTGAGAGATTGTAAGCTTTTAAAATGCGTTACATCAATGATTCTAGTATCTTTAGGTAGAGTGTGTATGCAGTAGGTATTAATGAAATTTTGAGAAAATATTTTATCTACTTTATCCAAAGAAGAGCCTATGATATGATTTTTGTTAGCACCTGTGTTATCCCTTGTGCTACCAATCCATAAAATTTTTGCGTAAGATAAATCTCCTAAATATTGTGCAATATATAAGGCATTTAAAAAAGCATTTAACCTTGAACCACTCCCATCCGTCCTATTAGCTAAAACAAGTGCCATATCATATTCTCTTTACATTAAATTTTATTCTAGTTTTAATCTATATTGAAATTCGCCAAAGACTAGATTTGTTTATAGGGGGTATTTTACCATTATTTAAAGGATTAAACCCTACCACATATAATTAAACTTCCCATACCCTGTATGCATAGTGGTATTCTTAGTCCCATTCATTCCATAATTTAAAGAGAAATAAAAAGCATCATTTAAAGGAATAACTAAAGTAGTCCCTAAAGCATATTCTAAATTATCTAATTTACTCTCTCCTCCTCCATAATACCCTATATTAGAATATCTCCCTTTAGGATTATCTACATTAGGATTCATAGTCCAATCTACTCCTGCATACACTAAAGTCTTAAAATGTTTATGCCAATCACTATATAAAGAAAGAGAGGTTTTAGTTTTAAATAAATTCATCTTATGGGTATAATTGCGTCTTGTAATAGTATTGATGGCATTACTCATCGTATAAGCTTTAGAATATCCTCCATTATAACCTAAACCTATCTCTGGAGTTAAAGTATGCTTAGTATTAAGCTTAATATTTATCCCCATATTAACATTAGCATCATAAGCATAAGATTTAGGTTCTCCTTTAAATTCTGTTTGTCCTACCCTTTCAGAAATATCATTTTGTATTAAACCAAATTGTGAAGAGAATTTAGAAAAGAGTTCATAATCTTTATAATTAAAAGGATGATAATACCTAACTCCTGCATAATAGGTTCTATTATTTAAAGCTAGAATATCTGAAGGATAAGTTTTAGAACTAAAATCATCATATCCTCCATAAATCCCATAAATATCTTTATTGTTAGGATTTAAATAACTATAACCAAAGATTACTCCTTTAGTATGTCCTTTAGAAGTTAATCCTCCATTTAAAGAAGTATTACTCTTAGAGATATAAGGAAGCATAAAGGCTAAATGATTCTTATCTTTAGTTTCACTAGATCTAAGTAAAGCATCACTCCCTAAATTATCAAAGTTTGCATAAATAGCTCCTTCCTCATAAGCCTTATTAAAGTTAGAATACACATTAGCACTTCCTTGATTATGGATTAAATTCACCGCATTCATAGCATTACCCATTACAGCATTTACAAAGTTTGCTCTAGCTTGGGTATTACTAATGAGTGTTTTTCCTAATGCTGCTGCTGAAGTCTTAGCAGCATCAACAGAAAAGCTTAGAGTTTTACTTAAAGCATCAACATTAACATTAACACTAGGATCATTGGTTTTAAATTCTGCTTTAGCAAAGACTTTAGAATTAATCTCTGCAGGATTGCTTATAGTAGTATCTTGAGAAGTATCAATATTAATAACATTTTTAGGATCTTGAACTAAAGAAGAGAGATTAGTAATATTTCCTGCATCAAAGGTAACATTAGAAACACTTACAACACTTAAATTAGTTCCTGTTATTTCTAAAGGTTTAACCTCTCCTTGAGAATTTGTAGAGACTAACCATTCTTCAACTTCTACTTTACCACTTCCATTGCTTTCTATTTTCGTAGTATCACTAACTTTACCTGTATTACTAATACTTAAACTACCACTTCCATTATTTTTAATATTAGCCCCTATACTAGCATTCCCTGTATTACTAAGGGAGAGATTTCCAGAACCAGAGTTAATAATATCTGATTGTAAGGTAGCATTCCCTTCATTTTTAATAACGATAGGAGCATCTCCACTTACTTCAATATTTCCTGCAACCTTTGCATTATCAGAATTAGTAATACTAATAGGAGCATTACCACTAGCACTAACTCCACCTCCTAAAGTAGCATTCCCTTCGTTTTTAATAACGATAGGAGCATCTCCACTTACTTCAATATTTCCTGCAACCTTTGCATTATCAGAGTTAGTAATGCTTAAAGGAGCATTAGAGGAAGAAGTGATAGAGCCTCCTATGCTACTATTGCCAGAGTTAGTAAGGCTTAGGGCTACATTATCTTTAGCTTCAATACTTCCTGTAATATTACCATTACCAGTATTTTCTACACTAAAGTCTTTAACTTCATCAGAGAGTGTAATACTTGCTTGAATCTCTCCTGCATTAGAAATACCTGTTTTAGCTTCTATCTTTCCTGCGATATTAATATCCCCTGTGATATGGTTATTGGGAGCTACATTAATAGCTGATCCATCTGAACTTTTGATAATAGCACCTTTTTTAACTTCTATACCAGAGACTTTGACTTTTTTATTAAATCCGACTCTAATGTTGATACCACTTACTTTAGCATCTATAACGCTATCTGGTTCTAGGATAATCTTTCCTAATTCTTTATTATCTGAACCTGAGGCATCAAAACTATGGATAGAAATACCATATCTTTCTGCTTGTATAGTTCCTTTATTGATAATAGTTTCTATATTATTCCCCACTTCATATGCAATACCACTAGACTTGGCTTTAATGAGACCTTCATTGAGGATAGTTTTGATACTATTAAATGCATTATAGAAACTAAGCATCACAATAGCTCCACCATAAGTTTCTGATTCGCTTGTGGATTCTATCGTTCCTCTGTTGATTATGGCGTCAATAGTAGAGATTTTAACTAATAGACCCGGATTGCCTGTGCCTATACTTCCTGTATTAATAATAGTATTTACTTTGGAATAATCCAATACGCTTAAACTGTCCATAAAATTACTATTATTAAGATTCGTAATAGTAGATCCTGATGCTCTAAAATGCCCTATCGTCCCACTATTAGTAAAATTACTTATACTACTCCCATTGAAAATATTAATCCCTACTCCTCTGTTACCCTCACTCTTAATTAATCCCTCATTACTAAAAGTCTCTATGGTAGTTTTATTAATATATACCGCATCTCTACCACTTGTTTCTTTAGCAAGAATAGTTCCTGTGTTGTTAAAATTAGTAATGGTAGTATTAGGTTGTAAAGCAATACCATAACCTTTAGAATCTATTATTCCACTATTGCTAAACTTATCAATAGTTCCTTTAGTGATATTAAAATTAAATTTACCAGTATTAGTATTAGTTATGGTTCCAATATTTTCAAAAGATTGGATAGAGCTTGTATTAATACTAATATTATGATTCCCACTCCCACTAATTAATCCTTTATTGGTAATACTCTCTATCGTAGCATTATTTTGAATATTGATAGCATAGTTAGCATTTGTATTAGTAATACTCCCAGTATTAGTAATTTCTAAGTTTTTATATTCTTTAGTTTGTGAAGCAGAAATTTGTTTATTAGTAAGTGCTTTTGTTACTTTATTAGCATTAGTATCTGTTGTTGTATCTAAAGTATCATTATCTATTGCTACCCAATTATCTTTAGCACTAATACTATGAGGAATAGTTAATAAAACACTTGCACAGATTAAAGAGAGGAAAGAGGGGCTTAGAGATTTAGGATTTAATAATTTAAAATTAATATCTCTTATTTTGGGATTAGAATCTAATGTTTTAACATTAATCCTAGAGTATAGAGGTTTAAGATTAGAATTAGAATCTAAAAACTTAGGATTAAATAATTGAGAGATTAAACTTTGAGAATCTAAAGGTTTAGGATTCATAGCTTTTGTATTGAGATTAGAATCTAAAACTTTAGGATTTAAAAGTTTAGAATATTTATAATCAAAGTTCATATTTAAACTTTGAGAATCTAAGGAATTAGATTTTAAAGTAGAATCTTTTGTATGGGATTTAACGATTACCTCTTTATTGGATAGATTAAGGTTTTTCATTGGCTACTCTCCTTGTATTAGTCTTTGAGCAATAAAACCATTATTGCTTTTATTAAGAATATTTACTTTAATATTACTGAATATATTATAACATATATTTATAATATTGTTATTTTTTATTAAAGGATATATTTTATTATTTCTATGCCTTATTAAAGAAAGGAGTTGAGAAATTAATCTATTAAGGATTAGGGGGTTAGAATCTAAAAACTTAAGACTATCTTTATAAACATTAGATTCTAAGCAATTAGAATCTATTTTAACATTAATCCTAGAGTATAGAGGTTTAAGATTAGAATTAGAATCTAAAAACTTAGGATTAAATAATTGAGAGATTAAACTTTGAGAATCTAAAGGTTTAGATTTAAGATCACTCTTAGATTTTTTAGTTTCTAAAGTAGAATACATCTTATTAGAATATAGGAATGGAATATTAGATGGATAAATTTTAGAATCTAAAGAAGTCTGTAAATTAGAAACTTTTGTATGGGTGTTAAAGTTAGAAGCTAATCCTATAAATACAAGAGTTTGAGTAACTCTTATAGGAGGAAGTATTATTGCCCCCCCCCCCCCGCAGGGCATTAAGGTTGTTATTTAATAGAATATTTTGCATAATATTGCAACCTCCTTTTTGTATGTAGCAGAGGAATTTATAGCTAAAATTTACTTTAAAAAGGCTAAAGGTTCTAGTTATTTTGATAAGATTACAAAAATTTTAAAGGTTGTTTTTGCAAAATCCTATCTTATCTCCTAATACCCTAATGTTAGCACCACTTGCGGGATATACCGATTTGCCCTTTAGGGAGGTGGTTAAAAAGTTTGGGGCAGATATTACCGTTAGTGAAATGATTAGTGTCTATGCTCTAGCTTTTAAGAATCAAAAAACGATGAAAATGGTAGAAAAATCTCCACTAGAAAATCCCTTTGCCTTGCAGATTGCCGGGAATGATTTAGGGATTATTCAAAGGGCGGTGGAGTTTTTAAATACTTTAGATTCTATACAGATTCTTGATTTAAATTGTGGTTGCCCAGCCCCAAAGGTTTCAAGCCACGGGAGTGGAAGCTCTCTTTTAAAAGATCTTAATAAACTTACGCTTATCCTAAGATTCTTAAAAAAAATTAGCAAAATACCGCATTTAAGCGTTAAAGTGCGATTAGGATTTGATAAGAAAATCCCTCTTGAAATTGCTAATGCACTCAATGATTGCCCTATTGATTATGTGGTTGTTCACGGACGCACTAGGAGTGATGGCTATAGGAAAGAAAAAATCGATTATGAAGCGATAAAAACGATGAAAGGGATTTTAAAATGTCCCCTTATCGCTAATGGGGAGATAAGCTCTCCAGAGATCGCTAAAGAAGTGAAAGATTTCACAGGTGCAGATGGGCTAATGATAGGGAGAGCAGCGATACAGAAGCCTTGGATATTTACACAGATTAAAGAGGGGTTAGAGGAGAGTATTGCCTTAAGGAGAGGGGTAGCTTTAGAACATTTTGATAGGAGCATAGCCTTTAGGGGAGATTATGGGGCTATTATGTTCCGCAAAAATCTCCACGCCTATTCTAAAGGCTTAGAGGGAGCGGGTGAGTTTAGGAATACCATCAATACCCTAACTAATCCTCAAGAAATGCGGGAGTGTATCTTAGAGTTTTTTAACCGCACAAGCTTTAGTGAATCTGAAAATAGCTAAGGGCATTAAGGCAACCTACCAACGCCTAACCTTGACTTTGGTATAGATAAAATAGGTTGCTTTAAAGCTTTTTATGGTTTATTTTTGTTAGAATTTCAACATTTTTTAAGGTATAAGGAAATTTATGACAACTTCACTTCTTTTAGAGATAGGTACAGAGGAACTTCCGGCTATTCCTCTTTTAAGAGAACTCCCTAATATTAAAAATAAATTTGCAAAAATCCTAAAGGATTATCGCTTAGATTGCGATTTTGAGTTTTTTTATACCCCTAGACGATTAGTCCTACTCTCCTATACTTTTCCGCTTATGCAAAAGGCAGAGATTTTAGAGTTTTTTGGACCCCCTTTAGAGATTGCTTATAAAGAGGACAAACCCACGCAAGCGGCTTTAGGCTTCTTTAAAAAATGCGGAATTACGCAAGAGGAAGTTTCTACCACTCTTAAAGGGGGCAAGGAGATTTTGTATTGCAAAAAGGAAGCCCCAAGCAAAGAGGCTAAAGAGCTTTTGCAATGCATTACGCAAGAGTTTTTGCATTCCCTAGATTTTGGTAAAACTATGCGTTGGGGAATGTTAAAGGAGGGCTTTATCCGCCCTATATCGTGGATTTTAGCCCTTATAGATGAGACCCTCATCCCTCTTAATCTCTATGGTGTAGAATCTAGCAATGCAACCTTTATCCATCGTAGCCTTAGCTACCAACCCCAAGAAGTTAAGAATATCAAAGAATATCTTGCTACACTAGAGAATGGCAAAGTCCTTTTAAACCCTAAGAATAGACGCTCTAAAATCTTAGAGGAAATTGCACAAATTGAGCAAATGCACCAGATCAAAGTAGAGATTGATAAGGCACTCTTAGAGGAAGTAGTAAGTATCACGGAATACCCAACCGCTCTTTTAGGGCAATTTTCTAAGCATTTCTTAGAACTCCCACCCCCTTGTATCATCACTTCTATGAAAGTGCATCAACGTTATTTCCCAACCCATAAGGACAACGAGCTTTATAATGGCTTTATTATGGTTTCTAACTCTTTAAGTGAAGATTCTACAAGAATTATTGAAGGGAATCTTAAAGTCTTAAGTGCTAGGTTAGAGGATGCTTTATTTTTCTATCATAATGATTTAAAAAATGGCTTTAAGAGCAGTGAGCTTAAAAATATAACTTTTGTAGAGGGTTTAGGCTCTATGTGGGATAAGACACAAAGAGAACGGGAAATTGCAAAGATTCTCATTGCTTCCTTGCCTAAGAATCTCTTCAAAGATACTGCAGATATAGAGCTTATAGATACCGCTATTAGTTTATCAAAAGCGGATTTAATGAGTGAAATGGTTTATGAATTTACAGAATTGCAGGGAAGTATGGGTTATTATTATGCGAAATCTTTGGGCTATGGGGAAAACATCGCTTTAGCCATCAAAGAGCAATACTTACCTAATGCCGAGGAGAGCAGCCTCCCTAGTAATATTTATAGTGCAATTGTAGCCCTTGCTTATAAGCTTGATAATCTCTTAGGGCTTTTTAGTATTCATAAAATCCCTAGTGGCTCAAAAGATCCTTTTGCACTAAGGAGAGCAGCTAATGGCATACTTAAAATCCTCTTGCATTTTAACCTTTCAGTCAATCTTCAAGAAGTTTTGCAAACTTGTAGCAAACTTTATCAACCCTTTGACATTAATCCCTTAGAGGCTTTTTTGTATGAGCGGCTAGAATCGCTCCTATCCTTTAATCCCTCTTTATTAAGGGCTACTCTTGCCACAGGTGAGCGGGATATTGTAGAGATTAAGCGGAAGCTAGAAGCCCTAAATTCAACCCTTAATACGCAAGATAAAGTCCTGCTTACCCAAACCTTTAAACGACTTGGCAATATCACCAAAGAAGTCGCTTTAGATTCTAAGTTAGAAATAAAAGAAGAATACTTAGTGGCTAGTGAGGAAATAACGCTTTATAAGAACTTTTGTCAAATAGAAGCAAGGGGGTATCAAGGGGATTATGCCAACTATCTTCAAGAGCTTTTAAACCTTACTCCCTTTTTAAATCGGTTTTTTGATAAGGTGCTTGTTAATGCTCCTGATGAAAACTTTAAAAACAACCGCAAGCACCTTATTGCAAGAATTTACAAAGCGTTTTTAAACATTGCAGATATTAAAGAGATTAGCTTTTAATGGAATTTGATTTAGTAGCACTACAAAAGCAAATAGAGCAAAAAAAACGCAATTATCCGCAGGAGTGGTTAGGTAGAAGCCTAGCTTATACCCCCTATCAACCCCGCCCTATTAGTGAGAGCTTAAGAAAAACCCAAACTTTCACACCCAAAAACCTCTACCATTTGCCAGATTCTAAGGATTTCTTAGAAATTGCTATAAGCAAAGCCCAACACCATAGTGCCCTACTCTTAGATTCCTTAGAAAACCTTACCTATATACGCCGATATATCCATTTGCCCCTTATCTTTAATGCCCCCATTATTGATACTTACCAAATCTTAGAATCCCTTGTTTATGGTGCAGATTGCATTGCTTTAAGAGCGGCTATACTCTCCCAAAGAGACCTTAAAACTTTAAGTGATTTTAGCCTTAAGCTTGGATTAGAAAGTATCTTTTTTATCCACTCTAAAGAGGATTTAACAAAGGCTATTTTTGCGGGGGCTAATATGCTTGTGATAGAGGATATAGACCTTATCCCGCTTATCCCTAATAATAAAATCATCTTAGCTTATGCCACCTCTAGCCATAAAGGAATTGATAGTTTTATCCTAAGTGATTAAGCTTATTTTTAGATTTTTTTAGTTAAAAGCTTCTCTTATTTCAACATAAGGAGTGATTATGTCTCTTATGATAAATGAGGAATGTATCGCTTGTGATGCGTGTAGAGAGGAATGCCCTAATGAGGCTATTGAGGAAGGAGATCCCTTTTACATCATAGACCCAGAGCTTTGCACAGAATGCTATAGCTTCTATGATGAACCCGCTTGTTTGTCTGTTTGTCCTGTTGATGCTATTGTAACAGATCCTGATAATATAGAAACCCTTGAAGAACTAAAGTTTAAGCATTCTCAAATCCACAAAGAGGACTAATGGCAAAAATAACAGCAGTTATTGACATTGGTTCAAATTCTGCAAGAATGGCTATCTTTGAAAAGACTAGCCATTTTGGCTTTCATCTACTCTATGAATCTAAAAGCAAAGTTAGAATCTCTGAAAACTCTTATGAACATAATGGGTATTTACAAGATGAACCCATACAAAGAGCCATTAACGCTTTAAAAAGCTTTTTATGGATTGCAAAACTGCATAAAGCAAGAAAGATTCTTTGCGTAGCTACTTCTGCGGTGCGAGATGCCCCTAATAAAAGCATTCTTTTACAAAAAGCTAGAGAAATTGGCTTAAATATCAAGGTTATTGATGGGGATAGAGAATCGTATTTAGGGGCTTTAGCCGCTCTTAATCTCCTGCCTTATGATAGCGGGATTACTCTTGATATAGGCGGTGGAAGCACAGAGTGTGCGTTGATTGAAAAGCATAAAATCCTTGATACCTACTCACTAGATATAGGAACTATTCGCTTAAAAGAGCTTTTTTTAGACAAAGGCGATTACAAAGGGGCTTATGATTTTATTCAAAAACATTTACAAAAACTCCCCGAGCAGTTTAAGCATTCAAGGGTTTTTGGTATCGGTGGAAGTGCAAGGGCTATTAGCAAAGCTATCCAAAAGCAAATCCAATACCCCCTCTCAACCCTGCACGCTTTTGAATACGACTTTTTAGAGCATAAAGATTTTATCCAACAAATCTATAACACCAAAACCCAAGAATTACACAAATTAGGTATTAAAGAGGATAGGTTAGATTCTATACAAAGCGGGAGTTTAATCTTTCATCTTATCTTAGAGCATTTTAGGGCTAAAAAGGTTGTTACAAGCGGGGTTGGTGTGCGAGAGGGAGTGTTTTTAAAAGATTTATTAAACAATAAAACCAGTTTTCCTCCAAACTTTAATCCTAGTGTGCGTAATATCAAAGATAGATTTATCCGCAATACCCAGCTTTGTAAATACGCTAAATTCCTTGCCTCTAAGCTTTTCATCTCCCAAAAATGCTTTCATCTCATCCCCCAAAGTTTTGCTACGCATTTACTTATCGCAACAGAGCTTTGCAATGTAGGGGTGGCACTAAATTTTTATGAAAAGCATAGGCATAGCAATTACATTTTATTTAATGCACTTAATTATGGGCTTACGCATCAAGATAGATTGCTTATTGCATTCCTTACCCAATATAACAACAAAAAACTTCCTAATGACTATCCTTATCAACAATTACTACCACCCTTAGAGATTTTACAATATCTCTGTTTGTTTGTTGCCTTAGCTAATCTACTTAGTAAAAACCCTAATCCTAAAGACTTTAGCTTTACTTGGGTGGAGGAGAATCATCACTTGAGCTTGTGTATAGAGCACCAAGAACTCTCTTATATTTTAAAAGAAAAATTAAAAAAACTCCTCACCCCACCTACCCTCTCTTTAAAATTATGCTAAAACCGCTAAAAATTGCATTTATTCGTTTAAGCTCTATGGGGGATATTATCCATAGTGCGAGTATTTTGCCCTCTCTTTTTTCTGCACTTAGTGAGAAATACCAACCTATCTTTGATTGGTATGTTGATTCAATCTTTTATGAAATTTTAGAACAATCCCCTTATATCCACAAGCTTATCGCCCTGCCTATCAAACAAAGTCTGCAAGAGAGAAAACCTAAGAATCTCTTAAAAATTTATCAATCCCTTAAAGAAGAATCTTATGATTATGTCATTGATTTACAAGGCTTAATCAAATCCGCTCTTATAGGGAAATGCTTAACCACACAACATTTCATTGGTTTTGATTATCAAAGCATTAAAGAGCCTTTAGCCTCTTTTTTTTATACACAAAAAGTCTCTATACCTTATGAAAAACATATCTTATTACGCAATGCCACCCTAGCCTTTAGTGCTTTTAACCTTACAATCCCTACACTCCAAACCCTACTACATCCCCCTACTTTTCTTGCAAGTAATTCTAATCTATCCCCCTGCTTATAGAGGGCAAAAAGGTATTATTGGTGCTAGAGACTTCAAAACCTAATAAAACTTATCCTCAAAGTTCGTTTTTAGAGCTTGTTAGGCTTTTTAACATCGTAGGTATTAAGCCTCTCCTACTTAGCCATAAACAAGCAATTAAAAACGCGAATAAAACTTTAGAATTTCAAACCTTATCTCATCTGAATTTAGGGCAAATCAAAGCCATCCTACCCCAAATGGATTTAATTATAGGGGGTGATACAGGTATCACACATTTAAGCTGGGCTTTTAATCGCCCCTCTATCACACTCTTTGGAGCAACCCCCGCACAAAGATTTGGCTTAAATACTGATAAAAACCTCTCCCTTAGTGGGAATCCTCATCCTAATTATGATAAAAAAGACTATAGTATCACCCTTATCCCCCCTCAAGAAATTTTTAATCAAGCGAAGAATCTTTTAGGGATTAGTCAATGAAAAGATTTTTATTTTTTGGATTTTTAAAATTATTAGGCGTTTTTTTTCTTTATATGCCCCATTTTTTAAGATTTAATCTTGCTTTATGTATGGCTTCTTTGCTTTGCTTTCTTGATAAAAAAAGGAAATTTGATTTATTAGCAAATCTTGATTTTGCCTATAACAATAGCCTAAGTCAAGAGCAAAAACAAGAAATTCTAGAAACTAATTACCTCAATCTAGTCTATAACACAATAAGTTTTTTTATGCTAGGAGTATGCAATAAAAAGCATATTTTAAAGATGGTTGAAATTGATAAGCCAGAAATTATTAATAACTTGCTCCACAAGGGAGAGAGCATTATATTAGTAACTGCACATTTTGGGAATTGGGAATACACAACCCCCGCTTTTACCTGTTATTTCAATCACCCCATTACCGCCATTGCTAGAATGACTCCTTATCCACTTATTAATGAATACCTCCTAAAAGTGCGATCCCAATTTAATATATCCATCTTTGATAAAAATGGTGCGGCAAAGCATCTTATACAAGCCTTAAAAAAAGACAAGGTTATAGGGATAGTAACCGATCAAAATACCGCAGAGAATGAGGGGGAATTGGTAAATTTCTTTGGCAAAAAAGTTCGCCACACTCCCATTGCTTCAATCTTAGCAAGGAAATTTGGTGCAAAAATTGTATGTTCAGTCGCTTCTTATTCAAAAGATTACAAAAAGATTCTTATCAAAATCCTACCCCCCATTGAATACCAAAAAAGCGAAGACATCAAAGCAGATATTTATAATCTTACACAAATCCAAAGTGATATATTAGAGCAATTCATAAGAGAAAACCCTAAAGAATGGCTTTGGTTCCATAAAAAGTTCAAAAATCAATATGAAGAAATTTATAGGAGGAGCGATGAATAAAATCTCTGCAGTTATCCTAACAAAAAATTCCCAAAGGCTCTTAAAAGAAGTTTTACAAGCCCTTAGCAAAATCGATGAAATTGTAATTTTAGATAATGGTTCAGAGGATAAAACCCTAGAAATTGCGAAAAACTTTAGCAATGTTAGTATCTATCATCACGATTTTATAGGATTTGGTGCGATGAAAAGACTAGGCAGTAAGTTAGCGAAAAATGATTGGATACTCTCTATTGATAGTGATGAGATTGCCTCAAAAGAGCTTATTGATGAACTCTTAGAGAAAGAATTAAAAGAGGATTTGTGTTATAGCTATGCTGTGAAAAACTACTTCAATCATCGGCATATTAAAAGCTGTGGTTGGTATCCAGATAGATTTTGCGGAATCTATTATAAACACACTGCAAACTTTGATGATTCTGCTGTGCATGAAAAAATCATCTCCCTAAGCCCTAAACCCCTAAAGGTTATTCCCCTGCAAGGCTATATCTCCCATTACCCCTACCAAAACACTAGTGAATTTTTAGCTAAAATGCAAAAATACACAACCCTCTACGCACAAGATTTTGCGGGCAAAAAGCAAAGCTCTCCGCTAAAAGCTCTCCTGCATTGCCTTTGGTGCTTTTTTAAAAACTACTTTTTGCAAAAAGGATTCTTAGAGGGCTATGAAGGTTTTGTAATAGCCTCTTATAACGCACAAAGTGCATTTTGGAAATATATTAAACTCTATGAAGCTAATCAAGGGAAAAAATGAAAATTCTAATTATCAAACTGCGTAATATAGGGGATACCTTGCTTATTACTCCACTTTTTGAAAACCTTAAAAGCCATTTTGGGGAATCTACCGCTATTGATGTGTTAGTCAATGAGGGAACAGAGGGGATTTTACCCGCACAACTTATCCGCAAAATCTATACACTCAAAAGACTAGACAAAAAGCTTCAAAAACTTAAAGGAGAAATTGAACTTCTAAGGGCTATTAGGCAGGAAAAATATGCTATGGCACTAAGCTTAACAAGTGGTGAGAGAAGTGCTTTTATGAGCTTTATTAGTGGTGCGAAAATGCGGATTGGATTTACCCCAAAGACTTTTTGGGCTAAACCTATCTATACACATAATCTCAAAGAAAAGCACCAACACACTATAGAGAATAATTTAGAAGCCCTAAGAGTTCTTAATATCCCTATTATTACTAAAAAGGTGCAAGCGGCAAAAGCTCAAGAATCGCTAAATTTTGCAATACCAACAAATTTTATCCATTTGCACCTCTTTAGCCGCTGGATGTTTAAAGCCCTAAGTGATGATTTTTGCGCAAAAATCATAGATTTTATCACCCAAACTTACGCAATAGAATGCCTTTTAACTTGCAGTAATCAACAAGAATTAGAAAAACTGCAAAGTATTTTAAACCTTAGCCAAAATAAGCCTAAATTTCTAAACAATCTTTCCCTAGCAGAAGTATCTTTGCTAAATTCAAAAGCTTTAGCTTTTGTTGGAGTTGATACCGCTATTATGCACCTAAGTGCGGCAAATAATACGCCAACTTTTGCCTTTTTTGGTCCTAGTGGGGCAATACACTGGGGTCCTTGGGATAATGATTTATTTACTTCTACTTATACGCAAAAAAATGGGATTCAAAGAATGGGTAAGCATCTAGTCTATCAAGAGAGTTTTCCCTGTGTGCCTTGTGGGAGGGATGGTTGTGAGGGTAGCAAAAAAAGTGATTGTCTCTTAACAAAGCTTAATGAAGAATTAGCACTTAGGACATTAAAAGACTTTTTAGACCCTCTCTTGCTCCCCCTTAGAGGAGAAAAGCCTTAAATACTTTTTTCTAACAAGGCATTGAGTCGCTTTACAAAAGCATTCACATCTTTAAGCTTACTGCCATCAAGTAATTTTGCCTCTTCTAAAAGCAAAAATGCAATCTCGGCATTTTTAGCTTCATCATTACTTAAAAGCAATTTACTTAAAATAGAATGATTAGGGTTTAACTCTAAAATAGGTTTAGGCTCTGGTATATCTCCACCTCCCATAGCTCCCATTTGTTTCATCATCTTCATCATCGCAGCATTAGGGTCATCAGGGTCAGCAACGATACAAGAGGGGGCTTCTACCAATCTTGTGCTTAAACGCACTTCTTTAACTTCATCGCCTAAAATCTTGCTAAAAGATTCTAATAAAGTTTTAAATTTCTCTTTTGTGGTTTCATCAATAGTATTTTCTCCTAAATCCTCTAAGGCTTCCTTAGAATTAATAGAACGCAAAGGCGTCTTATCAAACTCTCCAACCATAGGCATAACAATGCCATCAATCTCATCGCTAAAGAATAAAACCTCTATATCTTTTTTCGCATAGGTTTCTAACAAAGGAGAGCTTTTTAATAACTCTAAATCCTCACCTTGCAAATAATAAATAGCTTTTTGCCCCTCTTTCATTCGCTCTTTATAGGTTTTAAAAGAAATCTCTTTTCCCTCACTTTTATTAGAAGGGAATCGCAAAAGTTCTAAAAGCTTTTCTTTATTTTCAAAATCGCTATAAACCCCCTCTTTAATACATCTACCAAACTCTTGGTAGAAATTCTTATATTTTTCCTCATCTTTAGCTAAATCTTCAATTTCGCTAATAATTTTCTTAGTAGAAGCGGATTTAATCGTGGCTAAGATTCTATTTTGTTGTAAAATCTCACGACTAACATTTAAAGGTAAATCCTCACTATCAATAATACCTTTAACAAATCGTAAATAAGAGGGCAAGAGTTCTTTATCATCATCGGTTATAAAGACGCGTTTTACATAGAGTTTAACACCGGATTTATAATCTACCCTATAGAGATCAAAGGGTGCTTTTTGGGGGATATAAAAAAGCGTAGTATATTCTAAACTTCCCTCTACTTTAGTGTGAATCCAAGTAAGGGGATCATTAGAATCATAGCTAAGATTCTTATAAAACTCCTTATATTCCTCCTCTTTTAAATCCTTTTTCGCTACTCGCCAAAGTGCGGAGGCTTTATTGATTTGCTCACTTTTCTCCTCTATAATCTCCTTTTTATTCTCGCCCTCTCCCTCACTTTTAGTTTCTACAAAATGTAAGAAAATAGGAAAAGGGATATGGTCTGAATATTTTTTAATAATCTCTTCAATGCGATAGCGGCTTGTAAATTCCTTTTCTTCCTCTTTTAAATAAAGCTTAATCTCACTCCCTTGGGTTTCTTTCTCACATTTTTCTATTTCAAACTCCCCACTTCCATCACTAATCCAAGCAAAAGCCTGTTTTTCTCCAGCTTTTTTAGTCGTTACAATGATTTTACTTGCCACCATAAACGCAGAATAAAAACCTACTCCAAATTGTCCAATAAGTGCGGAATCTTTTTTCTTATCGCCACTAAGTTTAGAGAGAAAATTTTTCGTCCCACTCTTTGCAATCGTGCCTAGATTATCCAACAAATCTTTTTCATTCATTCCTATTCCATTATCACTAATGGTTAAGGTATTTTTATCGTTATCAAAAGTGATATGAATTTCTGGAGTAAAGCTTAAATTCTTTAATTTTTCATCTGTTAATGTCAAGTATTGCAGTTTATCTAACGCATCAGAGGCATTGCTAACAAGCTCTCGTAAAAAAATCTCCTTATTAGAATATAAAGAGTGAATCATCAAATCTAAGAGTTGATTAACCTCTGTTTGAAAAGTATGTTTTGCCATTATTCATTCCTTTATTTATAAATTTTTTGCCATTATAGCAAAGAAAGTTTCAAAAATCAACAAACTTTATAGTTATAAACTAAACTTTATTGATAACATATTGATAAATATATAAGAGTTACCCCCTATTAAAGTTATACAAATAACCGCAAACTTTTTGCAATTGTGCTTTTCTAGTAAAATTTATTATGCCTATTGTGATTGTCATAATTTATTTATGGGATAAAAGATTTTTTCACATAAAAGTCTTAACTTTACACTTTGAATTTAAAGTTCAAATAAATCCTAAGTTACATCAATCCTCTTCTTCATAATTTTAGTTTATTATAAGCTTTCTCAAGGCAAAATAAAAGGAATTATTTAGGGGGGGGGGGGCAATAATGCGCTTTGCAAATTATTTAGTTGTTTCTATTGCCGCTTCTACAGCCGTATATGGGGTAGGTTTCGAAGCAGGTGGTCTCTCACATTCGGTGCTATGTGGCAACAATGTCTGGAGTGATAATTGTCTTGTTTTACGTTATCTTACTCCATCTTCTCCTGTTCAAGTTTCTAAGGTGGCTGGTGATGCTAAAAATCCTAAACTAAGCATAGTTCAGAAAACTGCAGGCTTCCGTGATGTAAGATTCAGCAATAGTAACTTAGGCTTAATAAATATAGATTCTCCTCTTGGTGGTTTTGACAAAGCAACAATTATTAATAGTGGAACCATTGGCAAAAACTTAAATGGTGGCTTATCGGTCAGTTCCAACGCAATCTTAGTGATTAATAATGATCAGAATACAAGCAAAATAACTGGGACTATTAAAAGTAGTGGATACCGAGGAGCCATCCAAATAAAAAACAACTTAGGGAATATTAGTGCCATTGCTGTTTATGATAATAGTGATCTGACTACTATAACAAATAAAGGAACCATAGGAACTATTACTAATAATAACTCTGGAAGAATACGATCATTTAGTAATGATAAGTTCATAGGAGGTATTACTAATACTAAACAAGCAACAATAGTCCAAGGATTACAAAATAGAGGAACAATTAGAAATTTTGATAACCAAGGAGCTTTACAAAATAACTTAGCCAATTCCGGTAGTATCATAAACTTTAGCAACTCTGGAATACAGGAAGTATTACCAACACAGGGAACTTCACAGATCTACATAACAGAGGGCAAATATCCCTCTTGCAAAATAAAGGAAATATTGCAAATGTATATAACTTTCAAACTCTAAAAAACCTTACTAATGCTGGAAATATTCAAACGATTGCTAACCTTGGAACTTTAACTTCAGCTATTAACACTAAAACTATAAACTACCTTAGTAACGTAGAAACAATAGGAGCCTTTACTAACCAAGGCACTATCACTAGACAAGTAAGCAATAATGCAAATATTGGGAATTTTACTAATGCTGGAAAACTAAGTAATGGATTTAATAACCAAAGCAATGCAACAGTTGGTAATTTTACTAACTCTGGAAATGCAGGAAACTTTACTAATGCTGGAAAGATAACCACCGCAAGCAACACTGGAACTATCAATACTCTTGCTAACACTGGAAACTTAAATAACCTTAGTAACACTAAGAATATATTAAGCTTGAATAATCAAGGAAACCTAGCAAAAGTAACTAATGCTGGAACTATAACCAACCTTAGCAACACTAGAAACCTAAACAACTTTAACAATACTACTAGCGGAGTTATAACCAACCAAGTAAGTAATACTGGAAATATTGGGAACTTTAGCAATGCTGGAAAACTAAGTAATGGATTTAATAACCAAAGCAATGCAACAGTTGGTAATTTCACTAACTCTGGAAATGCAGGAAACTTTACTAACGCTGGAAAGATAACCACTGCAACTAACACTGGAACTATCACTGCCCTTGCTAACTCTGGAAGCTTAACTTCTCTTAGTAACACTAAAACAATAGGAAATTTAAGCAACACTGGAACTTTAACTTCAGCTAAGAATGCTGGAACTATAAATTCTCTTAACAACACTAAAACAATAGGAACCCTTGCTAATGCTGGAAGCTTAGCAAGTGCTACTAACTCTGGAACCATAACTTCCCTTGATAACACGAAAAACATAGGAAACTTTACTAACGCTAAGACTGGAACCATCACTAACCAAGTTACTAATAAAGGAACCATTACAAGCTTTACCAACCAAGGAAACTTAAAAGGTGGATTTGTTAATGATAATAATGCAACCTTAACAAACTTTAGTAATTCTAGCAATCTAAGCACCTTTAAGAATCTTGGAACCCTAAGTGGCACCCTTGAAAACCAAGCTAGTGGAAGTATCACTAACCTTACCAACTCTGGAAAAGCAGGCACAATTAAAAACCTTGGAACCCTAAGTGGCACCCTTGAAAACCAAGCTAGTGGAAGTATAGATTATCTTTTAAACAACTACTCTGGAAATGTAAAAGCAATTACTAATCGCGGGAGTATAAAAGGTCTAAGCAGTTATGGAACCTTAACTAACCTCACTAACACGAAATTTATAGATGCTTTGGGTAACACTGGAACCTTAATAAATGCAAATAACCTTGGAACTATAAACACTATTAAAAATGTGAAAAACATAGGAACCTTTACTAACCGAGGCACTATAACCAACCAAGTTCAAAATCAAGGAACCATTACAAACTTTACTAACCAAGCGAATTTAAAAGGTGGATTCCTCAATGCTAATAACGCTACTTTAACTAACTTCACCAACTCTGGAAAAGCAGGAAACTTTACTAATGCTGGAGAGATAGGCTATGTAAGCAATACTGGAACTATCAATACTCTTGCTAACACTGGAAGATTAGACTACCTGAATAGCTCTAGAACTATAGCGAACTTTAATAATACTGGAACTCTAAGAAACGCAATCAACCTTGGAACTATCAATACCCTTAATAATACTAAAGTTGTTACAAAATTTACTAACAATGGAACCTTAGTTTCAGCTACTAATACTGGAAATATAGCTACTTTTAATAATAATAGAACCATAGGAAACTTTAGCAACACTGGAAGCTTAACTTTAGCTCATAACGCTGGAACTATAGATTCTCTTAGTAACACTAAAATAATACGAGACTTTATCAATGCTAGTTCTGGAATCATCACTAACCAAGTAAGCAACGCTGGAAGCATTGGAAACTTTACAAACACTGGAACTTTAAGTAATGGACTTGTTAATAATGCAAATGCTACCCTTACAAACTTTATTAATACTAAAAAAGTTGGAAACATTACTAATAAAGGAACCCTAACAAATATTACTAACACTGGAAGCATTGCTAACCTTGCTAACACCAAAAACCTAGGAAACTTTACTAACGTTAGTGGTGGAACCCTAACTGCTCTTAGCAACACTGGAAGTGCTGGAAACATTACCAACCTTGGAACTATCACTAACCAAGTTAAAAATCAAGGAACCATAGGAACCTTTGATAATAAAGGGGCTTTAAGTGGTGGATTCCTCAATGCTAATAATGCGACTTTAACAAACTTTAGTAATGCTTCTAATCTAGGAACCCTTGAAAACCAAGGAACCTTAACAAATGTTACCAATACTGGAAGCATCACTACCCTTAAAAACACCAAAAACTTAGGAACCTTTACTAATACGAACACTGGAACCTTAGCTAACCTTACTAACTCTGGAACTGCTGGAAGCATTGCTAATAAAGGAATCTTAACTTCCCTTGCTAATGCTGGAAGCTTAGCAAGTGCAACTAATGCTGGAAATATAACCAACCTTAGCAACACTAGAAACCTAAACAACTTTAACAACACTACTAGCGGAGTTATAGCCGACCAAGTAAGCAATACTGGAAATATTGGAAACTTTAGCAATGCTGGAAGACTAATGAATGGATTTAATAACAAAAGCAATGCAACAGTTGGTAATTTTACTAACTCTGGAAATGCAGGAAACCTTACTAATGCTGGAACTATCACTGCCCTTGCTAATACTGGAATTGCAGGAAACTTTACTAATGCTGGAACTATAACCAACCAAGTAAGTAATACTGGAAATATGGTAAGCTTTAACAATGCTGGAAAACTAAGTAATGGATTTAATAACAAAGGTGCAGTTGCTACTTTTACTAACTCTGGAAATGCAGGAAACTTTACTAATCCTGGAGAGATATACTTTGCAACTAACACTGGAACTATCAATACCCTTGCTATCTCTGGAAGATTAGACTCTCTTACTAACACTAAAACAATAGGAACCTTTACTAATGCTGGACGGATGGGCACTGCAACTAACACTGGAACTATCACTGCCCTTGCTAACTCTAGCAGCTTAATCTCTCTTAGTAACACTAAAACAATAGGAACCCTTACTAATACTGGAATCTTAGGAAGTACTACTAACGCCGGAAATATTACGAACCTTACTAATAATGGACAACTAAGGGACTTTAACAACACTACTAGCGGAGTTATAACCAACCAAGTAAGTAATACTGGATATATTGGAAACTTTAGCAATGCTGGAAAACTAAGTAATGGATTTAATAACAAAAGCAATGCAACAGTTAGTACTTTCACTAACTCTGGAAATGCAGGAAACCTTACTAATGCTGGAAGTATAGGCGATGCAACTAACACTGGAACTATCAATACCATTGCTAATCCTGGAAGGATAGTACGTACAACTAACACTGGAACTATCACTGCCCTTGCTAACTCTGGAACCTTAGATAATTTTACTAACAATAAAACAATAACAAACTTTAGCAACTCTGGGCAAACATCCTTCCTTACTAACACTGAAACAATAACAAACTTTAGCAACTCTGGGAAAACATCCTTCCTTACTAACAATAAAACAATAGGAACCCTTGCTAATACTGGAAGCTTATACTACCTTACTAACAATAAAACAATAGGAACCCTTACTAATACTAGATACTTATCAAGTACAACTAACGATGGAACTATTGGAAACTTTAGCAATGCTGAAAGAATAAACGAATTTAAGAACACTACTAGCGGAGTTATAACCAACCAAGTAACTAATACTGGATATATTGGAAACTTTAGCAATGCTGGAAAACTAAGTAATGGATTTAATAACAAAAGCAATGCAACAGTTAGTACTTTCACTAACTCTGGAAATGCAGGAAACCTTACTAATGCTGGAGGGATAACCTCTCTTAGCAACACTAAAACAATAGGAACCCTTACTAATACTGGAAACTTAGCAAATGCTACTAACACTGGAACTATTGCAAGTCTTGATAACACGAAAAATATAGGAAGCTTTACTAATGCTAGTGGTGGAACTATCACTAACCAAGTTACTAATAAAGGAACCATTACAAGCTTTGATAATAAAGGAGCTTTAAGTGGTGGATTTGTCAATGATAGTAATGCTACCTTAAGCAAATTTAGTAATGCTTCTAATTTAGGAATCTTTAGTAATGCTGGAACACTAGGAAATGCTACTAACACTGGAACCCTAACTACTCTTAGCAACACTGGAAGTGCTGGAAGCATTGCTAACCAAGGAGTTATAACTAAACAAGTTACCAACCAAGGAACCATTACAAACTTTAGCAATGCTGGAACTTTAAGTAATGGACTTGTTAATAATGCAAATGCTACCCTTACAAACTTCACTAACACTGGAAATGCTGGAAGCATTACTAATAAAGGAACTTTAAGTGGAAGTAACTCTGGAATCATAGCTAACCTTGCTAACACTAAGAACATAGGAACCTTTACTAACGCTAGTGGTGGAACCATCACAAATAAAGTAAGCAATGAAGGAACCATAGGAACCTTTGATAATAAAGGAACTTTAAGTGGTGGATTTGTAAATAATGCCAATGCTATCCTTACAAAGTTTTCTAACTCTAGCAATATAGGAACCTTTGATAACCAAGGAAGTTTAGCATCTGCAGAAAACACTGGAACCCTAACTACTCTTAAAAACACTGGAACTGCTGGAAGCATTGCTAATCAAGGAGTTATAACTAAACAAGTTACCAACCAAGGAACCATTGCAAACTTTAGCAATACTGGAACTTTAAGTAATGGACTTGTTAATAATGCAAATGCTACCCTTACTAACTTCACTAACACTGGAAATGCTGGAAGCATTACTAATAAAGGAACTTTAAGTGGAAGTAACTCTGGAATCATAGCTAACCTTGCTAACACTAAGAACATAGGAACCTTTACTAACGCTAGTGGTGGAACCATCACAAATAAAGTAAGCAATGAAGGAACCATAGGAACCTTTGATAATAAAGGAACTTTAAGTGGTGGATTTGTAAATAATGCCAATGCTATCCTTACAAAGTTTTCTAACTCTAGCAATATAGGAACCTTTGATAACCAAGGAAGTTTAGCATCTGCAGAAAACACTGGAACCCTAACTACTCTTAAAAACTCTGGAACTGCTGGAAGCATTACTAATAAAGGAACCCTAACTTCAGCTACTAACACTGGAACCTTAACTAACCTTGCTAACTCTGGAACTGCTGGAAGCATTGCTAATAAAGGAACCTTAACTTCCCTTGCTAACACTGGAACCTTAGCTAACCTTGATAATACTAAAAACATAGGAACCCTTACTAATGCTGGAAGCTTAGCAAATGCAAGTAACACTGGAACTATAACAGCCCTTAATAACACTAAGAACATAGGAACCTTTACTAACGCTAGTGGTGGAACTATCACTAACCAAGTTAAAAATCAAGGAACTATCACAAGCTTTGATAATAAAGGGAACTTAAAAGGTGGATTTGTTAATGATAATAATGCAACCTTAACTAACTTTGCTAACTCTAATAATATAGGAACCCTTACTAATGCTGGAAGCTTAGCAAATGCAAGTAACACTGGAACTATTACAAGTCTTGATAACACTAGTAAAATAGGAACCTTTACTAACGCTAGTGGTGGAACTATCACTAACCAAGTTACTAATAAAGGAACTATCACAAGCTTTGATAATAAAGGGAACTTAAAAGGTGGATTTGTTAATGATAATAATGCGACCTTAACTAACTTTGCTAACTCTAATAATATAGGAACCTTTAGTAATCTTGGAACTATTACTAATCAAGTGAAGAATCAAGGAACCATAGGAACCTTTGATAATAAAGGGGACTTAAGTGGTGGATTCCTCAATGCTAATAATGCGACTTTAACAAAGTTTAGCAATGCTTCTAATTTAGGAACTCTTGAAAACCAAGGAAACTTAGCAACCCTTAGCAATACTGGAAGTTTAGGAACTGCAAAGAATACTGGAACCCTAACAGCCCTTAATAACACTAAAAACATAGGAACCTTTGTTAATGCTAATGGTGGAACTATTACTAATCAAGTTACTAATAAAGGAACCATTAGTGATTTTAAAAATGAGGGAACCTTAAGTGGTGGATTTGTTAATGATAATAATGCAACCTTAACAAACTTTAGTAATACTTCTAATTTAGGAACCTTTAGTAATGCTGGAACACTAGGAAATGCTACTAACACTGGAACCCTAGCTAACCTTAGCAACACTGGAAGTGCTGGAAGCATTGCTAACCAAGGAGTTATAACTAAACAAGTTGCCAACCAAGGAACCATTGCAAACTTTAGCAATGCTGGAACTTTAAGTAATGGACTTGTTAATGATAGTAATGCTACCCTTACTAACTTCACTAACACTGGAAATGCTGGAAGCATTAGTAATAAAGGAACCCTAACAAATGCTACTAACACTGGAACTATTACAAGTCTTACTAACACAAAAAACATAGGAACCTTGAGTAATGATAATGGTGGAACTATTGCAAGTCTTGATAACACGAAAAATATAGGAACCCTTACTAATAAAGGAACCTTAGCAAATGCTACTAACACTGGAACTATTGCAAGTCTTGATAACACGAAAAATATAGGAAGCTTTACTAATGCTAGTGGTGGAACTATCACTAACCAAGTTACTAATAAAGGAACCATTACAAGCTTTGATAATAAAGGAGCTTTAAGTGGTGGATTTGTCAATGATAGTAATGCTACCTTAAGCAAATTTAGTAATGCTTCTAATTTAGGAACCCTTACTAATAAAGGAACCCTAACAAATATTACTAACACTGGAAGCATTGCTAATCTTACTAACACCAAAAACTTAGGAACCTTGACGAACACTAACACTGGAACCCTAACTACTCTTAGCAACACTGGAAGTGCTGGAAGCATTGCTAACCAAGGAGTTATAACTAAACAAGTTACCAACCAAGGAACCATTGCAAACTTTAGCAATACTGGAACTTTAAGTAATGGATTTGTAAATAATACAGGGGCTACCTTAACAAACTTCACTAATGCTTCTAATTTAGGAATCTTTGATAATAAAGGAACAATGAATGGTTCCTTTATCAATGAAACTAGTGGAATCTTAACTACCCTTAGCAACACCGGAAGTGCTGGAAGTATTACTAATAAAGGAACCATCACTAACCAAGTTAAAAATCAAGGAACCATTGCACACTTTGATAACCAAGGAAACTTAAAAGGTGGATTTGTCAATGATACAGGGGCTACCTTAAGCAAATTTAGTAACACTTCTAATTTAGGAACCTTTAGTAACCTTGGAACCATAGCTAGTCAAGTTAAAAATCAAGGAACCATAGGAACCTTTGATAATAAAGGGGACTTAAAAGGTGGATTTGTTAATGATAATAATGCAACCTTAAACAAATTTAGTAATACTAAAAATATAGGAACCTTTAGCAACCTTGGAACTATCACTAGCCAAGTTAAAAATCAAGGAACCATAGGAACCTTTGATAATAAAGGAACCTTAAGTGGTGGATTTGTAAATGATAATAATGCAACCTTAACAAACTTTAGTAATACTTCTAATTTAGGCACCCTTGAAAACAAAGGAAACTTAGGAAGTGCTACTAACACTGGAACCCTAACTTCCCTTGCTAACACTGGAACCTTAGCTAACCTTAATAACACTAAAAATATAGGAACCCTTACTAATGCTGGAAGCTTAGCAAATGCAAGTAACACTGGAACTATAACAGCCCTTAATAACACTAAGAACATAGGAAGCTTTACTAATGCTAGTGGTGGAAAAATAACCAACCAAGTTACCAACCAAGGAACCATTGCAAACTTTAGCAATGCTGGAACTTTAAGTAATGGACTTGTTAATGATAGTAATGCTACCCTTACTAACTTCACTAACACTGGAAATGCTGGAAGCATTACTAATAAAGGAACTTTAAGTGGAAGTAACTCTGGAATCATAGCTAACCTTGCTAACACTAAGAACATAGGAACCTTTACTAACGCTAGTGGTGGAACCATCACAAATAAAGTAAGCAATGAAGGAACCATAGGAACCTTTGATAATAAAGGAACTTTAAGCGGTGGATTTGTAAATAATGCCAATGCTATCCTTACAAAGTTTTCTAACTCTAGCAATATAGGAACCTTTGATAACCAAGGAAGTTTAGCATCTGCAGAAAACACTGGAATCCTAACTACTCTTAAAAACTCTGGAACTGCTGGAAGCATTACTAATAAAGGAACCCTAACTTCAGCTACTAACACTGGAACCTTAACTAACCTTGCTAATACTAAGAACATAGGAACCTTTACTAACGCTAGTGGTGGAACTATCACAAATAAAGTCAATAATGAGGGAACCATTGCAAGCTTTGATAATAAAGGAGCTTTAAGCGGTGGATTTGTAAATAATGCCAATGCTATCCTTACAAAGTTTTCTAACTCTAGCAATATAGGAACCTTTGATAACCAAGGAACCCTAACTTCAGCTACCAACACTGGAACTTTAGCTAACCTTACTAACTCTGGAACTGCTGGAAGCATTGCTAATAAAGGAACCTTAACTTCCCTTGCTAACACTGGAACCTTAGCTAACCTTGATAACACTAAAAACATAGGAACCCTTACTAATGCTGGAAGCTTAGCAAATGCAAGTAACACTGGAACTATTACAAGTCTTGATAACACTAGTAAAATAGGAACCTTTACTAACGCTAGTGGTGGAACTATCACTAACCAAGTTACTAATAAAGGAACTATCACAAGCTTTGATAATAAAGGGAACTTAAAAGGTGGATTTGTTAATGATAATAATGCAACCTTAACTAACTTTGCTAACTCTAATAATATAGGAACCTTTAGCAATCTTGGAACCATTACTAATCAAGTGAAGAATCAAGGAACCATAGGAACCTTTGATAATACAGGGAACTTAAGTGGTGGATTCCTCAATGCTAATAATGCGACTTTAACGAAGTTTAGTAATGCTTCTAATTTAGGAACTCTTGAAAACCAAGGAAACTTAGCAACCCTTAGCAATACTGGAAGTTTAGGAACTGCAAAGAACACTGGAACCCTAACAGCCCTTAATAACACTAAGAACATAGGAACCTTTAGTAATGCTGGAACTATTACTAACCAAGTGAAGAATCAAGGAACCATAGGAACCTTTGATAATAAAGGAACCTTAAGTGGTGGATTTGTAAATGATACTAATGCTACTTTAACGAAGTTTAGTAATGCTTCTAATTTAGGAACTCTTGAGAATAAAGGAACCTTAGCCACTCTTGCTAATACTGGAACTGCTGGAACTATTAGCAATCTTGGAACTATTACTAATCAAGTTAAAAATGAAGGAACCATAGGAAACTTTGATAATCAAGGGAACTTAAGTGGTGGATTTGTAAATGATACTAATGCTACTTTAAATAAGTTTAGTAATACTAAAGATATAGGAACCTTTAGCAATCTTGGAACTATTACTAATCAAGTGAAGAATCAAGGAACTATAGGAACCTTTGATAATAAAGGAACCTTAAGTGGTGGATTTGTAAATGATACTAATGCTACTTTAACAAACTTTAGTAATGCTTCTAATTTAGGAACCCTTGAGAATAAAGGAACCTTAGTTTCAGCAAAGAATACTGGAACCCTAAGCACCCTTAAAAATACTGGAACTGCAGAAACTATTACCAATACTGGAACCATAACAAGTCAAGTACAAAATAATACTGGAAGCATTGGAACCTTTGATAATCAAGGAACCTTACAGAATGGATTCTCTAATAATCTTACCCTTACAAAATTCCTTAATTCTGGAAATGCTGGAACCCTTGAAAATAAAGGAACCCTAATTAGTGCAAACAATAGTGGAACTATAGCTAATCTTAGTAATACTAAAAACATAGGAACCTTTGTTAATGCTAATGGTGGAACTATTACTAATCAAGTTACTAATAAAGGAACCATTAGTGATTTTAAAAATGAGGGAACCTTAAGTGGTGGATTTGTTAATGATAATAATGCAACCTTAACAAACTTTAGTAATACTTCTAATTTAGGAACCTTTAGTAATGCTGGAACACTAGGAAATGCTACTAACACTGGAACCCTAGCTAACCTTAGCAACACTGGAAGTGCTGGAAGCATTGCTAACCAAGGAGTTATAACTAAACAAGTTGCCAACCAAGGAACCATTGCAAACTTTAGCAATGCTGGAACTTTAAGTAATGGACTTGTTAATGATAGTAATGCTACCCTTACTAACTTCACTAACACTGGAAATGCTGGAAGCATTAGTAATAAAGGAACCCTAACAAATGCTACTAACACTGGAACTATTACAAGTCTTACTAACACAAAAAACATAGGAACCTTGAGTAATGATAATGGTGGAACTATTGCAAGTCTTGATAACACGAAAAATATAGGAAGCTTTACTAATAAAGGAACCTTAGCAAATGCTACTAACACTGGAACTATTGCAAGTCTTGATAACACGAAAAACATAGGAAGCTTTACTAATGCTAGTGGTGGAACTATCACTAACCAAGTTACTAATAAAGGAACCATTACAAGCTTTGATAATAAAGGAGCTTTAAGTGGTGGATTTGTCAATGATAGTAATGCTACCTTAAGCAAATTTAGTAATGCTTCTAATTTAGGAACCCTTACTAATAAAGGAACCCTAACAAATATTACTAACACTGGAAGCATTGCTAATCTTACTAACACCAAAAACTTAGGAACCTTGACGAACACTAACACTGGAACCCTAACTACTCTTAGCAACACTGGAAGTGCTGGAAGCATTGCTAACCAAGGAGTTATAACTAAACAAGTTACCAACCAAGGAACCATTGCAAACTTTAGCAATACTGGAACTTTAAGTAATGGATTTGTAAATAATACAGGGGCTACCTTAACAAACTTCACTAATGCTTCTAATTTAGGAATCTTTGATAATAAAGGAACAATGAATGGTTCCTTTATCAATGAAACTAGTGGAATCTTAACTACCCTTAGCAACACCGGAAGTGCTGGAAGTATTACTAATAAAGGAACCATCACTAACCAAGTTAAAAATCAAGGAACCATTGCACACTTTGATAACCAAGGAAACTTAAAAGGTGGATTTGTCAATGATACAGGGGCTACCTTAAGCAAATTTAGTAACACTTCTAATTTAGGAACCTTTAGTAACCTTGGAACCATAGCTAGTCAAGTTAAAAATCAAGGAACCATAGGAACCTTTGATAATAAAGGGGACTTAAAAGGTGGATTTGTTAATGATAATAATGCAACCTTAAACAAATTTAGTAATACTAAAAATATAGGAACCTTTAGCAACCTTGGAACTATCACTAGCCAAGTTAAAAATCAAGGAACCATAGGAACCTTTGATAATAAAGGAACCTTAAGTGGTGGATTTGTAAATGATAATAATGCAACCTTAACAAACTTTAGTAATACTTCTAATTTAGGCACCCTTGAAAACAAAGGAAACTTAGGAAGTGCTACTAACACTGGAACCCTAACTTCCCTTGCTAACACTGGAACCTTAGCTAACCTTAATAACACTAAAAATATAGGAACCCTTACTAATGCTGGAAGCTTAGCAAATGCAAGTAACACTGGAACTATAACAGCCCTTAATAACACTAAGAACATAGGAAGCTTTACTAATGCTAGTGGTGGAAAAATAACCAACCAAGTTACCAACCAAGGAACCATTGCAAACTTTAGCAATGCTGGAACTTTAAGTAATGGACTTGTTAATGATAGTAATGCTACCCTTACTAACTTCACTAACACTGGAAATGCTGGAAGCATTACTAATAAAGGAACTTTAAGTGGAAGTAACTCTGGAATCATAGCTAACCTTGCTAACACTAAGAACATAGGAACCTTTACTAACGCTAGTGGTGGAACCATCACAAATAAAGTAAGCAATGAAGGAACCATAGGAACCTTTGATAATAAAGGAACTTTAAGCGGTGGATTTGTAAATAATGCCAATGCTATCCTTACAAAGTTTTCTAACTCTAGCAATATAGGAACCTTTGATAACCAAGGAAGTTTAGCATCTGCAGAAAACACTGGAATCCTAACTACTCTTAAAAACTCTGGAACTGCTGGAAGCATTACTAATAAAGGAACCCTAACTTCAGCTACTAACACTGGAACCTTAACTAACCTTGCTAATACTAAGAACATAGGAACCTTTACTAACGCTAGTGGTGGAACTATCACAAATAAAGTCAATAATGAGGGAACCATTGCAAGCTTTGATAATAAAGGAGCTTTAAGCGGTGGATTTGTAAATAATGCCAATGCTATCCTTACAAAGTTTTCTAACTCTAGCAATATAGGAACCTTTGATAACCAAGGAACCCTAACTTCAGCTACCAACACTGGAACTTTAGCTAACCTTACTAACTCTGGAACTGCTGGAAGCATTGCTAATAAAGGAACCTTAACTTCCCTTGCTAACACTGGAACCTTAGCTAACCTTGATAACACTAAAAACATAGGAACCCTTACTAATGCTGGAAGCTTAGCAAATGCAAGTAACACTGGAACTATTACAAGTCTTGATAACACTAGTAAAATAGGAACCTTTACTAACGCTAGTGGTGGAACTATCACTAACCAAGTTACTAATAAAGGAACTATCACAAGCTTTGATAATAAAGGGAACTTAAAAGGTGGATTTGTTAATGATAATAATGCAACCTTAACTAACTTTGCTAACTCTAATAATATAGGAACCTTTAGCAATCTTGGAACCATTACTAATCAAGTGAAGAATCAAGGAACCATAGGAACCTTTGATAATACAGGGAACTTAAGTGGTGGATTCCTCAATGCTAATAATGCGACTTTAACGAAGTTTAGTAATGCTTCTAATTTAGGAACTCTTGAAAACCAAGGAAACTTAGCAACCCTTAGCAATACTGGAAGTTTAGGAACTGCAAAGAACACTGGAACCCTAACAGCCCTTAATAACACTAAGAACATAGGAACCTTTAGTAATGCTGGAACTATTACTAACCAAGTGAAGAATCAAGGAACCATAGGAACCTTTGATAATAAAGGAACCTTAAGTGGTGGATTTGTAAATGATACTAATGCTACTTTAACGAAGTTTAGTAATGCTTCTAATTTAGGAACTCTTGAGAATAAAGGAACCTTAGCCACTCTTGCTAATACTGGAACTGCTGGAACTATTAGCAATCTTGGAACTATTACTAATCAAGTTAAAAATGAAGGAACCATAGGAAACTTTGATAATCAAGGGAACTTAAGTGGTGGATTTGTAAATGATACTAATGCTACTTTAAATAAGTTTAGTAATACTAAAGATATAGGAACCTTTAGCAATCTTGGAACTATTACTAATCAAGTGAAGAATCAAGGAACTATAGGAACCTTTGATAATAAAGGAACCTTAAGTGGTGGATTTGTAAATGATACTAATGCTACTTTAACAAACTTTAGTAATGCTTCTAATTTAGGAACCCTTGAGAATAAAGGAACCTTAGTTTCAGCAAAGAATACTGGAACCCTAAGCACCCTTAAAAATACTGGAACTGCAGAAACTATTACCAATGCTGGAACCATAACAAGTCAAGTACAAAATAATACTGGAAGCATTGGAACCTTTGATAATCAAGGAACCTTACAGAATGGATTCTCTAATAATCTTACCCTTACAAAATTCCTTAATTCTGGAAATGCTGGAACCCTTGAAAATAAAGGAACCTTAATTAGTGCAAACAATAGTGGAACTATAGCTAATCTTAGTAATACTAAAAACATAGGAACCTTTGTTAATGCTAATGGTGGAACTATTACTAATCAAGTTACTAATAAAGGAACCATTAGTGATTTTAAAAATGAGGGAACCTTAAGTGGTGGATTTGTAAATGATAATAATGCAACCTTAACTAACTTTAGTAATACTTCTAATTTAGGAAGTCTTGAGAATAAAGGAACCCTAGCCACTCTTGCTAACACTGGAACCCTAGCTAACCTTAGCAACACTGGAAGTGCTGGAAGCATTGCTAACCAAGGAGTTATAACTAAACAAGTTGCCAACCAAGGAACCATTGCAAACTTTAGCAATGCTGGAACTTTAAGTAATGGACTTGTTAATGATAGTAATGCTACCCTTACTAACTTCACTAACACTGGAAATGCTGGAAGCATTAGTAATAAAGGAACCCTAACAAATGCTACTAACACTGGAACTATTACAAGTCTTACTAACACAAAAAACATAGGAACCTTGAGTAATGATAATGGTGGAACTATTGCAAGTCTTGATAACACGAAAAATATAGGAAGCTTTACTAATAAAGGAACCTTAGCAAATGCTACTAACACTGGAACTATTGCAAGTCTTGATAACACGAAAAACATAGGAAGCTTTACTAATGCTAGTGGTGGAACTATCACTAACCAAGTTACTAATAAAGGAACCATTACAAGCTTTGATAATAAAGGAGCTTTAAGTGGTGGATTTGTCAATGATAGTAATGCTACCTTAAGCAAATTTAGTAATGCTTCTAATTTAGGAACCCTTACTAATAAAGGAACCCTAACAAATATTACTAACACTGGAAGCATTGCTAATCTTACTAACACCAAAAACTTAGGAACCTTGACGAACACTAACACTGGAACCCTAACTACTCTTAGCAACACTGGAAGTGCTGGAAGCATTGCTAACCAAGGAGTTATAACTAAACAAGTTACCAACCAAGGAACCATTGCAAACTTTAGCAATACTGGAACTTTAAGTAATGGATTTGTAAATAATACAGGGGCTACCTTAACAAACTTCACTAATGCTTCTAATTTAGGAATCTTTGATAATAAAGGAACAATGAATGGTTCCTTTATCAATGAAACTAGTGGAATCTTAACTACCCTTAGCAACACCGGAAGTGCTGGAAGTATTACTAATAAAGGAACCATCACTAACCAAGTTAAAAATCAAGGAACCATTGCACACTTTGATAACCAAGGAAACTTAAAAGGTGGATTTGTCAATGATACAGGGGCTACCTTAAGCAAATTTAGTAACACTTCTAATTTAGGAACCTTTAGTAACCTTGGAACCATAGCTAGTCAAGTTAAAAATCAAGGAACCATAGGAACCTTTGATAATAAAGGGGACTTAAAAGGTGGATTTGTTAATGATAATAATGCAACCTTAAACAAATTTAGTAATACTAAAAATATAGGAACCTTTAGCAACCTTGGAACTATCACTAGCCAAGTTAAAAATCAAGGAACCATAGGAACCTTTGATAATAAAGGAACCTTAAGTGGTGGATTTGTAAATGATAATAATGCAACCTTAACAAACTTTAGTAATACTTCTAATTTAGGCACCCTTGAAAACAAAGGAAACTTAGGAAGTGCTACTAACACTGGAACCCTAACTTCCCTTGCTAACACTGGAACCTTAGCTAACCTTAATAACACTAAAAATATAGGAACCCTTACTAATGCTGGAAGCTTAGCAAATGCAAGTAACACTGGAACTATAACAGCCCTTAATAACACTAAGAACATAGGAAGCTTTACTAATGCTAGTGGTGGAAAAATAACCAACCAAGTTACCAACCAAGGAACCATTGCAAACTTTAGCAATGCTGGAACTTTAAGTAATGGACTTGTTAATGATAGTAATGCTACCCTTACTAACTTCACTAACACTGGAAATGCTGGAAGCATTACTAATAAAGGAACTTTAAGTGGAAGTAACTCTGGAATCATAGCTAACCTTGCTAACACTAAGAACATAGGAACCTTTACTAACGCTAGTGGTGGAACCATCACAAATAAAGTAAGCAATGAAGGAACCATAGGAACCTTTGATAATAAAGGAACTTTAAGCGGTGGATTTGTAAATAATGCCAATGCTATCCTTACAAAGTTTTCTAACTCTAGCAATATAGGAACCTTTGATAACCAAGGAAGTTTAGCATCTGCAGAAAACACTGGAATCCTAACTACTCTTAAAAACTCTGGAACTGCTGGAAGCATTACTAATAAAGGAACCCTAACTTCAGCTACTAACACTGGAACCTTAACTAACCTTGCTAATACTAAGAACATAGGAACCTTTACTAACGCTAGTGGTGGAACTATCACAAATAAAGTCAATAATGAGGGAACCATTGCAAGCTTTGATAATAAAGGAGCTTTAAGCGGTGGATTTGTAAATAATGCCAATGCTATCCTTACAAAGTTTTCTAACTCTAGCAATATAGGAACCTTTGATAACCAAGGAACCCTAACTTCAGCTACCAACACTGGAACTTTAGCTAACCTTACTAACTCTGGAACTGCTGGAAGCATTGCTAATAAAGGAACCTTAACTTCCCTTGCTAACACTGGAACCTTAGCTAACCTTGATAACACTAAAAACATAGGAACCCTTACTAATGCTGGAAGCTTAGCAAATGCAAGTAACACTGGAACTATTACAAGTCTTGATAACACTAGTAAAATAGGAACCTTTACTAACGCTAGTGGTGGAACTATCACTAACCAAGTTACTAATAAAGGAACTATCACAAGCTTTGATAATAAAGGGAACTTAAAAGGTGGATTTGTTAATGATAATAATGCAACCTTAACTAACTTTGCTAACTCTAATAATATAGGAACCTTTAGCAATCTTGGAACCATTACTAATCAAGTGAAGAATCAAGGAACCATAGGAACCTTTGATAATACAGGGAACTTAAGTGGTGGATTCCTCAATGCTAATAATGCGACTTTAACGAAGTTTAGTAATGCTTCTAATTTAGGAACTCTTGAAAACCAAGGAAACTTAGCAACCCTTAGCAATACTGGAAGTTTAGGAACTGCAAAGAACACTGGAACCCTAACAGCCCTTAATAACACTAAGAACATAGGAACCTTTAGTAATGCTGGAACTATTACTAACCAAGTGAAGAATCAAGGAACCATAGGAACCTTTGATAATAAAGGAACCTTAAGTGGTGGATTTGTAAATGATACTAATGCTACTTTAACGAAGTTTAGTAATGCTTCTAATTTAGGAACTCTTGAGAATAAAGGAACCTTAGCCACTCTTGCTAATACTGGAACTGCTGGAACTATTAGCAATCTTGGAACTATTACTAATCAAGTTAAAAATGAAGGAACCATAGGAAACTTTGATAATCAAGGGAACTTAAGTGGTGGATTTGTAAATGATACTAATGCTACTTTAAATAAGTTTAGTAATACTAAAGATATAGGAACCTTTAGCAATCTTGGAACTATTACTAATCAAGTGAAGAATCAAGGAACTATAGGAACCTTTGATAATAAAGGAACCTTAAGTGGTGGATTTGTAAATGATACTAATGCTACTTTAACAAACTTTAGTAATGCTTCTAATTTAGGAACCCTTGAGAATAAAGGAACCTTAGTTTCAGCAAAGAATACTGGAACCCTAAGCACCCTTAAAAATACTGGAACTGCAGAAACTATTACCAATACTGGAACCATAACAAGTCAAGTACAAAATAATACTGGAAGCATTGGAACCTTTGATAATCAAGGAACCTTACAGAATGGATTCTCTAATAATCTTACCCTTACAAAATTCCTTAATTCTGGAAATGCTGGAACCCTTGAAAATAAAGGAACCCTAATTAGTGCAAACAATAGTGGAACTATAGCTAATCTTAGTAATACTAAAAACATAGGAACCTTTGTTAATGCTAATGGTGGAACTATTACTAATCAAGTTACTAATAAAGGAACCATTAGTGATTTTAAAAATGAGGGAACCTTAAGTGGTGGATTTGTTAATGATAATAATGCAACCTTAACAAACTTTAGTAATACTTCTAATTTAGGAAGTCTTGAGAATAAAGGAACCCTAGCCACTCTTGCTAACACTGGAACTGCTGGAACTATTAGCAATCTTGGAACTATTACTAATCAAGTTACTAATAAAGGAACCATTACAAGCTTTGATAATAAAGGGAACTTAAGTGGTGGATTTACTAATGATACTAATGCTACTTTAACGAAGTTTAGTAATACTTCTAATTTAGGAACCCTTACTAATAAAGGAACCTTAGGCTATCTTAATAACACTGGAAGTTTAGCTAATCTTATTAACACTAAAACCATAGGAAGCTTTAATAATGCTGGAACTATTACTAATCTTAGTAATACTGGAAGTTTAGCTAATCTTAGTAATACTAAAACCATAGGAAGCTTTGATAATACTGGAACTGCTGGAAGTATTAGTAACACTGGAACCATTACAACTCTTAACAATACTAAAAATATTGCTAATTTTAAAAATGCTAATGGTGGAATTATTACTAACCAAGTAATCAATAAAGGAAATATTGGAAACTTTACTAATATTGGAACTTTAAGCAATGGTTTTATGAACGACAGCAATGCCACACTTGGAGTTTTTGCTAACACTGGAAATGCTGGGAACTTTAGCAATGCTGGAAGCATCACAACCTTAAGCAATACTAAAAACATAACAACCCTTAGCAATACAGGAAACTTAAACTTTGCAACTAATACTGGAAGTATAAATAATCTTAGTAATACTAAAAACATAGGAACCTTTAGCAATCTTGGAACTATTACTAATCAAGTTACTAATAAAGGAACCATTAGTGATTTTAAAAATGAGGGAACCTTAAGTGGTGGATTTGTTAATGATGCTAATGCTACTTTAACGAAGTTTAGTAATACTAAAAATATAGGAACCTTTAGTAATCTTGGAACTATTACTAATCAAGTGAAGAATCAAGGAACCATAGGAACCTTTGATAATAAAGGAACCTTAAGTGGTGGATTTGTAAATGATACTAATGCTACTTTAACAAACTTTAGTAATACTTCTAATTTAGGAACTCTTGAGAATAAAGGAACCTTAGCCACTCTTGCTAATACTGGAACTGCTGGAACTATTAGCAATCTTGGAACTATTACTAATCAAGTTAAAAATGAAGGAACCATAGGAAACTTTGATAATCAAGGGAACTTAAGTGGTGGATTTGTAAATGATACTAATGCTACTTTAAATAAGTTTAGTAATACTAAAGATATAGGAACCTTTAGCAATCTTGGAACTATTACTAATCAAGTGAAGAATCAAGGAACCATAGGAACCTTTGATAATAAAGGAACCTTAAGTGGTGGATTTGTAAATGATACTAATGCTACTTTAACAAACTTTAGTAATGCTTCTAATTTAGGAACCCTTGAGAATAAAGGAAGTTTAGCCACTCTTGCTAACACTGGAACTCTAGGAAATGCAAAGAATACTGGAACCCTAACAGCCCTTGAGAATACTAAAAACATAGGAAGCTTTGTTAATACTAATGGTGGAACTATTACTAATCAAGTTACTAATAAAGGAACCATTAGTGATTTTAAAAATGAGGGAACCTTAAGTGGTGGATTTGTTAATGATACTAATGCTACTTTAACAAACTTTAGTAATGCTTCTAATTTAGGAAGTCTTACTAATAAAGGAACCTTAGGCTCTCTTAATAACACTGGAAGTTTAGCTAATCTTAGTAATACTGGAACTGCTGGAAGTATTAGTAACACTGGAACCATTACAACTCTTAACAATACTAAAAATATTGCTAATTTTAAAAATGCTAATGGTGGAATTATTACTAACCAAGTAATCAATAAAGGAAATATTGGAAACTTTACTAATATTGGAACTTTAAGCAATGGTTTTATGAACGACAGCAATGCCACACTTGGAGTTTTTGCTAACACTGGAAATGCTGGGAACTTTAGCAATGCTGGAAGCATCACAACCTTAAGCAATACTAAAAACATAACAACCCTTAGCAATACAGGAAACTTAAACTTTGCAACTAATACTGGAAGTATAAATAATCTTAGTAATACTAAAAACATAGGAACCTTTAGCAATCTTGGAACTATTACTAATCAAGTTACTAATAAAGGAACCATTAGTGATTTTAAAAATGAGGGAACCTTAAGTGGTGGATTTGTTAATGATACTAATGCTACTTTAACGAAGTTTAGTAATACTTCTAATTTAGGAAGCCTTACTAATAAAGGAACCCTAGGCTCTCTTGCTAATACTGGAAGTTTAACTAATCTTATTAACACTAAAAATATACAAAGCTTTAGTAATGCTGGAACTCTTAATTCTGCAAGTAACACTGGAACCATAGGAAGCTTTAGCAATGCTGGAAGCATAACAACCTTAAGCAATAGTAAAGACATAACAACCCTTAGCAATACAGGAGACTTAAACTTTGCAACTAATACTGGAAGTATAAATAATCTTAGTAATACTAAAAACATAGGAACCTTTAGCAATCTTGGAACTATTACTAATCAAGTTACTAATAAAGGAACCATTAGTGATTTTAAAAATGAGGGAACCTTAAGTGGTGGATTTGTTAATGATGCTAATGCTACTTTAACGAAGTTTAGTAATACTAAAAATATAGGAACCTTTAGTAATCTTGGAACTATTACTAATCAAGTGAAGAATCAAGGAACCATAGGAACCTTTGATAATAAAGGAACCTTAAGTGGTGGATTTGTTAATGATACTAATGCTACTTTAACAAACTTTAGTAATACTTCTAATTTAGGAACCTTTAGTAATCTTGGAACTATTACTAATCAAGTTAAAAATGAAGGAACCATAGGAAACTTTGATAATCAAGGGAACTTAAGTGGTGGATTTGTAAATGATACTAATGCTACTTTAACGAAGTTTAGTAATACTAAAGATATAGGAACCTTTAGTAATCTTGGAACTATTACTAATCAAGTTACTAATAAAGGAACCATAGGAACCTTTGATAATAAAGGAACCTTAAGTGGTGGATTTGTTAATGATACTAATGCTACTTTAACGAAGTTTAGTAATGCTTCTAATTTAGGAACCTTTAGTAATCTTGGAACTATTACTAATCAAGTTAAAAATGAAGGAACCATAGGAAACTTTGATAATCAAGGGAACTTAAGTGGTGGATTTGTTAATGATACTAATGCTACTTTAACGAAGTTTAGTAATGCTTCTAATTTAGGAACTCTTGAGAATAAAGGAAGTTTAGGAAGTGCTACTAATACTGGAAGCTTAGCTACTCTTAGTAATACTGGAACTGCTGGAAGTATTAGTAATGCTGGAACCATCACTACTCAAGTTAAAAATGAAGGAACCATAGGAACCTTTGATAATAAAGGAACCTTAAGTGGTGGATTTGTTAATGATACTAATGCTACTTTAACGAAGTTTAGTAACTCTGGAAATGCTGGAAGCATTACTAATAAAGGAAGTTTAAGTGGAAGCAATACTGGAACTATTGCAAGTCTTGATAATTCTAAAAACATAGGAAGCTTTGTTAATGCTAATGGTGGAACTATTACTAATCAAGTTACTAATAAAGGAACCATAGGAACCTTTGATAATAAAGGAACCTTAAGTGGTGGATTTGTAAATGATACTAATGCTACTTTAACAAACTTTAGTAATGCTTCTAATTTAGGAACCCTTGAGAATAAAGGAACCTTAGTTTCAGCAAAGAATACTGGAACCCTAAGCACCCTTAAAAATACTGGAACTGCAGAAACTATTACCAATACTGGAACCATAACAAGTCAAGTACAAAATAATACTGGAAGCATTGGAACCTTTGATAATCAAGGAACCTTACAGAATGGATTCTCTAATAATCTTACCCTTACAAAATTCCTTAATTCTGGAAATGCTGGAACCCTTGAAAATAAAGGAACCTTAATTAGTGCAAACAATAGTGGAACTATAGCTAATCTTAGTAATACTAAAAACATAGGAACCTTTGTTAATGCTAATGGTGGAACTATTACTAACCAAGTTACTAATAAAGGAACCATTAGTGATTTTAAAAATGAGGGAACCTTAAAGGGTGGATTTGTAAATGATAATAATGCAACCTTAACAAACTTTAGTAATACTTCTAATTTAGGAAGTCTTGAGAATAAAGGAACCCTAGCCACTCTTGCTAACACTGGAACTGCTGGAACTATTAGCAATCTTGGAACTATTACTAATCAAGTTACTAATAAAGGAACCATTACAAGCTTTGATAATAAAGGGAACTTAAGTGGTGGATTTACTAATGATACTAATGCTACTTTAACGAAGTTTAGTAATACTTCTAATTTAGGAACCTTTAGCAATCTTGGAACTATTACTACTCAAGTTAAAAATGAAGGAACCATAGGAAACTTTGATAATCAAGGGAACTTAAGTGGTGGATTTGTAAATGATACTAATGCTACTTTAACAAACTTTAGTAATGCTTCTAATTTAGGAACTCTTGAGAATAAAGGAACCTTAGCCACTCTTGCTAATACTGGAACTGCTGGAACTATTAGCAATCTTGGAACTATTACTAATCAAGTGAAGAATCAAGGAACTATAGGAACCTTTGATAATAAAGGAACCTTAAGTGGTGGATTTGTAAATGATACTAATGCTACTTTAACAAACTTTAGTAATGCTTCTAATTTAGGAACCCTTGAGAATAAAGGAACCTTAGTTTCAGCAAAGAATACTGGAACCCTAAGCACCCTTAAAAATACTGGAACTGCAGAAACTATTACCAATGCTGGAACCATAACAAGTCAAGTACAAAATAATACTGGAAGCATTGGAACCTTTGATAATCAAGGAACCTTACAGAATGGATTCTCTAATAATCTTACCCTTACAAAATTCCTTAATTCTGGAAATGCTGGAACCCTTGAAAATAAAGGAACCTTAATTAGTGCAAACAATAGTGGAACTATAGCTAATCTTAGTAATACTAAAAACATAGGAACCTTTGTTAATGCTAATGGTGGAACTATTACTAATCAAGTTACTAATAAAGGAACCATTAGTGATTTTAAAAATGAGGGAACCTTAAGTGGTGGATTTGTAAATGATAATAATGCAACCTTAACTAACTTTAGTAATACTTCTAATTTAGGAAGTCTTGAGAATAAAGGAACTATGGATGGAACCCTTGAAAATAAAGGAACCATTACTTCCTTAGCAAACTCTGGAAGTGCTGGAACTATTAGTAATGAAGGAACTATTACTAACAAAGTGGATAACCAAGGAACTATTGCAAGTTTTGAAAACATCGGAACCTTAAGCAATGGATTTGTAAATAACAAGAGCCTAACAAATTTCACTAACTATGGAGAATCTGGAACCATTGAAAATAAAGGAACCCTAAGTGGAACCCTACAAAACACAACAGATGGAACCCTTACAAAACTTATTAACTCTAGTAATCTAGGAACCCTTGAAAATAAAGGAACCCTAAGTGGTGCAGAGAATACTGGAAGTATTACGCATTTTAATAATACTGGGGAAGCACAAAACTTTACCAATAAAGGAACACTTACAAACTTTGCTAATGCAGGAACTCTTACTAAGAGTTTTGTTAATGATAATGCTGGAACCATTACTTCCTTAGCAAACTCTGGAACAGGAAACATTGAAAATAAAGGAAGTATTGTTTCTATTGCTAACACTGGAACCCTATCAGCAACCAATACTGGAACCATCAATACCCTTAGCAATACTAAAAATATCGAAACCTTTGTTAATGAAGGAACCATAACATCAACACAAAACGCTGGGATCATAACAAATCTTGATAATGTTGGAACTATCACAAATGTCTTTGAAAATAAAGCTGGTGCAACCATAACTAACCTTAATAACTCTGGAAGCATAGGAACTCTTAGCAATGAGGGGAATCTAATCAATTTCAAAAATAGTGGAAAGGGTATTATCTTTAATAATTCTAAGCAAGGACAAGTCGGTGAATTGATAAATTCAGGGGATATTACAATTACCAATTTAGGGACAATCTCTAATTTGGGTTTAAGTGGTGAAAACCATACCGCAACAATTACTAATGAAGCAAAAATTGGTCTTTTGAAAGTCAATGATAAGAGCAAACTTGTTTATTACTATAAAAACGGAGGAAGTATTGAAAATTTAGAGGTCTCTCAAGATTCACTACTTGAGGGGGAAATTAATGTTTCATCTACTAGTGGAAATGTTATTAATCACGGAAGTGTGCATGGAACACTTGTAAATAATGATACGATTGTTAATTTTGTCAATACTAGTATGCACACTGTCAATAAGTTTAAAAATGAGGCAGGAAAAACTACTCAAAAAATTGATAATATAGGAAGATTTATTGAAATTGAAAATGCAGGAACGATTAACAATATTGATAGTAAAGGAGTTATTACTAGTTTTATTAACTCTGGAAGTCTTCCTAAATTCTCTAATAGTGGAACTATTAGCAATTTTACCCAAAATGATAATGGTAGTAGTGCCACTATTGAGAATACCGGAACTATCAGTGAGATTAAGGCTAATGGAGGGAATTTAAATCTCACCAACAAAAATGTCATTAATACACTTGAGAATAAAGCAGGTTTAGATTTATACAACTCTGGAATTATCGCAGACTTTAAGAATGATGGAGGTCAAGCTTCTATTGTTAATATAGGAGTTTTTCAAAAGGGTATTACTAATACCAAAGGAACATTATCTTATAGCTCTCCTTTAAGTGGGAATATTACTGATAGAAAAATAATATGGGCTAGTAGTGCAAACAATAATGATAAATTCCATTTTAAAAATGATGAGGGAGTTATTCGTATTATTCCTAATAATGAAGGGGGTGCTTCTGTTAGTTTAAATATTAATAAGAATAATGCAGATTATAACAAGATTGACACTAATGCTATTTTTAGCTCTCCTATTGATGAATATATTATCTTAGCAGGAAAGAAAGCAGATGCCATAAAATTTGAGGGTAATTCTATTAGGATTAATCCACGTAGCAATTTCTCTTTTGGGAAAGACTATAAACTTGATTCTTTAGTTGTAAAAAATGATTCTGGTAATTTAACTGCCTTTGGTAAGCAAGTCAATGAAGGAAGTGGATTAACATTAAGCAACTTAACACCCTCTGAAAGTTTTTATGAGATAGAAGCTGGATCTGCCCCTGATACCTTTAGAATAGGTGTTGACACTTCTAATAGCCCAGGAGCAGTTACTGCACAAAGCACTCTTGAGATTTTTACTAGAAAAAATGTCTTAGATTCTATAATTGGTAATGCTAATTTCATTAGAAGCTTACAAGTGGAGGCTTCAGAAAAACAATCAATTTACTTTTTGCCTTATTTTACTTCTAGTGGTATTACATTGAAAAATGGAGCTGTGGAAGGCTCTAATAAAGGATTTGTAACAGGAGGTAGTTATCAATATTCTTTTGGTTTATTAGAAGGTTTTATCTCCCATGATAAGTCTAATGCTCAATTTAAACATAGTAATAATGCAGACTTTAATTTAAGATTTTTAACCGATTCTTATTATGGAAGTGCAAGAATAATAAAAAAATTAGGAGGAACAGATACACAATCTCTTTATCTTAATATCCAAACAAAAGGCTCTTTTGGGAAAAATAATATCTCCAATACTAGAGGAGAAGGAAAAGTAAAATCTTATTCTTATGCAGCTAATGGGAATTTAACTGCAGAATTTTTTGCTGATGATCCACAACAATCTATAAAGGTTACCTTAGGGGGAGGATATGAGGGAAGTTTCATAGGAGGCTTTTCTATGAATTATGATCCTAATATCTTTTATAAGTCTTCTCTTATAAACTTTGGTTATGTGAATGCTGCTGTTGGGATTGATAAGACTTTTAATGGTATTTTTACTGCTTCTGTTGAAGCTGGGATTAAGAAATATGTTAAGAATGACTTTAAAACAGGGGTTAAAGTTAATCGACAAACATTTGATAGTAATTCGAAGTTTTTAAATACTATGGGTTATGTGAATGCAGGATTAATCCTTAAATTTACTGATAATATAACTTATGGTCTTTACTATCAAGGTGTAGGTGGAAAAGATAACTTTAGCCATACAGCCCTTTGGAAAGCAAGTTATTTCTGGTGATAATCTTAGGTATTTTAGAAAGCAATAAGCTTTAATTATCCCCAATAAGAAAGTTTAGGCTTTAGTATAATCATAACCAAAATTATAAGAGAGGCTAAGTTTAAGCTTGACTATTGGCTATGCCAAAAAGGCATTAAGATATTCTCTTTTAATAATCTTTTAATTATCATAGTAAAGACTTTATGTATCCCACATTGCCTAAAAATTGCTATCTTTTATACAGCAAGACAAAGAAAGGGAGATTTGCTTGAGGCACTCATTCATCTTATTATACCTCTCCTGACTTTCTTAGAGTAAAACTTTATAAATCTTTTCTTAATTATCTCTAAAGGTACTTTTGTAACAAAATCCTAAATTTTATTTTTCAACCTTATCTAAAGTCTAATAAAATAGAGGGTAAGGTAAAATAATAAAGATAGGTTTTATTAGGCTTTATCAATTTTTACATAAGGAGTAGGTCTCAATGAATAAAAGATACAATTGGTCAAATAGCTTGACTTATATACTTACGGCAGCAGGGGCAACCATTGGTTTTGGTGCAACTTGGAGATTCCCTTATCTTGTAGGAGAAAATGGTGGCGGAGCTTATGTATTGGTCTTTATTATTGCAATGCTTATTATTGGAATTCCTATGATTTTAGTAGAAAATGTAATTGGGAGAAGAGCGCATAAAAACTCTGTAGATGCCTTTAGCCCCCACTATCAAAACAAAGCTTTTTCAAAATATTGGAAAATTGTAGGATTTATGGGGTTAATTGGTTGTTTTGGGATTATTGCTTATTATATGGTGCTTGGTGGTTGGGTTATTACCTATATAACCAACATTATCAGTGGAAATCTAAATTTATCTGCACCAATTACCAAAGAAATTACAGAAAGTTTCTATTCTAACAATATTGAACATAATCCCCTAATGATAACTATTTATACATTGGTTTTTATTGTGCTCAATTGGATTGTATTAATTAGGGGTATTGCAAATGGGATAGAAAAAGCTATGAAATTTCTTATGCCATTGCTTTTCTTATGCCTCATTGGTATCGTAATACGCAATATTACACTTCCAGGGGCTTCCGAGGGGATTGCATTTTATCTCACGCCAGACTTTAGCAAAATTAATGCAAAACTTTTTATCAATGTCTTAGGACAAGTCTTTTTTGCACTCTCACTGGGTTTTGGAGTGATGATAACACTTTCTTCTTTTTTAAATAAGCAAGAAAACCTCATCAAAACAGCGGTTGGAACAGGTATTGTCAATACTATTATTGCACTTTTAGCGGGATTTATGATTTTTCCTTCACTTTTTACTTTTGGTTTAGAGCCTAACTCTGGTCCGAAACTTGTTTTTGAGATTTTACCCATTGTATTTTCACATATGCACTTTGGCTCGTTTATAGCTATTAGTTTTTTTGTCCTTCTTACTCTTGCTGCTTTTACGACTTCTATTACCCTTTATGAGGTGCTTATCACTACAGCAGAAGAAAAATTACATTTAAACAGAAAGTTTGCAGTCAGTATTGTTTTAATTCTAACATTTATCGCAGGAAACATTCCTTCTATTCTCTCTTATGGTGCTTGGAGTGATGTAACAATCATCTTAGGTAAGAATATTTTTGATTCTTTTGATTATATTAGTGGGAATATCTTTTTTGTCCTTACAGCACTTGGTTCTGCCGTGTTTGTTGGTTGGGTGTTGAAAGATGACGCCAAAAAAGAACTTGCCAATGGAAGTAATGCTCAAGGAATAATTAATTTTTGGTTTTATTATGTAAAATTTATCATTCCTATTATGATTTTAATAGTATTTATCTATGGGATATAAAATATATTCGTATGATAAGGAGAAGTTATGATTATTGGTTGTCCAAAAGAAATAAAAGTTCATGAGTATCGTGTAGGACTTACGCCAAATAGTGTTAGTGAATATGTCGCTGCAGGACATAAAGTGCTAATAGAAAATAATGCAGGTGCTGCGATAGGCTTTAGCAATCAAGACTATGAGAGAGCAGGAGCAAGCATTGTTGATAAGAAAAAGCTTTTTGAATCAAGCGATATGATTATTAAGATTAAAGAACCACAAGAATCTGAATATAAAATTCTCAAAGAAAATACTATTCTTTATACCTATTTGCATTTAGCAGCCGATAAAAACCTTACCTCTATATTGTTAGAAAAAAATATCACCGCTGTTGCCTATGAAACGATAAAAGTAAAGGGTATTCTACCTTGTTTAGCACCTATGAGCTCCATAGCTGGACGCTTAGCAGTTTTAGAGGCATCTAAATATATTCAAAAGGGTTTTGGTGGAAATGGAACCTTATTAAGCGGGGTGCCAGGTGTTCCAAATGGTAAAGTAGTAATCATCGGAGGTGGAGTAGTTGGACTAAATGCCGCACAAATTGCTATAGGAATTGGGGCAAGTGTTACTATACTTGATATTGATACGGCAAAATTAGCCTATATTGATCAAATCTTTAATATGAGAATCCATACACTCTATAGCCAAAGAAAGAACTTATTAGAAGCTATCTCTCAAGCTGATGTGATCATTGGTGCAATTTTAATCCCAGGAGCAAAAGCACCAAAACTAATAAAAAAAGAGGATTTAGCTTATATCAAAAAGGGTTCTATTCTTGTAGATGTAGCCATTGATCAAGGGGGTTGCTTTGAAACCTCTAAACCTACTACTCATAGTGATCCCATTTATGAAATTGATGGGATATTGCATTATTGTGTAGCTAATATGCCCGGTGCAGTAGCAAAAACTTCTACTCTAGCCCTTAATGATTCAACACTTAACTTTGGATTAGCCATTGCCAATCTAGGCATAAGAGAAGCTGCCTTACAAAATGAAGGCATTATGGAGGGCATTAATATTATTGATGGACGATGCACCTATAAGGGTGTAAGTGATGCATTTAATATATCCTATACCCCAATAAAGAGCATTATAACCTAGAATATTCTAGGTTCTTATAACACTTAAACTCTCTAACTAATATATAGCTAAATCCATTTACACTAAATTTTACTTTATGAAAAGACAATATTTATTAATATTTTTTAAAAGAATATTTGCAATTTCTAGTAACCTTTAATTTTTTTCTCCATAAAATGCATTAAATTTTTTCTAGTTATAACCTTAAGATATGCCTTAGCAGATTAATTCTTGATTTAATAACTTACAATTATTAAAGAAGGCTTCATCACTATTATTTAATGATAATTTTTTAGCAGATCGACTTGTAAATCCACAATCCTTGCCTTTTCTTGAAAGATTTTTAAAGTTACGATAGCTTGATTGTTGGGATTAGCAAGTAAATCTTGAATTGCTCGTGCTTCTTTTTGCGGGACAAAGTATCTCTCTATCTCCACTAAAGGAATAAAGTCTCTATAATATAAAGGAGGGGTTGTTTTGATACAAAGTCTATTTTTAAGTGGTTTAGGTAAAACCTCTTCAAAGCTAAAGAGATTAGATTCTACCTCTTTAAGGCAGACAAAAACTCCTTTTTGAAAATCCTCTAAACGAAAATTTGGGGGAGATTTTACCCTATAATCTAATCGCACAAAATCTCCAGAAAGTAAATCTCTAGGATCATAGCCTTTGGCAATAACTTTAACTTCTACTCCAAAGGCTATTGGAGCATAGGCTACAACAAACATCGCACCAATTAAGGCAAACTGCAACACACAAGCAACAAAAAGCCATTTTATCTTAAACTTTTTTGGCATTTCTTCTCCTTGAATAATAAAGCAATCCCACTCCAAAGAGCAAGAATATTGCACTTGTAACAATGTAATTTTCAATTAATGCAATATAAGTATAGAAAATGGTTGTTACTAAGATAAGGATTCCTAAAATTTTGTAATTTTCCTTAATACAATGAATCCCTAAGAGTAGCAAGAAAATCAAATAGGGCTTTGCAAATAAAAATACTAAGAATGCAAAATGGGGATTTTCAAGAAATTCAAGCCCCACATAACCAACAAGCACATACCAAGTTAAAATACCTAGAGCTATAATGCTTAGAAAATAATGTTTAAAGCGGATATTTGCTAGATATAATAAAACCAATAAAACTAGAGCACAAATAATCCATATATCTATAAGAGCGGGATTAAGCATAAAAAATACCAAACCAAAGGCTAAGAATATATAAGCATAGAATTGATAAAACTTAAAATGGAATCCTAAAAACATCAAAGAAATCCAAACTCCACTAAATGAACCTAAAAATTTAGCAGCATAACTTTCTAGCAATAGAAAATTAAGGAGGGCAAGCAGCTTAGATTCAATGGGTGAGAGCTTAAAAAAGATTCCACTTTGGGTGATAAAACCAAGTAAAATTAGTAAAATCAATGAATTAGCCAAGTTTAGCTTCAAGGTTTCAAAGTCAATGCCAAATTGATAATCTAAAAAATACCCAATAGCTGCAAAGATATATCCTTGTAGATAAACAACAAAGGATTTAAGACAAAAAGCAAGGATTAAAAGCACAACTCCAACACTTAAAAATGCTAAAGCGGTATCATCGCCTAAATGATAAATTTGTGAAAGTAAAGCCATATTTCCAAGCAAGACAAAACCACTTAAAATACCAAAGCTCTGCTTAACGCTTGAATTCTTAGCATAAAAAATACCATAATGTGTGCCAAAAAGTATGCTAAGTAGCAAAAGAGTTTTGAGAATATTGGGAATTTCTTTCCAATTATGAGCAATGAGCAAAATAAAAGAAAGCCCGATAAAAAGTAAAGAAAAAATCCAAAAAAGAGGGATTTTTGAGTTTTCTTTGAGATTATAAGATTCTAAAATCGCTTTTTCTTGAACCCTATCAATTAATCCTTCATTAGCCAACCTAGTAATTTCGGATTTAAGATATTGTTTTTCATTAAAAACCAATAGAATCTCCTTTTGTTAAATCCAAAATTATATCCCATACAAAGAAAGCATAGACTTAAAAAAGATTTTAAAGCACCAAAAGCTTAATACTAGGATTCTAGTGTAAGTAGGATAACCCTAGCTCACACATTACTATTTAGGATTATTAGGAGATTTGCTTGCCTTTTTCATCATAGACAGAGAACAAACCTTTATCATTAATTTCAGCATACACAATAGCCATATTTACTTGTAAGGTTACTTTTGTAACAAAATTCCAAATTTTATGCTTAAAAAGCTCTATTTAAGTCTAATAAAAGAGGGGGGGGGCAAAATAAAAGAGATTTAGATAAGGAATCTAGCCTTATCTAAAATTATGATTTTTAGGAGTTATGAATGGAGGAAGTTGCCATAATTAGCGCAAAAAGAACAGCCATTGGGTCTTTTTTAGGAAGTTTAAAAAATACAAATGCCATAGACTTAGCCTCTGTGGTTTGCAAAGAAATTTTAAAAGAATCTAACCTTCAAGCAGAGTTTGTAGAAGAGCTTATTTTAGGACAGATTCTTCAAGCTGGACTTGGACAAAACCCCGCTAGACAAATTGCCCTTAAAGCAGGAATGGGGACAAAAGCGGGGGCTTATGTAGTCAATAAGCTCTGTGGGTCTGGGTTAAAAGCTATTGCCCTAGCTGCACAAAGCATTATGCTAGGAGAAGCAGAGATTATCCTAGCAGGAGGAGTTGAGAATATGTCCTTATCCCCCTTTTTGCTAGAAAATGTCCGCAATGGCTATAGAATGGGTGATAGAAACCTTATAGATAGTATGTTAAAAGATGCTCTAACTTGTTCGATAAATAACTACCATATGGGAATAACGGCTGAAAATCTAGCCAAGCAATATAAAATCTCAAGGAAAGAACAAGATGAATTTGCCCTCCTCTCCCAACAAAAAGCAGCAAAAGCCATAAAAGAGGGCAAATTTAAAGAAGAAATTGTGCCAATCACCTTACAAAACAAAGGAGAAGCAAGAGTTTTTGATACAGATGAATTTGTCAAAAAAGACTTAGAGCTACAATCCCTCTCCTCCCTTAAACCTGTCTTTAGCAAAGAAGGTAGCGTAACAAGTGGAAACTCCTCTGGGATTAATGATGGAGCAGCTTTTGTCTTGCTTACTACCAAAGCAAAGGCTAAAGAGCTTAATCTCCCGATATTAGCTACTCTCAAAGCCTTTGCTAGTATCGGAGTAGAACCTAGTATTATGGGTATTGGTGCGGCAATGGCTGCTAAAAAAGTCTTAGAAAAAACAAAAATGCATATAGATGATATGGATTTAATCGAAGCTAATGAAGCCTTTGCGGCACAGAGCCTAGCTTGCCTAAAAGAGCTTCAACCAAAACTTGATAAAGTAAATGTCAATGGGGGTGCTATTGCCTTAGGTCATCCTGTTGGCGCAAGTGGAGCTAGGATTGTAGTAACACTCTTACAAGCAATGAAAAGGCAAAACAAACAATGGGGATTAGCCACATTATGTGTAGGTGGAGGAGCTGGAATTGCAGCTATTTTTGAAAGGAGTGGGCAATGAAAATAATCTCTGCAAAAGAAGCCGCAGACTTGATAAAAGAAGGGGATTCTGTAATGCTAGGTGGTTTTATGGGTTGTGGTAGTGCCATCTCTTGTATAGATGCCCTCGTAGAAAAAGGGACAAAAAACCTTACACTCATAGGGAATGATACCGCTAGAGAGGACTTTAGCTATGGCAAACTCATTAGGAATAAACAAATCAAAAAAGCCATCACCACACATATTGGAACCAATAAGGAAACAGGCAGACAAATGAGTGATGGAGAGCTTGAAGTTATCCTTGTCCCTCAAGGAACACTAGCTGAACGCATTAGGGCTAGTCGCTCTGGGCTTGGTGGTGTGCTTGTTACTACAGGATTAGGCACAGAAGTCGCTAAAGGCAAACAAATCATTAATGTAGATGGTAAAGATTATTTACTAGAACGTCCTTTACGCGCTGATATTGCACTCATTTATGCAACCTATGCGGATAAATACGGAAATCTTGCTTATGATGGGACAACAAGGAACTTCAATGTGCTTATGGCTATGGCAGCAGATTTAGTTATCGTAGAAATAGAAGAAATGCTCTCTACTCCACTTAATCCTAATAATGTCGTAGTGCCGGGTATTGCAATAGATTATATCGTGCAACATAAGGAATAGAAATGCAAAAAGAACAAATCATAGAAATTATTGCTAAAAGGGTAGCAAAGGAATTTAAAGATGGAGATTTAGTCAATCTTGGCATTGGAATGCCAACGCAGGTGAGTAACTATATCCCAGAAGGCATTAACATCTATTTACAATCTGAAAATGGTATGCTAAAAATGGGTCCAACTCCCAAGAAAGAGCAAGAAAATAGCCGAATAACTACTGCAGGAGGTGCTCCATCAAGCATATTAGAAGGAGGTATGTTTTTTGATTCTGCTTTTAGCTTTAGTCTTATTCGTGGCGGATTTGTGGATATTACCGTTCTTGGTGCTTTAGAAGTGGATAGTGAGGGAAATCTTGCCAACTGGATAATCCCAGGTAAGCTAGTGCCGGGAATGGGTGGGGCTATGGATTTAGTCAATGGTGTAAAAAAAGTCATTATTATGATGGAGCATACTGATAAATATGGCAAAAGTAAGCTTAAAAAACAATGCACACTTCCACTAACGGGAGCAAGATGTGTAGATTTACTGGTTACAGAGCTTGGAATCTTTAGCTTTAAAGAGGGTAAATGCAAACTTATGGAACTTCAACCTAATGTAAGCTTAGAGGAAATTAAGTCAAAAACAGAAGCAGATTTTGAAATTTGCCTAAATTAAAGGAGATATTATGCAAAAAGTAGCCATTATTACCGGTTCTGCAAGTGGAATAGGGTTTAGTATCGCAGAGGCTTTTTATCAAAAGGGGTATAAGGTTGTTTTCTCTGATATTCATAACAAAGCCTTACAAGATTGCACTGATAAATTCGATAAAACCAAATGCCTTGGAATCCCCTGTGATGTTAGCAAGGAAGAAGATATTAAACATTTAATCCAAACAACCAAAAATCACTTTGGCAGGATTGATGTTTTTATCAATAATGCAGGATTGCAATATGTTGCAAACCTTGAAGATTTTCCTACTGATAAATTTGTCCAAATGCTAAATGTTATGTTAGTTGGCACATTCCTTAGCACAAAATATGTCTTACCCCTTATGAAAGCACAAAACTTTGGGAGAATCCTTAATATGTCCTCTATCAATGGGCTAATAGGATTTGCTGGAAAAGCTGCTTATAATAGTGCAAAACACGGAATCATAGGTTTGACAAAAGTTACCGCCTTAGAATGTGCGACCTATAATATCACCGCCAATGCCATTTGTCCAGGATATATTGATACGCCACTTGTTAGAGGACAAATGCAAGATTTAGCTAATACAAGGGGTGTAAGTGTGGAAAATGTCCTTAATGAAGTCCTCTACCCCCTAATCCCTCAAAAACAACTTATTGATACTAAGGATATTGCCGCTTTAGCGTTATTTTTAAGCTCTAATGAAGCCAAACATATAACAGGTGCTAATCTAGTAATTGATGCTGGATATACCGCACAATAAGGGAGATTAAATGTTAGGGATTATACTAGGATTAATTGTTCTAATGTTCTTAGCCTATCTTGGTTGGTCTATTATTTGGGTAGCCCCTATAGCGGCTGGGATTGTAGCTTTAGGAGGAGGATTAGATTTATTAGATTCTTATACTAATGTCTATATGAATGGTTTTGTAAGCTTTGCTAAATCTTGGTTTCCTGTCTTTATGCTTGGAGCTATATTTGGGAAGCTTATGCAAGTTACTAATATGGCAACTTCTGTATCTTTAATGATAGGTAAATTACTCGGAGAAAAAAGAGCGATTTTAGGGGTAATTCTCTCTTGTGCCGTGCTTACCTTTGGGGGAGTTAGTCTTTTTGTTGTAGTATTTGCGGTATATCCTTTAGCATTAGGGCTTTTTAAAGCTGCTAATATTTCAAGAAGACTAATACCCGCTACCCTAGCATTAGGTTCTTTTACTTTCACAATGGCAGCACTTCCGGGAAGCCCACAGATTCAAAACCTTATTCCTATAAAATACTTTGATACAACTGCTATGGCAGCACCTATTACGGGGATAGTAGCAAGTTTGATTATGTTTTTTGGTGGATATTTCTACTTAAAATATAGAGAAAATACTTTAAGGACTAATGGGGAGGACTATGATGAGCCAAAAAAGACTTACAAAGAACAAAATAAAGACAAAATTCCTAACTTTTTACTCTCTTTAGCCCCCTTATTTTTCGTGGTTATCTTACTCAATATTTTTGACTTTAATATTATTAATGCTTTGCTTTGTGGAATTATTCTAATCTTAATACTCAATATAACCCATTTCAAAAGATTTATTCCTGCTATCAATGAGGGAGCTTCTGGGTCTGTAGTTGCTATTATTAATACAAGTGCAGCGGTTGGCTTTGGCTCTGTTGTCAAAAATGTGCCGGGTTTTCAAAGTTTAATTGATTTGCTCTTAAGCATCAAAGGAAGCCCTCTAATTTCTGAAGCTATAGCGGTTAATCTCTTAGCAGGTGCTACAGGCTCTGCAAGTGGTGGGCTTGGCATAGCCCTAGAAGCTTTGGCAGATAAATACAAAGAAATAGCCCTCAATCAATCTATCCCCTTAGAGCTTTTTCACAGGATTGCTTCCATCTCCTCTGGTGGGCTTGACGCACTTCCTCATAATGGTGCTGTTTTAACGCTACTTGCCATTACAGGGCTTAGCCATAAACAAAGCTATCTTGATATTTGTGTTGTTGCGGTAATAATCCCTATCCTTGCTTTAATAGTAGGGATTATTTTAGCAACTTTTGGAATCTACTAAAAGGAGTTTATGATGTTTCTTTTAAGAAAATTTACGCAAGGCTGTGTTTTTCTTGCTGCAAAATGTTTGCCTGATTCTTTTGTTTTAGTGATTTTGCTTTCTTTAATTGTCTTTTGTTTGGGGATATTTGCAACAGGACAAAGCCCATTAGCGATGGTTAATCATTGGGGAAATGGTGCTTGGAATCTTCTTGGCTTTTCTATGCAAATGGCTTTAGTCTTAGTCTTAGGACAAGCCCTAGCAAGTGCCTCTATTATTCAAAACATACTCACAAAAATTAGTAAAATCCCACAATCAAAGACTGCAAGCATTATGCTAGTTTGCTTTTTGAGCCTAATAGCAAACTGGATTAATTGGGGGTTTGGGCTTGTTATTTCTGCTATTTTTGCTAAGGAAATTGCCAAAAATGTCAAAGGGGTGGATTATAGACTTTTAATAGCTAGTGCTTATTCTGGATTTGTCATCTGGCATAGCGGATTAAGTGGTTCTATACCCTTAACTTTAGCAAGTGGAGGAGATTCTTTAAGGAAAACAACACAAGGGCTACTCACAGAGGCAATCCCCACTTCACTCACCATATTTTCAAGCTATAATCTCATTATTACCGCTGTGATTATCATCTTTTTACCCCTACTTCTTAGCCTCATACATCCTGATTCTAAAAATATCCTAGAAATTGATAAAAAGCTCTTAGTAGAAAATGAGGAACAAGAAATAATCTCACACAAAAATGATCATACAATTGCTTCATTTTTGGAGCAAAGCCCTATCCTAACTGCCTTAATATCTTGCTTTGGTCTAGCTTATATTATTATGTATTTTTATAAAGGTGGGAATTTAAATTTAAATATCATTAACCTTATCTTTCTATTTCTAGGGATTTTACTCCATAAAACCCCTATTTCCTATATCAAAGCTATCAATAAAGCTGCAAAAAGTGCCGCAGGGATTATTCTGCAATTCCCTTTTTATGCAGGAATTATGGGTATGATGAATGGTGCTTTACAAGGCGGAGAATCCTTAGTAACCCTGCTCTCTACTAGCTTTACAAATTTTGCTAATGCGGATAATTTTGCTTTTCTTAGCTTTTTAAGTGCAGGGATAGTCAATATCTTTGTCCCAAGCGGGGGAGGACAATGGGCGGTTCAAGCCCCTATTATGTTAAGTGCTGGAGCAACTTTAGGCGTTAAACCTGAAGTTATTGCGATGGCTATTGCGTGGGGGGATGCTTGGACGAATATGATTCAACCCTTTTGGGCATTACCCGCTCTAGCGATTGCTGGACTTGGGGCAAAAGATATTATGGGGTATTGTGTGATCACTTTATTATTTGTAGGTTGTGTTGTATCTTTGGGTTTCTTATTTTTAACTTAAAATTTCTGTATCCATTGCGTTTTAGACTACATTTTTTAAAAGCGAGCTAGAAATACTCGCTAATTCCTTTATTTGACAATAGATTAATTAAATAACAAAATCTTAAAATTCTCTTGATAATAAAGCCCTATTTCATCATAAAATCTGTATAATATAGCTTCATTTTTACCATCAACCAAGGAATATAAATTTCAGGGAAAATTATGTTTGATAAAATCGCTTATTGTTATTTTAATGGAAATTATGAAAAAGCTTTAAGTTTAAGTGAAAACTTTTTACAAGATAATGCAAAATTTGCCCTTAAATACGCAATGCTCTCCTCTTTTAAATTATCTCTCTTTGAGAGATCTTTATATTATGCTAAAGAGCTTTTCGCGCTTGACCCTACAAGTTTTAATGCCCTTATGCTCGCTTCTAACTATACTAAAAATCAAATGTTTAATGAAGCCTTAGATTTATTGCAACAATCTTTAGCAAAAGATGATGATTTAAGGGATGAAATTAGCCTAGAATTAGCCTTTCTTTATAAATCAACCAATAAGCTAGAAGAAGCGGAAAGCACCTTTAAAGATTTGATCCAAAGGGATTTATATAATTTAGATCTATGGAAGCATTATGTGGAAGTTTATTTTATGCACGATTTTCAGAAAGCGTTGTTAGCACACGAAGAGCTTTGCAGTTTTATATATAGTATGATTGAAGACTTAAAAAAGGGCTTACTAACCAAACAAGTAACAACTCCCGTTCAATCAAATTTACAAGATAGACTTTCAAATAGCACCAAGGAAAATCTAGATATTGTAGAAATACAAGACTTCCTAAATACTAAAATTTTACCCCAAAAAGCCTACTTGCTTTTTAAGCTTCTTAAAATACCCGAATCTTTAGAGCTTTTCCAATCTTTATCACAGACTAACCAAAATCACGCACAATTTTGGCAAAACTATGCAAAAGTCTTAGAATTTAGCGGTAATTATCAAGGAGCTTATGATGCTTATCAAAACGCTCTAAACTTACACCGCCACGCAACTTATCAATTTGATTTAGCCTACCTATTAATGAGGATGGGAGTAAGTGAAAATTTTGAGGAGGGTAAAAAACTCTATGAAAGCCGATTATTTTACGCACATAATGAAACTTTTTCTACTTTTCACTATAATGAAAGCATAAAGGCTTTTAATAATTCTGGCGTGGATGCTTTTAGGGATAAGGAAATTTTAGTCTTTTGTGAGCAAGGCTTTGGAGATACTATTATGTATTGCAGATGTTTAGAAAAACTTTGCAAAATTGCTTCAAAAGTCCTTTTTGCTCCGCAAAGTGCTATGTATGAAATGTTTAAAAATCAAGTAGAGCTTTTAAATAAAAAAAATGCTTTTAAAAACTTAAAAGTGCTACAAGATTTCCCCACAAGCTTTGATTATGCGCTACCTATTTGTTCTTTACCCCTACTTATTGATATTAAATTTGATGAAATACCCAAATTAAAAACCCCTATAATACCACTAAAAAAACCCCAAAATAAAAAGAAAAAAATAGGAATTTATTATTTCACCCCTAATGCTGTAAATTCTGATGTCTCTAGAAATTTTGAATTTGAATTTTTATTTTCTGCTTTAGAGGGATTAGATTGCAAACTTGTCTCTTTCCAAATGGGAATAAATGAAAATCTACCAAAGAGCGTAGAAGATAGGGCTAAAAAGATAGAAAATTGGGATGATACTTTAAAAAATCTAGCAGATATTGATTGTATGATAAGTATTGATAGTGCTATTACGCATTTAACCTTAGCTTTAGATATACCAACGATAGTTCTCCTACACCCTCGATTTGATTGGCGTTGGGGGAAATTTGAAGACCCTAAAAGCTATTTTTGGCCAAAAGCAAAATGTTTCATCCTTAAAGAAGACACCAAAAAGGATTTAAAGCCATTAGTTGAAAAAACACTAGGGATAGCAGATTAATAGGTAGTTTGCAAATATTTTCTATCTAGGTATATATGATATTAAATTTTATAGGATTGGAATTTAGAGATATAGGATACAGGAATAAATCTTAGGGGAATCTCTAGGTTTTAGAGGGATTTTCTTAAGCTTAAGGGCTTTTAGCTTTTCTATACGACTATGCAAACACCCTATAAGAAAATATTAGAACCCTTAAGAGATTCTTAAATTTGAGAGTTTAAAGGTTTGTTATGATAAACCCTTAGCCCTACGCCATTGTATCAAACAAACTCACATCCCCATTACTCACTTGTGTCCGGATAGAATCAATCACAGAAATTAACCCCTTATCCGCTTCTAAAAGATTGTTGTTAGAAGCATCACTTTCATCTAAAGAGCTTTTAAAGACTTTTTGTAAATCTTCTTTATGAACTCCTATAGCCTCACTAATAGCCTTAAAAGAATTTGTATCTACTTGCTTTTGTAAATCTTGCATTTCTTTCTCATTAAGATTATCTTTTTGTGTAAGATTAGTTAGTAATTTTTTCTCCTCCGCATTGAGGGCATTCATATCGCCTCCATTGTTTTTAAGTGTTTGCAAAGCTTTTTGTTGTGTTTGAATCTCTTGTAGGGATTTTTCACCCTCTAAAGTCTCTCCCTTTTCTCGCTTTTCCATTAGTCGTTTTCTATATTCTTCCATCATTTTTTTGATATTATCGGTTAGTTTCTTATTATCTTCAAACATTTTATTCATCATATCCGTAATAAATTCTCCAGAAAAATCATCCGCTAATATATCATCCATCACACTATCCATAATATTGCCAAACCCACCTAGACCATTTCCCATAGCTCTTTGAATCGCTTTCATTGTCCATTGTTTAGCCTCCTCTCCGCTCTGGTATTCCCCAATCCTCTCTAAGCTTCCATCAAGATTTTTATCTTTAGCTAAGATAGCATTAAGGGCATCTTGGATAGTCCCAAAGGAGTTGTCTCCACCTTTTATATAGCTAATGAGGGCTTCATCTACAGCAGTTGTTCCATCAAATACCCCTGTAGAACCAGCCCCTGTTTTTAAAGCATCCTTTTCTTTGCCACTAATAACGCCATCTTTGTTAGAATCTGCTTCTAAATAACCTTGCTTATAGGCAATATCCCCAAACCAACCACTTACAAAAGACTCGGCTTTGCCATTTAAACGAATAGTCCCATCTTTTCGCTCATAAAAGTCCTCACTTCCAAAAGCTCCTTTAAGTTTTTTAAGATTAGCTTCATCTAAGCTTAAAGCTACCCTTTGCTTCGTCTTTGGATCATCAAATAGCACAACCTTGCCATTTCCACCCCCTAAAGGCTTATCACTGACTAAAAACTTATTTTCCCCCACTAAGGCAGCTGCATTATTTAGGTTCTTCACCCTATCCCTCTCCTCCTCTGCAGCTAAATCCGCTTGGTTTCTGTTGTTAATATCTGTTTTCATCGCCGAAAAAACACTACCATTTAAAAGCCTAAAATTTGTTACCATTTTTTCTCCTTTTTAAAATTTCATTTTTAAGATTTCAAGATAGATAAACCTATCTTGAAGTTGTTTAAGTGTATGGAAAATTAAAGCACTTATCATTCCCTTAATTTACCATCTTAGTTTTAATTTCACAGGAACATAAATAGAAGGTCTATTTTCCTTTATGGCTTGTTGGTGATAAATCCAACGCAATCGCTCGTTTGCATACCAAACACCAAGATTCATCCTTTCTTCTATTTCAACATTTTGCTGATTTTGCTGATTTTTCCCCTGATAACCATTATTATTGCTTTGTGCAGCAAAGAGAGGAATGCAAGATGCTAATACTAAAAGTAAAACTTTATTTTTATGCTTTTCATAAAAGCCTCTTTTTTAAAAATAATTTGCCTCTTAGGGCATATATTTATATCGACAATTTCTTTAAAAAGGTAAAATTTTATAAAACCAATATTCTTAATTTTTAATGCAATATTACTTTTTGTAACTCAAGATTAAAAAGATATTTTTCCTCATAAGCTATGAATCTGCTATAATCTAACTTCTATTTTATAAAAAGCTCTACAAGGATGAATAATGGTTGATTTAGGTATAGAGTTAAGCAATTCTACATTAATTACTTCAAAAACAGACCTGCAAGGAAGGATCACCTATTGCAATAAAGATTTTATACAATATAGTGGTTTTAGCGAACAAGAAGTGTTTGGCAAACCCCACAATATAGTAAGGCATCAGGATATGCCTCGTGTAGTGTTTAAGACATTATGGAAATATATTAAAAATGGTGAAGAAGTCTTTGCCTTTGTCAAAAATAAAACTAAAGATAGACAATATTATTGGGTGCTTGCTAATGTAACTCCCTCTTTAGATGCTAATAACAATGCCATTGGATATTATTCTGTGCGTAGGAAGCCCAATCCTAAGGCTATCGAAAAAATTATTCCTTTATATGCTGCTATGGTAGCTGCAGAAAAAACCTCACTTGAAGCTAGTGAAGCCTTACTTAACTCCATACTTAATGAGCAAAATTTACCCTATAATGAATGGATTTTCTCCATGCAAGAAAATCTTGCATAATGAAAGAGTAGCTTATGAAACTATCAAACAATATACTTTTTATGCTTATAATATTGGGCTTTGCATTAGATATATATTTTAATTCTTTTAGTCTTGTTAGTATCATACTTATATGCATTGCTATTGTATATTCTATACAACTCTACAAACAAAGCAATGATGAGATTCTTTTGAAAAAACTTTTAAACATTACAGGTGAATATGCTTTAGGTAAATTTGAAAAACGTATTACACATATCAAAGGAAGAAAGGATATTGTGCAAATTTGCGAACAAATCAACGATATTATCGATCATTTAGAAGCATTTTTGCGGGAAATAAAAAGTGCCATTGAATGTTCCAAAGAGGGTAAATTTTATCGCAAAGCCCTAAGCGGTGGATTAAACACAACCTTTTCTCAAAATATTAAAGGAATTAATAATGCCTTAAATGCCATTGAACACAATGCTAAAGATTCTATAGGCAATGCACTCTCTAAGAACCTTATGAATCTTAGCCTAAAAAGCCAAAACAATAACCTTGAAAAGATTTCACATACTTTAAATGAAGATATTGCTTATATGAAAAAAGTAGATTCTAATATCCGTGATATTCGTTACACCGCTATTGACAGTCGCAATGATATAAGCAATCTCACACAATCTATCAATGAGCTTTTATTACTCATTCAAGACAATAACCACTCTATTCAAGATTTAACAAACAAATCCCAAGACATTGGCAATATCCTTAGTCTTATTAATGATATTGCCGGACAAACCAACCTCTTAGCACTTAATGCCGCTATTGAAGCAGCAAGGGCTGGAGAACACGGGAGAGGCTTTGCGGTAGTTGCTGATGAAGTGAGGAAATTAGCAGAAAAAACCCAAAAATCTACCAATGAGATTGCCCTATCTATCCAAAATATGCAACAAGAAGTAAGTAGCATTCAAGAGGGGAGCAATAAGGTAAGCACTATTACCTCTACTTTAGAATCTAAGTTAGAGAATTTCAATATTGCTTTTAATAAAATGGAGCAAAATAGTGCTTCACTAGATACAATTTTTGCAGAACTTTCTACTAAACTTATTTTATCAGTAACAAACTTAGATCATATCTTATTTAAATCTAATCTTTATCTTTGCCTTAATACACGAGAGAAAAATGAGAATCTCCACACTCTCCACCCCATCTCTCACCTACTAGAAGACAAAGATACGCAAAATATAATCTACAAGTTCCTACCACACAATGAAGCACAAGCTTTATCTAAAACACTCCATCAAGAAATGTTAGACGCGACTACTTTTATAGGGGAGGAGATTACACTTAGCAATTCAAAAGAAACTATTGAGCATGTAAAATCCCTAGAAGATACCTCACAAATACTTCTTGCTAAACTTACTTCTTAGTGAAGTTTAAGATTTGTATTCAACACAAATAATACAAATCTTATAAGCTAACAAAACTTTTACAAACTTATTTTCTCTCTCATCCACAACTAAAAAGGCTTATCGTCTCTTTTGCTATTCAAGCGTTAAAATATAAACTTTGGAATAACCCTATTAATTAATAGCCATAGTTTTTTGCTTCAGCCATTCTTTAGCCCTGCCCTCTAGTTTATCCCCAAGCTTTTGGAATACTTGTTTGTGGTAATTATTAAGCCAATTTTTCTCCTCATCATTAAGCAAAGCTACCTCTATACAAGACTTTTCAAAAGGGCAAAGCGTAAGGGTCTCAAAACAAAGAAATTCACCAAATTGTGTTTCTTTTGGTTGTTGCACGGGTTTATTAACCACAAGGTTTTCTAATCTCACTCCCCACTGATTAGGACGATAAATACCGGGTTCTATGGAGCTTACCATACCTACTTTAGCTTTGGTTTTCTCTAAAGGTGGAGCGAAGTAAGAAATAACTTGTGGTCCCTCATGCACATTTAAAAAATACCCAACACCATGTCCAGTGCCGTGCATATAATCTAGTTGCTCTCTCCATAATGCCATTCGCGCTATGGAATCTAATAATGGCATAGCAATACCTAAAGGAAAAATGGCACAAGAGAGGGCGATATGAGCCTTTAACACAAGGGTATAATCCCTCTTTTGTGCTTGAGTGATATTACCAATAGGGACAACCCTTGTAATATCTGTCGTCCCATTGGTATATTGTGCGCCAGAATCAATGAGCAACAAACCATCACCTTGTATAAAAGAAAATTGCTCTTTTGTAGCACGATAATGAGGCTGTGCCCCATTAGCATTAAACCCAGCTATCGTAGCAAAACTATCGGAAATATAATTTTCACGCTCTAAACGGAACTCTCTAAGCTTCTCATCAATATCCAATTCACTAATTCTTTGTCCCTCCTCTAAAGCATCCTCTAACCACATATAAAACTTACATAAGGCAATACCATCTTGTATCATTGCAGCTTGTATTTGCTCTAATTCTTGCTCACTCTTAGAAGCCTTTAATCGACAACTAGGATTAAGGGATTCAATAATTTCATTGTGTTGTTTTAAAATATCCGCTAAAGCAGCAGTTGTTTTTGTGGAATCAATTAATATTTTTTGATTTTTAATGCTCTCTAAAAAAGATTCAATTTGGCAATAAGGCTTGATTGTAAAGCCATCCTTATACAGATTTTCTAATACTTCTTGAGGGATTTTTTCTTTATCAACAAATAAAATCACTTCTTCCTTGCTAATAATAAGATAAGATAAAAATACAGGATTATAAGAAACATCACTCCCTCTTAAGTTACAAACCCAAGCAATATCATCTAAAGTAGAGATGCAATGATAAGTAGCTTTTAAATCTTGCATCTCTTGCCTTAAACGTTGAATCTTCTCTATTCTATTATGCGGGGATTGTATATGTTCATAGATAGGATTAAGAGGTAAGGGAGGTCTTTTCTCCCATAAAAGAGTAAGAAAATCTTTATTAAGTAATGTAATCTTTTTATCTTGTAATTGTGATTGTAAATCTTTTTTCATTGATAAGGGCAAAACCCTATAATCTGTAGCTAATTTAGAATATTCCCCCAAATTCGCTTTAAGCCATTTTATGGGGGTGTTATGGGAATCTTGTTTTTGCAATTGTAAGGAAGTATCTTGAAGTTCTTTTTGTGCTTGTAGCCAATACCTCCCATCTGTCCAAAGCCCCGCATAATCTTGTGTTATAAGAATACTTCCAGCACTTCCGCTAAAACCGCCTATCCATTCTCTACTTTTCCAATAATCTGGAATATATTCTGATAAATGCGGATCTGATGTTAAAATCAAATAAGCATCAATAGAATCATTTTTCATTAATTGTTGCAAAGCTTTAATTCTTGTTGCATAAATATTCATTAATTCCCTTTCTTTATATTTCTTAAATAAATACAACTATACCAAAATTATGTCCCAAAAGATTTTAATACAATAGCAAAACTTTCATTAGATATTTACAATTGATTTACTATTTAATGCAACAATTTCAGGCTAAATTCTATTACTTTAAGGATAACAATATGAGATATTTAATGTTTTTGTTATGTTGTTTAAGCTTAGGTGTTGCTTATGCTGATATTAATCTTTATGGTCCTGGTGGTCCTCACACGGCATTAAAAGAAGCTGCAGCTAAATTCACGGAAAAGACAGGCATAAGAGTCAATGTTAATTTTGGACCTCAAGCGACTTGGTTTGAAAAAGCAAAAAATGATGCAGATATTTTATTTGGAGCTTCTGATCAATCCGCTCTTGCAATAGCAACGGACTTTGGAAATAGTTTTAATGTCAATAAAATCAAACCTCTTTATTTAAGAGAAGCCATTATCTTAACACAAAAAGGCAACCCTTTAAAAATTAAAAATCTTAAAGACTTAGCCAACAAACAAGTAAGAATAGTTGTTCCTGAAGGAGCAGGAAAAAGTAATACTTCAGGAACTGGCGTTTGGGAAGATATGATAGGCAGAACACAAGATATTAAAACTATTCAAAAATTTAGAAATAATATCGTAGCTTTTGTCCCAAATAGTGGTAGTGCAAAAAAACTATTTGTAGAAGATAAAGCGGATGCTTGGATTACTTGGAGTGACTGGGCAAAGAGCAATCCAGACTTAGGAACTGCTGTAGCAATAGAAAAAGACTTGGTTATATATAGAACCCTAAATGTTGTAGCTAAAGAAAATTCCCCTAAAGAAGTTTATGATTTTATTAATTTCCTAAGCACTAAAGAATCTAAAAGCATTTTTGCTAAATATGGCTGGAGAGAATAATATTCTCTCTAATATTCTTTATAATGTTTTCAAACACATTAAAAAGCTAATTCTTATAACACTTCAAAAAACATAATATTTAGGATATAGCATTTACCTCTAAACATTAACATTAAACAAAAAATCTATAATCCACTTTTATATACTTGTATTAACTTTAGATAAATTTTTGTATAAAAGCTCAAAAATACAAAAATCTTAAAAATTTCTAGGATAGCTTTTAAAAACTTTTTGGGTTTTATAAAAGGGGTTTTAAAACTAACAAAATATTAACCTTTAAACCTATTTTCTCCCATCTTCTAATATTTCATAACCTCCATTAGGCTTCATTTCTAAAACCACAAAGGGAAGTCCTTGCAAATTCAACTCTTGCATAAAAAAATCAGGATCATTTTGTTCCATATTCCACACACCAGCCCCCTTATTAGAATCTATTCCTTGATTTTCTCCACCCTTTGGCATATCACTATTATCTGCATTATTAGTAAGCTTTATTTGATTAATCCCCCATTTCCCCTCTACAATAAGTTTAGCCCCAATCATCGCAGGCACACCTGTAGTATAACTCACGCCTTGTGCATTAACTTCCCTATAACACTCCTTATGGTCGCAAATATTATAAATATAAAGAGTGCGTTCCTTGCCATTTTTTCTGCCCTTTATATAACAACCAATATGCGTTTTACCCTCCGTCCTACTAGCAAGACTTGCTGGATTAGGCAAAAGTGTTTTTAACACTTGAATAGGGATGATTTTGTTGCCATTATGTTCTACCTCATCTACTCTTAAAAGCCCAACATTTTCTAAGCATTTCATATGCGTAAGATAAGATTCCCCAAAAGTCATAAAAAAGCGGATTTTTTGCAAACCCTTGATATTGCGGATAAGGGATTCTAACTCCTCGTGATAGAGCAAATAACTATTTTTGATACCAACTTCAGGATAATTCCATTCTTTCATTAAAGAAAGCGGTGCAATATCTCTCCATTGCCCCTTGCAATAATCCTCTTGTTTTAAATCTTGGGTATTAGCTTGCAAAGCAAAATGTTTTTCCTCCCTTTCAAACTTGCGGTAAATAGTATCTTCTTTTAAATCAGCATTGTCTGCTAAATCACCCTTAGAGTCCCTAACCCAATAACGCGCCTTAGAGCTTACTTCACGTAAATTAATCTCTGGGTTAAAATTAGTCGCAAACGCATATCCATGGTCTCCTGCGTTACAATCTAAAATATCAATGCTCTCTATCTCATCAAAATAATGTTTTAGGGCATAAGCACAAAAGACATTCGTAACACCCGGGTCAAATCCACTGCCTAAAAGTCCAAAAATACCCGCTTTTTTAAAAGATTCATCATACGCCCATTGCTCTTTATATTCAAAATGTGCAGAATTGGGATGTTCATAATTTGCAGTATCTAAATAATGGGTTTTTGTCCTTAGGCAGGCTTCCATAATAGTTAAATCTTGGTAAGGTAGGGCTACATTTACTACAAGTTCGGGTTGGTATTTGTTAATGAGGGCAACTAATAATTCTATATTATCGGCATCCACACAATCCACTTCAATCTCACCTAACCCCTTAAGTCGTATAGATTCCGCAATTGCTTGAGCCTTACTAAGTGTGCGAGAGGCTAAAATAATACGCGAGAAGACTCCTCTATTCATCGCCATTTTATGGGCTACCACACCACCAACACCACCTGCTCCTATTTGTAAAACAACTGCCATATAAAGACCTCTTGATAAAATTTGTTGCAATTTTACAAAAACATTATAAAGATTGCGTAAAATGACTATATCTTAATTTAAATACTTTCTATAGGGGGTTTTAATATTTTTAAGAAAAATCTTAGTAAAATACACTTCTTTAAAAAACAAAGGAGGGTATATGCCTCTGGTGAGCATCGTGGGCTTCAAACCCATTTGAGCGGATAGGTGTCTATTTGCTGGAGAGTTCGATTCTCTCACCCTCTCGCCACTTAAATCTAGAGGTGCATTATTAAAACATTACCAAAATTTGATTATAAAATAATACTTATTACCTTTTTGATTATTGCTGGGATATTTTCAATATTAGGAAGTTTTGGTTGGCTAGGAAATTTTGGGTATTCTTATGCAAATTTACACTTCAGGCTTTTTGGTTACTTGGGATATATTTGGCTCTTTTCACTTGCTTATTTATGCTCTAAAATCAATTATCCCTTAAAACTTGATGAACAATTTTTAGAAAAATCCTTAGGCATTATCTTAATTATTATTGCTCTTTTAACATTACAAAGCCTTTTTCTAGCAGATAGTGGTATGTTTGGGATAGCACTTAATAGCATATTACAACCCCTCATTAAAGCTACTGGAGTCTTTTTATTAAGCTGTATAATTTTATTCTTTGGGATTTTGCTTTTTACACAAAAAAGCTTGCAAGAATTTTATGCTTTTTTTATCAAAGATATTAAAAAAGATTGGCATGCTTTATCAAAAAATCTTCATTTTAAAAATTTTAATTTTTATAAAAAATATCAAAACCTATTCTCATTTCTTAAAAAATCTTTCAACAAAGCACAATCTTCATCTCCCTCTCCTCGTCCTCTAACCCTTGAAGAATTAATGAGTAGAAGCTCACAAAACCAAGAAAATTTAAAAGAAAAAGAGGATAAAACCCAAAATACCCTCTATGATCTCCAAATAGCACAAGATATTCAAGAAAATATTGAAGAAGATTCTTTGCCCCCATTAAATACCACTGAAAGTATTGATGAGAATAGAGAGGGAAGCGAATTACTCATTTATGAAAAAGATGAACAAAATCCTAAAGATTTATCATTACAAGAAGAAAAGGATATTGCTTCAAAAATTAAATTAATCCCCATTAAGGATATTCAACAAAAAAACCTACAAAATTTCGTGCATATTGACCCAAAAGAGGCTATGGAGAAATTAAAAAAAATCGAAAAAACACTCTATAAAGAACCACAATCCCAAGAAAATACTTTAAAATTAATCCCAAAATCAGAAATTCAAGCCCCACAAACCCTAGAACAACCTCCAGAGATTCCTAAAGAGACTCCCAAAGAACCTAAAAAAATTAAGCCTATTAAGACTTATCCAAAAGACCTCTACGCACCTAAGCCCTTTAGTGCTTATTTAGAAAATAATGATACTCCCACAAAGGAAATTATTCCTGCTATTAACGAAGAATCAACACTCCCTAATACGATTTTTTATTATCGTAAAAAAGATAACCAAACTCTAAAAGAAACGCCACAAAAAGAACATCTACAAACTACAGAAAATCCACAAAACCTTACTTTAAATTCCCCTATATCACAAACAGAAGAATCTAAAGAAAATCGCACAAAAAACCATTTATCTACAACTAACCAAATAGAAACAAAATCTAAAACCTTACAACCTATACCACAAAATCAAACCTATGAAAACCCTAAAGATTATTCTACAAATTTCTTCTCTAACAATGAAATTCCACTTTATGGATTTACCAATATACCATCTCCCCCTCCCTCTTACCAAAATTCCACAACACAAGATTCATTATCTTATTCTATTAATACACAATTACAACCCAAACAAGATAAGGTGCAACCTACACCAACAATCCAAAAATCCAAAAATATAACTCAAGAAACCCCAAAAGAAGCCTTAAGAGAAACTTTGCCACTTAAAGCACCTCAAGTAAAGACCCTAAAAGAAAATGAGGCTTTGCTTCACCAAATGGATTACAATACCTCTCAAGAGATCAAAGAACAAGATTTTATATTGCCAAAATTAGAATTTCTACAACGACCTCAAGAAGAGAGGATTGAAATTGATGAGAGCGAAATTGATAGAAAAATCAATGATTTATTAAGTAAATTACGAATGTTTAAAATTGAAGGCGATATTGTCTGCACTTATTCTGGACCTATTGTAACAACCTTTGAATTCCGACCAAGCCCTAATGTCAAAGTTTCAAGAATTTTAACCCTCCAAGATGATTTAGCAATGGCACTAAGGGCAAAAACTATTAGGATTCAAGCACCTGTTCCGGGTAAAGATGTAGTGGGAATAGAAATCCCTAATAATCAAATCCAAACTATTTATTTAAGAGAGATTTTAGAAAATGATTTATTCCAAAACTCTACCTCTCCATTAACCTTAGCATTAGGCAAAGATATAGTTGGAAACCCTTTCATTACAGACTTAAAAAAACTTCCCCATTTACTCATTGCAGGAACCACTGGAAGCGGAAAAAGCGTTGGCATTAACGCAATGATCCTCTCTTTACTCTATAAAAATACACCCGATGAGTTGAAGCTTATTATGATTGACCCTAAAATGCTAGAATTTAGCATTTATAATGATATTCCACACTTATTAACTCCTGTTATCACACAACCCAAAAAAGCCATTATTGCATTAGATAACACCGTTAAAGAAATGGAGAGACGTTATTCGCTAATGAGTGAGGTTAGGACAAAAAATATAGAAGGTTATAATCAAAAAGCCCATATAGAAGGATTTGAGCCTTTTCCCTATATTGTTGTTATCATTGATGAATTAGCAGATTTAATGATGAGCGGGGGTAAAGAAGCAGAAATCTCTATTTCTCGTTTAGCACAAATGGCAAGGGCTAGCGGAATTCACTTAATTGTTGCCACACAAAGACCAAGTGTCGATGTAGTAACAGGGATTATTAAAGCCAATTTACCCTCTCGTATTAGCTATAAAGTAGGGCAAAAAATAGATTCTAAAGTAATTTTAGATACCTTTGGGGCTGAATCTCTGCTAGGAAGAGGAGATATGCTATTTACTCCACCAAGTGGGGGAATAGTCCGCCTACATGCACCCTGGAGCACAGAATATGAAATTGAAGAGATTGTAAATTTTATTAAATCCCAAAGAGCTGCTAAGTATGATGAAAACTTTATGCCAAGTGAGGATGAATCCTTAGGATTGCGCTATGAAGGAGAGACTGATGAACTCTATGAAGAAGCTAAACGTATTATCTTAAATGATAAAAAAACCTCTATTAGCTATATACAAAGACGTCTAGGAATTGGCTATAATAAAGCAGCAAACATCATTGAACAAATGCAAACAAGAGGCTTTTTAAGTGAGCCAAATGCAAAAGGTGTGCGAGAAATTTTAGAGGAATAGATAAACTAATAAAATCCCACTTTAAACATTTTCAATATTATAATCACAGCTATACCTAATATAGAGCATTATCTCATTAAAATCTCAATGCAATATAAAAAAATCCATATTTCAAAAACACTAAAGCATAGTGGAATCCTTTTTGCTTTTTTCATAAAGAAAATTCAAAATTTAGAGGTCATTATGGTTATTAGTCAAAATTTAGGGGGATTAAATGAAGTCTTTAATGAAGCCAATCGTTTATTAAATAGCAGCAAAAAAACGCCCTCAATTTCAGAAGCAAATAAAACAGAGACAAGTGATTCTAACAAAAAAGAATATACCGCCCAACAAGCAAGAAATACTTATGGAATGATTAGTCTAGAATTAATGAGTGATGAACAATACAAAGCATTCCAAAGAGTAACTGCTGGAATGTCCCCTAATGAAAAAATCTCTGTAGCACAAATGCTAACAAGGGCAGGAAACTTGAGTGGAAGTGTAGAAAAAGTAGAACAGCAAGAAAAAGAATTGACTCAAGATAAAGAAAAGAATACAGGATTTTTAGGTATTACACAACAAGGATGGAAAAATATTGCGGAGGATTTTCAAAATAACCTTAACAATCTTGATAACTTAAACAATCTCTATTCAAAAACTTATAATAAGAATCCAACTAGCAACTACAATGATATTTTAAGAAAAAATCAAGAAGCAAAAACACAAAGAATATTACGAGAATTTAGCCACGCTATACATACAGGCAATACACAAATTGACACTTTAAGCTAAGACTTTTTAATGATATTTTAAAGCAAAAATGCTACAATTCACTTCTTTTTCTTTGGTATGCCAAGGTAGCTCAGCTGGTTTAGAGCGCTGGTCTCATAAGCCGGAGGTCGGGGGTTCGAGTCCCCCCTTTGGTACCAAATGCGCTCATAGCTCAGCTGGATAGAGCAACGGCCTTCTAAGCCGTAGGTCAGAGGTTCGAATCCTCTTGGGCGTACCACCATTTTCTCAAACATTATTTCTTGTTATTTTTATCTATAGTCTTATCATTCTATAATGCATTTAATCACTGCTAAATTTATCAAAGTATAAATAATAAGCTAAGGGAATGGCGGAGCGGACGGGGCTCGAACCCGCGACCCCCTGCGTGACAGGCAGGTATTCTAACCAGCTGAACTACCGCTCCAAATGGTGGTCGCTATAAGACTCGAACTTATGACATCCACCTTGTAAGGGTGGCGCTCTACCAACTGAGCTAAGCGACCTCATTGAAGTTAAACCATATATAATAAAAGTGGTGACTCCTAGGGGACTCGAACCCCTGTAGCCACCGTGAAAGGGTGGTATCCTAACCGCTAGATGAAGGAGCCACTTTTATTTAAGTGGTGACCCGCGTTGGATTCGAACCAACGACCCATTCCTTAAAAGGGAATTGCTCTACCAACTGAGCTAGCGGGTCTTCTAAATTCTAAACAAAAAGAGCTGCAATTATATAGATAAAATATTCAAAAGTCAATAGACTTGCAAAAAAACCTTTAGGAATAAGCCATAAGCATACCAACAAGCCTGCTCTTGTATATAATTTCTATCCCCCTTAAAAATAACAGATTCAATGATTTCTTTGCCACTCTTAGATTTTACCCCCATAAAAACCAACCCAACAGGCTTACTTGCACTACCTCCATTAGGTCCGGCAATACCACTTGTAGCAATTGCAAAATCTGCAGATGAAATCTCTAAAACCCCCTCTAGCATCTCCTTAACTACAATTTCACTAACTGCACCAAAACCCATAAGAGCATTAGAAGAAACTTTTAGCCAAGATTCTTTAATAGAGTTTGCATAACTTACTACCCCTCCATCAAAAACCTCACTAGAGCCAGACTCCCTTGTCAAATAATAAGCCAACAAACCACCTGTGCAACTCTCTGCGGTAGTAATCTTTTGATGAGAGGATTTTAAAAGATGAATAATAGTTTTTGTCAAATTAAAACTAGGAACAATTTTATTCCCAAAAACATTATTAACCTCTACTAAAAAATTTTCTAAATCACCATTTTTAGCAACTAAAACCTCTAATCCTGAAAAATCACTCATTATTTCTAAATCTACTCCAAAGGCTTGCATTATAGGCTTAAGCAACTCTAAAGCACTTTTACAATCCAACCCCAAAAGGAATAAAATAAGGTGTTTATGATAAAAAGCACCTTCATAATCTTTAGGATAATCTTGTAAAAATACTTTTTTCTCCCCACAAATTATCTTATAACCCTTAACTTCTTCTTGCATAGATGCAGTATAATTTTGATTTATCCATTCTAAAATTAATGAAAAACATTCCTTAGGGGATAAAATCAAACACTGCTTAGAGTCTTGTAATAAAAATCTTAGAGTATGAAAATCCATAGGCTCTAAATCAGAAAAAACGATTTGATGAATCTTCCCCAATATGTTTTCTCCGTAACGGATAGAAAAATCCCTAAGAGGCTTTAGGGTATAAAACTTTTCTCCCACGCAAAATAAGCTATTCAATTTCTAATCCTTAAGGTAGAATTTAATCTTTTTAATAGTAAAATAACTTAGCTTTAGAATTTATTTGGAGGTGATTATGAGTAAAGTGTTAGTGGTTAGACCAGAAGATGAAAATCCAGAAGAAGTGTATAATGCAAAAGGAAAGTTAAACAAAAAGTTTTATGAAAAAGAAATAGAAAAACTACAAATAGAGCTTATCAAACTACAAAATTGGGTTAAAAAATACCAAAAAAAGATTATTGTCATTTTAGAAGGAAGGGATGCAGCCGGAAAAGGTGGGACAATCAAAGCCTTAAGAGAACATTTAAATCCTAGAGGTGCAAGAGTAGTAGCTCTACAAAAACCTAGTGATGTAGAAAAAACACAATGGTATTTTCAAAGATATATTGATGAATTGCCAAATGGTGGAGAAATAGTATTTTTTGATAGAAGCTGGTATAATCGTGCTGGAGTAGAAAAAGTAATGAACTTTTGCACCAATGAACAATATAAAGAATTTATTATTCAAGTCTCTCATTTAGAACAAATGCTAATTGAAAGTGGTTATATTTTGTTTAAATTTTTCTTAGATGTTGGAAGAGAAGAACAAAAAAAGAGAATAGAAAGTCGTAAAGATGAGCCATTAAAACGATGGAAATTAAGTCCTATTGATGAGCTTTCACTGAATTTATGGGATGAATATACAGAAGCTTTTGAAAAGATGTTTTCCCGCACACATACCCCTTTTGCACCTTGGCTTATAGTAGATTCTAATGATAAAAAACGTGCAAGAATAAATCTTGCTAGAATCCTTTTATCAAAGATTGATTATGAAGATAAAGACGCTACAAGTGTTTGCTTATTAGCTGACCCGGGAATTGTTACACATTATTCAAGCGTAAAATCTTTTTCTGTAGAAAATGATAAAAAAGAAAAAAAGAAAAAGAAAAAATAGCTCTACTTAGAACTTTTTGTCTTAACGATTTAAAAGCACCCCTATCCCAAATCGGTTAATGGAATTATTGTAATCACTCAAGCTCTCTCCATAACCATTAAAATACTGCAAATAAAGATAAAAATTTTTGTAAATAGGATAAGAATAATCCACTAAAATAGCTCCTTTATTAGAATATTTTAGATTATTCCTTATAGAAAGGGTGAGGAGATGCTTAGAGTATAAATACCCCAAAGATAACTCCCCAAAACCTAAATAATTGGTAATATCAGGATTGTCATCTTTCTCTATCTTTTCTGGTATTCTATACCACGCCTTTAAACCCATAACAAAATTATCCTTACTATAAGTTCCCTTTATAAAAAGCCTATCCCAACTCCTAGAGTTTAACAAATTCCCCCCATTACTTTGATGCACATAGCCAACATCAATTCTATGGAAAAATAAAGGATACTCTTTGGTAAGATAACTAAGATAAAGAGCTGGTTCATAATTGCTCTCCCGGAATGGTCGAGAATTTTTATTATCATAAAGCTGCCAAAAACTCCTTTGCGTGTAAGCAAAATATAAATCTAAATCTTTAGCAAACAAATTACTATATAACCGCTTTTTAATGCTAATTTGAAATTTTGCCTCGACTTTTTTACTTTGTTTTGGCTCTTTATTATGACTTACATTAAAGGGTAAAATGTAATTAAACTTATCAGGTTCAAACCCTAAAAATTCGCTAAAAAACCGATTGCGTTCAAAATAACCCTCATAAGCTGTTTTTTGATTAATTTCTACTGCACTAGAATTAGCTAGACTATTTTTATCTCTTGATATTTTATCCTCTAAATTATTATTTTTTAAAGATTCCACAAGCTCAGGCATATCTTGGGAATCATCTTGCAAAATGGTAATATAAAAATTTTCGTTATTAGGCAATATTAAATCAAGTTTTTTTGTTTGTTGTGTATTAATATCTATAATTTCTCTAATCTTCATATTATTGTCTAAAATAAGGAATTTTACATTTTTATTAGGTTGAAATTTAAAACTCTCCTCATCAATATTGATTTGTTCGCCCAACAAATCTATCAAAGATGCTAAAAATAAGAATAGAATTTTTATAAGTTTCACAACAAACATCCAAATTAAACTTTTAAGAAAGGCTAAAAATTATAACAGCTTACAAAAACTTTTGTCAATTCTTTGATATGTGTATTTTAAGCTAATTTAGAATATAATGATGCAGATTGTGTAGAATTTGATAAATTTGGAAATTAGGCTTTAGATGACTCATATTATAGGTGCTTTGTTTTTACGTGAATTAAAAACACGATTTGGAAAAAATAAAAGACTTGGTTATTTTTGGATAATTGGGGAGCCAATGTCTCATATTATTTTTTTTCTTATTATTTTTACACTTATTCGTGCTAGAAGTGTTCCACAAGTCCCTTTTGAAATGTTTTTAGTAACTGGATTTGTCCCCTTTTTTATGTTTAGAAATATTATCCAACAAATTATGGCAGGAGTTTCTGCCAATCTTGCTTTAATGGCATATAAACCCGTTAAACCTATTCATATTTTCATTGCTAGGGCATTACTAGAAGTATGTATTTATTTTACAGTTTTTGTCTTATTTATGGTTGGCTTTGGTTGGTTTTTAGATTTACCCATTTTGCCTATGAATTTTTTAGAAGTTGTGATTGCTTTTATAGGATTAGCATTTTTAGGCTTTAGCTTGGGAGTTTGTTTGGCTTTTCTTAGTAGTGAATTAGAATATACACAAATTTTTATTAACTATGGAATTAATATTTTATACTTTGCTTCAGCTGTCTTATACCCTCTATGGATTTTACCTAATCATATTGTAGATGTTTTACTTTATAACCCTATATTACAATTCCTAGAAATCCTGCGAGAAAATTATTTTAGAGGGTATCCTCACATACCAGGCGTTAGTTTTATCTATCCTTTTTCTTTTAGTATCATTATTCTTTTTATTGGGCTTTGGTATTATTATTTTAGGTATAAATATCTAGGACGTATCAAATGATTGCATTTAAAAATGTTACAAAATCTTATCCCTTAAGCAATGGAAAAAGGCATTATGTTTTTAAAGACTTAAGCTTTGAATTTCCTGATGATTGCAGTATTGGGCTTATGGGTAGAAATGGTGCTGGAAAATCAACTTTGATGCGAATATTAGGGGGAATGGATATGCCAGATAGGGGCAAGGTTATTACAGATAAAAAAATATCTTTTCCTATAGGACTTGGCTCCTCTTTTCAAGCTTCCCTTAGTGCTAGAGATAATATAAAATTCCTTGCACGTGTTTATGGCAACAAAGGAGATAAACTAAGAGAAAAAGTTACTTTTGTAGAAGATTTTGCAGAAATTGGAAAATTTTTTGATGAGCCTGTTGGGGTTCTATCTTCTGGTATGCGTGCTAGAGTAACTTTTGGAATGAGTATGGCATTTGATTTTGATTATTATTTAGTAGATGAAGCAGGAGCCGTGGGAGATCCTACTTTTAAGAAAAAAAGTGAGGCACTTTACCAAGAAAAACTAAGCAATGCAAAAGTCATTATTGTCTCTCACGATGTTACAGAAATTAAAAAATGGTGTGATAAAATTATTATTTTAAAAGAAGGGGTTGCTACAATCTATGATGATGTTGATGAAGGTATCCAAATCTATCAAGGACAATAAATGGGAAAACTAGAAAGACTATTTCAAAAACAACCCACTTTTCAAAAGACACTACCCTTTTTTAAAAGCTTCAAAATTGTCTATATATTAATGATTCCCGTTGTGATTTATTATCTTTTCATAGCCTCTGATCGTTATGTAAGCTCTATTATTTTAAGTGTTCATTCTGTCAATAATGATATTGCACCTGCTTTAGGTTTAGCTTCCCTTGTAGGTATCAATACAGGAGCTAGAGAAGATATTTTATTCCTACAACGATATATTCATTCTATAGATATGTTAAAAATACTAGATAAAGAGATTGATTTACGCACACTCTATGAGAAGAAAAAACTAGATTTATTTTTTACTCTATCTCGCAATGATAGTATAGAAACCTTTTTAAAATTCTATCAAAATCGCACAAAAATTGTATTAAACCCAGATTCTGGATTATTAGAAATTGAAGTTGAGGGCTTCACTCCCCAAGATTCACAAACTATCGCTAATACTATTTTAAAACAATCTGAACATTTCGTCAATGAAGTCTCTCACAAAGCCGCAAGAGAGCAAATGATTTTTGCAGAAAAAGAACTCTCTAATGCAAAAGAGCGCTTGCAAAATTCCCAAAATGCCTTATTGACTTTTCAAAGTCAATATGGGGTTTTTGATCCTTTAAAAGAGGCTGAGGCTAAAGCAAAATTAACCGCTGATATTGAAAGTAAATTAGCCCAAAAAGAATCACAACTCTTTACAATACAAAGCTATCTTAATGATAATGCACCCCAAATCATTCTCTTAAAATCCGAAATTCAAGCCCTGCAAAGACAATTAGACAAAGAGGTTTCAAAAATAATCTCTTCTAAAGCCTCCAAACGACTAAATGATCTAATAGCTAAATTCCAAGATTTAAGTATTCAAGTAAAATTTGCACAAGATGCTTATACTACTGCTTTAAAAGCTATCGAAGCAGCACGTATTGAATCAAGTCGCAAGATTAAGCAACTTGTTGTCATACAAGGGGCTAATGAACCACAATCCCCAACTTATCCCAAAAAACTCTATAATATTCTTACAATTTTTGTTATTTTAGCACTTTCATTTGGGATTATAAAACTTATCAATATGATTATAGAGGAGCACAGATATTAATGAAAACTTTATTAAAATTCTTATTTATTTATTTACTTCTTTTTTCTTTTGGTTATAGCATAGATCCCTCTACAATTTCTGCTAATATTCCCCAAATTTCCACTCAAGCACAAAATAATACAGAAACAACATCCGCTAAGCCAACAGATATGGCAACAACCGACGACCAAACACTAAACCCCCAAAATGCCCCCTATTTTATTCAAGATTCAGCAATTACAAAAGTATTTGGCTTCCATCTCTTTAATGGGAACTTCACCCAAGCCTCTCAATTCCTTTACAATCCAGATTATAAAATTGCTATAGGCGATAAGATAAACTTCAGAATGTGGGGTGCTGTTGAATTTCATCAAGAATTAATGGTAGATTCTCAAGGAAATATTTTCATTCCAGCGGTTGGAGCTGTTAATCTTTTGGGCGTTAGGAATGGGGATTTAGTAAAAGTCTTAAAATCTAGTATCGCTAAAATTTATAAAAACAATGTATTTGTTTATGCAGATATGAATGTTTATCAAAATGTCTCTATTTTTGTTACAGGAAATGTCAATAAACCCGGTCTCTACCAAGGATTAAGTTCAGATTCTATCGTGCAATACCTAGACAAAGCCGGTGGAATTAATTTAGAATATGGTAGTTTTAGAGATATTGAAATACTACGCGATAACAAACCTGTTTTAAAAGTAGATTTATACAATTTTCTCTTAAATGGCAAAGTGCAGTTATTTCCTTTTAGAACAGGTGATGTTATTTTAGTAAAAAATCTCCAAGAATATGTTTCAGTTAAGGGAGAAGTGCAAAAGCCTTACCGATTTGAATTAAAAGATGATATTAAAACCTTAGAAGATATTGCCATTATCTCTGGTGCTAAACCCATAGTAACCAATGCCATTGTACGCTCTTATCTTCCAAATAATATTTTAGATATTATCTCTTATAATAAAAATCAGTTCCAAAATGTGTTATTAAAAACTGGGGATGAAATAGAATTTCGTCCAGATTACAATAGTAAAAATATTAGCGTCTCTATTGAAGGCGAACACGATGGCTTACATTCTCTTATAATCAAAAAAGGCACAACACTTAAAGAGCTTATTAGACTAATTAAAGTCAATAAACAATCCAATATAGAGGCTATTCAAGTTTTCCGCAAAAGTGTCGCAAACTCTCAAAAGCAATTAATAGAGTCTCAACTAAAAGAGCTTGAAACACTTGCGCTAACCTCATCTTCTATAACAACACAAGAATCAGCTGTAAGAAGCAGTCAAGCTAATATGATATTAGAATTTATCCAAAGGGCTAAAAATATACAACCCAAAGGACAAATCGTTCTTGATAGCCAAGAAGCTTATGCTACTACTATATTAGAAGAAGGTGATATTATTAATATCCCAACGAAAAATAATCTTGTGCTTGTTCAAGGTGAAGTAGCCATTCCCGGAGCTTTTATTTATGAACCCAATAAAAACTTACAATATTATATTAAATTAGCCGGTGATTTCACAGAAAGGGCAAATAAAAAAAGGATTTTACTCATACGAGCCAATGGTAAAGCGGAACGTTATAATGGTAGTTGGTATGCTCTCTCTAGTGCTCCGGGATTAAATCCCGGAGATTCATTATTAATCCTACCTGCCATAGAGACAGGCAGAAACTTGCAGATTACAAGCATCCTAACACAAATTCTTTACCAAATCGCTATTGCTACAAAAGTAGTATTAGATATTAATAAATGATTAAAAACTAAAAAAAAAGGGGGGGGGGGGCATTACACCACCTCCTAATTAGAGAAGGTCAAATGCAATTAGATAACATAATTAAAAAATTTCAATCTCAAAATATACTTCTTTTGCAAGGTCCTGTGGGACCATTTTTCTATTCTTTATCAAAAAAACTTAAAGAGCAAGATTGCAAAGTTTATAAGATTAATTTTAATGGGGGAGATTTTTTATTTTATCCATTTAATGCCTTAACCTATCGTAAAAGCTTCGAAGCTTTTCCTGAATTTTTAGAAAAAATTATTAAAAAATACGCAATTGAATGCATTATTTTATTTAATGATTGTCGCCCTATTCACAAAATATCCCTTGACCTTGCTAAAATTTTACAAATCCCATGCTATGTGTTTGAAGAGGGCTATATCCGTCCAGATTTCATTACTTTTGAAAAAAGCGGGGTTAATGCTTACTCTAAAATTCCAAAAAGTAAAAATTTCTATCTTCAATATAAAGAACAAACTGCATTCCCGATAAAAAAAGTTCAACACTCTTTTAGGAATATGGCTTGGTTTAGCTTTTTATATTGGTTTGCTTCCTTTTGTCTTAGCCAGTATTTTAACAACGCACTCCACCATAGAAGTCTTAGTCCCAAAGAAATGTTTCCTTGGTTTTTATCACTTTTTAGAAAATGGCTTTATATTTGGAGTGAAAAAAACAACAATGCACTTATCCTAGCTTCAAAGAAAAAATACTTTGTTGCCATTTTGCAAGTCCATAATGATACGCAAATTAAGAATCACTTCAGCGGAAGAAGGATTGAAAACTTTATTAAAAATACCATTAAATCTTTTGCTAAAAACTCTAAACCCAAACACTTTTTAGTTATCAAGCATCATCCTATGGATAGAGGGTATCGTAACTATAAAAACTTTATCAAAAGACAAACGAAAAAATATAATATTACCCATCGCGTTATTTACATCCATGATTCCCACTTACCAACTCTTCTCCATAATGCTTTAGGTTGCATTGTTATTAATAGCACAACAGGTTTATCTGCCCTTTTGCATAATTGCCCTACTAAAGTTTGCGGAAATGCCTTTTATGATATTGACGAATTAACTTTTCAAGAAAGTTTAGATAAGTTTTGGAAAGCCACTAAAAAGTATAAAATCAATTTGCAACTTTACAAGAAATTTAGAAGCTATCTTATTGACAATACGCAAATCAATGGAAGTTTTTATGGAAAACTCTCAAATTAAGCTTTTCTCCCATAAATAAGCGCTTTCACAAATAATTTCTAAATTAGCGTATTGGGGTCTCCATTGTGTAGATGATAAAATCTTCTTATTATCACTCACTAAAACTGCAGGATCTCCTGCTCTCCTTGGTTGAATCCTCACAATAAAATCTAGCCCACTAACAGCTTTTACGCACTCTATCACCTCTTTAACACTAAAGCCTTTTCCATATCCTACATTATAAATCTGTGAGAGTGAAGTTTGTTCTAATGTTTTTAAAGCCTCAAAATGTGCATTAGCTAAATCATCAATATGAATATAATCACGGATACAAGTTCCATCATAGGTAGGATAATCATCCCCAAAGATTCCCATCTCTTTGCGTTTTCCCACTGCACACTCACACGCAATCTTGATAAGATGCGTAGCATCTTTCGTCCTTTGTCCTAATTTAGGACTATCCATTAAAGCACCCGCAACATTAAAATAACGCAAAATAACACTTCTAAACTCTGATGAAGCCACCTCAAAATGCGATAAAATCTTCTCCACCATAAGTTTAGATTCCCCATAAGCATTGATAGGATCCATTATAGCATTCTCTCTTATACAATCTTTTTCCACCGGCTCCCCATAAACTGCAGCCGTAGAACTAAAAATAAATTGATGAATATTAAATTTTTGCATAGCCTCTAAAAGGATTAAAGTATTAGCGACATTATTATGAAAATATAACAAAGGCTTTTGCACAGATTCTGAAACAATCAAGCTCCCCGCAAAATGAATAACTGCCTTACAAGAATATTGCTTAAAAATACTCTCTAATAACACCCTATCACCAAAATTACCTTGTATAAATTCTACCCTATTAGGAAAACTCTGCTGTAAAAAGAAAATATTTTCTATAAAACCGGTGCTTAAATTATCCAAAATAATAATTTTACAATCGCAACTCCGCAAAAAAGCATAGGCTGTATGCGACCCAATATAACCAGCAGCACCTGTAAATAAATAAACTTTCATCTTTAATCCCTATAATTGCTTGCCTATAGTTTGTTGGTTTAGACCTTTATGCAAGATTAGATCAATGACAGGTTGCTCCCTTTGATTAGCACGTTTGCAATGATTTTTTTGAAATAAATCAGTGATTTGTATAACAATCTTTGCCCACTTTTTCTCCCTCTCTCTCCATGCATGAGAAGAAATAGATTCCCAAGCGTATCCATTAAATAATGTTGCATTCACAAAATGGTCTAAAGCTCTCACCCCTTGCCGCACACGACTAACTTTGCCAAAAATCCCTACGATGACAATAAATAAATAACCTATAATCATCAAAGGGACGAGAATGCAAAGTAAAAGAGTTCCTGCTAATTTTTCTTTCATTGTCTATTTATTTTCTCTTTGTGAATTTAATATACATTCCATTATTAGAACGAATTGTCAAACGACCTACAATATCTGGAACGAAATTTTCTCGCAATTCTATCTTATAAGTCCTTAAAATATTCGCTAAAATCAACACCGCTTCTTGCATAGCAAAGCCCTGTCCTATACAAACCCTCTCACCCATACCAAAAGGAATATAAGTATCTTTTATAATCCCTTGCTTTTCTTCAAATCTTGTAGGATCAAACTCATGGGGATTCTTCCAATAATCACTATGCCTCTGTATAAGCCAAGGAGCCACCACCACACCCGATCCTTCTTTAACAAGTTTATTTCTAATTTTTGTTTTTTTTACAGCAGTGCGGGCAAAAAACCCAACAGGAGGGTAGAGTCTCAAAGATTCCTTAAAAACATTCGTTAAATATTTCATCTTTCTTAAATGTTGTAAGCTAAATTCTTCCTCTTTAGCAATCGCACAAATCTCTTTATAGACAATCTCTTGTTCTTTTGGGGCTATACTTAAAATATAAAGTGTCCAACTCAAAGCACTTGCACTTGTCTCATGACCTGCTAAAAAAAGCATAGCCACTTGATCTAAAATTTCTTCAAAGGTAAATCTTTGATTGCTCTGTTTATCTACTACTTCTAGCAAGGAAGACAAAATATCCTCATATTCCCCTCTTTCTCCTCTTTGAATCTCTTCATAACGAGGCTTAATAATATCACTTAAGGCTTTGCGGATAACTTCTCCAGCTCTCATTCTTTTTTTATCACCAAGCAAATAACATAACCACTTAGGGAAACAAAACATTTTCCAAATAGCCGTATGAACGCTCTCTTCTTGAAAAATCGCAAAAGCCTCTAAGACTTCTTTACCTTTTAGAGAATCGAGTTTTTTAGACATAATCGTTCTAAAAATTACATCAGCGGTTACAAAAGTCATCATTTCATCAATCTCAATAACGCTATTATTAGGATATTGATAAATTTTTTGCATCATCTCATCAACAGCCTCTTTCATTAAACCAAATACTTTTGTGATTCTTGCTTGTTCAAAAGATGGACGCAAAAGCTCTCTTTGCCTCTCCCATAACTCCCCATTGGTTGTAAAAATACTCTCCCCCAAAAGTGGGCTTAGTAATTCGTGTAATAAATCACTTTTAGGAAAATCTCTTACCTCATCAACCATTATCCTTCTAATATCTTGGGGGTGATTAGCAATATATAAATCAAATCCGGGCATTTTAACCCTCCCAGATTTCATTGTATAGCTTTTCTCATATAGTCCATCAAGCCAAGATCTCCTTTTAAGAAAAAATGTGGTCCATAAAGTCGCTTTATTTTTATGAGGTTTTGGGAAAAATGGACATTCATTCATTCTTGTTCCTCAAAAGTTTAGCCTCTAAAGTATCAGCCCCACCAATAAAATTAAAATAATCATAGACTCCTAGTATCTCCGTAGCATAAAGATACAAAAAATGTGCTAAATATCTATTTTTACGAATCTTTTTATAGCTTTTGGGAGTAAAAAGTTTATGGAATCTAGCAGAGAGATAAATGGGGGGAAACTTCGCCTCAATCTTGGAAATTTTTACAAAATCTACAAGAGAAAAACAAGCACCATCAATGGGTGAAGTAATATCAAACCACACAATAGGGGTATTTACCAAAAGCTCTAAATCTTCCCTAAAAGCTTGATAATTTTTTTGAAAACTTACCAAAGGAATACATTCTCCAAGCGTTAATAACTTAAACTTTTCTAAAGAAATACCTTCTTGATTAGCCATTGTAATAACTTTTGCAACTACATTAACAGCTAGGATTGTCCCTACACTATGGGCAGATAAAATAAGTTCATAATCCCTAATATTTTGATGTTCCTTGAATTTTTCATAAATCACTTTTGCAAAACTCTCATTTAAATAACCCATCTCCTCAATCTTATTTAAGGCATATTTTGCGCAAAAAACATATATATTTGAAAGCCAAAAAACTGCTATTTTCTTCCCCCCATAAATAATAAGCTTACTACAAACAAATATCATCACAATAACTATAAAAATTCCAACAAAAAGATTCCACTCCTTAAGGGTTAAAAATACAAAATAAGCCAAAACAAAAGCTATACTATACCCAAAAATAAAATACAAGATAGGATAAAGTCCAGCGACTAACTGCACTTTAGATTCTTTGACAAAAGTAACAAAAATCCCTGATAAAATATACATTTTTAAAAAATATATAAAATCTAAAATAAAATCTAAAAGATTCTTTGACCAATATTTTTTAACAATTGCATTCCACTCTAAAAAATAATAATAACTTAGTGCTTGCTGATGTGTAATTTTGCAAAAAGGGGATTGACTCTCACTAATACAAGAAGAAATCTCTAAATTAAGGTTATTAATAGCATTTTGCTTCAAAAGATTTTTTTTGAGTAACATATAATAATAACGATAACTTCGAGGATCATATCCCCCTATATAAAAAACATCTCGCAACATTCAACCAACTTTAATTTATAATATTAATTATATTAGATAATAACTAAAAAACACCTATCTTTTAAAAACTGGGTATTTACAATTCATACCTAATTTACTTTTCTTTTACAAATTTTATGCAAGAATCTAAAAAATTCTTTAAGGATATATATATGTGTGGAATCGTTGGTTATATAGGAAATTCTGAAAAAAAATCTATGCTTTTAAAGGGATTAAAAGAATTAGAATATCGCGGTTATGATTCTGCTGGAATTTCTATCTTATCAGAAGGGAATTTACAAACCTTTAAGGCGGTAGGAAAAATTAGTAATTTAGAGAGAAAATGCCACAACTTTACTTCTGAAGGTTTTGGGCTTGGCATAGGGCATACGCGTTGGGCAACACATGGAAAACCAACAGAAATAAATGCACATCCACATTTTGGGACTTTTAGTAATATTGTCCATAATGGGATTATTGAAAACTACCAAAGCCTTAAAGAATCTCTCCAAAAAGAAGGAAAGCATTTCATCTCCCAAACAGATACCGAAGTGATTGTGCATTTATTTGAATCCTATGTAGAAAAATCCCAAAACATTCTTGAAGCTTTCACAAAAACCATTCACAATCTCAAAGGTGCTTATGCCATCTTACTTATCACCCAAAAATCTGCAGATACTATTTATTATGCTAAAAATGGCTCACCCCTTATTATTGGTAAAAATAACAATGAAATCTTTTTTGCTTCTTCTGATGCACCTTTAATAGGGCTTGTTACAGAAGTAAGCTATCTACAAGATGGTGCAATAGGAGCTATGAATCTACAAAACTTTAAAAACCTAGAGAATATCCAACCCTTATTACAAGACAAATTAACCGCACAAAAAGATGGTTTTGCTTTTTTTATGGAAAAAGAGATTTATGAACAACACAGAGTTTTATTAGAAACAATGATAGGGAGAGTGCAAGAAGATTGCTTTATCTTAGAAGAGCTAAGGGCTATAGACTTACAATCCATTTCCTCTATTACCCTATGTGCTTGTGGAACAAGTTATCATTCTGCACTAGCTGGGAGCTATTTACTAGAAAAAATAGCAAAAATTAAAACTAAAGTCGAAATCGCTAGTGAATTTCGCTACAAAGAGCCTATTTTAAATAGTGGAGAATTATTTGTTGTTATTTCACAAAGTGGTGAAACTGCAGATACACTAGAAGCTTTAAAGCTGATTAAAAGACAAGGATTCCAAACCCTTAGTATTTGTAATGTCGATAATAGTAGCATTGTAAGAGAAAGTCATACAACAATCCTTACAAGAGCTGGGATTGAAAAGGGAGTTGCAAGCACTAAAGCCTTTTCAACACAAGTAATGGTTTTATGGATATTAGCAGGATTCTTGGCACAGATAAAAGGAATATTACCAAAAACTGAAGCTCAAAAAATCATTCAAAGTATGTTTAAAGCTACCCATTTAACCAAAGTTAATATTAAAATGCACGAACATATTAAACGTCTTACAAAGCGGTATTTGCACGGACATGGCTTCTTTTTTATCGGGAGAGACATTTTCTACCCTTTAGCCCTAGAGGGGGCGTTAAAGCTCAAAGAAATTAGCTATCTCCACGCGGAGGGCTATCCAAGTGGAGAGATGAAACACGGACCTATCGCCTTAGCAGATACACGATTATTTTGTGTAGCACTTATGCCACAAAACCTTTTATATGAGAAAATAAAAAGCAATGTGGAAGAACTTAGTGCTAGAGATGCGACAATTTGTGCTGTTACTTCTGAATATTATGAAGGGAGTGATGATTGGATTAAAACCTCCCAAGCACAAACTTATATGGAAGAATTTTTTGAAATGATGGTAGCATTACAGCTTTTTGCACTAGAAGTTTCTTCGAGATTGGGCAATGATGTAGATATGCCTAGAAATTTAGCCAAAAGCGTAACTGTGGAGTAAAAATCTACTTAGAATTTATTTTCTTAGCTCTTGCATAAATACTCCCTATAAAAAAGCAAAATGAAAGTTTTAACATGTGCTTTTACTCACTCAAAGAAGCTACTAAACTTCTATAAATTTTAAAACCCTAAAGAACAACCACAAAATAAGAGAATAGATTAAAAGTAGCGTAAGCCTAATGAGGGTTAAATCCTTATTCACTAACTTTTCCACTTTATTTCAAAGTGTTTTGATTTAAAAAGAAGCTTTATCAAAAATGATTGTATTTTTCAACTACAAAATAACAATTATTAAAAACTTGCTTATATTTTATAAAATAGAGCTATAAATAAAGAAATTTATTTTTGATTATTGATAGGTATAGCCTAAAGAAAAGCATTCAAGAATGCAAATCTCCTTAATGATTTTAATCCATTTGGTTACGCAAAAAAGTTGGGACGTCCAACATTTCTTCTCCTATAAAATCTGCCCCACTGACTTTTTTCTTTACCATATCCACTTGATTAATCTTTTGACTCATATCTTTGGGACTTACAAGCTTAAGAGGTGCTGCGTCAATTTCTGCAGAAATATTTTGGAGGGCTTCTTTTTCAAATCCAGTAGCTATAATGGTAACTCTAACTTTATCACGTTCTATACTTTCATCAGTTGTCGTTCCAAAAATAACTTCTGCTTCTGGATCAGTATTTTCGTAAATTATCTCCATTGCATTTTGCATCTCATAAATTGGATAATCCGGATTAAAATAAAAATGTATTAATACCCCTTTTGCTCCATTAATAGACATATTATCAAAAAGTGGGGATTCAATAGCAATTTTAATCGCCTCCCTAGCAGCATCTGCTCCACTTGCTTCCCCAATACCCATTAATGCCAATCCTTTATGATTCATCACGGTTTTGACATCGGCAAAATCCACATTAATATCCCCTGCACTATGAGAAAGAATTACTCCACTCATACCATTTACAGCACGCACTAGCACATCATCGACAATCCTAAAACTATCTTTCAATCCAAGATTTTTATCAACAATAGAAAGAAGTTTATCATTAGGAATCACAACAATAGAATCACTCTCTGCCTTAAGTTCTTTATACCCATCTTCAGCTAATCTTGCCCTCTGTCTCCCTTCCCACTTGAAAGGCTTAGTAACAATAGAAACCGTTAATGCACCAGCTTCTTTAGCTGCTTTAGCAATAATAGGTGCTGCACCTGTGCCTGTTCCTCCACCAAGTCCAGCAGAAATAAAAACAATATCTGTACCTTCTAAAAAGATCTTTAAATCCTCATAACTCTCTAAAGCAGCATCCTTTCCTACTTGAGGTTTCATTCCAGCACCTAAACCTTTAGTCAATTTCGCACCAAGTTGAATTCTAATAGGAGCATTAGATGTGCTAATGGCTTGGGCATCAGTATTTGCAACAGCCAATTCAATTCCATCATAAGTTCCTGTGTTAATTAAATGTGCTACCATATTGCTACCACCACCACCAACACCAATTACCTTAATTTTAGCACTAAAGTCATTAGGATTAACTTCTTGAATCTCTATCATATCTACTCCTTCTTAAAATCTCAAAACATTTGGGTTAATCTCTGCCATACTTGGGAAAAGAGATTATTATTCCTAACTTGTATTTTTTTAATTTCTGTAATTTTAGACAAATCCTGCTTAATATCTGTAGCACTTTTAGAAACGCTATTAACCGCCACTGTCGCTCCCATCTTCTCATGAAGAGGATTAAGTGTTGAAGCAGAAGCCATAGGCGTCTTATTAAATGGTGTTAATTCTTCAGCTGCTTTATCACTTTTATAACGTATTTTCTTCTCTGAATCAATCTCATAATTTGTATATTTTCCAGAAGCATAGAGGATTAATCCAATGGCTGTTGCAAACTCTGGACCTTTAAGATTATCAAACAAGCCTTCAATTTCTAAAGGTTTAGCAAGACGAACAGGAATGCCAAATAATGAAGATGCTAATTCTCTTAAACCTTCTAAATGAGTCATTCCACCGGTTAAAACAATACCACCTCCCAATTGTTCTTTAAGCCCACTTTGTTCAAAATTTTTAAGAAGAATAATTAAAGTTTCTTCCACCCTTGCATAAATAACATCATTAACTAATTCTAAAGAAACTTGATGGGTTGCTCCATCATCCCCGCCAATTACAGGAATTTCTATAACATTTTCTAAATCTTCTTGCTTTTTATAAACTTTCCCATATTCTATCTTTACTTTTTCAGCAATAGTTTGGGGGGTATGGAGTGCCATCGCCAAATCATTAGTAATATGATTAGAACCAACGCCTAAAAAATCATTATACCGCATAGAGTTTCCGGCATGTATCATCAACTCACAAGTGCTTCCACCCATATCAATACAAGCAACTCCAAGCTCTTTTTCGTCTTCACTTAAAACAGCTATTGAGGAAGCATAAGCAGATAAAACAATATTTTCAATTTCAACCCCAGCAGCTTTGACTGCTTTGCGTAAATTTCCTAAACTTGACTTTTGCACTGTTACAATCCTAACAAAAACCTCTAAACGACCACCTGTCATCCCCATTGGATCATCAATAAAATCTTGATCATCAAGTTTGAAATTATAAGGCAAAATATGAATAACCTCATATTCACTAGGGATTGAAGCATTGTAAAGTGCAGTTTGTATAACGCGATTTATTTCCTTAATTCCAATCTCATTATTAGGAATATTCACAATACCTGAACTATTAACACTTCTAGTATAAACTCCAGAAATAGAAATAACAGCTTTATCAATAGTTGTGCCAGCTACCCTTTTAGCATCATTAACAGCATTTTTTATAGCACGACTAGCTTGTTCGATATTGGTAATAGAACCCTTTTTTAGACCTTGAGATTTATGACAACCTGTGCCAATAATGTGCGGTACATTGTCTTTAGAAGTGGCGATAATTGCACAAATTTTTGTTGAGCCAATATCAATACCTAAGATGGTCTGTTCCAAGAGTATTCCTTTATAATGCTATTCCATTTTAATTCTTAGAGTTTCTAACAACTTTATAAATCTTTGATAAATACTCTAAAAATTCTGATTCAACCAATCTTCCTTTGACTTGAATGCCATTTTGGATAAGAAATTCCAAATTATGCGAAATTATATCAGATTTTTTAACTCTTTGTCGTAAAATTTGATACAAAACTGCTTTATTTGTTAGCAGAATGTATCCTTTTTCTTTTTTTACACTCAAGAGTTGATTAATAAAATCTCTACTTTCATTTTTATCTAACCCCTTAAATACTTCTGTGGTATCCTTATTCACATAACCAACATCAATCCCCTTAAAATTTACCAATTCCTTTTTTGCATTTTCTTCTAAAATTTTTGCTTTTTCAAAACTCACATAATCCTCTCTAGCATCATTTTTAGCCTCTTCATAAGTTTTTGATTGACTAGGGATAATCTTAAGCACCTCTGCGGTGATATAAGAATCATTAACTTTAATGGGTTTAAGCGTTTCCTTTTCATTAGCTTGGCTTAAAAGACTTATAAACTCAACACCATAACGATTATCCCCCTCATAAACAATAGAATTTTTTGCCTTTTGATTTTCACCTTTACGCAAACTAATATATTCTTTTAACGCTTCCTTTTGAGCTTGTGAATCCTTATAATCTTCAATCACTCTATTCTTTACTTCTAAAAAAGGCAAAACCTGCCCTTCCTCATTAAGAAATTGATTCTTAAAATCTTCATAATATTTTTTAATATCCTCTTCATTATAATTTATATCTTTAACATTAACACTTACACTAGAAATTTCATAACCTCTCTGTGTCTGATAAATATCTTGATTTTCTTCCCAATATTTTTTAATATCCTCTTCTTTTGCAACAAATTTAATATCCTCTTTATCCAATACTTTAATTTGCACCCAATCTTCAACAAAATAAGCTGCCTTTAACATATCTTCTTCTAAGGGAGTAAGGGGCATATCTAAAAGTGCATTGAGTTTTTGGAGCAATAAACTCTCTTGGACACTTTCTTCAAAGTCCTTAGGTCTTAAATGATTCTCTTCTAAAGTATTTTTATAAAGCCCCTCATCAAAAACTTCATTATTTTTAAAAACCTCCATATTAGTAATCTCTTTTATTATCTCTTCCTTACTTACTCTAAGTCCTAAATCGTGAGCATAATTTAACATAAGTGCATTGATAATAAGGTTATTAAGGGCTTGTTCTTCAATTCCCATTTTTTTTGCTTGTTCTTCATCAAGCTCCCCACCCATTAATTGATTATAAATGCTATAAAGCCTTCCATATTCTCTTTGCATTTTTTCAAAGCTAATTTTTGTATCACCCACAATAGCTACAGCATTATTCGTTAAAGAGAAATTATAATTCCCCCAACCAACAAAACCAGCACCTATAAAGGCTATCGTGCTAACCCAAACAGTGATAATAAAATATTTTTTATGTTTTTGCATAAAACCAATCATAGAAAACCTTACTCATAAATTTTGCAATTCTAAGTTAAAAATATTTAAAAGTGGTTAAATTTCGAGTATTTAACCCTTAAAAAGTGATGAGAGAATATCTAAATTATTTTTTGTGTTTTCTTGTTCTTTATTATTGTTTTCTAAATTCTCATTAGTATTTTCTGCTTCCTTTAGCTCTATCTCATAGCCTGTAAGCATAGAAGCTAAACGAATATTAATACCATTCTTACCAATTGCTTTTGGTTTTTGATCGCTTGAGATGGTTACAATTGCTTTTTTGTCCTCAAGAACCACGCTGATAACTAATGCCGGAGACAATGCCCTTGCTATATAAATTTCTGGCTGGGAAGAATATTCAATGCAATCAATGCTCTCATTTTTTAACTCTTTAGAAACAGCATTAATTCTCACACCTTTAACACCTACAGTCGCACCTACAGGATCTATTTTTGCTAGAACACTCTTTAGTGCAACCTTTGCTCTCTCACCAGGTATTCTAGCACAATTGACAATTTCAACATCACCATCTTTAATCTCTGGAACTTCTAATTTTAGAAGCTCTTCTAACATCTTAGGGGTAGTTCTACTAAGCTCAATAACAATCCCATTTTGCCTATCAATATTAATATGACGCAAAATAGCACTCACAACTTGCCCTACATTAAACTCTTCCCCTTTAATGCGATTCTTTTTAGGCAAAATTACACGAATCTCATCAATTTCTATATAAGTATTCCCAAGATTATCTATCCTTACAACACTTCCACTAACTATTTTTCCTAACTGGGCTTTGTATTTATCAAAAAGTTGGGTTTCTATAAGCCGTTGAATCTTATATTCTAACTCCCTAAAAAGTGCATTAATAGCACTCCTGCTCATATCTTCTAAACTTAATTCATAACGTAATTCATCACCAACTTTAATCTCACTATCGTGCTTTTTAGCCTCTAAAAGCGTAATAAAATTGTTTTTATCTTCTTTTACCTCATCATCATCAGCACATACACTTATAACTTGATAGAGATGAAGGGTTTTATTTTTTTTATCAATTTCAGCATCATAATGGATATTTGAATCTAAAGTTTGTTTTGCTACTTTAATAATAGATTCTTTAACCGCTAATGAAACGCTCTCTATGGATAACCCCTTTTCATAAGCAATACCCTCAATAATATCTAATATCCTTTCCAAATCTTTCCTTTTCTTAACCAAAAATATAAATTTTTAAGTTCCTTAAAAAGCAAAGATTCTAGCTTAAATTTTCTTTATAAGTGCTTTATTAAACTCTTAAAAGGACAAATATTATTCTTTAAGCAAATAGAATATATAATTAGCCATTTTCTCTAAAAATTTTAAGGAAAACTTATGGATATTAAATTAGCACGAGAACATATTAATCAAAAACCTGTAAAAATAGCTATCAAAAAATTAGAAGAAATGTTAGAAGCCAAAAAAACCGATATTTTTTATTGCGATAAAGAAAACTCTCATAAAGAAATTACAAATTTAATAGAATATTTTGCAAAAAAGGGAAAACACGCTTATTGTAGGGAAGTTCGTTATGGATTAGATGAAGGCGATTATATGTATGAAATACATATTATGTAAAGATTGACTCTTGAATAAAAAACTTTATATTCAAACTTTAGGTTGTGCCATGAATGAACGCGATAGTCAGCATATCATCGCAGAGCTAGAAGAAAAAGAAAATTATCAAATTACAACCAACCCACAAGAAGCTGATTTGATTTTAATTAATACTTGCAGTGTTAGAGAAAAGCCTGAAAAAAAATTATTTTCAGAAATTGGACAATATGCAAAGATAAAAAAAAATGATGCCAAGATAGGCATATGTGGTTGCACAGCAAGCCATTTAGGTGAGAGTATTTTAAAACGTTCCAAAGCTGTTGATTTTGTCTTAGGGGCTAGGAATGTCTCTAAAATCTCCCAAATTATTCACCAAAAACGCGTTGCTTGGGTGGATATTGATTATGATGATAGCTCCTATATTTTCAGTTCTAAACAAAATTCAATCCTTAAAGGAATGATTAATATCTCTATTGGTTGTGATAAAAAATGCACTTATTGCATCGTTCCACACACGAGAGGCAATGAAATATCCATTCCTGCCCATTTAATCATCAACGAAGCCAAACGTTTAGCTAATCAAGGCACTAAAGAAATATTGCTATTAGGACAAAATGTCAATAACTATGGCAAAAGATTTAGTATCCCCCATCGAAAAATTAATTTTACGCAACTTCTTTATGAAATCTCCCAAATTGATGGCATACAAAGAATCCGCTTTACTTCTCCCCACCCTCTGCATATGGATGATGAATTTATCGAGGAATTTGCGCATAATCCGAAACTTTGTAAAGCTATTCATATGCCCTTACAAAGTGGCTCAACAAAAATACTACAGAAAATGAAAAGAGGATATACAAAAGAATGGTTTTTAAACCGCGTAGAAAAAATGTATTCTCTTATCCCCCATCTAAGCATTAGCACAGATATTATTGTCGGATTCCCTACAGAGAGTGAAGAGGATTTTTTAGATACTTTAGATGTATTAGAAAAGGTGCAGTTTGACACACTCTATAGCTTTATTTACTCCTCCCGCCCACATACAGAAGCTGCTAAATGGATTGAAAATAAAGAAGTTGGAGAAATTGATGAAGAAGAAGCTAAAAGGCGTCTTATTCTCCTAAAAGATAAGCATAGAGATATTCTCACTCAAAATAACCAAAAAGAACTTAATAATATACATTTTATTCTTTTTGAAAGCTATGATGAACAAAATAAACTCTTAGAAGGAAGGAGTGATACTAATAAACTCATTAGGGTAAAAGCAGGAAGAAATCTTGTAGGAGAAATTTGCAAAGTTAAAATTTCTGAAATCAAAGGTGCCCAACTCATAGGTGAATTAATGTAATTATGAAAATTACTAGGAAAAAACTACAAAAAATACTTCTTCAAAAAATATTCCTTTATGGAATTCCTTTTTTTTCTTTTATTGCTGTTAGAATACTTGCATTTGTATGCCGCTTTGAATACAAAATATCTTCACAAACCTTAGACTTTATTAAAGCTAATCAAACTTTTATTGTCGCATTTTGGCACGGGGAATTATTTATGCAACCCATAGCCTTAAGGCATTTTTATAAAAATAGGAGAGTTTATGTATTAATTAGCCAACACTTTGATGGAGAAATCATTAGCTGTTTAATTAAGTTTTTTAAAATCTATTCTATTCGTGGTTCTAGCTCCAAAGGTGCAATAAAGGCTTTATTAAAAGCTATTAAAAAACTACAACAACAAGACTTAGTTGCTATCACACCTGATGGTCCAAGAGGTCCTTATCATAGTATAGCAGATGGTATCGTATTGCTATCCCAAAAATCTAATAAACCTATTATTATCTCTCGCCTTTATTATCACAATGCTTGGGAATTTAAAAGTTGGGATCATTTTAAGATTCCAAAACCCTTTAGCAAAATAACTTGCGTCATTAAAGAACCTTTCTTATTAGAAAATTTCTCCTTAGAGAAAGCAAAAGAATATATCAAATCCAAAATGGAAGAAGATAGATTTTGAAAATATTACTTATTGGGCTCATAATTAGTATAGTAGGGTATTTTTTCCTCTCTCCCTCTTACACTTTAAGCCGAAAAGCCCAAAAAGCTTATGAACAACAAGACTTTCAAAAAGCCTATGAATTCTCCGCACAAGCTTTAAAGAAAGATAGGTATAACAAATCTGCTTTTCAAATCCATAACCAATCTAAACAAAGAATCAATATCCAAAACTTCCTAGAAAGAGCAAAAAAGGACTTTGAAGATGCGCTAACAATTCTTAAAAAGTCAAAACTTAGCCCCCAAGAATTCTTAGAGCTTCAATGGATTTATGATGATTTTTTAGCACATTATAATAATTTATTCTTTACCAACAAGCCCACAGAACAAGAAAAAAAAGCGATAGAAGAATATTTTAATTGGTTTAAACAATTAAAAAATAAACTCTTAGAAGCTAAAGAAAAAATGAACTTAGCTAAAGATTCCCAATCCCTTCAAATATTAAAATAATTCTTATAAATTTTAAATTTCTAAAACCCAACAATTTTAAACTTATCTTTAAATTTCATTGAAAACTTTGTAATTTTTAGATAAAATTAAAAAATAATTCAGCAAGATACATACACAAACACAACAAAATATTTAAGGCTTTTAGATGAAGTTCTTTTCTTTATTTTTATTACTGCTTAATTTTAGTTTTGCACAATTTGATACCATTACTTACAACACAAAGAGCGAAGAAATTTTAAAAACTTTTGATATAGAACCAGATTTTTTAAATGATGAATATTTTATTAATGTTAAAAATAATTTTCTAACTGATATGCGTCAAGAACGTTTATTAGAAAAATTTCAAAAAGGCTATAACTTTATTCCCACACTTAAAGAAATGTTCCTTAAAGAAAATATTCCTCAAGAATTTTTATATCTAGCAATGATTGAATCAGAATTTTCACTTTCAGCAAAATCCAGCAAACAAGCTGTTGGGATGTGGCAATTTATTCCAACAACTGCAAGATCCTTAGGATTAGAGATTAATACACAAATTGATGAACGTAAAGACCCTATTAAATCCACACAAGCAGCTATAATCTACCTTAAAACATTGAAGCAAAACTTTGGAAAATGGTATCTAGCCGCCATAGCTTATAATTGTGGTGAAGGAAGGCTAAGAAGAGCCATAGCGACAGCAGGTAGCGACTCCTTAGCCATTTTACTAGATCCCAATGCAAAATACATTCCTCTTGAAAGCCGTATGTATATTCGCAAAATCCTTTCAGTATCATTATTATTTCACAATATAAATACGCTAAAAACTAAGGATTATGATTACTTTTTAAATCGCGGTGCTACTTCCATTTTAACTTCTATTGAAGTCCCTCCAGCAACACCTCTTAGCCAAATTGCTAATCAAGCTGGATTAAGCCTTAAAGAATTAAAACAATATAATCCTCATTTCAAAAAAAACTTCACTCCAACAAAAGCAAAAACTTACACGATTCATTTCCCCTATAAATTCCTAGCATCCTATAAAGAAAAAAGTGCCAATCAACAAATGCCATTATCTTTTCTCATTCATCGTGTTAATAAAGGAGATACTATTTCATCCATTGCCAAACGTTATGGGGTATCTTTAAAAACTATTACACAATACAACACCATTAAGAACGCTAATTCTCTGTCTATTAATCAAGAAATTATCATTCCCATAAACAAAGGATAAGATATAATGAATAAACCCCATTACTTTTTATTTGTTTTCATTAGTGTTATCTTTATAAGTTGCAGCTATAAAAGCACCTCTTACACTCCTGGAATAACTCCACCCAATTATGGTTCTATGAATAATAGCCATCAAGTACATAAAGCCACTATGCGCCCCTATCAGATTAATGGGAAGTGGTATTATCCTACCACAGTAGCCTTAGGAGAGAGTTATGATGGAATTGCAAGTTGGTATGGACCCAATTTTCACGGCAAAAAAACCTCTAATGGGGAAACCTATAGTATGTATGCCCACACAGCAGCACATAAAACTTTGCCTATGAATACCATTGTTCGTGTAACCAACAAAGAAAATGGCAAATCAACTATCGTTAGAATTAATGATAGGGGTCCTTTTGTAGCAGGTAGAATCATTGATTTATCCAATAGTGCTGCAAAAGATATTGATATGGTAAAAAAAGGCACAGCAAGAGTTAAAGTTGAAGTTATCGGATTTAATGGTGCTATTTCTAATTCTATACCTTTAACTAAAAATGTGTTAGCCCAAAGTGAATACAAAGTAGCTCAAACACAAACAAGTATGCAACTCTCAAAATTTCTCGTCCAAATTGGTGCTTTTAGAAACAAAGAAGGTGCTATACGATTCCAACGCACACACGCTTCATCACACGGATATAAAGCTATCATTAAAGAATATATGCTAGATGGAACACCAATTTATAGAGTAATGCTAAGTGGATTCCAAAGTGAAAATGAAGCTAGAGACTTCATTGCGTCTCAAAAAATTAGTGGTGCATTTATCACAACGGAGTAAAAATGGAATCTTTAACAAGAACAACAAAAGAAACAAATATCACGGCAAAACTTGATATTTATGGTAAAGGGGAAGCAAATATACAAACAGGTATAGGTTTTTTTGATCATATGCTCCACTCTCTTTGCAAACACGCTAGGTGGAATCTAGAGTTATGTTGCAAAGGGGATTTACATATTGACTTCCACCATAGTGTAGAAGACTGCGGCATTGTCATAGGACAACTACTCAAACAATCCCTTTTCCCTATCCAAAAGATAGAGCGGTTTGGGAATGCCTCTGTTGTAATGGATGAAGCTTGTGTAGAATGCGATTTAGATATTAGTAACCGACCATTTTTAGTCTTTGAATTAGATATTAAAGGAAAAGTTGGGGATTTTGATTGTGAATTAATAGAAGAATTTTTTCGTGCTCTAATTTTCAATGCAGGCATCTCAACACACATTATTCAAAAACGTGGTAAAAATAATCATCACTTAATAGAAGCTGCCTTTAAAGCCTTTGCTGTAGCAATCCGCAGAGCTTCTTTTAAGGATGAAAACATAGAGATTCCAAGCACTAAGGGAATTTTATGATAAAACTTGTTGTTTTAGATGTTGATGGAACATTAAGTGATGGAAAAATCACCTATACTAGCAATAATGAGGAAATTAAATCCTTTAATGTCAAAGATGGTCTAGGAATTGCAACTTGGCTACAATTAGGTAGAAAAGTAGCTATTATCACAGGGAGAAATTCTAAAATTGTAGAAAATCGTGCTAAAGAACTTCAAATCACTTATTTAAAACAAGGTATTCATAATAAGGCAAAAGCCTTAAAAGAAATTTTAGATCACTCTAATATTTCTAGTGATGAAGTCGCTGTAATAGGAGATGATATTAATGATTTGAGTATGATAAGAGCTGTAAAGTATTCATTTGCACCTAAAGATTGTGCAAAACCCCTTAAAAAAGAAGTTTATAAAGTTCTTAAAAAAAGAGGTGGAGAAGGAGCGGTTAGAGAAATGATTGATTATTTAATCAAAAAAGAAAAACTAAAAAAGCAGTTTTATGAAATCTTTATCTAATCATCAGCAACTCCAAAGATTTCTAATTGCATCACATTTTACAAGAGGGAATCTTGTCATTTATTTTTTTCTTATTTTAAGTCTTTTTAGTATTCTTATGGTGGGTGTTTTAGGTATTGACAAAGAAAATAAAACCTTGTTTCCTCAAGAAGCTATTGTACGTTTTGAAATTTTTGATTTTAATTATTACAAAATATCCCCTTTAGGGGTTGAAATTTTTGCTTATGGAAAAATTGGAAGAGAAAATAAAAAACAAGAAAATGAATTGGAAGATTTTAATATCAATCATTATCTTTTTGACACCCACACTCAAGAAACTTTGCATTCCCACTTTGCCCTCTACGATAATAATACTATCAACTTTCCTCAAGGGGTTTATTATATCCGTAACGACACGCAATTTTGGAGCCAGAGAGCAACTTATACTCCCTCTTTAAAAGAACTTTTAGGGAATGGGGATTTTATCATTGCCTCTAATACTTACCGCATTAAAGGTAAAAATATTACCTATAAAGATAATAAAATCTCTGCAAATACCATAAAAGGTATCTTAATAACGGATAAAGAATGAAAAATCTAATATTTTTGCTATTAATAATAATGCTTTTGCATAAGAATGGATTTGCTGATGAAATTGAAGTAAGTGCTCAAGAATTTATGGGTGATGAGAAAAAGAAAATCACCCATTTAAAAGGGAATGTAGATATTAAACGCAAAGGTGATAGACTACAATCTAGTCAAGCTTATATTTATTTTGATAACAAAAATAAGCCCAATAAAATGCAAGCAGTGGGTAATGTTCAATTTTGGCTCACTTTAGAAAATAATCGCAAAATAGAAGGAACTTGCAATGAAGTAGTCTATCTACCTAATATTGAAGAATACCAACTATTAGGCAATGTTATCGTTAAAGAACCTGCACAAAACAATGAAATAAAAGGGGATAAAATCATCATTCGCTATAAAGATGGCTATATTAATGTTATAGGTAATAACAATAAACCCGCTCGTTTAATCTTTAAACTTGACAAAGAACAACAATGATTCACTATCAACTACTACGAAGCTCTTTTGTTACTTCCGCACAGAATATCTTAGAATGTCCCTCACCCCTTTTTAGTGAAGTAGTATTCTTAGGAAGGAGCAATGTAGGAAAAAGCACCTTTATTAATCTCCTTTGCAACCAAAAAAATCTTGCAAAAAGCTCACAAACACCCGGCAAAACACAGCTTATTAATTTCTTTTTAACAGAATGGTTTAATCAAAATCAAGGAATCTTAAAATTCTATTTTGTGGATTTACCGGGATTTGGTTATGCAAAGGTTGCAAAAACCCAAAAAGAACTATGGAATAAAAACCTTATAGAGTTTTTACAACAACGTGATAACATTAAGCTTTTTGTCCATTTAATTGATAGCCGACATCCTTTTTTAGAAATTGATAAAAACTTGGTAAGCTTTATCACAAGATTTTTAAGAAAAGACCAAAAATTCCTACAAATTTTTACAAAATTTGATAAACTCAATGCTAATGAAAAAGCAAAACTCAAAAAAGCATTTACTACCGCAAAATTTAGCAGTAGCCTACAAAAAACAAATATAGTAGAGATTCGGGATTTTCTTATTCAAAACACTTTGGGGAAATAGCTATGATTATTACACAACCCACCCTTAAAGATATTCCTTTTATGCGTGAATTTTTAGCTCCAGAAGTTGAACGTGGAATTATTTTAGAACGTCCTATTGAAGTTATGGCAAATATGATTCGCTCTTACCATATTGCTTGGGAAGAAGAAGAAATTTTACAAACGCAGCAAAAACTTCATCTATCGCCTAACAATTTAGAGGAGCTTAAAAGACCAAAAATGCTTGGCTTTTGTGCTTTACATATCCATTCACAAACATTAGCAGAAATCCGCAGTCTTATTGTCGCACCCTTTGCGCAACGTAAAGGAATCGCAACCGCTTTAATTTTAGATTGTATCAAGGAGGGAGTAAAACTTAATGTCAGTGAAATTTTAGTCTTGACTTACAAAAAAGTCTTATTTGAAAAATTAGGATTTATTGAAATTCCTAAAGAAAAAATTCCTAACCAAAAAATTTGGGCGGATTGTATCTTATGCAAACATTTCCCTCTATGCGACGAAGTAGCACTCATAAAACATATCTAAAAATTTCTTTTTGGATTTTTCTTGTTATTTATGTTTCTATCACAGATATTATTTATTATTTGCCTCCGCTTTTTGGGATTATTTATGTCCTAGCACAAGAACACTATGAAAATGAGGAATTTAATATCTTCTATTTTCTTGTCCCTTTTTGTATCTTTTTTGAAGCAAGCAAAGGTTTTCCTTTTTTAAGCATTGTGCTTTTTATGGCTTTTTCTTTTAAAATTATCCTGCCAAGATTTAGAAAACTCTTTGGCTATCATAAAGCTTTTATTCCACTTTTTATTTTTTATGCCTATTTTGGCTATTTTGGGTTCTTATACCTTTTTCGCTCTTTTTATGAGGTTCCAAGTTTTTCTTGGCTACTACTCTCTTATGCAATATGTGAATCTATCCTTGTTTGGCTATTTTTATGGATTATAGAATGAATAATAGAATCATTATTGTTTTTGCAGTCTTTCTTGTGTTTTGGATAGTATTATTAATAAAAATCTTTAATGTCAGTGTGCTATCTTATAAATTTTATGAAGAAAAAGCCATTAATAACACTTTAAGGGAAGATCCCATTATCCCCACTAGAGGTCAGATTTCAGATTGCAATGGAATTCCCCTAGCTACTAATACTGTTGGGTTTATGATTTCGCTTCCACCGCGTTTATCTTTACGTTCTCAATCTAAAATCCTAGAAGAAGAAATAGAAAGGATTCTGCCATTTTTTCCACAATACACCAAAGAAAAGCTCATTAGCAATTACAAAAAGGGCGATTCCCCTTATAATCACGATTATATTCCCATTATTAACTTTGTAGAACACGATGTGATATTAAAATATTATCCAGAACTTTCTCAAAGTGAAATCTTACGCATTATCCCTTTTGCTAAACGTTACTACCCAAACCTTACAAGTGCCTCCCATGTTATTGGATATGTAAGCAATGCAAACAATCAGGATATACAAAAGCAGCCTATTGCCAAATACACCAATATCATAGGCAAAGAAGGATTAGAGAAGCAATATGATACCTATTTACAAGGTGAGATAGGATCAAGAATTGTTAAAGTAACCGCCCTCAATAAAGAAGTTGAAGTTGTATCTTATAAAGAAGCTATTGAAAATAGAGACTTAACCACTACCCTAGATATTAGAGTGCAAAAAGAAATGGATAAAATTTTTGAAGGACAAAATGGTGCAGCTATTATAATGAATGCACACAATGGAGAGATTCTAGCAGCAGGAAGCTATCCAGAATATAACCTTAACCACTTTATTGGGGGAATCTCTCACGAAAATTGGAATGCCCTGCGAGATAGTCCCTATAAACCCTTAATTAATAAATTCATCAATGGACTTTACCCACCTGGTTCTGTGATAAAAATGGGAATGGGTTTAGCCTTTTTAGAATACGCCCAAATTGATGAAACAACAGAAATTAAAACTCCACCCTTTATTGAATTAGGAGGAAGAAAATTCCGTGATTGGAAAAAAGATGGGCATGGAAGCTCTGACCTCTTTAAAGCCATCAAAAGAAGTGTTGATGTGTATTTTTATATACTCTCACAAAGAACAGATTTTCAAAATATCGCTAATGTTCTTAGACAGATGGGCTTAGGACAAAAAACCGGGGTAGATTTACCTAATGAATTTGTAGGAATCGTTCCTTCTCCAAAAATTAAAAAAGAACGTTACAAGCAAGATTGGTATACTGGTGATAGTATCGTTAGCTCCATTGGACAAGGTTTTTTCTTAGCCACTCCTTTACAAATTGCTAATTATACTGCCCTCATAGCCTCTGGAAAACTCCCTACTCCACATTTTGTTAGTCAAATGGGAGAGAATATAATTACCATACCTCCTAAAGATACCTTAACAAACTTTCAAAAAAGCAAACTCCCCATATTAAGAGAGGGTATGCGTCAAGTTTGCAGTGAAGTAGGAGGGACAGCTTATTTAGCTACACAGGAGAGCAAAGCTTATTTAGCGTGTAAAACAGGCACAGCACAAGTTATAAAAATTTCTCAAACCGATCAAGAAAGGCTTAAAGAATCAGAACTAGATTATTTTCATCGCTCACAAGCTTGGATTACAGGCTTTCTCCCCGCTAATAACCCACAATATGTGATTACTATTATGGTAGAACACGGAGGCAGTGGATCAGGAACTGCTGGACCGATATTGGCTAAACTTTCTAATGTTTTAGTTGATCTAGGCTATGTGCCAAACAAACAAAATAGCTTTATGAAGGATACAACCAATGATTAATCATTTGCCAAAACTTTTAGAAGGAAAAAAGATTATTTTGGGGGTTTGTGGTAGTATCGCAGTTTATAAATCCATTGAAATTTTACGCTTCTTAGAAAAGCTTGGTGCAGAAATTCGAGTAGTTATGAGTGAAAACGCTAAGGAATTTATCCAACCTCTTCTTTTTGAAGCCCTTAGTCATCATCAAGTTTTACATAAAGATTCACAAAATTGGGGAAAACCTCCTTGCAATCATATAGAATTGGCAAGATGGGGTGATATGTTTTTAATAGCCCCAACAACTGTTAATACCCTTAATAAAATTGCTTGTGGCATTGCTGATAATATACTCTTAGAGAGTTTTTTAGCTTTTGATAAGATTAAAGCCATTGCTCCAGCGGCAAATACAAAAATGATAGAAAATCCCATAACTAAAAAATCCTTAGAGGTTTTATCACAAATGAATATCACCATTATTGCCTCTCAAAGCAAAGAATTAGCTTGTAAAGAAATAGGTAATGGGGGGTTAGCAGAGCCTTTAGAGATTATTTATGAAGTCTTAAGAATGTTTTTTAAAGATAACTTTTGGTTACAAAAAAAGGTTTGTATTAGTAGTGGTGGTAGCAAAGAAAAGATTGATAATGTTCGCTATTTATCAAATTTTTCTAGCGGAAAAATGGGGGCTAATCTTGCTTTAAGTGCTTACTTTTTAGGGGCAGAGGTATGCTATATCTACTCAGCAGAATCTTATCCCTCCCACTAGGTATAAATAAAATAAAAGTGCAAAGCACACAAGAATATTTACAAGCCATACAAAATTGGCAACAAAAAATCCAAAATCCAAAAAACTCCTATTTAATAATGAATGCAGCCATTAGTGATTATATTCCACAAACATCTGCTTCTAAAAAACTCAAAAAGCAAGAAATAGGCAAAGAATGGAATCTTCTTTTAAAAGAAAATATAGATATTCTACAAAGCATAGAAAAATCTCAAATTACCATTGGTTTTAAGCTAGAGGATGAAAATGGCATCAATAACGCCTTGCAAACTCTACACAAAAAATCTTTAGATGCTATTTGCCTTAATGAAATTTCATCGAACTTTACCCCTATGGATTCTAAAGAGAATAAAATCCTTTGGGTAACAAAAGATTTACAAAAAAATCTAGGATATGCTGATAAACTGCATTTAAGCTTTGCTATTTTTAATGAGGCAAAACATCTATGATTAAGCAATTAGGGCAACTTGCACAGATTCAGAATAATTTACAAAATTCTGCAACACAAGCTACACAATTTAACGCAACTTTACCTATGCGTTTAGAGGTAATGGAGAAAATGCAAGGTATCCGATATATGCTAAAAATTGGTAATATCACTATGGAAACTAAGAGCCTAAAAGAGCTAGAAATTGGCGGAAAATATTGGGCGATGATGGCAAAATCTAATGGCTCTATCACACTTTCTGATCTCATTAAACAACCTGATTTACTCAAAACACAAAATATCCCCTTAAGGCTCAACCCAGAGGCTATGGCACAATTCCTAAAAGAAGGAGAAAACCCTTTTGAAACAATGAAAGGATTTTTAATGGATAGACTAGCACAAGCAGAATCTAAATGGGAATTTGCCTTTTTAAGCCATATGCTAATGTCCCTAAGACAAAAAGTTCTAACACTTCCGCTGCACTATGATGAGAAAAAAGATGGATTCTTACAATTGCGAAAAAAGCAAGCAAATAACCACGACTATTTAGAGTTTTATTCTGTTTTTGCAAATCTTGGTGCTACTTGGGGATATTTATACAAACTTAATAATGGAATTAAACTAGATATTAGTGTAATGTATGAGAGCATTGCGAAATTACTAAAAAATAATCTTAATGAATTAGAATTTATCAATCAAGTTAATATTCATACCAATAGCGAAATTAAACCCCTCTATGACTTTAATGATTTTCTTCTTGATTTAGAGGGATAAATGGAGGTTAAACACTTAGCTATCATTATGGATGGTAATGGGAGGTGGGCACAGAAACGTTTAAAACCTCGTTTTTTTGGTCATCAAGAAGGGGCTAAAAAGATTCAAAATATTACAGAATCTTGCCTATATTTAGGAATAAAATATTTAAGCCTTTATGCCTTTTCAACAGAAAATTGGAAACGTCCCCAAAAAGAAATTGATTTTTTAATACAGCTTTTAAACCAATACCTCACACAAAAAAAACAAATCTACTTAGATTCCAATATCCGCTTTAGAAGCATTGGAGACATTTCCATTTTTCCACAAAAGTTACAAGCAAAAATCAAAGAACTAGAAAAATTCACAAAACATTGTAATAAACTCACGCAAATCCTTGCTCTTAACTATGGCTCTAAAGATGAATTAAGACGCACATTTTTAAAACTTCATAAAAATAATTCTATTATTACCCAAGAAAGCATTACACAATCGCTTGATACAGCAGATTTTCCAGAAGTTGATATGCTTATACGCACAGGAGGAGAACAAAGGTTATCGAATTTTTTATTGTGGCAAAGTGCTTATGCGGAATTATTTTTCACCAAAACACTTTGGCCAGACTTCTCTCACAAAGAATTAGCCCAAATGCTTGAAGAATTTTCTTTACGGCAAAGACGTTTTGGTGGGATTTAAGGCATTCCTAAAAAGCAGGAAGAATGCCTCCTCCATATTTTTGCATAATAAAATCTTTTACGCTTGGACTCTGTAAAGCCCCAATGAGCTTTTGTATATTTTCATCATTTTCCCTACCTTGTTTTACAACTAAAATATTTACATAAGGAGAATCTTTGCTCTCTATGGCAATAGCATCATTAAGAGGATTAAGCCCAGCTAAAAGTGCAAAATTCGTATTAATAATACTAGCACTAACATCATCTAATGTTCGCGTAAGTTGGGGAGCATCTATTTCTTTAAAGCTTAGATTCTTAGGATTTTCTACAATATCTTGCACAGAAGCAAGTTCCACATCTTTTTTAAGTGTGATAATGCCTTCTTTTTCTAAAATCCTTAAGGCTCTAGCTCCATTTGAAGGATCATTAGGAATAGAGATTAAATCGTTATTCTTTAATTCTTTCAAACTCTTGATTTTATTAGAATATACTCCCATTGGTTCTAAATGCACACCAGCAACATTTACAAGTGCAGTTCCTTTTTCTTTATTAAAGGTATTCAAATAAGGTTCGTGCTGAAAAAAATTTGCATCCAAAGAACCATCCTGCAAAGAAAGATTAGGGGTTACATAATCGGTAAATTCCTTTATCTCTAAACTAATTCCATCCTCTTGTAGCAAAGGAATAATTTGCTCTAATATCACTGCGTGAGGCTCTGGTGTAGCACCTACTACTAAAATAGTTTTTTCTTTTGTGCCATCATCTAAAGCCACTTTCATATCATCGCCACAACCACCCAATACTAAAGCAATGATTGCTCCAAAAATACCTACAATTGCTTTAAACATTCTATTCCTTTTAAAATAAAAATTAATGTTTTAATTTTCTATACAAAAAATCTCCAAAGCTTTGAATAACTTGCACTAAGAAAATTAAAATCACGACAGTATATAACATAATATCACTTTGAAACCTATAATAACCATATTTTATAGCTATATCCCCTAAACCTCCACCACCAACTGCACCCGCCATAGCACTAAATCCAATCACCAAGATTAAAGCCAATGTAATGCCTGAAATGATACTTGGCAAAGCTTCTACCAACATAATCTTAAAAATAATTTGGATATTCCCAGCACCAAAACTTTGTGCTGCTTCAATAACGCCTTTATCGACTTCTTTAAGAGCATTTTCTAAAATTCTAACAATAAAAGGAGATGCCCCGATACTAAGAGGGATAATCGCTGCCGTAGCACCGATACTCCTACCTAAAATCCATTGTGTTAGTGGAAATAAAACAATCATAAGGATTAAAAAGGGGAAAGAGCGTAAAGTATTAGTAATAGTGTCTAAGATTCTAAAAATTATTACATTGGGTGATAATCCCTTAGGGGAACAAAGAACAAGCAAAACAGCAGGCACAATTGCCAAAAGGGTTGCAATAAAGGTAGCCATAACACTCATATATAAAGTATCTAAAGTCGCCTCAAAAAGTAATTTTAGTATTTTAAAATCCATCTATTCTCCTTAAACAATCTCCCAACGCACTCCACTCTTGCTAAGATAGCTACAAACACCCTCTTGAAATTCTTTAGCAATATTAATCACAAGCACCCCTAAGACTATACCACCAAAAGATTCTAAAGAACCCCAAACAATATTAAAATTCATTTCTAAATTTCTAGCCATTTTTGTAATAATAGGGTTTTGTGCGACTTCTTTTGGGAAATAAATGCGGATATTAATGCCCTCTTTAGGTAAAATCTCATTCTCTCCTAAAAATTCTCGCATTTTTTTATCAGGTTCTAAAAATAACTCTTCGATATTCCCACTCTTTAAAACCTCTCCTGCTTCCATAAATGCAGCTTCTTTACAAATTTTTTTAACCACTTCCATCTCGTGTGTTACAAGCACAATTGTTACACCAAGTTCATCATTAATTTGTTTTAAAAGATCTAAAATAGAGCCTGTAATAGAAGGATCAAGCGCACTTGTAGCTTCATCGCTTAACAATAGATGAGGATTCATAACTAAAGCCCTAGCAATGGCAACTCTTTGTTTTTGTCCTCCACTTAATTCATTAGGATAAAATTGAGCCTTTTCCTCTAAGCCTACAAGTTCTAAGAGATTATAAATCTTTTTTTTATCAATTTTTTGCCTCCAACATTGCAAAGGCAAAATAACATTTTCATAAACATTTTTTCTATGCATTAAAGAAAAATGTTGAAAAATCATTCCAACTTTTTTTCTAAATTCTCTTAACTCCCCACTATTTAATTTATCAATTTCTACATTATTAATTTTTAAATGACCACTTTGGAAATTTTCTAATCCATTAAAAGTCCTAAGTAAAGTGCTTTTACCCGCTCCACTATGACCGACAAGACCAAAAATGATACCTTTTTTAATAGTAAGATTAATATTTTTTAAAATTTGTAAATCTCCATAACTCTTATTTAATTCACTCACTTCTATAAAATTCATAAAATTCCTAAAAATAATTTCAAACAATAATATTCTATCAAATTTTATTCTTTAAAATCTGCTAAAATTCCACAACTTTAAAAAGGAATGTCTAATGAAAAACTTACTAATTATTTTCTTTACCATAACCTTACTAAGTGCTCAACCTTGGGTGATGTTTAATGATTTAGATGATACTTATCTTTATGATCAAGCAAGCGGACAAGTTTATATTCGCATTAAAAAAGGTGGCAAAAATTATGAAGATACTTTTGTAAAAATGGGAATTATAGATAACTATAATTCCATCAAATCTCCACAACAACCCACACAAAACACAACAAAAGAGCAAGAAGAATTACTAAAAAAGGTTCAAGAAGCACAAAGGAGTATTCAAGAGAGTATTTTTCAAGATGAAAAATAATAGAATTTAAATTAAGTTTATCATTGCAACAATAATGCCAATAGGGGCAATAAACCGAATCGTAAAGTACCAACTTTGAAAATAAATCCCTTTTAAATACCCCCCACTCATTGCATAAACTTTATCCTTTTTAAGTATCCAACCCATATAAATACACATAAATACACTAGCTAAAGGCAACATAAAAGAAGAGGTAATATAATCAAACCATCCAAAAAGATTTTTATCAAAAAAGCTAAGTGCCTCACTCATCAAAGCTGTATTGCTAAACAAAGCAAACACTCCCAAGACATAAGAAATACCAATACTAAAAAAATTGGTCTTTTTTCTACTCCAATGAAAAGTTTCCATTAAATAAGCATTAAAAGGCTCTAGCATAGAAACTGCAGAAGTAATTCCTGCAAAAATTAAAGCGACAAAAAATAAAAAGGCAATAATATCTCCGCTAACTCCCATATTAGCAAAAATTAAAGGCAGAGAGATAAAAACAAGACCTGGGCCGCTGGAGGGTTCTGCCCCATAACCAAAAATAAAAGTAAAAACAACCAATCCCGCTATCAAGCAAAAAATAAAATTAAGTAAAGCAATAATAATGGTATAACGAATAAAATTCCCCTCCTTAGGTATTGAGTTAGAATAAGTTAAAATCACACCCACTCCTAATGAAAGAGAAAAGAAAGCTTGCCCAATTGCCTCTACAATTACTTTTGCATTAAGCTTACTAAAATCAGGAGTAAATAAAAATTCAAAAGACTGCTTAAAAGAATCTTGAAACATAGAATACCCAAGTAATCCTATAAAAATTAGAAGCAGCAGGGGCATTAAAATAAAATTTAAACGTTCAATACCTTTCTTAACGCCTTTACTTAAAATATAAGCACAAAGAGCAACAATTACAAAATGCCAAAGAAGTTGATAGGGAATCTCACCACCTATAAATTCAACCCACAAGACTTCAGCGGCTTCTAAACTCTTTGGTAATCCTCCAGCTATCACTAAAAACAAATAATGCAATAACCAACCCAAAACTACCACATAAAAAGAAAAAATCAAGACTCCAGAAAATATCATCCATCCACCAAATTTCAGGAATCCCATATTTTTTGGTGCTAAAGATTCAAAAGTGCTAATAGCATTTTGTCTAGATGCTCTACCAAAAAATATTTCAACAATAAATACGCTTATGCCAAATAGCAAAAAGGCTAAAGTAAAGACAAAAACAAATGCCATTCCGCCATTTTGCCCTGTCATATAGGGAAATTTCCATATAGCTCCAAGACCAATGGCACTCCCAGCAGTTGCTAAGATATAGCCCACCTTAGAGAATCTTATCATTTATTGAATCTCACTATCCTCTTTAATAGCGACAAAAATAGCACAATACAGAGATTTTCTTTGGTTAGTAATATGAAAACCATTAGTAGTTTCTAAAGACATTAAATAAAACTTATTACCTACCTTTATAATCTCTTTAGTGTTTTTAAGTTTTTTAAAATCTATTTGTTTTTCAAAGAAACCTTCAAAAGAAAAATCTTCTTTTGTAGTAGCATAAATCGTTCCATTAGAATCAAACAAAACAGTAAAAACTTCACTCTTTTCTGAGATAATAGAAAGATTTTTTAATAAAGAAGATTTTAAAATTGTTGCTAGAATTTCAGATTCCCAAACAAAAGCTAGTCCTCCTATCACACGATTTTCTTTAAGGATTGGAACATAAAATACAAAAGTTTCTCTATTATTATAAAAATTACTTTTCTCATAATTTGATATGAAAATACCATTTTTATAAATTGAAAGTTGCGAAACTTTCTCAGCAATAACAATTTTTTGACCATTAATATCATCTTGCTTTCTAGAGTTTTTTAATATTTCTCCCCTTTCGTTAAAAAACAATATATTATAATAAGACTTAAAACTATTCCCTAATCTTTCCAAAAGTGCAATCATATCCACTTCATTAGCCGCATTGGGTTCTTCTAAGAATTTTCTAAAACCTGCAAGATTTTCAATCCAACGAATATCTTTAATACAATTTGACAATAAAACATCCATTGTCGTAGCAAAATACTGCGAATAATACCCAACTACATTAAATAAAGTATGATAAATACCTTTTTGAAGTTCTTCTGTGGAGGTAATACATAAAGCATTCATCTCTTCACTAAGGATTCTAATGCTATTTAAAATGGGATTAAGAGCATAAGAGTGACTCTTTGAAGCAATAATTTCACCATTAATCACAACATCACCTAAGTCTTCATTAATATTTTCAGCTTCAATAATTACATTACTCAAATCTCCAGTAATCAATAAAGAATCTTCTAATAGATAAGCTTCCACTTCGTGCTTACTACGACTTTTAACATCAAATACCACAGATAAAGGAACAACACGATAAATTTTCCATTCAGAAGTAACACTTTTATAAGACTCCGCAACAGACAAAGACTGAGAAGCGGTAAGGCAAAGTCTAGATCGAACGCTTAAAAAAGTAAAATCTTTATTCACATTAAAAGTTATTACTCGTCCTTCTGCAAACAATTTACTATTATCCGAATATAAAACATGATTTTTTGAATCCACGATGAAAATATTTGCTTGAGACAATCTATAAGGAAACAAAGAAACAACTTCTTTAAAAATATCATCCAAATTCACAATAAGCACAATTGTAGCAAAAGAGCTTTGGTCTTTATCTTCACGCATAGGCACTACAAAAAAGTATTCATTGCTTTGATAATCTAAATTTTCATTATAAAAATCTACTTTTTGATAAAAATCTTGACAAAGAGCTATATTATCAGCCTCCAAAACAGCTGACATCTTTGTTGCCGGTATTGCATCACCATTTAAAGAGAACACCATCTTTCCCTGATCATCAAACAATAAGACATCTTTATAAACTAAATAACTCTCCTTAAAAGCTTGTAAATAGGCACGGAGTTCCTCTAATTTTTCAAGCGCCTCATCTTTATGTGTATTATATTTAGAATGAAATTCTTTATATAAACGTATAGCATGAGAGCTTCTTGCTAAAATAGAAATACTTTTATAACAAGCATCTAATTCACCAACAACTCTATCTCCTATAATTTTCACAGAAACTTGTGCTTCTTCATAACCATTTAAAAAACTTTGCTCAATAATTGTGTGAATCAACTTATCTTGCAAAGACTCAAATTTTTCTTGTGTTTTTTCCATATAATCGAATAAATTTTCTGCTATGTCTAAAGAGCTTATTTTTCCTGTAAGTGTTGTTTTACTAAGCAATGTATTAAGCGATATAAACTGGGATTTATATCGTTCCGCCATAGGCATATAAGTGCTTAAGATACCAATTGTTGATTGCTCCATTTTATTCCTTAAAATAAATTTAATATTTTGGAAAGAGCTAATATTATAACCACATTATTTTATAAAAAAGATTAAAAAACCTAAATTTTTCTTTTAATCTTTTTAAATTTAATATTCATCTGCCCATTGCAAAATAGAATCTTTTTGATCTTGAAAATTTTCGAAGCGGTGAGAGCCACCTTCTTGAAGAAGCATTTTAGAATCTCTAAATTTTTCAACAGCATTTTTATAATTTAAGACTTTATCTTCCTTTTGCAACATCACATAATAAAGGCTAGGAGTAATGGTTTCTACATAATATTGTTTTAAGCTCAAAGCCAAATCTATAGTCCAAAGGAAAGTCTGATTATTGTAAGGAATATGAATTCTTCCAACTGCTGGAAGCAAAGTCTTATAACCATCAATAACGGGATTAACCAATATAGCTTTAAGATGATATTTTTCTGCTAAAAAAGTCGCATAATATCCCCCAAGTGAGCTTCCTATTAAACAAATCTTATATTGCTTTTGGTATTTTTCAATAAGGGATTGAATAAATTCTATAGCCAAATCCGGAACATAAGGAAGATTAGGAGTGAGAGAATGAGGAGAAAAATCACGGATGATTGTGCCTTTATAGCACAATCCTATACTTCTAAATCCGTGCAAATATAAAAGCATCAATTACTTGATAGAACTCAAAGCACCTTCATAATTAGGTTCTTCTGTGATTTCAGAAACAATCTCTTTATAAACCACTTTACCTTGTGGATCAACAACAAAAACCGCACGTGTTAAAAGCCCATCTAAAGGAGAACCATCTAGTAATACCCCATAAGATTCACCAAATTTTTTATTTCTAAAATCACTTAATGCCTCTACATTTTTAATCCCTTCTGTAGAACAAAATCTACCTTGTGCAAAAGGCAAATCTAAAGACACAACAAAAACCTCTGTGTTAGCCAAACTTGCCGCTTTTTCATTAAATTTTCTTGTTTGTGTTGCACATACACCAGTATCTAATGAAGGAACAACATTAATAACTTGATATTTTCCAGTTGAACCACCAACAGATTTGAGGCTTAAATCACCTGCTACTAGCTCTACCTTAGGAGCAGTATCGCCAACTTTTATTTCTTTACCTGCTAATTTAACAGAACTTCCTTTAAAAGTAACCATCTCATTATCCTTACAATATTTTATTTAAAAGTTCTCATTCTAAATAACTTTAGCTAAAAACAAGATTAAAAAGTTTGCATTTTAGGAATTGCTTGAAGATTTAAATCATCAAATTCCTTTCGCATATAAGATTCAATGGCTACTCGCCCTATCATTACCGCATTATCTGAGCAATATTCCAAGGGCGATAAAAGTAGAAAAATGTCATAATTTTCACAAATTCTAGTTATCTTCTCTCTTAATAACCCATTAGCACTTGCTCCCCCAACAATAGCAAAATGTCTCCATTGGTATTCTTTATCTTCGCGTTTTTGGTTTTGTTGTAAAAAAATATTACATTTTTGGCATAAATGTTCAACAGCCACTCTTTGAAAACTCGCACAAATATCAGCCTTAAATCTCTCCAAATCCATTGTCTTAGATTTAGCTTTTTCTATTTCTAATCGCACCGCATTTTTAAGACCCGAAAAACTAAAAGCAAACTTTTTCTTGCTCTTTAAAGGAATAGGAAAAGAGAAAGCTAAATCATTACCATTTTTTGCATAAGATTCTACAATCGGACCTCCTGGATATCCTAATCCTAACATTTTAGAGACTTTATCAAAACTCTCCCCAAAACTATCATCAATGCTTCTTGCTACAATCTTCATCTCTGTAAAACTTCTTGCTTCAAAGAGCATACTATGCCCACCTGAAACCAATAACACGCCTAGTGGAAAAATGGAATCTTTTTCTAAAAAAAGCGAATAAAGATGTCCTTTGAGGTGATTAACACCAATTAAAGGAAGATTTAAAGTATAAGCTAGGGTTTTTGCCATCATCAATCCCTCTAATAAAGTTATATTTAAACCAGGTTGAGTGGTAACAGCAATCGCCTTTAAATCCTTAAAATAAGATTGAGTTTTTTCTAAAATTTGTGGAAGCAACTCTGCATGCAATCGGCTTGCAAGCTCCGGAACAACTCCCCCAAATACAGAATGTTGTTTCTCTTGAGAGATTTTTTGGTGAAAAATAATTTTTTTTGTTTGAATCTCTGTAAGCGCAATAGAGCTATCATCACAACTGCTTTCTATACTTAAAATTAATCCGCCCAAAGTATCCCTTAAACATTTTCCTCTAAAACATTCACGCCAAGCTCTGTTAATCGTTTATCAATTTTCTCTAAAGATTTTTGGAGGGTTTCTTTACTAATATCTGGTAACTCTCCACCCCAAGCCTTTTGTGCTTGATTATAACCGCGTATTACCCCTTCTCTTCCTGCCTTTAGCTTTTCTACATCATCACCTGCGCCGGCTATCACAAAATCTGCAATCCTTGCTGAAGTTTTTGCAATACCAAAAAACCCATCTTCTGCAATTAATGCTTTAGCCTCATTAGATGTTAATTCCTGTAATGGCTTGCCCTTATATCCAATGGCATTTAAATCTAAACCATTAAGAATACTCGTTAATCTGTCAGGATTACTCAAGGCACTGCCTCCCAATAAACTAACACCATTTTGGCTATTAAAATTATTTTCACTAGTGCTACTAACATTCATTTGAAACTCCACGACATAACTAGTCATTAGGGCTTTTGCATCAATCTTAGAAGCAGCCTCTTGAATATTCTTCTGTCTTTGTGTTTCACTCGTTGTTTCTTTTTTCAATGGATTAGAAGCCATCGCAGATTGCAAATCTTTACTATATTCTAAACTACCTTTCACATTCTCTATAGCCATTATGCCCTCCTTGACAAAATTTATGTAATAATATCGGTATTTTTTAAAAAAAAAGAGCAGAAAATGAAAAAACTTTACGCTGAATGGGAAAAACAAGATGGCACATTACTCTGCTTCCCCCATAAAGATTCTCCTTGGAAAGAGTATTTAGAAGAAACACGAGAAGTCTATTGCGAAGTTATTTACCAAATTTTGCAAGTTCAAACTTGTCTTTTAATCTCCCAAAATAGACAAGAAACCAAAATCTATCTACAAAATTATTTTATAACTCGGCAATGGGATTTGAAACTCCTTTATAATCTTTATCTCATAGAAATGCCAACTAATGATACTTGGGTTAGAGATTTTGGAGGAATTACCATTTGCAAAAATGGTCAAAATATTACACTAAATTATGGTTTTAATGGATGGGGGTTAAAATTTGCGGCAAATCTTGATAATCAAATAACAAGCAATTTAAAAAAACTCAAAATCTTACAAAATGTCAAAACAAAAAAACTTATCTTAGAGGGAGGAAGTATAGAATCTAATGGGAATGGCATTTTACTTACTAACACTCAATGTCTTTTAGAAAAAAATCGTAACCCTGCTTATCCTCAAAAAAAACTCACAAAAATCCTCAAAAAAGATTTTGGTTTAAAAAAGATTCTTTGGCTTCATAATGGCTTTTTAGAGGGAGATGATACTAATAGCCATATTGATACTCTTGCAAGATTCATAAATCCTAATACCATAGCCTACTTAGAATGTCAGGATAAGGAAGATAAGCATTATAAATCTCTACTAAAAATGAAAAAAGAATTAAAAGCTTGTAAAGATTTAGAAGGAAAATCCTTTTCTCTTATCCCTCTGCCCTTTTGCACACCAAAATATTATGACAATGAACGTCTGCCTGCAACTTATGCAAACTTTTTATTTATTAATAATCGCGTGTTATTACCAATCTATAAAGACAACAATGACCAAAAGGCGATAAAGATCTTACAAAATGCTTTACCCAAACACAAAATTATCCCCATTGATTGTTCTGTCTTAATAAGACAACACGGGAGTTTGCATTGTATTAGTATGCAACTCCCCTATAAAACTCTCAATTTTCAAGCACTCCAAAAATTTAGATATACTTAAATATATAATGCTAAATTAAGCTTGTTTAAATATAATTCCCCTCCTAAGTATTTATTAGCGGAAATGGCGAAACTGGCAGACGCACCAGACTTAGGATCTGGCGCCGCAAGGCATGGAGGTTCAAGTCCTCTTTTCCGCACCACAATTTAATAAACTTTTCACAATAATTCCTAATATCAATCTTTAGCTCTACATAATTCCCGGAAAATACTCACCAAAAGACCTCAAAGAAAACATAACAGGCACACAAAACATACAAGCTGCTAAAGACTTAGCATTAAGCACACTCTCTAAAGAGGAGAGAGAGGAGCTTTTAGAGTTTGCTAAAAATATCGGAGGAAGCCCACAAACACTGCATTCAAAGAAAGCAGAGACAAGTTTAGAGGGTTTAAAAAACAAATTAGGAGAGGATTCTAAAATCTACAAGACAGCCCAAAAACTAGCAGGTGTTTTTAAAGATAAACCCACTTTAAAAGCTCAACAACAAGAGTTATTAAGTGTAATTAGAAGTAGTAATGGGGGAGATGTTATTGAGATTTTAAGAGAAGTAGCAAAAATGAATCCACAAATCAATGAAAACCTAAAAAATATGCTGCACCTAACCACTTCTAATTTAACAAGGGAATTACAAAAATTTGAAATTAACCCCCAAGATATTAAGATTATCTTTGATGATTATACCAAAGGCACAAAAGCAGCTTATGAGGAAGCTAATGAGAAAATCTTAAGCAAAATCTATGATGATAATTATAAGGTGGTTTTGGATTCTAAAGAATTTGATAAATTCTATGAAGAGACTTTAAATAATTATGAATTACCCTCATCTTTTAAAAATGTTTTAAACTCCATTAAGCATAAGGTCTATAATCCACAAGGCGTAACTTATAAGGATTTAGAAGCAACAAGGAAAAGCCTTAATAATGTTTATTCAGAGGATAAGACTTTAGATAGCTATCTTAAAAACTTCATTAGTAGCCATTTAAGAGAGGATATTAATAAAGGGATTAATAATATTTTCTCCCAGAATAAAGAAGCTTACGAACAGGCAAAAACACTCTATGAAACAAAATTGGCAGATTATGCCCAGTTAAAAGAAATACAAGATTCTGCAATTTATGAAAAAATCCAAAATGTTGATAATTCTTTAGAGGATATTGCTAAGGCTATCTTAAAAAATGCCAAAGGAGCGGGTAAGGTTAAAGAGACAGGAACGACTGATAAAACCCTGCTTAATAACTTCAATGAGCTAACCAAAGGATTAACAGAGCAAAATAGACAATCTTTAGAACTCAACCTCTTACATAAAATCTTTGCATCCTCTTTAGTTGAAAATGGTCAAACAAAGGTATTAGATTCACCATCATTTTTAAAGGCTTTAGAGGAAAATAAACAAATCTTTAAAAGCAAGGGAGCTAAAGAATATATAGAAACAATACAAGGATTCCATAAACTCTTTAAAAGAGATGCGGATATTTTAAGCAACTTACCCAATGCAAATCCTAAAGAAAACAATTCAAACATTGCTACAACTATGAGTGGGGCTTTTAAGCATATGCTTGTAAGTGGTTTATTTGGGCTTTTTTATCGCAATCTACCTCACGATGGATTGCTATTTGGTATGATATTCCCAACTATGGGACAAGGTATCCAAAAGGCAGCTTTAAAATACCATTTAAGCAAAGCCTTAAAAGAATCTACTTCTTTAGAGAATTTTAACTTCAATATCACCCAAAGAGCTAATAGGGGAGGATTTAACAGCCCTACTAAAGAGCTAGTAGAAAGAATAGTAGAACAGGTTAGTGAAGCAAAAGAGGAAGCTTTAAGAGTAGCAAAAGAGGGGACAAAAGCCCAAGAGATTCCTCAAGATTTAAAAGAGCAATGGCTCAAGGAATTTAATTTAGGCAGTTTAGAGCAGGATTTTATCCCTAACTTTATTCCAGAAGTTAAAGCAGTGTTGCAATCTATAGGCATTGATAAGATACAACTAAAAAGTGGTAGTTTAGTAAAATTAGATAAGCGTCAGCGTTTAGAGTTTTTACCCCATATCAAACCAACACTAGAAAATCCCGATGTTATTTTAAAACATTTAAATTCTTTGATTTTTGTAAAAGATATAGGCAAAGAGAGTTTCTTTACGAGTGTTTCAAAGGGACAAAATGGTGAAATGATAGTGAGGAGTAATTCCTTTAAAACTATACAAAATTTAAAAAATAAGCTAAATACACAGAGGGAAGTATTGTTTTTAAACAAGGAAGCTTCAAATATACTCACTGAAGCTTTTACACCTAAAATGTTCTCTAAGCAACTTGATACAGACATTATACCACAATCACCTGCAAACCAAAGCAATAACCAAAGCCTTTTAGATAAAGCCTTAAAAGAAAAGCAAGAGGGTATCGCAAAAGAGCAGAGATTGCAACAGGAAGCCCAACAAGAACAAGCCAAAAGAACCTCTCTCCTTAACCAAAAAAGACAATCTATACAACAAGCAAAAGACTCTAATGTAGGTAAATCCATTAATGAAGTAGAATTACCTTTAAGTGATAGTATTCCTTATACCCCTCTTAGACAAACAAGTATTAACCTAGAGAATAAAACCTATAATGCTAAATATGTAATTATTAAAAAGCAAGATTTAAAACCTAATTTTAGCAACACAGGCACACAAGGCAGACTCATCAAACAAACAAGGGTTATACAAGATATACAAAATAACCTAAATCCTAATAAACTATTCTTTAGTGAGGGTAGCTTTGATGGATTACCAGTTATATTACAAGATGGTAGTGTAAGTGTAGGAAATCATAGAGCAGAAGCTCTAAAAAATCTAAGTAAAGAATCCTTGCAAACTTATAAAGAGGAAGCCAAGAAAGCCTTTAATGTAGATTTGAGAGATGATGAAGTCATTGTTAGAATGCTAGATTTTGATATTCCTAAACAAGAGATCTTAAACCTCTCCTTTGCTTCTAATGTAGGACGAGAGCAAAACATAGCAGAAAAAGCCCTTAGCACCTTAGGGAAATACCAAGAGGGTATTTCTAAACTCCCTAATAGAATAACAGCCTCTAGTGTAGAGGAGATGCAAAGCATTGTTTCTAAAACCTTAGATACTACCAATAATGGCTTAAATACCTTTGATACCAATTTAGCGCTTTTTACTCATTTAGCCAAAACTAGAAACAAAAGTATCTTAGAAAGCCTAGAGAGCTTAAAGGGAAGTGCAGAGGAAAAACAAGCAACTTTAAGAATGTTTGTAGAAAATGCAGGGAGTTTTTATAACATAAGCCAACAAACCTTAATGCCAAAACTTGATTTAAGGGATTATCTAGCCCAAGCTTTGTATTTCACAATCAAAGCTTCTCCTTCAAGAAGGGATAATTTTAGAGAAGTTATTACAGAAATCCAAGATTTATTGAAAACCACCGATACACAGGGTAAAAATGCTTTCATAGAACAAAACCCTTATTATTATGAGGATTTACTAGGTAAGATACTAGGATATTCCTTTGCAAGATTTAAGGAGTTAGAAAATCCTGCTAAAAATCTCTTTGAATTTTTGCACAATTTAGAGCCAACATTGAGGCAAGAATTAGAACCCACACTCTTTAGTAATGGTAGAGCAATAAGCACAGCTGATATTTATGATTTTTTAAGTATGAATATTAAAAGTGGAGTCCCCAGTGAGGAAAGCTCTAAACTCTTAGAATTACTCCCTAAACTTAAAGAGAGGCAAGAGGGGTTTAATGCAGAGAAAAAAACCCCTTTAGCAGAGATTACTTTTATAGATACAAAGGGCAAAGAGCATATTTTAACCACACAAACCCAAAACCAGTGGCTAGAGACTTTTAACCTTAAAAGTTTAGAGGATTCTTATACTCCACAACATAGCGATGAAATTAAAGAAGCATTAGGGGGGAAAGAGATAAAACTACAAAAGGGAAGTTTATTAAAGTTAGTTTCACAAGGTAGAGAGGAATTTATACCACAAATCAAGCAAGTATTAGATGAACCAGAGGCAATAATTAAAGACCAAGCGGGGGATTTTTTATTAATCAAACACTTAAAAGATGAGGATTATTTTGTAAATGTAAGCTTTGATAATGGAGAATATTTAGTAAGTATTTCTAATGGAATCAAAGAAAGCAATAATTTAACAAATAAGTTAAACGCGGGGGGTGAAATTGTATATCAATCTCCAAACGCCAGTTCTATCTTGCAAACGCTTTTACAGGCTTCGCGATACTCCACCAACAAGATTGATGAGGCAATTATACCACAATCCCAAACATTACAAGGCTTAGAATCTGCTATTAAAGAAGCACAAACAAAAGAACCCTATAAACCAAAGATTAAGCCTATCTTAGAATCTTTAGCCCAACAATGGAAAGACAAAGAACTCATTACCCTTAATTGGAGAGAGAAAGTAAAAGGAAAATGGGTAAAAAGAACAACAAACTTTAAAGGAGAAGAATCCCTAAGAAAGACTTATGAAAAATACCTACAATATCAAGAACAAGGCAATGATGTATCTCAAGAAATTAGTCTTTTACAAAAAGCAATCAATGCCATTAATGCAGAACATAATCAAGCAAAACTAAGCAAGGAAACTACACAGGCACAAGCAAGAAAGCTTCAAGAACAAAAAGAGAGCTTTATAGCAAAAGAGAATGGATTAGATATTTTTATAGAACTTCCACACCAAAGACTTAAACTCTACTCTAACAAATATGGCACAGATAGTAAGTATCTACAAAATAGACTTCAACGAGGCTACTATAAAGAGGATGTTTTAGAAGAAATAAAACAAGTTAGAGAATCTATCCAAAAAGATTTTAATCTCTCTCCTATTGCAGAATTTGGAATAAACTATGCAGAATATTATAGAGATGGTAAGAGAGCTATTAATAAGATATTAGCAGAGGCTAAAGATTATGAAATAAGAAAAGCAGCAGGGAATCTAACACAAGAGGAGATAGAGCAAGGTGGATATAAAGGGCAAGTTGCAGGAGCTTTTTTTAGAGAGGATTTAAAAGAGCTTAGTGGGAATGGGGAGATTGATTTAGTTTGGGGAGAAGTTACAAACTCACAAACCCATAAAGGATATGGCTTAGCGCATATAATAGATAAGCATCCTAATTTTGATATAAATCTTATTCCAGAGATTGTAGAGCAAGGGAGGCTAGTAGATTTACAGAATGGAAAAGTAGGAATTATAACTGATAAATACACAATAGGAATGAAAAAAGAATGGAAAGATAAGCCAACAAATGCTTATATTTTAACTGCTTTTGAAAATAATAAAGAAAGTGCTAAGAACCTACACTCTAGCACTTTAACTAAAGGCGAGACTCTGCCTTTAAACTCTGATACCATTATACCAAAAACTAAAGATTCTTTAAATAAATCCCTAAAAGAAAAGCAACAAGAGACCATTAAAGAGCAAGAATTAACAGGAGAGATTAAACCCATAGATAATATACAAACACCTACATTAAAAGAGGAATTCGCAACAGCTAATACTTCACAAAAGATTAGCATTATTCAGAGGGAACTTCTTAAGGAGAATGAAGCACTTACAAAAGAATATAGGGAACTTAATGAGATTATAAAAAATAAAGACTATACAAGCCTTGAAATTTCTGAAGCTACAAATTTTATAAAGAGCAATACAAAATCTTTAGGAGAAAAATACATTGAGTTAATCAATCCTTTTGATACTAGAGACATTATTTTGATACAAAGAGGAACACCAAAAGAGGAAGCAGAACATTTCTTAGAGTGGAAAATAAGAAATGAAAGCTTAATCCCTATAAGCAAAACTATACATAATAACAAAAAACAGATATTAAAATTAAAAAGTGATTTAGAGTTTTCTTGGAATGAAGCTAATAAAGCAAGATTAGAAAAGAATCTTGCACGATTAGAAAAACATTTATTAAAACAGGAGGAGGAATATTTTAAATCCCTTTCTTTAACTTATGATTTAAACACACAAGAGGGATTAGAAAAAACAAAAGATTTGTTTTATAGAGCCAATCCTACACAAGAGCAAATACAACTCTTTGAATCTATTCTACCCATAGCAAAGAAGCTAGGAGTAGAAGTAAGGAATGCTATAAGAGAACCTTACCAAAGGGGTGGAAATACAAAGAATATATCAGGGATTTATCTTTTAAATCAAAATAGCGCAAGAGTAAAGCATAGTATAAAGGAAAAAGAAAAAAGCACAACATTACTACACGAACTTATCCATAGTGTAACAAGTAGAGCAATGATTGCTTATGAGAGAGGAGCAACTCATCTTTTAAATAATGACCAGATTCAAGCTATTGAAAATATAAATAGCCTTTATCAACAAATCTTTAAACAAAGTGATGAGTTAGGATTATCCTTGCAAAATGATTATGGGCTTACCAATCCTCACGAACTCCTTGCAGAGCTAAGTAATCCTAGCTTTGTAGAAAAACTTAAAAAAATCAATGTGTTTGAAAAGCTTATTGATAATATAATCCAGCTTTTTGTAAGTATAAAAGAAATAGCAGGGCTTAAGAAAACCAATGCTTATGATACACTCAAAAATAATGTAGCAGATATTATACAAAACTATAAAAGCGACTTCACACAACAATATAACAATCTCAAAATAAGGAATATCACATTAAATAATAAGGACACAATACAAACAAAACCTTTTGCTTACCATACACAAACACCTAAAGGCATTGCAAGTTTAAGAGCGGATTTAAAAGAAGCATTAAGCCCATATATAAACAAAGAAATTATTAATAAGGAAACAGGGCTTAGTGGGACAATTTCTATTAAAGAAATTAATAAAATTTCAAGCTCTAAAGCAGTGGATAAAAGTATTTATAATGGATTTAGTAGGGATGAGCATTTTAAGGTGAGTGAGAATCTTAAAGAGCTTTTTGAGAACGCACATTTAAAGCAAACCCATACAGACTACAAAGAAAGACCAAATATACAAGCAGTGCATAGGTTTAATACACCTTTAACCATTAATGATAAGGAAGCAGTAGCAAAAATCACACTTTTTGAAAAGAGGCTTGGCAATAATAAGATATATTCTTTAGAATTAGAAAGTTTAAGTTCCGCTCCCTTAAGTAAAGACGCGGACAATACAGGAGCGGCAGTTAAAGCTCAATCGGTAGAATCCCCGCATAATAAATCTACTACTATTGCAAAAACTGATGAAACCATTATACCACAACTCCAGCAAAAGTTTAAATATGATGCAACAAAGGCTAAAGACTTACTAGATTGGCATAAAGACTCTTCCCCTTTAACTAAAGATGAGCAAGGCTTACCTAAAGTGTTTTATCACGGGAGTAGAAACGATAAGATGTTTGAAGTCTTTGATATAGACGCACAACAGAAGCAAATAGCACAAGCTTGGAATTACAAATTTAATAAAAAAGACGACAACTATAATCCAGCCATTGGCTTTTGGTTTAGCGATAATGAAAAAGCAGCAAAATCCTATGGTGAAACCCATCTTTACAAAGTTTTTTTAAACTCTAAAAAGCCTTTTATAATGGGTGATGTAGATAAAAATAAATGGAAAGAAATTTTAGAAATATTCCCCTTTATTGAAAAAAGGATTGAAAATGGCGAACTTAAAAAATATGGTATTAACACGACAGAGGATTTATTTAACACCTACAAAAAAGAGCTATTAACGCCTTATAGAAAAGCACTAAAAGAAGTGCAAGATTTAGGATATAAAGAACCTAAAGTTTATTACAATGGTGATGAACAAGTGCTAGTTAGAGACAAAAATGGCAAAACAATAGATATTTATAAAAAGCTAAGCAAAGAATCACAACATAGCTTAACAAAACTTCATAAAGCACAATACCATAGTGAAACAGAGCTTTTGTTTAAAGCATTACAAACACGATTTGATGATATTAGTTTTAGTAGGAATTGGGTATATCCAAATAGAGGCATACCGCATTACTCTAATTATTTAAAAGATAAAGGATATGATGCAATAAAATTTGCCAGTGATGAATTTGTAGTCTTTAACCCTAACCAAATTAAAGCAGTGGAGAATAAGGGGAGCGTCCCTAAAAGCAAAGGGGAGTTTAAAACCGCTACTACAAAAGATACAACAAAAGAGGGTTTTAAATACTTCAACAAACAATCTCCTAATATTTATCATTCTAACCCTCACTTAGGCAATGGATTAGTAGGCGGAAGTATTGCAGGGTTTGAAAGTGATGAGAGCGGGAATATTACCTTTAATCCCGCCAACTTCCTTTTAGGATTAGCAGTAGGAGTAGCAGGAAGTAAGGGGATAGCACAAGGATTTAAGGCAATCAAAGATAATCCTAAATTTAGAGAAAAACTCCAAGAGGAATTAGCCAATGCTCTAAGTAAAGGTTGGGAGAGTGCAATTAGGCAATATCCTATTTTACAATCCCTAGAACCTAGATATATTGTGAAAAATGAAAAAGGTAGAGAGATTCAAGCAAAGGGAGTGTTAAAAGAACTAGAGAATAAAGAGGGAGGAAAGCTACAAAAGGCATTTTTGCTTGAAAATAGATTAAATACAGAAGCACTAGAAAAACAAGCGGTGGAGCTACCCAAAGAGCTAGAATGGAGAGATTTTAAAAAGCAATTTGGCACCAAAGTAAAGGAAGTTGCTATTAATACGCCCATAGGCAAGGTAAATATTAATGTTTATAAGGCTTACAACCATTTTACAAACAATACATACAAAAAAGATAGGAGAAAGTTTAGCGGAGCATTTTTAGATACTCTTACTAATCCGCTTTTTGTAGTGAAGCAAAAGTATCGCCCTGAAATGTCTCAAGTAGCTAAAAAAGCTAACGCAATGCGGAGCAATAACGCGCTAGTCTCCAAAATGCAAAACAAGACTAGGCTTCAGACAGGAAACGATTACATTATACAAGATTCTTATGTGTTTTACAAGCCTTTTAGAGATTATAAAGGTTTAGTGCATTTAGCAAGTTTCGCAATCTCACAAAATGGAGACCTACTCCATAAGACTTTTTACGACATTAAAAATCTTAGCAAACTCCAAAGAATCCTAAAAAGCAAAGATGAAAATGTGATTTATTTTAAAGGCGAACAATGAAAAAGGTGTTAGAATGCTAAAATTCTTTAAAAGGAAAACAATGCAAGAAATAATCATTTCTCTAAGAATAGAAAAAGATAAACCTCTACAACTTAAGGGCTTAAGTCGTGCAATATTGTCTCTTAATCAAGGTATAGGAGATTTTGTAGATTCTAGGTTATGAGAAAAAGTTTTAAAACAAATACTTTAAGTTATGATTTAATAAAAAATAAATAAGCTTGTGCTACAATCAGTATCTAAATATGTGAATGGGAGAGTAAGAGATGATTTTAGGAACTTCAAAGCTTGAATATATTGCAGAAAGTATTACATCTTTAAGTAAGAATAATATTCGCGGAGCTTCTATTGATTTGAGCATAGGCGATATTGCAAAAGTAAAAAGAGATGACAAAACCATTGATTTGTTTGAGCTGGACTGCGACGAAAAGCTTTGTGATGATATTTATGAGGAGATAGATTTAGCAAAGGGATATGAGCTAAAACCACTAAATTATCTCTATGCTTCAAGTGTAGAAAAAGTAACAATCCCCAAAGATATGTGCGGAATCATATTGCCACGCAGCTCATTTACTAGAATCGGTCTTATTCTGCCTATATCATCTTATGCAAACCCCGGATATAGCGGGCATTTGCCTATCGTAATATTTAATGCTTCAAATTCTATTATCAAAATTCCCCCTTACATTAGGATTATGCAATTGCTGTTTTGTCAGATTGATGGAGAAGCTATAGACTACCAGCAACAAAATGATAGCAAATACCACAACGAAAGTGCTTTAAAGAATCCAAGCTTTAATGATAAAGAGATAAAGGAAATTCTTGCCAGAATCAAATCAAGATGAACTTATTGAGATATTTAAAAACGCACTCGTTGATATTTTGGAATCAAAAGAACATCTAACGCCCACGCTAAATGATATTTATGATATGTTTGCCAAGATTCGTATTAAATTTCCCAGAAATGACAAACGCTCAGCTACTATTACAAAACATCTCAAAGAACATGCTAACAAGCAAATAATTTTAGATGATTTGATACTTCACATTCTGCAAGATTTTAAAAACGATATTTTATCCTGTAAGAAACGATAATGGAATATATTATTTCTATAAGGCTTTTAAAGATGAAAAAGGCGTTTTAAATCTAGTAAGCATTGGCATACCTAAATCCAATCGTTTAAAATACAAAACAAGCTATATTGCTTCAAAACAAAGATTATTAAAGATTTTAAAAGAATACGAAGTTATTTACCAGAAGTTTTAGACAAGATTGCCACAGCCTAAGGTAGAGTGATTACTGCACTAACAAGGCGTATCTTACAGCTTCCTAATCTTGTCTTAGGGTATTATAGCATTTCTTATAAGACAAAGCAATTCAATTCGTTAATGATTTTATAATATCTCTTTTTTATTTAACAAGGTGCCAATTCCCTTTGTTTTATTTAGGCATAATGTAATTTTTATTTTGTATATTTACTTCTTAAACATTTCAATAAAGCAAGTTAGATTATCCTTTAAAAACTTACCTAAGATACACACAATAACAAATAATCCTATTTTATCTATTAAACTAATGTAAAAACTTGCAGACTCAGCAAGATAATAATAAAGACATACATTCAATAAAGCATAACCAACAATCCGACAAGTAAAAGCAAATTTGCTAAAAAAGATATTTACTAGATTCTTGCTTAGTTTATTTAGTATCTTTGCATTATGAAGCGTGGCTTCTATATCGTCAAGCTTCTTTTCATTGCTTCTACTTTCAAGCACTTCACGAGAGATTTTATTTTGTAATTGGATTTTTTCCAAATGCTCATCATTTGCTAAATCCTCTTTACTCTTTGTAAGAGTTGCCTCTTTTGGCATTTCATTAGACATACGCACACACCTAAATTATTTAGGCGGTATTCCATACTAGGCATAGCATTTTACCACAAAACTAAACCTTTAACCCTTTAATTCAAAACTTAATTTTTTTAATATTCCCCAAATTTAAAGCAATCTTATCTGAAATGGGAGAGTGAATGCAAAACAAAATCCACCATTTAGATTTGTTTAGTGGGATAGGCGGATTTGCATTGGGATTGCAAATGGCAGATAAGGATTTTTATAAAACTATTAGCTTTTGTGAAATTAATGCGTATTGTGCTGAAGTCTTAGAGAAAAACTTTAGTGGAATTCCTATTTGTAGAGATATTAGAGAACTTAACACAAAGGGAATGCAAGTAGATTTAATCACTGCTGGGTTTCCTTGTCAAGACTTAAGCATTGCAGGAAAGAAAGCAGGATTAAAAGGAGAAAGGAGTGGTTTATTTTATGAAACAATTAAAATCGCAAAGGAGAGCAATGCAAAATTTATTCTTTTTGAAAATTCCCCACAACTTATCACAAATGAGGAATACCAAGAAAGTTTTATTAAAGAAATTCAAGAGGCAGGGTATGGTTTATGCTGGAGAATGTGTAGTGGTAGAGAGTTTGGATACCCACACCAAAGAAAAAGAGTTTATGCCCTCTGCTTCAATGCTTCTACCTACTCCCATAGCTTCGGATTCTTTTTGCTTGAAGCATTTCACCATTTCTACACAATTGAAAACCCATTCAACCCATCAAAAGAGATTATATCCCTATATTGCGAGTATATGCGTAGAAACAAACAAGGAGATTTTAAGCTCCATTGTAGAGATATACGAGGAGATAATGGGTTATCCCAAAGATTGGAGGAAATCCACGCATTAGGCAATAGTGTGATTCCACAAATTGTAAAGATATGGGGTTTAGCACTAAAGCAATCTTATTTGAAATGGGAGAGTGAATGATTTTTGCAAATCTTAGTGGTGGCAGAGATTCTACTGCAATGGTAGTGAGGTATTTAGAATTAGGAGGTAAGATTGATTATATCCTCTTTTGTGATACACATTATGAGTTTCCCCAAATGCTTACATATATTGATAAATTAGAATCCTACCTCTTAAAGCATTTCAATAAAAAGCTAACACGCTTAAGAAGTGAGGAGGATTTACTCTCTAAATGGGCTTTTGAATATCCTATCACAAGGGGAGAGCATAAGGGCAAATTGCGTGGGCTTCCTAAAACTTTAGGAATGGATTATTGCACCAGAGAATTAAAGGCAAAGCCTAGTCGTGATTTTATAAAGAGTAAAAGCCCAAATGCTTTTAAAAATACAATTCTTATTGGTTATACCTATAATGAAGTAAGCAATGGCAGAACCTCTAGTTTAGATTATGGCGTTGCTAAATATCCTTTATACCAATGGCAATGGAATGAAAGAGAGGTTGAAAACTACTTAAAAGATAAAGGTATCGCTAATCCTCTTTATCAACACTTTGAGAGGACAGGTTGCTTTTGTTGTCCTAAGCAAAGCAAGAAGTCGTTATATACTCTTTACAGATTTTATCCTAAGGAGTGGGAGAAATGTAAGGAATTAGAAGCAAAGGCTAAAGAATTAGGTTGTTTAAATACTACTTTTAAACCTAATCTATCCTGTGTAGAATTAGAAGCACAATTTAAAAGAAATCCTACAATGGATTTTATAGAAACTTACACAGAGGATATGGTTTGTTTTTGTAGGTAGGATTATGGCAGAAATTATTATTAGTATTGAGGAATTAAAAGATAAGCTAGAAAAGTTAAGTAAGGGCATTAGCATTGGAATATCTCATTAAACACCAAGAGGCTTTAGAGTTTTTAAAAACCTTAAAAGATGGCAGTGTAATACAGGCAATATTAAGGACAATAGAAAAAGAATCCCAAAATATATAAAAACTCTTTGAAGCTTTCTTTTGTTATCATCGCAACATCTAAGAGTGATTTATCTCAAATTATAATTTTAAAATGGCATTATAGCAAAATCGCCTTCATAATTACCTTTATAATCCACTCTACAAAAGAAGCTAGGGAGTTTTATAATTTTGTATCAATACTACTAAATCCTACCTACTTTGTGTTTAAAAACGTGTATTGGGAGCAGTATAGAATCCATAGATTATAGGTTATGCAAACACTTTCTTTAAATGTGCCTCATAATCTTTGATATATCGTTCTATTTGTGGGTTTTTCATCACATCATTACAGATAAAAGTTGGTAACGCACTCATTCCCATAAATTGATGAGCTTTGTGTAAATGCAAATACACACCATCTACACCTACCCCCTCAAAGAAATCATTAGGCTCGGTGAAAGCCTCTATGGGCGCATTCCAAGTAAGCGAAAACATATATTTCTTATCCTTTAAAAGTCCTCCTGTGCCATAGCCTACCGCTGGATTATCCCTATGGCGTCCATCACTTGTAAAAAACTTCCCAGCTGCTCCGTGACAGACTTCATCAATATATTTTTTCACAATCCACGGCTCTCCCATCCACCAACCAGGCATTTGATAAATAATCACCTTACTCTCTAGCCACTTTTGCATCTCTTCTTGTGTGTTGTAACCCTTATCAATATGCGTTTGCAAAATCTCAAAGCCTAGTGATTGCAAAGCAGACTTTGCAACATCGTGCAAGGTGCAATTTAATTTGCCTTGTGATGCTCCAAAAGCTTTTGCTCCATTTAAAAGCAAAATTTTCGCCATTTTTTCTCCTTAAAATTTGTTTAAGATAATTAAAAGTCATTCTTACAATTATACAACTTATACTAGTATCTATCAAGAAATAATAAGCTCATTCTCTATAAATTCTATACATAAAAGGCTATTTTTGCTAAAACCACGATAATAAAACCAAGTATCAAGGCAACAGGGTGTATCACTTGTGCCAAAGGATTCTTAAATTTTAAAAATTTACAACTTAGCGAGATAATCACCATTAGCACAATAACTAATGCAACACACATTTTTATCACTAAAAAAATCTGCAATGAGGTTTGCAAATATCCCTGCATACTGCCAATATAACGACTTATCATTGCTCCACCTGTAAGCACCAAAAGAGCTAGACATAAAGGCATTATCCTGACACCTCTTTTGCTTATTACACTAAATACCTTATTGGCAATTTCATCACCTACATATTTCCTTATAGGGGTAAGCAGCACCACATCAGTAAAAATATAACCTAAAAATATAATTGCACACACCAAGTGCAAAGTGAGAAAATACGGATAAAGTAAGTCCATTTAAAATCCTTTATTTAAACTATTACCATATATCTTTAATTATAACACATTAAGACAAATTTATTTTTGCCTCTACTTTTGCTTTAGCTTTCTCTAAAAGTGCCTTTGCTTTAGTTCTTAAAGCGAGACTTTGGGTGATTTTAGATTCTATTGTTTCTTGAATAGAAAGCCCTAGCAATAGGATTAAAACCGCATTAATCATCTTGCTTTGCATTCTACTATAATTTTATTTTGTATTTACATTAAAGATTCCAAAAAAATCTCTTGTTTTTTAGATTCTAAAAGTGGAGTTATAGAATCTAAATGCGTGATATGGGATTCTATATTTTCTATCACATTCACGATTTGTTGTTGGGATTTTAGAGGTGGGAGGGGGATTTGTAAAGCATAAATATTATTGCGATTAATTCCCGGGACACCTATACCAATTTGCTCTTTTTCTAAATTTAAATTTTGCATTATAAAATAAAGTAATCCCATATTGTATTGAACTTTCAACTTAATATAAAAAGTCGTATCTATAGGATAACAATTTTTTTCAACATAATTTATTTTCCCTGCCGAACCTTTTCGCCCTACAATAATGCAAGGAGTTTCTGCAATATATTCATTGTGATAACCCACAATTCCATTTGAACCCATTACAGGATATTCTCCTTGAACTCTTTGAGATTCTGGTAAGGCTCTGCCATATTCTAGGGATAAAACCTCTCCGATTTTTTTCCTTTCCCAGCCCTCTTTAGGTGGAATCGGAAGTGTGTTTAAAATATTTTGAAATTCTTTGCTGTCAAGGGTTAGAGATTCTTTATTTGTGGCTTCCGCGTTTAAACTTTGTAAAAATTTAAAATCTAGCTTGGATTCTAACTCTGCAATGTGCGCCAAAAGCTGTGTAATGAAAGTATCAATGGAATCTAGGCTGCCAAAAGAGGCATTATACCCCCCTCCCCAGCACTATTAGCGGATTGTGCAGTATCTGCTTCACAGATTCCACATTTTACTAAAATCGCTTTGATAAGCTTTTGGTATTCCTCTATACTCATTCGTATGGTGTTATACTGCTCCTCTACTTTTTCGCACTCATTCACGATTTGCTTTTGGATTTCTAGGGGCGGGAGTGGGATTTTTACTCCATTTTCTATAAATTCCTTTGCAATATTTTTTAAAGCAATTCCCTTAAAACCTGCCTCTAAAAGTTCTAAATTGTTTCTGATAATAAAATATACATAACGCAAAAAAACATCTTCTTTCAAATTTGTAAAAATATAAGTATGGTCGGAACTTGAGAATTTACCATTTTCATAATGGATATTCGCACTCCCACCATCCCCAATAATCAAAGCTTCGGTATTAAAGTCGTATGTGTTGCATTTATAAACTTCTAAGGAGGATTTATAAAAATTAATTACGCCATTTTTGCTTTCAAATGAAGCGGGTCGCTTACCTTTGCCTAGACTTTTTAAAATCTCCCCCAACTTCACCAACTTAAATTGAGAATTTTCAAAAGGATTGCTAAAGATTGTTAGATTTTTAGGATTTAAACTGATTGCCTTGCTAAACTCCGCCCTAGAAAAATCTAGCAACTCTTTACATTGTGCGCTAAAAAGCGTATAGATATCTTGTTCGCTGCTTTGTAAAGATTCCAAAAGGTTATCAAGACTTAAGGCGTTGTTAGAATCCTGCTCCATAAAGCTTTTGAGTGCGTAGGCTAGTTTGGTGTTGTCCTCTTTATCACTAGGATTATAAAGCGGGGTTTGGATAAATTTCACAGAATTAATATTTCTTAAGACTTCTTTTTGCTTTTTCTCCTCATCGCTATCCTCATCACTTTCTTTTAACTCAAAATCTATGGGTTTGTTTGTAATATATTTTATCCCCTCATCGCCCTTGCGATTACTCCAATCATAGCCTAGAAACTTAACAATATTTGCCTTGTTGCTTTTGCCCTCTTTATTTTTATCGCTCGGGCTTTTTAGAATTAGGACTTTTTCATCTTTGATATAAGCAAAATAAAGCATTTTCTCGCATTCTAGGTCTTTGACTTGATTTAAGAAATTTTGAAAGCGTAAGTTTTCCTCTGCTTTATTGTATGCATCGCTTTTTAAAAATTCGCCATATTGCTTTTTATATGTTTTGGAATCTAGATTGTTTTGAAAAAATTTAGACTTTTCAAAAAGGGCTTTTTTGTCGTTTTCACTAAGCTTTTGCTTTTTAAATACTTTAGGCTTTGAAGATTCATAATCTGCTAAATATTCTTTAAAGGCATTTGAATCTTTAAGATTCTCACTTAAAACCCCTTCACACATAAACTTTTTAAAACTTTCATACTCATAGCCCATAAACTCGCAGTAATTTTTCAAAAAGTTTTCATCATTAATATCATCGCTTAAAGCTTCGTCGCTAAAATTAGAATCTTTAAGCCTAGAAATCAAATCTTCATCGTATTTTTTCACCCTTTTTGCAAATAAAATAATCGTTTGCGTGCCTGTGCTGCCAAAAGTGCGTGAGTTTAGCTCCACAAGGCATAAAAGCTTAAAATGTGCCAATAAAAGCTCTCTTGTTTTTTCATAAATTCCACCTTTTTGCAAGATAGACACAGGCAAGATAAGGGCAAAATATCCACCCTCTTTTAAGAATTGCTTTGCTCTCTCTACAAAAAAGCATTCTATGGCGTTGTTTTTGTCATAGCTTTTAGAGTCTATGCTTTGACTTAAGCTAAAGGCATTTAAGGCTTTATCTAGGTTGCTTAAAAAGCCTTTTACAGAATAGGGCGGATTTGAAAGAATCAAATCAAAGCTTTCATTTTCAAACTCATCTTTATAATTTTCTTTGATGAAATCTAGGGCATCTTGGAAAATGATTTGCGATTTACTTTCGGGATTGTGAAAGATACAAGCGGTTTTTGCGACTTTGCTTAAATCTTTATTCTTTTCTATGCCATAAAGCTTGGCGTTTTGATTATGTGCGATAAATTCAGTTAAAAAGTGTCCCGCCCCACAAGCAAAATCTAGAATCTTGGCATTATTACTTAAGGTTGGCAAGGAGTTAATGATAAAATTTGTAATCGGCGTAGGGGTGAAAAATCTCCCCTAAAGAGTTTTCCGATAAGCGTAAATCTCAAGATGATGAGATTCTTAAAAAACAACTTGAATTAAGAGAGCGTGAAATTGCTCTTAAAGAGAAAGTTAGAATGCAGATTACAGGCTGTAGAAAACAATAAAAAAGCTAAGAAATCTTGGTTATCTTTCTTTCTTGAAATTATGAAATGGGTGGGAATTATGATTCTACTATTGGTGCTTATGGTTCTCTACAACATATACACCAAATAAAGAGACAAAACAATAATGTTTCAAAAATGGAAAGATTCTATGTTTGATGAGTTAAACAAGTGTAGTTTTGATATTATTCTCTAACACAAACCTATTGTGTTAGAACCTTTCACCCTTTGGGTGTTTAATCTTTTTTAAAGCTTATGTGAAATGGATAGGTTTTAAAAGTGATTAAATTATCAAGGATTAAGAAGTTTAAAGATACCCCCTTGGTAAAAAACAAATCTGTATATTTTAAGCACCAAATAATATTTATGCAAAAATAACCCAAATTATTAAACTTCATAAGACTTTTGTGTAATTTTGCTTAAAAATTCTTCTAAATTAAATTTCTTTCTTTGATTTTCTGTAAAAAGATGAATAATAATATCCCCTAAATCTGCCACTATCCAATTAGGATTTTCTTCTTCGATATTTAAAAAACTTTCCCCCTTTTGCTTTAAATCCTTTTTCAAAAAATCCAACAATGCCAAAGCGTGCTTATCAATAAGTGCAGTTGCAATAACCACAAAATCTACAAAATAATCGCTCCCTTTAAGATTAAAAACCTCAATATTTTCACCCTTTTTATCCTCTATAATTTTACAAATTTCCTCAATAACTTTTTCTCTATCTTGCAATTTCTTTCCTTTTTAAAATCTCCTCTAAAATAGCTTGCGGGATAAACTCTAAAACTTCCAAATCATCCTTTTGTAACGCAAGTTTGATTTGTGTAGAACTAATCGCTATTTCTCGCATAGGCAAAACTCTAAAATCACCAACTATTTCATAGCCTTTACGCGGAATTATAACAAACTCCACCTTAGCTTTAAGGTTTTCATACTGATACCATTTAGGCAAATTCTCTATATTATCCGCACCTAAGAGTAAATAGATTTTATTAGGCTTATAAAGCTTTTCAATAAACTTTATAGTTTTCAATGTCGGTATAGATTTATTTTGCCTAATTTCAAAATCTAGCACTTTAAGTCTTGAATCTTTACCCATTAAGAGATTATTAAGCCAGTCTAGACGCTGCATTGGGCTAAAAAGAGAGATTGTCTTAAAAGGGTTTAAAAAACAAGGCACGACAAAAAGTTTGTCAATGGCTAATTTTTCTAAAGCAACCCTAATAATCTCTAAATGCCCCAAATGTGGAGGGTCAAATGACCCTCCAAAAACCGCTATATCTCCCATAAAATCTCCAAAAATTAATGTAAAATTGTATCAAATTTTAAGGAATGCTATGGAATTTTTATTTGTTTTTGTTTTTGGCGTTATTTTAGGCTCCTTTGCTAATGTCTTAATCTATCGTATCCCAAAGAATTTAAATTTATACCTACCCTTCTCCTTTTGCCCACAATGCAAAAAAACATTACTTTGGAGAGACAAAATCCCCCTATTCTCTTATCTTTTCTTAAACAAAAAATGCAGGCACTGCCAAAGTAAGATTCCATTTTGGTATTTTTTAAGTGAATGTTTAGGTGGATTTTTCGCAGTTTTTAGCTTTTATCATTATGGTATTGGGGGAATTATTTGCTTCTTTTTATGTTTATTCTTTTATACACTTTGTGTTATTGATTGGTATTTTTTAGAGATTCCTAATATTTTAAGCTTCCTAACCTTTGGGCTTGGAATTTGCTATGGATTTTATGCCGATTTAAACGCTTTTTATTCGCCCATTAATCCTTTTTTAAATGCTTTTGTTCTAATGGGTATTGCAAGTTTCTTAAGGCTTTTTATCGGAAGTATTTGTAACAAAGAAGTTATGGGGGAGGGGATATTATTATTTTTGGTATCCTTGGTGGTGTTTTAGGGATATTCTACGCTTTTGTGGCAATCTTTATAGCAGCTATTACAACCTTATGTGTTATGCTTGTTACAAAAACATACAAAATGCCATTTGTCCCTTTCTTATTTTTTGGCTTCTTGTTGCTCTTAATAGTAACAACTTTTTAACCTCCCCAAATAAAGTTAGAATTTTATTAAGAAATAATTTTTTTAAACTTTATTTTATAGAGCTTCTTATATACTTAGAGGCATTAACTAAAAATTAAGGAGAAATTATGTCTGTAAAAATTACTGATATTTGTATAGCCTGTGGAGCCTGTATTGATGAATGCCCCGTTGAAGCAATCGTAGATGATGATGATAACCCAAATGATGATGGTTGCTATTTTGTTTATAATGACAAATGTGTAGAATGTGTAGGGCATAACGATGAACCAGCCTGTGCAACAGCCTGTCCAACAGAGGGTTGCATTGTATGGGATAACATCGTAGAAGCTCAACCACACAGAGATGATATTGGAGAGGATAAACGAACATCACATACTCCCGTAGTGGAATAATTTAGATTAGGGTTTCCTAATCTAAGAAGCTTTCTTTAAGAATTTTCATTATCTTTACCCCTTATTTTATCAATCCACTCTTTTAATGTTTTTTCAAATCCTTTAGGTAGCCACTTGACAAACTTTAGCCTTTTAGACAAATACTCTTGCTCTACCCAACCACCAAAACTATGAGGATAAAGATAATCTTTAGAAAATTGACAAAGAGACTTTGGAATTTCTTCATTAGGATGAGTTCTTACATAATCTATCGCTTCATTAATAGCTTCATAAGCACTATTAGACTTAGGTGAAGCTGCAAGATAAATAACGCATTGACTTAAAAGAATCCTAGCTTCTGGGTAACCAATTCTTGCTACCCCTTGCATTGTAGAAACCGCTAAATTTAAAGCATTAGGATTAGCATTACCAATATCTTCACTCGCTAAAATTACTAATCGTCTTGCTATAAATTCCGGATTCTCACCCTCTGTAATTAATCGTGCTAGATAATAAATAGCTGCATTTTCATCGCTTCCTCGGATACTTTTTATCATTGCAGAGATGAGATTATAATGTCTATCAAACTCACTAACACCGATATTTAAAGAGGTTGGTCGAAGAGACTTTAGAGCTGCTAGGGTAAGAGGCTCTTTAAGACTTAAGGCACAATCAAGTAAATTAAGCATAGCCCTAGCATCTCCTCCACTACTTTCTATCAAATGGGTTTGAATCTCTAAGTCTAAATCATAAGGCTTTAAAATCTCTCTTAATTCGTCCTTACTCAACGCAAAAAACTCAAAAACAAAAGAACGCGATCTTATCGCACTACTTAGAGCAAAAAAAGGATTTTCGGTAGAGGCTCCCAAGATAAGGGCTTGATGATTTTCCATTATAGGCAATAGTGCTTCTTGTTGGGATTTGCTTAATCTATGCACTTCATCAATAAAAATCAAAGGTTTTTGTAAAGTATTTTGGTATTGTTTTAAAATATTACGCAAATCTTCTAACTTAAAATTCGTGGCATTAAGGGGATAAAATGGGAGTGAGAGCATATCCGCTATTAAAAGTGCCGCACTTGTCTTACCACTTCCAGCATTACCAAAGAAAAAACTATGCGGGATACTCCCACTTTTAAGAAGTTTCATAAAAGGAGCATTCTCTCCAAAGAGGTGTTTTTGTCCGACAAATTGCTGAAAACTTTTAGGTCTTTTATTGTATGATAAATTTTTCATCAACTTTTCTTAATAAAGGAATAATATGGCACGATTTGCTCCTATTATTTTAGCACTTTTTGCAATGTTTATGGTTTTATTAATGATGTATGGTTTTAACAACCCGGTTTTTTAAAATCCTTAAAACTTCTTTTGTAGAGTCTGCAATACTTATAATCTCTAATTCCTCTTTAGAAATCAACCCCTTTTTAAGCATAACTTCCTCAATCCACTGAAAAAAACCTTTCCAATACTCCTTGCCATACAAAATAATGGGTATTTTTTGTATCTTTTGGGTGGCTATTAATGTTAGAATCTCACTTAATTCATCTAAAGTCCCAAACCCTCCCTCTCCAACGATAATTCCTATAGAATGGTGATTAAAGACAAATTTCCTACTAAAAAAATTTTCAAATATTAAAGGAATCTCTACATAAGGATTTATTGTTTGCTCGTGGGGAAGCTGTATATTTAGCCCAATAGAAACTACTTTAGAATCTTTGTCTTTAGATTCTACCAAACCCTTATTAGCAGCTTCCATAATCCCAGGTCCCCCTCCTGTCATAATGCAATAGCCTTCCTTTCCAAGCTCAAAGGCTAATCTTTCTATCTGCTTATAAGCTTCACTATATTTTGCAACCCTTGCTCCCCCAAAAATCGTTAAGATATTTTCATAAGGTTTTAAAACCTCAAAACTCCTACATACTTCTTTATAGCCAATTAATAACTCTTGCATTATCTTACTTTGCAGAATTTTTAGATTCTATATATTCAAAAATAGCTTGAATCTCAGTTTTTGTTAAATAATATTTTGGCATAACCTTTTTGTTTTCCCCTAAAGCTTTAGCAAAGGCTTCAAATGTTAGATGATTAATAGCAGGTCCTTGCAAAGTTATGAGTTTTTTTTTATGGTAATACTCTGTAATTCTTTTTCCCTCCCCTGCTTGTCCGTGGCATTCTACACAACCTATACCGCGAGGGTTTTCATAAAGCATTTTTCCATATTCAATAGATGTAATAAAACTCTCTTGTGCAAAAACAAAACTACCAAAAATCAGCAAAAATAACCGATACATACAAAGCCTTAAACTATAAAAAAACTTTTTTTATTATAATATCAAAATAACTTTTCAAAGGCTATAAATGCAGATATTAGATGGAAAATCTCTTGCTTTAAAAATCGAAGAAACGCTCAAAGAAGAAGTGCAACTTCTAAACAAAAAACAAATTACTCCCGGATTAGCGGTTATTTTAGTAGGCGATGATCCAGCCTCTCAAAGCTATGTAAATATGAAAGCAAAAGCCTGTAAGCGAACAGGAATCTATTCTACAACACACGAAATGCCTAAAAGCATTACGCAAGATTCTCTTTTACAAACCATTAATATGCTAAATCAAAACCCAAATATTGATGGGATATTAGTCCAACTGCCTCTTCCTCAACACATTAATACAACAACTATCCTAGAAGCCATTACCCCCCATAAAGATGTCGATGGTTTTCACCCCTTTAATGTAGGGCGAATCTCGGCTAATCTTGAAGGATTTACTCCTGCTACCCCTATGGGAGTTATTACATTGCTTCAAGCCTATGATATTAACCTTAAGGGTAAAAATGTGGTAATTGTAGGGACTAGCAATATTGTTGGCAAACCCTTAGGTGCATTATTCCTTAACCATAAATCAACCATTACGCTTTGCCATATCTACACCAACAATCTCATAGAGCATACTAAAAATGCAGATATTCTTTGCGTAGCCGTTGGCAAGCCAAACCTCATCACCAAAGAAATGGTTAAAGAAGGTGCCATTGTTGTTGATATAGGCATCAATCGCTTGGAAAATGGAAAAATTATAGGCGATGTAGATTTTAATAATGTAGCTCCTATTTGCAGTTTTATCACCCCAGTTCCAGGAGGTGTGGGACCCATGACAATCGCTTCTTTGTTGCAAAATACAATAAAAGCCACTAAAATTCGTGCAAATTTATAAGATTTAAGGAAGTTTAATGAATCAAATATTTAATAAATTAGGTAAGTTTATTAATAGTTGGACAGGCACAATTATCATCGTCTTATGCGTAATATTCTTTGTCGCTCAAGCTTTTGTTATCCCTAGTGGAAGTATGTTAAATACAATGCTAATTGGTGATAATTTATTTGTCAAAAAATATTCTTATGGAATCCCAACACCCACAATTCCTTGGATAGAGATAAAAGTCTTGCCTGATTTTAATAATAATGGGCATCTTTTTGAAGGGGATCGTCCAAAGCGGGGAGATATTGTAATATTCCGTTATCCATTAGAACCAAAAATACATTATGTAAAACGTAATATAGGAATTAGTGGTGATGAAATTCTTTACACCAAAGAGGGATTATGGGTTGCTTTTGCTAGTGACAATCCTTATACTGAAGATTCTAGCAAAACACTCATTTATAAAGGTAAAACCTACTTTTATGAACCTTATGCTAAAAAACACCCGGGCATACATTATGAAAATATCCCTTTTAATGCTTTTGTTCAATTACAAAGTTATTTGCAAAGCGGGCATAAAATTGGCATGGAACCTATCACCTTAGATAATGGGGAATTAGCCTTTCATACAAAGATTAAGGAAGATGAATTTTTTATGATGGGGGACAATCGGAATAATTCTAATGATTCAAGATTTTGGGGAAGCGTTCCTTATCGCTATGTTGTTGGCAAGCCGTGGTTTATCTATCTAAGTTGGGATAGTGATTTTAATATCCGATGGGAAAGGATAGGAAAAACTATCGAATCTTTAGAGACTCAAAAAACACCCTAATGTTTGATTTACCCTTATTTTACCAGCTTCCTATAATCGTCATTGCCTTACTTATTGCTATTATAGGGCATGAGATTATGCACGGGTTAGTAGCTTATAAATATGGCGATAGCAGTGCAAAGGATTTAGGTAGACTCCGATTAAATCCTCTAGTGCATATAGATTTAATCGGCTCTATCCTTGTTCCTGTAATACTCTTTTTACTCAATGCCCCTTTTTTGTTTGGTTGGGCTAAGCCTGTCCCTGTGAGAATGGATAGGGTAATTTCTAATGGCGGATATTTGGGGGCTTTTGGAGTCTCTATTGCTGGTGTTGCTTATAATTTTACACTAGCCCTTTTTTGCTCTTTTTGTATTTATGCTTTTAATGGGGGAATATTTAGTGGCTTCTTGGATTACTTTGATAATCCTAAATTTATTTTAGAGCTTATTCTTTTCTTCTTTTTACAATTACTCATTTATAATGTTATCTTAGGGGTTTTTAATCTCCTCCCTTTTCCTCCTTTAGATGGCTCACAAGTATTAGCTTATCTGGGTTTAATGTTTAAAAATGATTTTTTTGCTAAACTTTTTAACAAGATTCATCCGATGCTAGGAATGATATGTTTAATGGTTATTCTAAGCACACCGCTTTCAATAATCCTTTCAAAGCCTATGAATTGGATTATACATTGGCTACTCTAAAGGGGAAATATGAGATTTTATATTGCAAATGACCACGCAGGTTTTATTCTCAAAAGCCCAATTCTTAAATTTTTGCAAACTAGGAATTATGAAGTTTTTGATTTAGGTTGCCATAATCAAACTAAAGTTGATTATCCAGATTTTGCGAATTTACTTTGCCAGAAAGTTTTAGAAGATTCAAAGAGTTTTGGTATCTTAATTTGTGGTAGCGGAATTGGAATGAGTATTGCTGCAAATCGGTTTAAAGGAATCCGAGCAGCCCTTTGCTATGAACCTTATAGTGCAGCTATGAGTCGTAAGCACAACAACGCTAATGTCCTATGCCTAGGGGCTAGAGTGATTGGGATAGATATGGCAGAAGCAATCTTGCAAAATTTTTGCCAAAGTCAATTTGAAGGCGGTAGGCATTTACAAAGAATAGAAAAATTGTAATAGGGGATAAAATGACACTTTTTACACAATGGTTATTTTTAACAACTTTTATTCTTTTTGTCTTATTTATTGTCGTTAAAACCTTTTTTTACAAAAGTGTCGCACAAAAGGAAGAAAAAAATAGTGCTATTATGAAATTAACCCTACAAGAAGCAGAAATACTTATCCGCAAACACCAACTTCAACTCCAAAGGGCTTTAGGAAATATTGATATTTTAACAGATGAAATCACTACTTTAAGAAACGAAGTCAAAGCACTCAAACAAAGAAACTCTCAATATAGGGTTGAAACAGAAAAATATAAAAGTAAAATCAAAGATTTAGAGCAAAAAATAGAAGCTCTATTATAAGGGAGAAACTATGCAATTAACAACAACACAGCAAGAATTCTTGCTACAAACTATCCGTTCTATCAAAGACTTTCCACAACCCGGGATTAATTTCCGCGATATAACAACGCTTCTTAGCAATAAAGAAGCTTTTACGCTACTCATTAATCATCTAAAAAGCTATTACCAATCTTATGAAATAGATTATATCGCAGGGATTGAAAGTCGTGGGTTTATTTTTGGTGCTGCTCTAGCCTATGCCCTCAATGTTGGCTTTATCCCCATTAGAAAAAAGGGCAAACTCCCCTACACAACAATATCTGAAAAATATTCTTTAGAATATGGCTTTAATGAAATTGAAATCCATATTGATGCTTTCAAAAATGAAATTTTAAACCATATACCCAAAGTTTTACTTATTGATGATTTACTTGCCACTGGAGGAACTGCCTATGCAGCTGCTAATCTCATAAAAAAAGCAGGGGCTAATTGCATAGAGGCTTGTTTTATTATTCACCTTAAAGACTTAAAAGGAGAAGAAAATCTCCAGAACCTTTGCCCTATTTATAATGTTTTAAGTCTATAATGAACGCAAAAGCTCTAAACTCTCTTAAAAAGAGCTTAGACTTAAACTACTTCTCATAAAGTTCTTTTAATTTTTTAGCAAAATCTAAAAGATTCTTATCCCAAGGTGTTTCTAAGGGTGAAAAATAACCGAGTTTTGCCCCACTTTCTTTTGCGATAAATTCTGCAGCTTTTGTAGAAAATTCAGGTTGTGCGAAAATAATTTTTAAATTCTCTTTTTTAATGATTTCAACCACCTTCATCATATCTTTAATTGTGGGCGTTTTCCCTTCAACTTCAATAGAAATCTCCTCTAATCCATATTCTTTAGCAAAATAACCTAACATCGGATGAAAAACAACAAATTTTTGATTTTTAGGTAAGCCTTTTAAAGTTTGTTTTAACTTTTTATCAAGATTTTCAATATCCTTAATAAGTGCTTGGTAATTAGCTTCATAATTTCCTTTAGGATTTATTGCTTTTAAACCCTTATAAATATTTCCCGCAATAATTTTTGCATTAGATAGGGACAACCAAATATGGGTATCACCATTTTCGTGGGAATGGTGAGAATCCTCCTCCTCATTATGATTATCGTAAAGATCGTGCCCATATTCATCGTATTCATCGTGATCCTCCATATTTCCAAAGTTTATAACCTCTACCCCTACATTACTAGGATAAATTTTCATAGCTTTATTTTGATTGGCAAAGCGTGTAAGCCATTGCTCTTCAAATTCTATCCCAATAGAAAAATAGGCTTTAGCTTGATTAACACTTTTAACATCTGAAAATTTTGGCTCAAAATCGTGCGGATTAACTCCGGGTTTGACCAAAGTTATAACTTCATATTCTCCCTTAGTAATTTTTTCTACGAATTCCTTCTGCATAGGAATACTTACAGCAATAATAGGTTTAGCCATCATTACACCTGCAAACATCAATAAAGTCATTAAAACCCTTACCATCATTACTTCCTTTTATTGAAATTTTATGGATTATTAAAACAATCCAGGCTATTATTATGACATAACTTTTTGCGTTCATAGCTCAACTGGATAGAGCATCAGACTTCGGATCTGAGGGTTGGGGGTTCGACTCCCTCTGAGCGCACCATAACTTTGTTACTAATTCCCAATTATAAAGACTTTATTACCATTTGTAACAATTTTATCCCTTAAGAATAATCTATATTACTTGTTAAGTATTGCCTATTCAATTTACTTCTCTTGCAAGTCCGACTTTATTTATTATTCAACACTTATTGCTTAAGTCGCATACTATTTAACACTACCACCAATGAGCTAAGAGACATAGATAAAGCAGCAATGAGAGGTATTACAAACCCAAACATCGCTAAAGGAATAGTTAGAGCATTATAGATTAATGAAATTCCTAAATTTTGCTTAATAAAAACATAGGTTTTACGCCCTAAATAAAAAGCTTCTTTTACCCCCTCTATCCTATCATCTAAAATAACAATATCGCTTACATTAATAGCTAAATCAATCCCTCCCCCCATAGCAATGCCAATATCACTTTTCCCTAAAGCAATAGAATCATTAATCCCATCACCTGCCATTACAACAACTCTTCCCTCCTTATGGAGTCTATCAATAAAATCTGCTTTATCAATAGGGCTTTGTTTGGCATAATACTCCTTAATCCCTAAAGCCTCTGCAACCTTTTTACAAACTCCCTCATTATCTCCACTTAAAAGCACTAGAGCAATACCCATTTTCTTAAGTCTTTCTAGGGCAGAAAAAGCGTCCTCTTTAATACTATCCTCTAAGGCATAAAAACCTAAAAACCTTTGATTTTTAGCAAAGCAAAAACTACTTTTATCCCCTTGACTTTGATAAATTTCTTCAGGTATTCTAACACTCCTCTCCTCTAAAAGCTCAAAATTCCCACCCAAATAAATATCTTCTCCTATTCTAGCAATCATTCCTCTAGCATTAATCTGTTCCAAAGTATCAAACGCACAAACAACATCATTATGTGGCAACACCTTTAAGACCGCTTGAGAAATAGGATGCGAGCTTTGCCTTAGAATCTGTGCTAAAACATTTAATTCCTCTTGTGTAGCATTACTTTTAATTTCAACGACTTTTAATTTCCCTTGCGTTAGTGTTCCTGTTTTATCCAAAACCAATGTATCTGCCTTAGCAATGGTTTCTAAAAATCGTGCTTCTTTAAAAAGAATTTTTTGCTCAATAGCCCTCCCTAAACCAACTAAACAAGCAATAGGGGTAGCTAATGCTAAAGCACAAGGGCAAGCAATAATAATCACAGAAATAGCTACCATTAAGGATTTATCAAAACTCGCTTCTAAATAATAAAACCAACTTAAAAAAGTCATAAATCCTAAAAAAAACATCACCAAAGAAAAAAAACGAGCGATTTTATTAGCTTGCTCTTGAATTTTAGGGTGAATATTTAAAGATTCTTCAACCATATTCACAATAGAAGTCATTAAAGAATCTTTAAATTCCTTAGAAACTTGATAACATAAAGGAGTATTTAAGACTAAAGAGCCTGATAATATCTTGTCTTGATACTGCTTTTGTATGGGTAAAGATTCCCCATTTAATGCACTCTCATCACATAAAGCATTTGCAGAAAGTAAGGTTCCATCTATTGCGATACATTCCCCGGGCTTTGCCTCTATAATCTCTCCAATTTTTACATCATAAACAGAAACTTCCTCTCTTTTATTTCCTCGTAAAACATTCACACTAAGAGGAATTTGTGCATTAATCTTATCTAAGCTATCAACAGCACTTTTCTTGCCACTAACTTCTAAGAACTTCCCTATTAAGACAAAAGTAATAATCATAACAACGGATTCAAAATAGGTCTCACCACCCTTAAAACTCGCATAAATAGAATAAAGATAAGCTAAAGTTGCGCCACTTATAACCAATAAATCCATATTAGGGGTTTTGTGCTTTAAGGCAAAATAAGCCCCCTTCCAAAATACCCAACCACTAAAAAAAAGTACGGGGGTGGAGAGTGCAAAACCTGCAATGTTTAAGATATTACGCATTGGCAAAGAAATGCCACTAAAATACCCCGCATATTGAGCAACAGCAATCCACATAATATTCATCATACAAAAAATGCCAACACTTAATCGTATATAATAATCCCTTTTTTGCTTTTGTGCGTATTGCTCTTGTAATCTAACATCATAAATATGTGCGTCATAACCAATAGATCTAATAGTAGCAATAATTTCTGAAACCTTTATAGATTCTAAATCAAATAACAAAGTAGCTTTATTGGTAGTGTAATTAATGCAAACTTTAATAATGCCTTTTTGCTTAGAGAGTATCTTTTCATTTAGCCAAACACAGGCAATGCAATGAATTTTCTCTAAAATCAAAGAAATTTCATACAAAGAATCCTTTTTAATCACATATTTATCTAAGAAAGATTGTGTATCAAAGGTCTCTAGGCTATCTTTACTATCCACAAAGGAATCTAAAGTATTATTTCCAAGCTTATTGTAAAAATCCTCTAATCCTTGCAAATATAAAAGCCTATATACCCCCTCACAGCCCTTACAACAAAAGTATTTCTCCTCACCCTTAATAAAGGATGAAAAAAGGGCTTTTTCTTCAAATTCTAATTGGCAATGATTGCATTTTCTTTTATTTTGCATCATACACTAATGATAGTATCTATAATAACCTAATCTTGAAACTGCCTTAAAAATTTTTTCAAATTCCTTGCAGCTTGACGAATCCTATTTTCATTTTCAATAAGCGCAATACGCACATAATTATCCCCGTGGTTGCCAAATCCAATCCCGGGACTAACCGCAATTTTTGCCTCTTGTAAAAGCCTTGTAGAAAACTCCATACTCCCTAAATGCCTCACACATTCTGGAATCTCTGCCCAAATAAACATACTTGCTCTTGGCATTTTCATTTTCCAACCAGCTGCCCCAAAGCTCTCTATTAAGACTTCCATACGATTTTGATACTTCCTAGCAATTTCTTGCACACACTCTTGATTACCATTTAAAGCAACCGTAGCAGCAACTTGAATAGGCGTATAAATCCCATAATCTAACCAGCTCTTAATTTTTTGCAAAGCCCCAATTAACTTAGTATTTCCTACCATACAACCCACTCTCCAACCCGCCATATTATAACTTTTAGAAAGCGTATATCCTTCAACGGCAACATCTAAAGCACCCTCTACTTCAAAAATAGATGGAGCTACATAGCCATTAAAGCTTAAATCCGCATAGGCAATATCATTAATGATGTAAAAACGCTCTTTTTTGGCTAAAGCCACGAGCCTTTCATAAAAACTTTTATAAACAACTATAGTAGTAGGATTATGGGGAAAATTGGTTACAACGAACTTTGGCTTTGGCATAGTATTATGCAAGGCTTCCTCTAAAGATTTAAAATACTCCTCCTCTAAGAGTTCATAATCCTCATTCCATTTTAAACCAAAAGTGCTAACATTTGCCCCTGCTAAAATAAAAGCATAATAATGAATAGGATAGGTAGGCTCTGCAACAATTGCGGTATCTCCGGGGTTGGTAATAGCTTGCACCAAATGTGCATAACCCTCCTTAGAACCCATTGAAACACAAACTTGACTTTCAGGATCAAGCTCTATGCCATATTTGCGGTTATAAGTATCTGCAATGGCTACTCGTAGTTTATAAATTCCCTTACTAGCAGAATAGCCATGATTTTTTGGTTTTCTTGCAGCTTCACAAAGCTTATCAACAATAAAATCTGGAGTAGCACCATCTGGATTCCCCATACTAAAATCAATAACATCTTCACCAGCTTGTCGCATTTTTAACTTAATTTCATTAATTACTGCAAAAACATATTTAGGAAGCCTCTTAATGCGTTCAAATTCTATTTCATCAAACATTTCGCCTCTCCTTATCTTAATTTAATTCTACCATCAAACCGCTCTTTATTGTAAGGGGCAGGTAAATATCACTTATCTTGATAAAAACTGCATTTTTAGGGATTTTAACTTTTATTGCTTGCACAGCTTTTTCTTGAAGAAATATTTCTAAAACCCTTAGATTAGAATCAAAAAAAACAATTTTAGGATACCATAAAATACCATTGCTAGAAACTACTTCTAAAGTATTACCTTGGGATACTTGATACCAATACTCTCCAGATAAATTGGCTTGCTCCTTTTCTTCATTAGGGTTTAGCAAGATCGCCTTTGGGTATTGAAAATTACTCTCTTTGATTTCATAAACCCATTGATTAAGACTTTGCTTTTCAATCTTTAAAGCCATATAACCATACTCTTTCAAACGTTCTTGCAATAAAATAGGATCAATGGCATATTCTGTATTCATAGAAAGAACAAACTTATAAGAGTAATTATCAAGCACACTCTGCTTAACAAAAAAATAATAATACCCCATTGTGCCTAAAATATCATACAAAGCACTCGTAAAAGCCATAGGATTCCCTGCAATTTCAAAAGATACTTCAAGCTCCATAGGAGAAGCAAAGGCTAATTTTAATAATCCATTTTGTTTTAAAACTTGAGAAATCTTATAAATATTAGGATTCCCTACCTCATCCATAAATTCTAAAGGATTTTTAAAAAGTCTTTGGATTAATTTCTGATTGATCTTATAATCTTGCACTCCAAGCAAAGAAATAATTTGATAATCAACACTTTTAGGATTGGCAAAAAGAATCCCAACGCCTAGTAATAAGGTTAAAATAACTTTTATTACCACCCTATGCCTCCATTGTATTGTTTATATTGTGCGTTATTAATTTCACTAAAATTCCCCTCATCATCAACATAAAATCGCATCTTGTCGGCTAAATGATATTGTAAAATTTCTTGGTTGTTATCAATCTCTAGCATTCCATGCCCAGTAATAATAGTTTGTGGTCTTGTTATATCGATCTCTAAAGACTTATCAGTTATTAGGGAGGTTTTTTGTTTAGTATCTAAATAAATAATTCCCACCCATACACTAGAGAGTGGTTTAATTTCTACTTTTTTAAAAGATGGAGTTTCTTCATTAGCGTGCATTTCTTCATCTAAAAAAACAGAGGTGGGTAAATCCTCATCATTTGCTTCTAAGGGAGATTGTGCTATTTCTGATTGCGTATTACTTTCATCAAGAATGCTAGAATCTACTAGTGCTATATTCTCTCCATTATTATCCAATAAAGCATTTTCAATATTTACTTCTTGAGAGAAAATAAAATTAGAATAAATATAAATTCCAATGCCTATTATTAACAAAATCAAGGCAATAATAAACCAAGATTTTATCGGATTATTTGGTGCAACAGCCTCATGTGCGATTTTAATATTAATAGCCTTAGTTAATTCCTCCTCTTGATGAATTTCATTTTCCCAAAATCCTTTATAATCCTCAACCCATTTTTGTAATTGCACATTATATTCTCTCTCTAAAATCTTAATAAGACCTGTAGTAGTCGCCCTATCTTTTAAATTTTCAAAATTTAAATTTAGAATATCCTCAATCTTGCCTAATGCCATATGTGTATTTTTAGCAATCTCCCTAGCACCAATTTGTTTGAGCTTATCCAATTCTTCCATTTATCATCCTATCTATTAAAATCGCACCTGCTGTGCCTACATTTAATGAATCAAATTCTCTTTCCATAGAAATCGTTAAAATAAAATCCATTTTAGCAATAATCCTCTTAGAAAGCCCTTGATTTTCACTCCCCAAAAATAAAGCCTTTTTATGAGCTACATTCACAACTTCATTACTGCCTTGCATATCTGCTCCATAAAGCGTAAAACCTGCTTGTTTTAGCTCATTAGCAACATCTAAGGGATTATGCACGACACAAAAAGGCATTTGCAAAAACGCTCCCGAACTTGCCCTTAATACTCCTTCTTGTTTGAGACTTTTAATACCACAAATCACGATACAATCTACACCTAAAGCATAGGAGACTCTAATAATAGACCCAATATTCCCTACATCACTAACCCCACATAAGACAACAATAAAATTCATTGTCTTAATAAGTGTAAAATCCACAGGCTCTAAAGGGTTAATCTCCAATAAACACCCTTGATGATTCCCCCCTTTAGCTAACGCTTGTGCCTTTTTAGCATCTAATCTAATAATAGGTTTATTCACACTTTTTAATAAAGCAAAGAAACTTTTATCTATCTCTTTAGCCAAATAAATATTTTGGATACTATGGGGAGATTTTAACACTATCAATCTTGCAACTTGTTTCCCATAAACTACCATACTATAATGTCTCTCTCCATAAATTCCCATAAATTTCTTTGATACTCTTATTTGTCATTTTTGCTAGAATCTTAGCCTTAATTTTAGGGGGAATATCTAAGGAATAAACCTCTTCTTGTGTTAAATGCTTAGTATCTTCACTCATATTAGGCTTAATAACCATTACCCACTCCCCCTTAATAGTTTTTGTTTGAAAACTTTTATAGATCTCTTGTATCCGACCACAAAAAATATCCTGATATTTCTTACTCAATTCCTTGCCTAAAAACACTTCTAAATATGGGTTAATTGTATATAAAATCTCCAAAGTTTCTAAAAGTCTATGCGGAGATTCATAAAACACAAGAGGATAAAGGCTTTTTAAAACCTTAGAGAAAAATTCCATTTTTTCTTTTTTTTTATGCGGAGGGAATCCCAAAAAACTAAACTCTTTTTGCACTAACCCACTAAAGGCAACTCCTAAAGTTAAAGCACTCACACCACCTAAGACATCATAAGGAATAGAGTTTTGTTGTAAAAACTTCACAAGCTCTACACCCGGGTCACTAATACAAGGCATTCCAGCATCACATAAAAAAGCGATATTTTGGTCAAAAAACTCTAAAGGAGTATTCTGTAAAAATACTAATTGATTATGGCTATGAAAAGAAAAATATTGATAGGTTAAAGCATCTTTTAAAAGATTCTGCTCTTTTAAAAGGGCAATAAGTTTTTTAGTAACCCTTGTATCCTCACACAATAAAACCTTACAAGATTGCAAAACCCTCAAAGTGCGTAAAGTAATATCCTCTAAATTCCCTATGGGAGTTGGGATAAAAGTTACCATAGCCAATAAGGCTTATTTAAGATTATATCTTTGTTTAAACTTCTCTACTCTTCCAGCAGTATCTACAACTTTATCAGATCCTGTATAAAAAGGATGGCAAAAAGAGGAAATATCAATTCTTAATTCACTCTTAGTGCTCATCACTTCAATTTCTTTTCCGCTTGTAACACAAGTAACTTTGCAAGGGATATATTCGGGATGGATTCCTTTTTTCATACAACTAACCTTCTTGAAAAAATTTTAAAATAAAAGCCCCTATTCTACTTCAAAAATCATTACAGAACTTTTAAATTTTATTCTTTTATAGCCTTATTCTTGCTACAATCCTTATTTAAACTTAAAGATTGGAGTTAAAAATGCCTATTACACCTCGCACACTTAGTGGGTTTAAAGATAGACTCCCCAAAGAAGCCTATGCAAAATCACAAATGCTAAAAAGCATTATTCATAGTTTTGAAAAATTTGGTTTCTCCCCGATTGAAACGCCCCATTTAGAATATGCAGAAATCCTAACAAAACAGGGAAGTGATGAAATACAAAAGGAAATGTATCGCTTCAAAGACCACGGGAATCGTGAAGTTGCTTTAAGGTTTGATTTAACACTCCCTCTAGCACGTTTTATTGCACAATACAAAAATATATTAGGCTTACCCTTCAAACGTTATTGCATAGGCAATGTGTTTCGCGGAGAGAGAGCACAAAAAGGACGTTATAGAGAATTTACACAATGTGATTTTGATTTTATTGGCACTACAAGTATTGGTAGTGATTTAGAGATATTAGAAGTTATCTACCAAACACTAAAAGAGCTAAAAATACAAAACTTCACGATTTATATCAATCACCGCAAGATCTTTAATGGATTATGTGAATACTTAGAAGCTAAAGAATATGTCAATGATATTTTACGCATTATTGATAAAATAGATAAAATAGGCAAAGAAGCTGTTGAGCGTGAATTAAAGCAAAGCACCCCTTTAGGTCAAGAGCAAATCCATATTCTCCTTAATTTTATTTCCAAAAAACAAACTTCTAATGCTACTAGCTTATTACAAGACATACAATCTTATAAATCTCTAAACTCTCAATTAAAAGAAGGGATTGAAGAGCTAGAATCCCTGTGCCCTCTGCTCTCTTTAGTTATACCCGAAAATTTTTATGCGATTAATTTATCCATCGCACGAGGACTTGGGTACTATACGGGCATTATTTATGAAACCATTCTTAAAGATTTACCCTCCTTGGGTTCAGTTTGCTCTGGAGGGAGATATGACAAACTCACACAAAATTTTACCCAAGAAGAATTAAGCGGAGTAGGGGCAAGCATAGGGCTTGATAGATTATTAAGCGGATTAGAAGAACTAAAGCTTATAGATTCTAAAGATACTCCTGCTAATTTACTCATTATTCCTTTATATACTCTAAATTATGCCTATGAAAGCGCAAAAGAATTAAGAGAGCTAGGATTAAAAGTAGAAGTTTATCCAGAAATCACCAAAGCCAAAAAGGCTTTTGCGTATGCTAATAATAAAAATTATCAATGGGTAATGGTTTTAGGGGAAGAGGAGCAAAAAGAACAAAGTTATTCTTTAAAAAATATGCAAAGTGGGCTCCAAGAAAAATACGCATCCCTTCAAAGTGTTTATGAAAAACTCTATCAACTGCCTTAAACTTTATAAAGTAGCAAACAACCCAAACCTGCCACAATGCTTATCCCTGCGGTAAGAAAAAAACTCTAAAGAACAACAAGTGCAATGAGGGCTAATAGTAATATTTTTATCTTGCACACCTTCTTGTTGGAATTGCTCTTTTAATACTGCTAATAAATCTAAATAGATTTTATTGCCTTTAATCACTTTTCCTTTCAATAGACTCTCATCTCTAAAAACTTCCTCCCCTACTTCATAGCAACATACTCGAATAGAGGGTCCAACATATACAAAAATATTTTCTATACAACTTTGGTATTGCTCTTTAAAAACTCTTAATCCCTCTAACACAATACCCCTTTCTATACCTACTCTACCAGCGTGAAGCATTATTAAAACTTGCCTTTTACGATCAAAGAGTAAAATAGGATTACAATCTGCAACCATAATCATTCCTACAATACCCTTTTTGTTTATTAAAATCCCATCCCCATCCCCTAATAATCCTCCTTTATTAGCCCTTATAATACTAGAGCCGTGAATTTGGTTTAAATAAGCTAAATTTTTAAGGGTATAACCCATCTCTAAAGAATTTTTGCGATTTTCTAAAATTTTCTCTTGGGTATTATTCCCTGCATGAAAAGCAATATTAATATGTGAGGGGCTAAACCAAAACTTCACAATCAACTCCCCTTAGCTACTCATTACTCCCTAGTTCCCCATTTAATAGAATATTTTTCATAATTTTGCATAATCATACAAACACCTTTAGAAATATCCAATAATGGGTCTGGAGATAGATTAATTTTTATTTTTAGCTCTTCTTCTAAAAACTCTTTCAATCCATCAATAAGTGCCATTCCACCCGTAAGAATCGCTCCATCTTCTATTAAATCTGGAGCAATTTGGGGAGGTGCTTTGTTAATAGATTCTAAAACCACTTCTTTTATTTTATAGATTCCATTTAATACAATATCTTTTAGCTCATTAAGGTTTAATTCATAAGAAAAAGGCATTCCATTCATTAAATCTTTAACAGCAACATTAATAACAGGATTATCTCCAAAAACATTAATCTGCCGCTTAATATTCTCAGCCATTTCCTTACTAATGCCAATGTTTTTATTATATCTACAATATTCTACCAAAGCATAATCAATAAAATCTCCAGCCTCCTTTGTAAAAGAACTTGTAATAAGCCCACCTAAGGATATAATACTAGTCTCTACCAATCCTCCTCCAACATCTATAACCAACCTAACGCGTGAAGTGCTAATATCAAGCCCAGCACCCACGCTTGCACTAAAAGGATCTTCAATTAAAAGCACCTCTTTAGCTCCAGCTAACATCGTTGCTTCGTGTAAGGAATGTCTTTCTACTTGAGTAAGATTTTGGGGAATACTAATCCCAACTCTTGGGGCTAAAGAACCTTTTTTTGCCGATTCAATTATTGTATTCATAAAAATAGTTGTAGTTTTAAAATCACTCACTGCACCGTGAAGTAAAGGATTTATAACCTTAATATTACTAGGATTACGACCTAACATTTTTTTAGCTTGATTACCCATACAAATAACACGTGGGGATTCGTATTTATCCTCTAAAGCAATACAAGTTGCCTCACAAAAAATCACTTTATCTAAGGAGTTTCTAACCACTGTATTAACCGTCCCTAAATCCACCGCAATATCATTCCTGCCAAAAAAAGCCATAAAGTCTCACAAACTTAAAAATTTTTCACATAATACCAAAACAAAGATAAAATAATATAGAAAATTTATGGTTGCATAATTTAGAACTTTGCTATAATAACACCTTTTATAAGGATTTTAAAAATGATTTTATTTAGTATTTATGCACTCTTTTTTACCTTACCCAAAATAACGCTTTCTATCTTACAATTAAACTTTTTGCAATCTAAACAGCACCAACAACCCTACATTTTAGATTCACAATCTTTTAAAAAAGCTGCACAATATTCCATCATAAAAGAAAAAATTTCGCTTATTTCTAGTATCTTTGATTTAATAATCTTTGGGTGTTGGATATTTTTTGGGTTAGCCTTTCTAGAATCCTTACTTCCTTTTAACGCTCTTATACAAAGTGTTATATTCCTTTTGATATTCCTTATCCTACAAAGTCTCTTATCCCTACCCTTTGAAGCCTACCAAAAACTCATAGTCGATAAAACATTTGGTTTTTGCAAAGGAGAGATAAAACTCTTTATAAATGATACCCTAAAATCTCTCTTGCTCTTAATCTTAATAGGCGGAATCTTCTTAAGCATTTCTAGCTGGATTATTTTAAATATCCCATTATGGGAAATTTATATCTTTATTATTGTTGCTATTTTTATCATAGGGGCTAATCTTTTCTACCCTACATTCATCGCACCCCTTTTTAACAAATTCACACCTTTAGATAATCCAAATTTACAACTTGCCATCCAAAACCTTCTTCATCAAGTAGGCTTTCAATCTAATGGCGTTTTTGTTATGGACGCTTCTAAAAGAGACGGTCGGCTAAATGCTTATTTTGGGGGTTTAGGGAATACAAAAAGAGTGATTTTATTTGATACGCTTTTAGAAAAAATTCCTCAAAATTCCCTCCTTGCTGTTTTAGGACACGAATTAGGGCATTTTAAACATTTTGATGTTTATAAAATGATGATTTTAATACTTAGCTTTTTTGCACTTTTGCTCTTTATTATTGCGAATTTACCCCAAACCCTTTTCTTAGAGGCAAATATCCTACCAAGCCCCCATTCATTAATCGCATTTTTGATTCTCCTAAGCTCTCCTATTGGGTTTTATTTTACCCCCATTATCAGTTATTTTAGTTGCAAAAATGAATTTAATGCCGACAAATTTGGTGCAAGCTTAACAAGTAATGAAGATTTAGCACAAGCCCTTTTGGTGCTTGTTAAAGAAAATAACGCCTTTCCCCTCTCTCACCCTTTATATATCAAATTCTACTACACACATCCTCCCTTAATGCAAAGACTTAAAGCACTCCATTGTGAGCATTTAGCACTTACTTCTTAAATGACCATACAAGAAGCTATTGCCTTTGGAGCAAAAAAACTCCATTTATTAGAGCGTCCAATCTTAGAATCAGAGATTCTTCTAGCCTTTGTCTTAAATAAACCTAGAATCTATCTGCATTCGCATAGTTTTGAAACAATTAATCCTTTTCACCAAGAATATTTCAAACAATTAATTTTGCGGAGGGAGAGTTTTGAACCCATTGAATACATTCTTGAAAAAGTAAGCTTTTATCATCAAGAATTTTATATTTCTAAGGGTGCTTTAATCCCAAGACCCGAGACAGAGATTCTTGTCGATATGGCTTCACATATCATTCAAAGCAAAAATTGTCAAAACATCGCTGAAATTGGGGTTGGAAGTGGAATTATTAGCATTACCTTAGCACTTTTACATAAAAGTAAGCCTTTAGAATTTCACGCTAGTGATATTTCCCCAGAAGCCCTTTTTAATGCTTATGTCAATACCAAAAAATTTAATTGCTCTAATATTACCTTATACAATAGTGCATTTTTAGACTTTAATAGCTATAAGCACTTTGATTTACTGCTCTCTAATCCTCCCTATATTCAAAACAAAACAATCCTACCCAAACCTTTATCTTTTGAACCCCAACAAGCACTTTTTGGAGGAAATAGAGGAGATGAGATACTCCATAAAATTATTGCTATAGCAAAAGTTAGGAATATCCCTTATGTTATTTGTGAAATGGGGCATAATCAAAGAAATAGCATTCTAGCTTTCACAAAGAATCTTTCTGTAAAAACACTAGAATTTTATCAAGACTTAAGCGGATTAGATAGAGGGTTTATTATAGAGTTTTAGCAATTAAAATAAAATCTATATTTTAAACCTTGATTCTACTTATTTTAACAAATTGCTTGATGCCCAAGCATCAAATCACTTAGGTGAGGGTTAATGCTATTTTCATAAAGCATTATTGAATTTGTTTAATGAAAGCTTCTTTATTAATCCTCTCCCTAACTTCGCCTAAATGATTTTGAGCTTCTTGTCTATTATTAAATGGACCAATAAGTAAGCGATTAGTATTACCGGCTTTTTGCATACGATATTTTAAATTTGCCTCTTTAATCACACTTAAAACTTGTTGATTAGGAGAACCTTTAAAGGCACCAACTTGAATATAAAAGCCTTGTATTGCTTCACCACCTTGCAATTGTGTATCATTGGTTTGAATATTTTTAGAGGTATTTGCAGATGTCTCCTCTGGTTTAGTAGGACTTCTAGGAGGCGTTGGATCTTGTGGCTTTTCTATTTTAGGAGGCGTTGGATCTTGTGGTGGATTTTGTGGAAGTGGAGGTAAAACCTGTTGTTCTTTTTGTTGGGCTTTAATTTGATCAATAATTCTTTGAAATTGCTCATCAGAATTAGTAGTTTGTTGTTGAATTGGGACTTGACCAAAATCTTGAGATATTCTTGTAGTTTGTTGCACTGCTGATCTTTCAATATTCTCTAAAGGTTTTTGGGTTTCAATGTTTTGTGGCTTATTTTTCGTATCACTTTGCAATATATAAACAATAAAAACCACAATAGCAAAAATAATAATACCAATGGCTACTAATAAAATAGCCTTCTTGCTTTGACTTTCTTTATTCTCCTCATCCTCTAAATCCGTAAGCAATAAATCATCAAGCTCTAATTCTTTTTTTTCTTGTTTTTCTTGTTTTAATTCTGTCATTTTTAATCCTTTTACATATGTCTAGACCAAGAGGCTCCACGCTCTTTATTATAAACGTTATAAGGAATCACCAAAATATTGAAATTTTTGGGAATATCAATAGAGGGAAACATTTTCCATTCTATTGGCATTTTTTGTGCCAACTTTGCACTTAAGATTTTAGCTAATTGACAAGCTTCTTGAAAGGTTGTATGTCCTTTATGCACATATAAATGCAAATGCCCTGAAGTTTTTGTTTCATAGGCAGTAAAATTGATAAACCCCTCTTCTCTTAGCATTAATTGTGCTTTATGCCAAAATCTCTCTGGATTAGATCCATTATAATCAAATACAATATTTTCTACCTTATCACTTGCACTTACCAATGAATGGGCTATAGTAATCTCTTTTCTAAAATGGCTTTGAAGCAAATTTCTTGTTAGGGGCTCCTCTACTTTCTCAAATTTATCATAAAAAATTCGTCCATTATAATGTATTTTCTCTCCAACACCTTTTTTATGTATCCAATAATGCGAGGTTATCATCTTAATTAACTTCAAATCCAAATCAGTTATCATTTACTTCGCTCCTTTTTTACACGCTTAATTTAGAAAATTGCCTTAGTGTAAATTGGAAATTTTATCGCAAGTTCCTTTAATTCACTTTTTATTAATGCTTGTTTTTGCGTATTTTTAATATCATCTAAGACATCGGCAATTTTATTTGCTACAATTACAAATTCCTTTTCCTTAAAGCCCCTAGCACTTAAAGCAGGACTTCCAATCCTAACACCACTAGTAACAAAAGGACTTCGTATCTCTCCAGGAACAGCATTTTTATTAACCGTAATTCCAGCATTTCCCAAAGCTAAATCCGCATCTTTACCGCTAAACTCTTTATCCAATAAAGATAATAAAACTAAATGATTATCAGTGCCATCGCTAACGACCTTATAACCTCTTTGCATTAAAACTTCTGCTAAAGTTTTTGCATTAAGTTTGACTGCTTTAGCATACTCCTTCCAAGTAGGTTTTAAATTTTCCATAAAACCAACCGCTTTCCCTGCAATAACATGCATTAAAGGACCACCTTGCATTCCTGGAAACACCGCTTTATCAATTTTTTTAGCATATTCCTCATTATTGGTAAGTATTAATCCACCTCTAGGTCCTCTTAAAGTCTTATGTGTTGTGGTAGTAACAATATCTGCATAAGGGAATGGATTAGGATATTCTCCTGCTACAACCAATCCAGCGACATGAGCAATATCAGCCATTAAAATCACACCAACATTTTTTGCAATTTCACTTAATCGTTTAAAATCTAAAACCCTTGAATAAGCACTAAAGCCGCAAACAAGAATATTTGGCTTCACGACTTTTGCAATTTCTTCTACTTTATCATAATTAATCCAACCATCAAGCTCTACACCATAAGAGAAACTTTGATACATCTGCCCAGTAATACTTACTTTTGCACCATGGGTTAAATGCCCACCGTGGCTTAAATCCATCCCTAAAATCTTATCATAAGGTTTTAAGAGTGCAGAATACACAGCACCATTAGCTTGGGAACCAGAATGCGGTTGGACATTAGCAAATTCACAACCAAAAAGCTTTTTAGCCCGATTAATCGCTAATTCCTCTATCTTATCAACAAACTCACAACCTCCATAATAACGTTTATAGGGATAACCCTCTGCGTATTTATTAGTAAGTATGCTACCCATAGCCTCCATAACACTAGGAAAAGTAAAGTTTTCACTTGCAATCATCTCTAAGTGGGTATTTTGTCGATCTAATTCTTGTTGTATATAATTAAAAACTTCAAAATCATTCTCTTCTAAAAAATAGCTCATTATTACTCCTTTGTTTGAATTTCTTTTTTTTGAGGTTTGAGAGCTGGGAATAAAATCACATCTTTAATATTTGGCTGATTAGTTAATAACATCACAAGCCTATCAATCCCTATCCCTGCTCCAGCAGTTGGTGGCATACCATAGCAGAGGGCATTAATATAATCTTCATCCATATATTGTGCCTCCTCATCACCTGCTTCTTTAGCCTTAACCTGTGCTTCAAAACGTTTATATTGTTCTAGGGGATCGTTTAGCTCACTAAATCCATTAGCAATTTCGCTCCCTCCAATAAATAATTCAAATCTATCAGCAATATTAGGATTTTCATCATTAGCCCTTGCTAAAGGGCTAATAGCAATAGGAAACTCTGTAATAAAAGTGGGATTAATCAACTGATGCTCAACAAAAGCATCAAAAGCCTCACTTTGTAATTTGCCTAACTCCATTTTAGTTTCTAAAGGAATATTATTTTTTAATAAATAGGCATATAACTTCTCTTCATCTAAAACTATATCACTAGGAATTCCACCAATTTCAATAAGGGCATTAGTATAACTAATAGTTTGGAAGTTTTGAAAATTAATATTATGATGATTAAAGTTTAAAACTTTTGGTAGCTTTAAAATTTCAAGCAAAATATTAAACAATTCTTGGATTAATACCATCAAATCCTTATAATCCTTATACGCCCAATAAAATTCAATCATAGTAAATTCGGGATTATGGGAATGATCCATTCCCTCATTCCTAAAATTACGATTAATTTCAAAAACTGCTTCAAATCCCCCAACAACTAATCGTTTCAAATATAATTCTGGAGCGATTCGCAAATAACGTTCTACATTAAGAGCATTATGATAAGTAACAAAAGGTTTTGCATTAGCTCCACCGGGTATTGGGTGCATCATAGGTGTTTCTACCTCTAAAAAACCTTTTTCCTCAAAAAAATGCCGCACACAAGATACTATTTGGGAACGCATTACAAAGCTATCCCTAACCTCTTTATTCATAATTAAATCTAAATATCTTTGACGATACCGCAATTCAATATCTACAAGTCCGTGATATTTTTCAGGCAAAGGATTAATGGCTTTGGCAAGAAAATAAAGCTCTAGAGTATGCAAACTTAATTCACCCGTTTTAGTTACAAAGGGAAACCCTCTTAAAGCTACAATATCACCAACTTCAATATTCTTTTTAAAAGTCTCAAACATTGCATCAAGCTCATTTTTAGATAAATACGCCTGTAAGATTCCTTGCATATCTTCTATCTTAATAAAAGCTGCTTTACCCATTAAGCGGATAAATTTAATCCTCCCAGCTACTTGCACACTTTGAGTAGTATCTTTTTTCTCTCCCTCAGCCATAGTTTGAACATATTGAAATTGTTGCAAAAAAGTATTGCTAGTCATCTCTTTAGCAATGCCATTACCATAAGGATTAATCCCTAACTCTCTTAGTTGTTGGGCTTTTTGCATCCTTTGTGCTTTATAAATATCATCCCTAAACAATACCGCTCCTTTACTCATTTAAGCCATTAGTAGTTGTTGATGAATCTAAACTTTCTGTTTCTTGCAAATCATGAAGCTTGATAATAACTGAACCTGTGCTCATCATTGCGGGATAAAGGAAACTATTATGCGTATATTGATCCATAAAGACTTTCACTAATGTAATACTAGAGAGAGCGTAAAAAATAATAGCTAAAACAATAAAAATTTTTAATCCCCCAAAACAAAATCCCAAAATACGATTAAGAACGCCAAAATGAGTATTTTTAACAAGTTTTTGCAAAATTTTACTTAAAATTAATACCCCCACCCAAATAAGAACCAATAAGACTAAAAAACCAATCAATGAAATGGCGGAAGGATTTTCAAAGGTATAAACATTTGAACTAATCCATTGACCCACTTCTTTAGAATATGAAGAACCAACATATACACCAACTACAATACCCAATAAACCAGAAATCTCTCTTATAAAGCCATTAATGATGCCTCTTATAGCAAGAAGTATTACCAAAGCGCCAATTATCAAATCAAAATAACTAAAATCCGCCATTAGCTTTAACCTTTTATTTAGCAAATAAAAAGTATATTTTACACAAAACAAACCTAAAAAAGGCATAATGCAAGAAATTTTAGAAATATTTTTAAGGAATTTTTATGGCAGCAAAAGAACATAGTTTTGATATTTCAGCAAAAATAGAAATGCAAGAGCTTAAAAATGCTCTTGAACAAGCAAAAAAAGAAATTAATAATCGATTTGATTTTAAAGATGATAAAACCAAAGAATTACATCTCAATGAAAAAACCAAAGTCTTGAGCATTTTAGCAATCAGTGAAAATAAAGCAAAAGCCATTAAAGATATTTTAGATTCTAAGCTTATTAAACGCAATCTCTCTTTAAAAGTCTTAAAAGAAACCTCTAAAGAAAATGCAAGTGGAGGTAATACAAAAATCACTTACCAAATCAATGATATTTTAGATGATAAGAGTATAAAAACGCTCACCAATGCGATAAAAAATCAGAAATTCAAAGTCCAAACACAAATTCAAGGGAGTGAAATTCGCATAAAATCTAAAGATATTGATGAATTACAAAAAGTTATCTCGCACCTTAAAACTTTAGAATTAGAAATTGCACTTTGTTTTAATAATTTTTCTTAAAAAATGAATGCTACACTTATAGCCCAAAAAAGGCTACCCCAATCGTTAATAGGAATTTTATGTGCTATTTGTTTGAGTGCTTTTATTTATTTAGAGCATTTCTCCCTAAACTCCCCCATTATCTCTACACTCTTTGCTATTGTAGGATTATTCCTTTATTTACAACTTTCTGCTTTTGGTGGATTAGTATGTGGAGGTTTAATAGGGATTCTTTGGTTTTATTGGATAGCCCTTAGCTTTAGATATTATGATATTGCTTATCTTATGCCCCTTATGTGGATTGTCTTAATCCTTGTTTATGGAATCTTATTTTTATTTTTTTGTGCTTTTAATCATTATGTATATAAACTCTTAACCCTTCTGTGTGGAAGCTTTATTCACCCCTTTGGGTTTAATTGGTTTATCCCAGAGGCTATATTCACAACTAGTTATTTTACCCCTTCTAAATGGACACTTGTTTTATTACTTCTTAGTCTAACATTTTTTTCAATGCTTTATCTTAAAAGATTTTATAAAATTTCGCTATTATGGCTACCAATGAGCTTAATTTGTATTTACATATTCACCCAACAATCCTCTACACACACTACACCATCTCCACTAAAAATCAAAACTCTACAAACTAATATCCCCAAAACCTTCGTTGGGATAGCAACAATTTACGAGAAATTTTAGATTCTAATCTTGAAGCCATCAACCTTGCCATAAAAGAAAGTTATGATGTAATTATCCTCCCAGAAACCGCCTTCCCCCTTGTGCTTAATCATCAACCCAAACTCTTACAAACACTCCAAGAAAAAAGTCATAAAATCACCATTGTAACCGGCGGAATTTATCAAAATGCAGAAACTTATAATAGTGCCTATATATTTGAAAAGGGGGAAATGCAAGTTCTACATAAAGTCATTCTTGTCCCCTTTGGTGAGAGCATTCCTCTCCCCTCATCACTTGCGAATTTTATTAATGAACTCATTTTTAAAGGCGGGAGTAATTTTGCAAAAAATCCCAATACAACACCTAATTCTACAAGGATTCATAAGCAAGATTTCCAAATTGCCATCTGTTATGAAGCAACAAGAGAGGAATACTACCAATCCTCTCCTAAGTTTCTTATAGCCATTAGTAATAATGCGTGGTTTGCCCCAAGCATTGAACCAACCCTGCAAAAGATTCTTATGCTTTATTTTGCAAAAAACTATGGGACAACCATCTATCATTCTAGCAACGCTTCACCCTCTTTTATTCTTTTTCCATAACCTCTTTCGCCCTCTCCATAAGTGTAACTTTAAGGCAACTCATCTCCTCTCCCCATTCCCTCCAAAGACCTCTTTTTTGAGCTTTTGCTTGAGATTGTAAAACCTCTAAATCTTTTAAAACATTTTCTGCAATGGTATCAAAATGTTGCACAATCGCATAACCATCCCTCACAATCTCATAATTAAATAAATTCGCTCCATTTTGTAAAAAACACCAACCATTGCTATAACCAATCCTATATTGCTGCTCTAAAAATATTTTATTCCTTGTATAAGTCATAGCAAAATGCCTCATTTTTCTTGCACTCTCTGCACTCACTTCACATTTTTCACCCTTAAATGCTTTTGCCACACTTGCCACTCCATAAAGCTCACAATAAAGCATTCCATAGTCTCTATTATAAACACTAAATAAAGCGGGGGCATAGATAGATTTTAATAAAACCTGCAAACTAACAGGTGCTATCACGGCATAGAGATTATTAACACAAATCCATAGAAGCATAAAACCTATAATACAAACTCTCATAAACCCTCATTAAGTCTTGCATTAAATTTCGCACACTCTAACAATTCTTTAACATAAGTTGTTTTAGGATTAGAAAATACTTCTTGGGTTGCCCCTGATTCTATAATTTCCCCCTTTTGTAAAACCAACACCCTCTCACATAAATTTGCCACAACCGCTAAATCATGGCTAATACATAGATAACTTAAAGCATACTTTTGCCCAAGGGCTAAAAATAAATCTAGCACCTGCTTTTGTGTATTTTGATCTAATGCACTAGTAGCTTCATCTAAAATAAGTATTTTTGGCTTTAATACTAAGCTTCTAGCAATACACACTCTCTGCCTCTGCCCCCCACTTAATTCATAAGGATATCGTTGTAAAAAGCTCTCATCCAATCCCACATCATAAAGAGCTTGACAAACTTCTTTAGCAATATCTCCTTTAAAATGGTGAATTTCTAAACCCTCTTTGATAATTTCATAAAGATTCATCTTAGGATTTAATGCCCCAAAAGGATCTTGAAAAATCATCTGCAAAGCCTTTCTTTTTGCCTGTAATGCCTCACCTTTAAGGTTTAAAAAATCCTCTTGTAAAAACATAATTTTCCCACTTGGTTGCAATAGACGCACTAAAGCATTAGCTAAAGAACTTTTTCCACTTCCAGATTCCCCTATAATCCCTAAACTCTCTCCCTCTCTTAAAGTAAAATTTAGCGACTTTAGAGCTTCTAATTCTTGCAAAGTTTTACCCAAAAAGTTTCTTTTTAACACATAACATAGCTTTAAATCCTCAACCCTTAAAATCTCTTTGCCACAATTTTTAACTTCTCTATAACTAATCCCCAAAGATTTAAGAAGCGTCTTAGTATAAGGATGTTTTGGAGTGTTAAAAACCTCTTGATTTACCCCATATTCTACAATCTCCCCTTCTTTCATAACCGCAATATTTTGCGAAATTTGTGAAATAATGCCTAAATTATGGCTAATAAATAAAATACTTAAATGCAGCTGCTTTTGCAAATCTTGTAAGAGACCAATAATTTGTTCTTGTATTTTAGAATCCAGTGCTGTTGTTGGCTCATCAGCAATTAGAAGTTGCGGATTATTTGCTAAAGCAATAGCGATACAAACTCTTTGTCTCTGCCCTCCACTTAACTCATAAGGGTATCTTTGAAGATGAGATTTATCAAGTTTTACCATATCTAAAAGCTCATAAAGCCTAGTTTGTAGTGTATCTTTAGAATAAAGATTATGTATCTTTAGAGCTTCTAAAATTTGTTTTTTGATTTTATGGAGAGGATTTAAAGCACTAAGGGGTTCTTGAAAAATATAACCTATCTTAGCTCCTCGCAAAGAGCACATAGCCTTTTGATTTTTAAGCAAGAGGTTTTCCCCTAAAAACTCTATATTCCCACTTAGTAGTTGATAATCCCTAATAAAGCCCAATATAGTATTACTCAATAAAGATTTACCACTTCCAGATTGCCCAACTAAGCCTAAAACCTCTCCTTTTTGAATAGATAAAGCAATATTTTTAAGTGCAAATCCTTTGAAATTTAACGATAAATTTTGAATCTCCAAAATCTTATCCATTACTTTCCTTTAAACTATCCCTCAATCCCTCACCAATAAATACCAATAAACACAGCAAAACACTCAAAACAAAAAAACCACTCAACCCAAGCCAAGGGGCGTTAAGATTATTTTTACCTTGTGATAAAATCTCTCCCAAACTTGCACTAGGAGGTGGCAATCCAAGCCCCAAAAAGTCAAGAGAGGCAAGCGTAACAATACTCCCACTCAAAATAAAAGGAATAAAGGTAACAACAGCTACAAGTGCATTTGGCATAATATGCAAAAAGATAATGCGAAAATCCTTTGCCCCTAACACTTTAGCTGCTTTGACATATTCAAGATTCCTTGCTTTTAAAAATTCAGCCCGCACAAAAGGCACTAAAGCAATCCAAGAAAAAAACAAAACCACACAAAGAATGCTCCAAAAATTAGGCTCTAATAAACTTGAGAGGATAATTAAAATAAACAAAATAGGCATTCCACTCCATATTTCTATGAATCTTTGCCCCAATAAATCAATTTTTCCACCATAATACCCACTAATAGCCCCTATAATAAAGCCAATTATAGAGCTTAAAGCAGTCAAAATTAAACCAAATAGAATGGAGGTTTTTAATCCATAGAGCAATCTTGCGACAACATCCCTGCCTAAATCATCAGTGCCTAAGTAATTCTTAGAATTAGGGGGAGTTGGTGGAGGAGAGCTAAGAGAGTAAATCACACTATCATAACTATAAGGTATTAAAGGCATTATCATAAAGCCCTCTTGCTTAATCAAATCTTGCAAATAAGAATCCCCATAATTTGCCTCACTCAAAAAATCTCCCCCAAAGGTTGTTTCTGGATAAACTTTAAAAATAGGAAAATAACCCTCTCCTTTATAATAAACAAAAAGGGGCTTATCATTAGCGATAAAATCCGCCCCAAAGGAGAGAATACATAAGATTCCAAAAACCCATAAAGAAATATAAGCTCTTTTATTGCGTCTAAAAGCCTGAAATCTTCTTACTAACATAGCTCTTTTTCTCACTCACCCATTTTATCAAAATGAATTCTAGGGTCAATTACTCGATAGAGCAAATCATTCAGCAACACAACCACCAAACCCAATAAAGTAAAGATATATAAACTCCCAAAAATTACAGGATAATCTCTTGTAATAATCGACTCATACCCTAATAATCCAAGCCCATCTAAAGAAAAGATAATCTCTATTAACAAAGAACCTGTTAGGAATATGCCAAGCAAAGTAGAGGGAATGGAGGAAATTACCAATAGCATTGCATTCCTAAAAATATGCCTATATAAGACTTGCGATTGACTTAAGCCCTTAGAGAGTGCTAATCTTACATATTGCTTATGAATCTCCTCTAAAAAGGAATTTTTGCTTAATAGGCTTAGAGTTGCGAATCCTCCTATGCTTAAGGATAGCACAGGTAAGGTAATATGCCAAAAATAATCTTTTATTTTCTCTAATAGGCTTAAATTTGCAAAATCATCCCCCACAATACCCCTTAAGGGAAAGAAACTCCAATAGCTCCCCCCTGCAAATAAAATAATCAACAACAAAGCAAACAAAAAGGTAGGAATGGCATTACCAATAATAATGATAATGCTTGTGATATTATCAAAAGGCATTCCATTATTCACAGCCTTTTTAATCCCTAAAGGAATTGCAATAAGATAAATTAATAAAGAACTCCAAAAGCCAAGAGAGAGGGAAACAGGGATTTTTTGTAAAATCAGCTCTACAACAGAAGTGTTTTTATAAAAACTCTCCCCAAAATCAAATAAGAGATATTTTTTCAGCATTAACCAATACCGCTCCCCAAAGTTTTATCAAAACCATAAAGTGCATTAATTTTAGCAAGCATTTCTGTATCTATGCCCTCTTTTTTATAGCTAAATCCTCCCATTGAAGTTTCACCCTGCAAAACATTATGTTCTATTTTAGAGAGCATTTGTTCTACAGGACCCCCAGGTGCCATTTGAACGATAAAAAAATTTAACGTCATAATGCCTAGCAAAGTAGGAATTATTAAACATAAACGTTTAAAAATATAAATCCACATTCTCTATCGCCTAAAACTTGGGTATTCTCTCTGCAATTTTTGTAATTTCTCCTCATCAACCCACCAAGTTTCAAAACCCACATCATAAAGAGGTGTAATAGAGGGATGCTCTAAAAACTCCCAATAAGCTACGCGAAAATTTTTGGTATGAAAATGCGGAATGGTATAATAATTCCACAGCAACACCCTATCTAACGCCCTCACATAAAGCAGTAACTCTTGATAATTCTTAACATTAATGATTTTTTGGATTAAAGCATCCACCACCACATTTTCTATCCCCGCATAATTATAACTTCCCTTTTCATTAGCCGCTTTAGAACCCCAAAAAAAACTTTGTTCATTACCCGGAGATAAACTCTGTGGAAAAACAGCTACAATCATATCAAAATCAAATTCCCTTAAACGATTAAGGTATTGACTAATATCTACGATTCTAATCTTCATATCAATACCGATTTTTTGTAAATTTTTAGCAAAAGGAATAGCCACTCTCTCCATTGCAGGAGATACTAATAAAAGTTCAAAGACAAAGGGTTTATTCTCTTTAGTATAAAGCTTTCCATTTTTATAAGACAAACCCGCTTCCCTTAACAGACTTTGAGCTTTTTTTAGATTCTCCCTATTCTCCCCCATTCCATCGGTAGTAGGCAAAACAAAGGGATGAGTAAAGAGCTTAGGGGGCAATTGATTTTTATACTCCATAAGTATTTGCAACTCTTCATTTATGGGTATCCCAGCACTCCCAAAGGCAGAATTATCAAAATAACTTTTAGTTCGCATATATTGGTTAAAAAAGATATTTTTATTACTCCATTCAAAATCAAAGGCAAGATTAAGAGCCTCCCTTACTAAAATATCTTGAAAAATCGGCTTTCTTAGATTAAAGAAAAATCCTTGCATACCACTAGGTAAAGAATGTGATATTTCCTCTTGGATAATATTTTTATTTTTTAATGCCACCCCCTCATAGCCATTAGCCCAATTTTTAGCAGAGCTTTCTAAGCGGTAGTCATATCTCCCAGCCTTAAATGCCTCTAGGGCTACTAAATCATCTTTATAATAATCATAAGTAATTTTGTCAAAATTAAAATACCCAATACGGGTAGGATGATTTTTCGCCCAATAATTCTCTACGCGTTTATAAGTAATGCTACGACCTGCTACAAAGTTCTCTATTTGATAAGGACCACTACCTAGAGGAATCTTTAAAGGATTCTTAGCAATATCCTCTGTATAATAATGCTTTGGTAAAACAGGTAAATCTCCTAAAATAAGGGCTATTTCTCTATTTTGCGTATTACTAAAATCAAATCTAATCGTATATTTATCTAACACTTGCAGGGATTTAACATCCGCATAATATTGATTCATTACAGGATTATCACCCCTTGCAATAGTATAAAAGCTAAACTCTACATCAAAAGCACTAACTTCTACTCCATCGTGAAAATAGGCATTTTTATTCAGATGAAAAATTACAAAACTATTATCCTCTGCCCGCTCAATCCTCTGTGCTATAAGCCCATATTGACTACTTGGCTCATCAAGGGAGCGAACCATTAAGGTATCATAAAGTTTATTTAAGCCTTTAGCGGGAGTGCCTTTGAGTAAAAAATCATAAAAACTATCATAAGTGCCAATAGCATATTCCTTGATATGCCCACCCTTTTTAGCCTTTGGATTGACATAATCAAAATATTGCAAATCCTTATATTTCACTTCCCCATTAATCGCAAAAGCATTACTACTATAAGTATCAGCTAACACCAAAACTTTAAAGCTTAATAAAAAGATGAAAAATATTTTCCAACGCATTCTTTAAATTCTTCCTATATCATAAAGCTGGACAATCCCACAAACTCTACCCTCTTGCATTACCACTAATTCTTTAATTTTATGTGCCACCATAAATTTTTCAGCCTCTATTGCCATCATTTCACTTTCAATAACTTTGGGATTAACACTCATAATCTCACTAGCTAGAGCATTAAACCCTCCCTCTGTTATAGCCCTCCTTAAATCTCCATCGGTAATAATCCCTACTAGTTTATGGCTATCTAGCACCAAACATACGCCAAGCTTTTTGCTTGTCATTTCAATAATCAAGTCTTTAAAATTCGTCTTAGGAGAAACAATAGGTAAATTCTTATCCACCATCACATCTTTGACTTTTGTAAGCAACTTCCTCCCTAAACTACCACCGGGATGAAAAAGTGCAAAATCTTCAGGCTTGAAATTTCTAGCCCTCATTAAAGCTATAGCAATAGCATCTCCCATAGCTAAAGTTGCAGTTGTAGAAGAAGTAGGGGCAAGTTGCAAAGGACAAGCTTCTTGTTGTATAAAAATATTTAAAAAATAATCCCCTTTTCTTGCTAGGGTTGATTGCTTATCCCCACTCATAGCAATCAATAAAATCCCCCTCCTTTGAATAACTGGGATAAGACGCAATATCTCTTCACTCTCCCCCGAGTTTGAAATAGCAAGTAAAGCATCTTCTTGTCTTAGCATTCCTAAATCCCCGTGTAATGCCTCTGTTGGATGGATAAAAAAACTAGGTGTTCCTGTGCTAGCTAAAGTCGCAGCAATTTTTGCACCAATATGCCCTGATTTCCCCACCCCAGTAATCACCAAACGCCCTTTAAGATTCAAAATACAATCAATGATTTGATTAAAATTTTCATCTAAATGCTCTTTTAAATATAAAATAGAATTTGCTTCAATATTAAAAACTTCTTTTGCAATTTCTGTGAAATCTTGCATTCTATCTCCTATAACAACATAGCACCAATAACACCACCAATGATAAGTGGGATATTATACATTAAAAATGTCGGCACACAAGTATCCCAAATGTGATTATGCTGCTTATCTGCATTTAATCCTGAAGTAGGACCTAAAGTGCTATCTGAGGCTGGACTTCCTGCATCACCTAATGCTCCAGCAATTCCAACTAACAAAATAATTCCACTAACACTAAAACCAAGTTCTAAGGCTAAAGGACAATAAATAGCAGCAATAATAGGAATTGTCCCAAAAGAAGTTCCAATCCCCATAGTAATTAATAGCCCAATGCCAAGCATTATCAAAGCCCCACCTAATTTACCGCCAGAGAGGGAAGCGGCAAAATCTACTAAAGATTGAATATCTCCTGTTGCTTTTAAGACATTAGCATAACCCGCTGCTACAAGCATAACAAAAGCAATAAAAGCCATCATTTTAAAGCCATTTTCCATAACCTCATCAATCTCATTCCATTTAATTGCACCTAATACCATCATCACAAACAAGCCTGATATACCACCTAAAGGTAAAGAATTTGTAAAAACTTGAACGACAAAAGTTATTATCGCACCTAATAAAACACCAACATCACGAATCTGCATTTTTGGATTTTCTAACACCCCTAAAACATTCTCCTTTAAAAAAGTCTCTTGATATTCTCTTGGTTTTCTATAAAAAACAAAAATTGCTAGTAATAACCCAATAAGCATACTAAACCCGCCTATCCACATTACACCGCCAACATCATTTAAGCTTACCTCAATACCATTTTGTATTAACTGATCCCTCAAAATGGTATGAAAAATCAAACCAAACCCAACACTTAAGCTTACATAAGGAGCTTTCAAACCAAAAGTTAAAGCACAAGCTACCGCTCTCCTATCAATTTTTAAACGATTCATTAAAGGCAAAAGTGGAGGAATTAAAAGAGGGATAAAGGCAATATGCACAGGGAGTAAATTTTGTGAAAAACAAGCAAAAAAGGCAATGGATAGGCAAAACATTAAACGTCTATTTTGAATAAAATTAGCAATATAGTAAATTAAAATTGTTGTAAGATTGCTCTTTGCAATTGCACTAGCAATAGCACCTAAGAGGATATAACTTAAAGCCGTTTCTAAATTCCCCGCCATTCCTTCAATTAATAAATTAATACTTTTTTGCAAACCTAATCCGGAAATAAATCCCGCACTAAGGGCTGAGAGCAAAATCGCTAAAAGCACATTTAAACGCAATAAGCATAAAAGACTCATTAATAAAATTGAAATAACCACTGCATTACCTAACATTTATCCCCTTAAAAGAATTTATAAAATTTGATTGGATGAAAGAAGTAAAAATACCTTATTTTAGCTCTATGCAATCAATAGATTATTCCTCTGTTTTAGAATCTTGTGCTTGGGTTTGTATAACTTTGCCCCACATCATTTTATATTTACGTTTTAAAAACTCAATTTCATCTCGTGCTGCTTTTAACTGCTCCCTTAAAATCGCAATGGTTTTTTTATCATCCTCATAAACCTCTTGAGTATTAAAAAGTGCGTCTTTTAAGAATTGATTCTCACTCTTTACACTAGAGATTGTTTCTTCTTTAGAACTTACAACCTTCTCGTGCAAACTTAAAATCGTTCCAATAGTCTTTTGCACAAAATCTCCATCAATATTCTCATTTTGCTCAACCATCACAGCTTGATTAGAAGTATGCACCAATGCTTTAGCATTAGCATCAATTAAAAATTCACCATTTTCTTGCCGGCTTTTTAATTCACCCTTAGCAACCATCTCTAAAACTTTCTCTTTACTCAAATGGGAAACCTCTACAAATTCGTCAATTTTAATCCAAGTTACCATAAATCTCCCTATAATATCACTTCAATATCTGCAGAATCAAGCTCAACATTTTTAGCTTTCACTACTCTATCTTCTTTAAGCTTTCCCTCTAATTCAGCATTACTTAAAGCCAAAATCTGCATAGCAAGATAAGCACTATTAATCGCTCCAGCTTTCCCTAAAGCCACCGTTGCAACAGGCATACCAGAAGGCATTTGAACGGTTGAAAGCAAAGAATCTAATCCATCTAAAGCACCACCTTTTAAAGGCACTCCAATCACAGGCTTAGTTGTCATAGCCGATACAGCCCCTGCTAAATGTGCCGCCATTCCAGCTGCTGCTATAAACACTTTAGCACCTTTCTCTTCAGCTTGTTTAACATATTCTTTTGTCCGATTTGGGCTTCTATGAGCAGAGGCAATTACAACCTCATAAGAAACATCAAACTTCTTTAAAATCTCCACACATTCATCCATAACTTTATAATCACTCTTACTTCCCATTACAATGGCTACGAAATCCATAGATTCTCCTTACATAATTGATGATAATGAAATCCCAAGACCAATTAAAAATCCTCCCATTAATGTAAATAAAAATAAATAAAAAACCAAATAAATAATCAAGGGTATTAAAACCAAAAACCAAGACCAATTAATCTTTCCTGTAAGCTTTAAGGCAATAAATAAGATTTGTAAAGCAACTAAAAAGATTTCAAACATTTACTTCTCTTCATTCTCTAATTCAAAAGGCTTTTTAATAGCTTTAATACGAACAATTCTTGCCCCTTGTGTAGCTAAAACTTCATAGCTACAATATTCATCACCAATAGTATCACCGACTACTGGCATTCTCCCTAAAAGATTAAAAACATATCCCCCAATAGTAACTTGCTCTGTATCCTCCTCAAAAGTAATCCCAAGCACATCGGCAACGCGTTCTAAATCTAGCATTCCATCAAAGGAGTAAATATCCTCATCAATCTTATGATAATCCTCACTCTTCTTATCGTGTTCATCGGTAATATCACCAATAACTTCCTCTAAAATATCCTCCATTGTCAAAAGCCCTGCAGTTCCACCATATTCATCAACCACCAAAGCAGTATGGCTTTGACGACGATTCATCTGCAAAAGGATATTAGAAATAGAAGCACTCTCTGGAACAATAATCATCTCCCTAACAAGACTTTCTAATTCCTTTGGAGGGTCGCAAGAGAGCATAGTCTCTAACAAATCCCTTAAATGCACCATCCCAATAATATTGTCCTTTCCGTCTTTGCAATAGGGATAACGCGTATGCTTAGTAGTTGTAACAATCTTCATATTCTCCTCATAAGTATTATCATCATACAAACAAATCATATCTTTTCTAGGAGTCATAATCTCTTTAGCCATTGTATCAGAAAAGCTCACTGCATTTTGAATAATCTCATTTTCAATAGAATCTAAATACCCCCCCTTTAAACTCTCCCCTACAATAATTTTTAATTCTTCCTCCGAATGTGCACTTTCTTCCCCTTCACTAGCTGGTTTTATATCCATTTTATGAAGAACGAAAACCGCAAGAAAATCAAAAATTTTTATCAATGGATAAAAGAAAAGCCAAAATAAATGCAAAGGTCTAGCAACCAACAATACACATTTCTCCGCTTTAGCAATCGCAATAGATTTAGGAATAAGCTCTCCTATTACAACATGCAAAAGTGTAATAAAGCTAAAGGCTATCACAAAACTTATCGTATGAAGCAAAACAGGATTATCCCCTACAAAATATTTAAAAGGTATTTCTAACAACCTTGCAATAGCTGGCTCCCCAATCCAGCCAAGCCCCAAAGAAGAAAGTGTAATTCCAAGCTGTGTAGCAGAAAGATAAGAATCAAGCTTGCCTGTAATTTTAAGTGCTAATTTGGCACCCAAAACTTCCCTTTTAACAAGCTCCTCTAATCGGGAGCGACGAATTTTAACAATTGCAAATTCAGAAAGAACGAAAAAACCATTTAATATTACAAGAAAAAAAGCGAAGATAGACAGCAGAATCGACTGAACTTCCAAAAATTCCTCCTTTTAATTTAGCAAAAATATCATTAATTCTAACATATTAAGCTTGTTTTTTCTTAAATTCCTCTAAGCCCTCAATAGTTTCATTCATAACCTTACTAAGCCCCATTCCAAAAAGCAAAATTGCCCATGAAAGATAAATCCAAATAAAAAGCAGTAATACAATACTAAAAGATCCATAAAGTGTTAAATAAGCTTTGTTATAAAAAACATAATAAACAAAAGCCCATTTACTAATAGACCAAAATAAAGCAGTAATTAAAGAGCTAATAAGAATATTTTTTGTGCTAATTGCTGTATTTGCAGAAAGCTTAAAAAGCACAAAAAAGACAAGCCAAGTAACTAAATAAGGAATAATTCGCAAAGCCCAAGATAAAAAATCACTATAACCTAAACTTCCTAAATAAGCATAAATCTTTGCACTAAAATAAACAGAAAACAAAATACCTAAGGGGATAAGAGTCATAGAAGTCCAATAAAGTGATAAAGAGTCCCAAAACCCTCTACTTTGGGAGCAAAAAATCTTTTGTGTAATAAATTGATAATTTCTAAAAAACAAAATAGAGGTAGTAAAAGCATAAATTAAACCGATACCACCAAGTTTTGTAGAACTACGCAAAAAATTATCTAAATAACTTAAAAAGACATCTGAATAAGTTGGGATAAAGTTCTCGACAATAAAGCCTTTAAAGCCCTCTAAATATTCTTTAAAATCCGGTAAAATTGTCATTACCGAAAAAACAATTAATAGCATAGGTAAAATAGCAAAAATCGTATAAAAACTAAGGCTTGCCGCAAAATAAAGCAAGTCCCCTTTTAAAAATACATATAAGTAAGCGATAGGTAAATATAATCGCTTTGATACTCTCCTTGCTATTATTCTTAAACTTTGCACTCTTAAAACTCTAAAAATCAAAGATCAATTTTACTCACAACTTGTAGCGATATTATAACCATATTCTTTAATACGTTTTACCTCATCTTTAGGGGTATTCCCCTTAGTTGTCAAATAATCCCCCAACACTACTGCATTAATCCCACATTCAAAAAGCTCTTTTTGCTCTTCTCCAAACACGCTCTCTCTGCCTCCTGCAATCATCAATCTTGCACTAGGTAAATATTCTCTAGCTAATTTCACACATTCTAAGGCTTCATTTTTATTTAAAACTTTTTGCTCTAGGGGTAATGCGGGATTAGGTATAAAGAAATTAATAGGAGCACTATGAGGATTAAGCGTTTTTAGGGCATAGAGTAAATCCATTCTGTCTTGCCAAGATTCCCCCATTCCAAAAATTCCTCCACTGCATAATCCAAGACCCACTTCTAAGGTATTTTCACAGGTTTGATAACGTTCATTAAAAGAATGTGTGCTACAAATCTTAGGGAAAAAATTTTTACTGGCTTCTAAATTATGGTTATAACTCGCAATACCTGCTTCCTTTAAAGCCCTTAAAGACTCTTTAGAGGCAATTCCACTACAGCCAATTAAGTGCAAATGCAACCCCTGCTTTAGAATCTCTCTTGTAGCTTGTGTAATATATTCTAATCGTTTATCATCTAAATCTCTCCCACTTGTTACAAGGCAAAAGCCTAAAGCACCATTATCTGCTGCATTTTTTGCCTCTAAGACTATTTTATCAATAGGCTTAAACCTATAACGTTCAATCTCTGCATTATACTTAGCACTTTGTGTGCAATAAGCACAATCCTCAGCACAAGAACCACTTGATACATTACAAATTGTGCATAAAAAAATATCACTCATCTTTATCCCCTTATAATCTCATCTCTACCACTAAATCTTGTATTTTTACTCACCCTCTAAATAAAAGACTGCAACTTCACAACAAGTATCTTTCAAACATTGTTTCTTTAATGCTTAAATCCTCATTAAATTGTGTAATACGCTTAATCCTAATCCATTGGTTATTATAGATACCAAATTCTACACTATTGAAATTTTGCCTATGTTTATAGATAGCTTTAGCGGTGCAAAAATAAAGTTTATTGTTTTTTAAAAAAGTAAATTGCATAGGAGGCAAAGGATTTTTACAAGCTTCTTTTGTAGCTAAAAAGCTTGGATATTTATCTAAAATTTCTAGAATCTCTTGTTCCACTTAACCTCCTTATATTTCTTGACGCTCTTTGCAGGAGATACACTCTAAAATTTCTTTTTTTCTATAAGTGCGTCTTGCCATTAATCCCTTACACTTAGGGCAAATAACATTTGTAGGGGGATAAGTAGAGATAAAATCACATTTTGGATAATTCCCACAACCATAAAATTTACCCCTCTTGCCCTTTCTCTCTATAATATTTCCTCCATCTTTTGGGCATTTTATCCCCTCTAAGACAACATTAACCTTTTCATTTTGAAGAGACTGCGTATTTTTACACTCTGGGTATCCACTGCAAGCTAGAAACTCTCCATTTCTGCTATATTTTTTTACCATAGGCTTACCACATTTTTCACAATTCCCAAAATCCTCTTGTGCTTTTTCCTCCTTTTTTATATATTTGCATTTAGGGTAACCACTACAACCTACAAACTCCCCAAATCTACCATTCCTCTTTACTAATTCTTGACCACATAAGGGACATTTTTCTCCTGTAGGAATAATGATTTTTTGGCTTTTAATAGTATTTTTTCCCTCAACAATTTTTTGGATAAAAGGTTCATAAAACTGCCATAATAATTTTTGCCAATCTTGTTTATTTTCAGCAATTTCATCAAGCTTTTCTTCTAAATTAGCCGTAAATTGAGAATCCACAATTTCTTCAAAATGCTCTTGCAATAATTCAATAACCTTAAAAGCAACTTCTTGGGGTTTTATTTGCTTCTTCTCAATAGTAATATATTCCCTTGAAGTTAATAAAGAAATAGTTGGTGCATAAGTGCTTGGACGACCTATCCCTAAAGTCTCTAAAGTCTTAATGAGGCTTGCCTCTGAAAACCTTGAAGGTGGCTCTGTTTGCTTAGTTAGTACTTCACATTTCTGTAATTTTAAGGTTTCTCCCTCTTTAAAGCTTGGTAAAAGTTTATCCTTATCCTCCTGTCCTAAGACCTTATAAAATCCATCAAAAAGGAGTTTTCTACCACTTAATTTTAAGAGCGATTCTCCTCCTTGTATGAAAATATTTTGCATTTCAAATTCTGCATCATTCATTTGGGAGCTTAAAAATCGGTTATAGATTAAAGTATAAAGCCTTAATTCATCACCCTTTAAATATTGTGCAGCAATTTGGGGAGTAAAGTCCATTAAAGTTGGTCGTATAGCCTCGTGAGCCTCTTGTGCGTTTTTAGATTTTGTAGCATAAACTTTAGGCTTAAGTGGGATATATGCTTTGCCATAGAGCTTTGCTATCATTGCTCTAGCTTCCTCTTGAGCTTCTTTTGCGACATTTAAACTATCGGTTCGCATATAAGTAATTACTCCCATAGAGCCTTTATGGGTCATTACTCCCTCATAGAGCTTTTGTGCATTTTGCATAGTGCGAGAGGGTGAAAATCCCAAAAAAGAACTAGCACTTTGCTGTAAGGTAGAAGTCATAAAAGGTGGTGGAGGAGTTATTTTTCTCTTTTTATTTTCTATCTCTCTAATAAGAAATTGAGATTTTTTCAAAGATTCCTTAATAGCTAACGCCTTTTTCTCCTCTTGCAAACTAAGTTTTTGTATTTTCTCTCCATTAAACTCTATTAATTCAGCCTCTAAATCTTTATCAAATAACACTTCAAGCACATAATAAGTAATAGGCTTAAAACTTAAGATTTCTTTTTCTCTATCCACCACAATCTTTAAAGCACTACTTTGCACCCTACCAGCACTTAAACCTCTTTGAATCTTAGAAGCAATTAAAGGGCTTAAACGATAGCCTACAATTCTATCTAAAAGCCGCCTTGCTTGTTGGGCATTGACTTTATCCATATCAATATAGCGAGGACTTTTTAAAGAATCTATAATCGCTTTTTTAGTAATTTCGTGAAAAACAATGCGAGGAAGCTTAAGGGGATTTTTACCAATAGCCGTGGCAATATGATAACCAATAGCTTCCCCCTCTCTATCCTCATCAGTTGCTATATAAACTTCCTTAGCACTTTTAGCTAGTTTTTTGAGATTATCCACCACGGCTTTATGGGATTGGTCAATCGTATATTCAGGGATAAAACTATTCTCTTCAATTTTAATTCCAAAGCTATGCTTAGGCAAATCCCTAATATGCCCCTTAGAGGCAATTACCTCATAATCATTACCTAAAAAATTCTTAATAGTACGTGCTTTAGTAGGAGATTCTACGATAATTAGATCTTTCAAACTTATAATTCCTAAAAATAAATTCCTATTTAACAAGCTAATCATAACAAAAATTTTCTAAAAAATATCAAGCCCCTATAAACTGCATATCCAAATTCAAAATGATAATTTTCTATACAATTTTGTAATACTTATGTATAAAATGTAAATAATTTGTTTCCTTTTTATACATAACTTTTAGAATATTTATAAATATCCTCATCCACTAACAAAATAAACTCTAATTTAAAGTATGATTAAAAAATATTTATACAAAAGGAAATAAATAATGATAGAACAAACTTTAGCTTTCGCTGAAGAGCTACAAAATAAAATACAACAACACCTCTCCAAAAAAGAAAAAGAATTTCATCTTAAAATGCAAAAACTCCTCAATAACCCCACCAATAAAATAATGCTTATAGAGCTACTAGATCGTTCTTTTCGTTCTAAAGAAAAGAGTGCAACCTTTGAACTTATAGAATATACATTAAGAAAATATGGTATTGCAGATTTCTTTTCTACATTTGAAAAATTCCTACTTTTTAGTTTTTTAAATGTTGGTAAATTTATACCTAATATTAGCGTCCCATTTTTTATCTCACAACTTAGAAAAGATACGAAAAATATGGTTTTAGATGCAAACCCAATAACACTGCAACAGCATATCCGCACAAGAAAATATAAGGATAATATCACGCTTAATATTAATCTCATTGGTGAGGAAGTATTAGGGGAAATGGAGAGCTCTTTTAGGCTTAAAAAATACGAAGAAGCCATTAAATCAAACTCTATCACTTATATTTCTATCAAAATTACAACTATTTTTTCACAAATTAATATTATAGATTTTGAATATTCTAAAAAAGAAGCTACAAAAAGGCTTGATTATCTTTACTCTCTAGCCTTACAAGAAGAAAAGAGACAAAATCAACCTAAGTTTATCAATCTTGATATGGAGGAATTTAGGGATCTTGAACTCACTATAGAATCTTTTATGGAAAGCATTGCTAAATTTGATATTTATGCAGGAATTGTCTTGCAAGCTTATATCCCAGATTCTTATCATTATCTCAAAAAACTCTTTGCATTCTCTAAAGAGAGAGTATTAGATGGCAAAAAACCTATTAAAATCCGCTTTGTCAAAGGTGCAAATATGGAAAGCGAAGAGACTATTGCTTCACAAAAAGGATGGGAGTTACCTACATTTAACGACAAAATAGACACCGATAGCAATTACAATAAAATGCTAGATTTTATCCTGCAAGGGGATAATTATAAATATATCCATATTGGTATTGCAAGCCATAATATTTTTGAAATTGCGTATGCCTATACAAGAATCACTCACGCTAATGCACTTCCCTCTTTTACCTTTGAAATGCTAGAGGGGATGAGTCTTCAATGCTCTTATGAGATCTCAAAAATCCATAATTTAATCCTCTATGCACCCGTGTGTGAAGAATCACACTTCAATAATGCCATTGCGTATTTAGTGAGGCGATTAGATGAAAACACTAGTGAAGAAAACTTTATGCGGTATTTTTTCAATCTAGTAGTTAATGATAAAAACTGGAATGCCCAAAAAGAAATTTTCTTACAATCTCTAGCAGGTATCCCAACGCTTAATAATAATTCAAGACGCAAACAAGATAGAAACAAACAACAAATTGCTAAAAGCTCTTATACTTCTAGTAGCTTCACTAATGAAAGCGACACAGATTTTATTCTCCCACAAAATAGACAATGGGCAAAAAAGATTGCAAAAAAATACCAAAACCTTGAAAATTATGAAGCCTATCCGATTATAGGGGAATACAATATCAACAAAGAATCCTTAGCTTCAAAAAGCATAAAAGATAAAATCCATCAAAAAGAAATTGGTAAAGTCTATTTAGCAAGAGAAAAAGAAATTAAAAAAGCTCTTGAAGTAGCAAAAAAATCTAACTTCAAACAAAAAAGCTTTGAAGATATTCATAAAATTTTGGCACAAACTGCCCAAATTTTGCGTGAGAGGAGAGGCGATTTAATAGGATTAGCCGCTTTAGAAGTAGGTAAAACCTTTATTGAAATTGACGCTGAAGTAAGCGAAGCCATAGATTTCTTAGAATTTTACCCTCACTCCCTAAAAGAGCTTCAAGTCCAAAACCCAAAAACTACCTTTACCCCTAAGGGCATAGGCGTAAGTATCGCTCCTTGGAATTTTCCTATTGGTATTTCTGTGGGCACTATTGCAGCACCACTAGCAGCAGGGAATGTTGTTATCTATAAACCCTCTTCCCTCTCGACCCTTACAGGCTATATGTTAGCACAATGTTTTTATGATAGTGGCATTCCAAAAGACGCTCTTATTTTTCTCCCCTCTAATGGCAGTGATATTTCTACCCATCTCTTAAAAGATTCCGCTATAAATTTTGCTATTTTAACAGGTGGAGAAGAAACCGCTTATGCTATGCTAGAATCAAATCCTACTTTATTGCTTAGTGCAGAAACAGGGGGTAAAAATGCCACCATCGTATCCAAGTTTGCTGATAGGGATAGTGCGATAAAAAACATTATCCACTCGGCTTTTTCTAATTCTGGACAAAAATGTTCTGCTACTTCTTTACTGATTTTAGAAGAAGAAGTTTATGAGGATGAAAACTTTAAAAACACCCTTGTTGATGCAACAAGTTCTTTGAGAGTAGGCTCTCCCTTTGAATTTAAAAACAAACTTGGAGCATTAGCAGATAAACCTAACGCCAAAGTCCTTAAAGCCCTTGAGGAATTAGCACCCTATGAAGAATGGGCTTTAAAGCCAACATTTATTGAGGATAATCCTCATTTAATGACCCCGGGTATTAAATATGGCACAAAAGCGGGAGATTTTACGCATTGCAATGAGTTATTTACACCCATTTTAAGTGTTATAAAGGCTAAAGATTTGAAAGAAGCCATTGAAATTGCAAATTCTACGGGCTATGGTTTAACCGCTGGTTTTGAAAGTCTAGATGAAAGAGAATGGGATTTTTTCCACACCCATATACAAGCAGGGAATATTTATATCAATAAGCCCACCACAGGAGCCATAGTGCTTCGCCAACCCTTTGGAGGGATTAAAAAATCTGCTATTGGATTTGGGAGAAAAGTAGGAATCTATAACTATATTACACAATTTTTAAACATTACTCAAACGCAAGCCGATAACAACTTAGAAGAGAATCTAATCTCTATAACACTACAAAACCTAAATTTAGAGATTTGCCAAGAAGATAAAGAACATTTAAAGGCACTAAACCTTATGGCTCAATCTTATGTTTATCATTTACACAATGAATTTGAAAAAGCAAAAGATTATGTCAATATTAGGGGTGAAGATAATCTCTTTTCTTATACAAAGATTGCAAATATGGCTTATCGTGTAAGTCAAAATGATACCCTAAAAGATATTTTAGGAAGCATTCTTGGGGCATCATTACTAGAAATTCCACTTTTAGTTAGCTTTGAAAAGCACAGCAAAATAACCCTAGCTCAAGAAATTTGCCAAAAGCTAGGAATGAAAGTAGGATTTGTAAAAGAAAATCAACAAGATTTTATCCATAAAATCCCAAATTTTGAAAGAATAAGGTATTTTCAAACCCCAAATCCCAAAGACCCCATTTATCAAGAATGTGCTAAAGGTGCAAAAATCATCATTAGAGAAAAGCCTTCATTAAATGGTCGTTTTGAATGGCTTTATTACCATAATGAAAAATCCTTAAGCATATCCTATCATCGCTATGGAAATCTAGGGATTCGTGCTTTAAAAAATTTCAAGGAGAGCTTATGATAAATATTAACACCGAAATTACCATTATGTTTGTGGCTTATTCTGCCTTAATGCTTTTTATTGGGTTTTATTTTTATAAGAAAAATAAAAATGCAGAAGATTATTTTCTAGGCGGACGCTCTATTGGTCCTGTTGTATCCGCTCTTAGTGCTGGAGCTTCAGATATGAGCGGTTGGCTGTTAATGGGCTTACCGGGTGCTTTATATATTAGCGGATTTATAGAGGCTTATATTGCTATTGGCTTAACCATTGGTGCGGCACTTAATTGGATTTTTATTGCAAAGAGACTTAGAATTTATACAAGTGTAATTGCAGATTCTATTACAATTCCTGATTATTTTGAAACGCGTTTTGATGATGATAAGCATATTTTAAGAATCCTCTGTGCTATTGTTATTTTAATCTTCTTTACCCTTTATATCTCATCTGGGCTTGTATCAGGCGCAAAACTCTTTGAAAGCACCTTTGGAATTGAATATGGCTATGCTTTAACTATAGGAACCTTAATTATTGTGTTATATACCTTTTTTGGGGGTTATAAAGCAGTGTGCTGGACGGATATGATTCAAGGCTTTTTAATGTTGTGTGCTTTAATCATAGTCCCTATTGTTATGCTCTCCCATTTAGGAGGCTATAAAGAGGCATTACAATACATTAAAGCTTCCGATAACGCCAATAAACAAATTTTACAAATCCAAAATATAATCCCTAATATGCTACAAAATTTAGATTCTTTAGAATCTAAAGAGCAAATCTTGTTACTCATACAATCCTTAAAAGATTCTAATGATAGGGTAATTAGTGATAAAAATATAAAAGGAGACTATAAAAAAGAATCTATTCTTGCTCTATTTGATAACAACACAAAAGACACTTTTTTTTCAAAAGAATTAGCCCTTAAATTAGAGCAAAGTTTGCAAAGCAATGATAAAGAAAGCCTTAAAATGCTTCTGCAAGGTATTACAAAAATCACTTTTGAAGTTAAAGAAAGATTAGCTTGGTTTGAAGGTGTTTCTTTGGTAGGTGTTATATCAGCTCTTGCTTGGGGATTAGGATATTTTGGGCAACCCCATATTTTAGTGCGATTTATGTCTATCCGCTCCACTAAAGATATACCAACAGCTACTATTATTGGGATTTCTTGGATGGTGCTTTGCCTAATTGGTTCTTGTTTTATAGGGATACTAGGCATTGCTTATATTAATAAATTTGACCTCTCTTTAAGCGACCCTGAAAAAATCTTTATTGTAATATCCCAACTCCTCTTTAATCCTTGGATTGCTGGTGTTTTGCTAAGTGCCATTTTAGCAGCGATTATGAGCACAGCTAGCTCACAGCTTCTTGTTTCTAGCTCGACCCTTGCTGAGGATTTTTATAAAAGGATCTTCCAACAAGACGCCTCTAGCCAAATGGTTTTAAACTTAGGAAAAATAGGGGTTTTACTCGTAGCAAGTATTGCCTTTTTTATCTCCACAGATAAAAACTCTAGCGTTTTTAGTATCGTAACCTATGCTTGGGCAGGTTTTGGGGCAAGTTTTGGTTCTGTTATGCTTTTTTCTCTATTTTGGAGTAGAATGACAAGAGTTGGGGCAATTGCTGGTATGCTAACAGGAACAATTGTAGTAGTAGGTTGGAAAAACTTTATGGCTGCATATGGCATTTATGAGATTATTCCGGGATTTTTTGGTGCTTCTATCGCTATTATCATCGGAAGCCTACTCACAAATGTGCGTCCTGGCACAAAAAGTGCTTATGAAACAATGCTTAAACATTTATAATCTCTCCTTAAGGAGAGATTATCCTTAATCTTTCTAACTTAAATAAAAATACTCCCAAGGCTTCCTCAATCCTCAAAACTTTTTACAATGAGTAAATTTTACAAAACAAGCATAAAAAATAATGCTTAAAAAGCTTGAAAGCACTTAGTCAAACAACAGAAAAACATTTATGGCTTAAGATAAGTGCTAATTCCTAAGGATTCATTGTAGCTCAAAGTTAGCTATTGATTGCACCCATAAGCAAAATCTGCACCCAATTAACCAAACCTTAAACAATATAGTATTTATCCTTTTATGAAGGTATAAGAGCAAAGGAAGTAGAGGTTAATACACTAACACTTCAATTCCATATCCCAACTCCACTTAAAATTACTCTGTTTATAAGAGATAATAAAAGAGTCTGTAGAATCAGGATTGAAGTTAAACTTCTTAAAACACCTAAGATTAAATCTTATTAGCAATAACATAATTTATAGACGCATAAACTAGAAATTTTAAACATTAGGAATACATAGTTGATTTTACAGACTCCACTTGAAATTTGTTAAGGTTTGTGCGTGTTTTCAATACCCTTGAATACATTTTTAAAATCATTTTAAAAGACTTTTGAGATTTTTCATTCTTAATTCACTTCAAAGCATTTAAAATTGCCCTTTATAATGAAACTAAAATAGAGGGATAAATTCACATTAAAATAAAACCTTAGAGAATGCTTATAAAATACCTCTTTAAAGAATCTATAAACCCTAAAATGTATTACGTATGGATTAGAGATTTTCTTAAAATCTCTTTTAAAACTCCCCTAATTTGCCTCCTTACATTTGCTTTTAAGGATTAGCGATCCAACCTTTAGCTTCCCAAACCTTTTGTGCTGCTTTGTTTGTAATAAATTCAAGGAATTTCTTAGCCTCTGAAGCATTAGGAGAATCCTTAACAACCATCGCTTCACTCGCACGATATATTACATTTTCTTTACCACTAGGGATAAACTCCGCCTTATCCTTACCCAACACATTAGCCCAATGCCTCCAAGCAATAAAAACATCTATATTAGAATCACTATTCCATTTTTCAAGAGCAATTTTAGTATTAGGGGCAACAAAGGCAATATTCTTTCTTAAAGCAATGAGGTTTTCAATTTTGCCATTCTTAAGTGCCATATCTTCATAAAGACCAACCTGTCCAGAGCCATTAACAACTAAGATTTTAAGCTTTTTATTAAGCAAATCCTCAAATCCTTTAATCCTTTTAGGATTGCCGGGGCGAACTAAGATTCCAGCCTCACGAATATTAAGCACTTGAATATTTTTAGAATCTAATTTTCCCTCCATTTGTTGAACAAAGTTATCCATCATAATAGAGCTTCCACTCAAAATAATATCCGCTTGACTTTTTGCCTCTTGTATCCAAGTAGAAGGAGGAGCTGCGATAATAGTAACCTTTTGACCAGTTTTTTGCTCATAATCTAAAGCAAGTTCTTTTACAGCAGAGGCAGGACCTCCAGCACCATAAATGCGGACTTCTGCATAAGCAAATACACTAAACACCCCAACTAAGAATAAAACTTTTTTCATAATTTTCCTTATATCTATAGAATGAAACCCCTTCATTATACCACAAGGACTTCTTTACGAATCCTTTAAGAAATCCCTATAAATTGCTTGACCAATTTGGCTTTTAGCAAAAGCAATAAAATGATTATTTTTAATACTAGGCTTATTATATTCTAAAGATTTCTTGGTTTGTTTATCAATAATCACTCCTCCACTCTCCTCTAAAATAATATCACAAGCTGCCATATCCCATTCACTCGTGCCATTAAAACGAGGATAAATATCAGCCTCTCCTTTAGCAAGCATACAAATCTTTAAAGAAGAGCCACATTTATAAGCCTTTAAATCATATTTTTTAAGAAACTCTAAAGTCTCTTGTGTGCTATGAAACATAGAATCACAAGCGATAAGCTGTGAATCTTGTATTTTTCGCTCTCCATCAAGCTTTTGCTTATGCTCTTTTAGCCATTGTAAGGTAGGGTTACTCTGCTTTAACAAAACACTATCAAAACTAAAAGCTCCTAAACCTTGCAAAGCTATATAAAGCTCATTAAAGCAAGGAGCATACACAACGCCTAAAATCGGACGCTTTTTGTAAATTAAGGCGATATTAATCGTCCAACCCCCATTTTGTGCTATAAAATCCTTTGTCCCATCAAGCGGGTCAATGAGCCAATAATATTCTAAACTTTTACGCTCATTATAGTCTAAAACCGCCTCTTCAGAGCAAATCTTATAAGGAGCAATAAGGGCTAAATGCTCTAAAATATAAGCATTAGATTCTAAATCTGCTTGTGTAAGGGGTGAAGAATCTTCTTTTAAGGTATATTCCCTACCCCCATAATACCTTAACGCTATCTCTCCAGCTTTTAGTGCAATTAAAGCACTTTGATAAAGTAAAGTTTGCATTAAATCTTTATCTCCAAATCACTTTTAAAATCAATCTCACACCAATTTCCATAAATCTCAACAGGCTCTGCATTATGAAAATTATCGATTAATGCTTGTAAAAAACTTGTCATATACATATTATCAAAATCCTTTCCCTCATAAGTAGCTTTTCTATCTAAAGTATCATAAAAGCTTAAAATTTCAGGCAAAAACCCATAAGAAAACTTAAAAAGCCCGATATACTGCCCCTCAATCTCTTCATAACTAAACGCCTTTTTCCCCAGTTCAACAATTTTCCCATTTACAATTTTTAAGGTTTCTGCATCCTCTAAAGGATTGCTAAATCGTTGCTCCCAAAGCCTCCTCCATTGCTTATCAATCACAATACTAAGAGGGGCATTAGCACTTTGAAGCCTACAAACACTCTCTTTAAAATACACGATATCCGCATAAGAGACAATCAAATCCTCTTTTTCTTTAATGCAAGATTCTATCCACTCCCTAGCACAAAAAAGTGTTTTAACCATATTGCTTGTATTAAAGCTAGGATTATAATAAATATCCTTAATAGCAAAATTACTTTGAAGATAAGTGCTTAAAACCTCAAATAAATATCCTCCAACAACCGCTATTTTTGAAATTCCAGCTTCCCTTAAAGCGGTAATTTCATAATCAAGTATTTTTCTACCTTGATATTCCACCATACACTTCGGATTATGTTGTGTTAAGGGCATAAGCCTTGAACCAAATCCAGCAGCTAGAATAAGGGCTTTCATATTTTTCCTTTCAAAATATCCTCTATGGATTCTAAAATATAATTTTCGGATTTGCCGATGTTAAACACAATCTCTTCTCTAAAATTTTCAATCTTTAAACGCATTTTAGAGAAATCACAAGTTTCTATTTGCCTCTTTAATTCCTTTAATCTCCTAGCATATCCCCCCCCCCCTCCCCACAGACATAAGGGATGTATTTTTCAAGATTAGAATTACTTTTGTAGGGTTTATAAAAAAAGGAAGGTTTAAGAGTCGTTAGAGCAAAAGTATAAGCACTGCTAGAATAATCACTTAGCACAAAATCACTAAAATTATAAAACCCGCTCCCTAATGCCTCATCAAAGCTTACCCTCTCCTCATTCCTCCAATTCTCTTTGATAAGCTGATAATATCCGTGATTAGCATAGACATTCAAAGGATATGCACGATAAGATATTTGGTAATGGGTATTTTCCAATAACCATTCCACCAAATTATTTTCATAACCTGTAAAGAGATTCACATAAACATTATTACTCTCATCCACATAACGCAAGAGCGGTGCATAAGTAATAGTATTTAAGGGTGTTTCGTGATATTCCTCTAAAGATTTATCAAATTTAGGATAACCTGCATTTAAGATTTTCGCACCTTTTTTATGCTTCTTATAAGCCTGTGTTGTAATACTTGTAGGAGAGAGGATATAATCAAAAACAAGGGGATTCCCCGTAGATTCTATGAGGCTATGAGGAAAATAAATGCGTTTAGCACTCTTACTCAAAAATTCCCTATCAATCCTACCCCCCTCATACCCAACTTCATCCGCAGTTAAAATCAAATCAATATTAGGAATATCTGCATTTAAATAATAAATCTCTCCATTTTCAATAACCCGATAAGGAAACAAAACATTCGCATTAGCACTACTTTCAAATTCATCATTTAAGATTCTATCCACAATGGTAATAACATTATAATCCCGCTTTAATTTACTAATTAAACCCCCAAAATGTTTGCGATAAGTAGGGTAATAGGCAATCACTAAAATATTTTTTCTCTCATTACTTAAATAGGATTGAATCTTAGAGGTAGCTTGAGAGATAAAGGCGTTAATTTGCTCTTGTATATTCATAAGAAATCCCTCTGTAAAAAGCTCTCTATCTCTCTTGTCTTAGCTTTAAAATCTAAAGTTTTGCAAATATCTTTTAAGTCTTTCAAACTAAAAGCAAAATAAGCACAATCTTGCAAGAGTTTATAAAATTTATCTTGATTAAAACTAATCCCGGTAATACCGCTTAAAAACACAATGCTTGGTTTAGCAAAACTCAAAGAATATTCAAAAATACGATTGCTAAAATCACTCACTAATACATCCGTATCTTTTGCCTTTTGCATTTGGTTAATGTGGGAAATAGGACAACCCTTAAGAGCTTCTAAGATTGTTGTATGATAGGTTTTTGGAGTCTGTGTATGGGGAAAATAGAGAACTTCCCCTTTATCCCCGACAATCTCACATAAGCTCTCTAAAACCCCAATCTCAAACCCGCAAACAACATTTGTATGCAAATCATCCATAGAACCCCTAAAACTTGGTGCATAAACTACTTTCATATCCCCCCTTTAAAAGAAGCTCTCCATTGATAAAAGGTATTATCCCCATCCATTCCTCCTTTGCGCTCTATATGCCACATTATACCATAGAGGTGCAATCTCCTATGCCTAAAAGATTCTATGCTCTCATCCTCTGCTAGGCTTAAAGCCTCTAATTCCTCCCCTAACACCCTAATCCCATAATTATGAAAGGAATTAACCCAAAACTGCCGCTTAGTGCTAATTTCTGTAATATTATGCTCCCCTATATGGCAAAGCACCTTTTGCAAATGCGAATGAAAATAACTAGCAATCATCTGTGCCCCACGACAAATACCCAAGAGTGGAATATTATGTTGCATACAAACTTCAATAATCTTACGCTCATAAATATCACGCATTTGACAAAGAGGATTTGAGTTAAACATAGATAAATCATTCCCCCCACTTAAAATCACTGCTTTTAAAAATGGAATATATTGGCAAAAATCTATGTTGTAATCTAGGGGTAGAGGTAAATACCCTAATAAATGCTTATTAAAAAACTCCCCCCACTCTAAACTCAAAGCCTCCCTTATTTCAACATAATCGGTATTTTCAACCAATCGTTGGGAGATCCCTATAAAAGACATAAAATCTGCCCACTTTGACAATCTAAGGTCAATTTCTTACTTTGCAAGTATTGATTAAAAGCCTCTTCCCCTACCCCAATAGCTGCGGGTAATCCAATCTCTGATGCCCGAATTGCCATATGAGAATTAGCCCCACCATAACAAGTAATAAATCCTGCAATCTCTTTAGCGAATAAATAATCATATCCGGGATCTGCGGCATAAATAAGCACGATTTTCCCCTTTATATCCTTTTGCTTTTCTAAAGCAACTAAGGCAGTAATACTTTTTTGGGTAATGAAATTTGCTACAGCCCCGCCACTAAAAAAGCTAAAAATCTCCTCCTCATCACAAAGTAAAGAAGGGAGTTTAAGGGCTTGAGTAATCTTATATTCCTCCTTATGCCGCTCTATCTCATCTAAAAATCTCTCTCTTGGATTCTTAGAATACAGCGAAGAATACAGGGACAAAATATTTTTTATATCTAAGTGTGCTATATCCTCCTTACTAATCCCATAATACTGCCCAAGATCTCCGATATACACTAACACAAGCGATAATAATTTGGTAAATTCAAATTTCGCATATTCCCTACCCTCAATAGCTAAACGCAAAAACTTCAAAAACTCCTCTGCACTAACTTCTAAACCATTTTCGCAAAGCAGAGTATCAAGCTCTTTTTTCTGTTTATCATTCAAGCAAAATCTTCCTTGAATCTCCCTTTGCTTTTGAGTTTCCACATTAGAAACATCATTAAAATAATCCAAAAAAGCTTCATCATAACGCGGGGAGAGGATATTATAAGTCCCTGCCCTTAAATGCCCAAACTCTTTCAAAAACTCTTCTTTATTAGTTTTATTAAGATTCTTTGTGGCTTCACTTAATTGCTTGCTTACACTCTTTAAAGAGTTTAAAAAACTCTCCTTTAAAGCAGGGGTAAAAAACCCAATTTCAACCAAAGAATTAAGCATAGATACCGCTACAAATCCCGCTCTAGCAACTCCAGCAAAAGGAAGCGTCCCATACCTCTTACACTCCTCAATAAGCCAATAAATCTTATCAATAAGCGGCAAAGGAGATTCTTTTATTTCCTCATAATAAGCCTTTAATCGTTTAATCTTTTTAATATCCTTTAAATAAAGCCCTTTTTTATGCTTGATAATAGAATTTGTAAGCTCTAAAAGGGAAAATTCCAACCTTTTAATTTCATTTTCGTTAAATCCAAAGTCAAGTAATTTTTGAAGTTTTTTAGGGGTATTAAGATCATAACAAGAAAAAACAATATCAAATTCTATTTTATCGTGCAAATGGGGGCTTGTTGTTAAAGATTGCAAATAATAATTCACGAGCTTTTTGGTAATTTTTTTATCTAAACTTTTAGGAATAAAGGAATTAAAAGATAACCGCACATCAATATAAGGAATACCCAAAAAAGAGTGCATTAGAGGATGAGAGCGGAGATTTAGATAACCATAATTATCCCTTTGATAAGCCCAAATATTATCGGTAATAATTTCTTTATACAAACTCAAAGCTAATCGTTTAGGTCTAAGCCCAATAATTTCAGCGGGATTCCAATCAGGCATAACGCCAAAAATAGCCCTCTCTCCATAAACATCAGGAGCAGGTTTTTGTAGATTTATAAAACGTTTTTGAAGTCGTTTTAAAGCTTCTAAAGGAACAAATTCATAGAGGTTAATTTTATCTTTCATTACAAGCGGACGCACTTGCAGACAATAAAGCTTAGAGTCTTTAGTCATAGCAAATTCAACATCTAAATAATTGCATTTAAATAAAGATTCAAGTTCTAAAATCAAAGCGATAATTTTTTGCATTCGTGGATTCTTGCACTCTGCAAAACGATAATGAAAAAAACTTACTACCTCTTTAGAAGTGCCATCAGTAATACCACTACTAGAACCACTTTTGTCATATTGCAAGCAAAAATAAGGCGAAAAATTTTCTTTATCGACACTAAACCCCACTCCACAAAGTGTAATACTCTTAAGCATAGGTTGAATGAGGATCTCATCCTCCTCATTAGGCATAGAATCCGCTACTTCATCTAAAGCCTTAAGCAAAGAAGATTCTTCATTCTTGATATTTGCAAGACTTAAAAAAGCTCCTGCATTAGAGCACTCTTGACTATCCTCATTACAAGAAGAACTCCTTATGATAACATATTCACTCCCTAAAGCTTGTATTGCTAAAAGAGCCTTTTGCCTATCTTTAGCTTTAGTAATAACTAAGGGCAAAATTTCCGCACTCTTTAAAAGAGGCTTTAGCTGCTTAAGATTCTGTGCTTTAGAGAGAAATTTTAATGCCATTACCACCCCTTAATTTTTATTAATCTTTAACGAGTTTTACCCCGCTTCATACAAATTTAAGCCCAGATTATACCAAAATCCTCCTAATACCCACTCTTAAATCACTTCCTTATTCCTCTTCACACATTTTCACAAACTCTTGATAATATTTCCAAGATTTTAGAATATCAGGTCTTACTTCCTTAATATGGATTAACTCCTCATCTAAAATAGCCTTTAGATTTTCTTTTACTTTTGTATTATCTCTCAAATATTCCAAAACATCCTTTTCTTTTAGCATCATCTCCTCTGTCCTATCAAGCTCTTCTTTAATAGCCTCACAAAAGTCTTTTAAATACTCTTTTGTAGCACTATAAAATTCTTTATCATTTTCTAAAATTTCTAAATGTTCTTTACTCACATAAACCCCCATATCATTACATAAATCATTTTGGATAATTTGGGGCAAAATATTAATAACATTTTTATCATTTTGTAGGCGATTAAGCGTTAAAACCACACTATTTTTTTCATCAATCAAAAAGTTTTCTTTATTTTCTTGATCTTTTTTAAATAAATTTGGAATATCTGCTTTGTTTGCATATAATCTTAAGGGGAGCAAATACCTAATATATCCTCTAAATTCTTTCATCTTAAAAATCATCTTACTTTCTTCGCTTGGTGGATTAAATCCAAATTTATGAGCTAAATTAGTCATAGTTTCAAATGCTCTTTGTTGGCTTATCTCACTCATATCAATATAATAAATGTTACGAGTATTAAAATATTTTATCAATGCGCTATAAATAAAACAAAAACGTTTCATATATCTAAAGTCATCATCATACATACTTCTCTTGCTTGGTTTCAAAAAGTCTGAATAATTATGCCAATTATGAGTCAAATTAAATTTGGTTTTATTTCTTTTATTTGCGGCAAAGAAACCTCTAGCATCTCTCCCATAAACATGCTTAATCAATCCTATTGGATCTCTTATAGTAAAGACGATAGGTAAATTTTGATTAAATAATGATAAATATTTATCATAATCTTTTGTATAGACAAATTCAGAAATACTAATTACTTGAGCCTCTCCATTGTTGATAGGTCTATAGTTATTACAATATTTTCCTTTCCCATCTAATTCAATCCTAGGCAAGATACACGAAACCCCACAACACCTAATGAGATACCTATAAAAAGCGGTAGCCCCAGCACCATGTGGTGTAATCCACAAAAATGTAGCGGGCAATGGCAAATTCAAATCCCAAGCAAGGGAAGCAGGAATACTCTCATAACTTAAGTTTGCATAAGGCTTTAAATTCTCTTGTGTATTATCTCCTTGTTGCTTACTTATTCCTTTAATAGTCCCTTTTCTATTGTGAGTTTCTTTCTCTTTAGTTTCTTTACTTTGAATCTCTACTTCTTTACCTTCTTTAGTTTCTCTATCCTCTCTATCTCCTCTCCTTTGTAATTCTCCTCCATCCTCACTTCTACCTCTATCCTCTCTTTGAGATTTTACTTCTATGCTTTCTTTCTTATATAATCTCTTAGGATTAAGTAAAGGGGGATAAGGATGATTAGTCTTTATATATTGTTCTTTAAATTCTTTAGATTCTAACCATTCTAAAATAATTTGAGAATGGTTTAAAAGAAAATTTAAATGTTTAGAAAATAACACTTCAAAGTTAATAGCCCTAGCCTTTGCAATAATAAGTTCTAATCTTTCTAAAGGATAAGGATTAGTTTGTAAATCTTTGATGAGTATTTCTAATTTTTTAAGCGGAATAGCATTAAAGATAAAAGCATAAGATTCTAAAAAAGCTTTTTGTTTTTGAAAGATTTTATAGTCTTCTTTGGCTTTTTTAAGATTAGTGTAGAGTTTTAAATATCCTCCCTTATACCAAGTTTTATTAGCTAAGATAAAAGCTTCTCCTAATTTATAAGAAAGATGATTTTTAAGTTTTATAACCTCTAAAGCAGGATAGGAAGAAAGCGAAGGATTTTTAAGTTGTGGGAATACTTCAAGGGCTTGGTTGTAGAATCTTGTATTAGTTTTATGCCTTTGCTTTATTTTATAAAGGCAAATTAATAAAGATATTCCCCCCCCCCCACTCTTATAAAGTTATAGAGGTTAAGGAAAGGATTATTGTTATTCTTTAGCATTAAGTGTTGCTTTCTTTGTTTATCGTAATCTATAAGTTTAGAACCTAATTGGTATGCTAAATGGTTTTTTATTCTAAAGGAAAGGTTAAAAGAATTAAGGGGGGAATCTTTATAGGGGTTGGGGCTGTTTGGATTAAAGTTAGGGTCAGAGTGAGACATTCAAGGATTCCTTATTGTTAAGATGTTTATTAATTTTGTTATTTATCATTAATGTTTTCTTTAATTGCTTTAGTTTATTTTAGCTTCATTGCTTTCTTTGAATAAAGATTCTCTTTTTATTTGGATTAAAATTCTCCTATCTTTAAAGACTCTCTTTTAGAAGATAAAAGTCAATTAATCTTAAACATAAACTATAAAAATAAAGAAATTATTATAGCAGATAATGGGGGGATTAGATAATATTAGCATCAGCACAAATCCTAAGAAACTCTTGATAATATTTCCAAGAATCTATAATATGGGGAGATTGCGATTTAATAATTTCAATATCTCCTTGAACTTGCTTTTTAAATTCTAAGGCAAGTTTTGGATGATTTTTAAAATAGTTTAATATATCTTGTTCGCTAAAAAGATTGTCTTGAATATTTTTGATATAACCCCTTAATGCACTAAAATATTTCTCAAAATATTCTTGAAGCAATCGCAATAAAGTTTTATTTTCCATTAATACTCTAAATTCCTCTTGCTTAACATACAAAACAAGATTATCTTGTGGTGCTTTAACCTTTATAGAATTCATTATATTTATAAGCTTATTATCGTGATTTGGATGCAATTGATAGGTTGTAATCAATACTTGTATTTCTTGTATGTGTTTATCAACATCTTTTGTATCCACTCTTAAATTACAAGGCAGCATTATTAAACCCTCATACCGATTAACCTTACCACTAAAAGCTTTGGAATTTTGTGGAAGATTAAAATGTAAGATTTTAGATAATTGCATAAAAGTATAAAAAGCCCTCTCACCACTAATTGCATCAATAGGGATAAAATAAACTTTAGAAATGGCATTTTTGAGCCATTTTAATCTTAACCCAAGTCCTCCCAAGTCTCCCCACATTAAAGAAAAATTATTCCCCTTGAGGATATTAATATCGGGTTTATTTTTATAAGCTCCACGATAATAAATTTGCGGAAATGATATTTCATCCTTTAAAGAAAAATTTTTAAACTTAAGTTTAGACTCTGTGCTAGCAATATGATTAACACCTGTTTTTAATCGACTAATATAATCTCTAGTAATACTAAAAATGGGAACTTTTTTATCTAGCAAATTCCCAAATTTTTCCGCACCTTTTTGCCAAGCATTAAAAGAAAATATAATATTTTTACTCTCTAAATAATTTTGATATAAATAAATATACGCACTTTTGTATTCTTTAAACCTCCAACATATATTCGTTTTTTAGAAAATCCTTTTAAAAATCCTATGCTAGTGCTTTCGCAACATTTAGGGGGTAGAGATAGCCATAAGTTTTGCTCTTTGTTACAAACAAAAACAATTATAGCAATGACAAGAGATCCCTTTAGCGTCTTTAAAAGTGCTATTAATCATTGGGATTCTGAATTTAATAAAAGAATGTTACACAACTTAAATCTTACCTATGAAATTAAAAATCTTTTTGGTGTTACTTATCTCAATAGCAATGGCAAATCTGTTGATAAGCCTGATATTACCCGTCTCAATAGTATGGTTAGTGGGGCTTGTAGTTCAAATACTTTGCGTATTTTTATTGAAAATGGATTCTTTCCTTATTACTTAGATGTTTTAAATTTATATCCTAATGTGCTTGTTAGTAGTGCTAGAAAATTAGCCGATGATTTTGGCTGGAATCTTGATGAGAATAGTATTTCTAGTCTCACAAAGCAAAATTTTCGTGGGAAATTTTATCCCAATCTCCCTAGATGTTTAATCGCACATTATGATGATTTGAAAAAAACAACTAAAAATGATCCTCAAAGCCTAACAAAAGAGGGTGGAATCAAGATTCACATTAGTGATTCTGCATTAGCTAATCCTAGTTTTTTGGATATTACAAAAGACCTGTTTCCAAAGGACTTTTTGGAGTTTTTAAATGAAGATATAATGTTTTTTGTAAAAACACAAAGCGACAAAATGGCACTAATGCAACATAAGATGTTGTTAGAGATAACAAGGGATTATTTAAAGGAGTTTGTGAAGGTTTTGAAAGAGACAACCATAAGACAAAATAAGTATTTGGTAAGTGAGAGTGATGAAATTTATTATGTTTGTCAAAGCAGACAATTGCGTAAGGATTTAAAAAATGCTATTAATAAAAATTGTGCTCATCTTAAAATGAATCGTCCTGATATTCTAAAGTCTTGGAAATATTATCAAGAGTTTCTTAGGATTTGTAAGGAGGTGGATTAAATCCCGATTATATAAAGATAAATAGAGTGAATGGCGTAATAAAGTCTCCTTGATTTTAATCAATATTAAAAAAAAATATATTATGATTAGGGCTTTAGTATGTTGTGCAAGGAGTGTAAGTGGGATTTGCAGATTTTTTTAAAAATTTTACGAAAGATGAAAGAGCTACTCCCCAAGAAGCCCCTAGTCATTGGGTGAAATGTCCTAGTTGTAATGCACTCACCTATTATAAGGAGGTAGTATTGCAATTCCATACTTGCCCCAAGTGTAATTTCCACATGAGAATTAGCCTTGATGATAGAATCGCTTTGCTTTGTGATGAAGGCAGCTTTATCGAATATGATAAAGAATTATCCCCTAATGATCCTTTGAAATTTGTTGATAAAAAAAGCTATAAAAAACGGATTGAGGAATACCAAAAAAAATGTGGGCGACCCAGCTCTATTGTTAGCGGTGAGTGCAAAATTGAAGGAATAGAAGTTGAATTAGTTTTGTTTGATTTTAACTTTATGGGGGGATCTTTAGCCTCTGTAGAGGGTGAAAAGATCGTGCGTGCTATTAATCGTGCTATTGCTAAAAAAATCCCTTTAATTATCATAAGTGCAAGTGGTGGAGCTAGAATGCAAGAATCTACCTATTCTTTAATGCAAATGGCAAAGACCTCTGCAGCCCTTAATGCTTTAAGTGCAGAGAGATTGCCTTTTATCTCTATACTTAGTGATCCTACAATGGGGGGCGTTAGTGCTTCTTTTGCCTTTTTGGGTGATATTATTATGGCAGAGCCTGGAGCAATGATAGGATTTGCTGGTGCTAGAGTGATTAAGCAGACTATTGGGGAGGATTTACCGCCAAGATTCCAAACCGCGGAGTTTTTGTTAGAACACGGATTGATTGATATGATAGTGCAACGCAAAGAGATGAAAAGCACCCTTGCACAGCTTTTAGAATATTTTAAAGTGAATCCTTGATTAAGGTAATAGTTTATTATATTGCAAAAGATGCTCTAAGCAATCATCTTTGTGAAGAGTATAAACGTCTAGTCTCTTATTTTGGAGTCAAAATGGAACTTGTGAATATGTTTTGCAAAAACATTAAGGATGGTCAAAAAAATAATGAAATAGAAGCAAAAAGGGCTTATACACAAGCATTTCTTAAAGTTTTTAAAGAAACTTCTTATAAGGTTGCACTCACTCCAGAGGGAAGAAACCTAGATACCTTTGGGTTTGCTGAAATATTAAAAGATAAGGCAGAGATTGTATTTTTTATTGGAGGGGCTTATGGATTAGAACAGGGGTTTTTACACGAGTGTGATTTATGTGTTTCTTTATCATCATTAACTTTTAGTCATAGTATAGCAAGAATTGTATTGAGTGAACAAATTTATCGGGGTTTTTGTTTGTTAAACAATCATCCTTATCATAAGTGAAAGGGAGAGTTATGCATCAAGATAAGTTAGAGAGTTTTAAAAAGATTTTGTTGGCTAAGAAGAATGCGATTTTGGAGCATAATGCTCAACACCAAAGCAATGTCGAACAAATGCGTAATATAAAAGGAGATGAAGCGGATTATGCGACAATGAGTGCAGAAAATACTTTAGAGAAGTCAATTTTTCAAAAGCATCATCGAGAATTAGAATATATTGAGATAGCTTTAGAAAAAATAGAAAATGGAGTGTATGGGATTTGTGAAATGTGTAATGAACATATAGCACTTGGGAGATTAAAAGCAAAACCCCACGCAAAATATTGTATAGTATGCCGAGAAATTGTTGAAAAAGATCTAAAGGATAAAGTATGAAATGGAAATATTATTTAGGAGCTTTGCTAGTCTTTGTTGTGCTTTTGGGATTGTATGTTTATTCTTTAAGTGGAGAGAGATATACTTATCATATACCTTTTAGTCCATATACTATTACATTACCTTTAGCAATTTGGTTTGTTATTCCTGTTTTATTGTTTTTTATCATTATTGTGTGTTTGCGTCTTGGTGGTATATATCGGATGTGGAGAAGAGAAAATAAATATAAAAATGATTATAAGCTTTTATTAGAACAGATTGAAAATCAACTCTTAGATAAGAAAGTATCCCTTAGGCAACCAAGTATGGATTGCTATAAAAGGCTTTCTATTTTACTCGATAATCTTATTTTTGGTGTTAAAGAGGGAGTGTTAGCAAAAAGTGGTGAGAGCAGATTAGATGAGCTTTTAGAAGTTTTAGGGGATTTAAAGAAAGGAAAAGATGTGAATCTTAAACGTTTCTCGCTCCCTAATAATTCCTCTTTTATCCGTCAAAATACTTTTAATCAAATTGAAAATGATGAAAAATTTGCTTTAGAGGTTTTAAAAAAATCGCATTTTGACAATGAATATAAGCAAGCAGCGTTTAAGAAGATTCTTGATAAGGGTGCTACTAAGGATATTAAGCATTTTCTTAGTGAAGTAAAGATGAATAAAGATTTAGCCGATACAATGCTTGGAATGTGCTATGCTAAAAAAATCCAACTTAATAATGAAGAAATTGCTAAACTTTGCAAGGAAGTAGAATATACCAAAGAAGACTATTTGCATTTAGCACAAAAAATCAAAAAATGTTATGAGCCGGGTTTATGGGTTAGTTTATTTGAAAACTTAGCAAATGAGGATGAGAAAGCTGAAATGGCGTATTTTTATGTTTTATTAGATTTAGAAATGCTTGATGAAGCTAAAGAACGATTAAATACTTATCCCCAAAATGAGTTTTTAAAGATTCGTGCCTATTTGGATTTAAAAAGCGTTGGCAAAAAATATCCCTTAGAACTCTTTTTGTTGGATTAGGAGAGATTGTGAAGCTTTGTGTTGCTCTTGATTTAGCAAGTGCAAAAGAAAATCTTGATTTATTAGAACTTTTAAGGGATTATGGGATTTGGGTTAAAGTTGGATTAAGAAGCTTTATACGCGATGGACAAGCATTTTTGCATGCTATTAAAGCCATTAATCCTGCCTTTAAGATTTTTTTGGATTTGAAGCTTTATGATATTCCTAATACAATGGGTGATAGCATTGATGAAATCGCTAAGCTTGACGTTGATATGGTTACTCTACACGCTAGTAGTGGTAGAGTGGGTATGCGTGAAGTTATGGAACGTTTAGAAGTTATTGAAAATCCTCCTTTGGTTATGGCAGTTAGTGCTTTAACAAGCTTTGATGAAGAATCATTTTTTGAAATCTATCATAGGGATATTCCCTCCCAAGTCTTAGAGTTTGCAAAAATGGCTTCTAGCGTTGGAGTAAATGGCATAGTGTGTTCTTGTCTAGAATCTTTACAGATTAAACAAACTTTTAGTCGGGATTTTTTGACCTTAACACCAGCTATAAGACCTTTTGGTGAGGGAAGTGGAGATCAAAAGAGGGTAGCGAATTTGCAAGATGCCAAAGAAGCAATGAGTGATTTTATTGTCGTAGGACGCCCAATTTATAAAGCGGCAAATCCACAAGAAGTTGTTAAGAAAATTTTAGAGACTATGGAATTATCTTGTTAGAAGTTTTAACACAAGATTCAAGCTTTACACTCTTTAATCAATATTTTGGTGAGCATTATCATAATCTCCGCGATGGTGCTTTAAAAGAAACAATGCATAAACATATTTACCCAAGTTTTGCTTATGCTTTCTATAAAGGTTCTTTAAAGGTTTTAGATATTTGTTTTGGATTAGGTTATAACACACTTGCCTTGATAAGCTATGCAAGAGATAGGGGATATAAGGGTGTTTGGGAGATTCACTCTCCAGAGATAGATAAAACACTCCTTGCATCACTTAATGCTTATAACTACCCTAAGAATCTAGATAAGCATATTTTAAACAAACTCATCACAGAACAATATTATGAGGAGAAAAAACTTAAGGTTTATCTGCATTTAGGAGAAGCTAGAGAGACTTTAACGCATTTAAAAGGAAGTTTTGATATTGTCTTTCAAGATGCCTTTAGCCCTAAAAAGAATAAAATGCTTTGGACTTATGAGTATTTTAAAAAGCTTTTTGAAATGACTTCAGGGGATTGTATTATTACGACTTATTCGCAAAATTCTTCTATGCTCTATAGTGCTTATTTAGCGGGTTTTATACCTTATTTGTTAAAGCAAAAAGAGGTGCGGGATTCTGTTATTTTTACCAAAGTGGCTAATCCTTGTTTGGAAATTGAAAATGTTTCAAAAATTATAGCTATAGATATTCCTCATAAAATTGCTTTGAATAAGTGTTTAAAAGCCTTATATGATGAAAAATAATATATATTTAAATCTTAATTCCACAAACAAGAGCAGGATACTTAGCTTTTATCAACAAAGTTTTACTAAATGCAAATTTCAGGATTTCAGTCCATAAACAAAAAAGTTTAGTTCAAAGGTAGAATATGCGTTTCTTGGTGAGTATTTTAGTGATCTTGCAAATTTCTTTAGCGGATTCTTTTGCTACAGCCAAGACTACTTTAATCCAGTTTTTACAAGATAATCCCCATTACCAAAGGGATTTTTATTGTAACACCCCTTTTAGGTGGGTGAAAAATAGCTTCCAGATTATTCCTAGCCCCTCTTATACCCCTAGAAACAGATACACTAAAGAGGGTAAAATCAACTTAAGGGCTAGACAAATAGAGCTAGAACATATAATGCCAGCACATACCTTTGGCAAACATTTAGCTTGTTGGAAAAGAGGAGGTAGGAGGGAATGTGCCAATGATTCTTTATTTAAGAAAATGGAGGGAGATTTGCAAAATATCGTTCCTGTTATTGGTGAGATAAATGCCGATAGGGGGAATCTTCCCTTTAGAGAAGCCCCTAAAAGATGGCTTTTAAATCAATATGGACAATGTAAAGTTTATGCAAATTTCAAAGACAAAGAATTTTATCCAGCAAATTATTCTAAGGGTTGGATTGCTAGGAGTTATTTGTATATGGAAAAAACTTATAAAATAAGGCTCTCTAAAACAGAGCGTCAATTAATGCAGAGGTGGAATAGGATGTATCCTATGGATAAAAAAGAGCGGGATTTTAGGAATTTTTTAAGAGTGCAAAAAATGCAAAAACTTATGAGGTTTTAACGAGGTTTTTATGGTGGAGATGGATATAAAGCTGTAGAACCTCTAAACTAGCAGGTGTGATACCGCTAATTTCACTAGCTTCAAAAAGACTTTTTGGGGTGAATTTCTTGAGTTTTTCTATAACTTCTAGGCTAAGACTTGGGATTTCATAGTTAAAATTATCCGGAATTTGAATGCTTAACATTTTATCCATATTATCAATAAGCATTTGTTGCTTTTGGATATAGCTTGCGTATTTTGCTTCTATTAGAATTTGCTCTAAAGCACGGAGTGAAAAGGATTTAAAAGGCGTTGGAATGAGTGTAGAAATTTGTAGGAGTTTAGATAAATCAAAACTCCTGCGGCTAAAAATAATTTGCCAAGTTGTTTTATCGCTAATTTTTTCTTCTTTTAAGGATTGTAGGAGATTTAGAATTTCTAGTGTTGGGGTTATAGAAGTCTCCCTAAGCCATTTTAATCCCTCTTGTATGCATTGCTTATCTTTAAGTAATCTTTGGTATTCTATCTGTGGCATTAAACCTAATTTATAGGCTAATTCCCCAAGTCTAAAAATCGCATTATCTTCACGCAACAAGAGGCGATATTCTGCACGGGAACTAAACATTCTATAAGGTTCTTTTGTCCCTTTAGTAACTAAATCATCAATCATAACTCCCAAATAAGCTTCATTGCGTTTAAGGATAATAGGTTCTTTACCCTTAGCACTTAAGGCAGCATTGATACCAGCTAGGATTCCTTGAGCGGCTGCTTCTTCATAGCCAGTTGTTCCATTAATCTGCCCTGCACAATAGAGATTTTTTATTTTTTTTGTTTCTAATGTATGTTTTAGCTCTGTGGGATTAATATAATCATATTCAATAGCATAACCATAACGCACAATTTCTGCATTTTCTAAACCTTCAATACTATGAATAATTGCTTCTTGAACATCAAAGGGTAGAGAGGTTGTTAAGCCATTAATATAATATTCATTAGCCTCCAATGTTTGGGGTTCTAAGAATAGCTGATGTCTCTCTTTATCGCTGAAGCGATAAACTTTATCTTCAATGCTTGGGCAATATCTTGGACCCACACCTTCAATTTGCCCTGTAAAAAGAGGGGTGCGATGAAAATTATCGCGAATGATTTGGTGGGTTTTAGCATTAGTGTAGGTTACATAGCAGGGTAGTTGGGTTGGGGCAAATGTTTGCTCCCCTAATTCTTTAGTGGTTTCTTGACTAAAATAAGGGGTTGGGGTGTCGCCATAATGTTTTTCTAAACATTCAAAGTTAATGCTACTTCCTTTAATCCTCGCGCAAGTTCCTGTTTTTAAACGCCCTATTTCAAGCCCTAAAGATTCTAAACATTTGCCAAGTTCCATAGCAGGAGGCTCTCCAGAACGTCCATTACTAGAAGTATTCTCCCCAATATGAATTTTACCCCTTAAAAATGTCCCTGTAGTTAAAATCACTTTTTTTGCCCGATAGATTTTGCCAATATTGGTTTTTACACCATTAATGGCGTCTTTTTCTATAATAAGGGATTCTACGATTTGCTGGGAAACTTCTAGGTTTGGTGTTTGGTAACATAAATCTCTTGCTAAGATTTTATACCTATCCATATCAATTTGAGCTCTTGTCCCACGCACGGCTGGACCTTTTGAGGCATTAAGAGTGCGGAATTGAATCCCTGTTTTATCGGTGATATATCCCATAACTCCACCAAGTGCATCTACTTCTTTAACAAGATGCCCTTTACCAAGTCCCCCAACAGCAGGATTGCAACTTGCAGCACCAATTTGCTCTACTAAAATGGTTAATAAAAGTGTTTTACAACCCATTTTAGCCGCTATGATAGAGGCTTCAATACCGGCATGACCGCCCCCAATAACTAAAACATCATAATCCATTTCTAACCTTTAGGGAAATTTTGTGGAATTATAGCTAAGTTCTTTGTAATTCCTCATCATCCCCCTTAAGGGGCAAAATTCTTTTAAGATTCTAATCTATCTATCCTCTCTAGAAGTTAGACTAAGATTTTCTGTCTTGACCCTCTGAAATTTCTCATTTTTATTATCATAGACCCAATTCATACCCACACTTGTCCCAAGAAAGCTATCATCCTTACTTGTAATTTCTGCTTGCGTGTATCTTGGTATAATCCAAACTTTCATTAATACAACATAGACAATGAGGCTTACAAAAAAACCTACTAAAAAAGCATAGCTCGTAAAATAAATGGCTAAACCCCCTCCAATTAACCAGCTTAAAAGACCTGCAAAATTAAAGCCTTTATAAAAGACAAACTGCCCATCATAGAGGTATAGATGAGGGACATTTACTTTTCTTTTGCGGATAATGTAATAATCTGCGATGATGATTCCTGCTATACCAGAGAGGACTGCACCATAGTAGCCAAGGAAAACAAAGAGATTATCTAAGATGAGCCAAGGCATAATGATAGTCCCAACGATACCTGCAAACACAACAGCGGTGAAATAATGAATCTTAGGTGCTCCAGCATTAACAAAGGCTAAAGCCGCAGGGATAAGGTTTGCAGGGGCATTAGTAGACCATTGAGAGAAAATCACCATAACAAGCAAAACAATCATTGTAAGCCCTGTGCCATTAGCCTGTATAACTTCTATAGGATTCCAAAGTCCTGCTGCTAAAAAAGAAATACCTCCAATAACACCTATCCAAGCCTGTGTAGCTGGAAGTGCTATAAGTTGTGCTATAAAGACATTTTTGTTTCTTTTAAAAAAGTTTTTTGCACCACTTTGGGTTTTTAAAAAACGCGTGAGATTAGGAATATCTATGGCTAAAGCAGACCAAAAGGACATATTTGCAAAGAAAAAGACAAAGAGATTAATATTTTCGCTACCTGCAAAAGTCCAGATATTAACGCCCTTAATCTGTGCTAGCTCTTCTAATGTGAAATACATCCAAATCGTTACGGCAATAATACAAGGTGCTGCCACTGAAGTAATGACCTCCACAGCCCTAATCCCCATACCTGTGCTAACTATTTGAATAATGCCAAAAAGCACATACCATATAAACCAATTATCAAAACCTAGTAGGTATTGGGAAATTCCATTTAAGGCTAAGGCTCCCAAATAGGTTTGAATCCCAAACCATATTGATGCTCCAATACCTCTTGCAATGGAGGGGAAATGTGTGCCCCTTATCCCAAATGGGGCTCGTAAATACACCGCAAAAGAAAGTCCATGTTCTATACCAATATCTGCTACAAGAGTCATAATAATAGCAATAGCTACATTGGCAATGAAAATCATGCTAAAAACTTCAAAAAGGGACATAGACTTAATGCCTGTCTCTCCTAGCGAAAAAGTAGCGATAATAACTGCCATACTTATCCACATCCAAATAAAACCTATGAAGCCTATTGTTCTTTGGTTATTCCACACAGGTAATATGGCTTCTTCTAAGAGATGATTTTTTTCTTGCATATTCTGCTCCTTAAACAAATATATAAATACCCTTTTGACTATAATTTATTGCCTAAAGTCCTCTTTATATCTATAAATCTGTAGAATAAAAGTGATTTGAGCTTAACATATTGCGTTTTAAGCTGTAATAATTTTGTTATTTTTTCTTTCGTTTTTTCTATAAAAGTAACATTTGGATTATTGAGGTTTTATCTTAAACTACCAATAAAGTAAATTTGTCTCACTTTTAAGAAAATAGAGTCTTTTTAAGGAGTATTTTAGGGTGTATCTTTAGATAAAAGCCTTTTTAAAAGAAATAATAGTAGAATTTTATTAAAGTTAAATTTATTAAGAAAGGAAGATTATGAAGTTTAGCACAAAAGCCGTATTTGTTGCTGAAGAGCCTAATTTAAGTGGTAAAACCTCAAGTGATGTTATAAGCTCTATCCATCTAGCAAGCACCTTTGCAAAACCAGATTTTGAAAATACTATTAAGGGGTTTGGATATTCTAGATTAACCAATCCTACGCGGGAAGTTGTAGAGAGCAAGTTAGCGGCTTTAGAGAATGCAAAATATGCGATTTGTTATGCAAGCGGTCAGGCAGCTGAATGCGTTAGTTTGTTAAGTTTCTTAAAGTCTGATGATGAAATTCTTTGTTTTGATGATATTTATGGGGGGACAAGGCGACTTTTAAGTAAAGTGTTTAATCATTTTAATATTAAAGTCAAATACCTTGATATGACAAAACTAGAAAATATAGAATCTAACATCACAAGTAACACTAAAATGATTTGGTTAGAATCCCCAACAAATCCGCTTTTGCAGCTTTGTGATATAAAAGCTATTTGTGCAATAGCTAAGAGGCATAATATCTTAACTGTAGTGGATAATACCTTTGCTACACCTTATTTACAAAGACCCTTAGATTTAGGTGCTGATGTTGTTCTGCATAGTATGACAAAATATATTAATGGACATAGTGATAGTGTAGGGGGAGCGGTTGTTTTAAACGATGATTCTTTATATGAACAATTGCGTTTTGTTTCTAATTCTACGGGTATGATTCTTGCTCCTTTTGATTCTTATTTACACGCTAGGGGGTTAAAAACTTTAGCATTAAGAATGGAGAGGCATTGTAGTAATGCTTTAGAAATCGCACGATTTTTAGAATCTCATAATAAGATAGAAAAGGTGATTTATCCAGGACTCCCCTCACATCCCCAACACGAACTTGCAAAAGAGCAAATGAATGGTTTATTTGGCGGTGTTGTGAGTGTTTATTTAAAAGCAGAATATCAACAAGTGCAAGTTTTTGCTAAAAACCTTAAACATTTTATTTTAGCGGAGAGTTTAGGAGGGGCAGAAAGTCTCTTTGGAAGTCCTTATTATATGAGCCACGGAAGTGTTGATGAGGAAGTTAAAAAGGCATTAAATATTACTAAGAATCTACTGCGATTATCTATTGGATTAGAAGATGTAGAGGATTTAAAAGACGCATTAAGCAATGCCTTAGATAAAATATAGGAGAGATGATGAAAAGAGTGCTTTTAATAGCTATTATGCCTTTAATCTTGGTTATAGGTTGTAGCACAGAGAGTATAAAAGATGAGCAGTTGCAAAATGTTACTAAGGTTAAAGTAGGAAGCGAGGGAGCTTATAAGCCTTTTAGCTATGTGGATAAAGAGGGTAAAGTTACAGGATATGATGTAGAAGTGTTAAGAGTGTTAGAAAAGATTGATCCCACTTTGTCTTTTGAATTTAATTATGCCCCTTGGAGTGCTTTATTTTTAGGATTAGATTCTGGTAGATTTGATATGTTGGCTAATCAAATTGTTAAAACACCAGAGAGAGAAGAGCGGTATTTATTTAATAATCAAAATTATTTTGTTTCAACCTCACAGTTTATTACTAGGGAGGATGAGGATGCTATCAATTCCCCAAAGGATTTTAAGGGTAAAATTGCTGGATGTGTGGTTGGTTCGGTGCATACAAAAATTTTAGAAGAATGGAATAAAGAGAATGGAGGTGTTTTGGAAATACGCTATTATAAGGATTTAAGCCCTCTTTTGCAGGATTTAGTCAATAAACGTATTGATGTGCATTTAAACGATCCTGCTAGTATTGCAGATATTATTAAAGAGCAGAATTTGAAGTTAAAAATTTTAGATGGCAGGATACAAGAAAGTAATGTTTATTTTATTTTTAGGAATGAGGAAAAGTCTAAAAATATTATAGAGAAAATTGATGCTGCCTTAGAGAAAGCCAAAGAGAAAGGAGAGATTCGTGAGCTTTCTATCAAGTTTTTTGGTGTTGATCAAAGCCAATAATGCAGCTTTTTGATTTTGAATATGCTCTAAGTGCAGTTCCAGCTATCGCTAAGGGAGTTCCTTTGTCCCTTGCTATAGCAGTTGTAGGATTTATCTTAGGCTCTATTTTTGGATTAGTGTTAAGCCTTATTAGGATTTATAAAATCCCTTTTTTCTATCAAGTAGCTACATTGTATATTTCATTTTTTCGTGGGATTCCTGTATTGGTGCAGATATTTTTAGCCTATTATGGGATTCCTCTTGTGCTAAGGTATTTTAATCAAAAATATGGGCTAAACATTGACATTTCTAATATCGGTGCAATTTATTTTATGTATCTTGTGTATTCCCTCTATTGTTCTGCTTATTTGAGTGAGATATTTCGTAGTGCGATTTTAAGTATTGATAAGGGGCAATTAGAAGCAAGTTATAGCGTAGGTTTAACGACTATTCAAGCTTTGTATTTAATTATCTTACCCCAAGGTTTATTAGTGGCTTTGCCAAATATTTTAAATTTTTTTATTTTATTGATTAAAGAAACCTCTTTGGTTTTTGCAGCCTCTGTGCCAGAAATTATGGGTCTTGCTACACTTGAAGCTGATAGAAGTTCTAAGTTTTTAGAAGTGTATATTATTGCCGCTTTGTTTTATTGGGGATTAGTAGTATTTTAGAGGAGATTTTTACACTCTTAGAGAGGAGAGTAAGAAAATATAAAAAGATTGTAGGTGCTAAATGATAGAAATACTACATTTAAAGAAAAGTTTTCAAACACAGAGGGTTTTAGAGGATATTTGTTTAAAAATTGAAAAAAACAAAGTTTATGCCCTACTTGGTCCAAGTGGAAGCGGTAAAAGCACCCTGTTAAGATGTATTAATTTGCTTGAAAGCCCAGATAGCGGGATAATGAAAATGCAGGATTTAGTCATTGATTTTGCAAAGATTCATAAAGGAGACTTACAAAAGGTGCGTAAAAAGGTTGGAATGGTTTTTCAAAATTATAATTTGTTTGCCAATAAAACCGCTTTAGAAAACATTACGCAATCTCTTATTAGTGTGCATAAGTATAGTAAAGTCGAGGCTAATAAAATAGGCTTTAAGTATTTAGATATGGTAGGATTAAGGGAGAGGGCGGAGTATTATCCAAGTATGTTAAGTGGAGGGCAGCAGCAACGAATAGGGATTGCTAGAGCCTTAGCTTTTAATCCCGAGATATTGCTTTTTGATGAGCCTACTAGTTCCTTAGATCCAGAGCTTGTTGAAGAGGTTTTAAATGTTATAAAGATGATTAAGGATAAGACGATGATTCTTGTAACACACGAGCTAAATTTTGCTAGAAAGATTGCTAATGAAGTGATATTTATGAGTGAGGGAAAGATATTAGAGCAATCCCCTCCAGAAACCTTTTTTAATGCACCTAAAACACATAGAGCAAAACTATTTTTACAGAAATTTAATAATGCTATATGAAATTTAATTTAAGCTCTTTAGAAAAGAAAACACAAAGCCCAATGATGATAATGCCTAAACCTAGTATTTTTTGTAATGTAATAGGTTTGGCGACTAGCCCAAAAGCTCCTATATTATCCAAAATAACACTCATTAAAAGCTGTCCTACAAGGGCTAGTAAAAACATATTAATTAACCCAATTTTAGGGGCAAGTAAAATCGTCCCAAAGACAAAAAATGCCCCCAAGACACCCCCTAAGAGTTTCCATAAATTTTGTATAGAGAGTGTTTTAAGGGCAAAGAGATTCAAAGAGCCTTGCAAATAAGCAATAATTAAAAGACAAATAGAGCCTATAATAAATGAGGTTAGTGCAGCATTAATGGGGGAGTTTTCTAAAACCTTTGCTAAAGAGGCATTAATAGGGGCTTGCATAGCAATAGCTATCCCCATACAAAAGGCGATAATATAATAGAGCATAGACTTCCTTTTAAACAATAAGTAAGAAAATTATAGCAAAGTCATTAAGCAAGTTGCGTTACTAGCATAAATCTCTAAGATTAGGAGGTAATTTTAAAAGGAAGTTAAAGATTTACTCAAAGCTAAGGGGTTTGCAAAATCTAACTTTTATGGCTTGTAATCTTTTTGTATATAAAGGGTTTGTGTTATAAACTTCAATGTGATAGGGTGTTTCATTAGAAAGTTTATGTTTTATTCAAGGTATTAAATAGCTAATCCCTACCCAAAGAATTTTAAAAGCTTAAACATTAATTAAAGTTTTGTTGATTATTATCTAAAACTTATTTGAATTACTAAAGTAAGGGAGGGATATGGAGTTTAGAATCTTAAAAGCACAAAATACTAAAATATCTCAAAATTGGGAACAAGAAGCCTTGAAGGGATTTGAAAATAATATGCAAAATCCAGAGTTTCCTTGTATTTTCGCACTTAAAGCCTATAAACTTCAAGGTATCTTATTTTTGTTTGTCCCTATTTGCCAACCCAAAACATTCATAAAAGGTATGAGGGAATACACAGAATTTGTAAAAATTACTCCCATTGATAAAAGACTCTATAATCCTTTGGTGGTATTTTTTCAAAACTCCTTTACTAGCCTTTTTAAAGAGCAAACTTTTGCGTGGCAACAACTTCAATTTCTACATAATAACGATACCAAAAAATGGCTAGAGCATATTCCTGCAGATCCAAATGATTCTATGTGGAGTTTTTGTTTTAATGCAGTGGAATTATTTTTTAATATAAGCTGCCCTCATCATCAAGTTTTTAAAAATAGGAATTTAGGGGATTTTATTACATTTGTAGTAAATCCTAGAGAAAATTTTGATAATGTGGCTAAGGGGGATAAAAAGCAAACATTTTTACAATGCCCTTTAAAAGTTTTCAAAAAGAGTTTTAATGCTTGAAGTTTTATTTGCCTATATCTTAGCGGTCTTTTTGCTTATCGCTACTCCTGGTCCTGTGGTTGCACTTGTTTTGCGTAATGCTTCACTTTATGGGTTTAAAGTAGCACTGTTTACGAGTATAGGGACAAATTTCGCTTCGCTAATTTTAATAACCCTTGCTATTGCTGTGATTTTGGGCGTCTTTCAAGTTTCCCCTTTTGTGTTATCTCTACTTAGCCTTTTAGGCTGTGTATTTATCTTTTATTTAGGGGCTAGCTCCCTTTATCAAACTTTTAAAAGCCATCAAAACAAATCCTCTCAAGATTTAAATACACAAGAAAAATTTGGTAAAAATACTCTTAAAAAAACCTTTATTTCTAGCTTTTTAGAGGGTTTTGGCATCGCTATTAGTAACCCCAAAGACATTATATTTTTTATGGCATTTTTTCCACAATTTATTCACATAAGCCCTTCTATTACTCTAAGCTTAAGCCTATTGGTTGCAATATGGATTCTCCTTGATTTTTCTATCCTTATGAGTTATGCCATTCTTATGCAAAAGGTTATTTTCTTGCGGTATAAGAATGGTATTGGGATTGTTAGTGATATTGTTTTGATGATTGTTGGGATATTTGGGGGTTATTATTTGTTGCAAGGCTTATATGAATCCTATTCTTTATAAGTGTAAGAAAAAATGCTTAATTTTTATAGATTAAGCCAGTTAGGGTTAATCTTTTATTTAAACTAAGCTCTCCTTAAGTATTAAGAGTATTCATAAATTACCTTTGTTATTGGCTTTAATACTAAGGATTCTAAGCTTCTTTAAACTATTAAATAGCTACAATCATAACTTCATTAATTTAAAAAATTTATCAATAAGGAATTTTATGCAAACACTTCTTATTTTTGCCCATACTTTTTGGGAGGATTCTAAGATCAATAAAGCCCTTTTAGAGGCTGCAAAATCTCTTGATAATCTCACAATCCATAATCTTAGCACAACCTATAAAGATAACAGCATTAATGTAGAATCTGAAATTACACTTTTACAAAAGGCTGATAAAATCATTTTTCAATTTCCACTTTTTTGGTTTAGCACACCCTCACTTATGAAAGAATGGGAAGATAGAGTGCTAACCGCTATTCTCTATAGCTCTAATCCTAAATTATTACAAGATAAAACTTTTAGCATTATTACCACAGCACACGGGGAAGAGTCAAGCTATGATGGTCATCATGGTTATGGTATTAATACACTTCTCTCTCCCATTAATCATACTTTTGCTTATTTAGGTGCTAAGATAGAAGAAGCCTTTTGTATTTTTAGTGCTAATGCGGATAATCTCCCTTTATCGGAATACCTTGCCAAACTAAAGGCTTAAAATTACCCAAAGATTCTCTAAGAATCTTTAGAAAGTCTAATTATTATATTCTTACCCCTTTTTTAATACAAAAAACTCTTGCAATCCTTAAAGACTTATTGACTTTTACGAGAGATTTTGCAATTCTCCTTTTAGTAGCCCAACTAATGTCCGCACAATAAGCCATATAAATACTAGTGTTGTAAAGATTAATAGGCTTGTTGAAAAAAATGAAAATATTGTTTCAATATTAATCAAGGGAGAAGTTAAGAGAGCAAAAGATTTTGGGAATTCTAAAATTTCTGTATTAATCCTTATGTTTGCGATACATATTGCCGCTAAAGGGAAGCTAATCGCCCACCAAGAGATTCTAAAAGGGCAACATTTTTTGATTTGGATAATTTGCGGCAATAAGGCAAAGAAAAGAAACAAACCAATTAAAAAGAGGATATAGGGTGTAGAATCCATTGCAAGAAATCCTAAAGAATTCTCTCCTAATGTAAGTGCTTGCATAGAAATAAAAACCATATATGCTCCAACACCAGCACCAAAAGGCGCAAGTAAAATAACTAAAGTAGGCATTAACTTATCAGGAAGCTTGGCAAAAAATACAATGCGTGCAAAGATAAGCGTGCAAAGCAAAATTGTAAAAGCAAAGCCCACTGCTAGGCAAAATATTGATATTAAAAACCCAACATCAGGCATTACATCAAATTGTGAAAAGAGCGGCAATGCAAGCGGTAAATCAAGTAATCCTACAACAGGGATAATCCAAGCAGGAGTTATATCAGATAATTCAAATTTGTGGCAAATCCAAAATTGAACAATATGCACACTAAAGATGAGCATTGATATTGCACCCATTATCCATATTATAAAGCTTATTATTTCAGGAATTTCAAGTCTTTGCAAAGTGAAGGGCAAAAGCAATAGAGTGATACAAATAGTGGCAAAAAATGGACGCGTTATAGGAGAGAGAAACTCTTGTTTGCAACTTTCAAAACTTGTAATGAGCTTTATGGTATAAGCGATACTTAACATAATAAAAACAACAATGGCTAGAAGCGCAAAAATAAGCGAAAGCATATCCGCAAAAGAAGGAGAGATAATAAAAGAGGGTTGGGGAATATAGGTTAAATTATGTTGAGAATCTGTGGAATAAAGTAAGCTAAAATTTGACATTGCATACCACGCTACACCCATTGCACTTAACCCCATACACGCACCAAAAAAGCTTACAGGTAGAGAGCTTAACTTTTTATTTGGAATTTCTTGCATTGGTTGTTCTTGTGGCATTGATATTCCTTTGATTAAACTTTAATATTGTTGTCGATTTGTATTATAAAATACAGATTATTAAGAGATAGTAAAAAATAAACCTGTCTTTAAACCTTTGCATAAATTAAGGAATCTTAGACTTTAGTCTTTGCCATAATATAACTTATTTAACTCTATTAAGGAAATTATAGGCTCAAAGAATGGAGTAAATAATAACCCCCAAATACTCCAACAAATATTAAAATAATATTACTCATAATCCCAATAATATTTTGGTATTTGAAAAAAATAGCTTTTTGCGTGAGTAAAACATAGCCAACAAGAATACCAACATCAAGGACGACCCATATAGTTACTAAAATGCTTAAGCTTAGAGTAATAGAATTAGTGATATGAATGAATTGTGGGAAAAACGCTACTAGGAATATAATATCTTTAGGGTTGCCAATAGCAAGTCCAAATCCTTCTAAAAAGCTAGAACTTAAGGTTTTTTTACAATTTTTTTCATTGAGTGGTGTAGGAATCTTAGAGGATAATTGGTTTTTATAACTTTTAAAGGTGTCATAAAGGGAACTAGCCCCTAAATAAAAGATAAATACACAGCCTAAAAGGCTAAGTAGGGATAATATAAGAGGAGAAACTTTTAATATACCTAAAATTATGGCAATAGCGGTTATTAGTAAGATTAAGGAGGCAAGATTTACCCCTATACTTGTAAAAAATCCTGTTTTAAATCCATAAAGTGAAGCATTGCGTATAATGAGTGCAATCACAGGACCTGGAGTTATGATGAGTAAGAAAACTGCTAGGGTATAAGTAAGTAAAAGCTCAATCATCAACATTCCTTGAAAAGGTGCTTAAAGGATATTGTAAAAACCTTGGGAAATTTGTTCCATTTTTGCTTTAAATGCTTTATAATAATCTATAAAGAAGCCATTTTAGGCTTTTATAAATTTTTAGAATATTTGTAGCACCTAAAAATTTCTATTCCATATTTGAACTTAGAAAATATGGAAAGATATAAAATTGCAGAAAATAAAAGTAATATTATTACATTGGTATTTTCAAAGGCAATCTCTACGAATTCCTTAATTGCAATCTATTTATAACGTTACATTCCAAGCATTCCATTAAAGTCATTTTCAATATTAAGTATATCCAGTGCTCCTGCAATCTGTCCGCGATGATGGGTTGCGTGGTTTAAAAGTGCTAAGATAAAGAATCCGCGAGGCTTTTTAAACTCCACACCAGGAAAGGTAAGTGTATCCACACTTTTAAAATCCTCAATAGATTCTATAAGCGTGATAATCTTGCTATCTACTTGACTTCGCAATCTCCCAAATGCCTCTATATCTTCATAAATTGCACTTTGCAATCTATGATCTGGATTAAGAGTTTGCAAAATTGCCTCCACTTCCTCTAAGGTTTTGGAAGAAAATGCTCTAAATCTTCCTAACATAATACCTATATCACTACAGAGAATATGCTCTGCTGTTTGCATTATACTGCCATAATATAATCCACAATCCTTATAAAGTAATTCTTTTGAAGCTTTTTTAAAAATTGCAATCATATTAGCATTAGCAAACTGATTGTATTGTGCTTGAAGTAATAAAGCCTCTTTCATTATATCTCCTTTAAATCTTAAAATGTGAATAGGGAATTTCAACTTTGTAATTTTATAGAACTTGGTATTAAAAAGCAAGTAAGATATTTTTTATCATATAGTATTATTTTTAATACTATTATGGTATATAGGGATATACTTATGTTATAATTTTTGAAAATTTTAGAATATCAAGAATGAGTAAGGAGGTAAAAATGAATGTATATATTTCACCTTGTCCAATCGAGACTACTTTAAATCTCATTGGCAATAAATGGAAAATCATCATTGTGCGGGATTTACTTAATGGAACGAAGCGATTTGGTGAGCTTAAAAAATCTGTAAGTGTAACAAAAAATCAAAATATCTCTCAAAAAGTGCTTACACAAAACCTCCGAGAGCTAGAAGAGGCAAAGATTATAAAGCGTAAAATCTATGCAGAAGTGCCTCCACGTGTGGAATATAGCCTTACGACCTTAGGAAAAAGCCTAGATGTAGTGTTACACTCCTTAGAAACTTGGGGAGAACATTATAAAAAGAAGTATTGAAAAGAGCAATTTTCAATACAAAGACAATGCTTCCACCCCACCCTTTCCTATTCCTCCTTCTTGGGTGTGGGTGAGATTGGGGGATATAGTAGAAATAGTAAGCGGAGAGCCAATAATACCGATAAATTTTGATTTGCAAAATAATCAGTGTGCTAGGGGTTTGGGGGATTGTAAGGGGGATAAGGGGAACGCTTCGCAAGTAGAGCCACTTGTCCCCCTTACAAAAAATAAAGACTTGCCTATTTTAGATGTTAAATACCTAAGAAACGGAGGTGATAAAAGTCTAACTAATGGTGGGAATATGGTTTCTGCTAACGATAGATTAATTTTAATGGATGGAGAAAATTCTGGCGAAATTTTTGTCGCTAAAGAAGATGGATTTTTAGGAAGCACACTAAAAAAACTTGATTTTTCTGCAATAGCAAAAGTTGAATTTATGGATTATATTTTACTTTGCTACAAAGATTTTTTTAAAGGCAATAAAAAGGGAGTTGCGATTCCACATTTAGATAGAAATTTGTTTTTAAACTTAGAAATCCCCCTCCCGCCTCTAGCGGAGCAAAAAGAAATCGTCCAAACCCTTGATACACTTTTTGCACTTACTAAAGGTTTAAGCGTGAAGTGAAATTTATTTTCTAATTCATTATATTTTGATACAATCTAAAATATTTTTATTAGTGTAGGCAAAATGGCAAAAGCAGTTCAAATAAGTATCAATCCACAACGATTAGAGTATTTGCTTAAGCTCTTTAATCTCTCAAAACAAGATTTACAAAAGGCTATTCAAAAAAATTGACTTGAGTAAGCCATTAAACAAAACAACACTAAAAGCCATTGATACTATCTTTCAAGTGGGCTTAGATTTCTATACCAATCCCTCTCCTTTAAATACAAAAGAATCAAGTATTTTGTTTAGGAAAGATAATCTTAAAGAGAATTTAGAGATTGGAGATAAGCAGTTTATCACTCAATATGAAAAAGAAATTAATTATATTAGTGGGTTGGCAAAGCTCGGAGATTTTTCATTTACTGCACGTAAGCTTAAAAGTTTTGCATTACAAGATTCCCCACTTGAAGTTGCTAAGCAAATGCAGTTTTTGCTCCCTACAAAAAAGCTATCTGATAAACAATTTTTAGAATCTTTTATTGATAATCTTGCAGAGCAAAACATTCTAGTTTTGGAAAATATAGAATCCCATAATAAAAAATACAAAAGCAACTTATGCGGATTTTTATCAAATCAAATGCTATTATGCTAAAGCAGCAGGGACGAAAAAGGGAAATTTTTACTTTAGCACACGAATTGGGGCATTATCTTTTAAATAACGAAAATATTGATGAAAATATCTTTATACAAAACCCAAATAGTGAGGAGGTTTGGTGCAATCAATTCGCCTTTGCTTTGTTGCTTGGCGAAAGTTTAGATGAGCTAAAAAATATCCCCTCAAATGCAATAAACCTTGAAAATAAAGCAATACAAGAATTATCAGTAAAAAAACATATTAGCAGACTTGCCTTGTTTTACCACTTTGCTAACACCAATAAAATACAATGGACAAAATACAAACAGCTCAAAGAAGATTTGCAAAATGAATATAACCAAAAAAACAAGAAAATAAAAAGAATCAAGAGAATAAGAAATTTAAACCGCCTATTCCTGTCCTCTCACCTTTACAAAAAGATATTTTTATTAATGCGTTTTTAGAGGGAGTAGTTAGTGAATACATAATATGCACTCATTTTAAAAGATATATCAAAAATGACAATTTAGAGAGATTTATCTATGAATAAAATTCTGTTTGATACAAGCTCTTTAATTGCTTTTGTGAGATATTATCTACCCTTTGATAAAAAGGGGGAATTACAAAGATTTTTAAGTGAGGGCTTCAATCAAAAAGAATTTTTATTAATCAAAGAAGTAGAGAATGAATGTAAAAGTGTTTCGCAAGGATTAGTATTTGAAAATTTTTTAAAACCTCATAATCTTATAGCAACACCATTTAATGAAATAATCACAGATAAACTACATAGAGAAGTGGATAATAATTTTATAATTTCATATGCGAAATAAAAGAAATAAGATGTCTCAATTTAACAGGGTTCATTCACGAAAAATTAGAGCCATCTTTTAACATTACATATAAGGATAGGCTACAAATTTGATAAGTATTACTCACATTTTAAACCCTTAGTGAGTGTAAAGAGTGTATCTAAAGTATGGGTGATATATTCTTGTTCTTTTAGAGGAGGTAGAGGGATTGAAAGGTTTTCAAAAAGTGTTTTATTTATAATTGGGATTACAGTTCCTGTGGAATTTTTTTGCATTAAAATTTGAAAATATTGACTATTGATAGAATAATAAAGCATTCTAAAATAAATGCAACTATAAGGAGCAATAATATTGATTTGTTGGTTACAAGTGCATTCTCTATCAACTATACAAGATTTGCCAATTCCTCCAATACAAGCTACAAGGATAGAATTTGGTTGAATCTTTCTTGCTTCTTGTAAGCCTATTTGGGATAATCCTTTATTGTCGTAACAAACATTCCCCATATCATCAATATCACCTGGTCCCAAAAATGGGATAAAACTACCAAAATTATCTATTTTAGTAGTTTTTGGTGTTGTTCCTGTAAAAATTCCCCTATGTCGCTCCAAGATTTTAAATAAGGATTTATATGTGCTTGTTTTTGCATTATATCCTTTTGACTTGCAAGGCTAGAAGTTGCTAAAAATACCACTGCAAACAAGATTGTTAAAAAATAATGCTTATTCTTTATGGGAACTCCTTTTAGCTCTATTATACTTGCGTTTCTTGAATGGTATTTTACCAAGAAATAGTTACGATTCCTTGCACATAACTTTTAAGTTTATTGTAAAATGCGATAAGGCAAAGAGAAAAAGGATAAGGTTTGGAACAAGATTTAAAGCCAGAGCAAAAAGCAAGAAAAGAGATTGATAAGCTTTTATCGCTAGCGGGATTTGAGTTAAGAGATTTTAAGGATTGCACTTTAGGGGATTCTACATCCAATGCAGCACACAATCTCGCCATAAAAGAATTTATCCTAGAAAATGGCACAAGGGCGGATTATATGCTTTTTGTCGCGGGCAAAGCGTGTGGAGTGATAGAGGCAAAAAAATTTTCTTTGTCTCTAAGCGGGGCGGAAAATCAAGCTAAAAATTATACTCATACTCTCCCAGCACATATTCCCTCTTATCAAGGTATGTTACCCTTTGTTTATATGAGCAATGCGAGTGAAATTTATTTCACAGATTTACGCGAACCAAGCCCACGCGCAAGAAGGATTTTTGCCTTTCACACACCAAAAGAGATTTTGGATAAGCTTAGCTTCGATTCTTTGCGTGATAGAATCCGACAAATCCCGCCACTAAGCAACCAAGATTCTAAAAAGCTAAGAGATTGTCAAAAAGAAGCCATAGAGGGCTTAGAAAAATCTTTGAAACAAAACAAACAAAGAGCCTTAATCCAAATGGCAACCGGTGCGGGTAAAACCTTTACCGCTTGTAATTTTGCCTATCGCCTCCTAAGCATAGCAAAGGCAAAGCGCATTTTGTTTCTTGTGGATAGGAACAATCTTGGCAAACAAGCAAAAAAAGAATTTGACAATTTCAGCCCAAGCCCAGATAAGCGGCATTTTAGCGAGATTTATAATGTGGTGCATTTAGAGACAAATCACATTCCCAAAGAATCTAAAATTGTGATTACGACAATTCAGCGGCTGTATTCCATTTTGTGCGGAGAGAGTGAGTTTGATAGCGCAAACGAGGAACACTCCGCCTTTGAAAATGAGGATAAAGAGACAAAAGAAGTTACCTATAATCCCCAAATTGGCATTGATACCTTTGATTTTATCGTCATTGATGAATGTCACCGCAGCATTTATGGGCTGTGGCGACAGGTGCTAGAGTATTTTGACGCGTTTCTTATCGGGCTTAGTGCGACACCCTCTAAGCATACTTTAGGATTTTTTGCCCAAAATATTGTGGCGCAATATGACTTAGAAAAATCCATTCTTGATAAAGTCAATGTGAGCTATGAAATCTTTAGGATTAAAACCCAAATTAGCGAGCAAGGAAGCATTATTGAAGCAAATGCAGAATTTCAAGTGCCATTCCGCGATAAAGACACGCGAAAAATCAGCTATGAGAGCTTAGAAGAGGATTTAGAATACTCCAAAGCAGATTTAGACCGCTCCGTGCTTGTTCCTAGCCAAATCCGCACGATTTTAGAGACTTATAAAAACAAAGTTTTTACCGAGCTTTTCCCTGAAAGAGAGCCTATCCCCTTGCCTAAAACTTTGATTTTTGCCAAAGATGATAATCACGCAGAGGAAATCGTGCGCCTCGCGCGAGAAGTGTTTAATGCAGACAATGAGTTTGCACAAAAAATTACCTACAACATCGGCAATCAAAACCCACAAGAACTTATCAACGCTTTTAGGCATTCCAAAAAGTTTAGAATCGCAGTTACGGTGGATATGATAGCCACAGGCACAGACATTAAACCCTTAGAAGTGCTGATTTTTATGCGTGATGTCAAATCGGCGAGTTATTATGCGCAAATGGTTGGGCGCGGGGTGCGTAGTATCCATAATGACGATTTAAGGGCGGTTACGCCAAACGCGGATTGCAAGACGCGTTTTTATGTGATTGACGCGGTGGGCGTGAGTGAATCTCAAAAGATTGATTCACGCCCCTTAGAGCGCAGGAAACGCTTAAGCTTAAAAGAGCTTTTGCAACAGGTGCGCGAGGGTTTGGAAAAAGGAGAATATGACAAAGACACCCTCTTAAGCCTTGCTTCAAGGCTTACGCGCTTAGAGTTAAGCTTAAGCAAGGAGGATAATGCGCGTTTGCAAGAGCTTAATTGCGGCAAAAGCCTTTGCGCACTTGCAAAAGAGATTTTAGCATTTGCGGATTCTTTGCATTGCAAATCTTGTCATTCTGTGCCTAATCTCTCTTGTCATTCCGAGCTTTTTCCTTGTCATTCTGAATCTCCTCTTTGTCATTCTGAGGGCAAAGCCCGAAGAATCTCAACGGGCGAAGAATCTAGCCTTAAAGAAAAACCGCAAAGCAACCCGCTAGAGATTTTCACAAACGATACATTTTGCAAATTGCTTTTAGAGTTGGCAAAAAAGAGCAAAATCTATATTGATGAAACCTCGCAAGATTCTGTGCTTAGTGCAGAATTTGACACGCAAAAGGCACAGAATCTCATCGCGCAATTTAATGAATTTATTTTGCAGCATAGAGATGAAATCGCCGCCCTAAGTATTCTCTACTCGCAAAATTACAAAAACCGCCACCTCACTTATGAGGTGATTGCAGAGTTAGCACATAAGCTAAAGCAAGATTCTATGGATATTCCAAGCCTATGGAATGCGTATAAACTGCGTGATAAGGGCAAAGTGAGTAAGAATCCTAGCAAAAACCTAACCAACCTTATCTCCCTTGTGCGTTACGCACTTAAAATGGATATAGAGTTGCAAGATTTTGCGATTGGGGCGAATGCGCGTTATAATCTGTGGCGTGGGCGATGTAAGAAAAGGGGCATTACATTTAGCCCCGAGCAAGAGGAGTTTTTGGAGCTTATCAAAGAATACATTATCGCAAATGGCTATGCGGAAATTAAGGATATTCAAGAGATTTGCGCGGACTTGGGCGGGATTTATAGAGCAAAAGCGATTTTTAAGGATTCTTTGCCTGGTCTTGTAGAGGAACTAAGCTTGGCATTGGTGGGGTAAAAATCCATATAAATATTATTTTAGATGTAAAATTTACAATTTTTTAACAAATTATTGATTTAAAATAGTATATAATATAAATTTATATCATTTTATAAGGTAATTTTAAGTGTTGATTGAATTAAAAATGAAAAATTGCTTCTCCATACAAGAGGAGCAGGTTTTAAGTCTTGTTGCAAGTAATGATAAACAACTTAAAGGAAATACTTTTCAAGCAGATAATCTTACTTTGCTTAAGAGTGTGGCAATTTATGGAGCAAATGCGGCGGGAAAGTCTAATATTATTAAAATTATAGATGTTATTAAAGCAATAGTATTACAAAGTGCTACGATGCAAAGAGGCACAGAGTTTCCTTTAATGCCCTTTTTGCTTGGAAGAGATAAAGAGAAGCCATCAGAATTTGAAGTATCTTTTATAGCAGAAAATGTGAAATATAGATATGGATTCACCGCTACGCGAAAAAAGATTTTAGAGGAATGGCTCTTTGCCTATCCTAATGGCAGAATGCAACAATGGTTTTTAAGGGCGTATGATACAAAGAATGATAAATATAAGTATGAGTTTGGCTCAAAGTTTTTGGGTGAAAAAAAGCTGTGGGAAAACTCTACAAGAGAAAATGCACTCTTTTTATCTACCGCAATTCAGCTTAATAGTAAGCAGCTTAGACCCGTTTTTGATTGGTTTCTTGGTAAGTTTAATATGAGTTCTATCTCTGGTTTAGGTGATTTTATTAATATTCTTAAGCAAAATCCACAGGAAATATCAAAATATTTAAAAGCGGTAGATTTTGATATTGAAAATTTAATTCTTAAAGAAGAGGAGGCAAACACACAAGAGGTCTCTTGGGATTTGTTTAATGAAACAATAAGTATAGATTCTAGCGGTAAGGCAAAAAAATCAAGGGTTAAAGCCGTGCATTTAAACCAACAAGGACAACCTATTGAATTTGATATGGTATTAGAATCCGATGGGACAAAAAAGTTTTTTGAATTTTTGGGTGTTATTATTAACACTTTGCAAAATGGTAAAATTTTGATTATAGATGAACTGCATAATCACCTCCACCCTTTAATGACAAAGTTTATTATCAATCTTTTTCATAATGAAAATATCAACAAAAACAATGCCCAACTGATTTTTACCACACACGAAACATCTATTTTGGATAAAGATATTTTTAGAAAAGACCAAATTTATTTTTGTGAGAAACAAAACAAAGCAACGAAGCTTTATGCTATGAGTGATTTTAAAGGCTTAAGAGAGAATATAGACTTTGAGAAATCCTATCTTTTAGGACGTTTTGGTGCTTTGCCAAATTTGGGACAAATTTAAAGGATTCCAATGGGAACAGATGATTTGTTGAAGAAGCGTAAAGCTGGAGCGCAAGAGTCCCACAAAAGAAATACCAAAAATTTATCGCCTAAACAAGTTATTTTAATCGTTTACGAGGGAGAAAAAACAGAGAAAAATTATTTTGAAACTCTCAAAAAACAGCTCAACCTTACAAATGCAAATATCATCATTGACCCAGATTCTAACCCCTCACCAAGTAGCGTTGTGAAATATGCAAAACAAAAATTAAAACAAAATCCCAATGAATACGATGCAATCTATTGTGTCTTTGACAGAGATAGGCACAGAGATTTTAATAAGGCGTTAAATATGGTAAAAAATACGATAATTCAAACGATTGTTTCAGACCCTTGCTTTGAATTTTGGATTTTGTTGCATTTTAACAAAACAAAAAAGATTTTTGGGATAAGTGGAGGCAGCCCCTGCAAAGAAGTGCAAGAGGAAAAAGCATTTAGGAAAAATGTGAAAAATTATGCTAAAGATTATGATTTTAAAGAAATCATAACACAACACCTAGAAACCGCCATCAACTATGCTAAAGAAATCAATAGCCAAAATGAAGCACAAAGGCAAACTCCTTATACGCAAGTGGTGGTTTTGGTAGAGAAGTTACGAGAGTTAGCAGGGGACAAGAAAGGTTAAACTTGGCATTGGTGGGGTAGGAGGAAAAAATGGACAATTATACTTTTACAAAATATAGAGACAAGGATAAGGTAGATTTTGAGGTTTTGATTGATGAGCGGCTTATAAATACTTCAGCAAATCACGCTATGCTATCTCTTGTTAATGATTTTGAGAGCAATCAATGGAGGAGCAAGAAATTTAGGAATTTTATTATAAATAATCTAAAAGAAGTTGCCTTAAATAAAAAAGAAAGAGATGCGTTGAGTGGAAATGAAGGCGATATATTAGAAAGAGCTATTTCTAAAATGCACATTGATAACTCAGGAGGTGAAATTGGAGAAGTTTTTTTATATGGTATTATGAAAAACTATTACAATGCTTTACCAGTTGTTCCAAAAATATTCTACAAACAAAACCCTAATGATAACGCAAAAGGTGCAGATAGTGTTCATATAACCTTAGAAGAATTAGAAGAAAATGCTTATCATATATGGCTTGGAGAATCAAAAATTTATAATGATATAACAGGCTCTATTAATGAAGCGGTAAAATCTGTGTATGAACTTTTGGCTACTGATAAATTAAAAAAGGAAAAATCTTTAATAATGAATTTGAATGATATTGAGGATTATTTAAGTGATGTTGATGATTCAAAGAAGCCTTTAATGATAGAGCTAAAAAAGACACTTAATGATAGAACTTCACTAGATGAGATGAAAAAAATCTTGCATATACCTATTTCTATTATTTATGAGTGCGAAATGACAAAACAGCATTTACAAAACCCTTCAGTTTGTCTTAATGATAATTATAAAAATTTAATTATTGAATTCCATAAGAAACAATGCGGTAATTTATCGCAAAAGATTATTAGCAAACTTAATGATATACCTTTGATTGAATATATTAAATTTCATATTATAATTTTTCCAATTCATAATAAAGAAGAATTAGTAGCACAAATCAATAAAATTTTTGAGGCACATAGACAATGATGACTAACGAACAAATTTTTGATGAATGCAAAAAAATCTACACGCTTGATGAAAAAGAAAAAGCCAATGAGCTTTTTAGATTACTTGATAAAATTGGCGATAAACAAGCTTATCCCCCTGTATTAAACCACTTAATTAGAGAGGTTGGAATATATCCTTATATTAATCAAGATACAGCCATATTTTCAGATAGGCTCGTGTGCGAATGTTTCAAGACTGATGTAGGAGAGAATGAACCAAAGATATTGCATAGAGAACAATCAAGGATTTTAAAACAATTATTGGAGGGGAAAAATCTAATTCTTTCAGCTCCTACAAGTTTTGGAAAAAGCTTTATTATTGACGCACTCATCGCCATTAAAAAACCAAGCAATATTTTAATTATCGTTCCAACTATTTCGCTTATGGACGAGACAAGAAGAAGATTAACGCTAAAATTTGGTGGTAAATATCATATTATTACAACTAGCGGTTCTGAATTACAAAATAAAAATATTTTTATTTTTCCGCAAGAAAGGGCTTTAGAATATTTTGAGAATCTTAGAGAAAAAAGCTTGGATTTATTTATAGTAGATGAGTTTTATAAAATATCATCAAAGTATGATAAAGATAGGTCTTCTATATTACAACATACTATATTGAAATACTCAAAAATTGTTTCACAAAAATATTATTTATGCCCCAATATTGATGAAATAAGTCAGCAAAATATTTTTTCTGAGGATATGGAATTTATTCCAATTTCTAATAATACGGTATTTATTGATATTTTTCAAAGTTATAAGGAAAACGATTTTAATAAAAGTTCAAAATTATTTGAAGTGCTTAGTCAAAATTTTAAAACACTCATTTATACAAAAAGCCAAAATGAAATAAAAAATGTATGTGGTGAAATAATGAGTTTAAAAGAAAATAAAGTAATACCTAAAAAATTGCTAGATTTTTCTAAATGGCTATTAAATCATTATGGAGAATTTTATTTAGTAGAAGCATTAAAAAGATTTACAGGTATTCATCATGGCAAACTTCATAGATGCCTTTCTCAGATTCAAGTTAAACTATTTGAAGAAGAAGATGGATTGAAAACGATTATATCAACTTCATCATTGATAGAGGGTATCAATATTCCAGCAAAGAACCTTGTTTTATGGAATAAATTAAAAGGCAACACAAAGCTTGATAGCTTTACTTATAGAAATATCATAGGGAGAAGTGGAAGAATGTTTAAATATTTCGTAGGGAATGTTTATTTGTTTGAAGAGCCACCAAGTCAAGATAGGGAAGTGTTGGAAATAGAAGTCCAAGTAGATTCTATGCTAACAGATGAAGAAATAGGGCAAGAGCTTCCAAATGATAAACAAGAAGAAATCAAATCTTTCAAAGAAAAAATGATTAACCTTATGGGAAAGGAGCAGTATAATAAACTAAGAAAATTATCAAAATTAAAAAATAAAAAAGAAACTATAATCAAACTTGTAGAACTACTCAAGAGTAAAGATTTTGATATAAATGCTTTTAAATATCTTTTAAACGATGAACCAACACAATGGGGGCTTTTGGCTAAAATGGCAAAAATACCCATTTTTCATATTCAAAATGTACAAAATCCTAATATGGTGGAATTAATCAAAAAATTATCATTAAATTGGAATAAAGATATACCTTATCTACTTAACGAGATGAGTATTTCATTAGATGATTTTTTTCAAGTGGAAAACCATATTTCTTTTAAGGTTTCCTCGTTATTTGCTGATATGAATATCCTAGCTCAAGCATTATTTTCTACTGCTGCAGATATTTCTCCATTTGTAAGCAAACTTTCTAACGCATTTCTTCCCTCTGTTGTCTATACCTTAGAAGAATTCGGTTTGCCAAGAATGTTATCAAAGAAATTGCACAAATATAACTTTATTGACTTTGAAAATAATGATTTAAAGATTGATGAAGCTTTAAAAACATTTAAAAAATCAAGCGTTGAAAAAATAATAAATTTGTTTAAAACCCACAATGATTTTGACGCTTTTGATGAGTATATATTAAAATATTTTTATGATGGATTGGGAAAATAATGATAAACAATATTCCAAAAGATTGGGAAGTTAAAATGCTTGGGGAAGTATGCGAAAGTATTTCTGCTGGTGGAGATAAACCAAATAATATTACTGCAATAAAAACGCAAGAAAATAAAATACCGATATATGCTAATGGGATTTCAAACGATGGATTGCTTGGATATACTGATACAGCAACCATTAAAAAACCTGCTGTTACGATTTCAGCAAGGGGAACAATAGGGTTTGTGTGCGTAAGATATGAGCCTTATTTTCCTGTCGTTAGGTTGATTTCAGCTATACCAAATGAAAATATATTAAATTTAGAATTTTTAAGATATACGCTTGAATTTTTTATCCCAAAGGGCGAAGGTTCTAGTATTCCTCAATTAACGATTCCGACATTCAAGCAAATCAAAATCCCCCTCCCACCTCTTGAGGTGCAAAAAGCCATAGTGAAAAAGCTAGAAAATGCCTTTGCACACATTGATGAGGCGGTGCGTCATCTTAGGGCGGTTCAAACAAACATTCCGCGCCTTAAATCCTCTTTGCTCCACTGCGCCTTTAGCGGCAAACTCACAGAATCTCAAAATCAATCAAATGAAGTGCAAACCTTAAAAAGCGTTGTCGGGGTGGAGGGAGAGTTTGAGAGGGAGGAGGGAGCGACTTCGCCATTCAAGCCCCTCCACCCTCTCATAAGGGAAGGAATTCCACAAGGTTGGGAAGTTAAAACACTCGGGGAGATAGGTAAGGTTGTTTCTGGTGGCACTCCCTCCACAAGCAATAAAGATAATTTTGATGGAGAAATTGCTTGGATTACACCCGCAGACTTATCAGGTTATAAAGAAAAATATATTTCAAAGGGAAAAAGAAATCTTAGCGAACAAGGTTTAAAAAACTCATCGGCTAGACTTTTGCCTCCAAATTCTATTCTTTTTTCATCAAGAGCACCTATTGGGTATGTTGCGATTGCCTCAAATTCTTTATGCACAAATCAAGGGTTTAAGAATTTAATCCCTAATAACAATGTGAGCAGTGAATATATTTATTATTTTTTATTGCATTCTAAAAGATTGGCAGAAAGTGTCGCAAGTGGGACAACCTTTAAAGAAATTTCCGCTACAAATTTTTCAAAACTCCCTATCCCTCTCCCACCCCTTGCAACCCAAAATCAAATCGTGCAGATTTTAGAATCCAAATTTGCGCATTTGGAGAAGTTGGCGCAGTTTGTGAATGAGAGCCTAGAAAATCTCCAAAAACTCAAATCCTTGCTCCTAAACCAAGCCTTTAAGGGTGAGTTGATATGTTAAGATTCCACTTGATTTTTAACAGAATGTAAGGATATGTTAAAAAAATGAGAGAAAATTAACATATTGTGGAAAGAAACTAAAACATTGATAAAGATTTAAGGAATCTGTATCTATAATTGTAGATACAAAAGCAGAGGAGAGAGATATGAAAAGTGCGATTAATATAAGGCTTGATAAGGATTTGATACAAACGCTTGATTATACTGCAAAGGAAATGAATCTCACGCGCACCGCTTTGATAGAACGAGCAATTATCGCATATCAAGACAGAATGGACGAAATGATAAGTGATAAAGTCATAGATGAGATTAAAGAGGGAAAAAGAAAAACAATACCCTATGATGAGTTTAAAAAGCAATTAGGTTGGGATTAATGTATCGTTTGGAAATTGCTGATTATGCAAAAAGTATTATTGCTAAGCAAAATCCAAAAAACCAAAGGCTTTTGCAATCAAAACTTGAGGATTTAGAGCAGGGTAATTTTAGTGGAGATAAAGCCCTCAAAGGTCGCCATAAGGGTAAGTTTAGAAAGAGAGCAGGGGATTTTAGAATTATTTATCTTAAAAGTGAAGAAGTATTGCTTGTTTGTGTAATCCATATAGGACATAGAAAGGATATTTATAAGGATTAAAGAGGCTATGAAAATGTGTAATCAAAATGCGGGAGAGGGCAAAAATGAGTGAAAAAGCGATTGTCGCGAAAGTGTGGAATTTCGCAACGATTTTGCGCGATAGTGGCGTGAGTTATACCGAGTATGTCGCGCAGTTAAGTTATTTGCTGTTTTTGAAAATGGAAAGTGAGCGGGAGAGTATCGGAGAGAGTAGCAAAATCCCCGCAAACTGCAAATGGGAGCGGCTCATAAACCTAGATGGGCTAGAGCTAGAGAGCGCGTATAATGCCGCACTCGCGCAACTTGCAAAGAGTGAGGGCGTGATAGGGCTTATCTACAATGACGCGCAAAACAAAATCAAAGAACCCGCGAATCTCAAAAAGCTTTTTGTGCTTATGGATAGTGAGACTTGGCTAGGTTTGAATGTAGATATAAAAGGCACGATTTATGAGGGACTGCTTGCCAAAAACGCCACAGAAACCAAAGCGGGAGCGGGGCAGTATTTCACTCCTCGTGTGCTAATAGATTCTATCGTGGGGCTAATGGAGCTAAAGCCCAATATGGAGGTATGCGACCCTGCGTGTGGGACGGGTGGATTCTTGTTAAGTGCGTATGAGGCGATGAAAGCACAGACAAAGGACAAAGAGGAACTCAAACGCTTGCGAAATGAGAGGCTTTATGGCAAGGACATCACTCCCTTAGTGGCGTCTTTGTGTGCGATGAATCTGTATCTGCACGGAATCGGGGGCGAGGGAGGCATTATAGAAATCGGGGATTCTCTGAGTGAGTTAGGCAATCGGCGGTTTGATAGGGTGCTAACCAATCCGCCCTTTGGCAAGAAGTCGGCAACTAAGATTCTAGCCGAAAATGGCAAGGTGAAAAGCCAAAAGGACGAATACAACCGCGAGGATTTTTTCGCCACAACCTCTAATAAGCAGCTGAATTTCTTGCAACACATTATGAATCTTTTAAAAATCGGAGGCAAAGCGGCGGTGGTGCTACCCGATAATGTGCTTTTTGAAGCGGGAGCGGGGGAGAAGGTGCGCAAAAAACTCTTAGAGGATTTTAATCTGCATACGATTTTGCGGCTTCCTACTGGGATTTTTTACGCACAAGGCGTGAAAGCAAATGTGCTGTTTTTTGACAAAGTCGCAACAAGCGAGGATTCCACGCAAAGAGTATGGGTGTATGATATGCGTACAAATATGAATCTAAGCCTTGTAACAAGCCCTTTGAGTGCGGAACATTTGAGGGAGTTTGAGGCAAGTTTTTGCGTGGGGGCAATGGAAAATCGCAAGGAAAGTGAGCGATTCCGCACTTTTAGCATTGGGGAGATTAAGAAGCACGATAAGATGAATTTAGATATTTTTTGGTTAAAAGATGAGAGTTTAGAGGATTTGGAGAATCTACCAAGTCCAAAAGATTTAAGCGAGGAAATTTGCATAAGTCTTAAAAATGCACTTAAGGAAATGGAGGGTCTAAAGGTGGTAGAAAAGAATATATGAAGCTTAAAAGAGAGGAAAACCAACACATAAGCTGCAATCAGGCAATATATCCTTTTGCGATGGATTTGAACTGCGTTTATTAGAGTGGCTTTAATTAAATATATTGTTATTTACAAATATTTAAGCATATAAACTTGTGTATTGCTTTATATATTTATTTTTCATTTTGTTAAGAAGGTAAAATGGAATACGAATAGCTACAATTCAAAGCATAAATGCGATGGCTAGAATACCAAACAATAAAGGTAATAAATATAATTAGAAAGAATGTTATTGCCATTTATAATAACAAAATTATTTAGCAAGAATTTTATAATGTATTCTAAAAAAATATAGATATACCTAAGCCTAACTTATGAAATGTAGAGAATCTAAAAAGTGTTGATGATCCTATGCTTGAATTATCAAAACATAATATAGTTATTTTTTATTTGGATATTGATTTTAATGACTAATAAAATCGCAGAAATTTCAAAATAAAAGCCATTATTAGAGGATTTGCTCTAAGAGGTTTAAAATTCTAATGCTCTCCTTATCATTAAGCAGCAATGGGTCATCATTAACACTTTCTATTAACTCATCTTGTAGGGATTTAATCCCTTTATAATGTGCCCTTTGTGCTATTTCCTCAAAGGTTAGTGGTTCATTGTTATTATTAATCCTGCGTAAAATATTTAAGGCTTTGACAATAGCAGTTGTTGTTTCTTGTGCGACTTTCAAAAAGAATTCATCTTGTGCTGGAACACCACTTACGATATTAGCAATAATTTCCTCATCGATGAAATAATTATTAAGTGGATTAATTTTTAAAGAATACTCAGGGAATATAGAGCTAATAAACATTACATCTTTTTCTCTGCCACATTCTTTAGCAATTTGCACCATTTTAGAAAATAGCGCAATATCTCCTTTGGGGTCAATAATAACAACGCTTTGATTTTTTCTAATATCTTGCTCCATAATCCCTTCTAATAATCTTGTTTTCCCCACTCCTGTTGAACCAAATACAAAGGTATGATTGGGTCTATTATCATCGTCTTGATAAATCTCTATAAAATTATTTTGTTTTTTATCATCTAATAAGAAGCCTTTACCTATTAGGGTTTTTTCATTTTGCTTCATCATAAATCTTTACAAGTTCTTGTTCTATCTCTAGGATTTGGGATTTATTTAAAATAAGCTCATTGCTATAAACAGATAAAGTTTTCTCTAATGCTTCATCAAGGGTATATTTTGGGCGATGAAAACTTAAGCTTATACAATTTTCAAAAACATCTGCGATATTTATAAGTGCAGATTCCATAGGATAGCTTTGTTTAGAAAAATATCCACTAGCATCAGGTTTTTCGTGATGATTTAAAGCATAATTAGAAGCTTTTAATAAACCTTTGTGTTTTAAAAACTCACTAGAAAGAATAGTATGTCTTTTATAGGTTTCAAACTCTTTATCGTTTAAAAATTCAGCTTTAAAAGCTAAATCTTGCATAGATAAAAGGCTAAGGTTTGCGTAATATCCTGCTAAATAAAATTCAGCGTCTATGATTCCTAAAATACCACCAAGCCTTGCACTTATGCTTCCAACTAGATTAAGCTTTTTAGCAATAGAGGGATTAAAATACTCTAAACACTCTATAATAGAGAATAATTCATCATTGTTTCTTTGCATAAATAATGCGTATTGATTCTCTGCTTCTATATCTCTCATAGGCTCTAAATTTGTTTCAACTTCTATTGTAGTCTTTTCTTTTGTCATTGTTGCTCCTTAGTAGTTTTCGTATTCTTTTTTGATTTTGTATTTTTTTGAGCGATTGATAGAGCTTTTAAAGAAAATTGTGAGATAAGGAAATACTGCAAATAGCATCATAGTTAAGATAATTTTTAGAGCTGTATCTCTTAAAGTAGGGATAACATAAACATAATAGTATTTATATAACCCTTCAGTGTTTGTATTTATATCTGTAAAAATATTAACTATCCAAGAAGTATAATCTGCAATTACATATAAAACATTGGGATTTTTTAAAGAATATCCTACAAACCATTGAATGAGAAAATAAAAAAGGATTCCCTTTAGAATAAATGCAAGGATTCTGCCATTTATTAGAGCCAAAATAGCACGCTTTGTCATTGAACCTTGATAATACCTGCCTATGTAAATCATAAAGATTGTAGATAACACAATGGGGCTATAAGAGAGGATTTGCAACAATAAGATATTAGTTGTTACTGCATTTAAAAAATAATATTTAAAGCTTGGATAGATAATTTGTAAAAAACCTAACAATTAAAAATATTTTTAGGTTTGCACTTTTGCTATAGCTTTTTCTTTTTGTATAAGTATTAGATTTAATAGTGATATACTTAATCTAATACTCATCATTAGGAATGTTAAGAGTAAATAAGCATAAAATCGCTTGTAAGTAAAATCATCTAAATGGCATAAAACATACAACGAAAATAGAGAATAAATATAAAGCATTATATTAGCTATATCCGTTATTAAGGTTGGTTCATGCATACAATTACCAGAATTTCCAAGGTCGCCCAGAATAAACAGGATCTTGAGGTCTAGGAGCATTCAAATAAGTTAAATTAGTAATCATTAAGCTTGTTCCAACCCTTATCAACAAGGGGTAGATTCTAGCTTCTTGCATTCCCCCCACAACCTTACTCATCTCCTCATCACTAAGTGCTTTAACCCCTAAAGAGTTTTCATTAAACTTTCCTTGAGTAGCAACAGCAATAAAATCTAATTCTTGTGCAGAAAGTGAGCTTATAAATCCTAAACTTACTAATAAAGTTAAGAATAACTTTTTCACAATACCTCACTTTGTATAATTTAACAATTTTTATCCTAGCAAATTTCATTCCAAGAGAAAAGATTCTTTTAAAATGAAAGAATGTTTTAATTAAGAAATTACAAAAGGTAGCATTAATAAATTAAATAAAGATTTGGTGGAGCTGTGGGGAATCAAACCCCAGTCCAAAAATTAGACCAACACTGCTGGATTACATGCTTTTTAGGGTTTTAATCTTTTTTGTGAAGCAAAACTTCCTAAAATCATTCACAAAGACAGCCAAAACTTCATCTTGCTTTGGCGAGGCAAGATTGCATCTAGCATAAATGATATTTTTGGAAAATAGCTAGAATCTTTACCAAAAATAGCCCCAAAGGTTAAATAAACTTACGCAGCTTTAGCGTAAGCTGGAGCGTAATTTGCGTTATTTGCGTTTATATTTAATGCACGGGTTTTACAACTTCGTGCAAGTTGGCATGCAGCTAGAGCCATCTAAATCCTGTCGAAATTCAAATCAGCCCCTGAAAGTTTAGGGCTTAGATTGTAGCATAAATCTTGCTAAAATATAGTAAAATTTTCTTTATAAATGGAGGTTAGTAATGAGCATTCAAAGTTCTATAAAATCTATAACTATCGCGCAAATTAAAAAAAAGAAAAATCAAGAAAAAATTACAATGATAACCGCTTATGATGCCCTCTTTGCTAAGATTTTTGATGGAGAGGTAGATATGATATTAGTAGGGGATAGTTTGCGTATGAGCTTTTTTGGGGCTTGTGATACCTTAAGTGCGGATTTTGAAAGTATGATTTATCACACACAAGCAGTTTGTAATGGAGCAAAGCAAAGTTTAGTGGTGTGTGATTTACCTTTTGGGGCTTTAGCGAATCCTCAAGAAACTTTAGCTTGGTGTATTGAAATTTATAAAAAAACTAACGCCCAAGCAGTGAAAATTGAAGGGGGTATAGAGGCTAGTGATATAGTTAGGTTTTTGGTAAAAAATGGAATCTCTGTTATGGCTCATATTGGATTGAAGCCCCATTTTGTGAGGTTTGAGGGCGGATATAAGATTCAAGGAAGGGATACAAAGAGTGCAAAAGAGCTATTAGAAACGGCTAAAGTTATGGAAGAATGTGGTGTCTTTAGTATCCTCATAGAGGGGGTTAAGGCTGAAGTGGCAAGGCAAATTACACAAAATGTTGGGATTCCTGTTATTGGAATTGGGAGTGGTAGGGATGTTGATGGACAGGTTTTAGTATGGAGCGATACTTTTGGATTTTTTGAGGATTTTAAACCCAAATTTGTGCGTCAGTATTTAAAAGGGGCAGAACTTGTTAGGAATGCCTTAAAAGAATATGTTAGAGATATTAAGAGCGGAGATTTTCCTAATGATGATGAGAGTTATTAGGAGTTTTTAGAAGTGGAGAGAATTGTTGAAATAGAAAAAATGGCATTAGAGAATGAAGAGGAGGTTAGGCTTCGTCCCTCCACTTGGGATGATTATATTGGTCAAGAAAAATTAAAGAAAAATTTACAAGTTTTTATCAATGCAGCTAAAAAGCGTCAAGAAGTCTTAGATCATATTTTATTATTTGGTCCTCCAGGGCTTGGAAAAACGACTTTAGCACATATTATTAGCAGTGAGATGAATACTTCTATCAAGGTTACCGCAGCCCCTATGATTGAAAAGGCGGGAGATTTAGCCGCAATTTTGACAAATTTAAGTGAGGGTGAGATTTTATTTATTGATGAGATTCATAGGCTCTCTCCAGCCATTGAAGAGATTTTATATCCGGCTATGGAGGATTTTAGGTTAGATATTATTATTGGCAGTGGTCCAGCTGCCCAAACGGTCAAGATTGATTTACCCCATTTTACGCTAATTGGTGCGACAACAAGAGCGGGGATGATTAGTAACCCTTTGCGTGATAGATTTGGTATGCAATTTCGTATGCAATTCTATGAGCAAGAGGAGTTAGCAAAAATTGTTAGTATCGCTTCTATTAAGCTGCAAAAGGAATGTTTAAAAGAGGGTGCTTTAGAGATTGCAAAACGTTCAAGAGGGACTCCTAGAATAGCTTTGAGACTTTTAAAGCGGGTTAGAGATTTTGCAGAAGTAGCAGAAGAGGGGGTTATTACCAAAGAGAGAACTGAATATGCCTTGAATGAATTGGGAGTTAATGAATATGGTTTTGATGAGCTTGATTTACGTTTTTTAAAGATTATTTGTGAGAGTAGGGGGCGTCCTATTGGACTTAGCACCCTAGCAGCAGCAATGAGTGAGGATGAGGGGACGATTGAAGATGTGATTGAGCCTTATTTGCTGATTAATGGGTTTTTAGAACGCACTGCTAGAGGGAGAATTGCGACACAAAAGACTTATGAGCTTTTTACTTTTGCAAGAAGTGATAGTTTATTTTAGTATTGTAATAAGAGGATTTGAGAACTTTATGGTGTTTTTGTTTGCGGATTCTTAAAATCCTCCTATAAGGCATTTGCTTTTAGCTAGAGTTTATGGAATTTTGTATCCCTTGGAATACAAAAAGTGAAGGGTTAAGGCTGTGTAAGAGGAATCTTTAAAGAGCAATCTGTAGTTTAAAGATGAAATGAAAGGATTATTCTTCAAAATTGCTAACTAAAGCAACAGCCATAGCTGCAATTAAATCACTCTCATCAAAACTTTCTTGAGGTAGTAAGTCATTGATTTTTGTTTCTAAATAAGAGGTATCAAAGTTGCCTTTTCTAAAATCCTTATCATTACAAATATTAATAAGAAAAGGAATGGTAGTCTTCACCCCGCGTATTTTAAACTCATTTAAAGCACGATGAAGTTTTTTGATGGCTAAATCATAGGTTCCAGCTTTGACAATGAGCTTTGCCACCATTGAATCATAAAATGGAGGAATAGTAAAATCTTTATAAATATAGCTATCTACGCGGACAAAAGGACCAAGTGAGGGGTAATAAGCAGTAATAGTCCCGGGATTGGGTATAAAATCATTATGCACATCCTCTGCATTAATCCTAGCTTCAATGGCATAGCCTTGAGCGTGAATATCACTTTGTGTTAAATCTAAAATCTCCCCACTTGCGATTCTAATTTGCCTAGCGATTAAATCTAAACCCGTAATTTCCTCTGTTACTCCGTGTTCTACTTGGATTCTTGTATTCATTTCCATAAAATAAAAATCATTGCCATCATCGACTAAAAATTCTACAGTTCCTGCGTTTGTATATTTTGCTGCTTTTGCCGCTGCAACAGCGACACTACCCATTCTACGTCTTAAATCAGAGCTAATAGTTGGACAAGGTGCAATTTCAATGAGTTTTTGATGCCGTCTTTGGATGGAGCAATCCCTTTCTAGAAGATGAATAACATTGCCATAATTATCGGCTAAAATTTGAAATTCGATATGGCGGGGATTTTGGATATATTTCTCCATAAAAACATCGTCATTTTTAAAGAAAGTTAGAGCTTCTCTTTTGCAAGCATTAAAAGAGGCTTCTAATTCTTCTTCCTTCCACACTACGCGTATCCCTCTACCACCTCCACCACTACTTGCTTTAAGAATAATGGGATAGCCAATTTTATTAGCAATTTTATAAATTTCATACATACTTAAAGTATTAAGGGGTTCAGTGCCGGGGACTACAGGAATTCCATTGGCTACCATTAAATTCCTAGCTGCATTTTTATCCCCCATTTTAGCGATAACTTCACTATTTGGACCAATCCATACAAGCCCTGCCTCTTTTACCTTTTTAGCAAAAAGTGCATTTTCGCTTAAAAAGCCATATCCGGGATGGATAGCTTCGGCTTCAAGTGCTTTAGCAGCTTCAATGATTAAATCGGGGTTTAAATAGCCCTTAATAGGATCTTCGCTAATGGCATAAGTATGAGTTGCCATTTTAACATGTAGGCTTTCTCTATCAGCGTGTGAATAAATGGCAATAGATTCAATGCTTAAGTCATTACAGGCACGGATTATCCTTACAGCAATTTCACCACGATTAGCAATTAAGATTCTTTTAAACATAAAGAACTCCCAAATTGAAGTCAATTGCTTATTTTATACTTTATTTTTTTATTCTATGCTTGAATATTTTGTAAAACTTTTTAAATGTGTTAGAATTCTCACATTTTTACACATTTACACAAGGTAGAAAATGGATTTTATTAATGCTGTAATTTTAGGAATAATAGAGGGGCTAACAGAGTTTTTACCTATTTCATCAACAGGGCATTTAATCTTGACTTCAAAGTTATTGGGAATCCCTGAAGATTCTTTTCATCGGGTTTTTGAAATTGTTATTCAATTGGGTTCTATTTTAGCCGTTGTTTTTGTTTTTTGGGAAAAGCTTTATAAGAATAGTTTGGATTTATGGCTGAAATTGATAATAGGTTTTTTACCTGCTGGGATTTTGGGTTTTCTCTTCTATAATGTTATTAAATCCCTTTTTAATCCCCTAATAGTTGCTATTATGTTAATTATAGGAGGAATTGTCTTTATCGTAGTGGAGATTTTTTATAAAGAAAAAGAGCATTATATTCAAGCAATCTCGCAAATTTCTTATAAACAAGCTTTATGGATTGGGTGTTTTCAAGCTTTAGCATTGATACCTGGAACTTCAAGGAGTGGGGCTACTATTATTGGTGGGTTGCTCCTAGGTTGTAATCGGAGAGTAACTACAGAATTTTCGTTTTTACTAGCACTTCCTGCTATGATGGCTGCAAGTGGTTATAGTTTATATAAAAATTATGAGTTTTTGAATAAGGATAATTTGTTATTGCTTCTTATTGGGTTTGTTGTAGCCTTTTTTGCCGCTTTAATAGCGGTGAAGCTTTTTTTGGGATTTATTGCCCATTTTAACTTTATCCCTTTTGGAATCTATAGGATTCTTTTGGGTGTGGCATGTTTATTTTATCTGGATATTTTTTAAGTGATTTTGCTCTAAATATTCTATTTCTTCTTGTGTGAATCCTGCTTTAAGACGTGCTTTAGCATTTAATAGGGAATTTGCTTTAGGGAAAGAAAAATGATGCTTTTGCAAAATATCAAAATATGTTTTAGAATGTTCCTTAATCGGGATTTTTTCTACATTGCAACAATAATGAAACCATTTGTCTCCTTTAGATACATGGGAGATTTCTTCTTTTAAAAGAGTGTTTAAAACTTTTAATAATTCCTCTTTAATGGGGTGTTTGCTAGCATTAACTTTTGCACAAAGAAAAGGATTAACATCTAATCCAATGGCTTCCATACCTCTAGGAATTATAGCTATTCTATCAAGCAAGATATTACAATTTTGCATACAATCAAAGAGTGTGGTATGCACTCCAAAATCTCCATATTGATACCCTAAGAGATTTAAAAGGTGTTGTAATGCTAAGAAATGTTGCACTTCTTCTTTAGCAACCTCTATCCAATCAAAATAATATTGTAAGGGTAAATTTCTAAAACGATACGCACAATCAAGGGCTAAATCAATAGCACAAAATTCAATGTGTGCAATAGAGTGTAAAAGATGTGCAAAATTTAAATCTGTTTTTAAAACTTTTCCTTGCGGGACTTTATGTTTTGGGAGAATAGTGCAAAAGTTCGCAAAAGTGGGCTTTTGAAGCAGTAAGATGGGTTCATCGACAAATTTTAGTGAATAAAAATGCGTGTAAATATCTTGCACAAGAACACATTTTTCTTCAGCACTTGTTGCTTTTAGGGCTTGATAGAGGAGAGTAAAAAAATTAATGATAAGACCTTTTTAATGAATTTTGCTAAAATTATTGTAAGAGTGAAACCCTGAATTAACGAAAAATCCATATAAATTATACCCAAAAGTTAGGTATTTGAGCTATAATTCCTCGAAATGATTAAAATTAGGAATGACTATGGAAGTGCAATCAAAAAGTGGTTTTGTAAAAATTATCGGATTAATCCTTATTATCTTCTTTTTAGGAGGAGGGCTTTTTATACTTTCTTCTAAGGATTTTGAAAGAAATAAACCAGTGGTTAAAACCTCCTTAAACCCTAGCTGGAATCTCAATGGAGATTTTTTTATTTATTTAAAGGATGATACGGGTATTAAGGATCATAAAGTATCTTATGAAATAGATTCAAAAAAACATTTTTTGTTAGCTAAAATGGCTTCTCTAAGCGAATGTTCTTTTGTGGATCAAGAAGTAGAGAATGGCATTTGTCTTGCTATAGAGAAGCCAAATATTTCTACAAAAGATATTCAATCTTTAAATCTTATTGTTGAAGTAACTGATAAGAGCAAATGGAACTTTTTTAGTGGCAATAAAACTTTAGAGAATATTCCTATTTTAATAGATACTAAAAAGCCACAATTAGCGGTTGTATCCAATTCTTATAGGATTACACAAGGTGGGAGTGCTTTAGTGATTTTTAGGGCTGAAGATGAGAATTTAGACAAAATTAGAATCTCTAATGGCGAAAATGAATTCATTCCGCAACCATTTTACAAACAGGGGTATTATATTTCTTTATTGGCTTGGCCTAAAAATAATCCAACTTTTAATGCAAAGATTTATGCTAGTGATACAGCAGGTAATGTAAGTATTGCTTCTATTAATTTTTTTGCAGTTAAAAAAGAATATAAAAAAACTACTATTTCCTTAACCGATTCTTTTATTGATGGCAAAATTTCAAGTTTAGTAGAGGAGATAGGAGAGAGGACTTTAGCGAGTTTTGTTGATAAAGTTTCTATTTTTAAATATATTAATGAGGATATAAGGAGCTATAGCGAAAAATATATTATGCAAGCGGCGACTAATTTTCCTTTAGAAAAAATAGAAGATTTTCAAATCTATGCTTTCTCTCCCCTTAAAAATGCTGCAGTAATGGCTAGTTTTGGGGATCATCGCACTTTTGTTTATCAAGGGGAAGTCGTGAGTTATTCTCACCATATGGGTTTAGATTTAGCAAGTGTTAAACAAGCCCCTATAATTTCAAGTAATCAAGGCGAGGTTGTCCTTGATGCCTTTGTTGGGATTGATGGAAATACTTTAGTGCTTTATCATGGTCTTGGGTTGTCCTCTATTTATGCACATTTAACAAAGTCCTTAGTAGGAATTGGTGATAGGGTAGAGAGAGGAGCTATTATAGGCAATACAGGTAGCACAGGTTTATCATTAGGCGATCATTTGCATTTTGGAGTTTTAGTGCAGGGGCATGAAGTATGGATAGCTGAATGGATGGATTCAAAATGGATTGAAAATAATATTACAAAAGTTATTGCTGAAGCTAAAGGGATTATTAACAATTTATAGGAATAATGATGCTCCAAATAAGACAAAAGAATTTAAAGGTTTTTGTGTGCTCACAAGGAGAAGATAAGGAAATTATGGAGTATTTAAATAAAAATTCTATTTTTTTGCAGGGTTTTTTGTTGGTCTTTACTTACATTTTAAGTGAAGAATTAAGGAAATTCCTATGTTCTAAAGAAATTAATTTCTTTGAACAATCTTATAAAAAAGGCTTAAATTTAAGGGATTCAAAAAGTAATAAAGAACTCTCTAAAATAGAAAGAGTAGAAAAAACCTCTTCACAAAAAGAAGTCAATACGCTTGTTATTCACCGAACTATACGAAGTGGAGAGGAGGTTAGGAATGAGGGTGATATTACTATTTTTGGACGCATTAATAGTGGTGCCTTGATACAATCTCAAGGGAATATTCAAGCCTTTGGGGAAGTTAATGGAGATATTTCTTGTAATGGAGAGTATCTTATTGTTACCTCACTTAAGCAAGGAAATATCGTCTTTGGTGGCGAGGTTATTGAAAAACAAAAATTCAGTGATGGAGCTAAAAAAATTTATAAGAAGAATAATGAAATTATAATAGAGGATTTGTAATGAGAGAGCAAACACTTAAAAAAGCGGTGGAAGTTGTTGGCATTGGTTTGCATAAGGGTGTGCCTGTGAAGATGCGTTTAGAGCCACTTCCAGAAAATAGCGGAATTCACTTTTTTCGTAATGATGTGGGTGTTAATATCCCTTTAAAGCCAGAGAGTGTAGTAGATACAACTATGGCAACAGTGATCGCCAAAGATGGATATAGGGTTTCTACTATTGAGCATTTGCTCTCTGCGGTGCATTCTTATGGGATTGATAATTTAAGGATTGTTTTAGATAATGAAGAAGTACCTATTATGGATGGTAGCAGTATTGGTTATTGCATGCTTTTAGAAGAAGCAGGGATAGAGCAACAAAATTCTAATAAAAAGATTCTAAGAATCAAAAAACCTATTGAGGTTAAAGATAATGATAAATTTGTCCGCTTAGAGCCTAATAAAGAATGTATTTTTGACTTTTCTATTCATTTTCCACATCCCGCTATTGGGACACAAAAATATAAATTTCATTTTTCTACAAAAAACTATAAAGAAGAGATTGCAAGAGCTAGGACTTTTGGATTTTTAAAAGAAGTTCAGTATTTACGCTCTAAAGGTTTAGCATTGGGAGGGTCTTTGGATAATGCTATTGTGCTTAATGAGAATGGAATATTAAATCAGGGGGGGTTGCGTTATAAAGAAGAGTTTGTTCGCCATAAGATTTTAGATGCTATTGGGGATATGTCCTTGCTTGGAATCCCTCTTTTGGGGGCTTATATTTCTTATGCGGGGAGCCATAAACTTAATCATCTCCTCACGAAAAAGCTCCTTAGCGAGGATAAGTCTTATGAAATTATGGAATTAGGCGATATTGAACAAACTTATGATTATGCTTATGAAAGAATATAATCTCTTAGTTTTTTCTACTAGTAAGCCTCTAAAAATAGGGGTTTATGATAAACAGAGGTTCTTAGAATCTTTTCAAATGGAAGGGCAATTAAGTGATTGTCTTTTGCCTTTGTTTGTCAAAGTATGTGATAAATACCCAAAAATCCAAACACTTTTTTTCATTAATGGTCCTGGAAGTTTTATGGCATTAAAATTGGTTTATATTTTTGCTAAAACTTTAGCGATGACTAAAGGGGTAGAGATTTTAGCGGCAAGCGGATTTGATTTTAATGGAAATTCTCCTATTAGGGCTTATGGAAAGAGTTATTTTGTCCGTAAAAATGGTGAAATTTTTTTGGAAAATTTTGAAGAGCTAAGGGAAGAGGCAGAATATACCTTTCCTCAAATATTAAATAGCGACTACTTTAGTCAATCTATTAAGCCCTTATACCTATTGCCTGCATTTTAAACACAAGGAAAACTTGATGAAGCCTTTACTCAATTTTATGCAAACTGAGCCTATTACTAAAAGCACATTATTCCCCTATTTAAAATGCTCCAAAGAGGAGGTAGAAATTTTGCGTTATATGTGTGGTGAGGTTTTAAAGGGTAATGATGAGATTTTATGTATTGATATGATTAATTTTCTTTTTGCACCTAAAGAATATGAAATTCTTAAATACTTGCCTTATTTTAAAAATCTTTTAGAATTAGGATGGATTACGCAAAATAATTTTTTAAAAAGTGCTGGGGCAGAGATTATTTTATTAGAGCTTATTAATGTAAGCTTTTCTTTGAGTTCAAATTTTTTGAAAATTTTAGAAGGAGGTAGTATTAATCCAAAATTGCCCCAAAGTATCCCTTATGCTAATCATTTAGAATACCTAAAAGACCAATTTTTACTCATTCAAGTTTTATGGGGATTAATGCCTTTAAAAAACGACAAAAAACCCTCACCTTTATTAAATAAAATGTTACAAAAGTCGCAATTACTACAACAAAGGATAGAATTAAGGGTAAAAATCACTAAAGAAAAATTACCCTTAGAGGAGCTTTTTAGGGAAAATAATTTTAATAAAGAAGAAAAAATATTATTTTTAGCATTGCTAAAAGAGGAATATTCCGGAAAAGAAACAGAGGTTAGGGATTTAAACTCTTTAATTAATTTGGTAAGCATTAATGATTATGAAAGGATAAAGAATCGCTCTTTATTAGATGATGGGAGTAAGCTAGTCCAAAAGGGTTTTATTGATTATGATGAGATTTTTAATCCCTTTGGGGGAGTATCTCGTACATTTTTTATCCCCGATGGTATTTTAAAAAAAATCACACATATACAAGCTGATACCAAAAAACAAAGGATTAGTTTAGAATCTTTAGTTAAAGAGCAGGAGATTTTTGAATATTTAAAACCTAAAATCTCACTTAATAAAGTCGTATTAAACCAAGAGACTAGAGACACTTTAGAGGTTTTGTTAAAGCAAGTTAATATAGAAGTTTTAAAACTTCTAAAACAATGGGGGATTAAGGAAAAAAGTCGCGGTATTGAAGCAAAAATCATTTTTTATGGACCCGCAGGGACAGGAAAAACTCTCACTGCTCTAGCACTTGCCAAGTCGTTTAAAAAACCTGTGTTGAGCTTTGATTGTTCGAAGATTTTATCAATGTATGTAGGGGAGAGCGAAAAAAATGTTCGTAAGATTTTTGAAACTTATCAAGATATTTGCCTAAAGAGTAAATTATCACCAGTTTTATTGCTAAATGAGGCTGACCAGTTTTTAAGCACTAGGACAACTTCAAGCGGGGGTGGAGCGGAGAAAATGCATAACCAAATGCAAAACATTTTTTTAGAACAAATTGAACATTTTGATGGGATTTTAATCGCTACTACCAATCTTTTAGAAACCATTGATACAGCATTTTCTAGACGCTTTAATTATAAGATTGCTTTCAAAAAGCCTAATTTTGAAGAGAGGGTATTATTATGGGAGAGGCTTTTGCCTAAAAATGCACCTTTTGAAAAAGACTTTAATGCCAAAAAATTAGCGGAATTTGCACTTACTGGAGGACAGATTGCTTTGGTGGTTAAAAATACCGCTTATAATGTTGCAAGTTCCAAAAAGCCACTTTTTACTATAGAGAGTTTTATCACAGAGATTAAAAGAGAGATGAATAGTAATTTTGATAGCCAAAGGGAGATGGGGTTTAGATAGGTAGCTTATCACTAAAAATATCCGTTTTTAAGCAAATATTAAGCGAGGGGATAATGCCTTTACATATAAAGCAGTTAATGGTAAGTACTAATGAACTTAAGCTAGATTTAGCGACTTATTTAGCACAAAGTGGATATATAAAAGTAGAAAATAGTCTCCCAGATATTAGTGGTGCTTTTTATATCTCTGTTTTTATGCCTGATAAAAAAGAAGTCATTGCGCAAATTTACAAACAAAATAATTTCTATTTATTCTTAGTGACTAAAAATGTCTATTGGGGTGGTAGAGCTTCTCAAGTCTATTTACCCGATGATAGTATTTATGTTGGTAACACTTTTTATATTATTAATAATAGATTCCGAAATTTTTCTTTTCAACCCACACATTATTTGGATTTTAAGCAGATTTATGAACAAATTGTCAATTTGCGATTTTTACAAAAAACAATATGAAAAACTCTTATCTCCTCTTAATATCGAGGTAGAATATATCTATTGGTTAAATACTTCCTTTGAAAGGACAGAGTTTAGAGATATTTTTGAGTATATTGCTAGTGTGGATTGTAAATATTATTTTGGATTTATTCCACCTCAAGATTTGGGCTTACCGTCAATACAAATAATTCCTGCTGACGATTCCCTTATAGGTCAATAAGCCATTTTATGGATTGTTAGAATAGATAGTTACTAAGAATCTTTTGTTTCTTTGCAGGGTTTATTCAACCTCTGCATCAATTACATCGTCATCTTTTTTCTTGTTATTTTGCGGGTTAGCTTGTTGATTGAGATTATCTTTTTGATACATAGCTTCAGCAAGTTTGTGGCTTACTTCAGTAAGCTCTTTGATTTTTGCTTCAATTTCTGCTTTTGTGGCATTATCATTTTTCAATGTTTCTTGTAATGCACTAATGGCATTTTGTATTTTTTCTGCTTCTGCAGTATCAATTTTATCTTTCATCTCATCAAGACTTTTTTGTGTTTGATAAACTAGGCTATCGGCTTGATTCCTAATTTCAATCACTTCTTTTTTTCTTTGGTCATCTTCTTTATTTAATTCAGCGTCTTTAACCATTTTTTCTATTTCACTATCAGATAATCCGCTAGAGCCTGTGATTTTAATTTCTTGAGCCTTTCCGGTTGCTTTGTCTTTAGCCGATACGGTTAAAATACCATTAGCGTCAATATCAAAAGTTACTTCAATTTGTGGCACACCTCTAGGGGCTGCTGGAATTCCGCTTAATTCAAAATTCCCTAATACTTTATTATCTCTTGCTAATTCCCTCTCTCCTTGTAAGACTTGGATAGTAACAGCTGGTTGATTATCTTCAGCAGTTGAGAATACTTGGTTTTTCTTAACAGGGATGGTTGTGCCTCTTTCAATGATTTTTGTCATCACTCCGCCTAAAGTTTCTATGCCTAAACTAAGAGGGGTAACATCAAGTAAGAGAACATCTTTAACATCACCTTTTAAAACACCTCCTTGAATAGCCGCACCAATGGCTACGACTTCATCAGGATTCACAGATTTATTAAGCTCCTTGCCAATAAAGTCTTTAACTCTATCTTGCACCTTTGGAATCCTTGTAGAACCTCCTACCATAACGACTTCTGCAATATCACCTTTGCTTAAATCCGCATCTTTTATTACATCACCAATTTTGTTGATGGTTTGGTCAATATAGCCCTCAATAAGGGATTCAAATTTCGCACGACTAAGTTTTTTGACTAAATGTTTAGGTCCGCTAGAATCTGCGGTGATAAAAGGGAGATTAATTTCGCTCTCTTGAGCACTACTTAATTCTTTTTTGGCATTTTCAGCGGCTTCTTTTAATCTCTGTAATGCCATAACATCATTTTTGAGATTAATCCCATTTTCGCTTTCAAACTCACTTGCAGCCCAATCAATGATACAATTATCAAAATCATCACCACCTAAGAAGGCATCTCCGCCTGTTGCTAAGACTTCTACTACATTATCCCCAGTTTCTAGCACTGTAACATCAAAAGTCCCACCACCTAAGTCATAAACTACAATTTTTTCGGAATGTTTTTTATCAAGCCCATAAGCAAGAGCTGCAGAAGTTGGTTCATTGATGATTCTTAAAACATTTAATCCCGCAATCGTTCCAGCTTCTTTGGTAGCTTTTCGTTGTGCGTCATTGAAATATGCAGGCACAGTAATAACAGCCTCTGTAATTTCTTCTCCTAGATAACTTTCTGCATCAGCTTTTAATTTCATTAAAATTTTTGCAGAAATTTCTTGAGGTGTATAAACTTTCCCCGCAATTTCAATCGCACAAGCACCATTTCTATCTACGACTTTATAAGGAAGTCTCTTTTTGGCTTCTTGTGCTTTTTCTTCATTACTCATAAGCCCCATAATTCTTTTGATAGAATAAATAGTCTTTTCCGGATTGGTGATAGCTTGTCTTTTAGCGGGATCTCCTACTAGAATCTCTCCTTTATCGGTAAAAGCCACTACCGATGGAGTAGTGTTTTTTCCCTCTTTGTTAGCAATAATCTTTGATTCATTGCCTTCAAAAACCGCCATCGCTGAATTAGTTGTTCCTAAGTCTATTCCTAATACTTTTGCCATAATATATCCTTTCTTTTAATTTAAGCTTTTGCTATGCTAACCATTGAAGGTCTTAGCACTCTTTCTTTGTATTTATACCCTTTTTGCATCTCTGCAACAATTTCTCCTGCTTTGTGTGTATCACTTTGCACTTGCATAATCGCATCGTGGAAATTAGGGTCAAATTCTCCACTAGCAAGGATTGGCTCAATCCCGTGTTTTGCAAGAGTTTTTAAAAGATTGTCTAAGGTTAATGCAATGCCCTCCTCAATTTTTTCTATAATTTCACCTTCTTGTAGATTTTCTTTAGAGTCTTTAATGCTTTTTAGGGCAATCTCTAAAGTATCAATGCTTGATAGTAAATCCTTAGCAATTTTTTCATAAGCATATTCTAATGCTTGATCTTTTTCACGTATAAGACGTTTTTTAGTGTTTTCAAAATCTGCATAGGTTCGGAGATATTGATCTTCTAATTCTTTAATTTTGTTTTTAAGGGATTCTTGAGAATCCTCCTCTTGTGCATTTTCTGTTTCTTGTGTTTGGCATTCTTCTTGTATTTGTGAAGAATCTATAGATGAATTTTCATTTTCTTGCATTTAATGATACTCCTTAAAACTAAGAATGGTAACTTCAATGGGAATTTTAGCAATTATTCTTGCAAAATTCAAGCAAAATTATATAACTTTAGTCTTATAATGTCAAGTTAAATTAACAAAATAAGCTAAACTTTCTTAATAATATAAATTTAATATTTCTAAAAATAGCTTTTTATTGGGCTTATTACTTTGTTAAATTATTTTGTAAGTAAAGCTCTGATATTCTTTAGGTTTTCACACTATATATTATTGATTCTAAAGGCAGGGATTATGCTAAGAATGGTTTGTATTTTGTTATTACCTTTATGGCTTTTAGCACAGAGTGAATATGTTGTAGAGAATGGTAAGACGATTATTTTAGAAACTTTAGAAACTAATCCGCAACCTTTAAAGATTTTAAATAAAATTTATATTTGGGTGGCACATCCTAAGAATCCTGCCAAAAAAATTTCCCTTATTAGCATTCCCTATCGCACCAAATCCATTAGCATACCTTTAGAAAATAGAGGAATTTTGAAGATTAAAGAGGGAGATTATAAAAAAGAGGAAATTTATGCTTCACCTGCTAAAGTAAAACCTAATAAAGAAAATCAAGAGAGAATACAAAGAGAATACAAAGAAGCCCAAGGGATTTATGCAGTTTATAGCAAGGAACGTTATTGGAGGGAGCCTTTTATTTATCCTATAAAAAGCAAAATAACAAGTGCTTATGGTAATGCTAGAGTGTTTAATAGTGAAATTAGCAGTTATCATAGTGGCACAGATTTTAGGGCGGTAATTGGAACGCCTATTCATGCAAGTAATAATGGTAAAGTAGTCCTTGCAAAGGAGAGATTTTTGGCGGGCAATTCTGTCGTTATTGATCATGGAGAGGGAATTTTTAGTATGTATTATCATTGCAGTGTTTTAAAGGTAAAGGCAGGCGATAGAGTAAAAAAGGGAGATTTAATTGCTCTAAGTGGAGATAGTGGAAGAGTGAGCGGTCCTCATTTGCATTTTGGATTTTCAGTACAGGGGGTTCAAATAGATCCCTTAGATTTTATTAGTCAAGTCAATATTCTTTTTGAGGATTAAGAACAGAAAATGAAAAAAAATATTTTACTTGAACTTCAAAAAATTTCTTTAGCAATGTTTAGAAAAAATTTTTTTGGAATCTTTCAGGGTTCTATTTCTGCTAAACTCGAAGAGGGGCATTTTTTAATCAACAAAAAAGAAGCGATTTTTGATGATTTAAATGAGGATTCTTTAATAACACTTTATCATAAAAGGGATTATCGTTGGAATGGAGCAAGTATCGATGCTTTTATCCATTCTCTGTTGTATCAAAATCTCCCTAATGCTAAGTATATTGCTTATGGAATGCCTCCTTTTACTACGGCTTATACTTTAAGTTATGATAAGATTGTCCCTAAAGATTATTTTGGGTCGAGAATCTTGGGTGCTCTTGATGTGTATAATCCTAAAGATTATGATAATTGGTATGAAAGGGCGGATGTAGAGATTAATCGTTATTTTAGGGAAAATGATACAAAAATTATGGTTATAAAAGGCTATGGAGTATATGCTTATGAGCGGAATTTGCAATCCCTTTCTAAAATGACTGCTTTATTAGAAAATACTTGTAAAATCTTATATTTTAATTCTCTATTAGAAGGTAGCCGACAAACCCAAAATTTATTTGAAATTTAAATAAATTGTAACAATGTATTAAATCTATCTAATTTAGACTTTTTGGGGTTATCTTTACAAATTTCGTTTTTATTGATTTTTAATTTGCTTTTGCCATAGCTTCATTATTCAAGTTTAGTTGCTCATCTCTTAATATTTTCTCCTCTTATTTATTATTGCTATTAAGCAATTTTTTGTATCTTTCATTACACACAAAGCTTGGATTTTTTAATATAGTCTTCATATTAAAAGAGTAAAACTTCGCAAAAAAGAATCAAGAGCTATCCTAATTCTTCTACGGCTCTCATTGCTTGTTCAATGGCTACGTGAGCATAGGCATCCCAATTTGCATCGCAATTTGCAATAGTAATGTTTCCATAAGGTTTTCTTGCTTCTAGTATGGCTTTTTCACTTTCTTCTTCATTATCATAAAGTGTGTTTAGTGTGTAAGAGTAGCAATGCCCCCAACGATTAAGCGTAATGGCTAGAATATCTTTTTGGTGGTTAAATCCTGTTTTATTAAGCATACTTTGCAATTGCTCTCTAATCATTTTTTCTAAATCTGAAAAAGGAATATTAAAGAGTTGATGACGTGCTAACCTTGATTGCTCTCTAGCATCCATTGTATCACCATCGGTAATCCCTTGATTTAATACCATAGGGGAACCAACCATATGGAGACAAATAGGCTTTTTAGGATCTTTTGGATGCTCATAATTACCCATGTTAACGGGATAATCTAATTTAGTTCTAGCATAAAACATTTTTGGAGAATAAATTTCATGCACTCCTAGTTTAATGAAAGGTTCCCAGTTGCTAATAATCACTTTGGTGTGAATTAAAGGGGTTTTAACACATAAAGAAAGTGCTGCTTTTTGAATCTTGGGCATATCAGGGATAATGTAAGGGATAGAGCTATTGTAGTTTGCCATAATTACTTTTTTTGCAAAGATTTTATGGAGTTTTTTATCAATTCCACTTGCATAAGTTACTAGCACACCATCTTTAGTATTTTTTGCATTAATAACCGTGCTATTTAATCGGATTCTTGTTGGAGATTGGGGTAAATCAAGTTTAGAATAATCAAATTTTGCCAAAATTACATCCTCAGCACTTTTTCCAGGTGCTATAGCAGGAATTAGCTTTCTTACCATTAATCTTGCAATACTCGCATTTCCGTCTGGAAAATGATAAATATAGGGTTCATTAATTTCTGCTTCTGCTGCTTTATCTAAAGGAGGAAGTTTTAGATTATCAAAACCGGGTAAAAATGATCCTCTAGCATCCTCACAAGAGATAGAATCAATTCCAAGAGCTAAAAAATCGTCCGTCATTCCCTCAAAGAAAGAAATAGCTATGGGGGATAGTTTAACTTTATCCCTTAAAAAGTTTCTATAACTTGTTGTAGTAATGTATTTTATCCTTTGTTTTTCATTCATACCCTCTAAATAATCTTTAGGGTTTTCGTGAAAAGCGATTAAATCTTCTCTATCTTTTTTAGGCATAGGGAAATCATTGATAAAGTCTTTATAGGATCTACCATTAATTCTATCTTTTGGAATATCATCACAAATGATTCTGCGAGGATTCCCACTTACTACTTTATCTTGCCCAAAATCTTTTTTATTAAAATAAACGCCACGACTTAAATTTAAATCAGGATAAAAATTAACATTAAACTTTTTAGCTAAATCATCAATATTAATCCCTAAACCACCCAAAAATTCTATAACTTCTTGCGAATAAAGTGTTTTTGGAGACTGCAGAGATTCACTTCCCCCATAACTTAAAATCATCCTATCTTTTAAGTGAAACTCATTTCTTCTTGCGTGTCCGCCAAAATCATCGTGATTATCAAGAATTAAGATCTTTTTCTTATTTCCTGCTTTGTCTTGATAAATACAAGCCGCACATAAACCACTAATTCCTGCCCCAACAACAATTAGATCATAGTTTTCTTCAATAGCAAGGGAATTAAAATCAAATTTTTCTCCATCACGTAGCATATGTGCAAATTCATAACTTTCATTTGTACTTCCTCTAAGTCCTGTTAGAGAGGGGGGATAGACGTTATCTTGATTGAGAATTTTTTGGTTTATATGCGTTGCTTGCTCCTTACCATAGAGTAATTCTAGTGGAGACATACCGGCAACTACCGCAACAGCCATACCATTTAAGAAGTCTCTCCTTGTTATATTCATAGAATATTCCCTTCAAAAATAAATTTTAATAATCTTATCATAGAAATAAAAGTGTATTTATAGTTTTTGGGTAAAATTTTTTGAAATTTAAAGTTAAAATATCTTGATAAACTTATTAAGTTTTGTGGGGATTTCTAATCCATGCCCTATGTTATTTTTACATATTTCTATTCTTAAATTGTTGTAAGGTAATATTTTGTTGATCTTAATTAAATACTCTTTGATGAATATTTGGTAAATGCAAACTATCCTGATAAAGAAAAAAGTAATTTTATCCATTGTTTTTTGTTTATTCTATCCCATATGGACAGAATTTCTTTTCTAAAATATTGTTACTTTTTATACTTTACATAACTTTATCTTTAATTCCCTTTCTCACCTTAAGATTATTTTAATAGAGTTAAAAATAAGATAATTTTATTAAAAATTACATTTTAAGGGGTTCATTATAAAAAAGACAATATTTACTTTTTTAATTTCTTTTACTTTTCTTTCTACTTTTACTTTCGCACAAAATAGCAATTTTACACAACAAGAAATAGAATCACTTTTTATAAAAGATTCTAAACCTTTAGAGTTAATAGCCCTCTCTAATGAAGAGATGAAAACCACAGAGGGAGCGTGGGTACCATTGTTAGCATTTAAGGGTTGGAATGAGTCTAACAGTTACTAATTTGACTTATTTAAATGCTCTAGGACCAAAAGATCCTGTTTATTCTAGGCGACCTTGGAAATTCTGGTAATTGTATGCATGAACCAACCTTAATAACGGATATAGCTAATATAATGCTTTATATTTATTCTCTATTTTCGTTGTATGTTTTATGCCATTTAGATGATTTTACTTACAAGCGATTTTATGCTTATTTACTCTTAACATTCCTAATGATGAGTATTAGATTTGATAGTGATATACTTAATCTAATCTTTGTTATATTAGGCTGTGTCGCATTAGTTTTAATAATTTTCTTTAAGAAGTCCATTAATAAAACTTAAAATCTTTTATCGGTGATTTAATGTTTTTTTTAATTATGATTAAGGTATATCTTCTTAATTTGGCAGGAATCAAGGTTGGAATTGGTGGGGTTTTGGAGGAGCTGTGGCATTAGGGGCTGTGAGAGGTATATGGTTTGGTAGGAACCCTATTGGTGCTATTAGAATGGGATTGGGAACACCCATAGGAGTAATTGGTGGAGTTGGTGCTGGAAAATTTGTAACAAGAGTGGGATGGTAGGGACTTAGTGAAAAATAATCATAAAAATACTCGCTTCTGTGTTCTATTAAGTAGTTATGCCATTATTGGGATTGTTACTTTATGGTTTTATCCTTATCAAAAAGCTAGTTTGTGGCATAGTATAATAACCTTTATTGTCGTGCTATTAATATTTGTTTGTCTTTATTGGTTTTATAAAAATGAAGCACCCCGCTATTTTTCTGTAGAATGGCTTTATAAAAATAATTTTCAATATCCCTCTAAAGCGTCAGGTTATATTCTTATAAACCTATGTTTTGTGGGGCTTACAATATTATTAATGGCATTACTTGATTAAGGTAAGTGTTACTTTTATACTTTACATAACTTTATCTTTAATTCCCTTTCTCACCTTAAGATTATTTTAATATCGTTAAAAATAGAATAATTTTATTAAAAATTACACTTTAAAGGGTTCATTATGAAAAAGACAATATTTAGTTTTTTAGTTTCTTTTACTTTTCTTTCTACTTTGACTTTCGCACAAGATAGTTTTACACAACAAGAAATAGAATCACTTTTTATACAAGATTCTAAACCTTTAGAATTAATAGCCCTCTCTAATGAAGAGATGAAAACCACAGAGGGAGCGTGGTTGCCATTGTTGGCATTAAGTACTGGGTATAATAGAGATTTATCATTTATCTCTGCTTCTACTAGAATTTTTCAACATTTAGACCAAACAACCCCCGATAAGTTTCAAAGGTGGTAGTATGCAAATTCACTCCAACATTTATCAGCCATTAATCTTGCAAACAAACACAAGGATTGACTACGAAACACACCCCCATAACCAAATATTTGAAGACCTCTCAAAATCAGCACCTGCTGGAGCGGAAATTTATGGCATTTATAGACCTAATTCTTTAGCTACAGCTATGAATTATTTGTTGTTCCCGGGTATGCTAGAAGATACATTGGTTTTAAAAAATACTTCTCAATTATCTCATCAAACATCAAATGGTTTTGGCGGCTATTCTGTAGATGAATATGGCTTTATGGGAGAAGAGTTTTTAAAAGCTGCTAATTTACCAAATGAATATAAGATTCATAAAAATGCCTTACAAGCTTTCAATGATTTTTATACAACACCAGATTTTATAGATTCTAAAACCACTCCACAAGCACAATTTGAAGCTATAGATTTAATCGCAGGTCTCTCCTATGCCTATAAAGAGATACAAAGCCTTACACAAGGAAAATTTGATTCTAAAGAAGCCTATTCTGAAGATGAAATTAAACATATGTTTAAAGATTCTTTTGAGAAATTTAGTTTCAATTTTGGTTTTAATACACCTTTAATGCAAGATTATAAAAATGAAAAAGGAGAGTTTAAAAAAGAAGGTATTATGCTAAGTTATGCTTTTGTAATGGATACCTTTGCAAAAGCAGAATCTCCTTTTACTAAGCTTAGTGAATATGGTAAGTTTTTACGAGGAATGCCAAGCTCTTATAGTCCCAATAAAGAAGATACTACAAAAAAACCAAAAACACCTGAAGAATTAAAAAAGGAAATGCTTAATCAACTTGATGAAGTCTATTTGAAGATTTTAGAAAATACACAAGAAACACAATCTGATTTAAAGCCTATTATTGCTAAAAATAATCTAAAAGAAATTGATGAACTCATTAATAAAATGATTAGAAAAGTGCGTATAAATGATGAAGCCTCTTAAGGGTTTCTTTATTTTTATAAAGCATTAAATTTATAGCTTGGATGCATAATTAAAATACTTAAAAACCCAAATAAAAAATAAATCAATAAAGTATTATTAATCTAAAAGAATATTACAGAAGTATTAATACATTTAATGGATTTTAATCCCCCTATGTATAAACATTAACTTTAGTAAAACATTCTTTAAATTGGAAAATTTCAAATCTCTTATAAGGTCTTTCTTATAAGCTTATTACTTTTATAAAACATTCTTTGTAAGCAATAAAGAATCCCTTATGGGAATAAGATTTGCTTGAAGTTTATTATGATCAAAGGAGGTATTGTGAAAAAGTTATTCTTAACTTTATTAGTAAGTTTAGGATTTATAAGCTCACTTTCTGCACAAGAATTAGATTTTATTGCTGTTGCTACTCAAGGAAAATTTAATGAAAACTCTTTAGGCGTTAAAGCACTTAGTGATGAGGAGATGAGTAAGGTTGTGGGGAGATTATACCAAATTGGTGGTCATGTTATAACCCCCACTCTAGTATCTAAATACTATATTGTAGAAAAAAGTGATTTAAATTACGATAGTAGATTGATTCAAGAAGCGACAAGTAAGCTACATTATGGAGAAGCATTAGCTTATGTTAAAAGGTATTACCAAAGTCAAGTAGAATGGACTTGGTTAGCAGGATATAATCTATATACAAAAGAATTTAGGGAAATACCCTTTAGTGCCTCAATGCAATCTTTTCAATTTATAGATAGTCAATATAAATACTCTCACTATTAGGAGGATTACTATGGAAAATATTAATTCAAACATTACTCCACTCAATCATACGCTATTTACTCTCTCTAGTGATTTTATTGTTCCAGATAATTCTACAAGTTTTGCTAATATGTTAGCAAGATCAGAAAGTGGGGAAGAGATAAAAGGTCCAATGCCACTTCTAGGAGATAAACTTAACCCCAATGATTATCAAGAAAGCTTAAAGAATCTAGCACTAGCACAAATGAGGGAGCTACAAAAACTTTAACTACACAATAAAGGATTAAAATTTTTTGCAAGGATGCATAATTATCTAAAAAGGATAGATTATGACAACAAACACAATAAATTACAAACCTTTAGAAATGCAGAGTGAGTATTCTGTTTCTAATGAGTATAAAAAACAAAATAAACATATAGTAGAACCAGCGAATTTTGATGTATTCTTAGAGTCCAATTCTCACTCCTATGCTTTTGATTATCTTGGAGGTGGTAATGTCATAGGTAAAGGTATTAGAAAAAGTAGATTAGACTCCAACCCCCTTAGCTTTAAAAACACCTTAAAGCAAGAACAATTACTTACTTCCAAAGCAACAAGTCAAATGCAAGATTTTTTAAATACTCCAAACCTGGCTAATTTTGAAAAAAATAGAATATCTCTAAACAATAATAATTTTAAAAACGCCTTTGAAGGTTATAGTATAGATGAATATGGCTTTATGGGAGAGGAGTTTTTAAAAGCTGCTAATTTACCTAGTGATTATAAGATTCATAAAAATGTCTTACAAGCTTTCAATGATTTTTATACAATTTCAATCCATTCTAATTATAAAACCATCGACTTAATCGCTGGAATTTCTGCTGCTAATAAAGAATTCAATACCCTCCTTAAAGAAGATAAAGAATATTACACCAAAGAAGAAATAATACAAAGCACAAAGGCAAGTAAGGGAGCATTCAATGAAGAGGATTTTGAGGCATTATTAATGCAAGATTATAAAAATGAAAAAGGAGAGTTTAAAAAAGAAGGTATTATGCTAATGTATGCTGTTAATAGTGGTGCATTAGAAGATACCCCCCTCTCCTTATACGATAAAAAAGAAAATAAAAAAAGTCAAAACAACTTCACAATGACAAATAACTCTAAAGAAAAAACATCTCAAGAAAAGGCAAAAGAAATGAAAGATGCTTTAAATGATTATTACCTCAAAGCTCTTGAATCTTCACAGGAGGGAATACAATACAAAGATGATAATATTGCTATCCCTGATAGAGTGATAAAAGAATCACAAGAGTTTAAAGATAAAGTAACTCAACTAGAATTTTATCAAAGGTCAGGAAAACCAAAAGAAGTTACAGGAAAGTAGGTTAAGGCTAAGCTAATGAAATCCCTTAATGCTAAGGTTTAAACAATATTAATATGGAATTTAGTGATTAAAGCTATTATTTTAACGCTTAGGATTGGCGGAAACCAATAAAAAGTAATATTTAAAAACTAGAATTTATGCACAAATGAATATTAAGAGATTTGTAAGCTTAACTTAAGATTTGGCTATAGCCATAAAAGCCTCTATTAAACATTCTTCAAATTTCAATAAAAGCGCACTAGAAAGCTGGGTAGAACGTTTCAAACTATATAAATTTCTCTCTAAATTAACATTAATAATCTCTATAGGAAATAAAATTTTCTCTTGTATCTCCTTTGTAATAGCAATTTTAGAAAAAACAGAAATTGCACCCTTAGTAATCACTAAATCCTTAATAGCATTCGTTCTATCTAATTCTAAAAAAACGGGAATTTCTTTACCCATATCCCCTAAAGCGTTCAAAAATTTATCCCTCAATCCAGAGCCATATTCTCTAAGAATCCATTTTTTGTCTAATAGCTCATCAATATATCTTGGCTTAGAGGCTAAAATAAAATCATTACTTGCCACAACTAATTCATCCTTCCCTAACACTTCTGCAATTAACCCCTCACTTTTAGCATATTCCTTAGTAATTTCACCCTCTATAAGTGCTAACTCCACTTCCCCCTTTTTTAATAGATTCAAACACTCCCCTGTATTATGGCTATGCGAAATAACCTTAACCTTAGGGTATTCTTTAGCAAATTCATATAAAATCTGAGGTAAAAAATATTCCCCGATAGTATGTGTCGAAACAATACGAATCTCACCCAAAAACATTCCCTCTTCACCAATGACTTCTAAACTTTTATAATAACCCTCTACCACTTCAAGCCATAATCCACCTAATAACAAAGCTTTAGAAGTAGGGAGCAAACGTTTGCCTAAACGTTCAAATAAAGAGCTACCAATCGTGTTTTCAATATTTTTAATAATAATAGAAACATTAGGTTGAGTAGTTTTAAAATTCTCTGCAGTGAGTGTAGGGCTTTTGGTCTTTAATATATCCAAAAAAATCTCTAAATCTTTCATTCTCATTAAAGTCTCTCCTTTTAAAACTAGCATTATACTGGGATTCTCTTAAATAAATCTATATTTTTTATGATTTTAATAATATTAATATATTTTTATTATTTATAAAAAAAGGATATGATACCTCCAAAAATTTATAAGGAGCTATTATGAATTCTCTTAAAACTTTTTTCACTCACAATATACAAGGTCTCTTATTAGTTGGTGGCATTGTTGCTTTATCTACCTATTTATCAAGTATTCCAGCCATTCATAATACAACACATCTAGCACCTACAGCCATTGCTATTTTAATAGGGGTATGCTTATCTCCGCTTTTTTTCAAATACCAGCAAATTTTAGGAAATGGGGTGCATTTTAGTGCGAAAAAACTTCTTAAATTAGGCATTATCCTTTATGGTTTTTTTATTACTTTTGATGAACTTAGAAATGTTGGTTTATTAGGATTAATAGCTGCTTTTATGGTAGTTATTAGCATTTTTCTAATCTCTTTGTTTATTGGCATTAAAGTTTTAAAACTTGATAAAGAAACTTCTATGCTAGTGGGTGCAGGTAGTGCGATTTGCGGTGCAGCTGCAATCTTAGCCTTAGAATCAACCTTAAAATCTGATTCTCTTAAAGGAATAATTGCTATTAGTTGTATCGTTATTTTTGGTCTTATAGGTATGTTCTCTTACCCCATAGCCTTTTATTCTGACCTTATTCCCCAACTTAATGAAAATTCTATGGGATTTTTTATGGGAGCGACTTTACACGAAGTTGCCAATGTAGTAGGTGCAGCAGAGATAGCTAAGGATATGGGAGGATTTTCACAAGAGGCTGCTAATACTGCTATTATCATTAAAATGATTCGGGTAATTATGCTTGTACCATTTTTATTCTTTATGGCTTTTTATGCTACAAAACACACTCAATCTACTACCAAAACTATACAAATCCCTTATTTTGCATTCTTATTCTTAGGTACTATTATGCTCCATACATTTCTAAGCCCCCATAAAGCAACTCCTATTTTAGGAACTATTACTATTCAATCCCTTATAAGCTCTTTGCAATTTTTAAGCGTGCTTTGTATTGTCGCAGCAATGGGAGCTTTAGGCTTACAAATACATTTCAAAAAACTCATCGCAACAAGTAAAAGTGCTTTTATATTAGCCTTTATACTCTTTGGCTTTCTAATATTTGGGGGATATTTCTTATCTTTGCTCTTTCAAAGATTCTTCTAATCCTCCCTCTCCCCAACGTTTATAAGCATAAGGAATGCCTAATATATCACACCACTTCCCTAAAACAAGATTTTCTATTTCTTTTAAACTACTTCCGGCATAATAACCAAAAATAGGTGGTGCTATAATTATACCTATTTGTGAGAGTTTTGCCATATTTTCTAAGGCAATGGTGCTAAAGGGCATTTCTCTTGGCGCTAAAAGGAGATTGCGTCTTTCTTTAATCATCACACTTGCGGCTCTAGTAATTAAGGTATCAGAAATACCATAGGCTATTTTTGCTAAGGTATTTTGTGAGCAAGGAATAACAACCATACTTTCGCAGATAAAAGAACCACTTGCGATACAAGCCCCTAAATCTAAATCCTCTAAATAAATAGTGTTGGGGACTTCTTGCGGAATTGCTTGGTTTTCTTTTTTTAAGACCTCTTTAGCCCTTTTAGAGATTACGCAATATTTTTCTATCTCTAAAGGTAAAATTTCTAAGAATCTAAACCCCAAATTCACTGCACTAGCACCACTAATGCCTACAATAATGCGTTTCATAACAATTCTCCCCGCCCCTTGCTTTGTATTTTAACTTCATAAGCCTTTTTATTCTCTAAGTCTTTAGCTTTTATCACATCACCAATCCCACCATCTTTTTGTGCTTCTAAGAAAAACTCTAAAACAACCCCCTCTTCTTTTATATCTACAAGTATTTTATCTCCCTTTTTGACAACTCTTGGCTTTACTAACCTATCTTCTGTAATTAATATATCTTTTGGAGTGTAAGAACGCACCGCAACCTCACCTAATTGACTTTTTGACATTAACGCGCTACTAATTTTATCTAAAGCAATCTCAACAACCTTTGCATTTTGGTAATTAATACTCTCCCCCCCACTAAGAGGTTTAAGTAATACAATGCCTTCTAAGGTTGCATCAATAAAATACCTAAAAAATACCTTTTTCTCTCTCTCACTCTCTTTAAGAACAATATTAAAAGTCCCCTCTTTACGTTTTAATAATTGCGTAGAAAAATCAATGGTTTTAATATTTTCTTCTTTAAAATTCGTAGCGGTGATTTGCTCTAGGGTAATAGAATGGATTTTGATATTATTGTTTTGGTATTGTTGAAAAAATAGCCCCGCAATATGGGCTTTAATCCCATCAGTATTCCCCCCAACTTCTCTTTTAAAGGTTACAATGGGGGATTTAGCACCAATATGGATTCCAACATTTTCAAACTTTTCTATTAATTGTGAGCTTTTGATTTGAAAAACATTAGCGTTTTTGGGAATCTCAAAGAGCAAGAAATTTTCAGAGGCTTCCTTAAAGACATCTTTTGCATAAACCTTAGTATCCTTAAAGAGATATTGTTCCTCTAAGATAAAATACTCTAACCCAAAGCCAACTTTAACCCCTATTACAAGGCTTAAAAAAGCCTTTTTAAAGATACCCATTATAACTTTAACCTTGAGATTCTAAGGGCATTAAGCACAACACTAACAGAACTAAATGCCATAGCTGCTCCAGCAAGTGAGGGTTGTAAAACAATACCAACAAAAGGATAAAGCACCCCAGCTGCAATAGGGATTAAAACCACATTATAAACATAGGCAAAAAATAAATTCTCTTTAATATTCTTTAAAGTCGCAAAAGAAATTTTAAACACCTCAACAATGCCCTTTAAATCATCTTTCAATAGCAAAACATCGCCTATTTCTTTAGCCAACTCTGTTGCACTTGCAAAAGAAATACCAAAACTTGATTCTTCTAAAGCTAAAGCATCATTAATGCCATCCCCTACAAAACACACTCCTCCTAATTTTTTAAGCTCTCCAATCTTTTGACTTTTTTGCAAAGGCGTTGTTTGGGCAAAATATTCTTTAATACCCAATTCTTGAGCTATTTTTTCTACACTTGCTAAATTATCTCCACTTAAAATTACAGGCACAATTCCTAGATTTTTAATACAATCAATGACTTCCTTTGCATTTTTCCTCAAAGAATCCTTTAAATAAAAAACCGCTAAAAGCTCTTTTTTATTACAAAGGGCAACTACACCCTCTTCTTGTTTAACAATATCCTCTTTGCCAAGAATTTCTTGTATCCAAGCTAATGAACCTAAATAATATTCCTCTTGATTAAAGACTGCTTTAACACCCTTAGTGATAAGGTATTCCTTCTTTTGCAAAACTACATGGGTAGTAAATTCTTTTGTATATTCTAAAATTGCTTTTCCTATGGGGTGGGGATTATCCTCTTGCATAGCTTTAGAGAGTGATAAAATCTCTTTCTTATCGCCAAAAATATCCGCCTTTTGCACGATAATTTCTCCTTTTGTTAAAGTGCCTGTTTTATCAAAAACCATAAACTTAATTTGTTTAGCTTTTTCATAAACATCCGGGGATTTAATCAAAATTTCATTCCTCTTTGCCCGCATACTTGCACAAACAATGGCTAAAGGCACAGCAAGACCTAAAGCACAAGGACAAGATACTACTAAAATAGAAGCAGCGATAGATAAAGCAAAAGCAAAACCCTCTTGCAACCAAAATAAAAAAGCCACTAATGCGAGTAAAACTATACAAGGCACAAAAACAGAAGCGATTTTATCCGCTAAGATTCCAATAGGAGGTTTTTGTGTTTGGGATAACTCTAATAAATCTAACATTTCATAAACAAAAAAATCACTAGAATCTTTTGAAGATTCCACAATAATCTCCCCATTTATAACAACACTTCCACCTATAACTTCACTACCTTCCCTTAAAACACTAGGCAATTCTTCACCATTAATATGTGCACTACTTACCTCCGCTTCTCCTTGTATGATTTTGCCATCAAGGGGTATTTTCTCTCCACTAACCACTAAACATTTATCACCTTTTTTTATGGTATTAATTGCAACCCATTCTTTTTTATCCTCTTTTAAAAGTCTTGCTTTAGGGGGTAAAATCTTTGCTAAAACTTCTAATTCTTCACTAGCACTTTTTTTTGCCTTAGATTTCAAGTATTCCCCTAAAAGCACAAAACAAATCACCGAAGCAGAGCCTTCAAAATAATATCCTTTTGCTCCACTAAAGAATAAATAAACAGAATACAAATATGCAGCGCTAGTACCTAAGGCTATTAATACATTCATATCCGCAACTTTTGTTTTAAAAAAGCTCATTGAACCCTTATAAAAAGGCATTGCACAATAAATTTGTGCAACACTTGCCAAAAGAAGCTCCACTGCAGAGCTCCAAAAGCTATGGAATCCTCCCATATGTAAAACAAAAATAACAAGAAAACAGGGAATGGCTACTAATAAACGCGTTTTTAATCCTTGAATATAAGCCATCTCTCTTTCTTTACTATTATCCTTAGAGGCAGGGAATCCATAAGAAGTAATAAGCTCTATAATTTTTTGCTCGGAAATTTGGGATTCTTCATAAGAAATTTTGGCTTTGCCACTAATGGCATTAATTTTGGTATTTAGAATACTAGAGTTTTTTTCAAGATTACTTTGAATACTTGCCGAACACGCACTACAATGCATACCATCAATATGAAGCTTTGCTATTTTCACCATTTTTACCACTTTAGTATTAAGTATTTTTTATGAAATATTTTTTTATTATTCCATTCCATTTACATCCTCATTATAAAAAAGAGTCTATATTATCCCAACTTAAAAAAACCAAAGGTATTTTATGATGAATAGAAAAAAAATTTATAACCCAAACTCCAAAGAAAGCGTAAATGAACGCAGAATCTTTGGTGGTAATCCCACAAGCATTTTTGAACTCAATAAAATTAAATACCAATGGGCTTACAACCTTTGGAAAGTAATGCTTGCCAATTCTTGGTTCCCAGAAGAAGTCAATATGACCCAAGATAAACGCGATTATTCTGAGGGACTAACGCGTGAGGAAAAAATAGGCTATGATAGAGCCTTAGCCCAACTTATTTTTATGGATTCACTCCAAACTAATAACCTCATTGACAATGTCAATCCCTACATTACAAGCCCAGAAATTAATTTAATCTTGGTTCGTCAAGCTTTTGAAGAAGCCCTCCATTCCCAAAGTTACGCTGTTATGGTAGAATCTATCTCTGCAAATACTGATGAAATTTATGAAATGTGGCGCACTGATGGGCAACTACGAAGCAAAAATGACTATATTGCCAATGTTTATGAACAACTTGCTAAAGACCCAACAGAGAGAACTCTAGTCCTTGCAATGTTTGCTAACCAAATCTTAGAGGGGATTTATTTTTATTCAGGTTTTGCCTTTTTTTACACCCTTGCAAGAAGTGGTAAAATGCTAGGAAGTGCACAAATGATTCGCTTTATTCAAAGGGATGAAGTTACCCATTTATTATTATTCCAAAATATGATAAAATCCCTTAAAAAAGAAATGGCACATATCTTTACTAAAGATTTAGAAGAAGAAGTAATTGAAATGTTTAAAGAAGCGGTTAAAGTAGAATCTTCTTGGGGGGATTATATTACACAAGGACAAATTCTAGGGCTTACTAGTGAAATTATTCACGAATATGTCCGCTATCTTGCAGATATTCGACTAGCTCGCATAGGATTCCCTAAAATTTATAATGCTAAACATCCTATTAAATGGGTAGAATCTTTTAGCTCATTTAATGAACAAAAAACAAATTTCTTTGAAGGAAATGTTACAAATTACGCAAAAGGGAGTATTAACTTTGATGATTTCTAGAGGTCTTTATACCCTACAATTCAAAACCAAACAAAACTTTGAAGAAAATCTTGCACACCTAAAAAGTCTTATTATAAATTGCGAAGCACAATCTATTATTTTAGCCCCTGAAGTTTGTTTAACAAACTTCTGTTACCAAAGGATGGAGGAAGCCTCTGAATTTGCTAAAGTGGCTACAGAAGTGCTTTTGAAATTATCCCTTGATAGAACCATTGTTTTATCAATGATTGAACAATACCATAAAGGCTTTTATAATACCCTAAAAATCTTCCACAAAGGGGATTTACTCCATCTACAAAATAAGCATAAACTTTTTCCATTAGGCGATGAACATTTACATTTTCAAGCTGGTGATATAGAAGAAATTACACCCTTTAATCTTGATGGACTTAAATGTGGAGCAATCAATTGCTTTGAATTGCGTTTTATTGAAATATGGCAACGTTTAAAGGGATGTGATTTAATATTTGTCCCCGCACAATGGGCAAAAGAAAGAAAAGATCATTTTCAAACCCTTACAAAAGCTCTTGCTATCACGACACAAAGCTTTGTAATGGCAAGCAATGGAGCTAATGATTCTATGGCAAAAGGAAGCTGTATTATTACGCCTTTTGGGTATGTTACTAATGATGATCTAAAGGAAATCATAAACTATAAAGCAAACTTTGATGATATTACAAAAGTGCGTAAATTTATGAATATAGGGTTATAATGCAAAGTCTCAAAACTGCGAATATGGTGCGTGAGATTCTTAAAGAATTTCCTATTAGCCAAAAAGTGCAACAGGCATTTTTAAGCATAGATAGAGAAATTTTTACCCCTAATGGATTTGCCTACCTTGCTTATAGTCTTGATGCACTTCCTATGGGTGCCAATCAATGGATTAGCTCTCCTTTAACAGTGGCTAAAATGACAGAATACTTACAATATGAAGGTGCAGATAATGTTTTAGAAATTGGCTGTGGAAGTGGTTATCAAGCAGCAATCCTTAGCTGTCTTATCCGCAGAGTCTTTAGTATTGAACGCATTGAGAGACTCTTAAATGAAGCAAGAGTTAGGATTAAACACTGCAACTTAAAGAATATTAACACCAAGCTAGATGATGGGCAAAATGGCTGGAGTGCCTATGCACCTTATGATAGAATCCTCTTTTCAGCCGCAACTCACGAAATCTCCCCTGCTATTATCCATCAACTTCAAGAAGGAGGTATTTTAGTAGCTCCTTTGCAACAAGGAGACAAACAAATCATTACGCGATTTTGCAAACACAATGGAACTTTAACCAACAAAGAAGAGCTAGAGATTTGCTCGTTTGTTCCTATATTAAGCGGAATCTCCAATTAAGGGATATAATGAAACAATCACTAACTAGAAAGATTTATGAAAAAGAGGGATTGAGAGCGTGTATAAACTATATCATTAATAAAAGAATCTATAAAATTAAAGATAAATTTTATTGTCTTCTTTCTCCAATAATTTGGAGACTCCCTCTACCTAAAACCTATCATTTCTTATTAATTGCAAATTACGCTTGTGGAAGTATAGCGATTCAGTCCTTTTTGTCTAAATGTGGAGTGTCTTTAAATAGCAATTTTGGTAAATTAGGTGATTTTACTAGGCATAGAAAAATCTATTATACAAAATATTTTTTTCACGCTCTAAGTCCCAATTCCTATAAAGCCCTAAATTTCACACCTACCCATTATCTTGATACTATCAATACCCAAAAGCTTCTTGCTAGAATCCACAAAAACATCCCCTTATTAGTGCCTGTAAGAGACCCCTTTTCTTTATTCTTAACCGCTTTCAATCATACAAACTCCGATAAAGCTTATAATATAAAAGTGCATTTTAAACTTTTTGATGATTTCAAAACCTTTTTTAACCAAAAGACTTTCAGGGCTCTAACATTAGGCGATTTACAGGTTAAAACAGTAGCTTTAAAACATCCTAAAATTTATCTGACCCATTTCTTTATTATAATGGCACATTTTAAGCTTTATAGTATTACAAAATTATTTACAGGGGGGGGGCAAATAAAGTTTATTATATAGATTTACAAGAGCTATCTCAACAAAAGGCTTTTAAGACAATGCAGACCTTATCCCACTCCTTTGGTTTCCCACAACCTAAAGAAGAAGATAAGGCGTTTTATGAAGAAAAGGCATATGATGCTTTGTCTTTTTTATTTTTACCCCTTATTATCACTATTCCTATAAGCTCCCATAATATAGAAATTACCATAACCGCTTACCAGCAAGCAATCCATTTCCAATCCCAAAAATCCATTAATAAGTTTTTCTCTATACCCCAAAATCTCAATATTCACTTACTTATCTACCCTAAAGACTTAAAAATACTCAAAAGCAATTTAGAGGTTTTTTCTCAAGTTATTAACTATATTAATAATATTCTCTTAGAAATGCAAGAAGCTACTCTTAGGCACAATCAAGCTAAACTTAAAGAAAAAGATATTTTAGAAATAGTGGCTACCAATCCACTTTTAAAGAGGGAATTAAAAGAATTTTTAGATTATGAATTACAAGATATTAAAAAATACCGACGAGATATTGTGGATTCTTGGGAGCATTATAGAGCTTTTGAAGCAATGTTTTAAATAATTTAAACCTTAATCTGTTCTAAAATCTTAAGACCAAAACCACTTAAATTCGCATATTCATTCATATGTGAAGTGCTAAGCAATCTAAAATCTTCTACGCCTAAGGATTTTAGAATCTGGGCTCCAATACCTAAATCTTTAATATCTTTATGGTCTTTTGTTTGTAAAAAGATTAAATACCCTCCTGCTTCTTGAAGCCTTTTAACAGCATTTAAAACACCATTATAGCTAGTTTCATCCTCTAAAAAGGCTAAATCTGGTCTAATAATATGGAACTTCACCAACGGCACTTTTGCTTCTTTAAAGGCAAAAATCGTATGGATTCTGTTTAAATGATCTTTAGTTTGTATTTTTTTGACCTCATGCCCTAAAAATTCACTCTCCTCTTCACAAATCGCTGATATAAGCTGCTCAAAACGCAAACGATATTCAATCAAATCAGAGACATAAAGAATCTTAAGATTATGCTTTTTAGCAAATTCACTTAAAAACTTATCCCCCGTTCTTGCCATTAAACCATCCTCTCGCATAATCTCACAAATCACGCTAATAGGCTTTAACCCCGCTAATTTACAAATATCTACACTAGCTTCTGTATGTCCTGTCCTCTCTAGCACTCCACCCTCTTTTGCAATAAGGGGAAAAATATGCCCTGGACGCACAAAATCCTCTGGCTTTGCATTAGGTCTGCACATAAGATTAATCGTTAAATCTCTTTCGTAGGCAGAAATTCCTGTTTTTGCTTCTCTAGCATCAATAGAAATTGTAAAAGCGGTTTCATGATTAGAACTATTATGACTTACCATAGGGGGTAAATCTAATGCATTAGCAATTTCTTTAGTAATAGAAACACAAATTAACCCTCTAGCCTCTTGTGCCATAAAATTAATTTTCTCAGGTGTGCTAAAGATTCCGCTTAAAACCAAATCCGCTTCATTCTCCCTATCTTCATCATCCATAACAATAATCATCTCACCTTTTTTAATAGCCTTAATAGCTTCCTCTACTCTTAAAATGGAATCCATTTTGAAACCTTATGTAATTTAAAATTATCTTAAAATTCAGAAGTATATCGAATTTTTCTACATTTTTTAAACTTAAGAATTGCTTTGTAAATATTCTTTAGGAATATTAAAATAATTATCATCAAAATAATAAATATTATTTAATCCCTGCTTAACAAGCTCACTCCCAAACTCTGCTGCACTAGAACCACTATGGCAATAAAGTAAAATTTTCTTATCTTTATTTTCCTGTGCGATGAATGCGATACGTTTAAGGGAGGATAGATTAAGAGCATTTTGAATATGACTAATCAAAAAATATCCACGAGAACGCAAATCAATAACAATAAAATCTTCAAAAAATTGATGGGTTTGATTAGGTAGAAACCTAAAAGGAATCGCCAAGCTTTTGTTTTTAACATACATTGTAATCTTGCCTTAAAAGGGTAAAATTTGATAGAATTTTAAAGTAATGAAAAAAGTCTATTATATCACAAAAAGAAATACGGCAGCAAATTTGGATAACTCTATAAACCTTTTAGAATTGCTAGAAATTAACAAACTTCAAGATAAACAACTCTTTTTAAAATTACAGCAATGTAATTGCCTCATTTTTACCTCTAAAAACGCCATTTTTGCCCTTGAAGAAAATGTTGGTGAGAAATGGCATAAGATTCCTTGCTATGTGATAGGCAAAGGTAGCAATCAAACTTTAGAACATTTTGGGGTAAAAGCGAAATTTATAGGGACGCAATCTTATGGGGATTCTTTTGCTATGGAATTGCAACATCAGCTAAAGGGCAAAAAACCTCTTTTTATAAGGGCTAAAAAAATCGCTTCTTCTTTAGTAGAAATACTAGGAGATGCACAGATTCACCTTTTAGAATCTATCCTTTATGAAACCCTACCTATCAAACTTAGTCAAACACAAAAAGAAAAGTTAATGCCTCAAAAAGATGCTATTTTATTTTTCAGCGCACCATCATCTGTGGAAGCTTTTTTATTAAACTTTCAATGGCAAAAAGACTATACCGCACTATGTATTGGAAAAACAACCCTAAAATATACAAAAACATCTTTAGGAGCAAGGGCTAAAATCTTACTCTCTCCTCATTTAAGTATCCACTCCTCCTTAGAATTTGCAAAAACTTTATAGGGTATAAAAGGGAATTTTATGAAGAAATTAAACCTCAAAACAACACCCATACCTAGACTTTTCTTATCTTATTTTATTCCCTCTTTAGTGGCTATGCTTGCTCTATCTACTTATTCTACCATTGATGGAATATTTGTGGGTAAAAAATTAGGAGAAAATGCACTAGCAGCCATTGGAATTGCGTGGCCTATTTTTCCTGTGCTTATTGCTTTTGAATTGCTCTTTAGTGTAGGTGGAGCAGCAATGAGTTCTTATTTTTTAGGTAAAGGCAAAGCATTTAGGGCAAGGATTATCTTTAGCTCTGTTTTTTATTTTGCTCTCTTTACTTCTATTATAGGAGGATTTACGCTTTATTATTTTAGTGACTTTGTCGCTTTATATTTAGGGGCTAGCGCAATTTTACTTCCTTTAGTAAAAGAATATACAGAAATTATTTATCTAGGTGCTTTTGTGATTGTTCTGCACCCTACATTAGATATTTTTGCCATCAATGATAAGCAACCCATTCTAGCAATGGTGGCAATGATTGTTGGTTCTTGTATGAATATTCTTTTAAACTATCTATTCCTCTTTGTTTTTGATTTTGGCATTGGTGGAGCTGCTTTAGCCACTATTTTAGGGCATAGCATTGGAACTTGTATTTTACTACAACATTTCTTACGAAAAAAAGGAAATTTATTTTTAATCAGGGCTTTTGATGTTTATGCACTTTTAAATGCAACCAAAAATGGTATTCCTCAAAGTAGCTCAGAAATTAGTATGAGTATTATGATGCTTATTTTTAACCATACTATTATGAATATTGCTGGAGATAGAGGCATTTCTATTTATAGCGTTGTAATGTATATGAGTATTATCCCTTTTACAATTTTATTGTCTGTCGCTCAAGGAGTTCAACCTATTTCAAGCTTTAATTATGGAGCTAATCTTTTAAGAAGAGTCAAAGAGGTTTTTTACTTTAGTTTGAAATTTAGTCTCTTAGTGGGGATTATTTTATATATTGCTTTTTATAGCTTTGGTTCTTTTGTTATTCCTTGGTTTTTGCAAGATAATATTGCTTCAAGAGATGCCCTATTGTCCTTAGAGACAAAAAAGGCAATGAATCTTTATTTTATGAATTTTATACTCTTGGGAATAAATCTTGTAAGTGCTACCTTTTTCCAATCTATCCAAAAAACCTTTATTTCTTTTATCATTACCTTATCCTATACCCTCTTGTTTACTTTATGCTTTGTATTGGTTTTACCTAAATTCTACGGATTTGAAGGCATAATGAGTGCCCACCCCTTAGGGGTATTATGTGCTAGCATTGTAGTATTTGGGATTATTCTAAAGGAACAGAAAAGCGGAATCTTAAAAAGCTTATAAGAATATAAATTTCGCAATATAGTTTTTAAGAATAATACTTTGATAATGTTTTTAAGAGTAGTATTATTACAATGAATCTTAAACTTTTAAGAAGCTCTAAGATTCAAATCCATATCATAAAGAAAGGTTCATTAAAATGGGAACTAGAAAAGAACACGATTTTATTGGAGAATTAGAGATTTCTGATGATGTCTATTATGGAGTGCAAACTTTTAGAGCACTTGATAATTTTCAAATGAGTGGGAGAAAATTAAAAGATTATCCTTTTTTCATCAAAGCTTTTGCACAAATTAAAAAAGCTGCCATTTTAGCTAACAAAGAAGTAGGAGTTTTAGATTCTACTAAAGCTGATGCCCTAGCAAAGGCTGCTGATAGATTAATTCAAGGAGAATTTTTAGAGCAATTTGTCGTAGATATGATACAAGGTGGTGCTGGAACAAGCACAAATATGAACGTTAATGAGGTTTTAACAAACATAGCTCTTGAAAGTATGGGACATAAAAAGGGAGAATACCAATTCTTACACCCAAACGATCATACAAACTTAGGGCAATCTACTAATGATACCTATCCTAGCTCTATAAAAGTAGCAACTTGGAACAAGCTTAGTGATTTAACTAAAGCTATGGAAGCATTAAAAACAGAACTTGAAAATAAAGCTAGAGAATTTAAAGATGTAATTAAAATGGGCAGAACAGAGCTTGAAGATGCAGTGCCTACGACTTTAGGGAATACTTTTAATGCTTTTGCTAGTTATATTAAAAGTGATTTAGAAAGGGTGCAATACGCAAAAGAAGTAATGAGCACTTTAAATATGGGTGCAACTGCTATTGGAACAGGGATTAACTGCCATCCTGATTATAAAAATATTGTTGAAAAAAAACTTAATGAAATTACCGGTGGGAATTTTAAACCCGCAGAAGACTTAATTGCTGCGACACAAGATACCGCAGATTTTGTTTTTGTAAGTGGAGTTTTAAAAACTGCCGCTGTGCGATTAAACAAAATTGCGAATGATTTAAGACTTATGAATTCAGGTCCAAGATGTGGTTTAGGAGAAATTAATCTCCCAAAAATGCAACCAGGAAGCTCAATAATGCCCGGAAAAGTTAACCCAGTCATTTGCGAGGTTGTGCAAGAGGCTTGCTATGAAGTTATTGGCAATGATACAACGATTATGCTATGCTCCGAAAGAGGAGAATTTGAATTAAATGCGGTTGAACCGGGTATTGCTTATGCACTATTTAACTCTTTAATACTTTTAGAAAATGCTATGAAAACCCTAGCATCAAAGGCTATCAAAGGACTAAATGCTAATGTAGAAGCCTGCAAAAAATCGGTTTTAAACTCTATAGGCATTGTTACCGCCTTTAATCCTATCTTAGGCTATGAAAAATCAGCAAGCATTGCTAAAGAAGCTCTACAAACAGGAAAAGCTGTAGGAGATATTTGTTTAGAAAGAGGATATTTACCCAAAGAAGAAATTGAGAAGATTTTAGATCCACAGAATATGCTAAATCCTCAAATGAAAGCAAAAAAATAAAGAGGTTTTTATGGAAACAATTGTTTTTGCGCTTCAAATTATTGTTCTTTTAGGTGCTATTTTTATCGGTATTCGTTTAGGTGGGATTGGTATTGGTTATGCCGGTGGAATTGGAGTTGTTATTTTAGGGCTTGCTTTAGGAATGAAACCAGGTAACATTCCTTGGGATGTTATTTTAATTATTATGTCTGTTATTGGGGCAATTTCTGCTATGCAATTAGCTGGTGGGCTAGATTATCTCGTGCAAATTGCAGAAAAAATTTTACGTTCTAATCCAAGATATATTAATTATCTAGCACCAACTGTTACCTATTTTTTAACAATTTTAGCAGGAACTGGACATACAGCATTCTCAATGATTCCTGTTATTGTAGAGGTAGCAAAAGAGCAAAACATTAAACCTAGTGCTCCCCTTTCTATTGCTGTTGTTGCTAGTCAAATTGCCATTACCGCAAGTCCTGTAAGTGCGGCAGTAGTTTATATGAGTGGAGTATTAGAACCACTAGGATGGAGTTATCCTATTTTGCTCGCAATTTGGATTCCTACGACTTTTATTGGTTGTATGCTTACTGCCTTTATCATTACAATGTTTTCAAGTTTGGATTTAAGCAAGGATCCTGTTTATCAAGAAAGGCTTGCTAAAGGATTGGTAAAAGCCCCATTGGGCATACAACAAACAGAGCTTAAAAAAGGTGCTAAACTATCGGTGCTTATTTTCTTAATTGGTGTTTTGGTGGTTGTATTTTATGCAACAACCATCTCTGATGTTGTTCGTTTGCCTATGCTTAATTATGTAAATTCTCTTATTGCAAGTGATTCAAGTCTTGCTGTTTTAGCCAGTATTGTAAAAAATTATATTGACCCTGTAATTGTTCCTAGAGATGCCGCGATTATGAGCTTTATGCTTTCTGTCGCAACTTTTATTGTGATTTTTTGTAAAATAGAGCCGGGCAAGATTGCTGATACAAGCGTGTTTAAATCCGGTATGGTTGCTTGTGTATGTGTTTTAGGTGTAGCGTGGCTTGGAAATACCTTTGTAGAAGGTCATATTGATACAATTAAAGATTTAGCTTCTGTTTGGGTTGGAAAAATTCCTAGCTTATTAGCTGTAGTTTTTTTCTTTGCGGCAATGTTGCTTTATTCACAAGCTGCAACGGCAAAAGCCATTACCCCTGCTGTTATTGCAGCACTTGGCATAAGTGCTGCAAACCCAGGTGATTCTTATATAATTGTCGCTTCTTTTGCTGCAGTTTCTGCACTTTTTGTTTTACCCACTTACCCCACCCTACTTGGTGCTGTGCAAATGGACGATACAGGCTCTACAAGACTTGGTAAATATGTTTTTAATCACGCTTTTTTGATTCCTGGTATTTTAGCAATTTTCCTCTCTGTCGCATTAGGTTTTGGGGTAGTCGCACTTCTAGCTTAAACCTCTTTTCTCTATAAGAGAAAAGAGTAACTAAGATTTAGTTACTAATAAAGTAAATCGGGTTTAAAAGTCTCCTTAGAGGCAACTAATACATCTAAAGTTTTCCTCATTAATCCTAAAGTTAATATAAGGGTAACCCATAAAATCACCTAAGCTACTATGCCTTGCATTTATTTCTTTTTCTTATGGTTAGAACAATCCTTCACAATACTCACACCATTTACACCAAAACCATTAAAGTTAATAGTAAAATCTAATTCCATAATTACTACAAATTATCTAAACTAAAATAAGGAACTACACTTTTTAATCGTTGTCTTTTAAGAGATTTTGTATAGCCTCAATCCTTTTAGAATCACTTGGATGTGTAGAGAAAAAATCCGATCCTTTATTGCTATCTTCGGACATCTTTTGCCAAAAGCTTAAGGCTGCTTGGGGATTATATCCCGCCTTTTGCAGAAGCAAAATACCTAATTTATCAGCTTCTAATTCGTGAGAGCGGCTAAAGGGCAAAATCACTCCTACATTACTCCCTAAGTTATAAGCTTGATTAATAAGCGAACTATATGCTGGAGCTTGAACTCCCACAATAGCACCTAAAATATTCCCACCTAATTGGGTAAGCGTTTGCATACTCATCCTCTCCCCACCATGACGCAAAAGAGCGTGAGCTATCTCATGAGAGATAACTACCGCCAATTCATCATCACTATCAATAATGCCCATTAAGCCTGTATAAACAAATACTTTCCCTCCTGGCAAACAAAAGGCATTTTTTTGGTCCTCTTCAATTAAATAAAACTTCCATTCAAAATCCTCTCTTTTAACAACATTTGCTATTTTCCACCCTACGCGTTCAACCATTTCTTTTTGTGCTTTATTAAAACTAAGCTTAGATTGTTTTAGAATTTCTTTTGCACTTTGCTCGCCTAAGGCTTTCTCCTCTTTTTCATCAAGCAACATAAATCGTGAGCGATTCGTATAATCTGTGCTAGAACACGCATAAAAGAAAAATCCCAAACAACAAATAAAAACTATTTTTCTCATTCTTTCACCTTGCGAAAAGCATTTTTAGTATTTTAGAAAAAATTTATTAATTTTCTTTGATTTTAAACCAAAACTTACAAGAAAAAGAATAAGATGTTTCAAAGGAGTTTTCATGGATTTATTTAATCATCCCCATATTTTTAAAGATAAACAAAAAGATAGCTTTGAAGTTGTTAATCCTGCTAATGGAGAGATTTTAGCCTATATCAAAAACACGCATAAACAAGATTTACAAAACCTTATCCAAAAAGCCAAAATAGCACAAAAGCAATGGGCGGATATGTTAGCAGAAGAACGTTGTGATAGACTTTATACATTTTATTCACTTATTCTACAATCAAAGGATTTTTTAGCAGAAATTATGACAAAAGAGCAGGGCAAACCTATAGCACAAGCAAAAGCAGAAATTACTTATGCAGCCTCTTTTGTTAAATGGTTTGCCGCTGAAGCTAGAAGAGTTGATGGGGATATTTTAAGCCCTAAAATAAAAGGACAAAAACTCCTAATACTCAAACAACCTATTGGGGTATGTGCGGCTATCACTCCTTGGAATTTTCCCTCCTCAATGATCACTAGAAAAATTGCCCCTGCCCTTGCTAGTGGTTGTGCTATTATTGTAAAACCCGCCTCTAAAACTCCCCTTAGTGCTTATGCCTTAGCAATTTTAGCTAAAGAGGCAGGAATCTTAGAGGACTGCTTTATAGTTGTTAATGGAGATTCCACAGAAATTAGTGATGTATTATGCCAAAGCAATGACATTAGAAAACTAAGCTTTACAGGTTCAACAGAAGTTGGAAAACTGCTTTATCAAAAATGTGCTTCTAGCATTAAAAAACTAAGCTTAGAATTAGGAGGTAATGCACCTTTTATTGTTTTTAATGACGCAAATTTAGAGGACGCCATTAATGGGATTATGGATTCTAAATTTAGAAATAGCGGACAAACTTGTGTATGTGCTAATAGAATCTATATCCAAAGTGGAATTTATGACAAAATATGCCAAGCCCTCATAGATAAAATACCAACCCTCAAAGTCGGAGATGGTTTAGAAGATGGAGTAAATCAAGGTCCCTTAATTGATAAAAAAGCTCTTTTAAAAGTTAAAGAACATATTAATGACGCCCTACAAAAGGGTGCTAAACTTTTAGTTGGTGGAAGCAACCATCATCTAGGAGGAAATTTTTTTCAACCCACTTTATTAAAAGATGTAACCCAACAGATGAAAGTCGCCAAAGAAGAAACTTTTGGACCATTAGCCCCTATTTTTAAATTTGAAAGCGAAGAGGAAGTAATCTTTAATGCTAATGATACGGAATTTGGATTAGCCGCTTATTTTTTCACACAAGATTATAAGCGTCAATGGCGTGTCGCAGAATCTTTAGAATATGGTATGGTAGGGATTAATACAGGATTAATCTCTAATGAAATAGCCCCTTTTGGGGGGATAAAACAAAGTGGTCTTGGTAGAGAAGGTTCAAAATATGGGATAGAAGAATATTTAGAGATAAAATATTTGTGCTTAAACCTCTAATATCTTTTAGTGCATATATAAAGATAACATCTTATCTTTCTAATAATACAGGTAGAGGCAAACGCCTTCTTGTATTATATTTTTCTCCATAATGCTTCGTTAAATAATCCAAAATCTTATTTTCATCATCAGCAGGAATCTCCCATAACCCCTCTGATTCTTGCATCCATCGAATAGTTGCTATCCAAGCTTCCCTATTAACATTCATATTAACAATCAAGCTAGAATTATGACAAGCTAAGCAGTTATTTTCAATAAGTTCGACATTCTCATCAATAATCAGCCCATTCTCGGGATTAATTTTATATTCAGCTAATAAGAAAGAGAGGCTAAAAAGTATGAAAACAATGACTTTTTTTAACATTTTATACCCCCATAACATTTACTCTATGGCAAGCATTATTTAAATACCCATTAGGATTCCATTGCGCTAACACCATAGGTTGACTCTTGCCCTCACTATCGACAGCCCTAGCCCATATTTCATAATAACCTTTTGTTGGAATCTTGACTTTTGTGCTCCATTTTTGCCAAGCTAGTCTATTAACGGGTTTTTGCACTTCTCCTTTAATCCAAGTAACTCCATAATCCACACTCACATAAATTTCATCAACTTCAAGCTCACCAGCCCAAGCCTTTCCTCTAACTTCAAACTCTTTTTTTGCTTTAATTTTATCTTCATTTTTAATATTAGTAATGATTGATTTAACGGGCATAGATTCTATAATTCTCATCTCACCTTTATAGTTAAAATCTCCAGGTCTCACAGGCTCTACAGGAACCTTATAAGAAGTTAGCATTTTTGCACCATCGTGAATCTTATCCCTAACAACAATCTTTGATAGCCATTTACCGCTTGCACTAGCAGGGTATCCACCACAAACTAACCGCAGAGGGTATCCATTTATCCAAGGAATATCTTTGCCCTCATAACTCCAAGCAATTAAGGTCTCATCCTCTAAAGCTTTTTTAATAGGCACACCTCTGCTAATTGGTGATTCTTCCTCTCCAGTTAATTTTATATCTATTCCATAATAACCAATATATACAGCATTATCCTTAATTCCGCAATCCTCTAACACATCCCTAACTCTAACACCTGTCCATCTACCACACGCAACCGCACCATATCCCCATTGCGTCCCTTTTGTGCTAGGGATAACCTCACCCCTTCCATTACCGCCACACTCAAGTGTTAGGGCATAAGTATAATGCTTAAATTTCTTCTTTAACTCATCTAAAGTATAAGTTTTTGGTTCTTTTACACTCTCTCCACTAATTTCTAATGTCCAACCTTTTTGCATTCTTGCTTTGATTTTATCCATTGAAAGTGGCTCTCCATTATTCCTAACAAAGAAATTTTCTGGCTTTGTAAAATCTGTATCAAGGGCATAAATTTCAGTTTCTGCTGTTAATGGTTTCTCTCCGTGATACTTCAGCATTTTTTTATCTTTTAAACGATATGCAGGTAATTCATTAGCTAATGCTACACTCCCTGCAAAATTACCTAGAGATGATAAAGCACTAACACCTAAAAGCGTTATTCCAACTTTAGTAAAGAATCCACGCCTACTTTCAGTTATTTGCCCTTCACTTTCAATGGAATTTTTCATATTTTTATCCTTAGTAAAATTTAAAATGTTATATTCTAAGACAAAAAATCTTTAACAAAATTAAAATCTTTAATAATTATTAATAAAAGTTATAATTAATAAATGAAAATATCTCAAAAATGGGTTTTTACTTCCATTTATTTTTATATTTCACAGGATTCATTTATATAGATTATAAAGCTCTAAAAATAGTAATAAAATTTGCGAAAACACCTCCAATACTTAAAAATACCCAAAGAGCAGCTAATTAATTTTTAGGTTTGCTATGCTATAATCTTAAAATAATTCAATCTAATTTTTTAAGGATAGTTACTTGCAACTTTTACAACATTGTTTTGAAAAACTTATGTGGAATGCTAGACTTTTTGTAATTTTAGCAGTGATTTTATCGCTAGTTGGTTCTATATTACTTTTTATTGTAGCAAGCATTGATATTATAAAGGCTGCAAAAGACACTTATCTATATTATGTTGGGACATTAGCTAAAGATCTTGATATTCATAATATCTTACTCAATACCATTATTATGGCTATTGATTTATACCTTATTGCTGTGGTGCTATTAATCTTTGCCTTTGGCTTATATGAATTATTTATCTCTAAAATTCAAATTAAGGATGAAAATAGCTCAAGAGTCTTAGAAATACATACCCTAGATCAACTCAAAGATAAACTAGCCAAAGTAATTGTAATGGCACTTATTGTAGCATTCTTTTCTAAAGTTTTAAATATGGGAATGAAGACTACTGAAGATATGCTATTCTTTGCAATAGCTATTTTGGCTTTAGCAATTGGGCTATATTTCCTCCATAAAGATTCTAAGCATTAACAAGGATAAGGAATGATTTTTATTGATGCGTGTTTCAGAAAAAAAACTCCTTATACACCAGTATGGTTTATGAGACAAGCAGGACGTTATTTAAAGGAATACAAAGAGGTAAGGGCGAAAGCTGGAGACTTTCTATCCCTTTGCAAAAACCCAAAATTAGCTAGTGAGGTTACACTTCAACCCATTGATATTTTAGGGGTTGATGCAGCTATTTTATTTAGTGATATTTTGGTTGTTCCTATGGAAATGGGAATGAAGCTTGATTTCTTAGTAGGAGAGGGACCAAAGTTTGCTAAACCTATTGAAAATGAAAAAGATTTAATAGCTTTAAGTGAAGATTCTCATTTACAATTAAACTATGTCTATGATACCATTAGCCTCACACGAGAATCTTTAGCAGAAGATAAAGCCTTAATTGGTTTTTGTGGAGCACCTTGGACTTTAGCAACCTATATGATTGAAGGGGAAGGCAGTAAAACTTACCACAAATCCAAAAAAATCCTTTATACCAATCCTTATTTTCTGCACCAACTTCTAAAAAAAATTACTCATAATCTCCAAAACTACTTAGAAATGCAAATTCAAGCTGGAGTTAATGCGGTTATGGTTTTTGATTCTTGGGCGGGGGCTTTAGAAGCAGAGGCTTATTTAGAGTTTGGGTTTGCTTACTGCAAAGAAATAGCAAGTTTTATTAAGAAAAAATATCCCCATATCCCTGTTATTTTATTCCCCAAAGGAATCTGCGGTGCCTTAGAACAAATTGATGGGGAATTTGATGTTTTTGGTGTGGATTGGAATACCCCTATAAAGAGAGCAAAAGACATTTTAGGGGAAAAATATGTTTTACAAGGGAATTTAGAACCTTGCAGGATTTATAATAAAGATTCTATGCTAAAAGGTGCTAAGGAAATATTAGATACAATGGAGAATAAAGGACATATTTTTAACTTAGGGCATGGAGTGTTACCTGATTTACCAAAGGAAAACATTCAAGATCTTGTAAAATTTATCCATAATTATAAAGGATAAACTAAGGGGGTATAATGCAAATTGGTAGCATTTATAGCGATCCTTATTTAAGATTGCAAGATAAAACCATATCCTCACCACAAGATACCAACACACAAGAAACGCCTTTACAAGAGGATTTAGCACAAAACTCTACAGAAGATTCTATCCCCAATCAGGAAAACTTAGAAGCTATCAATGGTGAAAAACTTAATGAATCACAAATCCAACAAGTGCGTGAATTAGAACAAATTGATAGGAATGTAAGGGCTCACGAAGCTGCTCATATTGCAGCTGGTAGCGGAGTAGTAACAGGTGGAGCATCTTTTAGCTATACAAGAGGACCTGATGGTAAAATGTATGCTACTGCTGGAGAAGTGCCTATCTCAATGGATAAAGGAAACACTCCCCAAGAAACTATTGCTAATGCTAGAAAAATCATCGCAGCAGCTATGGCTCCATCTGACCCTAGCCCTCAAGATTACAAAGTTGCTGCAAGTGCTATGCAAATGGAAATTGAAGCCAAAATAGAGCTTACACAAGAGCAAACAAAAGGCAAAGAAGTTTCTAATAAAAATCAAGATACACCAAATAACCCCAATCAAGAAAATTCAAACGCCAATAGAAATGCTGCTATTGTTAGCTATATGCAAAACCTAAATTATTAGAATCTATTACAAAATGTAAAATTTACCCTATTGAACAAAATATATTCATTAAAAATTATTATTGGGTTGTTTTATTCTACTAAAATTAGATATAATACCTATTCAAAAATTTATATTTAAGGAAAATTTATGAAAAAATTTCTTGTAAGTGCGGTATTATCTGCATCTTTATTTAGTTACTTAAACGCAGCTAGTATTGATAAAAATACTTTAACCATCAATTTTGAAGGTTATAAAACTGCTAATATGATTGCCACTGCTGGAACCGTTAAAAACCCTAAATACACCTTTGGAAAAGATGAAAGCAGCATCAAAGGACTACTAAATGGAGCTACTGCAACATTCTCTCCAAAAAACATTGATATGGGAGTAGAACTTATTACAAATAACATTGTCAATGTTTTCTTCAAAACTCTTAATGGTGGTAAGGATGTTGATGTAAAAATCACCAATGTTATTGAAGGAGACAATCAAGGTTCATTGACTGCTAAAGTGAGTATTGGCGGTCAGTATGAAACTGTAGGTCTTCACTACACTATAAAAGATGGAAAGTTTGAAGCTAAAGGAGTATTAGACTTATTTGCGTTTAAAAACTCCGAACAAGCCTTAATAGATTTAGCTAAAGCTGCTCCTGGACACGCTGGAATTAGCTGGTCAATTGTCGAAATCACTCTTAGTGCAAAGGCAAAATAATCTTCCATATAAACAGCAGGATTTAATCCTGCTAAAGTTTATTCTATTACCTCATCTTAAAAATCCTAGTTTGTGCTTATTAAGGTAATTGTATTGAAAAACTTTCCCTAAAATAAAAACAATATCAAAGCCAAATTATCTTAATGAAAAACTCATTTATCCGCGAATGTAAGGCTATGTAGCAAAGACTATTTTTAGCTCTAAAGTAAAACTTTTATATTCATTTACATTTAAAGATATTGCATTAATTAGGAATCTCATTCACCTATGATTTCTAGCAACACTAAAAAATGAAATTTTTAAGCATAAATCCTCTATACTATTTCATCCAAAGAATATTTATTAAAAAGCAATTTTTAAACTCAAAATATAAAGTGATAATAACTCATAAAATTAATTTTGATAATTTTAATCATTTATTCAGCTAATTTAAATTACGATTAGCAGGTGAAAATCCAAAAATTAAAAGGAAACGAAATGAAAAAATCCCTATTCCTTGCACTTTTTATAGGTGCTTCCTTAATAGCAGCTGAATTAAACATTTATTCGGCTAGGCATTATGATGCAGATTTTGAAATCATCAAAAAATTTGAAGAACAAACAGGTATCAAGGTTAATCACACTCAAGCAAGGGCTTCAGAGCTTATTAAAAGAATGCAGCTTGAAGGAAAAAACTCTCCAGCGGATATTTTTATTACTGCGGATGTTTCTAATCTCAATGAGGCAAAAACTTCAGGTATTCTAGCTCCTGTAAAATCTAAATTCTTAGAAGAAACAATCCCAGCCCATCTTAGAGACAAAGATAATCAATGGTTTGCTATTACTAAAAGAGCAAGAATCATTGCTTATAATAAAAACGCAAACACAGATATAAGCCAACTTAAAAACTACGAAGATTTGGCTAAAGATGCATTTAAAGGAAAAGTTGTTATGCGGAGTGCAACTGCACCTTATAGTAAAACCCTACTAGCCTCTATCATAGCCAATGATGGAGAAAAAAAAGCAAAAGAATGGGCAAAAGGTGTGCTTAATAACCTTGCAACTCCCCCAAAAGGTGGAGATAGGGATCAAGCACGACAGGTTTTTGCAGGAGAAGCTGAATTTGCTGTGATGAATACTTACTATATAGGGCTTTTGAAAAATTCCAAAAATGAAAAAGATAGAGAAGTAGGCAATGCTTTAGGTATAATATTCCCAAACCAAGACAACAGAGGCACTCATATTAATGTAAGTGGTATTGCTATGACTAAATCTAGTAAAAATCAAAAAGAGGCTAAAAAGTTTATGGAATTTATGCTAACCCCAGAGATTCAACAAATTCTTACAAATATCAATTATGAATTTCCCATCCGCAACGATGTAGAAGTAAGTCAGACCGTTAAAGATTTTGGAAGTTTTAAAGAAGACCAACTTCCTGTTAGTGATATTGCTAAAAATGTTAAAAAAGCTGTAAAAATTTATGATGAAGTAGGCTTTAGATAATGCCCTACTCCTTAAACCTTTCAAAAACAGGGGCAATTTTACTCGCCCTTTTTTTATCTCTTCCTCTCTTAAGTATTTTTACTGAGCTTTTATATGTGATTTTTCAAAACTTGAATACTCAAGATTCTAATGAAATCTTAACAATCAAAGAAAATCTCAATCATTTCTTTTCTTATCTTTTTATAAAATTCCTTAAAGATACTTTTTTAGTTTTATTAGGCGTTTTAAGCCTTAGCTTTATCATAGGCGTAAGCTCTGCGTATTTAGTAGCAAATTTTGAGTTTTATTTCTCTAATATTTTAGAAAAACTCCTTATCCTACCTCTAGCCATTCCTGCTTATATCCTAGCATTTATTTATGTTGGGATTATGGATTATCAAGGGGTTTTTTATGAGCTTTTTCATTTTAGGATAAATTTTTTTAATATTTATGGCGTAATTTTTGTCTTAAGTATTTCTTTGTTCCCCTATATTTTTATGTTTGCAAAAACCGCTTTTCAAAGTGAAGCTAAAGAACTCATAGAAGTCGCAAAAACTACAGGTTACTCTGAATTTAAGATTTTTTTTAAAGTTGCAATTTTTACTGCAAAACCAGCAATAATGTCTGGCTTAATGCTTGTTTTTATGGAGACTTTAAGTGATTATGGTGCAAGTGCATATTATGGAGTTGATACCTTTTCAGCAGGGATTTTTAAACTTTGGTATGACTTAAATGATTCGTATTCTTCTGCGGTTTTATCTGGATTTTTGATGATTTTTGTTTTTTTAGTGATGTATTTAGAATACCAAAACAAAACAAAACGCAAATACAGCTTCAACCAAAACTTAAAAATCTTTATCCAAAAAAGAAAACTTAGTAAATACAAAGCCTCTCTTGCTTCTTTGTATTGTTTTATCATTGCCCTAATTGGCTTTATTTTACCATTTATTTGGCTACTATATTGGGGATTACAAGATACGAAAATTTTTGAGAGTGAATTTTATATAATGGCAATTAAAACTTTAGCTTTAGCGGGTATAACAGCTCTCATTGTGACTTTGTTAGCCTATTTTCTAAGTTTTGTCGCAAGGGTTTCAAAAAGCCATTGGTTTTCTATTTGTATTATAAAACTAAGCTCTTTAGGCTATGCGATTCCCGGAGCTGCTATTGGTATTGGCGTAATGATAATGTTTATAATACTAAACAATATTTTTGGCTTTGCTTTACTTGGAAACTCCTTGCTTGTGCTTATCTTTGCTTATATGGTGCGATTTTTAGCCACCGCTATTTACTCCTTAGAGGGAGGGTATAACAAAATCCACACCCAAAGTGATGAAGCCTCTTTATTTATTAATCCTAGTTATAAAACACTATTTTTAAAAATCCACACACCACTTTTAAAACATTTTTTATGGCTTTCATTTATCATAGTCTTTATTGATACCATTAAAGAGCTTCCTTTAAGTAGGATGCTTGCTCCTTTTGGCTTTGAAACTTTAGGGGTAAAAGCTTTTTGGTATGCCAGTGATGAGAGGATTTACGATGCAGCTCTACCCTCACTTTGTATTGTGATTTTGTCTTTATTAGTAATACTTTGGATTCAAAAATTAAGCAAGGAATAAAATGTTAAAAATTAAAAATTTAGTCAAAAATTTCTCCACACTCCCTATTTTAAAAGGAATTAATTTAGAACTTCAAAAAGGTGAAATTTTAAGCATTCTAGGAAGCAGTGGAGGAGGCAAAAGCACTTTACTTAGAATTATTGCTCAACTTGAAAAAGCCTCCTCTTATGAATATTATGAATGCAAAGCTAAGGTGGCAATGATGTTTCAAAATTATGCTTTATTCCCCCATTTAAATGTAGCAAATAATATCCTCTTTGCCCTTTATGATTTACCCAAAAAAGAGCAATCTAAAAAACTAGATGAGCTTTTAAATACTTTTGAAATTTTTGATTTAAAAGATAAAAAAATCGATGAAATTTCAGGAGGACAAGCCCAAAGAGTAGCTTTTGCAAGAGCTATAGCTAGGGGTTGTGATTTACTTTTACTTGATGAACCCTTTTCAAATTTAGACCAAAATTTAAAAAATGATTTAAGGATAGAACTAAAAAAACTCATTAAAAATCAAGGAATCTCAGCAATTATGGTAACCCACGATATAGAGGACGCCTATGATATATCCGATAAAATCGCTCTTTTAGACAGAGGGAAAATTGTTGATTTTAACAGCCCAAGAGAACTATTTTTTTGTCCCACAAGTAAGAATACAGCTAAGATCTTACCCAATCTTAATATCATAGAAGAAACCCTTGATTTAGAGGATAGATTCTTTGCGTGGATTGCTAAGAAAAATTATATTTTTGCTTATAGCGAGTTAGAATTAGGGGAGGAATTCCAAGCAAAACTCCTCAAAAAAGAGTTTTTAGGGGCATTTTACCGCCTAAACCTCTCCTATAAAAACATTAACTTCTATATGCTTGTAAGCTCAAGCTATGAGATTAAAGAAACCATAGGATTTAAAATTATCAATCCTTAAAAACATTGAATACCCTCAATCTATTCTTTACCTTACAATACAAAGACTCCCCAACAAGCACTCCTTGCAATCCCTACCAACCCAATGAACTTATAAGATTCTCCCTCTTTATACCGCCCCTTTTTTACGCCTTAATATTTTTACCACCAAGCTTTAGCCTATACAAGCAAGGTTAATCACTACTTTAGCATCTTAGAGTGTAGCTTGAAATCTTTAGGTTAGGAATTAACCTATTAGGGGATAAACACTCTTAGCTACAAGAATTAGCTTTAGTTAAGAATCTCCTAATTCTTTAAGCAAAAGCAATTGACTTAAAACCTATTCTAAGATAAAGCTAAATGCTTTTTTAAACGCATTTGTTTCTATCTTATCCTTATAAAAATCTAAATGCACAATCTTTACTTTCGCATAAGAGTTTATAAAACTATCAAAATCCTCCTCTTTTTTACCCATCATTACTAAAGTTTTAATAGAAATCTGCCTTTGATTTAACGCGTCTAAGGAAAGCAAAGTGTGATTAATCGCTCCTAAATAATACTTCCCTATTAACACACAAGGATACTTAAAAGTGCTGATATAATCTAACATTGTTGCACTCTCATCAAGTGGGGTAAAAAGCCCTCCAGCAGCCTCTATAAGTAAATTTTCACTCTTAGGGAGATTAATATCTAAACCCTTATAATTAAGTCTTTCAAGTCTCTTACCCCTATGAGGTGAAGCGGGAGTTTTGAGAAAAACTCCTTCTTTAAAAATATGCGTTGCGGGGCTAAATTTATGGATAAACTCACTATCCTTAGGCTCACCCGCTTGAATAAGTTTAAAATAATCATAGCCAAAAACTTTGCAAAAAGCTGCACTAAAGTGTGTCTTCCCTACATCTGTATGGATACCAACAACATAAATTTTCATTATTTCCCTTAAATCTTCCTCTTAAAGAATATAAATTTTTAGACTATCTATCAAAAAACGCTTAGCAATAAATCTTTTAATAGAACTCTATTAAGTAAAACCTACTTACCAAAGCCCTGTATAAAACTCATAAAACTTTACTTTTAAAAGCTTAATAAATGCTAAAACTTGTAGCAAATGTGTTATAATCGTTAGCAAAATGGAGGCAAGATGATATTAGATTTACTCAACTCACAAAGCTTTGAAAATATAGCCCTTTATTGGTATTTTATTTTATTTATTGCAGCCATCTTTGGAGGATTAGTTGGTTCTCTCTCTGGAGGGGCGGGAATGATTACAATGCCGCTTTTATTATTAAGCGGTATCAACCCTCTAATTGCTCTTGCAACCAACAAACTTCAAGCTTGCATTGGCTCTTTTACAGGAGCGGCACATTATTATTCTCAAGGTTTAGTGGATATAAAATCTAGCCGTTTATGTATTATTATTGCAATGCTATTTGCAAGCACTGGGGCAATTAGTGTGCAATTTGTAAAAGTTGAAATTCTCTCAAAAATCCTCCCTTTTGTAATGATAACAATTGGTGCATATTTTTTATTCTCACGCAAAATTAGTGATACAGATAGAGCTAAATCTCCCAATAAAGTGTTATTTCATAGCCTCTGTGCTTTGGTGAGTTTTTATGGTGGATTTTTAGGGGTTGGGATTGGGACGCTTACCCTAACAATGCTTGTAAGCATTGGGGGATATGGACTAAGCAAAGCTCTAGCCCATTCACGCTCTATTGTCTTTAGTATTAATATTGCTTCGATTGTATTTTTTATCCTTAGTGGGAATGTCTTATGGCTTTTGGGAATAGTAATGTGTATAGGACAAGCTATTGGTGCAACTCTTGGTGCAAAACTTGCCATTAAACACGGTGCAAAAATCATCAAACCCTTTGTAATATGTATTTGTTTTGGTATCTCTATCCAATTAATTATTAAAGAATTTTTAACACAATGAAAAATATGCCATCCCTTCCTTTAAAAACATTCCTACAAGCATAACAATGAATAATTTTCCCAACCCACAAAACAAACAAGATTTTTTTAGAGATTCTGCAACGATTAGGGGGCATTTATACCCTAGTAACAAAATGCCTTTAATAACAAAAATCCCCCACAAACACCAAATTCTTTAAAAATGGCTTTGGATAGTTAGCTATGCTTCAATCACTCCTTATTTTTATCCTTGCTGCATTCTTAGAAGTAGGTGGAGGGTATTTAGTTTGGCTATGGCTTAAAGAAAATAAAAGTTTTTTATTAGGATTAGGTGGATTAATCGCTCTTGGGTTATATGGAATAGTAGCAACTTGGCAAGCACAAGACTTTGGGAGAGTTTATGCAGCCTATGGGGGGATATTTATTGTATTTTCTATACTTTGGGCGATGAAATTTGATAGCTTTAAACCCGATATATGGGATATACTAGGGGGAGGTTTGGCACTCCTTGGTATTTGCATTATGATGTATATGCCAAGAGAATAAGAACTAAGTTAAAACTCTAAAACTCACAAGCTATTAATGAAATATTGTCAATCTCTCGGCAAGATTGTTATTCAATACCAAGATTGCTTTTAATGTATCAAGAAAAACTTAATACACTATATTTAGTCGCTCTTTAAATTGCACTTCAAAATTTAGGAAATGCTCTAGATCTATATCCGCAAAACCATCTAAATAAATATATTCATCACTTGTTTTTGCCAAAGTTTCAAGCACTCCTTTATCACATTCTATGCAAAAGTAGGAATCCTCGCATTTATAAAGCTTGTTTTCTATTATGGATTCTAGTGGTTTATTTAGGGTTTTACCCGCAGATAAGGCTAGATTAATTGCTTTATCTAATGCACTTAAATTTGTATTTGTTGTGAGAGCAAGTGTGCCTTTTTTATCACTTATAAGCTTTGGCTTAGATTCTAAGGTAAAAACATTCAAGCACATATTAGCATTTATTTTCTTTGCTGCTCGTTTCACTCTCTCTATCGTAATATCACTAATTGTAGGATTTTCACTCCCTAGCTCATTTTTGCAAAAATCATAGGCGACTTTGTTTTTCTCCTCCTTGATTGGCTCATCAATCTGCGCCAAAATACATTCTCTATTGCCCTTATCCTCTGCGTTGAGTTCCATTACTGCCTGTGCTGTTGTGCCGCTGCCGGCGAAAAAGTCTAGGATAATGTCGTTTGAAGCTATCTGTAAATAATTATTACTGCACATGGCAATTAAATACTTGATTAAACTCACGGGTTTATTAAAATTAAAAACTTTTTTATTATCAAACAATTTTAGTAATTCATTTGAAGCTGTTTCATTGGTTCCTACATTATCCTGTTTAGAAATTTCATTTGTAGGCATAACAATTCTTTCACCATCTCTACAATAACGAATAGAAAATTTATCGCTTTTTACAACTAAAAATACATTATTACTTATTTCCTCATTTAATGTTTCTTGTTTCCAACGAAAATGCCCTTTAAGCCTAAAGTTATTTATGATTTTCCCATTTTTCACTTCAACATTATCTAAAAGTTCTATTTTATCCCTAATTCCTTTTTTGTATACTCCATCTTCTAGATTTGAATAAACAAAATCTTTGGGAAATTTTAAAATTCTTTCAGAATTTGTTTCGTTCCAAAGTGGCGCATCTCCTCCATCAGAAAATCTTGCAATCATTTTTTGAGTATCTTTACATTTTTGATAACATAAAATAAACTCGTGTGTTTTTCTAGTTTTATTTGAAGCAGAAGGCGGTGTTTGTGTTTTATTCCATAAAAATGTTTCTATATAGTTTTCTTCCCCGAAAATCTCATCACAAAGCAGTTTTAAATTTGCCTGTTCGTTATCATCAATGCTAATAAATATCACGCCATCCTCTCTAAGCAAATCCCTTGCAAGTTTCAATCGTGGAAGCATAAAACTAAGCCAACCGCTATGGGATTTGCTCCCTGTGATATTGCGAAAGAATTGCAAGGTTTCAGATTCTACCTCATTACCCTCCTCATCTATTTCAAGTAAGCCCACCTCGCGTAAAATTGCTTTATAATCTGCCCTAAAATCATCGGGATAAATAAAATCATCATTTCTTGTGTTGTAGGGTGGGTCAATATAAATCATTTTGATTTTTTCGCTATAAGCGGATTTGAGGAGTTTGAGTGCGTCAAGATTATCGCCTATGATAAGGGTATTTTGGGTGGCATTGCCTAAATTTGAAAAAGTCAAAACCTCTTTATTGTTAGAATCTTCTTTTATGAAAGGGCGGAGGGGCTTGAATTGCGAAGTCGCTCCCTCCTCCCTCTCAAACTCTCCCTCCACCCCGACAACGCTTTTAGAGGTTTGCACTTTGTGCGATTGATTTTGAGATTCTTCACCTGCTAAAGCAGATTCAGAATAACAAAATGTTTCTTTATGTTTGAGCACTTTTTGGCAAGAGGTGGTATAAAGTGCGTTTGCTAAGCCTTTGCCTGTGAAAGTTAGCTCATAGCCTTGTAGATTGCTTATATCTTTCCCTAATAGTGCGGCAATGGCATTGAGATTTACTTGCCCCTCTCTTATGCTCTGTGGGAAGTGTGTTTTTAGCATTTCTTCAAGTGGATTGGTATCTTTACTATCAAGGATTTTTATACCCTTTTGTGCTACTTGGTCTTTATCTATCATACTTATCCTTTAATGTGCTTTTTATGGTATCGAGCAAAGATTGCTTATTTATGCGTGTGGTAAAAATCACCTTGGTGTTTTTGAGGTTTTGTTGCAAGGATTCAAAAAATCTCTTGGCATAGTCAATCTTACATTTTTCCTCTGTGGGAATACCGCTCTCTTTATTATAGCCCTTTGTTTCACAGATAAAAAATATTTTTTGCCCCTTTTTGTCCTTTAACAAATACGCAAAATCGGGCTGATATGCTTTAAAGGGAGTGGGAATGCTAAATTTAGGAAGCTTTGCAAAAACTTCTATGCTTTTATGCTCAACATTTTCCACATTTTCTAATATCACTTCCTCCTCAATTTTAGAATCCCAAATGGCTTTATCATAAAGATACTTATCACTTGGCTCTTTATCTTTGCTTTCATATCTACCTAACTTATGCTTATAAATCTCCTCTTTTGGCTCACCCTCACGCGTATAAAGCGGGTCGTTCTCGCTAAATTCAAATGCTACATTGGAAAACGCATTTTGACAAAATTCATAACTCACGCAAGAAAGTAGATTTTCGTGTAGGGAATCTGCGATGATACTTTTTAATGTGGCAAAAGCTTTTTTGGGTGAATTATAAAAATTCTCGTGATTGAGTGCGTTATAAATTTCGTATATAAGCTTAAGTGGTAAATGTGAATCTTTAGCAAAATCAAGCAAAAGTGCGGATATGTCTTTTTGTAAGGCTTTTTTATAGTTTTTGTCTTTTAGCGTGGCAGAATCTGCAACGATGATTTTATTTTGTGTAGCGTCATAGATTTTGCACTCATAGGTGATAGATTCTTTTTCAATTTTAGTTTGATTAAATGCTTTTGTGATAGAGTTAATAAGAGTTTGTTTATGGATATTGTGGTAGGTCAATTGCACTTTGGCATTTATCGCGTGCCATAATTCTTTAAAGTCTTTGGCTAGTTCTTTGCGGATTTTCACTTTTTCTTGCGGGATATTTGCATTTTCTACCTGTTTGTGTTTATTTTCTGGCTCTTTAAATTGCTCTAGCACCCACGCAAAATCATCACCTAAAATCTCTTTTGCTTCTACATTGTCTTTTATCGCTTCATAAATAGGGGAGATAATTTTATAGGTATTGTTTTCCTCGTTGTATTCAATAACTTTTAATCGTCTCCTTAGTAAGTAGATAAAATCATCACTTTTTTCTTTGTGTTTTATCATTTCATTTAAGACATTGCCATCGATAAAATCCCCACCAAAGACAAAGCTAGATTCCATAATTTCATTTTGCAATCCCTCTATAAAGCCTAGCTCCTCGCCACTAATTAGCATATCAAGATAATTTATATCAAAAAAGGCATTATCATTAGAATTTAAATAGCGGTTTGTAATGCGTTTGCCCTCGCTATTTACACAGATTCTCAAACCCCGCCCTACTTGCTGGTGGCGGCTTGTATCACTGCTAGAATGTGCTAGTTTTGTAAGCGTGAAAATATTAGGATTATCCCAACCCTCCTGCAACGCCCACACACTAAAAATAAAACGCAAAGGAGTATCAAAAGAAAGCAACTTTTCTTTCTGCTCTAAAATCATTTTAATATCATTGGCTTCAATGTTTTCTTTGGTGTTCTTTTTCTTTGCAATTCCTTGACTATCACCGCTAAAATAACCCTGATGAACACGTAAATTCCCGCTTTCGTCAAAATCTTTCGCTAGATAATCTTTGTAGTTTTGGGGTAAATGTGGATTGGATAAAATTTCTTTACGTTTTTGCTTATAAAGCCTTTCAAATTCGTTTTTGATAAAAGGTGCACCCTTGCCCTCTACCTCCCTAAAATCCTCAATATTTGGGATAAAAAAGAGACTTAGGGCTTTGATATTTTGAGCAAACAAAATGGCTTCTTTTTCAAAATGTAAGTCTATAGCTTTTTTAAGTAAGGTGGTAATCTCGGAATCTTGGAGTTTATAAGATTTTAGTTTTTCTAATATATCTCCATTGCTTAAATAGGCTTTATCTTTAGTAGTTTTGACAATATTTACACCACTTAAACTAGAATCTAGTCTCCCTAAATCCGCTCCTTTATAAAAAGTTTCACTCTTTTCTACACCCGCTTTTAAAAATGAAAGTTTCGCGCTTTTGCCATCAGAAACAAGCAAAAAGGGAGCTTGACTATCTTTAGAAATCGTATGTACACGGATTTGCTTCACAAGATATTTTCTAAACGCACTAATAGAATCTAGACAATATGCAACATTGCTTAACTTAAAATCATTATCTTGTGGAAAAGTTGCACCAAAACGAAAATACAATGTTTTAACCTTGCTAAAATAGGCATTAAATGCCTCGCCTTTAAGCAAATGCGGCTCATCAATAATGGAAATAGGATTCAGCGCGGCAATATTTTCAAAAATGCTTTTTGTATCAAAAAGGCTTTCGCTTGTTTTATTGAGGATATTGTCTTTTTTGTCCATTGCACTATTAGTGAGGATAAGCACAGATAATTCATCGGTATTTTTAATATAGTGATTGATAATTGCACTTTGGGATTTACTCCCTTCATAAGTGTAGATTTTGAGGTGGTGTTTGTATTGGTTGTAAAAATAATCTTTGGTAAGGCGGATATTTTGTCTAACAGATTCTAAAATCGCCTTACGTGGAACAAAGATAATGAATTTATTTTGCTTATAGACTTTATGGAGCTCAAAAATAAGATTAAGATAAGTAAAAGTTTTGCCTGTGCCTGTTTCCATTAAAATATCAATATTCAACTTATTACTTAGGGCTTTTATGGGGATTTGTGTATGAAACTTTGCAAAGCAATCTTTTAGATTCTCTGCACTTTGGTGTTTGAAATTGAAGTTTTCTAAAAGAGTAATAATATTCTCAATACATTCTTGCTGATAATCTTGCTTTTCAAAAATCATTTTACTTTTTGCCTTATAAATTTGTGAGTGGTTATTTTAGCAAATTTATACAAATTTCATTTTAAATACCTTATGTAATCGTAATGTTGCCCCATTTTTAAAGCACGGAGATTCTAAAACTTTATAAATCCCATAACTAGCAGATAAATAGTCACAAAAAACACTAAAATAATAAAGAAATTTTTTACTAGAAATACAAAAATTTATGAATCCATATTTAAAGAGCAAATTTGCATCGCCTCAACAAGTAACAAGCTATTACAAAGGCTGAAATAAAAACAGAACGCAAAAGCAACTTTAAGGGTATAACTTTGACTTCATTTTAAAGACTTTACAAATACATAGCTTGTTTTTTGAAAATTCATTTTTTTCTCATAAAAACGATGTGCCTCCTCTCTTTTGAAGCTTGAGCTTAATTCTATTTGCAAATAACCCTCTTTCTTTGCCATTTCTTCAATTTCTTGTAAAAATCTCTGCCATAAAGTACAGCATTGCTTTGATCAAATTTTAAGCTAAATTGAAGTATCTACACGATTGTGCTAGAATACACTTAAGCTTTTAATTACCTGTGCGAATTGTGGTTGCGTGGGCTTATGATTTAAAGACATTGTAAAAAGGTATAAAAAATAAGGAAGCACAAAGTACAAAAAGTTTAGATAATAAGGATAAGGAATGAAAGGTTATATTCTTTTAATATTTATTTGTATATGTTTTGGTAATGTCTTCGCCGCTCCCTCACAAGAGATTCCACCCCTTATGCAAGAGGCAAAAAATCTTTTTAGCATAGAAACTACGCGTATGCAAAATATACAGGGGAGATTTTATAATATCCATATTGCCATCCCAAAACATAAGGCAGATAAAAAGAGTGTATTTTATACGCTTGATGGCAATGCATTTTTTCCTTTACTACTTAATGAAATAGCTACAAAAGAATCTACTAAGCCCTTTAAAGCATTGCCTATTATCATAGGAGTCGGACACTATAGTCCATTAGCCTATGATAGGGCATTACGCACTTATGATTATACACCTTTGCTTCCTGAATACTTGCAAGATAAATTTAGCGGTGGGGGCGGAATAGATAGTTTTTTAGATTTTCTTATACAAGAAGTTAAGCCCTCTATCCATAAACAATTTGGTGTGCCTCAGAAGGAGCTACTTTTTGGGCATTCTTTTGGTGGTCTTTTTGTGTTGCATACACTTTTATCTAAACCACAGAGCTTTACACATTATGTATGTGCTTCACCATCACTTTGGTGGGGAGAGGGAAAATTTCTATCTTTACCCTTAAAACTAAGGGATTATCCAGATTCTATAATTTTTACGCGTGGAAGTTTGGAGAAAAATTCTAAAAAAATGCAAGGAGCATTGAAGCTAGAAAGTCTTATATGGGATTTGCAAACCAATGCACCCAACCCTAGAAATATCGTGTTTATTGAGTTCAATGGGCAAAGTCACGGTAGTTCTGTGCCTTATGCTCTGCAAAGTGGGTTAGATATATTTATGGAGTAAGGGTTTATGTTCTGTAAAGATTACAAGGTATAAAACATAAGCTTAAAAGGAGTAAAAGCAACTTTAAGGGTATAACTTTGACTTCATTTTAAAGACTTTACAAATACATAGCTTGTTTTTTGAAAATTCATTTTTTTCTCATAAAAACGATGTGCCTCCTCTCTTTTGAAGCTTGAGCTTAATTCTATTTGCAAATAACCCTCTTTCTTTGCCATTTCTTCAATTTCTTGTAAAAATCTCTGTCCCAAGCCTTGCCCTCTTAAATGTGAGGCAATGACAAAATCGCAGATATATAGGCATTTATCACGGTATAGGACAAAAAATGGCATTACCCCACAAAGCCCGATGATATTTTGTGATTGGCTATAAGAGACAAAGAGGCGGTATTGCATACTTTTTTGCTGATGCACTACTTTGGTTGTGAATTCTTCTAAGCTTAAATGGGGACGCAATTCCTTCATTAATTTATAAGCACTTTGTATTTGCTTAGAAGTGATTAGCTCTTGCATAAATATCCTTTTATGGTTTAATAGGTAATAATTAGTATATCAAAACAAATTATACTTTCCACTCGTCTAAATCTTTTTCATCCTTTAGTTTTTAAACAATCTTGTCCCAAACTCTATTAAGTTAGGAATCCTTCTGATAGGAGGACTTATCTTTGTTGATGCTTAAGCTAAGTTATAAGTTTTTTCTTCATTCCCTGCTTGAATATTTTGCTTTTTTCAAGCTAATATTTTGTTGCCTATGTATTCTAAAAATTTTTAACATCTTTTTATTCCAACAATAAATAAGGATTAAGAATAGATTGTGGCACTAGATTACAAAGAGTTTTAGAAAAAATTAAATACTACGATGAACTTAATACAAAAACTTGGTAGATTAAAAAATTAATGCAAAAGATAAACACTTTTAGAAAAACAAAACAAAGATTTTAGATATGGTGCCGAGAGTCGGAATCGAACCGACACGGGGTTTCCCCCACTAGATTTTGAGTCTAGCGCGTCTACCAATTTCACCACCCCGGCTACAAAATAGCCCACAATTATACATAATTTAACTCAAATTACACTGAATCAAAAATACCTATAAAACAGCGTATTGGATACTAATACAAGCATCAATATTTGAAAGCTCTTTTAAAACTCTAGATTCCACTTCATCATCAACGATAATCACAGCTAAAGCCTCTTTTTTATAACGTGCTAAACGAAAATCCGCTATATTAATATTATGTTTAGCAAGAATACTCCCAATAAAGCCTATCACACCAGGAGTATCGTTATTCCTAAAAAGTATCATTTTGCCCTCTGGTTTAATATCTAAAGAAAATTTATTAATTTCTACTATTTTTAAAGTATCCTCATTAAATACTGCCCCACTTACACTAAATTCTCCCTTTTGCGTCAATAATGTAAGTTTAACCTGATTTTTAAAAACATTTTGGGATTCTTTTCCCTCCAATTGCACTTCAATACCACGTTCTTTTGCAACATAAGGAGCATTGACATAATTGACCTTATCCCCCAATGTAGCATTTAAAATACCTACTAATGCAAAGGTGGAAAGGGAAGAGAGATGCTCTTTAATCTCACCTTGTGCTTCTAATTGAATAGAGCGAATCTCATCTTTATTCATCTGAATGGCAAAGAATGCCATTTTCTGCACTAACTCCAAATATCCCCTTACAAAATGTGGTAACTCATTCTCTCTAACAGGTAAATTAAGAGCATTAGGGAAACTAGAACCTCTTGCAGCCTCTAAAGCCGCTTTTGCTGCTTCAATAGCAATTTTTTCTTGGGATTCTAAAGTATTTGCTCCAATATGAGGGGTTACATAAATATTATTTAAATCTAAAAGTTTATTAGAAATAGCAGGCTCTTTAGTAAAAACATCTATTCCAGCAAAACGAATTTTGTGGGATTGTAAAGCTTCAAAAAGTGCTTCCTCATTATACAATCCACCTCTTGCACAATTAATTAAAATTACGCCCTCTTTCATTTTTGTAATTTCATCTCTATCAATGATATTAATAGTTTCTTTATTTTTCGGTGTATGTATGGTGATAATATCACAAGCTAGAATATCATCAAAGTTTTTTGTATAAGCAATACCTAAATCTGTAGCTTTTGTGGCATTAATATAAGGGTCATAAGTAATAACCTCCATTTCAAAAGCTTTCATACGTTTTCCTACTCTACCACCAATATTTCCAAATCCAATAATGCCTAATTTTTTACCCTTTAATTCCGTTCCATACCAATCTTCACGTTTCCATTTGCGTTCATTTTTTAATTGTGCATTAGCTTCAGGCAGTCTCCTTACAGCATTTAAAATATGTGCACAAGTGAGTTCTACCGCCGCAATAGTGTTAGCTGTTGGGACATTCATCACAATAACACCTTTTTTACTAGAACTTTCAATATCTACATTATCCACGCCAACACCAGCACGAACAATAGCACGAAGTTTAGGAGCAGATTCTAAAAAATCTATATCTACATCTGTTGAACTCCGAGTAATTGCTACATCTGCTTTATGTAATTCTTTTTTTAATGTATCTTTTGGCAAAGTCGCTAAATTTAGCATCTCCACTTCTTTATCTTTTTTTAACAGTTCTAAACCACTTTGATGAATATGATCGCAGACAATAATTGTGAATTTTGACATCTCTAACACTCCACTTTTAGGCTTTAGCCAAGATATAATTAATTTCATAATATTTTAGCTTATCTAAAACACTACGAAGATAATTTTCATCTTTTGTTAATACTACTAACCAAATATTATCTCCCACCTTATAATAGGAATATTTAATTTTATGGCTACTAAATACTTGATTAATGCAAAAAAACTGATAATCATCAATCGCCCCTACTGAAACCCTAAAAACTTCTTCATGACTTTCTAGAATATCATCTTCAAGGAGTAATTTAACTTGCAAAACTGGAGCTGGATAAATAAATGGGCTACTACTCTTATTAGAAAGTTTATTCACCCAATCTGAAACATTGGCAAACTCTGGCTGATTATTATCAACAGCTAACTCATAGGGTTTAAAAACAGGCAAAGCAACATTTATTGCATCTATATATTTACGAATAAGCACAAGCAATGTAATCAAGATAAAACAGGCTAAAATAGTCATCAATACTCTTACTTGCATATTATATTCTATTAAGAAATTCTATCTTTAATAATATCCCCTAAAGTCATTTTATTATCTACATTATCATTAAAATTTTTCAATTTTGCCTTCTCTTTTTGCTTTTCTAATCTTTTAATAGAAACGCGAATTTTATTATTTGCACAATCAAGCAATGAAATCACACCATTAATACTATCACCAACTTGAATCTCTTCCTTTTTAAGGGGTGGCAAATCTTCATTCCTAATAAGAGCATCTACTTCATCATCAATTTTAATAAAAATACCAAAATCTTTTATATCTCTGACTATACCGCTTATTTCACTATCTATTGAATATTTTTTAGCAAACTCTTCTACTGGGGAGGCTATAATTCCTCTGCGAGTTAAAGAAATTCTTTCTTTTTTTCTATCAATTTTAGCAATTTTTACTTCAATCTCCTCGCCAACTTTCATTAAATCTTTGCATTTCTCATTCTTGTTCCAATAGGCATCTTCATTATGTAACAAACCATCAATATTATCTAATTTAATAAAAGCTCCAAAATCTGTCAAAGTCGCAACACAACCCTTTAAAATATCACCTTCTTTATATTTTTTAGCGAATTTATCAAAAGGCTTATCTAAGAGATTCTTAAGTGATACCCTTAAACGTCTCTCTTTGGTATTAATTTCTATAACCTCTACATCAATTTCTTGTCCGGTTTTTAAAAACTCTTCTGGGTTTTGAATATTTTTATTCCAAGAAATTTCAGAAATATGCAAAAAACCTTCAATATCATTTCCTAAATCGACAAAGACTCCATAAGGCTCTATGTTGCTAACTGTAACTTTAATAGCATCCCCTACTTCAAGCTCTTTTTCAATTTCCCTCCAAGGGTCTTCTGTAGTTTCTTTAATAGAAAGAGCTAAACGACGTTTTTCTTTATCATAAGAAAGAACTTTAATAGGAACAACATCTTCTTCTTTATAGAGTTTTGAAGGATTAACGGGTCCTTTATAGCTAATTTCTGTGTAATGCACTAATCCTTCAACACCATTAACATCTACAAACATACCAAAACTAGTAATCTTTTTAACTTTTCCCTCTAAAATCCCTTCTTGCTTTAAAAGGTTATCAATCGCATCTTTTTTAGTAGAATTTTCAATTTCAAATAATCGCTTTCTTGAAATAATAATGCTATCTTCTTCGGGTTTTACATTTACAATGCAAGCCTTAATAGACTTACCCTCTACCTTACTACCATCTTTAAAGGCTGCTCCAAATTTTGGCATAAAAAACTCTATACCATCACTTTCAACAATGTATCCGCCCTTATTTTTTCTTATAACAACACCTTCGATAATTTTATCTTTATAGTTCTCACCTAAATCTTTGATATATTTTGCAATTTTTTCTTTACGTATTGCTTTTTTGTAAGAAACAATAGGTTGCTCATTTTTCTTCCCTGTAATAACAATTGGCAACAATTCCCCTACTTTAAAGAATAAATTCCCCTCTGAATCTTTAATTTCTTCAATAGAAATATTCCCTTCTTTCTTCTCTCCTGGAACTGCAATAATCACACAATTCCCTTCAATTGCTACAATCTCGCCTTGTGAAACCTTTTCATTCTCTTTTTTTTCATATTGTTCAAACATCGAAGCAAAATCTTCTTCAATCTCAATTTTCTCTAATTCCTGCATATTTACGCCAGCCATACCTTACGCCCTTTTTAAATAAAATTTAACTATTTTAACTAAAATAGTCTTTTAAAAGTATTAATTACAATTTTTCTATATCTTGCACAACTTTATCAATAATCCAATTAGGTGTTGAAGCACCAGCACTAACACCACAAAGTTTCTTACCATCAAACCAACTTTTGCGTAACTCTAAATAATCCTCAATCAAATAACAATCTTTACAATATTCTTTAGAAATATTATAAAGTTGCTTAGTATTAGAGGAGTTTTTACCGCCAACAATTATCATTATATCAACTTCTTTAGCGAGATTTCTTGCGGATTCTTGATTATCAAAAGTTGCATTACAAATCGTATTAAAAACGCGACATTCTGCACAATTTCGCACTAAGAAATCTACAATTTGTAAAAAAGATTCGATATTCTTTGTAGTTTGTGAAATAAGAGCTACTTTTTCTTGAATTTTGCTATTTTTTAAAGCCATTAAATCTTCAATCACTAATGGTGTATTTTTACAATAACTCATAACTCCTTTTACTTCTGGGTGCTTCTCATCTCCAAAGATAATAATTTGATACCCTTCTGCACTCATCTTTTCACAAATTTCTTGAGGCTTTGTTACAAAAGGACAAGTAGCATCAGTAATATTTTTTGTTTTTTGTTTAAGCAGTTCTAAATCTTGCTTAGGAATTCCGTGAGTTCGGATAATAACTTCTGAATCTTTAGGTATCTCTTGAATATTTTCATTAACTACGACATTAAAATTTTCTTTCAAGCGTTCAATCTCTTTTGCATTATGGATAAGAGGACCAAGTGTAATTCCATTAGGTTTTGATTCAGCAAGCTTTATAGCTCGTCTAACACCAAAACAAAATCCATAATTTTTAGCTAATTTAACTTTCATTATCAACCTCAACTTGTGTTATAGCATTTAAAATTTCTAAAAAATTAGGGAAAGAGATATTAATATATTCTGCTTGAGTAATAGTAATTCCACTTCTTAATCCAGCAATAGCAAAACTCATAGCAATGCGATGATCTCCATAACTAGGAACTTCACACATTTTAAAGTCTCCCCCACAAATTTCAAAACCATCTTCTAACTCTTTTGCCTCTATCCCACAAAGCTGCAAATTCCTAACTATTGCTACAATTCTATCAGTTTCTTTCACCCTTAACTCTTTAGCATTACCTACTTTGCTCACACCTTTAGCACAAGCCATAGCAATAGCTAAAGCAGGGAGCTCATCAATAAGCCACGCGATTCTTTGATGAATCTCTATAGCCTTGAGATAGTTTGGAGAGCTTATCTCTATATCACCAATGCTTTCATAAGTAGAAGCATACTCCCTATAAGTAATATGCACGCCCATTTGTTCTAAAACCCTAAAGGCTTCAATCCTTGTAGCATTAAGTAAGACATTACGCAAAATCCCACGAGAATTGGGGGTAATAGCAATAGCTAAAGCAAAGAAAAATGCACTAGAAGGGTCTGCTGGAATGTCAATTTCAAGTGGATTTAGAGGGTTTTTTTGAGGAAAAATCTTAAGCTCTAAAGCACCATTAGGGTTTAACTTGCTTTCTAAGTTTGCACCCATACCCATAAGCATTCTCTCACTATGATCTCTGCTTAATTGTGGCTCTGTGTATTTACATTCCCCCTTAGCATAAAGTCCGCTTAAAATTAAAGCAGATTTTACTTGTGCACTGGCGATTTTACTAACATAATTAAAGGCATTTAAGCGAGGCTTTCCAATCACAACTAAAGGTGCAAGATTACCCCCATCTCTTCCAAAAATGCTCGCCCCTATTTGCCTTAAAGGTTCTACAACGCGTTTCATAGGACGGGCATTTAAATAGCAATCTCCACTTAAAACAAACATTCCCTCTCTAGCACTCAATAAACCTAAATACAAGCGAATAGCTGTTCCTGCATTCCCACAATCTAAAATTTCACTAGGTTCTTTAAGCTGTTTTGGGGGGATAAAGATTAGCCCATCTTTTTCTTCTTTTACAACCAAGCCTAACTTCTTAGCAATCTCTAGGGTATTTAAAGTATCCTCGCCTTGTAAATAATTCTTTACAAATGAAGGCTTATAACTAAGTAAAGAAAAAATAACACTACGATGAGAAATAGACTTATCCGGGGCAATCTTTGAAAGATCTATCTTAAATCCAACACTTGGGGATACCTTTATCCTCATCGTAATTCTGCCTTATGCTTCGTTTTAAGCACCGCTAAAACCCTCTCCATAACTTCGATGATGTCTTTTTCTTCTAAAGTTTTTTCATAGGATTGAATCTCAAAGCGGATTGTCAAACTTATTTGATCCTCTAAACTTTTATCCCTATAAACATCAAGGGGATAAAATTTCAAAATATGCGGAATTTTTAATTGCTGTATGGTTTCTTTAAGCTTATAATAAGGAATCTCTTTAGGCATAAGAATACTTAAATCACGTACAACTTTTTGAAACTTTGAATACCGCTCAACCTTAGGTAACTCATCTTTTAGAGACTTTAAGTCTAGCTCACATAAATAAGTTTCTTCTAATCCAAAGGACTCTCTTAGTGCTGGATGCAAAGCTGCAAGAATACCAATTTCCTTTTTGCCTCTAAAAATCTTTGCACATTGATTAGGGTGAAAAATTTTTATATTACTTTGAAAGGCTTGCAAGGTAAATTCTCCAATAACACAGGAGATTCTATCGGCAAAAGCAAAAAAGTCTGCCTTGATACCTTTGGTCTTAGGATAATGCTCTTGGCAAACAAGACCACTTTGCAAAAAAGCCATTTTGATATTTTCTTGCCGTTTTTTATTGTAAGTAAAACCAATTTCTGCAAAAGAAATAGCACTAAATCCATTATTTTTATTATAAACTGCTGCTTGAATTAACCCCATAAGCAAGGTAGAGCGTAAAGTATTAAGATCTTGCGTAATGGGATTTAACAGCTCTAATTTATCCTCTAAAGTCTCAAAACCATATTTTTCTAACATTTCTTTATTATGAAAAACAAAATGCACCACTTCATTAAAACCAACACCAATAGCTTTTTTACTTAATTTTCTTTGAAAATGATAAAACTCTGATTCTGCATTAATTTGATTATTCTGCACAAAAGATAAAGGCTGACTTGGCACATTATCAATACCTACAAAACGGATGATTTCTTCTGCAATATCTTGAAACCCGATAACATCGTGCCTAAAAAGTGGTGGTGTAGCAATAAGCAAATTTTCATCCGCAGGTAATTCTACTTTAAATTCTAACGCCTTTAGAATATTCACAATAGTAATTTTATCTAACACACAACCAATTACTTTAGATAATAATAAAATATCAATGGTAATGGATTCTCTTTTAATAACTTTTAATAGTTCTTGTGTATCAGTATAAAAAACTATTCGCTCATCATTTAAAAAACTTCCAAAAACATCAAGTCCGAGTTTTAAATCCGGATTACTCCCTCTTGAAACTCTTTGAAAGATTTTAGTATCAACCTTGATATTAGCTTCTAAAACCTTTTGTGCAATGATTTGCGGAGGGATATAACTAGCCTCTAAGACAACAAATTCTTTGTCTTTATTGTGCTTAAAGCCTTTATAAGAAAAAGATTCTACACCAATGGTAGATAGTTTTCTATCTTTATAATAAATACTCTCAAAGCCTAATTCATCTTTTTTTAACTTTAAAAGCATTTTATCAATTCCATCTTTATCTTCTAGCCTACAAAAATCCTGCGGATAAGCGTTTAAAATAACCCCACTATAAAATGTCGCAAACCCCAATACATTACTCAACCAATCCTCTTCTAAGGCTTCATTATAAGCCAAAAACAAAGCTACACAACAAGGAGTTGGAATAGAGTGTAATTCAATAGCTTTATACATTAAAGAAGATTCGTATTTTTCATTCGTTGTAATTTGCAAGACCCTACCAATTCCTGGAGAGTTCTCCGAAGTTTTTGGCATTTTTAAAGGTTGCATTTCTAAATTTAATCCTACACTTAACTCTCTTGCAATACCGATAATACTCATACAATCTCCGCGATTTGGAGTAATAGAAATTTCAAAGACCTCATCATTAAAAGCATCATACTCTAAGAGTTCCTTACCGATAATTAACTCCCCAAGACTATTGTCTAACTCTATAATGCCATCATTTATTTTAGGAAAACCTATCTCAATGCTAGAGCATAGCATTCCACAGCTCTCAACACCCCTTAAAATTGCTCTTTTAATAGTCATTTGAGGTAAAACTGCCTCTTCTAATGCCACAGCTACAAAAATTCCCTCTCTAGCGTTTTTAGCACCACAAACAATTTGAAGGCTTTGATACTCCCCCTCCTCACCCCCAATAGCTACTTCACAAACATTAAGCTTCTGTGCATCGGGGTGTTTTTTACAAGCTAGAATCTTACCTACAATCACTTTTTTAGGAGCAACTAATTTCTCAAAACTTTCAACTTCTAATCCAATTTTATCTAAAGTAGCACAAATTACCTCACTACTAATATTATCTAAAGGCAAAATGGTTTTAAAAATACTTCTAGTAAATTTCATTTAAATTGCTCCAATATTCTTAAATCACTTTCAAAAAATGACCGCAAATCTGGCACATTAAATGCAAGCATAGCAAATCTCTCAACCCCTAAACCAAAGGCATATCCGCTTACATTTTCATAACCCACTGCTTTAAACACATTATCATCAACACTTCCACATCCCAAAACTTCTAACCAACCTGTATGCGAACAGACTCTACAACCCTTACCCCTACAAAATATACAACTCATATCCACTTCCGCACTTGGTTCTGTGAAAGGAAAAAAACTTGAGCGGAATCTCACTTTAACCTCGCCAAAAATATATTTCAAAAAATCCTCTAGGATAAATTTAAGGTTTGCAAAACTCACAAAATCCTTACCCTCTTCCACTACCAACCCCTCAACTTGATGAAACATCGGGGTATGCGTCAAATCATAATCACAACGAAAAACATTTCCCGGACAAATCATACGAATAGGAGGCTTTTGGGATTCCATTGTGCGGATTTGCACAGGAGAAGTATGCGTTCGCAAAAGCTTATTATCTTTAAAATAAAAGGTATCTTGCATATCACGTGCAGGATGATAAGAAGGAATATTTAAGGCTTCAAAATTATGAAAATCATCTTCAACTAAGGGACCCATCTTAACCGCAAAATTCATGCTCTCAAAATAGCCTACAATTTTATCCAACATTAACATAATAGGATGACTTGCTCCCCTTAAATTAGAAGCATTAAACAAAGAAACATCAATTTTTTCTTGTTTTATCTTTTCTTCTAACTCTTGCATTGATAGCCATTCTTTTTTATTCGCTAAAGCCCTCTCAAAATCTATTTTTAAGGTATTTAATTCTTTGGCTAATGTTTTTTTAACTGAAGCCTCACAATTTTTAAGTTCTGCAAATTTAGCAGTTAAACTTCCTTTTTTTCCTAATACTAAAATACGTATTTCTTCTAACTCTGCAGTATTTTTTGCATTTTCTATTTTTAAAAATATTTCCTCCACAACTCTTTCCTAATTTAAAAATTTAAAATTATTGTATTTAAAAAAATATTTACTTCGCTTAATAATTGGTAGTATTATATTAATACTTTAATAAAATAAGGTAAAATTTAGTAAATATTTTGGTTTTAAAGGATTACTATGACTGTTTTTGAAAAAATCATAAAAGGGGATCTGCCTTGTAATAAAGTTTTAGAAAATGATAAATTTTTAGCATTTCACGATATATCCCCAAAAGCCCCTATACATGTATTAGCTATTCCTAAAAAATTCGCTAAGGATTTTCAAGAAATCCCCCCTCAAGATATGGCAGAATACACTGCTTTTATTCAAGAGGTTACAAAAATCTTAGGTTTAGATAAAAATGGCTACCGAATTATTAGTAATGTAGGTATTGATGGCGGACAGGAGATTCCTTACTTACATTTTCATATCTTAGGTGGAACGAAACTGCGTTGGGATAATCTTGCACAAAATATCTCTGAACAAGAACGTTTGGAAGAGAGAAAAAAAAGCCTTTAGAGACTTAAACTTCTAAATACTCTTTTTTATAAACACTTGTAATAGATTTTTGCGTTTTTGCACCAAGTGCTTTAAGGGCATCAAATCTATTTGCTAAGTTTCCATTCCCGCTTAAGAGCTTTTTATCCATTTCATCAATAGTATTATGTAGGGTTGTCGCATTTCTCTTTATTTTTTCAAAATCCTCTAAAACACCCACAAATTTATCATAAAACCTCCCAATATCTAAAAAAGCTTTCATAATATTTTCATCACTTTGAATCTTTATCCAAGTAATCTCTATAGTTTTTAATGCCATAAAAAGAGTATTTGGTGTGGTTAAATAAACTTTTCTTTGGTAAGCATATTGATAAAGGGCATTATCAAATTCTAAAGCTAAATCTAAAATATTTTGATAGGGGATAAACAATAAAACAAAGTCATAAGCATTAGCAACATTGGCATAAGGTTTTTTTGCTAATTCATCAATTCTATTTTTAAGGTTTTTAGCAATCTCGCTACTTAAAATATCCACTTTATCGGTCTGTAAAATATCTGGTAAGCTAAATTTAGAATCAATAACAATACTTCGTTCTTTGCTTAAATAAATTACTGCATCAGGGACAAATTTTTTTCCCTCATCATTAAAAGACTCTTGGATTTGATACTGCTCCCCCTCTCTTAAACCACTTTGTTCTAAAACATTGCGCAATTGCAACTCTCCAAAATTTCCCCTTATTTTCTTATCACCCTTTAAAATAATAGCGAGATTATCCGCTTTTTCCCCAATATTTTGTGAATATCTAAACATATTTTCAATATTTGTCTTTAAAGTCGCCTCATTGTGAATAAGATTTTTGGAATATTCTTCAACTTTATGTTTAATAGGATTAAAAATTTCTTCTAAAATCTTTTTAGAATCGGTATTAAGTGTTAATTGATTTTGTGCTAGGATATTTTTACTTTGCTCTTTGAAGTAATTTTGTAATTGTTCTTGCATATCTTGTTGTATTTTTTTATGCTCAACTTGTTGCATCTTTAAAGAATCTTTATAATTTATCTCTAATTGATGAAAGGCTGTTTCAAACGCAGCCTGTGAGGCTTGATATTTTTGATTATATTCCTCTTTTACGCACAAAATATCCTTTTGCATTTTCAGCAATTGTTCATCTTTACCCTCTAATTTGGTCTCTAAAGCAATATTAAGCTGTATCTGCTCATTAAGTTTAACGCGTATATTCTCTAAATCTTGCATATTCCTATAAAGAGTTTCTTTTTCTTGTTGTAATAAAATATTTTGCATCTTTACCTTTATAAAAAATATTCCCAAAATAACTACCACTACTACTGCTAAGAGCAATAAAATAACAATAAAATCCAATTAATCTTCCTTAAATTTATAGAACTTATATTCTATCCTAATTTTTAAAGTTTAAAACTCTCTTTGTATCTTCAAAGAATGGCAATCATTGACATTTTTAGATTATCACTTCTACTTTAAAAATTTGTAAATTCCTTTTATATTATAATTATTAATTATATGCTAAATTTCGATAGAAATTTATATTAACAAAAAAAATTTATTAACTGGGGATTTAAATGTTACAAAAATTTTTTATTAAAAGCTTTATGAAACAATGGAATTTTGGCAATTATGCCATCAAATTTTGGGATGGAGAAACTGTAAAAATAGGGAATAATAAACCAAAGTTTTCTTTAATTCTTCACCAACCTATTCCTTTTAAACTTCTTTCAAAAGACTTAAGCTTAACTTTTGCAGAAGCTTATATGGAGGGATTAATAGATATTCAAGGAGATTATGATGAAATTGCTAGAATTATTTATCTTCACTCCAATAGAAAATATCTCAAAAAATATCAAAATCCTAATATTTCAAGCAAAATTCATCAAAATAAAGAGAGTAAAAATATCAAAAGCCATTATGATTTAGGCAATGATTTCTATAAAATTTGGCTTGATGAGACCAAAAGCTACTCGTGTGCGTATTTTAAAAATCCAACAGATACGCTTTATCAAGCACAAATTAATAAAATAGAACACACTTTAAAAAAGCTTAACTTAAAACCCGGAGAAAAATTACTAGATATTGGTTGTGGTTGGGGTTGGCTCTCTATTATAGCTGCACAAAAATATGGAGTGCAAGTTACAGGCATTACTATTTCAGAAGAACAATATAAAGAAGCTAAGGAGAGAGTAAAATCTCACAAACTTGAAAATCTTGTGGAAATTCGCCTACAAAACTATCAAGACCTACAAGAAAAAGAATATTTTGATAAAATTGTTTCAGTGGGGATGTTTGAACATGTTGGGGCAAAGAATTTATCCCTTTATTGCTCTAAGAGCAAAGAAGTTTTGAAACCTGGTGGAATTTTTCTACTACATTCTATTATGGTTATGTTTGAAGGAGAAACTAATGCCTGGATAGATAAATATATTTTTCCAGGAGGTTACTTACCCTCCTTAAGGGAAGTTATTAGCATACTTAGTGAATTTGACTACCATCTCTTATTAGCAGAAAGCCTAAGATTTCATTATGCCAAGACTTTAGATATATGGGATAAAAACTTTACGCAAAATCTTGATAAAGTCCGATTGCTCTATGATGAAAAATTTATTAGAATGTGGAGTTTATATCTTAAAAGTTGTGCTTCAGCCTTTAGAGTAGGAAGTATTGATTTATTCCAATTACTTATTAGTAAAGGTGCAAATAACGAACTTCCACTAACCAAAGAATATATCTATCAATGATATTTGAATCCTATCGGCTTCTTTTCTCCATAATTTCTTTAGAAATATTACTAGGCACCTCGCCATAGTGATCAAATTCCATTGTATAAGTCCCTCTACCTTGTGTAGCCGAACGCAAATCTGTAGAATACCCAAACATTTCAGCCAATGGCACGAAAGCATTAACAATCTTTAATCCCATCCTATCATCCATAGAATTAATCTGCCCTCTTCGTCGGTTAAGATCGCCAATAACATCTCCCATATATTCCTCTGGCACTTCTACTTCTACTTTCATCATAGGTTCTAATAAAACCGCATTAGCTTTACGACAAGCATCTTTAAAAGCCATAGAACCTGCTATTTTAAATGCCATTTCTGAAGAATCCACATCGTGATAACTTCCATCATACAAAGTAACCTTAAAATCAACAACAGGATAACCCGCTAAAACCCCATTTTGCATAGCCTCTTGTATCCCTTTATCAACTGCTGGGATATATTCTTTAGGAATAACCCCTCCAGAAATATTATTAATAAATGCATATCCTGCACCCGGTTCTTGTGGTTCTAGCCTAATAAATACATGCCCATATTGTCCTCGCCCTCCGGATTGTTTAGCATATTTGCATTCTTGCTCAACACTTTGGCGGATAGTTTCACGGAATGCCACTTGGGGTTGCCCAACTTCAGCTTCAACTTTAAATTCACGTTTTAATCTATCAACAATAATTTCTAAATGTAGTTCCCCCATACCTGAAATAATAGTTTGTCCAGATTCTTCATCCGTATGCACTCTAAAACTAGGATCTTCTTCGGCAAGCTTTGCTAAAGCTAAAGCCATTTTTTCTTGATCGGCTTTTGTTTTTGGTTCAACCGCAATAGAAATAACAGGCTCTGGAAACTCCATTCTTTCTAAAATTACAGATTCTTTCTCTGAACAAAGCGTATCTCCCGTCAATGTTTCTTTTAATCCCACAAAAGCACAAATCTCTCCCGCATAGACTTCTTTAATATCTTCTCGCTTATTAGAATGCATTTTAAGCAGTCTTCCAACGCGTTCTTTTTTGCCTTTTGTAGAGTTTATAACATAACTTCCAGATTCTAAACTTCCACGATATACACGCACAAAAGTAAGTTGTCCAACAAAAGGATCTGTCATAATCTTAAAAGCAAGCCCAGCAAATTCACCATCATCTGTTGATTTTACACTAATTTCTTTGGTTTCATCTTTGGCATCTACACCACGAATATCTGCTACTTCAGTTGGGGCAGGTAAGTAGTCAATAACAGCATCAAGGAGCGTTTGAACGCCTTTATTTTTAAAGCTTGAACCACAAAGCATAGGGATAATATCCATACTTAAACAACCCTTTTTAATCCCCGCCTTAATCTCATCTACACTTAATTCTTCCCCGCTAAGGTATTTTTCCATAGTGGCTTCATCTTGTTCAGCTACAGATTCAAGCATTTTTTCACGATATTCATTAGCTTTTTCTACTAAATCTTCTGGAATATCTTCAATATCATATTTAGCACCCATTGATTCATCATTCCATACAATAGCCTTCATAGTGATTAAATCAATAACCCCCTTAAAGCTATCCTCTGCACCAATAGGGATAACAATAGGGACAGGTTTTGCTTTCAATCGGGTAGAAATTTGGGATTCAACATTATAGAAATTCGCTCCAATTCTATCCATTTTATTAACAAAAACAATTCTTGGGACACCATATTTATTCGCCTGTCTCCAAACCGTCTCACTTTGAGGCTGCACACCACCAACAGAACAAAAGACTGCTACTGCTCCATCTAAAACACGCATAGATCTTTCAACTTCAATAGTAAAATCCACATGCCCAGGAGTATCAATAAGATTAATTTGGTAATCTTTCCAAAAACAAGTTGTAGCCGCGGAAGTAATAGTAATTCCTCTTTCTTTTTCTTGTTCCATCCAATCCATTGTTGCTGCACCATCATGGACTTCACCAATCTTGTGGCTTACACCTGTATAAAACAAAATCCTCTCGGAAGTAGTTGTTTTACCCGCATCAATATGCGCAGCAATTCCAATATTTCTAATTTTATTTAATGGAGTCTTTCTTGCCATTTTCTAATCCTTTGGGATAATAAAGTTTGAGATTCTTTAAGTATTTGTAGAGATATCTTAAGAGGCTATAAACCTCTTTATCATAATTACCAAATTACCAACGATAATGTGCAAATGCTTTATTAGCCTCTGCCATCTTATGCACATCTTCTTTTTTCTTATAAGCTGCACCCCTTTCATTGGCTGCATCAATAAGCTCACCAGCTAATCTTTCAATCATTGTTCTTTCATTACGTTTTCTTGCAGAATCTAACAACCAACGAATAGATAAAGATTGTTGTCTTGCAGGACGAACTTCTACAGGCACTTGATAGGTAGCCCCACCTACACGTCTGCTTCTAACCTCTACAAGGGGTTTTACTTTCTCTAAAGCTTTTTGAAAAATTTCAATCCCTTTCTCTTTAGTCTTCTCTTCTATTCTATTAAAGGTTGCATAAATAATCTTTTCCGCAACACTTTTTTTACCATCATACATCATTTTATTAATGAATTTTGTTACTACAATATCATTATAAATAGGATCACCTAAAACCTCTCTTTGGGGTGCCTTTCTCCTTCTCATTAATTATTACCTCTCTTTAATTTTTAGAATCACTTTTAGCTTTTTTAGCTCCGTATTTACTACGTGAAACACTTCGTTTTGCAACACCTGCTGTATCCAATGCTCCGCGGATAATATGATACTTAACACCTGGTAAGTCTTTAACCCTGCCTCCACGAATAAGAACGATAGAGTGCTCTTGTAGATTATGCCCTTCACCTGGTATATAACTAATCACTTCAAATCCACTTGTTAATCGCACTTTTGCTACTTTTCTTAAGGCAGAGTTAGGTTTTTTAGGTGTTGTTGTATAAACACGCGTACAAACTCCCCTTCTTTGAGGGCAAACCACCAAAGCCGGAGATTTTGACTTCTTAATAACTTTTTTACGCTCTTTTCTAATCAATTGATTAATAGTTGGCACTTGTCTTCCTTCCTATGAAATTTTTAATAGAGAAAATGAAAGGGATTATAGGCAAATCACACTTTATTTCTACTTAAATTAAGGCTTAAATAACCTATGGCAAGTTTTCTTTCACCTTAATTTTCATTTCCTTATAAATCCCTGTTCCTACTGGAATCATACGTCCTAAAACAATATTTTCTTTTAAATCTTCTAAATTATCAATTTTAGCGGCAATACTTGCTTCAGTTAAGACTTTGGTTGTTTCTTGGAAAGAAGCCGCTGAAATTACCGAATCACTTCCAATAGCTGCACGTGTGATACCTAAAAGCACAGGTTCAGCAATAGCTGGAATACCACCCATTTTAATGATTCTCATATTCTCTTCTTTAAAATGACGTTTACTTACCAAATCACCTTCAATAAATTTAGTATTACCACTATCATAGATTCTTACTTGTCTTAACATTTGAGAAACAATAATTTCGATATGTTTATCAGCAATACTTACCCCTTGACGACGATAAACTTGCTGCACTTCACTAACAATATACTTATATAGCTCTTTCTCTCCACCAATACGCAAAATATCTTGACTTGCAATCACGCCATCTGTAATAGCCTCTCCAGCGTGAACAAATTCACCCTCATGGACAAGAATCTGTTTAGATTTATCAATGAGATATTCGGCAATCCTGCCATCATTAGCAGTAACAACAATCTTTTCTTTACCCCTAATAGGCTTCCCAAAACTCACTACCCCATCAATCTCTGCTAAAATAGCAGGTTCTTTGGGCTTCCTTGCTTCAAATAGCTCTGATACTCTAGGAAGTCCTCCTGTAATATCTTTAGATTTAACAAGGGCTTTAGGTGTTTTAGCTAAAATATCCGCCATTTCAACCTTAGCTCCATCCTTAACAAAAATAGCAGTCTTAGGATCAAGAGTATAACGGATTAATCCTCCTGTATCCGTAGATAAAACCAAAGTTGGCTTATAAGCACTTGAAATATACTCATTAACCACTAATCTCGTTTGTCCTGTTAGTTCATCAGTTTGCTCTGAAACTGTAAGACCGGGTATAATATCTTCAAATTTAATAATCCCGGCTTCTTCAGAAATAATTGGATTAGAATAAGGATCCCAATCCGCAATGACAATATGTTCATCACTAATTGGTTTAGCAATAAGCATACCCTTGTCCACTCTTTGGTTATCCTCTACTTCAATAATAGAATCCCTAGCAATATAATGCCTTGCCGCCTCTTGTTCATATTCATCCGCAATAACAGCAAATAAACCTTTTTCAGTAATTTTTTCACCCTTTTTCAACGCTCTATAACGTTCTAAATGATCGCCTTGCAAGTAATAATACTTAACAATACCACTTTCTTTGGCATAAATCTTTTGTGTAATAGGGGCATTATCCTCGACTTTTAATTCACTAGCATAAGAGATTCGGTTAGGAATATTCCAGCTATCCTTAATAATATCAACAATACTTCCCTCATCCCTCACATAATGTCCATTTACATAAGGAATGTAAAACTTCCCTTCTATTTTTCCAGTTACTCCAGCTAACTCATTAGGTTTTGCTACATCACTCTTTCTTAGAACAAATTTAGCGGTTTCGTTTTTGCCCACTACAGAGACAATAACCTCATCATGCACAACATCAATTTTTAATTCCCCTTCAAAAGGAGCTTTTATCTTTGGTTCTACGAGTAAAATTGCCGCATTTCTCCTATTAGAAACGATAATTTTACCCTCTCTATTCTTATAAGTTTTCACATTATAATAACGGATAAATCCCTCTTTATCAGCGATAACTTGACGCTCTTCTTGGCTTCTACTAGCAGTTCCTCCGATATGGAAAGTTCTTAGGGTTAATTGTGTCCCGGGTTCTCCAATAGATTGAGCAGCAACCACTCCTACAGCTTCACCTACTTTAGAGATTCTAGACTCCCCTAAGTTTAATCCATAACATTTAGCACATACGCCTTTTTCTGCTTTACAAGTAACAGGTGTGCGGATAATTACGGATTTAACTCCTGCTTCTTTGATTTTTCTAGCCTTTTCCTCATCAATCATTACACCCTCACTAATTAGCACTTCATTTGTAATTGGGTCTATAATATTTTCAGCAATGATGCGTCCAAAGATTCTTTCCTCTAATGGCTCTATTAACTCACTACCAACGGTAATATCAGTAATTTCTATACCCTCATTGGTTCCACAATCATCCATAACAACTTTAACATTTTGGCTAACATCAATAAGCTTTCTTGTGAGATAACCCGCATTAGCGGTTTTAAGAGCGGTATCGGCTAAACCTTTTCTTGCACCGTGGGTGGAGATGAAATACTCTAACACATTTAAACCTTCTTTGAAATTAGAAGTGATAGGCGTTTCAATAATAGTTCCATCAGGCTTTGCCATCAATCCTCTCATAGCAGAGAGTTGCCGTATTTGTCCAGCACTACCTCTAGCCCCAGAATCTGCCATCATATAAATAGAATTAAATCCTGATTTATCCTCTTCAATTAACTTCATCATTTCATTACCTAGGGCATTATTAGTATCTGTCCAAACATCAATAATTTTATTATACCTTTCTTGCTCAGTTAATAAACCAGCACTAAATTGAGCTTGAATATCTTTTACTTTTTTCTTAGCACCTTCTACAACTTTGTTTTTATTATTAGGAACAATAATATCATCAGCAGAAATAGAGATTCCTGCTTTTGTGGCGTATTTAAAACCTAAATTTTTAAGATCATCTAAGAAGCTTGCAGTAATCCCAACTCCACCTTCTTTATAAACATAATCAATGAGAGTTGCAATATCTTTTTTCTTTAAGACTTTATTCCATAAATGTGTAGGCACAAATTCAGGCAAAATGGATTTTAAAATCATCCTACCAATCGTGGTGTTAATAATTTTATCCTCTACTAACACACGCACTTTAGAACCAATTTCTACGACATCATTTTCAAGTGCAACAAGAATCTGGTCAATATCAGAGAATAGTTTATGTTCTCCTTTAGAGCTATTTTTCTCCAAAGATAAATAATAAAGCCCCAATACCATATCTTGACTAGGAACAGTTACAGCTTTACCACTTGCTGGAAGCAAGATATTCATAGAACTAAGCATTAAAAGCTTACATTCTGTAATAGCCTCTTGGGATAAAGGCACATGTACCGCCATTTGGTCTCCATCAAAATCTGCATTAAAGGCAGCACAAACTAAAGGATGTAATTGAATGGCTTTACCATCAATAAGTTTAGGGTGAAATGCTTGGATAGACTGCTTATGTAAAGTTGGAGCACGATTTAGCATAATCGGATAATTCGCAACAATTTCTTGCAAACACTCCCATACTTCATTGCTTTTTTGCTCAATCATCTTTTTGGCTTGTTTAAGCGTTGTAGCGTATCCTTTCTCTTCTAGTTTAGCTAAAATATGAGGTCTAAAAAGCTCTAAAGCCATTCCTTTAGGCAATCCACATTCATCCATTCGTAAGTTTGGTCCCACAACAATAACAGAGCGTCCCGAGAAATCTACCCGCTTTCCTAATAGATTCTGTCTAAATCTTCCCTGTTTTCCTTTGATAATTTCAGAAAGTGATTTTAAAGGTCGCTTATTAGCTCCTTTAACCGCATTGGCATTTCTACCATTATCAAAAAGGGCATCAACTGCTTCTTGTAGCATTCTTTTTTCATTCCGAACAATAATCTCTGGTGCATCAAGCTCAATTAATCGCTTCAAACGTTGGTTACGATTAATCACTCTTCTATAAAGATCATTGACATCACTAACAGCAAACTTCCCTCCATCTAATGCAACTAAAGGGCGTAAATCTGGAGGTAATACAGGTAATACTGTAAGCATCATCCATTCAGGACGATTTTGCTCGCCAGAGACTACAAAACTCTCTACAATCTTCAAACGTTTAATAATGGTTTTTTTCTTAGCTTCTGAATTAGTTGCTTTAATGGCTTCTTTTAATTCTCCAATTAAATCCACTAAATCAAGCCCTTCTAATAATTCCTTAACGGCTTCACCACCCATTTGTGCAATAAATCCCGTATGTTCAAATCTTTGGGAGAGACTTTGGTATTGTTCTTCATTTAAAACATCGTATTTTGCAACAGGTTTTGTGCTTTCATTATCATAATATGCTTCACCGGGTTGCTTAACGATATAAGCTTCATAATACAATACCCTCTCTAAATCTTTCATCTTTACACCTAAGAGTGTTCCAATTCTACTAGGCAGTGAATTAACATACCAAATATGTGCTACAGGAGTTACAAGCTCAATATGCCCCATACGTGAGCGACGAACTTTAGAGCTTGTTACCTCAACTCCACATTTCTCACATATCACGCCCTTATAGCGCATTTTTTTATACTTTCCACAAAGACATTCATAATCTCTAGTAGGTCCAAAGATTTTTGCACAAAATAATCCATCTCGCTCTGGTTTTAAAGTGCGATAATTAATAGTTTCTGGCTTTTTAACTTCCCCATTACTCCAACTTCTAATTTTCTCTGGACTTGCAAGGAGTAATTGAAAAGCGTTAAAATCGCTAGGTCTATCTTCCTCTTTAATAGTAATACTTTCGTTAATCCCCTCTTTATTTTTAACAAAAACATTCACATCAAGTGCTAAACTTTGTAATTCTTTAGTTAAAACATAAAAAGTTTCAGGAATTTCAGATTCCTTAACAGCCTCTCCTCTTGTAATAGCTTTATAAGCTTTAACCCTTCCTTCTACATCATCAGATTTAATTGTTAGCATTTCTTTAAGCGTATGGGCTGCACCATAAGCTTCTAAAGCCCAAACTTCCATTTCCCCAAATCTCTGCCCACCAAAGAGTGCTTTACCCCCTACTGGCTGCTGGGTAACAAGGCTATAAGGTCCGGTGCTTCTTGCATGGACTTTTTCATCTACAAGATGGTGAAGCTTTAACATATACATATAACCAACATTAACACGTTCTATCATTTTCTCACCGGTGCGTCCATCATAAAGCTCGGTTTTACCATCTGTATCAATCTTAGCAAGTTCAAAAAGTTTTTCAAATTCTTGCGCATTAACTCCTTCAAAAATTGGAGTAGCAAATTTCACTCCCTTACTCCAATCTTTCGCATAAGCTATTAACTCTTCATCACTTAAATTTTCTAAGAAAGCTTTAGAAATTTGCATATTAGAATGTTTCACAATTTCTTTTATTTTTTCTCGTAAAGTCGTAATCCACTTACTTTTTTCAATCTCAAAAACAGAAGCAATCTGCTCCCCTAATTGCTTCCCAACAAGACCTAAATGCACCTCTAAAATCTGCCCAATATTCATACGACTTGGAACACCTAAAGGATTTAAGACAATCTCAACAGGACGACCATCTTCAGTATAAGGCATATCCATTTCTGGGACAATATTAGAAACAATCCCTTTATTTCCATGCCTACCTGCCATTTTATCCCCAACTTTAAGCTTACGTTTAGTAGCAACATAAATTTTAACAAGCTTTACAACGCCACTTGGCAAAATATCATCTTTTTCAATAATAGAGAGCTTCTCTTCGTGTTCTTGGCTAAGATTCTTCTTTTGCTCCAAGAAATTACCTTTAAGGGCATCATATTTACTTTGAATATCTTTAGAATAACTCTTAATCAAAGTAGCCATTGCAAAACGATTGACACTTTCAAGTTCTTTTTTAGGAATTACACTTCCTTTTTTATACTCTTTATCAGCAATTTTTGCATTACTTGTTAATTTTTCTTTAGACAAAATAGAGCTTATTCTTAGACTCTCTTCCCTATCTAGCATTAAGAGTTTATCGTGATGCTCTAAATCTAATCGTGCTTTCTCTTCCTCATAAGCAGCAATAGCTCGCTTATCTTTATCATAGCCCTTTTTAGTAAAAATCTTGACATCAATAACCGTTCCCTCTAAAGAAGGGGGACAATAAAGGGATTTATTCACAACATGCCCTGCTTTTTCCCCAAAAATAGCACGCAATAATCTCTCTTCAGGAGTTGGCTTCACTTCGCCCTTAGGAGATACCTTCCCCACTAGAATCATTCCTCCACTAACATAAGTCCCAATCCTTACAATGCCACTTTCATCAAGATGCGATAATTCTTCTTCTCGAATATTTGGAATATCTCTTGTAATCTCTTCTACTCCGTGCTTTAATTCTCTTGCTTCAATCTCTTTTTCATAAATATGGATAGAAGTAAAAGTATCATTACAAATTAACTTCTCACTTACAACAATGGCATCTTCAAAGTTATATCCATTCCAAGGCATAAAAGCAACACGAATATTTTTCCCTAATGCTAACTCTCCTTGGTCCATATTAGGACCATCGGCAATAACATCTCCTGCTTTGATAACATCTCCTGCTTTGATGATTGGTTTTTGCGAAAAGCAAGTATTTTGATTCGTTCTTAAATTTTTCTGTAAAGAATAATGATCAATAAAAGCTCCGCTATCATCTTCACCTAAGATATAAATATTCTTAGAATCCACTTTTTCTACAACACCATCACGTTTTGCTTTAATAGCTTCCCAAGAATCACGCGATACTATTTTTTCAATCCCTGTTCCCACTACTGGTGCTTCTGGAGCAAGTAAGGGCACAGCTTGACGTTGCATATTAGACCCCATTAAAGCCCTATTAGCATCATCGTGTTCTAGGAATGGGATAAGACTAGCCGCTACCCCAACAACCATCCTAGGGCTAAGATCAATTAAATCTACTTTAGAAGATTCCATTAAGATAATTTCACCATCTTTACGCACTTCTATAATATCCTCTTTAATACTATCATCACTTGCTAAAATGGTGCTTGCTGGAGCAATAACTGCACCCTCTTCTTGAGTAGCGGTTAAATACACAATCTCATTAGTTACTTTCCGATTCACAACCTTACGATAAGGTGCTTCAATAAAGCCTAATTCATTAACTTTTGCATAAGTAGAGAGCGTATTAATTAAACCGATATTTTGCCCCTCTGGGGTTTCAATAGGACAGATTCTTCCATAATGTGTAGGATGCACATCACGCACTTCAAATCCTGCTCTCTCTTTTACCAAACCACCCTCTCCTAAAGCCGACAATCTCCTTTTATGCGTTACTTCAGAGAGAGGATTGGTTTGATCCATAAATTGTGAAAGCTGCCCGCCGGTGAAAAACTCTAAAATAGTGCTTGTTATCATTTTAGAATTGACTAAATCGTGAGGCATAAGCTCTTCTAAACCACTACTAATAGTAGAGAGTTTATCACGGATAGCTTTTTGCATTTTGACTAATCCCGTGTGTAACTCATTAGCTAAAAGCTCACCAATAGCACGGATTCTACGATTTCCTAAATGATCCCTATCATCAATCCTTCCTTGCCCATTTTTAACATGCATTAAATAACGCACCGTTTTAATAATATCTTCATAGGTTAAAACCGTTACATAATCAGGCACATTAATATCAAGCTTATGATTCATTTTCATACGACCAACAGGCGTTAAATCATAACGTTCAGGATCAAAAAACAATTGCTGAATAAATTGTTTAGCCACATCTTTAGTAACTGGTTCTCCTGGACGCATAACTTTATAAATACGAATCATTGCTAAATCATTTTCATTATCAATTTTTTCTGTTTGTTTAAGGAGTTTAAGAGATTCTGCATCAGCAATAAAAGAGTTAATAATTGAAGCATCAACTCCAGCTGCTAAGTCATTAGCAATAATAAAATGATTAATACTTAATTCTTGAAGTTTTTTTAATTTACTCTCATCAAGTAAAGTAAGAGTATCAAAAAGAATTTCTCCACTCTCTTTATCTAAAATAGGCTCTGCTAAATAACGATTCATTAAAATATCATTAGGGTATTCAATCATATTGAGCTTTTCCTCTTGAAGAGTCTTAGCTTTTTTAGCGGTTAAACGCTTACCTGCTGCAACAATTAAATTTCCCTTTGTATCTTTAATATCAAACTCTACACGTCCTATAAATTCTTCTGGATTAAAGGGGATAAAATACTTCCCATTTTTACTTTTAATCTCCAAAAGAGGGTAAAACATTTTTAAAATATCTTGTTTGGAGTAACCCAAAGCCCTAAAAAGAATAGTTACAGGCACTTTTCTACGCTTATTGACACGGACAAAAAGCGTATCTTTAACATCATATTCAAAATAAAGCCAAGAACCTCTATCAGGGATAATCTGTCCGGTATAAACAAGCTTATTAGAAGCACTAGAAGACTCTTCTTCTTTGAAAATAACTCCCGGACTCCTATGGAGTTGATTAACAACAACACGTTCTACTCCATTAATAATAAAGCTTGTTCGCTCCGTCATTAAAGGAATCTCTCGGACAAAAATACTTTGCTCTTTTATATCTTTAACGCCAAGCTTCTCACCTGTTTTCTCATCTCTCTCCCAAAGCACTAAACGAATTTTTATCTTTAAGGGAATTGAGTAAGTTAAACCTCTCTCCATAGCCTCTCTAACAGTATATCTTGGTTTGCCATATTCGCAACCTGCATACTCTAGACTAATTCTATTTTGCGTATCGTGTATGGGGAAAATAGATTTAAAAACCTTTTCAATTCCGGAATCTCCAGCATCTTGTGCTTTTAAAAAAGCATCATAACTATTCCTTTGCAACTGCAACAAATTAGGAACGGCAATATTTTGAGGAATCTTTGTAAAATCAACTCTTAATCTATTTCCCGATTTTAAACTTACTGGCATAATTATTACCTCATATATCAATGTAGAATTTTGGAAGAAAAATGTTATAAAGGGACTAAAGCCCCCAAAGACTATTTAATATCGACTTTTGCACCTGCTTCTTCAAATTTTGCCTTGATAGCATCTGCATCTTCTTTTTTAACGCCTTCTTTAACAGTAAATGGAGTATTCTCCACGGCATCTTTAGCCTCTTTTAATCCAAGTCCTGTAACCTCTCTCACTACCTTAATAACATTAATTTTCTTATCGCCGCTATTGGTTAAAATAATATCAAATTCTGTCTTTTCTTCTGCAGCTGCACCCTCACCTGCTACTGCAGCACCTGCTACAACAGTAGGAGCAGCTGAAACACCAAACTTCTCTTCAAAATCTTTTACAAGCTCTGCAAGCTCTATAACCGATAAATTCCCAATATACTCTAAAACTTCTTCTTTTGAAATTGCCATAGCATTCTCCTAAAATTTAAATTATTCTGCTTCTTTTTGTTTGCGTAAATTATCCAATCCCGCAACGAAATAACGAGCAGGAGCAGTCCAAATGGACAACAACATACCAATAAGTTCTTCTTTTGAAGGTAATTTAGAAACTGCTTCAATATGTTTTGAATCAACAATAACTCCTTCAAAATAACCTGATTTAATCACAAGTTTTCCATTAATAGAGCTAGAAAACTTACAAATTATTTTTGCAAGAGAAATTTGATCTTCACTCCAAACAAAAATATTATTGTCTTTGAGATCTAAATCTTCAATTCCAGAATTTTTTAAAGCAATAGTCGCTAAAGTATTTTTAATAACTTGCACCTTTGCATTAGATTCTCTTGCACTTTGTCTTAAAGCTTCAAGCTCTTTTACGCTTAAGCCTTTATAATCGCAAATAGCAATGGCATTAGAACCCTTAAAATCTGCACTTAATCTCTCAATAAGAGTGGTTTTTTCTACTTTTGTCACTTTCAACCTCCTTTCAGACGAAAGACTTATATAGGGTAGATTTTAAGCAAAAGCCCCTATAGTCATTAGCCTAAGATAAAAACAAGAATAAATTATTTCATATCCATTAACTCTTGAGAATTCAAAGTAAGTGATGGACTCATTGTCAATGATAAAGTTGCATTTTTTATATATTTGCCTTTGGCGGTAGCAGGTTTTTGCTTATTAATGCTTTTAACTAAAGCAATAATATTTTCCTCTATTTTTTTAGAATCAAAACTTGCTTTCCCAACAGGTGCATGGATAATACCTTTTTTATCAACGCGATAATTAACCTGACCACTTTTTGCATTACTCACTGCCTTGCTAATATCCATAGTAACAGTTCCAGTTTTGGGGTTTGGCATTAGACCTTTTGGTCCTAAAATCCTACCTACTTTTCCAACCAAAGCCATCATATCAGGAGTTGCAATAACCATATCAAAGTTTAAATCTCCACCTTTAATCTGTTCTGCTAAATCCTCATCTCCTACGACATCTGCACCTGCACTTTTTGCTTCATCTGCTTTTGCACCTTTTGCAAATACCGCAACACGAACTCTTTTACCTGTCCCATTGGGCAAAACAACAGCACCACGAATCATTTGATCAGCATGTCTAGGATCTACACCCAAACTTAATGCAATTTCAATGGTTTCATCAAATTTAGCAGAAGCTAAATCTTTCACTTTTGCAGAAGCGGTTGTAATATCGTATATCTTTTTACAATCTACTTTACTAAGTAAATTTTGCATTCTTTTTGTTAATTTTTTCGCCATTTTTTATACTCCAACGCGTCTTTTTAATCTACAACTTCAATACCCATACTTCTAGCACTTCCTTCAACGATCTTAATAGCCGCCTCTTGGGAAGTAGCATTCAAATCATCCATTTTTGTCTTAGCAATCTCTAGAATTTGAGTCTTTGTTAATTTACCCACCTTATTTTTCAAAGGATTATCAGAACCCTTTTGAATACCTGCCACTTTTTTAATCAAATCCGTAACGGGAGGTTTTTTAGTAATAAATGTAAAACTTTTATCTTGATAGACCGTAATAATAACAGGAATATTAAAATCTCCCATATCCTTTGTTTTTTCATTAAAAGCTTTACAAAATTCCATAATATTAACACCACGTTGTCCCAATGCTGGACCAACAGGAGGTGATGGATTAGCTTTTCCAGCAGGAATTTGAAGCTTAAGCTCACCAATAATTTTTTTTGCCATAACTTATCCTTGTCTTTAGTGATTAAACAATTTTTTCCACTTGTGAATAAAGTATTTCAATAGGAGTACTTCGACCAAAAATTGAAACATTAAGTTTTAATTTTCTATGTTCCATATCATATTCTTCTACAATTCCTGTAAAATTCGCAAAAGGACCTTCAATAATCCTTACAACTTCACCCGCTTCAAAAATAATCTTTGGTTTAGGTGCTGCACGATTTTTTACTTTCTCAATAATATGACTAATATCTGATTCACTCAATGGCGTTGGTTTTTTTGCTTCCCCAATAAAACGGCTAACCTTAGGTAATGATTGAATAGTATGCCATAAAGCTGTATCAAGATCTACCCTAATAAAAACATATCCGGGATAGAGACTACGCTCACTAATCTTTTTTTTATTATTTTTAACTTCTATAATATCCTCTGTTGGCACGACAATATCTGTTAGTCTTTCCTGAAGATGATGCTCTTTTACAAGATTCTCAATCCCACGTTTTACAGATTGCTCACTACCAAAATATGTCTGAATTGCATACCAATACAATGCCATTAATAAATCCTAATTTATAAAATATTAGAAACAACACTACCAAGAATGAAATCTACCAATGCTAAGAACAAAGAAACTATTGTAACAACAATTAAAACAGAGATAAAAGCATTTCTTACCTGCTCTTTTGTAGGAAAAATTACCTTTGATAATTCCTCTTTAGATACTCTATAATAAGTAATTAATTTTTTCATAGTCTTGCTGTCTCTCTTTATTCCAAAATGGCAGGCCAGGAGGGACTCGAACCCCCAACATTCGGTTTTGGAGACCGACGCTCTACCATTGGAGCTACTGACCTATAAAAAGTTAGAGAAAAACTCTCTAACTTTTGAGCTTTACTTCTTTGTGGATTGTATGTTTATTCAATCTCGGGCAGAATTTCTTTAGCTCCAGTTTTTCCGTCTGTGTTTTTGCATTTTTTATGGTGCTATAATTAATGTCTCCACACTCAGAACATTTAAGTCCAATTTTTACACGATTACCTTTAGCCATTATCTAACCTATTCAATAATCTTTGTAACAACACCAGCACCAACTGTCCTACCACCTTCACGGATTGCAAAACGCGTTCCTTCTTCTAACGCAATAGGATTAATAAGCTCCACAGTAATTTTAATATTATCACCAGGCATTACCATTTCCACACCACTTGGTAATGTGATAGAACCCGTAATATCTGTAGTGCGGACATAAAATTGCGGTCTATAACCATTAAAAAATGGAGTATGTCTTCCACCTTCATCTTTTGAAAGAACATAAATTTCACCTTCAAATTTTTTGTGAGGAGTAATGGAAGCAGGCTTACAAAGAACCATACCTCTTTCTACTTCTTCTTTCTTTGTTCCCCTTAAAAGAACACCAACATTATCTCCAGCCTCACCAGCATCAAGCTCTTTTCTAAACATTTCAACACCGGTTACCGTGGTTTTTTGTGTTGGACGAATACCTACAATTTCAATCTCATCCCCAACTTTTACAACACCTCTTTCGATTCTTCCAGTAACAACTGTCCCACGACCAGCAATTGAAAAAACATCTTCAATTGGCATTAAGAAAGTCTTATCTGTCTCACGTGCAGGAGTAGGAATATATTCATCAACAGCATCCATAAGTTTCATAACTTTTTCACTCCATTCACCTAAATTCCCTGATTTTGCTTCCTCTAAAGCCTTAAGAGCAGAACCTGCAATAATTGGAGTATCATCACCTGGGAATTCATAGCTTGATAATAGCTCTCTAATTTCCATTTCAACTAATTCAAGTAATTCCTCATCATCTACCATATCTTGTTTATTCATAAATACGACAATATAAGGGACACCAACTTGCCGTGACAACAAAATATGTTCTCTAGTTTGAGGCATAGGACCATCAGCTGCAGAAACAACTAGAATAGCTCCATCCATTTGTGCAGCACCTGTAATCATATTTTTTACATAATCAGCATGTCCTGGACAGTCAACATGTGCATAATGCCTTTTTTCTGTCTCATATTCAATATGTGAAGTTGCAATGGTAATACCACGTTCCTTTTCTTCTGGAGCATTATCAATATTATCATAATCTTTCATCTCTGCAAGACCTTTTGTTGATAGAACAGCAGAAATTGCAGCACTTAAAGTCGTCTTACCATGATCAACATGCCCAATTGTTCCAATATTTACATGGGGTTTATTCTTGACATATTTCTCTTTTGCCATAGGTTTCTCCTAAAATTTTAAGTTTAAAATAGTTCTCATTTTACACTACTTTTACCAATTTTAACATTAAAAGAATTGTAACATTTTCTACAATTCTATCACAACTTTTGAAAAACTGGAGCCCATAAGCGGGATTGAACCGCCGACCTCTTCCTTACCAAGGAAGTGCTCTGCCACTGAGCTATATGGGCATTATCAAAATCTATTTTTATAGAATAGTGTTTGCTGATTAGAATGATTTCAAGTAGAATCAGCTCCCAGATATGGAGCGGGAAACGGGACTCGAACCCGCGACCCTCAGCTTGGAAGGCTGATGCTCTAGCCAACTGAGCTACTCCCGCAAGGCTATGGTGGTGAGACGTGGATTCGAACCACGGAAGGTAGAACCAGCAGATTTACAGTCTGCCCTCGTTGGCCACTTGAGTATCTCACCACAGATTGAACTGGTCAAACACTGAAAAATTATGGAGCTGGTAAAGGGACTCGAACCCCCGGCCTGCTGCTTACAAGGCAGCTGCTCTACCAACTGAGCTACACCAGCGACTAAAAAATTGTAATTCTACTACTTTTAAACTTGCTTGTCAATACTTTGTAAATTGTAGTAAAATGCAAAATTCTTAATTATTCATCTAAGAAATACTTAATCAAAATTTTGGAGCAAACTTTATGAAAAAACATAATTTACAACCTAGAGGTTTTCAAAAAAAATATCTTTCTCTTGTGGCTATTTTAGCACTTCACAGCATACTTTTAGCACAAAGTCAAAGCGCAACTTTAGAAAATCAATCATCCTCTTCACAAAGACCTTTAAACCTTTCTATCCTACATAATCATACTCTCACAGACAATCAAGATTTTAAAGAAACATTTGATGAAGCAACTATCCGAAAATCCAATACTCAAAATATTTATGACTTTTTAAAATCTCACTCCCTTTTAAATATTAAGACAAATTATGGTAACCCCTATACTCAAAGTGTTGATTTAAGAGGATTTGGCATCAATGGGCATAAAAATCTTGCCATTATTGTTGATGGAATAAGATTAAATAATATTGATTCCTCTGCTATCTCTCTTTCTGCAATTCCCCTAGATTCTATCTCTAAAATAGAAATTATTCGGGGTAGAGGCACTACGAAATATGGCAATGGTGCAGTTAGCGGAATCCTAAAAATCACAACCAAAGCAAAAAATACTTTACATCTAAGTTATGCAAATTACGACACCCTAAACTCGCAATTCTCCTCCCATTATACTAGCGATACTTTAAATATTGGAGCATTTGGACAATACTATCACACAGAGGGTTCAAGAAATATTATGCCAAATTCTGAAGAAAAAGATGGGAGCTATAACAAAAATGGGGGTATCTCGCTTATTTACTATGCCGATAATTCCTTACTACTTAAAGCCCAAACCAACTATTCTAAATATGCGATTAAATACGCTAATCCCTTGAGTAAAGAACAATTTAATACAAATCCTCAACAAGCAGGGAATGGATTCACTCACCAAAGACGTTGGGATACATATTTTAATACGGGTTTAACCTATTTTGCTAATAATGGATTTATAACAGATATTAATATTGGAGGAAGCTCTAATGAAAGCGAATTTATTAACTTTTCTAGTAAGCACAAAGGAAAGGGATTATACGCAAACTTCAACACCCAATACAAAAATAGCTCTTATTTTACAGAATTTGGAGTCGATGTAAAAACCAATCAACGCAAAAATGCTACTTTGCTTGCTGAAGTCAATGAATCCCTTTTGTATCTTTATGGAGAGAAATACTTACAAGACCTTACATTAAATGCTGGGATAAATACGCAAAGAGTTTCATCAAAAAACGCCACTAAACTTAGCAATAATCTAATAGGCGGAGAACTTGGATTAAACTATGCTTTAAACCCCCAAACTTCTTTTTTCACCTCTTATTCTCGAAGTTTTGTTGTGCCAAATGTAGATTTTATGTTTGATCTTAGAGGTAACCTCAACACCCTTATCCATACAGCAACCTTTGATACTTTTCAAATAGGCTCTAAAACTCTTTTTGGAATCCATGAATTAAGTGGGAATATTTTTTATATTTTAGGCAAAGATGAAGCTTATTTTGAACCCCAAACATTCCAAAACAAAAGCCTTAGTAAAACCCAAAGAGTAGGCGGAGAGCTAAAATTCACCACACATTTTAGGGAAAATCTCTCTGGCACTTTAGCCTATGCCTATGTCGATGCTACCACGCAAGATAATGCAGGTTATAACTACAAAGGCAAGAACATTCCGGGCATTTCCAAACATATTTTTAATATAGCTACAAATTATTTTTTACTCCCAAACCTTAATCTAGGAATCTCTTATAAATATGCTTCAAGAGCTTATGATTACAATGATTTTAATAATGTTTTAGAAAAAATGCCAAACTTTCAAAGTCTTAATGTCAGTATCACTTACCACTTAAAGGATTTTGAAGTTTATACTTTTGTTAAAAATCTTACACAACATAAAAACGCTATCAAAGTCAGCAATAGTTACTATCCTTATGAATTTGAAACAACTTTAGGTGCAGGAGTGAAATACCAATTTTAATGGAAAGCCAACAAGAATTTTCACTCAAAGCCTATCTTACCTACAAATTTTTAAACTCCTTCTTTGTAGGGACTGCCTTAGGAACTATTTTTACCATCTACGCATTAATTCCTCCTAAAGTTTATTCTCTAGGTGGAGTTAGTTTAAGCGTTGGAGCGTGGCTTTTAACGCTCCTTTATGTTAAACTCATTAGTATAAAACCCTATAAAAGGATTCTTCTTTTTATCGAAATTCTACCCTTTTGCTATATTTTAGCTTTTCTGCTTTTTCCAAATACTTTTTATGGAGCTTTATTTATCTATGGGATTTATCAAATTAGCTTCATTTTTGGAGATTATCTCGTGCGGAGTGAAACATTTATCTTTTCACAAAAAACACTTTTCTCTTCTTTTGATAAATATAAACAAGCAGGCTATTTATTAGGATTAATTGTCGCCTTTATCTTTTACAACATCTTAGAATCTTGGGGCATAGAAGACAAACAAACACAAGTTTATAATATACATTTTCTTTTATTATTGCTACAAATAGGTGTCTTTATAACTTTATGCTTTGCACTCAAGGGTAAGTCTAGTAAAATTTAATGTTTATTCCGCCCTTTATTGGTTTTTTGGGGAAATTATAATAGCATTTTCAATCCCTTAAAAGTATCTCTTAGCAAGGCAGGCTATGGAATCTCAAAAATCTGAATTTCGAAAATATTGCAAAATAAGCTTAGAAAAACTCTCTAAAGCTCAAAACAAGATATTCTTAGATTCTAAACTCCAAAGAAATCTCTTAATAATCTTAAGTCAAGAAATACAGCATTTAAGAAAAAAAACAAAAAGACCTCTTAAAATCCTACTTTATTATCCTTTAGCAATTGAATTTAATGGCAAAAAAGTCTTAAAAACCCTAAGAAAGCAAAAAAATATAGAAATATTTTTACCTTTTATGGGGGATATCAGCTTTAAAATTGTAAAATTTAGGCTTCCATTGCACAGAGAAAAATTTGGGGTTTTGCAACCAAGCAACTCTTATAGAAAAATAAACCTTATAGATATAGCCATAATCCCTGTCATTGGAATAGATAATCAATTTAAACGCATAGGCTTTGGCAAAGGCATGTATGATAGATTCTTTAATACACAAAAAAAGATTCCAAGAATCCTCTTTATTTGTCGTGGGATTTTTTATTCCTCTTTAAATATTACACAATACCACGATATTAAGGGAAATTCCCTTATCACACCCTTTGTTGCTCTATGCCCTAAGGATAAGTATGATAACATGGATGTTTGTAAGCTCCGCATTATCCGCACTTGTTGCTGGAGGCGGAAGTTACCTCTTTTCACGAAAACTTTTAGCGGCTAATTCTAAAATACTTTTAGAACAATACAAGGCTAAAGCAAAAGCTATAGAATATGAAGCCAACAAACTTTTACAAGAATCAAAAATAAAAGCAAAAGAAATAGAATTAGAATCTAAGCGGAGATCTGAAAAAGAGAGTGTAAGAATTACCAAAGAACACGAAAACAATCTTTTAGAACTTGAAAAAATCAAAATAAAAGAAAATCAAAAATTAGAGAGGGAATATTATAAGTTAGAGCAAGAAAAAAATCTATTCAACAAAGATAGAAATATATTCAATGAAGAGCAAGAAGCCTTAAAGGTTTTAAAAAGCAAATATCAATCTATGCTTCAAGAGCTCACACGATTGCTCTGCTCCATTACCCACCTCTCTAAAGAAGAGGCAAGAGAATTACTCTTTGAAAAGATTAAGGAAGAGGCTAAAATAGATGCTGCTAAACTCATGCGAAAATATGAGGAAGACGCAAAAGAAGAAGCAAAAGCAAAAGCAAATTATATTCTAGCACAAGCCACTACTCGTTTTGCAGGAGAATTTGCCGCAGAAAGACTTACTCAAATCATTGCCCTACCAAGTGATGATTTCAAAGCTAAAATTATTGGCAAAGAAGGACGCAATATTAAGGCTTTAGAAATGACTTGTGGAGTAGATATTATTATTGATGATTCACCAGGAATTATTACCATTAGCTCCCATAATCTCTACCGCAGGAGTATAGCAGCAAAAGCCATACAAAACCTTATTGAAGATGGCAGGATTCAACCTGCAAGGATTGAAGAGGTTTATCAAAAATGCTTTGAAGAGTTTGAAAATAGTATATTAGAAGAAGGAGAGAGAATTACCTTAGATTTAGGATTAAGTGGAATCCATACAGAGATTAAAAAACTCATTGGTCGTTTGCGTTATCGGGCAAGTTATGGACAAAACGCCCTTGAACACTCCTTAGAAGTTGCTAATTTAGCAGGAATAATTGCTGGAGAACTTGGCGGAGATTGTCTCCTTGCTATACGTGCTGGACTTTTACACGATATAGGCAAAGCAAGAACACACGAATATAAAGGCACACATGTAGAATTAGGAGCGGAAATCGCTAAACGTTATAATGAGCATCCCGCCGTCTTAAACGCAATCCTTGCACATCACGGAAATGAGGAAGCTAAAAGTATCGAAGTTTTTGCAGTATGTGCTGCTGATACTATCTCTGCTGCACGTCCTGGAGCTAGACGCGAAGTCTTAGAGAGCTACTTGCGTAGAGTAAGTGAAATGGAACAAATTGCACTTTCTAAAATGGGTGTATTACACGCTTATGCTATCAACACAGGACGGGAAATACGCGTAATTGTAAAATCCGAAGATATTAATGATGAGGAATCTTATCTGCTTGCTAGAGAAATCGCTAAAGAAATACAATCTCAAGTGCAATATCCCGGAGAAGTTAAAGTCAATGTTATCCGCGAAACTAGAGCTTGTGCCATAGCAGGATAATGATAAAGATAATGTGCGTAAAAACATTATTGATTTTCAATCGTTTTACTAAATAAATATAAAAGTGTATTGACAAAATATAAATTAACAAGTATATTAACAATCAAAGATTATTTTATAAAAGTTTCTTAAGGAGATAATTGCTTATGAAAAAGGTTAGCATTTTTTTAGGAGGAGCCATTTTAGCAATAGGGCTTGTAGCTTGTGGAGGCAACAAAGAAACAACATCTGAAAAATTAAAAGTAGGATTTACAGCTTATAAATATGATGACAATTTTATTGCTTTGTTTAGACAAGTAATTAATGATGAGGCAAGCAAAGTTGCTAATACCGTTGATTTACAAATGAATGACTCTCAAAATAGTCAAACCACACAAAATGATCAAATTGATGTTATGCTATCAAAAGGCGTGGATTCTTTAGCTATTAATCTTGTTGATCCTGCAGCAGGAGCCACAGTTTTAGAAAAAATTAGGGCTGAAGGAGTGCCTGTAGTATTCTATAACAAAAAACCTGCACAATCAGTTATAGATTCGTATGATAAAGCCTACTATGTCGGAATTGATCCTAATGCACAAGGAATAGCACAAGGCGAGTTAATTGCTAAATTATGGAAAGATAATCCCGCTCTTGATTTAAACAAAGATGGGGTAATTCAATATGTTATTTTAAAAGGAGAGCCTGGACATCCAGATGCTGAAGCAAGGACTGTTTATTCTATCAAAGCTCTTAAAGATTTAGGTATAAAAGTTCAAGAGTTATACCTAGATACAGCTATGTGGGATACCGCTATGGCTAAGGATAAAATGGATGCTTGGCTATCAGGACCCAATGGAGATAAAATCGAAGTTATTATCGCTAATAATGATGCAATGGCTTTAGGAGCTATTGAATCTATAAAAGCATTTAGAAAGTCTTTACCTGTATTTGGCGTTGATGCCTTGCCTGAAGCCTTAGTTAAAATCGAATCTGGGGAAATGGCAGGCACAGTTCTTAATGACGCTAAAGGACAAGGAAAGGCTACTTTTAATATAGCGATCAATTTAGCTGCTAAAAAACCTGCTACAGATGGAACTGATTTAGTTCTTGACAATAAAGTCCTATTAGTGCCAAGCATTGGGATCGATAAGAGCAATGTCTCCCAATTTAAATAAAACTTTAACAATAAACCACCTAAATTCAATAATGGGGAGTGCAACCCCCTTTTTTCTCTATAAGATATAAGCTAAAAAGAGTAAATCTATGAAACCGACAAACTACTTATTAGTAATGGATAATATTTCTAAAGAATTTCCCGGTGTTAAAGCTCTTGATGGTGTCAATCTTAAAGTAAGATCTCACAGCGTGCATACTCTTATGGGGGAAAATGGGGCTGGCAAATCCACTTTAATGAAATGCCTATTTGGTATCTATAAAAAAGATAAGGGAAAAATTTATCTTGATGGCAAAGAGATTAACTTTAAATCCGCAAAAGAAGCTCTTGATAATGGCGTTTCAATGGTTCACCAAGAATTAAACCAAGTAACACAAAGAAATGTGCTAGATAATATTTGGTTAGGAAGATTCCCAATGAAAGGACCTTTTGTCAATGAGAAAAAAATGTATGCACAAACCATTGAAATTTTTAAAGATCTTGATATTGATATAGATCCTCACTTAAAAATTGCAGAGCTTTCTGTCTCACAAAGACAAATGATTGAAATAGCAAAGGCTGTTTCCTCTCACGCAAAGATTATAGTTATGGATGAGCCTACCTCATCACTTACCCAAATAGAAGTGAAACATTTATTTAGAATTATCAATAAATTAAGAGATAAGGGCTGTGGCATTGTTTATATCTCTCATAAAATGGAAGAAGTCAAAGAAATTGCCGATGATATTACAATAATGCGAGATGGCAAATGGGTATCAAGTCAATCCGTTGCGGATCTTACAACAGAGCAGATTATTAATATGATGGTTGGTAGAGATCTTACAAATCGCTTCCCACCAAAAGATAATAAAGTCAAAGAAGTCATACTCAAAGTTGAAAATCTTTCAGCCCTTCATCAACCTTCCTTAAAAGAAGTAAGCTTTGAGCTACATAAAGGAGAGATTTTAGGAATAGCAGGGCTTGTTGGTTCTAAAAGAACGGATATTGTAGAAACCTTATTTGGTATTAGAGAAAAGGCAACAGGCACTATTACTTTAAATGGAAAGGTTGTGAAAAATAAAACGCCTAGTGAAGCTATCAAAAATGGCTTTGCGCTTGTTACAGAGGAGCGCAGAGTTACGGGCATATTTAGTATGCTAGATATTAAAGTTAATTCCATTATATCTAATATAAACTCTTATAAAAGTAGATTTTTAGGATTTTTAAACAATAAGCAAATGGCAAATGATACCAAATGGGTAATAGAGAGTATGAGAGTAAAAACTCCTAACCAAAGGACACAAATAGGAACTCTATCAGGAGGAAACCAACAAAAAGTGATTTTAGGTAGATGGCTTTTGACTAATCCAGAGGTATTAATGCTTGATGAACCAACAAGAGGCATTGATGTTGGGGCTAAATATGAAATTTATCAGCTTATGATAGAGCTTGCTAAAAAAGATAAGAGTATTATTATGATCTCTTCAGAAATGCCTGAACTGCTTGGTGTTACGGATAGGATACTTGTTATGAGTAATGGGAGGGTTGCTGGTATTGTCAATACCAAACAAACCTCACAAGAAGAAATACTCTCTCTTGCCGCAAAACATCTCTAAATTCAATATAAATAAAGGAAAGCTATTATGAACTTACCAAGGACAAAAGAAGGAAAAATCGATATTAAAGAAATTTTAATCCAATCTGGATTGTATCTTGTTTTATTGGCTATACTCCTTGCTATCATCATCAAAGAGCCTTCTTTCTTAAGTATTAGAAATCTTCAAAACATCTTAACGCAATCTTCTGTTAAAGTGATTATAGCCCTTGGAGTTGCTGGACTTATTGTTACCACAGGAACCGATCTTTCTGCAGGTAGGCAAGTTGGACTTGCGGCAGTTATCTCTGCGACTTTATTGCAAGCTACAACAAATGCTAATAAAGTATTCCCCGAATTAGGTGAGCTTCCTCTTTTATTAGTTATCTGTGTTATTGTCGCCATTGGAGCAATTGTGGGCGCATTTAATGGTGTTGTTGTAGCATTTCTAAAACTTCATCCCTTCATTGTTACAATGGGTTCTATGACAATTGTTTATGGATTAAACTCACTTTATTATGATTATGTTGGGGCTTCTCCTATTTCAGGGTTTGACTTAAGATATACCAATTTCGCGCAAGGGGCATTTAATATAGGAGGATTTACTATTTCTTATTTGATTATTTATGCAGCCATTTGCACGATGATTATGTGGGTTTTATGGAATAAAACAAAATTTGGTAAAAACTTATTTGCTGTTGGAGGAAACACTGAAGCTGCAAAAGTCTCTGGAGTAAATGTCGCACTAACACTCATTATTGTTTATGCCTTATCAGGTGCATTCTATGCTTTTGGTGGGTTTTTAGAAGCTGGTCGTATTGGCTCTGCGACTAATAATTTAGGTTTTATGTATGAAATGGACGCTATTGCTGCTTGTGTTATTGGTGGAGTTTCATTCTATGGAGGAGTTGGAAGAATATCAGGAGTTATCATAGGGGTTATTATCCTTACAGTGATTAACTATGGCTTAACCTATATTGGTGTAAGCCCATACTGGCAATACATCATCAAAGGTGCTATCATCATCGTAGCCGTTGCCTTTGATTCTATGAAACACTCTAGGAGAAAATAATATTTTGTTTCTAAAGACATTGTTAGGGTTAATTTGCTTGTTCTACTATCACACAAATGATAGACAAAATGCCCTCGTGCATTCTTTAAAAGATTCTTAATTTAGCAGGATAATGATGCAAAGACTTTATACTTTCTTTGTTAATTCTTTAGTCAAGCTCTATTTACAAAAATTCCCTATTACCAAGTTACCCAAACCCACCAAACTTGAAAATATAGAAAATATTATTCTTTTTTCCAATACTGCTTTAGGGGATACCTTGATGAGCACCCCTGCTATTATACAAACAAGAAAAGCATTCCCCCAAGCTAAAATCACTCTCTTTATCGCTAAAAAAATCTACCCTCTCTTTAGGGATTATGAGTATGTAGATAATTTTTTAATTTACAACAAAGGCTATAAAGGCTTTATTGGTAATATCCTTAAAATGCGCTCTTTAAAACCCGATTTGATTTTAATGTTTCATAGTAATGGTCCCCAAGATATACCAACAGCCATTTTTAGTGGAGCTAAATACATCCTTAAAACTTCAAGAAATAATGCAATGGAAAATCTACTCTCTGCTAAATTAACCCGCATTCCCTTGCAGCATTTGATTTTAACAAGGTTAGAAACTCTCTCCTTTGTTACTTTAGAAAAATACGATAATATCCAAATGAAACTCTCCTCTAAATACCATAACTTTATAGCCCCTCCCTCAAACAAGCAAAGAATAGGATTCCAAATGCGAACAAGCAAGGTTGCTAGAGAGTGGGGGATAGAAAACTTTGCTAACCTTGCTATTATGCTTTTAAACGCTCAAAAAGATTTAGAGATATTCTTAACAGGCACACAAGTAGAAAGGAAATATTGCGATAAAATCTATGCTTCTCTCCCCCAAAATTACTCTGCAAGAATCCATAATGTTTGTGGAAAATACCCTATTGATGAGTTGCCCTATTTTTTGAAAAGTCTCCATTGCCTCATCACAGGTGATACAGGACCAATGCATTTATGTGGAGCCTTAGGGATTCCAAGCATTGCTTTATTTATAGGGGCAGAACCAAAACTTACCGGGATTTTACAAGATAAAGCAATCCATAAAGAGATTCAACAACAATCCCCCATTACTTCCATCCAAGTCTTTGAAATTTGGCAAACTATTCATCAGGGGCAAAAAACTTAGATACACCCTCCTTATCCATTCTCACCCCGCGTTTATAAGCATCATAGTCTTTAATGCTATGCCCAATATCAAGCACACGATAACCAAGCTTAAACATTTCATACCCCAAAACCTTACCCGCAGGTCTTAAAGCAAAAATAAGCAGCCAATCTTTATTAAATTTAAGAATCTCCTCTTTAAGTGTGCTAATCTCCGCATAAGCGTGTTTGGCTGCACCATAGATAATAGACATCTCTTGGGCTTGTGTAAAAAGATTATGTTCGACATTAGCTAAAACCTTATCACCGCAAATTAAAAGGATTTTTTTATCAGTAAAAAGTGCTTTAAGCATAGCATAATGCCGCTTGAAATCATAATCTTTATATCCTGCATAGATTTGTGAAATATCTGTTGAACCATATTCTTTATTAGGAATAAGATATTTTTTAATAATAGGGTAATTTTTCACCACCCAAGTGTATTTAAACCACGAATTACGCCATTGTTTAGTCGGTATATGAAAATAACCATAGCCTAAGCCTATAAGGAGATTCTCATATTCTGAAGTAATAATTGCTTCAAAATCTCTAGCAAGATTCTCATCGTATTTTTGGAATCCTATGCTTCCCCCATTCATTAAAATATATTCCCCATCACCAAATCGAATAAAGCTTTTTTGCGTTTCTAGCAAAATTTGCAAAGTCTCAAAACTTGTTTCAACCATTGGAGGCTGAATTTTATCAAAATCGTTTTTAATCTCATCGCGTAATAAATCTGCAAAATTACTCAAATTAGGAAAACTTTGAATCTTGCTATCGATTTCTTTTAAATTATACCTTGCAAGATACCTTATATTGTTAATAAAAGTTTTTAAGGAGTATTTCATTAGCTTACTCCCTTTACTTCTATCTTAACCCAATCCTTACAAATAATCGCATCACTACCGAGCAACCAAGGGGTTGGAGCGATGATGATTTTATGCGGATTTTCTACCTTGCTTACAATATAAGTCACAGCCTTTTTATAATACTCTAAATCTATCTCCCAAGTGTGTGTGAGATAATCTCCTCTCCTAATATGGATAAAAACGCTATTGCCAGAGGATAAAATCTATTGAAGTTTGTGCTTATTTATTTCACTTTTAATGGGGGGGGGGGCATAATATCTTGTTAATTTGTGAAGAAATACTTTGAAAATAAAGAGGGTTTTGAAAAAAGCCCTTAAAATATATAAAAGAATTAGGTTTTAAATATTCCGCTCTATATTCAAAAGCAGAACTAGAAGTGCTTCTAGGAAACCCAAATCGCTTTAGAATACTCCTTATTATCTTAGGCTTTTTCTCAAAATAATTTATTTTTTCTTTCACATCATCCATCTGCTCTCGTGTGACATAGGGCAAATCAATCTTAAAAATGTCCAAACCAAAGTGCATAGCATACTCTGCCTCATACCAAGATTTATCTAGTAAAATTGGTATTTGCAAATGATATTCTAAGCTCTTAGCAAAAGCATATTGAAACATCTGATTCCCTAAGCCACAGGTGAGCTGCACAATTTTATACTGCATTTACACTCCTTATTTACGATGGACTATGCCATTGCTCCTGCCACTTCCATCCTCTTCCATTCTATTATTCGCCCATTCGATGCAACTTTGACAAATCTTAAATTTCTCATATTTTTACTCTAAGCACTCTTTTCTTAATGTGTTTAGCACCTCTCCATTCCATATCTGCTCTAAAGATTTTTTATGCACATCCCCAACACTCACTTTATCCCTACCGATAGAATCATAAAATTTTTCACAGACTTTACGCCCTTCTTTTTCTACTAGGGGATAATTAAAGGCTATCAATTACCCCCCCCCCCCCGCAAGTAGTTTCTAGGATTCTTTTAATTTCATTATGGCATTTTGGAAATCCCCAAAAAACTCAACTACGCTAAATTCTTGTAAGTTTATAAATTTAAAGGATATTTTTCTAAATTTAGAGTATCAATAACACTTTCAACACCAGTTTTATTTTTAAAATTTACGATTATTGTTTTCATATTTCTCCCTTTTAAAATCGCACATTATACCACATTCACATTCCCCTAATTATCCCCTAAAGCCATTAATAGCCTCTACCACCACCTTAACTTCCTCATCGTTCATCACAGGACTTATGGGGAGTGATAAGACTTCATTATGGATTTGCTCTGTGAGTGGAAAACTTAAATGGTTATACTGCTTATAAGCTTGTTGCTTATGCGGAGGGATAGGATAATGGATAAGGGTTTCTATGCCTCTGCCCCTTAAATACTCTTGCAACCTATCCCTGCTCCCACACCGCACCACAAACAAATGCCACACATGCCCTTCCTCATCCTCACATTGGGGCAATATAATATCGCAATGATTAATATTTTGCCGATAATACTTTGCAACCTCTCTGCGTCTGTTATTATCTGCATCAAGCCTTTTAAGTTTGATATTTAAAAAAGCAGCTTGCAACTCATCAAGCCTTGAATTTAGCCCAGCATAGAGATTTTCATATTTAATATGTGAGCCATAATTCCCTAAGGCTTTTATTTTCTCTGCAATATCTAAAATGTTGGTGCAAACTGCTCCCCCATCACCCAATGCTCCAAGATTCTTACCCGGATAAAAGGAAAATCCACTTATATCCCCTAATGTCCCCACCCTTTTGCCTTGGTACATCGCCCCGTGGGCTTGTGCGCAATCTTCAATAATTTTTAAATGATATTTTTTAGCAATCTCCCACACCCTCTCCATAGCGACAACTTGCCCATAGAGATGCACGACCATAATCGCCTTTGTGTGTGAAGTAATTGCTGATTCTATCCTCTCTACATCAATATTATAAGTTTGCAAGTTAGGTTCTACCAACACAGGCGTGCAACCATTATCCGTAATTGCTAAAATAGAAGCAATATAAGTATTAGCAGGGACAATAATCTCATCCCCCACCCCAAACCCAAACGCCTTAATAGCAAGATTTAGTGCATCTAATCCATTAGCACAACCTATAGCATATTTACTCCCACAATAATCCGCAAACTCTTTTTCAAAAGCATTATGTTGTTTGCCCTTTATATACCAACCACTTGATAATACCTCTTTGAAAGCCTTTTGAAACTCTGCTTCAAAGCGATGATTAATCTTTTTTAAATCTAAAAAGGGTATCACTTAATCACTCCTTTAGCTAATAACTTGCGTCTTAGGCGATAATAAAGCCATAATCGGAATTTGTTTTTGGCAGATAGTGTGGGGGGGGGCATAAGAAATTGTAGAATTTAATTCTAAAGGTTGTAATTGCATTGCTTCCCCCCAATTCACAAACATTACATTTGGTTCTTGTTTAAATAACCAATCTCTAATTTTAGGGCAAATCAAAAGCGGATTATGCGGTGAGAAGAGTTTAGCATACATAGCCAAAGACCCCTGAGAGCCAATAAGATTCTTACAAAGACTAAGGAGATATAAATCCAAATAGCCCTCACTTGGTGTATTAACATCACAGATTCTATACTTCCTATCTTTTAAAATAGGGGGGAAATGTTGCTTTACCCATTTTACATCATCACTAAAGATATAAAAGACACTTTCTGGTTGGATACTTTCTATAAGAGAAATCGCCTTTGTAAAATACTCTAAAGCAGTAGGCTCACCATAAACAGGATGAAACCCCGATAAATCTCCCCTACGCACATGCACACCACAAGCCATAGAGGAACATATCTCCTCTTTCACTTTAGCAAAGGCAGTGTCTCTTTGCTCGCTCTCTTTGGGGATAAAATGTTGCCTAAAAAGCTCTTTAAAATACCCATCAAAATGCCGCCCCAAATATCCCCCCACATACAAAGGCGGGGGAAAGTAATAATATTATCATTATTAGCAAAATAAAATCGCTTATAATGCTTTGCTTCTGTTTTTTCTGCTATTTTTATAGGGAGTGTAGGGAAAGCCTTAGGTATATCAAAACTCACATTATAGACTTTATCATAGCCATTGCTAGGATTATAAGCCCCTATTCCTTGCTCTTCAAACCAACTTAAATCATATTGCACTTCATAACCCTTAGCTTCAAATGCACTCCCAAGTGCAACAAAACTTATTTGACTACATATCCCCCCATCCACACGAATAATCACAAGATTATCTCTCACTCCTACCCCCTAAATACCCACAATGCTATATTAATGGCCAAAGATATTCCTAAAGCCACACAAGCAAAATTTAAAGATTTTTTATATTTTTGGTATTTATTAAAAACTTTATCCGCTCCTATATATTGCATAAGGGCTAAATAATCCTTAAAGGTAAAATTATAACGCTCTTTCAAAACCCTAAAGCCCGCAGTATTCAAAAAACGCATAATTTGATGATACCCCCAAACTTTCCTTACATAATGCGGGGATTGCAATGCCATAAACCCTAAGAAAAATTCCAAAGTATCCTCATAAGGCTCTAATCCTGATCTTCCAATCTCCTCCTTAAAGACTTCTTTAAGTAACCCTATATCCTTAAAGGCTAAAAAAGTATCCATTAATAAGCCTATCTCTAAATCAACTCTTCTTAAGGTTATATCATCTTTAACGCTAATATTTTTCTCTTTAGCTTTAGGACTCATTCTCCGATATTGCACCAAAAACTCTTTTACAAACCCTACTTCACCTTGCAAAAGCAGTAAAATATGGATTTGGCAATCCTGTTGATTACACATTGCCTCATTAAGAGGATAAAGAGGAATAAATGCTTCTCTTTTAATACACATTCCCGGAGATGTTAGGCAATTATCCTCCATAAAAAGACGATGTAAAAGCCTATGTCGTGAATCTTCTCTAGGAAGAATAGTTTTATCCTCGAAATGGTTATTTTCATCAATAACTTGTAATTTGGTATAAAGTGCAAGAACATTTTGCAACCGCATTTGGCTATACATAATCTCTAAGGCATTGGGGTATAATTTATCATCACTCGCACAAAAAAGCAAAACCCCCCCCTTGAATGTTTAAAAGCCGTATTTAAACTCGCATTAATACCTTGATTAAATGTATGCACAATAAGTTTAATACGGGAATCTTTAAATTTCTTTATCTCCTCTACATTCCTATCTGTGGAGCAGTCATCCACAATAATAAGTTCAAAATCTCTAAAGGTCTGATTTAACACAGATTCTATAAAATCCCCAACAAACTTCTCGTGATTAAAAGATGGGCATAAAATAGAAATTTTAGGCATAAGCACTCTTTTTCATTGGTATAGTTACTAATCCCACTCAAGCCCCTAATAAACTTCTCTTAATATCATTCAAACAATAGTCTGTGGCTTGAGGGTAATTAATCCTTATTGCTTTATTAGCAAAATCTAGTCGCGATTGCTTTTTAGTATCTTGCCCCCCTATAACCACCGAATCTATAAAAGCTAATATTTCTTGAGATGTGGAAACAAGATAGCAATGTTTCAAAACCTCTGTCCCTAAGGCTGTAAATTCCCTAGAAATAACTTCTTGACTCTGTAAAATAAAAGCTTCTGGCTTATCGGTATAGAGATACTCTGCAATGAAAGAACCACAATCGTGGATTAAAGCATCCGAAGTCGCAAAAGTTTCAAAATAATCTCCACCCTCTTGGTAAGTTATATTAGGGATTTTTTCAATCTTAGAGAGATAATTGTCTATAAAGGCTTGCGTATCCTCCCCTTTGAGAGTTTCATAAATTTTATGCCTTAAGAGTGTTAGAAACAAAAGATTCTCTGCATCAATGGCTTGATATTCCTTAATAAGGGATTTATTGCTAAGATTTTCCACATAAACTCTCCATAAGAGGCTATATTCTAAAGAAGAAAAAATGCTTAAATCATATTTCAAGTTTCCCGTAAAGCCATAGGGGATATGAAAGGTATAGGTCATAGTAGCATAAGGATTAGCAAAACACACCATATCAAATTTGTCGCTAAAATCCATAAATATCTTTTGTTCAACATTATAAGATTGCAAAACATTAGGATAACTAGATAGGCTCTTAGAGGTTTTTTCCATTTGATAAAACATATTTTTCTCTTCCCTTGCAATATCAGGAATCACAACAATAGAAACTTCAAAAGCAGGTTCTTCTAACATTTTTCTATACAAGATTTTCAACACTACTCATAGCAACTTTGTATCTGCCTTGCAAAAAGACTTTATCCTTAAGAATGGAAAGAATGGAATGCAATCTACTAATAACTTTAAAGTCTATTGATAACTCTTAGACTTTAACTCTCAATTTTTACTTCAAATTCTCCAAAATCTATAAAGGGCAAATCTAATGGAGGAAGTTTTGCTATAGTTATCATTTGCTCCACTATGGGTTGCAAATAAAACTGCATTATAAGCACAGCATTATTTAATAAAGATTCCTTAAAAGCATTACCCACCTCAACAGTGCCAATCATTACTAGTCTAATATAAAATATCTCCATATCTCCTTGCTTAAAAGACAAATTTACATTTAATTGGATAACATATTCATTTTCAGCATTCTTTTTAGCAACTGCACTAATAGCCGAATCACAATCAAGGTCAATTTCCTCTCTTAATTCCTCTACGCGTTCAAAATCAAGTTTTTTAAACTGAATTGTTTTAATTTGAAAACCATTGGGTTGCATATTTATTCACTCCTTTTTAGTCTTTTAATAAAAATATTACTCTTTAGAGATAAATTTAAAGCAACTTGCTTTAACCTCTATTTATAGCCTAAATCTTTTTAAAATAATACACCATAATACCTTAAATATTGCTCTTTCTTTACAATAATCTTAAATCCATCCCTAATCCTAAACTTAACCACTTCACCGCTAATTTACAATCCCCCTAGCTAATAATATTACAATATGCAATATTTAGCATAATGCCTTTGCATTGAGGCAAAATCTTCTTTAGAAAAGTTAAAATAATAATTCTTAGAATCCTCTCTTACAATCCTTGCCTTACATCTTTGGTGAAACGCAACGACCTTTACATTATTTTTACGCACATCAAAATGGCTTTGCCTAAAACCTAGAGTATTGAAAGCAAACTCATAAATACAAAGTGCCGATTCTATAGCCACATAACTTGGTGAGGAATCTTTAATAATCCAACTTCCCCAACAAAAACTATCTTCTTTCAAATCATAGATTCTAATAGTGCCGAGGGACTCACCCCCTTGTATAATAAAATAAAACTCCTGCCCCAAAGCCTCACGCTTTTTATATTCTACTATCCATTGCTCTTGTGCTTGAACACCACCTATAATTTGTGTTAAGAATCTTGCTTTTTTATCATTGCGTAAAGCATAAATAAAAGCCGCATCACTTAGCTGCACCAAACGCAAGGCAATATGTTTGCCAAGGAGAGGAAAGGAATAAGTATTCATCACGCTACCCCTTTAGTTATGGCATTGATAATAAAGTTCAAGGATTTTTCTTTTGGGGATTTAAGAATATTATTTATTTTAGAATCTCTAAGGTATTTTTTAGATTTTTCACCCTGTTGGAAACCATACGCATAAAATAAAGCTTCTTTCTTATCATAGAAACAAATAAATGCACTATAACTAGTAAAGTTTTCAAAGCATTGCTTAGACTTAAGAGCATAAAAGGAATTATTAGAAATGCTTAAAAAAGCAACAAAAAGAGGACTATTTACCCCCCCCCCCCAACCTACCAATAGGCGCAAGAGTAGTTTCTCTTTTAGAAATGAACTTATAAAAGGGTGGGACATCTTTATTCACAACAGCCCCTGCTCCAATGAGTGCGCCCTCACCAATAGTAACTCCCGGTAATATCACGGCTCCTGCCCCGATACTTGCTCCATTTTTGATAATTGTCCTTAGAAATTCTTTAGGATAGACTTTAGAGCGAGGATATTTGTCGTTTGTAAAGCTTACATTTGCACCGATAAAAACCTCATCTTCTATTAAGATTCCATCCCACACCTGCACACCACATTTTATCGTTACATTATTGCCAATTTTCACATCATTTTCTATAAAACAATGCGAACAAATATTGCAATTCTCCCCAATCACCGCATTAGGAAGCACCACGCAAAATTGCCAAATCTTTGTATTTGCACCTATATTTTTACTCTGCACATCAGAGAGGGGGTGTATCATCACTCCTTGCATTTAATCTCCTTAATGAATTCTATAAACTCCGCATAATCCCTAATATACTCACGATCATCATAATAATCACTTGCTAAGACTACCAACCTACAATCATAAGAAAAGTTTTTCATCTCCCTCCACATATTTTTACCAATATATAAACCAACTTCTGGGGAGTTAAGCTTGACATTCTCCCTTAAACTCCCATTATCAAGCACAAACTCACAACTCCCACATAAGCACAAAACAATTTGTTCTAGCTCCCTATGAGCGTGTCCGCCTCTGTCAAAAGAGGGGGAGGTATCAAAGATATAATACATTCTTTTGATCGCAAAAGGCATGTCTTTATAAGATTCTAATACGCCTAGCTTCCCTCTCTCATCACTAAAAATCCGCAAAGGCAATAAAGCATAATTCATTAAGCCACAAGAGGTAATTCTCTACATATTACCCCCCCCCCCCGCACTATCATACGGTATTGCTCATAATCGTTAATGTATTCATCTGCATTATAATAGCAATCGCTAAGCACGAGCAGCACGCAATCATCGCTAAAATCATACATTTGCTTCCATAGCATTTTGCCTAAGTATAGCCCTTGCTTTGGTGATTGCAAACTTATAACTTCTTTTGTAAATCCATTATCCACACATACCTTACAGCTTCCTTTAATCGCAATAAGCAAAAACTGTGAATGCCTATTAGCGTGTTCTCCTCTTATAGTATCCTCACCAGCACCAAAGATATAAAACACCCTTTTAATCTCAAAAGGGCAGTTTGCGTTATTTTGAAATGGCACAAGTGCAGAATCTTGATCCAAAAATACATTAAAATCTATAATCTCATACTTCACTACTCCCCCTCCTGATTAATTGTCTTTATTAAACTTGCCGGATTCCCAGCAACTAAAGAATTAGGCGCAAAAGATTGCGTAACGACACTTCCCGCACCCACTACACAACCATTTCCTAAACGCACACCTTTAAGAATACTCACATTATTGCCAATAAAGCAATGATTTCCTACAATAATATCCGCACTTTTAACCAACGCTTCATTATTCCTCTCTTGGATACTAAGAGCGTGAAAATCCGAATTAATCGCTTGAAAATTCACACCAATAAAACAATCCTCTCCTATTTCAATTTTACACTTATTAGCAATGAGACAAAAATTATTATTAAGATAAGTTCCTCTTTTAATCACTACAACCCCCCCCCCCGCACATCAATGTGATTAGAGCCACTATAAAAGTAAGGTGAGGGGAAATATCCTAAATACACCTCATTTTCAATACAGATTTGCCCACCCTTTAGGGTATAAAATAAGGTGGGCGAGAGTATCTTAAAATCCCCTTGAATTCTTGTATTAGAAAGTATATATTGGTAATACATCACCCTTATTTTTTGGTATAATTGCGAGATTTTCATTATTCCTCTCTTATACTTTATATTTTTGAAAATACCATTTTAAGGTTTTTTCTAACCCAGTTTCAAAATTCTCTTCAGGTTTCCAACCTAACATTTTCTGTATTTTAATAGAATCTATTGCATACCTCCTATCGTGTCCTGCCCTATCTTGCACGAAAGTGATTTGGTTTTGATAACTTTCTCCATTTGCTTTTGGTGCAGCAGAATCTAAAATAGAGCAAATTTGTGTAGCAATCTCTAAATTGGTGCGCTCACAATTCCCGCCAATATTAAAACTCTCACCAAAGTAACAGGAGTGAAACACTGCATCAATCGCCCTGCAATGATCCTCTACAAAAAGCCAATCTCGGATATTCTGCCCATCACCATAGATGGGAATTCCTTTACCCGCTAAAGCATTGCGGATAATCGTAGGGATAAGCTTCTCATCGTGTTGTTTAGGTCCATAGTTATTAGAGCAATTTGTGATAAAAGTCTTTAACCCATAAGTGTGATGATAACTCCTAACTAACATATCACTACTTGCCTTAGAAGCAGAATAAGGCGAGTTTGGTGCATAGGGAGTAGATTCACTAAAATAGCCACTCTCTCCTAATGAGCCAAAAACCTCATCGGTGCTAATGTGATGAAATATACAATGCTCTTTGTCTTTTTTGGGTTTATTAGGAGCGTCAAACCAGCTTAAATACGCGGTATGGAGCAAATTAAAAGTCCCATTGATATTTGTTTCTATAAACGCACTAGGATTTTTTATAGAATTATCTACATGCGATTGTGCCGCAAAGTGAATAACGAAATCAATCGCATAATGTGTAAAAATATTTTCAATAAAATCCTTATCACAAATATCACCCTTTATAAAAGCATAATTTTCATAATGTTCCACACCTTGTAGATTCTCTAAATCCCCCGCATAAGTGAGTAAATCTACATTGATTAAACGATAATTTGGATATTTTTGCAGAAAATAAAGGATAAAATTACTCCCAATAAACCCCGCCCCACCTGTAATTAAGACATTTCTCATTTCCATCCTCTTAGAGTGAAACACTTATTTTTAATCCATTTAATCTAAAAGCCCATAGAGATACTGCCCATAACCGCTTTTACTTAAAGCTTCTGCCCTTTTTAAAAGCTCCTTTTCATTGATCCAACCATTATGGTAAGCAATTTCCTCTAAACAAGCAATCTTATAACCTTGCCGCAATTCAATCGTCCGAACAAACTCCCCTGCTTCTAACAAACTATCGTGTGTGCCAGTATCAAGCCACGCAAAGCCCCTCCCTAAGATTCGGGATTTAAGCCTTTTTGCTTTTAAATATGCAATATTGACATCAGTTATTTCAAGCTCACCTCTTAGGCTTGGTTTGAGAGATTTTGCGATATTAATTGCTGCATTATTATAAAAATACAAGCCGGTAACCGCAAAATGGCTTTTAGGATTACTAGGTTTTTCCTCTAAGCTCACGACTCCACCGCTAGAATCTATCTCCACTACGCCAAAGCTTCTAGGGTCTTTGACGCGATAAGAAAAAATTGTCGCAATGCCCTTTTTCGCTTCCTCTCTTGCCTCTACTAACATAGGGGAGAATCCTTGCCCATAAAAAATATTATCCCCTAAAATCAAGGCTATATCCTCACAACCTAAAAAGCTCTCTGCTAAGATAAGTCCTTGCGCTAAACCATCAGGAGATTCTTGCACACAATATTCAATATGCATTCCAAGCCACTCCCCATTACCAAAAAGCTCTTGAAATCGCGGTATATCTTGAGGAGTAGAAATAATCAAAACTTCTCTAATATGGGCTAACATAAGCACAGAGAGTGGATAATAAATCATCGGCTTATCATAAATAGGCAAAAGCTGCTTAGAGAGCATTAAAGTTGCAGGATAAAGTCTAGTCCCACTTCCACCAGCTAAAATCACGCCTTTCATTTATACTCCTTTAAGCTCACATTGAAAAGAATTATAGCTTAAAAGATTTCTAAAAAGAAATGCAATACAATAAGCTAAATCATAACAAAAAGGAGTTTTAGTGAAAAATATTTTTATGGTAGTTAAGAATATTTCAAGTGTGGGCGGGATTAATCGTGTTGTAAGCAATCTTTGTTATTTATTAGCCAAAGATTACAAAATTACAATTATTAGTTGCACAACTTTAGAAGAATCCCCAGCCTTTGAAATGCCCATAGGGGTTTGTCTTATTCATTTTAAGAAACTCTATCCCGACTTTTGCACCAAAAGCTTTTTAGATAAACTCAAGTTTTCCTACCGCTTCAACAAACTACTCCCTAAAGATTCACAAAATTTTGTTATCGTTCATCAGCTTTTATTCCCCTTCTTTAAAGCCAAAAACACTACTTATATCCGCCTCTATCACGGGAATTTCGAAACAGGTTTTAAGAAATATCTCCACAAATCCCCACTACTTCCACCTAGAATCCGCCTTTTTGATACTTTAGTTATTCTAAGCTCTAAACAAATCCATCTTTTTTCAAAACTCCATCCTCATATTAAAGTTATCCCTAATTTCTTAAATGATTTGCCTAATACTACCACCAATCACACACAAAAAGTGGTTTTATCTGTCGGGAGATTTTCCGAGGAAAAAGGTTTTTTGCGGCTTATTGATATTTGGTTTATCGTGAATAAAAACCCTCATTTAAAAGAATGGAAACTTCATCTTATAGGAGATGGGGAGTTAAAAGAAAAAATTGTAGCAAAAATCCATTCTTTGGAATTAGAAGATTCTATTATCCTTAAACCCTTTACCAAAAATATCCAAGAAGAATATCTCCAAGCTAGTATCTACGCACTAAGTAGCCACTATGAAGCCTTCCCTATGGTGCTCTTAGAATCAGGCTCTTATGCACTTCCCTCTGTGAGTTTTGATGTGCCAAATGGTCCCAGTGAGATAATCCAAGAAAAAAGTGGATTTAAAATCCCTGATAAGGATTTGCAAGGATTTGCTCTAAAGCTCCAATTACTAATGGAAGATAAGCTTCTAAGAGAAAAAATGGGAGAGGAAGCAAGAGAGATTGTGTTAGAGAGGTTTAGCAAAAAGGCAATAAAGCCTAAATGGCAAGAAGCCTTAAACATATGAAGAAACTTTCAATGTAGGGAAATCCTCAATGAGAAAATTAAATAAGAGGAATTTTCCATACAAAGAAATTTTATTTTAAAGAGAAATGATGAAAATTTTATGTATTACCGATAAGCAATACCAGCAATCCAATAACCAGATTCTTGCTATTTTCCAAAAATACCTTTTACAATACGCAAAAGTTGAAGTTGTTTATTTCCATAAAGATTCTAAAGTTTTTCAAGAAAACTCTTCTATATGCCCTATGTATATCTTACCCTATGGAGTAAAACATAGGAATCTTGTCAAACTTTTAGGTAAATTAAATATCAACCTTGATAATTATGACTTCATCATTGTAAGGAATTTCTATCCCGTGGCTAAACAAATCTTAAAAGCCCACAATAAAGTGATTTTTTGGGAGACTTTTCCGCATGACTATCGTAGAATCTATGAAGCAAGAATAGAAAAAAAGGCACTCTTGCGTAAAAGCCTAGAATATAAAATTAAGTTTTTCCTCCACCAAAGAATCCTTAAGCAATGTATCGCCTACCTTACAATGACCCCTCAACTAGCAGAGCTTTTCCAACCTAATCTCCCCATTCCCATTTTCACGCTCCCGGGAGGAATAGACTTTGAAAATTGTGATAGAGAAGCTATAAACAATAATTTGCATACCTGCAATACTCCCCTTAAATTCCTCTATACAGGCACGATTGATAAAAATAGACAATTAGGGGTAGTCTTATCGGCTTTCCTTGAAAGTAAAGGGGATTTTATCTTAGATATTTTCACAGGAAGTGCTAATGAAGAAGTGCAAAAAATACAAACCCTTATCGCACAAGATAAAAGAATCTCTTTGCATCCTCCCTTGCCACTGCTTGAAATGCTAAAAACCCTACCGCATTATGATATAGGTTTAGGGCTAATCCCAAATACCCCTCTTTATAGTGTTAGCTCCCCTTTTAAAACTATGGAATACGCAAGTGCTGGAATCATTCCACTTATTAATGATTTACCCGAATATGTAAGGCTTTTTGATAGCAATTGTGCGTTTTTTAGTGATTTTAACAAACAAGATATAAAAGCCACCCTCCAAAAGATTCTAAACACTCACCCCTCTAGCTTACAAGCTATGAAACAAGCTCTATTCCAAAGGGCATTAGAATCTATGGATTATGCCAAACTCACCAAGAAGCTTTATGATTTTTTATGCTCCTTAAAAGATTCTAAACACTCACCCCTCTAGCTTACAAGCTATGAAACAAGCTCTATTCCAAAGGGCAATCTATGGATTATGCCAAACTCACCAAGAAGCTTTTATACTCTTTAAAGATGGGCAAGTTATGCTCTTAGGAATTACCCCCTATGCTATCTTGTTAAATTCTAGGATAAATTCACTCCCTTTTCCTACCTCACTCTTTAGCTCTAAATATGCTTGATGATAAGCAACAGCGGATTTTACAATCGATAATCCAAGCCCTGTGCCTCCTAATTGCTTACTGCGACTTTTATCCACACAAAAAAATCGCTCAAAGATTCTTTGGTGGAGATGCTCTGGGATACCAATCCCACTATCTTGTATGCTAAGTCTTATTTTCTCCCCTAAATTATGCAAAGAAACCCTAACAAAGCCTCCTTTTTTATTATATTTAATCGCATTATCCACTAAATTAAAAATAAGGTTTTCTACTAAGCTTTTCTCCCCTAAGATATAACCCTCTTGTAAATCTAAAAGAATTTCAACTTCATATTGTGTAGCAATCATTTTTAAATGCTTAACAACCTTTAACACATTGCTCTTTAAAGATATTTTTTGCTTTTGTAAATATTCTGCTCCCCCCTCATCAAAGAATGAAAGCTTTAAAATCTCATCTATCATTACAAGCAATCTTGTAGATTCTGCAAATATTTTGTCGATAAATTGGGGTATATCCTCCTTTTTTACAAGATTGTTTTTCAACATTTCAGAGCTAGCAAGTATGGAGGTTAAAGGAGTCTTTAACTCGTGCGTTACATTAGCGCTAAATTCTTTTCTTAAATTTTGTGCGAGTTTAGTCTGTGTAATATCCCGCACAATAACGACCATTCCTTTACATTTATTTTTCACAAAAATAGGGGTAAAAATCACCTCACATTCAAAATTACAAAGTTGCATTTGCAAAGTCTTGCTTTCCTCTTGTTTATGTTTTTTAAAATCCCTTAAAAGATTAAGCAAGATTTTCAAAAAATGCGATTCTTTAAGCTCATAGATTATAGTGCAAGATGAGAGGTTTTTAAAATACTTATTAACGCTTTTATTGGTAGAGAGAATATCTCCGTGTTGGTTAAGTAAAATTAACCCATCACTCATATGTTCTGCTAATAAAAGCATTTCTTGCTGCTTTTGACGCAAATGCTTAAGTTGGGTTTTGATAATTTTGTTTTGAGATTTGATTTTTTTCACAAAACTATGAAGCTCAAAATACAGCGAATCTTTTTTTAAATCCTCTAAATTAGCTTTCAAAATAGGCTTTAAGATAGCCTTTGCTAAGACTTTAGCTAGAAAGAAACAAAGCAGTAGTGCTAAAAAGGATTCTACAAAGAAAAAGGGTAGGAGCTTAAAAAATAAAGCTTTAACATATTTTTGCTCTTTAGCCACTCTTAAAACAATCTCCCTTTCTTTTAAAAACACCGCATAATAAAGTGTTTTAGCCCCTAGTGTATTAGAATAACGGACACTTGTAGCCCCTCCATTAAGCAAGGCATTTTGGATTTCCTCTCTACTGCTATGATTTTCTAAAACTTTGCTAAAGCTATCGTAGAGAACATTGCCATTTTTATCGATAATGCTTATTCTATAATGGGAATCTTGAAGGGGTTTAACAAGCGATTCTAACTGGGTTAAATCCTGCGGTAATTGCTCTATTAAAGATTTGGATTGATTTTTTAAATCCTCTAAAGTTTCCTTTTGAAAAAACAATTCTAAGCTAAAGAGCAAAAAGGCATTAGCAAGAAGCAAAAGGCTTAAACTTCCTATAAAAATAGAAAAAAAGATTCTTCTTTGCATCTTAATCTTTAGAAAACTTATAACCCATACCGCGTATAGTTTGGATATGATGACCAAAATCGCCTAATTTTTGCCGCAATGTTTTAATATGAATATCTAAAGTCCTGCTGTGTGTGCCATAATCATACCCCCATAAAGCCTCTAAAATCTCCTCTCTATTAAAAGCCCTTTCTTGATTTTTCAAAAATAACCCTAAAAGTTCAAATTCTTTTAAGGTAAGGGGAATAGGCTTATTATTAATTTTGACTTGATGATTAGTAATAGAATAGATGCAATTTTCAAAAACAATTTCATCTTTATCCCCATTCTTCCGCCGCAAAATAGCACGAATCCTTGCTAAAAACTCCATAACACCAAAGGGCTTACTCATATAATCATCTGCCCCATAATCTAAGCCCTTAACTTTGTCAATCTCACTATCTAAGGCTGTTAGCATTAAAACAGAGATTTTTTGAGTATTAGGATTACTTTTTATCCTCTGTAAAATTTCAAAGCCATTCATCCCGGGCAATAAACAATCTAATACTAAAATTTGTGGAATAGCCTCTTTTAGGGCAACTTGTAATTGCGTAAAATTACTAAAGCCTTTTGCTTCAATATTTTGAGATTTTAAGGCATAAAGCACAATGTCTAAAATAGCTTTATCATCTTCTAAAACATAAACCAAAGCATATCCTAAGTTTTAATACAATTTTAACATATTAACCAAATCTTCCCTCAATATACTCACGCGTCTTTTGCTTTTTAGCCTTTTGGAATATTTTTTGTGTATCCTCATATTCTATCATCTCCCCAAGCAAGAAAAATGCGGTTTTATCGGAGATTCTTAATGCTTGTTGCATATTATGGGTTACGATAATAATCGTATATTCTTTTTTTAAACGCAAAATGAGTTTTTCAATTTTTGCAGTAGAAATAGGATCTAGCGCACTTGTTGGTTCATCCATTAAAAGCACTTCAGGATTAGTTGCTATTGCCCTTGCGATACATAATCTTTGTTGCTGCCCACCACTAAGGCTTAAAGCACTACTTTTTAATTTATCTTTTAAATCCTCCCATAACCCAACATCCTCTAAAGAAGCTTGAACAACCTCATCAAGCTTTGCCTTTTTCTTAATCCCGTGCGTCTTTGGACCAAAAGCGATATTATCATAAATGCTCATAGGAAAGGGATTAGGCTTTTGAAAAACCATTCCCACTTTTTTACGCAAGGTATTAATGGGAATATCTTTATAAATATCTTTATTTTCAAAGAGTATTTTTCCTTTAATCTTACATTCCTCTATTAAATCATTCATACGATTAAGACTTTTAATAAAAGTCGATTTACCACAACCGCTAGGACCTATAAAAGCCGTAACTTTGTCTTTATAAATCTCCATATTAATATCTTTTAAAGCCCAAAAAGAGCCATAATAAAGATTCATTTTCTTAATATTAAAACAAATTTTTTGCATTTTTATCCTTTGGTTAGTCTTTTAGCAATGTAATTTGCTAACAAGTTTATAACAAGCACTATCACTATTAGCACCATAGCGGTGGTATAAGCTTCATTAATATATTGTCCCTCACTAGAAATAATATACATATGCACACTAAGGGTTCGTCCAGAATCTGTTAGCCCTGCTATTTTTGCCACACCCCCTGAAGTATAGAGCAATGCAGCACTCTCCCCTACTACTCTCCCTATGCTTAAAAGTATTCCAGCTAAAATCATAGGGATACTAGCAGGGAGAATTACGATAAAAATGGTGCGTAACTTTCCAGCACCAAGTGCTAAACTTGCTTCTCTCAATTCTATGGGGACAGATTTTAGGGCTTCTTGAGAATTTCTTAGGATCAAGGGCAAAATCATAAGACTTAAAGTTAATACTCCCGACAAAAAGCTTATTTTAAAGCCAAAATAAATCACAAAAGCTAGATAACCAAATAAACCATAAACAATACTAGGAATCCCCAAAAGCGTATCCGAAGCAATCTTTATAACATAGAGGAGTTTATTTTTCTTACTATTATATTCATTAAGAAAAATCGCACCAAAAACCCCAATGGGCGTTGTTAAAAATATAGAAAATGCCACCATATTTAAGGTATTAATAAGAGCCGGTAGCATAGAGATATTTTGAGAATTATATTCCCATTCAAAGAGACTAGGAGAGAAATGCAAAATCCCTTTATAAAAAATAAATCCTATTAAGATTCCAAAAATACCTAAGGTGGTCAATAATGAGAACTTGGCAACCAAAGAGAGACAAAAGGATAATTTATCGATTTTTGTTTTCATTGTTTTTCTTTAATGAGATTAAGACTTGTATTAATAAGGAGTATAAAGACAAACAAGACAACAGCATTAACAATTAAAGCTTCTCTATGCAAATCTGTCGCATATCCCATTTCAAGGGCAATATTTGTCGTGAGGGTTCGCACTCCATCAACAAGACTATGCGGAATTTGCACTTGATTACCCGCTACCATAATTACTGCCATAGCTTCTCCAATAGCCCTCCCAATCCCTAAAATAATAGAAGACAAAATACCGCTTCTAGCCGCTAAGAGACTGACAAAAAACACACTTCGCTCTTTGCTAGCCCCTAAGGCTAAAGCCCCCTCATAATAGGACTTTGGAACGCTATCAAGAGCGGATTTAGAGATTAGGATAATCGTAGGTAAAATCATAATGCTTAAAATTAATGCAGCGGCTAAGACACTTTTCCCAGAAACCCCATTAAAGGTACCACTTATCCAAGGGACTATTATCACAAGTCCAAAGAATCCATAAACAACAGAGGGGATAGCACCTAATAATTCAATAGCAGGCATTGCAAAAAGCTTGGTTTTTTTAGAGGCAAAAGCGGATAGATAAATCGCACTAAAAACACCTATAGGGACACCGATAAAAATGGCTAAAGCACTCACATAAATACTCCCAATGATCATAGGGAATATTCCAAAAATATCTTCAGTGGGGTACCAATCAAAACCAAAAATAAACTCTAAAATCCCTATATGAAAAAGTGTAGGAATGGCATTTCCAAATAAAAATATACAAATCATTATCACACAGAATATAGAAATACAGCCAAAAATGGCAAATATTCCTTGTGCGATTCTTTCTTTTATCATTGCACTTGTTCCCAAGTCGTAATTTCTCCTAAAAATATTTTTCGCACCTGCTCTTTGGTAAGATCAGTAATAGGATTTTGTTGATTGACAATAACTGCTAATCCATCAATAGCTAATACTTGAGGCTTTACGCCCTTTTTTAATTCACTCTCTTTAACTTCTCTTGATACCATTCCTATATCGGCAATTCCCTCTACCACAGAATTTACTCCTATAGTAGAATCAGATTGTGAAATTTCTATGTCTGCGTTTGGATTAATTTTGACATAGGATTCTTTAAGTTTTTCCATAAGCGGAGTAACCGAGCTTGAACCTGCAATTATGAGCTTACCTTTTGGATTCTTACTTTGAAAATTTCCTTTGGCTAAAGAAATATAACCCGCTTTCTCTATAATAGGTTTTGCTTCATTAGACAAACTATAGGCTAAAAAATCCTCTATTAAAGGATTTATACTTTTTGTAACGATATTAAAAGGTCTTGAAATAGTATAACTTTTGTTTGTAATATTTTGTATGCTTGGTTCTATACCATCAATTTTAAGAGGTTTGATAGTATTATTTAAAGCCCCTAAGGAGATATAACCAATAGCATTTTTAGAGTTTGCAACACTTGTTAGCATGATACCTGTAGAATTTGTAATTTCTATCTTTGGAGAAATAGCATCGATTTTTTTGCCATTAATAGTTTTGTGGATTCCAAAAATATCCACAAAAGCACCTCTAGTCCCTGAACCCATTTCCCTTGAAATAGGATAAATATTTTCCGCTAAAGCATTAAGGGATAGACAAGCTAACAGCCATAAAGCTAAAATAGTTTTTTTCATAAGATAACTCCTTAATTAAAGTAATAACAAAAGTATAAAAAGGGAATGTAAAAAAGAATGTGTAAGTATTGTAAAAGTTTTGTAAAGTTTATTTCTGGAATATGATTCTAATAAATGCAATTAAAAATATTTTGCAATTAATCCCTTAAAGAGGGGCTTTAAAAGATAGATACTTAGCCTTTTGCCTCTATGATACTTTAGGCTTCTTTAAGGGGTGCTCACAACACCCCCTTTAAAGAATGCACCATATTAGGATTTATCATTACATTAATCCCAAGAAACAATGCTCCACAGATATAGGCAATTACTTGGTCGGCTAATCCGCTAGTTCTAAATCTTAAGACTTTAGGAAGTGCAAAATACTTTTTACTTTTAAAAGGCAAAAAGATTGGCACACCACTTAAGGTCATCATATCTCCAACTATATGCAAAAGATTACCTAGAATAAATCCAGTTACTAGAAATACTAAAGCATTTTCATAAAAGCCATTTATAAATGTCCTAACACTCTCAAAATTACATAGCACCATTAACAAAAGGATTAAGATAATAATAAAAGGCAAACTATGTGTAAATCCCCTATGCCCAAAAATAGCATTCATTAAGTGAGATACCCCTATAAACATTCTACCTATTTTAGAATGTGGTTCATCAATATCAGGGAAGATTGCCCCAAAGGCTACTGCAAAATAAAAGATTAATAAATGGGTGCTTTCAATAGGTATAAATGGCTGTATTATAAAAACACCTACTGAAGCTAAAGAGAGAGCAAAGGTAATATGTGTTTTAGCTAACATTTATTACCTCCAACATTATTCCCAAAGTCAGACATAAAACAATCCTTATTACTTTCTTTTATGGGTTTTTGTTCCATTTCTTTGCTTTATTGTAACACTTTTAGAAAGTAGAATCTCTTTTTTGGGTGTTGGAGCTTGTGGGATTGATTGATTATGTGGTAGAGTTTCTTTAATTTGGGATTGTTTTTTCAAGTTTTTAGATTCTTTTTTTACTCTTAGGGTCTTGATTATCTAAATCTATTTGTATTGTAGCCTTACCTTTTGCAAACTTTATAATAGCACTTTCTATGATTTTACGCTTTAATCCATAGTTATTAAGCTCTTTTAAGATATTAATGGCTGTGCTATTTGTAAGTGTAACTCTTAATTCATATTTATCTTGCATAGTTACCTCCTAAAATTCTAAATTAGTTCTTTTAGTAAATAATTCATAACATTGTGGAGTTTTTGTATAAGATTGTAGAGCCATTGCAATAAGTTGTGGCTCTCTTTGTCCTTTATTTATGAAATAGTTTGGAATTAATAATTTTTATGTAATTACATTAAAGTTTATAAGAGAAGACTTATAAAAGATATTAGGATCATAATTCATAGAAAAGCCTCCTATGAAACTTCCCTCATATCCTCCCCCTAAGGTAACCTTTATAGATTGTTGTGGATCATCAGCAAAAAATTCTGCAGTTAAATTCCCATTAGCTGCATAAGAATAAGATTTTACTTTTCCTTCTCCTCTAGTATTAGAGATATTATTTTTCCCAAAAGAGCCTTTTGTTTGGATATTAAGATAAAGAGATTGTGTATCTGTTCCTCCTAATTTTTTTATTATTCTTGCACTTCCATAATAAGAATCGGTTAAAAATCTTAAATTAAAGTCTGCATTATTACTATGTTTAAATTGAGCATTAGACTTATCATGGGAGATAAAACCTTCCTTTATTGGTAAGTATTCCTACAATTCCTGTGTTACTAACATTAGCTAGACTTCCTTGATTGTCAAGCACACCATTTAAGGTTCCAGTATTGCTAAGCATTCCTGGATGCTATTATTACTTAAGCTTGTGATATTCCCACCATTTTCATTACTAAAGTTCCCAGCCTTTCTAGAGTTGCTAAAGTTGGTTAAAGTAGCACTACTTTTATTATCAAATCCATCCTTTAAAGTCCCAGCATTACTAAAGCTGCCTATGCTTCCAGCGTTGCTTAAGCTATTGATGCTATTAGTATTGCTTAAGGTATTGATAATCCCTGTATTATTAAATGTGACCCTTAAGCCTCCATCATTCTTAAAATTACTTATGCTTCTAGAGTTAGTAACTTGGGTAGAGATATTCCCGGCAATTGTGATTTATTCTCTAGGTTTGCTTTCCCAACATTTTCGATAGTATTGATTTTACCCTCATTGTATAGCTTGGATGTGACGGAGGTGCCAGAACTCCTGATACCATCTATAAACCCATCTTACGTAGCCATATAGCGGTGTTTTTACCAATTCTATCAGTTTTACTATAAAGTTTTACATGGGCTTTTTGCAAACCTAAGCCAAAGCTTACAAGGGGTTCATGTGCAAATTCACCAAAGAATCTAGAATCTAGTAAGCCACCCCCTTGCTAAGAATTTAAATTACTAGTGGGATATAACTCCAAGGTAACAACAGCATTGCCTTTTCTAGAAACGTTAGCAGGGACAAATAGCTGAGATATTAGTGTAGTGGGTGTTGTAAGCCTACAAGTCCCAGCTGGGTTTTCTGCGTTGGCAATACATTTTCCAAGCTCCCCAACAAGTTGGTTTTGGCTGGCACAATGATTGCTCAAGCCATAACCTAAGGCTACAGAAGTGGCTAAGGAAATTGTCAAATAGCTGCGTAAAAGCATAATTGCCCCCCCCCCCGTTAATACCAATCAATCTAAATTTAAGTGCTCAGTTCTACCCCATTAAAAATTAAACAATACTGAAAGTTCATTAGAATTTATATAAAATATTATCATTTTTTATATTTTTAGGTTTAGTTGGTTGGCTTTCAAAGTTTCAAAGTTTTTTTGGGTTTATTTAGTTTTTGGGGTGTTTGGTTTTAGGTCGTTTGGAGTTTCTTACCCCATCTTACCTTCTAAATTTATATTCCTTAAATCCCTACAAATCTTTACTTAAAGCTACCCTACAAAATTAAGTAAAGCTACCCCCATAGAATTTGATAATAAAACCCCTCAAAGGGTGGTTTTATAAATAATTCTACACTTAAACTTTAGTAAGACTTTAATGGGACTCTAACAATATTAAAAAGATTGCAACAATTGAAAAGAACATTAATGCAGAAGTCTTTGTCCTTAAGTCTTTAAATACTATAAAAATCTTTAGAGAATTAAGGGCAACAGATGCACTAGATTCTACATTAAGGAATTTTTGGGTGATAAAATTAGTGCAAAAGATATGGAAAAATGGATTAAACTTGTTGATGAGATTTATACAAAAATTACAGAAGCAAATATGTATGGTAAAGAATTATTAGTCAATAATGGCAAAAGTCGTGGTATAGAAAACTTCTTTTTAAGACAAGAGATTAAAAAATCTATTGAGACAAAAGAAGCTAAAACTAAAAAAGCTAAAACACAAGAGAGTAAGAAAGAAGAAGCATAATAGTATAAGAGAGAATGAGGAATTACTAAGACAGTCCAAGCGGAGGGACACTCTTTTTTAGAGTGAAGATATAGTCCGTTCTCTATGGTGACATAGAGCAGCTCTTAAATCGTAAAAAATTCATAAAGGCAAAAAGCCTTGTATTTTAATTACGATTTAAGGCGTGTATAGTGTTGCCAACTATGCAGAACATAAAGATAAATTAAAAATTATCACTAACGCCTAGTTAGTTAATTTAATAATACCTGAAAACTTTAAAAGTCTTAAAGGCTTTTCTACTATAGGGGGTTGATGTTGATATTCCAGAGTGTAGATTTATTTAAGACTTGGTTTTTTTGGGATACTTATATCTTTTAAGTCTTTCTGCCTAAAGGAGTTTTACACTTCATAGGAATTTCTTTTTTAGATTTTAAGTTTGTTAAGGTGCTTATGTTTTTAAAAGCATTTCTGTCATAGAGGAATGAACAAGGATTTCCTAGTGTAGATTTTCTTTTTGAATATAAGTCTGTAATTTTTAAGAAGCACTCTAAGGTGGTCTTTACAAGCAAATTCCACCTTTAGTGTTTGTTTTTAAAGGCAACTTTAGTTTGTCTAAATTTATCTTAAAGGATAGAAATGTTTAACAAAGTTATTTTAGTAGGAAATTTAACTCGTGATGTTGAGTTGCGTTATTTACCCAATCAAAGTGCATTAGCTAAACTAGGACTTGCTACCAATCGCCGCTATAAAAAGCAAGATGGCTCACAAGGAGAAGAAGTATGTTTTATTGATGTGAATCTTTTTGGTAGAACTGCTGAAGTAGCTAATCAATACCTTAAAAAAGGTTCTTCTGTGTTAATTGAAGGTCGTTTGGTATTAGATACTTGGATGGATAATAATGGACAGAAGAAAAGTAAGCATAGCATTACAGCAGAAAGTATGCAAATGCTTGGTGGCAATAGTGCAAAAGCAGATGCTAATACTTCTGAAGTAGTTGTTGATAATGAACCTAATGCAGTTTATGAAGGACAGCCACAAGTCAATCAAAACAATACTGATGCTGGAGAGGGCATACCTTTCTAGTTCTTATTGTTTTAAATCTAAACCCTCTAGGCTTTTATCAATCTTATAAGCAATAAAACTCTTACTGCCTAAGCAAGAGTGATTTATTTACTTTCCTTTAGATTGAAATAAAACCTAAGAGACTTTTTAATATTAAATATTCCAACAAGGGATTATTACTTCCCTTGTGGGAATATAAGAATCCTTTCTTAGAGTATTTTTACTCTAAGTATCAGTTTTAGGTGCTTTAAGCTATACAATTATCCATAGATTGTCTTGCAGTCATTACTAACTTGTAATGATGAATAGAGAGTTTGTGGTATAATAGAAAGAATTAAGGAATTAATATGCAAGGAAATATGATGCAAGTTATACAACCCAATCATACTATTTCACAAAGCACAATAGCTTTAATAATGAAGCTTATTAAAAAAAGCTATAAAGAAGAGGAACAACAAGAAGTTTTAAATGATATTGTTGCTATTGTCGATGAAGTTAAAAGAGATAATAGAATCTCCTCTGAGTTAATAAGAGAAGAAGTAGTTGAAAAGCTAAAAGGAGAATTAGCTACGAAAGATTTTGTTAGAGCGGAGATTGCAGGAGTAAAGCAAGAGTTGAAGCAAGAAATTGCAAAAGTAGAAAAAGAAATTGCAGAAGTTAGAGCTAATTATCGCTCTCTTAGGCAAGAGATGAAGTTCTATGCAATAGGTTTAGGAGTCTTAATAATTATCCTCCAACCTAAAGTCTTTGATTTTATCACTGCTTTTCTTAAGTAGCTAACACTAAAATACTTACATACAGCCCAAGTTGGGATAGAAGTATCCCAGTTAGAGGTTTGGGTTTATTGTCTAAGCAGAGTAGTTATTAAATTAGTTAAAGAAACTTATGTAAATTAGGATTGATAGATCTTATTAATGTTTTTTATATCGCAATTAGTGTGCTATTCTCTACGATACCAATTTTGCTCTAGAATCGTTTTGTAGATAGGTATCTAGCCTTGCTAAATATTAAAACCTGATACATTAAATAAACTGTATGTTATTAGGTTGTATTTGCACTATCTATGGTAATAAAGCAAACTTATCCCTCCAAGTTGTAATAGAAACAACAAGTCGCATAAATTGACTAGCTAGATAATTATCATCAATGATTACAGATAGAAGTGAGATTGGATCACTATCTGCTAATTTTGCAGTATTGTGCTATTGCTCTAACTCTAATCTATACTTATACTCTTTCACAGCAAGCATCTTTAATGATATTTGAAATAGGTTTCAAATTATAATCACACTTAATATCATCAAGCATTTGTTTAAAATCCTTATCTGTACTAAATGTGATTTTAACAGTATCCATATTATTTTTCTTAATACAGCTTAATGCAAGATGATTCCATACATATAATTAACTCATTTAAACTCTTTTGACTTTGCGTGTGCATTTGCTTCTATTTCTCACAAATCTGGTTTGTAAATTAATCTCTCTTTTATAAGGGGCAATAATAGAATAGTCTCTTTTTTAGTAAATGAAGTTTTCATAATTTCTCCTTACACCATTTAAATTAACATTAAAACAATGGGTACAAGCGTAGATAATCCCACCCCTCCCGGCAACCCAGGATAACTTGTATCCCAAAAGCGGGTTGAGTGAGAGGGTAGAATAATTTTAACTACTAAGAATTTCTAAAGCAAAGAAATTTTTGAAGGAAAAAAGTTAAAAGCTTTACAAAACCTATTTGTGTTTATTTGCTCTCTAAAACTTTACCCATTAGAAGTTTAGATGCTGATTATCTCTAATGTTAATTGTTACTGCATTAATAATGCACTATTATTTCTAATAGTTGGAGTATAACACTCTAAACAAGAGGAAAAAACAATAAAAACACCTTTTGCGTTTTAATGCTTTATCCTCTTGTATTGCAAGACTTCCTAGCAATTCAAAGGAAAAGGGCTATATGTTGAATCATAAGCTACACGAGGTGGATTACACTAGGTGGAAAGAACCTAAGACAAAATTTAAAAATTAATAATAATTAAACTAACTAATTAAAGCAAAAACACTAAATAAACAAAGTAAAATAAATATAAAAGCTAGTGAAAGTCTTAAGGAGTATTAAACTAGCCTATGTAATAAACCCTAATTAAGGAATCTGTAATGAATAAACTAATGCTTAATCTCTCTATTAACTTTCATTTTAAAGGATTCTTTAGTGAATAACACCTATTTTAATAATCTTAATCCCAATCTTAATAACCCTAATAACTTAAATACTAATCCTATAAGGATTCTCTATGTCCTCTTTTAATCCAAACTCTGCAAAAGAAAGAATAAAAAACCATTTAATCTATAAATTGGGTTTAGCTTTAATTACTTATGATAAGCAAAGAAAAGAAAACTTAAAACATAACAATAAAATTAAAAAATCTCAAACTCCTATAATCCCTAATCATACTTTATGTGCTAATCTCTCTTACCAACAAGAATCTTTTAAAAACACTTATTCTTCTTTTAATCTGTGGGGGGGGGGGCAAAATAACACTTATTTAGTTTCTCTTATTCCTTTTGCCTTTTTAAAACTTCTCCTCTGTCTTTATAAAATCAAACAAACCCATAAAAAACAACAGCAATTCTATAAACAAACTATACAACTCTTTCCTAATCTTAAATATCCATCTTTACAAGATTGTAAAGATTATCAACAATCTCTCTGCTTTCAATACCATTTAGCCTATCTATTAGGAGAGGCATTAAGTAAAGCAGATAAGATTTGGTATAAAGGAGGATATTTTACATTAAACAAGAAAATAAAAGAAGCTAAACACATTTACAAGCTGCACCAAGAATATAAAGCTATACTAAAAGTATTTAATCTACCTTATTGCTTTATCCCTAAAGAATCTCTTTTACAGACACTTTCTTTTTTAAAAGCTTTAAAACATCTTTATAATGCTTCAGATTCTAAAACAACACAAACTTTCTTTTTACACCTTTTTAACCAAATACCTTTTTATACACAAAGACCTTTTCTTTTAAAATACAAAGAGGAGATTTTAGAATGGTTAGAATCTAAAGAATTTAAAGAACAATATATAAAGACTAATCATCCTTATCCCCCTTTACTTAATCCTAAGAGATTATATAAGAAAGAAAGCATAGAAGTAAAATCTCAAAGAGAGGATAGAGGTAGAAGTGAGGATGGAGGAGAATTACAAAGGAGAGGAGATAGAGAGGATAGAGAAACTAAAGAAGGTAAAGAAGTAGAGATTCAAAGTAAAGAAACTAAAGAGAAAGAAACGCAAAGTAATAGTAAAGGAATTAAAGGTATAAAGACTGAAAGTAAAGAGTCTCAAGATGGAGAATTGCAAAGTAATACCAATGTCTTTATAGATTCTAAGAGTAAAGAAGAGATAAAGAGCAAAGAGATTAAAAGCAATAAGGAGATGGGGGATAAGGAGAGTAAAGATAATGGAATAAGTGGAAGTCATACAAAAGAGAGGATTAGAGGAGAGAGTGAAGAGGTAAAACATAAAGAGAAATTAGTAGCATTAACAATACAAAGCAATAATGAGGTAAAGAGTAAGGAGATTAAAGAGGATAGAAATAGAGAAACTAAAGAAGGTAAAGAAGTAGAGATTCAAAGTAAAGAAACTAAAGAGAAAGAAACGCAAAATATAAAAGGGATTATTAAAGAAATAAGTAAGCAACAAGAGATACAAAATCAAAAAGAGAATAGTGAGGAATTAGTAGAAGTAAAAACAGAGATAAATAAAGGGATAGGGGATAGAGATAGTGAAAATGTAGAATCTAAGAATGAAGAATCCTTACAACCTTATGCTAATTTAAGTTATGAGAGTATTCCTGCTTCCCTTGCTTGGGATTTGAATTTGCCATTAGTTGGGGGGTATAATGGTATTTGGCTTTATAATAGCTCTGCAGGTGGGGAAGCAACACAATTCTTTTTTGGTTATTGTGAGGGGATTGAATTTTGCACACTATGTTGGAGGTTTAAAGAATACAAAAGTGCGTATATTTATTTATATCAAAATTATTTAGAGAGTAAAAATATTATATTTTCTTTTAATGCTTGGCAAAAAGGTGCGGAAAAATTTGGGAATTTGCTAGATAAAAAAGTTCCCATTTTTAGTATTACTAGAGATTATATTAGTCGATTAAAAACAGGTGTTAATCATATTGCTAGCACAGAGTCTAAACTTAAGTTTAAAAATTTTTCTTTAAAGGATGAAATATCATTTCCGCAAATTTATTATCGTGGAGCTTATAAAAATAAACCCGATATTAATATCCTCAAGGGGAATAATTTTTCTTTAATGTGGGGAGACTTGGGAGGACTTGGGTTAAGATTAAAATGGCTCAAAAATGCCATTTCTAAAGTTTATTTTATCCCTATTGATGCAATTAGTGGTGAGAGGGCTTTTTATACTTTTATGCAATTATCTAAAATCTTACATTTTAATCTTCCACAAAATTCCAAAGCTTTTAGTGGTAAGGTTAATCGGTATGAGGGTTTAATAATGCTGCCTTGTAATTTAAGAGTGGATACAAAAGATGTTGATAAACACATACAAGAAATACAAGTATTGATTACAACCTATCAATTGCATCCAAATCACGATAATAAGCTTATAAATATAATGAATTCTATAAAGGTTAAAGCACCACAAGATAATCTTGTTTTGTATGTTAAGCAAGAGGAATTTAGAGTATTAATGGAAAATAAAACTTTATTGCGATTGCTTCAAGAATATTTTGAGAAATATTTTAGTGCATTAAGGGGTTATATCAAAAATATTCAAGACAATCTTTTTAGCGAACAAGATATATTAAACTATTTTAAAAATCATCCAAAACTTGCCTTAGAATTTAAAAAGCAAGTTCAAGGAGATATTGAAATTATTAAATCGCAATCTCCCCATATTATAGATTCTTGGAAATATTATCAAGAGTTTCTTAGGATTTGTGAGGAGGGATAAGGAATAGCAACTTATAGCTTTCTTGGCATTTTTAATACATTCAAGTTTTAAGAGCAAGATAAATTAAATTATTTAAGAATTGTAAGTAAGAGGATTACAAATAATAAAGGTATTTTAAGTATCAAAACTGCATAAAAGTTACAAAGTATAAGGATTAGGCAGTATCAAGCAAACTTTAAGTGTCAAGAAAAAGAATATTTGCGGTATTGTTAATTCCGATATAATGAATTTTTTTCTATAATCTCGTTGTATTTGGAATTATTAAAATAAGTTTTATGTAATTGATATACCTTAAATTTGGTATTTAAGATATAAGTAGATTTTTGAAATCCTAGATTATTGAGTAAGCATTTATCATAAATTTTTACAATTCTTAAATTCTTTTAGAGAAAATATAAAAATATGAGGAGATAATATGAGATTAATGCCTAAAGAATTAGACAAACTAATGCTCCATTATGCCGGAGTATTAGCTAAATCGCGTAAAGAACGCGGAATTAAACTCAATTATGTAGAATCCATAGCCCTTATTAGTATGGAGGTTATGGAGCTTGCCCGAGAAGGAAACAAAAGCGTAGCAGAGTTAATGCAATTTGGTAGAGAGATTCTTAGAGCTAATGAAGTAATGGATGGCGTGGCAAGTATGGTTGATGAAGTGCAAGTAGAAGTAAGCTTCCCTGATGGCACAAAGCTTGTAACAATCCATAATCCCATTGAGGATAATGGCAAACTTACTCCTGGGGAATATATCTTAAAAAATGAGGATATTATCCTTAATGCCAATAAAGAATCTATAAGCATTAAAGTCTCTAATAAAGGCGATAGACCCATACAAGTAGGTTCTCATTTTCATTTTTTTGAAGTCAATACACTCTTAGAATTTGACAGAAAACAAGCCTATGGCAAACGTTTAGATATTGCCTCTGGCACTTCTGTCCGTTTTGAACCTGGTGAAGAAAAAAGCGTAAATCTGATTGATTTTGGAGGCAAACAAAAGATTATTGGATTTAATGACTTAAGCAATACTCCAATAAATCAAAACAATAAGGCGGATAGGGATAGGATATGATAAAGATTTCAAGAAAACAATATGTTTCTATGTATGGACCAACTACTGGGGATAAAGTGCGTCTAGGGGATACAAATTTATTCGCAGAGATCGAAAAAGATTATACGACTTATGGCGAAGAGATTAAATTTGGTGGCGGGAAAACTATCCGCGATGGTATGGCTCAAAGTGCAAGCGTTTATGAAAATACACTTGATGTTGTTATTACCAATGCAATGATTATTGATTATACAGGGATTTATAAGGCAGATATTGGCATCAAAAATGGAAAAATTGTAGGCATTGGTAAGGCTGGGAATCCTGATATTCAAGATAATGTATTCCAAACAATGGTTGTAGGCACAGCAACAGAGGTTATAGCAGGGGAGGGACAAATACTTACAGCAGGTGGGATTGATACACATATCCATTTTATCTCTCCTACACAAATCCCAACCGCACTTTATAGTGGTATAACAACAATGATTGGTGGAGGCACAGGACCCGCAGCTGGAACAAATGCTACTACTTGCACACCCGGAAAATGGAATATACAACAAATGTTACGCGCTGCTGAAGAATATGCTATGAATCTAGGGTTTTTAGGCAAAGGTAATAGCTCTAATGAGGAGGCATTAGAGGAGCAAATTACATCTGGAGCATTGGGGTTAAAAATTCACGAGGATTGGGGTTCTACTCCTGCTGCGATTAACCACGCTTTAAATGTCGCTGAAAAATATGATGTGCAAGTGGCTATTCACACAGATACTTTAAATGAAGCAGGTTGTGTTGAAGACACAATGAGAGCAATTAGGGGGAGAACTATCCACACATTCCATACTGAAGGTGCGGGTGGAGGACACGCTCCAGATATTATTAAGGCTGCAGGAGAGCTAAATATCCTACCTGCCTCTACAAACCCTACAATTCCCTTTACAAAAAATACCGCCGATGAACATTTAGATATGCTTATGGTATGCCATCATTTAGATAAAAAAATTAAAGAGGATGTGGCATTTGCTGATAGTAGAATCCGCCCAGAAACTATTGCTGCAGAAGATACACTCCACGATATGGGGATTTTCTCCATTACAAGTTCAGATTCTCAAGCTATGGGTAGAGTGGGTGAAGTCATCATAAGGACTTGGCAAACTGCGGATAAGTGCAAAAATGAATTTGGGGCTTTAAAAGAGGAATGCGGGGAAAATGATAATTTTAGAATTAAAAGATATATTTCAAAATATACCATTAATCCAGCTATTGCTCATGGAATTTCAGAATATGTAGGCTCTGTTGAAGTGGGTAAATTTGCAGATTTAGTGCTTTGGAAACCTAGTATGTTTGGTGTAAAGCCAGAAATGATTTTAAAAAATGGAATGATTGTAGCGGCAAAAATAGGAGATTGTAATGCTTCTATTCCCACTCCAGAACCTGTTGTCTATGCACCAATGTTTGGTAGCTATGGAAAAGCAAAATATGATTGTGGAATTACTTTTGTTTCAAAAATTGCCTATGATACAAATATTAAAGAAAAATTTGGGCTTCAAAGAATCCTTTTGCCTGTTAAAAATTGTCGCAAGATTACCAAAAAGGATATGAAATTTAATGATGTTGTTACACCCATTAAAGTCAATCCGCAAACCTATGAAGTCAGTGTAAAGGGTAAAAAAATCACTTCTAAATTTGTTGATAAAGTCTCTTTAGGGCAACTTTATAGCTTATTTTAGGGTGTCAATATTAGGCATTATTAATGGATGTGGCTATTATTTTAATGAATAATGGTGTTGTCGCTTTACTTGTATTGATGGCAAAAGTGCTTCTATGATGAATATCTTTGCAAGATGGCTTTTGGGCTTTATCTATCTTTTACCCCCTCTATGGTGCTTTAATGTGGGGGCGGTGGCTTATTTAAACCCTCTTAAAAGCAAAAAAGTGGGTGTCGGGTTTGCTTTTATAGGGTTTATTTGGCGTGTTTTGTGGGGTTGGAGGGAGAGTGTTGTAAAAATTGAGTTTCAATTTATGCCTTATTTAGCCATTGCAGAGGGAATCTTCACCGCTTGGATTCCATCGTGGCTTATCCTTATAGGATATTGGCACTGATGCAAGTAGAACATATTATTGGCAACATTAAAGATATAGATGCAACGCATTTAGAGATTGATGAAGTGCAAATGGCTTGGTATGATACAAGAAAAAAAATTGCACGTTTAAGCTCACAAAATGGGCAAGTTATAGCGATGAAGCTTATTCAAGCACCAGAATGTGGATTAAATAATGGAGATATTCTTTTTTTAGATGAAAATAGAGCAATCATTATCTCTATTTTGCCTACTTGGGTGCTTTGTATGCAACCAACGCATTGGCATATTATGGCTAGATTATGCTATGAGATTGGGAATTTGCATATACCACTTTTTTGCAATAAAACCACAATGGAGTTTCAAGCACCCTTTGAAAAGCCATTACAAAGAATCCTCCAAAGGCAAGGTATCGCATTTGAAAAAAAATGGTGTGTGCTAGATTCTAAAGATAGAATCAATATTACCTATCCTATTGCAAGTGAGCCAAAAATTATTCAAAGCCAACATTTTTCTATCAAAATTACAAAAAAGGAATAAATTGAACTTTTTGCTTTTACAAATCAATGATACACTTTTTCCCATAGGTAGCTATACGCATTCTTTTGGATTAGAAAGCTATGTACAATTAGGCAAGATAAAAAATAAATATGATGCTAGAGATTATCTTAAAGCTTATTTGCACACACAAATGTTATATACTGATTTATTAGCCATAAAGCTTATTAGAAAAGCACATTGTTTAGAGGAAATTTTTGAAATAGAATCTATTATTGCAGCAGCAACCTCTGCAAGAGAAGTTTTAAATGCCATACGAAAATTAGGACTGCGATTTATAAAAACTATTAATGCTATGAAATTAGAGCAAAAAGCATTCTTTACAGCCTATACACAAGCAAGCAAGAATCCTATTTATGTGGTTGCCTATAGTGTATTTTGTGTAGCTTATGGATTAAATTATCAAGATTCTTTATGCCATTATTTATATGCCCAAAGCTCTCAAGCTTTAACTAACTGCGTAAAACTCATTCCGCTTGCACAAAGTGATGGGCAAGAAATTTTAGCTTCTTTACATAAGGAATTTGATATTTTATGCCAAAAATTAGAGTGTCTTAAAAAACAAGATTTGTGTAATAACGCTATTGCAAATGAAATTAAAGCAATGCAACATCAATATTTACCCACAAGATTATATATGTCATAAAGGAGAAATATGGTAAAGATAGGCGTATGCGGACCTGTGGGAAGTGGCAAAACTGCCCTTATAGAATCCCTCACACGCAAGATGAATGAACAATATTCCCTTGGGGTTATTACCAATGATATTTATACACAAGAAGATGCAGAGTTTATGAGTAAAAACTCTGTGCTTCCTAGTGAGAGAATAATAGGAGTAGAAACAGGTGGTTGCCCTCATACCGCTATTAGAGAAGATGCTTCTATGAATCTTGAAGCCATAGAAGAAATGCAGGAGAGATTCCCAGATATTGAGATTTTATTCATAGAAAGTGGGGGGGATAACCTTAGTGCGACATTTAGTCCAGAATTAGCGGATTTTACCATTTTTGTTATTGATGTGGCACAAGGAGATAAGATCCCAAGAAAAGGTGGTCCAGGTATTATGCGTTCAGATTTGCTTATTATCAATAAAATTGACTTAGCCCCTTATGTGGGTGCAAATTTAAGCATAATGGAAGCAGATACTAAAAAAATGCGTGGGGATAAGCCATTTTTATTCACTAATATCCGCTCTCAAAAGGGAGTTGATGCGGTGATTGAATGGATAAAAAAATACGCACTTTTAGAAGATTGTCTATGAGTAGCTTTGCACAAGAGAGTATTTTAAAGCTTAAAACCAAAAAAGGGTTAAATGGTAAAAATATCATTGATGGGATGTTTTTTACTCCACCCTTAAAAATAATAAGCCCATTAGAAGATGGAGATATGGCTGAAATTATGCTTATATCCGTATCTGCTGGGCTACTTAAAGATGATAAACAAGATATTGCTATACATATTGGCAAAGAAAGTAAGATAAGATTAACTTCACAAAGTTATGAAAAAATACACGATACACAAGGTGGTTATGCCAGCAAACAAACACAAATCATAGTTGAAGAAAATGCTTTTTTAGATTATGCCCCTTTACCCACATTGCTTTTTAAAAATGCTTCTTTTAAAAACACAATGGATATTTATCTTTATAAAAATGCTAAATTACATTATAGTGAAATCTTATGTGCTAGAGCTTGTGGTGAAATATTTGATTTTTTAGAGTTTCGCTCAAAGGTTTGTATTTATAAAGACAATAATTTGGTATTTTTTGAAAATATGCACCTTAAGCCTGCAGAAATGGATTTACAAAATCCTTGCCTTTTTGATGAATATACCCATATTTTAAGTATTATTATATTTGATGATACTATAAATATCCAATCCTTAGAACAAAAAATCCAAAATAGCTCTTTAAATGTCGGTATAAGCACAAATAATGGGGTTATCATCATTAGAGCACTTGATAATCAAAGTGAAAGATTGCTCCAATTTAAACAGGATTTAGCCCTAAGCTAAATATTAGGAACAAATAAATAAATTTGAAGCAGAAAGCTTTGTTTAAATTTTTGAATTCTTGTGCCTAGAAAAAGTGAAATCTTAGAGTTTTACCCCCTCTAAGAGCAAATAAAGCTGATATTTCGCATTTATTAAAATATTTCAATAGTGGAGTTTTAATGTTTAAGCTTACAAAAATGTATGAGGAGGTGGATAAATGGACTTAATACTAAAAAGGGAATTCTTTACCTTTTACCCTTAAAATAACAAAAGGTAAGTCAAAGGCTTTTACTAGATTTAGCTAAAGTCTTAGAATGAGCTATTACAAGGAAATTTTATTTTTGCTTTTGCCTTTGTTTTTCTTGAAATTCTCTTTTTAATCTAGGTATTACTAAGAAGTAGAATCTTAAATACCCTCCTTTATACCAATTTTTATCCGCTTCTATAAGCATTTCTCCAAGCTTATAAGTAAAGCATTGTTTTTCTTTTAAAGCTTCCTTGTAATCTGCATAGGATTCCAGTTTAGGAAGCTTGGCGGCGGGATTTTTCGTAAGGTTTTTTTGGTATTTCTCTTGCTCCATTTTATGTTGAGCTTTTAGATAGCTAAGAGCATAGGGCATTCTGATATATCCTAAGAGGCTTTTAGAGTTTAGGATTAAGCAACTTCCTAATTTATAGGCTAGATGATTTTTTGCCCTGTTTGCAGCTCCAGTGAGTAAATGTTTTTGTGTAGGGGGATTTATATCCGGAGTGGTAAAAGTTATCTTATGGAATAATTTAGGAAATGGTGGCAAGGGGGTATTGAGGTCGCAATCTTTAAAATAAGCAAAGCGGTTTTTAGAACGGTTGCAATAGAGGCAATCATAGAGCAATTCTAGTTTTTCTAAGGCATTATCTAGGGATTGCAGCTTTGCTTCTAAGGATTTGGGAGAGAGGAATTTATCTTTTTGGTAAATATAGTAAAAATCATTTGTTTCTCTTTGGGCATGGAGTGTAGTTTGCTCTTGTGTCCAAAGCTCATATACTGGATCATCGCGTACCCAAAATCTATGTTCTTTGATACATAGTGCGGGATTTCCTGCATAAATGCTATTAGATTCTTTTATGCCACCAATCACGCTTTTAGCCCCTATAATACTACCGCTTGGGATAAATGCACCCTTAAGTATTGCACTCTCTTGTCCACACCAAATGTGGTCTCCTATATAAATGCTTTTGCTAAAATTTGTTCTTTGGAAATTATTAGAATCAAAAATCAAATGATGATCGCAAGTGTTAAGCCAAATACTCCACGAAAACATACAATCATTCCCAATAATGATATGTTTGCTCTCATAGACTTTAATACTTACACCATTAAAAGTAGAATCATCACCAATATAGCAAACTCCATTTGTGGTAGTTGTTATCGTGCCATTGAAGCGGATATTATTTCCAATGAAAACTAAGCTATTATTGCCATAAAAAGTGATATTGATGTTATAACTAACCCCTGCGAAATATAAAATATTATGAGAGCCTACAAAATTTACTTTGTGATTCTTTTGTTGGTTTAAATCTCCATAGATAATATTATGCTTTTCTTTGAGAGTTTTTTGCATTTTTTAACCTAGAAAATAAAAATTAAATCCTATTTCTACTCTTTTTATAATTAAAAAGTCCTAAATTTACCTTGTTGTGTTTTAAAGCGATAAAGGATAGATTTTTGCAAAATTTAAGAGGTTTGAAATGACACAACGCGATCTTGCAGGTAGATTAGATATTAATGTGAAAACTTTGAGGAAGTGGAAAAAAGATCGCCCAAAGGTTTATAGACTCTTGATGATTGGCTTAAAGGCAGAAAACGCACTGGTAAGCTTCAAAGAAAACATTGAAGCATTAGAGCAGTTAATCCAAAGTCAAGAGGGAGAGGAATGTGCAATAAACATTAATGATTTGGAAAAATAAATACCCCTAAAAACTCTTTAGATTCTAAACTTAAAGTTTATGTGTAGAATCTAAAACCTTTGCAAAGCTAAAAAGATAGCCTTAATATTTAATAAAGGATAAGATAATCTAAACTTCCTTAAGGATTCTAATATTTTAAAACTTCAATCAGGGATTACCTTTATTAAACCATAGCACAAGTTAATTGCATTTTATGCCTAAGTGCATCTAATGGTGGGCTAATCTTGTAAAAAAAGTGCTAGAGAATCGCTTAGAAAATAATCTTTTGCATAGATTTTATCGCCCCTTTTTTCAACTTTTTTTTCTTCTAAGAGTATTTTTAAATGTTTGGTTTGAGTAATTTTCTTTTCTGCCACTCCAACACAAGAGCGAAACCCTAAAAATAGAGTTTCTAGCTCTATATCTTGGGGGCTTAAAACTTCTTTGCTTTCTTTATCTTGGTTTTTTTCTTGGATATAGGTTTTTATATCTTTTTGTGTATAACTCCTTATATCATTAATGCAACTAACCGCACCTGCACCAACTCCTAAATAAGGCTTTCTCTCCCAATAATTAAGATTATGTTTGCAACGATAATCCCTTGCGTAGTTACTAACTTCATATTGATAAAATCCACAAGATTGTAAATAAGACTTAATAAAATGCCCAATGCTAGGGAATCCTTCAAACTCACCCTCTCTTTCTTGTTTGTTTTGTAAGAAAAATTTACTCCCCTCATCAATGCTTAATTGATAAGCAGAGAGGTGATTAATTGGCATTTGTGAAGCTTGTGCTAATTCTAGCTCTAAAATTTCTTTTGTGCAAAAAGGAGTGCCATAAATCAAATCTAAGCTTACATTTTCTATTCTTGCTTGTTGGATTATTTCAAAGGCTTTAGCAATGCAATCCTTTTGGTGAATCCTCTCTAGGAATTGTAGCTTTTTATCAAAGAAGCTTTGCACCCCTAGGCTTAAGCGATTAACCCCAAGACTTTTTAAACTTTTAAGCCATTGCAAAGTTAGTGAGTTAGGATTAGCTTCAATATTGACCTCACTATTATTTGAGATATAAGGTTGCAAGGTTTCAAAGATAGGTTTATAAAAACTAGAATCAATGACATTAGGCGTCCCCCACCGATATAAACAGAAGAGAATTGAGAGATTTGTAAATATTGTATTTGACGCTGCAAATGTTTATGGAGTGCTTCCATATAAGAGGTTTTGAGATGATTTTGATTGGCAGCAGAGTTAAAAGCACAATAACCACATTTGCTATCACAAAAAGGAATATGTAAATATAAAGCAACTTCCATAGCCTACCTTTAAATAAAAATGTATGCTAATGTGTTTTTGTTGAATCCCCCTTTATTTTTAAAAATTTAAGTAAATTTTCGTAATAATGTAAGAAATATTTAGGAGTTTAGGTTGTTGTTACGGGTATGGTTTTGCCTTTTGTCGCTTTTAGTAATCTTAGAAGCTAAGGGCTTAAAAGAACTTCTTTATCAATCCTCCAAAAACTCTCTTTTAGAAGCACAAGAATACCAAACAAAGGCTTTGCACTCTCAAAAACAAGCTCTTTATGCAGGCTATTTACCAAAGGTTGAAATAGGCTATGCTTATACAGAATTTAAAAATCCTGATATTTTCTATCCTAAAAATACTAATGGTGTTTATTTAGAAGCTTCTTGGTTACTCTTTGATGGGCTAAAAAGAGAGGGGAAGCTTACTAGTGTAGATTATCAAATACAATCTTCTAAATTCCAAACACAAGCAACACAAGAGCAGATTCATCTACAAATTATCCAAACTTATTTTCAAGCCCTAAGTGTAGAATCTCAAATCAATGCTTTAAAGCACCAACAAAAAGAGCTAGAAGAGAGTATTGCTAAATACCAAATACTTGTTTTTTCAGAGCTTACTTCCAAAGATACTTTAGAAGCTATTAAGGCACAATTTTCACAAAATGCTTATCAATTAGAAAGTGCTAATGTCGCTTTAAGGGCTTATAAGGAGCGTTTAAGCCTTTTAAGCGGAGTGGAAGTGGAGGATTTAAACCCTAATACGCAGTTAAAGAGCATTGAGGTTTATAAACCAAGTAGTGATACCTTTGCTTTGCAATCTAAGTTTTATCAAGTTAAAGGTATAGAAGCCACAACTTCACAATATACTTATCTCCCAACCATTACCTTTTATAATCGTTACACCAATTTTGATTATCACCATAGGAATATCCCTACACTCCCTTTTCCTTTAGCCTTGCAAGAACCTAAATACCAAAATGTGTTTAGGATTGATATTTCTATGACTATTTTTGATACCCTTGCAACTTTTAGGCAAAGGGAATCTTCTAAGTTTTTAGCATTAGCTGCAAATGCGGAATATTTTTACCAAAAGGACTTACAAAAAAGGGAGCAAGTTATCGCTAAAAATGCCCTAAATAGTGCTAAAGAAAAGATAAAATGGGCAAAATCTAGTTTGGATTCTGCAAATATTGCTTATGCCTATGCTAAAGAAAAGTTTAACGCAGAGCTTATTGATTATACCCAATACCTTAAATCCCTTTCTTTATTATTAAATGCGGAATCTTTTTATGAGGAATCCCGTTTTGATTATGAGATTAAAAAGGCAGAATTTCTCTTTAAGAATGGGGAAAAATTAAGTGATTATTTATAAGGTCTGGTTATGCGGTGGTTGAATATTTTTGTTGTTTTATTAGGGTTTTTACCTGTTGTTGGTAAAGAGAGTATAGAGAGGGGAATTTATGCAACCTTTATCGTGAGAGCTTCCCAAAGTGCTACTTTAAGCCTTGCAAGTAGTGGGATTGTAGAATCTATTTTTGTAGAGGTTGGAGATAAGGTGGAAAAAGGGGATAGGCTTTTACAGCTTAAAACAAAAGAACTTTATCAAAAGTTACAAATTGCTAAGGCTACAATGGAGGCTTTAGAACAAAAATACCAATTTATCACACACCAATATGAACGTTACCAGAAATCCCAAATGGCACTTGATAAGAACACTTTAGAAAAAATCAAAACTGAATATTACACGAGTGGTTTTGAACTAAAAAAAGCACGAGCTAATTATGCTTTGCAAAAGGAATTGCTAGATAATGCAACCCTTTATGCACCCTTTAGTGGAGTGATTGTTGCTAAAAATGTAGAAGTTGGTGAGGCTATAGGTGGCTCTCCATTGTTGGGTTTAGAAACTTTTGACAAAAAGGCTATATTAGAATTTGATTCAAAGTATTTTCAAGAAGTCAAGGTGGGAGATAAATTCATCATCTCTCTTAATGGAGAGAAGCAAGAAATACCTTTAGTGTTAAACAAGATTTATCCTAGTATTAATACAAAGAGCAAAAAAGCTATGGCGGAGGCTTTGATAATGGATGTAGAAATTCCTTCAGGGACTTTTGGTGATGGATTTATTGTGGAGTAGGAATGTCTAAAATTGCCATTGCTAGACCTATTACTACTTTGATGTTTGTTTTAGCTTTGGTGTTTTTTGGCGTGAATGCCTTAAGGAATCTTAGTATCTCCCTCTATCCTAATGTAGATGTTCCCATCATCACCATTACGACTTTTTATCCCGGGGCTAATCCAGAAATTATTGAGGGAAAAATAACCGATAAAATTGAAGAAGCCATTAGTGGTATAGAATCGCTTAAAAAAATTACTTCCCTTAGTGCGGATAGTGTTAGTGTGGTAGCGGCGGAATTTGAGCTAGAAAAACCTATTGAAATAGCGGCTAATGATGTGCGTGATAAGGTTTCAGGCGTGAGTTTTGGGAGTGAAGTAAAATCTCCTATTGTTGAGAAAGTTAATATTGGGGGAGCTCCTATTATTTCTTTGTTTATTACCCCTAAAGAGTCTTCTGCTAATACGCAAGAAACTTTAGCCTTTCATACTTATGTTAATGGAAACATTAAGCCTTTGTTGCAACGTATTAAAGGAGTGGGGAAAGTCAATCTTGTAGGGTTTTTAGAGCGAGAGATTAGAATATACCCTAATTTGGGTGCTTTAAATAAATATAATCTCTCTTTTAATGATATTGCCTATGCAGTTTCTACGCAAAATATTGAAATTGATGGTGGGAGGCTTGTTGATAAGCAAAGAGAGTGGAGGCTTGTAACAAAGGCAGATGCACAGAATATTCAAGGATTAGAGGATATTATTGTCGCTAACAACATTAAGCTTGGTGATATTGCTAGGGTTGAAGATTCTACACAAGAGGCTAGGAGCTTTTCTTCGCTTGGGTTAAAGGGTGATACTTATGAGGGTATTTTATTAGAGATTCAAAAAATCACCGGAGCTAATGAGATAGAAATTGCTAAAGCAGTGCAAGAGTTATTACCCATTTTGCAAGAGCAAAATGCAGAGTATTCCATAAAAATTGTGCGGAATACTACTTCTTATATTCAAGATAGCATTAATGCGGTGGAATTTGATTTAATCTTAGGGGCGTTTTTAGCGGTTTTTATTGTTTTTTTCTTTTTAAGGAATATAAGGATTACTTTTATTTCAAGTCTTAGTATCCCTGCTTCTATTTTGGGGACTTTTGCTTGTATGCAGCTTTTTGGAATGACTTTAAACCTCGCTACTATGATAGCCCTTACCTTAGCTATTGGTATTATTATTGATGATGCGATTGTAGTTATTGAAAATATTTATAAAAAATTAGAGCTTGGGTTATCAAAGCTAGAAGCTGCTTATGAAGGGGTAAAAGAAATTAGCTTTGCTTTAATTGCTATTTCTGCAATGCTCTTAGCGGTGTTTTTTCCTATTGCTAATCTAAGTGGTGTAGTAGGGAGGTTTTTTACTTCCTTTAGTATTACACTTGTAGCGGCTATTCTTATTTCTTATGGGGTTGTGATTACTTTTATCCCTATGCTTAGTGCTAGAATTGCTAATGCTAAAAAAAGCCTTTTTTATCACAAAAGTGAGAAATACTTTAAGGCATTAGAGATTTTATATATTCGTCTTTTGGAATGGGTTTTAGCCCGATATATTTTGGTCATTGTTGGTATTTTTAGTCTTTTTGTGGTTTCTTTGTTTTTAATTACTAGACTTGGGGTGGAGTTTCTCCCTGCAGAGGATAAGGCAGAGTTTGATATAAAAATCCTTGCAAAACCGGGAATCTCGCTAGAGGAGATGCAAAGACAAAGTTTAGAGATTCAAAAGTTTTTAGAAAATATTAAAGAAGTAGAATATAGCCTTTTAAACATTGGCTTTACATCAGAAAAAAAGGTTTATGAAGCAAAGATTTATGTGCGTTTAGTGCCTTACAATAAAAGGGAGAGGAAACAAAAGCAAATCATAGAATCTTTGCGGGATTCTTATAAGGCATTTGCTAAAAATTTTAATATCAATATTACTATTATTGAAATTCCTCAAATTAGCTTAGGAGAGGATGATTCTCCTTTTCAAATGGCAATGTATTCTTTGGATAATGAGAGTCTTAAGCAAAGTTTGCAAAAGCTTTTAGATTTTATGCAAAGTAGCGGAAAATTCCTCGATATACATACAGATATTAAGGATAAAACGCCCGAGTATAGGATTATTATTAATCGTGCAATAGCAAGTGAATATGGGTTTAGTGCTAAAGAAATTGCTCTTGTTTTAAATAATGCTTTTAGTGGAAGTGGGGCTATTTCTTATTATCGCGAAAATGGGAAAGAATATGATATTGTTTTGCTCTCCCCCCAAAAAAGTCAAATTTTAGACTTGCAGTCTCTAAGTTTGCGTAATGCTAAGGGTGAAAATGTGTTTTTAAGTGGTTTAATAGTCATAGAGGAGATTAGCGGAGTTACTTCTATTAAGCATTATGATAGGCAAAGAAGTGTGATGATTTATGCGAATTTAAGTGATGGCATTAGCCTAGGGGAAGCTACAAAGTTTGTTGAGGAGCAAAAGGGAGAGTGGTTAGATAAGGGTGTAAATTATAAAATTGAGGGTTATGCAAAATATTTAAAAGAAACTAATGCTGCTTTTATTACCGCAAGTTTGAGTGCTTTTATCCTTATTTATTTTATCTTAGCGGCTTTATATGAATCTTTACTGCAGCCTTTTATTGTTATGGTTACTTTACCCTTAAGCTTTACTGGAGCTTTTTTGGCATTATTTTTAAGCAATGAACCTTTAAGCCTTTTTAGCATTATGGGATTATTGCTTTTAATGGGATTGGTGGGGAAAAATGCGACTTTAATCATTGATGTGGCCAACCAAAAAAGAGCCGAAAAAATGGGATTAGAAGATTCTATTTTACAGGCTGGAGAATTGCGTTTGCGTCCTATTTTGATGACCACTTTTGCAATGATTTTTGGAATGTTGCCCCTTGCTTTAAGTGCAGGTGCTGGGAGTGCAATAAAATCCCCTATGGGGATTGCGATGATTGGCGGATTATCCCTTTCTATGTTTTTAAGCTTACTGATTGTGCCAGCATTTTATAAGCTTTTAGCCCCACTTGATGAAAAGATAAGGAGCTTTTATAAATAAAGATTTATTGTGCTATGTTATAACTTAAATTAGCATTTCTTGTTAAGAAGTTTTTTACAAAAAGCAAAGTAATATTTCTTGCAGTATTTAGGTAGTGAGAAATTAAGGAATTTTTATGTTTCCTATCAAAAAAAGATTAAAACTTATTGGCAGTGTTCTTGGGCTTTCTACCAATAAAACTTCTATTCTTTGCATTGATAATTTTTATAATATTTCAACCTTTTTGTTAGAAAATAAAGTCATTGATAAAACTTTACAGCTTTCAAAAAAATTAGAACCTCTGCATCATTTTAGTAAAGCTGTTGCTATCTCTTATGAAACTTCTAGGATAGTTGTTGGTTTTACTAAAAATAACGAAGGCATTGTTTTAAATGTAGGAAAAAATATCGCTCCTATTACTTCCTTAACTTGGCAAAAACTACCCATTACTAATATAGTATTCTCTCCAAAAGATAGATATATTGCTGTTGGAGGACAAGATGGAAGAGTATTAGTATATTTTGGTGAGAATTGTCAATTACTTACTAGCTTTCCCCCTGTCTCTGATGCGATTTCTTCCCTTAGGTTTAGTGAAGATGAGGAGTTATTATTTGCAGGCTCTTTTAATAAAGATACCTTTATTGTAAATTTGTTAAAGAATGTGCAAATTGCCCATATGGATTTTGATTCTGTGATTGAAGATGTAGTGTTTTATGATAATAATACAAAAATTTTTTGTGTTACTAGAGATGGCAAGACTATTACTTATGATATTTTAAAAAAGAGCATTATTAGCGAGAACTTGTTAGGCAAATATTGGCTTACTATTACTAGGAAGTTACCCAATGAGGATTTTGCTATTGTAGCAGGGAGGGATAATATTTTACGCATAATGCACCTTTCTACTAATACTTTAATAGATAGCATTATCTTAAAACACATAGGTGTTACTGCTATGTTTGTTTCTGAAAATATGCTTTATATAGGGTATAGTGATGGGGTTATTGAAATTATTGATATGGAAGAAACTAAAGAGGAAATGTTAAAAGTTTTAGAGCAGAGTGATTTAAAAGCTGCTATTAAAATTCTTCAAGAAAAAAATATTTTCTTGCAGCTTTTAAATGAATATATTACAAAAGTTGAAACATTATGGAAAGAAACTTTAGGGCGGGCTATTGATTTGTTAGCTAAGAATAATATAGAGGAAGCAACAACACTTGTAGAGCCATTTATGCGTGATAAAAAGAAAAAAGAGGAATTTGATTATTATTGGCAACAAAAAGAAAGTGTGGCAAAATTTATGGATGCTATTGAGGCAAAAAATTATGGGCAAGCTTATACATTAGCGCAGCAACATCCTTATATTCAAAATACGGTTGCTTATGGGGAATTAGAGGATTTATGGGAGAAATGTTTTACGGGGGCTAAGAAACTTCTTATTGCAGATCATAAGTTAAACCTTCCTAAGGCTCAAGCTTTGTTAAAAATCTTTGTAAATGTTAAGTCTAAAAAAGAAATGATTACTATGCTTTTAAATAATACCAGTAAATTTTTACGCGCTGAAACGGAATATAAAGCAAGGAATTATGGGGAATATTTCAAGATTTGTGAAAAATTTAGTTTTTTAAAAGAAACATCGCTTTATAAAAATGCCTTGTATATAGGGGAGCAGATTTTACAAAGAATTAATGCCTTAGAGAATCAAGCAAATTATGCTAAAGCTTTAGATCTTTGCGGATTACTTGCTTCTATGGCTCCATTTGCAAGCATTGCTAATGAGAAAATTAAAACCATTGAAAATAAAAACGCATTTATAGATCTTTGCAAAGAAAGACGACTTGTAGAGGCTTTTGCTATGATAGAAGCTAATTATGAGCTCTATTCTTTACAAGAGTCCAAAAATCTTTATGATGAATTTAAGAGCAGTGTTAAAGTGGCTTTTGAATATGCACTTAAGGGAGAGGGAGAATCTGCCCTTAATGCTTTAGCGGAGTATCTTAATGTTGAAACTTTTCGTGATAAAATTGCCTCATTGCTAAAAGTAGCTTATTTGGCAGAGTTTAAATTAAATGCCCCTAGTGCTGAGAATGAAACACAAAACATTAATTGGAGAGAAAGTTTTAGGCATTATATTGACCGCTATGGTAAAGATGAGGAATTAAAGCAAGTAGCAGAGAGTTTAGGGCTACTAGATGTGCTTGAGGGCATCTCCTATGAGGGAAATCCAAAGGGGTATTTAAATACCATAGTTGCAATCTCTTTACTTTGTATTGATAATCAACCTTTGCAATCTTATGAAATCTTGTGAAAACCAAATATAGGAATAAATAATGCAAACTTCTAATCGTTACCCTACTAGAGAAATACAAGTTGGAGGAGTAAAAATAGGTGGGAATTCACCAATTTCTGTGCAAAGTATGACTTATTCAAAGACTGCAGATATAAAAGCAACTAAAGAGCAAATTGATCGCTTAATGTTTGCAGGTTGCGATATTGTTCGTGTAGCAGTAAGTGATGAGGAGGACGCTAAAGCCCTAAAAGAATTAAAAACTTGTATCTCCCTTCCTTTAGTCGCTGATATTCATTTTCGCTATAAATTTGCACTTATTGCCGCAGAGAGTGTGGATTGCATTCGTATAAATCCCGGAAATATTGGTTCAAAAGAGAAAATAAAAGCGGTTGTGGATGCTTGTAAGCAACGAGATATACCTATTAGAATAGGGGTCAATGCGGGAAGTTTGGAGAGAGCTTTTGAAAATAAATATGGTGCTACTCCTAAGGGAATGGTGGAATCTGCACTTTATAATATCAAGCTTTTAGAGGATTTTGGTTTTAGCAATCTTAAAGTCTCCCTTAAAGCTAGTGATGTGGAGAGGACTTTAGAGGCTTATAGAATGCTTCGCCCTCTTGTGGATTATCCCTTTCATCTAGGGGTTACAGAAGCAGGAGATCTAGAATCTTCGATGATTAAAAGTTCTATGGCTCTTGGTGGGCTTTTGTTAGAGGGTATTGGCGATACTATGAGGGTTTCTATTACTGGGGAGCTAGAAAAAGAAGTGGAGGTAGCGCGTTCTATTTTGCGTTATAGTGGCAGACAAAAAGAGGGTATTACTTATATTTCTTGCCCAACTTGCGGGAGATTACAAGCGGATTTAGTGCCTTTACTCCAAGAGATTAAACAAAGAATGCCAACTATAAAAACCCCTATGCAGCTTTCTATTATGGGTTGTGCAGTGAATGCTTTGGGAGAGGCTAAACACGCTGATGTAGCTATTGCTTTTGGTAATGGAGATGGGTTAATTATCAAAAGGGGTGAGATTGTCGGTAAATATAAAGAATCTGAACTTATTGATGTGTTTATTCAAGAAGTGTTAGCCACAGAGCAAGAATTAAAAAAAATAGAGGTTTGATATTACTATTTATATTAGGTGATAGGGAGAAAAATGCTTGAAGATTTAAAGCCTCATATACAAGATTTGCGTAAATGTCTTATTAATATTACGATTGCTTTAATGGTTACTTTTAGTGTCTCTTTTTATTTTTGGGAGATTATTTTAGAATGGATGATAACACCTCTTAGTGTTGCACTCCCTAATGGTCAAGAAAGTGTTATTTTCACACAAGTAGGGGAAGCTTTTTTTACTGCTATAAAGGTGGCTTTTTTTAGTGGTTTCATTTTTGCATTGCCGGTTATTTTTTATCAAATTTGGGCTTTTGTAGCACCAGGTCTTTATGACAATGAGAAAAAAATGGTAGTCCCTTTTGTGATTTTTGGGACTTTTTTCTTTTTATGTGGTTGTGCGTTTGCGTATTATGTGGCTTTTCCTATTGGCTTTACCTATTTGATTAACTTTGGAACTCAGCTTTTTACCGCATTACCCAGTATTGGAGAGTATGTAAGCTTTTTTGCAAAGCTTATGGTAGGTTTTGGAATCTCTTTTGAACTGCCTATTATAACTTTCTTTTTAGCAAAAATTGGGTTGATTACGGATAGGACATTAAAAGAATATTTCAAATACGCCATTGTCTTTATCTTTGTATTAGCGGCTATTCTAACGCCCCCTGATATACTCTCTCAATTTTTAATGGCAATTCCTTTAACTTTGCTTTATGGACTTTCTATATTAATCGCAAAAATGGTTAATCCTTATAAGGAAGCACAAGAGTAAGGTAAATATAGTGGATGTATTATCTTTGCAAAGTTATGATTATATACTGCCTAAAGAGCTTATTGCTAAATATCCTGAAAACCCTAAAGAAAACGCTAAACTTTTAGTTTATAACCGCAGGGATAAAAGCATCATTCATAGTAATTTTTGGAATTTTGCTAGTTTTTTGCCTCAAGATACACTTTTAGTTTTTAATGATACAAAAGTTATTCCTGCTAGATTCTATGGAAAAAAGGTATTAAAAGATTCTAAAATAGGTCAGCAGGGGGCAAAGATTGAAGCACTTTTTCATAAGGAATTAGAGAGTAATTCTTATTTGCTACAATGTAAGGGGAGACTTAAAGAGGGAGCAAGAATCGCCTTTGTGGGGAATATTATTGCAGAGATTATAAAAGATAAGGGAATGGGGTTTAAAGAGGTGAGATTTTTTGAAGTGGAAGATGGGATTTTAAAGCCTTTAAAAAAAGAAAAGTTTTTTGCTTTTTTAGAGCAATATGGGCATATCCCTCTCCCTCCTTACATTAAAAGGGAAACTAAAATACAAGATAGGGAGGATTATAATGCAGTTTTTGCTAAACACCTAGGAGCTATTGCTGCTCCAACGGCTTCTTTGCATTTTAGTGAAGAAACTTTTAATGCTTTAACCCAAAACTTTAAACACACTTATGTAACCTTGCATATAGGGGCTGGAACTTTTATGGGTGTGAGTGTTGATAATATTTTAGAGCATAAAATCCATAAGGAATCTTTTTATATCTCTCAAGAAAGCCAGCAAAAAATTTCTGAAGCTACCCATATTACTGCTATTGGCACGACAGCTACTAGAGTAGTAGAATATTTTGGATTAACAGGATATGGGCGTGGAGAATGCGATTTATTTTTGCATTTACCTAATAAGCCGCTATTAACTAAAGCGCTTTTAACAAACTTTCATTTACCTAAAACTACACTTCTAATGCTTGTAGCTTCTTTTGTTGGATTAGAGGAGATGCAAAGGATTTATAAAGAGGCGATTAAAGAGCAGTATCGTTTTTATTCTTATGGCGATGGAATGTTAATATTATGAATTTAGCATTACCTTTAGAGAGCTTAGAAAAGCTAGAATCTTATAAGGAGTTTTTACAAAAATGGAATAAAATTCATAGTTTAAGTGGAGCTAGAGATTCTAAAGAGATCTTAAAGAATATAGAGGATTCTTTGTATCCTCTAAGCATTCAAACCCTTAATCTAACAGAAAAAAAGATGCTTTTTGATGTAGGAAGCGGGAATGGATTCCCAGCAGTCCCTCTTGGAATTGTCCTAAAAATACCTGTGATTTTGTGTGAGCCTAATGCTAAAAAGGCCGCTTTTTTACAAAATTTAAAAGCACAATTAGCTTTAGAGAATTTTGAAATTTTGCGTCAAAGGGTAGAGGAAACTAGGTATCATAAAAACATAGATTTCATAACCTCTAGGGCGACTTTTAAGCTTTCTTCCTTTGTAACAAAGGTTAGGCATTTAATCCATAAGGAAACTTTAATATTGCTTTATAAAGGAAGTAGGGTTCAAACTGAAATGATGGAATCTTTAGAATTTAAGCAATACCAAAGAGGCTTAAGGCATTATCTTGTATTCAAAGGAGAATCATTATGCAATGGTTATTAATCTTGGCTTTGATTGTAGGCATTTATTACTTTTTTATCCGCAAACCCCATAGAAAAGAAAGCCCTAAAAAACAAGAAGAAATTATGGTTGAATGTGAAAAATGTGGGATTTATGTCTCAAGTAAAGAGGCTATTATCCAAAGTGGTAAATATTATTGCTCTAAAGAATGTTGTTTAAAATAAAGGAAAATAATGCTTATTTTAAATCATCCTTTTATTAAGCCTTTGCAGCTTGTTTTAATAAAAAGTAAAGAGGATATTCAAAATTCTTTGCCTACAGATTTTTTGATATTAGACGAAAATTTAGAGTTAGCAAAATTTTGTTTTGAAGCTAATGTAGAGTATGCCTCTATGGTAACAGATATTACTAAGGCTTTATTGCTAGTGAATCTAGGAGCAAAGTTTTTAATGACTAGAGATTTACAAATAGCAAGAGATTTGCAGCACTTAGCAGAGACTTATCTCTTTGATTCTAAAGTTTTGTTGGTAATTAGCAAAGAAGAAGAGATTAAAGAGGCTGCAAAAAAGGGTATTGATGGAGTAATTTTTTGGAAGCTTTAGAGAGTTTTTATCCTTTTAGCTCTTTGCCTAAAGAGGAAATTTCAGCTTTAAAAGAAATTATGCGGATAAAAAGATACCAAAAAGGAGAGCTTATTCTTTATGAAGAGGAGAAAATCTCCTCTCTTTATTTTTTATTACAAGGTGAAGCAAAGATTTATAAAGTTAATCGTTTTGATGGAGAAATTTTTTTAGGGTTTTTAAAAGAAGGATTTTTGATTGATTATAAGCAAGACTTTAAGACAAAATCTTTTGCGAATGTAGAATGCAAAGTGGAATCCCTTGTCGCTTGCTTTGAAGCGGAAAAATTTAATATTCTTTTGGGGGATTATCCAAAAATCTTGCAAGTTTTCTTTAAAGAGTTATTAAAAAAGATGACTTTATATGAAGAGCTTATTCAAAGAGAATTAGTTTTTGATAGCACAGCTAAAGTAGCGTATGCTTTAAAATTTCATTTAAAGAATTTTAATATTCATAGAAAGAATGAAAGTGCGGCATTTTTGAATATTCAGCCAGAAACCCTCTCAAGAATACTCAAAAAACTTCATCGTGAAGGGATTATACAGACTAATAAAGTAGGTAAAATTGAAATTTTAGATGAAGATAAACTCCAAATGATTTTTAAACAAGATATAAGATAGCAAAAATTACGACTAGTCTATTGCAATTGGCAATTTATCATTAAAATAAATTTTCAAAACAGCCTCAAGAATACTCAAAAAACTTCATCGTGAAGGGATTATACAGACTAATAAAGTAGGTAAAATTGAAATTTTAGATGAAGATAAACTCCAAATGATTTTTAAACAAGATATAAGATAGCAAAAATTACGACTAGTCTATTGCAATTGGCAATTTATCATTAAAATAAATTTTCAAAACAGCAAGGATTTTACACATTTATCCTGCTTTAAAGAAGTTTGAAACTAATCTTGATATTTTGTGCTTTAGCGATAATCATAAGCCAAATTAGATTCTATTTTTGATAAATGGATATTTTTAAAAGCTCCATAGAGAATTAAACCTCTCTAATAAGCTTTATGGGGATAAAATTTAGAGGCTAATACTTCAAAATAGATACTGTTAGCAATCAAAGGATGCGTATCCAAAAAATGGCTTATCTTTTAAGTCATTATGCTAATTGGTGGATTAGAAAAATTTGTTGGAAAAACACAGATTCTAACTCAAGCAAAGGTTAAAGAGGTAGTAAGTATTAGTGGGGAGATTTTAACAAAATTAGAAACTGCAACTTTAAGTGAAGATATTGCCACACAATCTAGCGAGGAGTTTATTGTAGTGGCACAATTGTTAGAGGGGTTGCATAGGATTTAAAAGAAATTGAGCTTATAGAGAAGTTTAGTTTGTTTTTAACGATTCATTAATGCTAAGAGGCTTTCTTTGGGATTTTTACCTTGTATAATTAAAGCAACTTCCTTGGCAATAGGGGTATAAATATTGTGCTTTTGTGCTAGGGAATAAATTTCTTTAGCGGTATAAATCCCCTCAGCTATCTCTTGAATTTCTTTTAAAATGTTCTCTAAAGATTTACCTTCAGATAATCCAAGACCCACACGAAAATTTCTTGATAAGGTAGAATTAGAGGTTAAAAACAAATCTCCAGCTCCTGATAATCCTAAAAAAGTCTCTTCTTTAGCACCAAAGAATTGACCAAAGCGAGACATTTCTACCAATCCTCTAGCCACTAAGGAAGCCTTTGCGTTATTACCAAGCTTTAAACCCTCACAAATCCCACTAGCAATAGCAATAACATTTTTATAAGCCCCAGCAATCTCTCCGCCAATTACATCATCATTAGCATAGGGTTTGATAAAATTTGGGAATAAAGGTAGCCATTCTTTAGCGTATTCTAATTTGTAGGAATGAATATTAAGCGCACAAGGTAAGCTGTCTGAAACTTCCTTAGCAAAGCTAGGTCCTGCTAAAAAACTAGGTGTTGCTTGGGCATAAAACTTTTCAAAAATATCACTCACAAATAGCCCATTAGTAATGCCTTTTGATGCGACTAAAATCTTAGAATCTTTTGGTAAAGGAGAAGTGCTAAGCCAAGAGGGCAGAACATTAGAGGATATTGCAACGATGAAAAAATCACTTTTTTGTGCTTCTTCTTGAGTGATTTGATAAGGGAGATTAAGGTTTTTTCTTGAGATGATAAAAGTCTCATTTTTATGCCTAAAAGCAGAGGCTAAAGCTCTCCCCCAAGCACCACCTCCAAATACACTAATTGTTGCCATGATTGTCCTTATTGCTTTTATAGAAGAATTTTAATAAAAATATATTAAAATCTTACTTCATCGTGATTTTGTTAATAAAGAGTGCAAATGGCATTAGAAAATATCAAAGAAAAGTTAAATAGACTTAATCTTTCCCCCTCTTTTGGTGTTATTATTAAAGTTGAGCAAGGATTCTTATTAGCTAATGGCTTATCCCCTAGCATTGGTGATATTGTAAAAATCGTTAATGAAGATAATAATGCTACCATAGGGATGGTAAGTGCTTTAGAGGAGAGCAGTTTTAAAATCACGCCCTTTTCTTTTGTTGAAGGCACTAAGGTTGGAGATAAGGTGTATCTTAATACTAAAGGATTACAAATCCCTGTTGGGAATGAGCTTTTAGGGAGGGTAATTAATCCTTTAGGAGAACCTATTGATGGCAAGGGAGAATTAAGAGCAGAGGGTTCTATGCCTATTATTCGCCCTCCTATTGCTGCTATGAAGCGAGGAATGATTGATGAGGTTTTTAATGTAGGGGTTAAAAGTATTGATGGGCTTTTAACCTGTGGAAAAGGACAAAAGCTTGGAATATTTGCCGGAAGTGGAGTTGGAAAATCTACTTTAATGGGGATGATAGTAAGGGGTGCAAGTGCTAAGATTAAAGTGGTTGCCCTAATTGGTGAGCGAGGAAGGGAAGTCCCAGAATTTGTAGAGAAAAATTTAGGGGGAGACTTAACTAATACCGTTTTAGTGGTAGCTACAAGCGATGACTCTCCTTTAATGCGTAAATATGGTGCATTTGCCGCAATGAGTATTGCAGAATATTTCAAAAATAAGGGTGAAGATGTGCTTTTTATGATGGATTCTGTAACGCGTTTTGCTATGGCACAAAGAGAGATTGGATTAGCCTTAGGTGAGCCACCTACAAGTAAAGGATATCCACCCTCTGTTTTAACATTATTGCCACAACTTATGGAAAGAGCAGGGAAAGAAAATAATCAAGGCTCTATTACCGCATACTTCACGGTTTTAGTAGAGGGGGATGATATGAGTGATCCTATTGCCGATCAAAGTCGTAGTATTTTAGATGGGCATATCCTCTTAGATAGAAACTTGACAGATTTTGGTATTTATCCCCCTATTAATATTTTAAATTCCGCTTCAAGATTAATGAATGATATTGCCACACAAGAACACATACAAGCAGCAAGGAAGTTTAGGAGATTTTATTCTTTGTTAAAAGAAAATGAAGTTCTAATCCGTATTGGTGCTTACCAAACGGGAAGTGATAAAGAATTAGATGAAGCCATTAGCAAAAAAGAGGGAATGGAAAATTATTTAAAGCAAGATCATAATGAGGTGTTTAGCTATGAGGCAAGTATTAATGAGCTTATTACGCTTATGCAATAGTTAAATAGATAAGGGAATAAAAAGCTGCGGTATATTAGAGAGCTTAATACTTAGGCTCTCTGCATCTGTTAGGGATGACCAAATGGATTTTTTGGTATTTTTAAGCGGGAGGATTTGTAGAATCTGTTTTTCTCTATTAAGCCAAAATATTGGGTTTATCGTATTAGAGCGTAAAATTTCTATTTTTTTATCAAAGATTTTTGCAGTATGTTCATAATAGTTAATGGCTTCTTTGTGGTAGTTTCCATCAGGATCAAAATCATAAAGTTTTATTTGTAAGCCTATTTGCGTTGAAAAATCAAAAACCACAGAGGAGATTTTTTCGGCTTCTTCTGTGTTTTTTGGGATAATAACAACACTAGTTTTAAGGCTATCTAAGGCGGTATTGTTAAGTTTAAGTAGAGGAATCCCTAGACTAAAGAGAAAAGTTTGGTATTTTTTTAAAAGGGAGCTTTCTAGCAAAATTAATCCAATATTTTTAACTTTTTTATCTTTTTGAATAATTTTTATAAGCGAATTTTCATAAAATTCTACACCCCAAGCAATATTGTCTTTATTTAAGGCAGGATTGTTTTTTAAAGATTCAAGCTTTTCAAAAGAATTAGCGTTAAAAAAACACAAATACAATCGTTTATTTTTAAACTTATTAAAAAGCCATAAGGTTTGTTGAATGCAAGAATCTAGGTATTGGCAATGGAGCATATCAATATATAAAACAATATCTTTCCCAAAAGGTGTGGGGAATTGCCCTACTTCTTCTTTGATTCGGCAGTAAATATCCCAAAGTGTTGTTGGATCACCGACTAAAAGCAAAGAATCATTAGGGAGTATGGTAGTAGAGTATTTTGGTAAGATGAGTTCATTAGAGCGATAAATCGCTGCAATTTTCCATTTTTTTTGCTTTATAATACTAAAAGGACGATAAGCATAAGGGCTACCAAAGGGAACATTAACTTGCATAATTTCACCCTCTTGGAGTCCGATATTTTTTGCTATCCTTGGAGTGTTTGGAAAGTTTTCAAAGAGTTTTGCACTTAAAAAGGCTGCTTCATTAATCATTATAAGGTGATTATCCTCTTCATCTAAAGGTATTTTGCCTAAGAGGTGAATTTGGATATTTTTGCTAAATTTACGAATAATTGTGTAAATAATGGCTCTTTCTTGAACTTGGTCTGTAATGATGTAGCAATCTGTGATTTGGGGCGTTAAAATCTCTTTTAATCGGTGCGAAGAGCAAGGGTCAAATTGGTAAGTCTCATTATGTTTTGAATGAGCGGGCAAAAGTTCTTTATCTAAAGAGACAAAGATATAAGAGTTTTTATCAAAATGCTTATGAGTAAGGGTAGCTACAAATTCTTTTGCTACAATTCCATCTAAAATTAAAAGCACTTTTCTCATTCTTAAGCCTTATCAAAAAATCTTGAAAATGTAGCAAAAAAAGGTTAAAAATGGAATTTAATTTACAGCAAGTCTGTGGTAACGCTAGAGCTGGAATGTTAAAATTAGCCCACGGAGAAGTTCTAACACCTATTTTTATGCCTGTTGGGACACAAGCAAGTGTAAAAGCTTTAGACTTTATGGATTTATTAGCCCTAAAAGCCCCCATTATTTTAGCTAATACTTATCATCTTTATTTGCGTCCTAATGATGAAGTTATTAAGCAATTAGGAGGATTGCATAATTTTAGTAAATTCCCTAAAAACTTTTTAACCGATAGTGGAGGATTTCAAGCTTTTAGCCTCTCTAATAATGTTAAAGTTTCTAATGAGGGAATTTTGTTTAAAAGCCATATTGATGGGAGCAAGCATTTTTTTACCCCCAAGAAAGTCTTAGATATTCAATACAATTTAAATAGTGATATTATGATGGTTTTAGATGATTTAGTGGGTTTGCCAGCCCCAAGAGAGAGGATTTTAGAATCTATTAATAAAACAAGTCTTTGGGCAGAAGAATCTATTCAATACCATAATTTTAAGAAATACCAAGCACAGGAGGAAGGGAGAGCGTTTAATAATCATATTTTTGCTATTAATCAAGGGGGAGTTGATAGGGAGTTAAGAGAAATAAGTGCAAAAGATTTAGGTTCAATGGGGGATTTTGATGGATATGCCATTGGAGGGTTGGCTGTTGGGGAATCTAATGCAATGATGTATGAAACGCTAGAATTTACACTTCCATTTTTGCCAAAAGATAAACCGCGTTATTTAATGGGAGTTGGAACACCTAGAGATATTATAGAAGCTATTGCAAGGGGCGTGGATATGTTTGATTGTGTGATGCCAACAAGAAATGCAAGGAATGGGACTCTTTTTACTAGTGAGGGAAAGATTGCTATTAAATCTACCAGGTTTAAGCTTGATACAAAACCATTAGATGAAGAATGTTTTTGTTATACTTGCACCAATCATACAAGGGCTTATTTACACCACCTTTTTAGAGCGGGAGAAATGAGCTATTTTCGATTAGCAAGTATTCATAATTTAGCTTATTATTTAAGCTTAGCAAAGAATGCTAGAGAAGCTATTTTTCAAGGCAGGTTTGAAGAGTTTTATAAAAAGGTTGTAGAAATTTATTAAATATATTTCAAAGCATAAACATAAATATGGTATAATAATAAACATTAATTGTTTGCCTACATAAGGCTTTAAGGCTTTAAGGCTTTAAGGCTTTAAGGCTTTAAGGCTTTAAGGCTTTAAGGCTTTAAGGCTTTAAGGCTTTAAGGCTTTAATACATTAATACATTAATACATTAATACATTATTGAATTTTACAAGGATTACTTATGGTAGAGTGGAGTCCAGATTATAGCATTAAGAATCATCATCTTGATGCTCAACACCAAGAATTGATGAAATATGTAGGTTTAGCAAAAGTTATTATTAATATGGAGCCTGCCGTTAAGGAAGCTAAATTAAAACTATTGATTTCAAAACTTCTAATTTATGCAAAAGAGCATATAAAAGATGAAGAAGAGTATATGAAACGTATTAATTATCCCTTTTTTAAGGAGCATCGTGCTTCTCATATGGTTTTTATGAAAAATCTTAAAGCAGTTGTTTCTAACTTTAATGATATTGACAAAACGAGTGTAAAACTTTTTGAATTTCTTGATCATTGGCTTTTAAAACATATATTAGAAGAAGATAAGAGAATAGAATCTTTTCGGAATTGTTTAACAGAGATTAATGAATTGCCTTATAACTTGCAACAAAAGACAAAAATATTAGATGAAGCATATGATATTTCTAATGAGGTTAAGCACCGCTATATTTGCCTTTGCCATTTAAAAGTTCATGAGGTTTGTGATACTTTAGATAAAGAATTACAAAGAGAGCATTCTTATATTTGTTGCACTACTTGTAAAAATCCCATTATTAAGCTTGATACTGAATTAGAAAAAGATGAAAACAAATTTGATGATTTACTAAAACAATATTATATTGAATAAGAAAAATAACTAGTAATGCTTGAAAAAATACGATTTAATAGAATTGATAATATTCCTCTGTTCCTATCACAAAAAGAAGAAGAGCTGGGGGTAAAGCTTGATTTTGATTTATTAGATACACAGACTGTATGTATTACAAATGATGATAATATTCCAAAATTAGTTACTGATACGCGTATATTTAATAAAGATTCCAATTATACTGCTGATGTAGTTATTAAGCAGCTTCATACCATAGATATTTATAAATTTCCAGAAACAGAGAAAGAATTTTATTTTGAATTAAAAGAAGTCCCAAAGTATCGTCTTGATGCCATTTTAACTTGCCGATCCCCTTTAGTATTCCATCATACCTTAAAGGCTGATATTTATCATTTGCTTTATAAAACAATGTTGCTTAATGGATATTTAATAAAGATTAGAGAGTACAAAAATCTAGCACTTCAAATTAATGAATTTGTAAAACAAGTTATTAATGATGCTCATCCTGTAAAAGTTTTATTAAATGTAGCAGTAGGTGTTGCTCCAACACCGAAAAAAGAGGAAAGTTTAAATTTTTGTTTTGATGAAAAGGATTTTGCTTATTCAAATATTTCACGAACTATAACAACAAAAAATTTTTTAATGACTTTTAAAAAAGGGGATTTATTATTCGAATATATTAAACCAATACCCTCTAAGGCAGGAAGGAATTTAAAAGGAGAAAAAATCACTCTTGATGAGAAAATTGCTCCTTGCCCTATAAAGATAAAAAATGGAATACATAGAGAAGATGAAGTTGGTATTAAGTTTTTTGCAGCACAAGATGGGTTTTTAAAAGAAGTTGGACCTTATACTTATGCAATTACTGATAATTTGGTTCTTTCTAATAGTTTTGATAGTATCCAAGAAGTGCAAGCTGATAAAATGGTGAAAATTAATAGTGTTGTTGATTCTAAATCTACTATTTATGCAGATTTTTGTTTTATTGCCGCACATCAAGGTAATGTTAAAGCACATACCGTTGTCATTGATTCTTTAGAGAAAGGCAAGGTTGAAGCAAGATTTGCTTTTATTAATGCTTCTGCAGGTGGTGTTATTAAGGCAGATTATGTCTATATTAAAGAATTACGCTCTAGCAATCAAGTTTATACTCGTTATTCTTTAGTAACTGATAATATTGTTGGGGATTTTAATATTTTAGAAGTTGACCCAGAAAACTTTGTCTTTTTACATCGGGACAGGCTTAGCTATATAAGATTAGTTGATGAGATGAGAAAAAAAATGCGTTTTTTTCGTCAAAAAATGACTAATTTACGTAATTATTTATTTACCTCACAATCTAAGGCGTATGCGGTAAAAAATCAAGACCCTAATAAACCAGTCCCAAAGGGTTCTTCAGATACCCTAAAGCAACGTGATAAGACTTTAGAAGAATATAAAGAAGCCTTAAAAGAATATAATAATCTTACTAATTTATGGTATATCGGCGAAAAAAAATTAAAAGATATTAATGAGGCAGCTTTTCACGCAAGTGTGATTATACGCGGGAGTTCGCAAGGACAAGAAACTTTATTAAAATTTAGGGCTTACGAACACGAAGTTGAAAGATTATTTAATACTATTGTGCCTCAAGTCAATAATGCCCTTACTTTTAAGATTGTAAAAGAGGGTGAAATTGGTCATTTGCGTCAAACTGATATTGTTGAAACTGAATATACTGAGTGGATAGATAAATTTAATCCTTATGCTGCTAATGAAAAAGACGAAAAAGATAAAGAAGATGATTCAAAAGAAGCTAACTCTTAATCCTTTATCCAAGTTTCACTATCTTATCATCCCTCCTTTAAGCTAGGGGTTATTATTTTTTTAATAAAATAGCAAGTTTATTCTCTAGAAACAGGGGAAATTTTGTAGGAAAGGAGCGTATATGCAATCAAATTCTGCATTAGAGTATGATTACTCCATTGCAAAGTTATTTCTTTTTGCAACTGTCGCATTTGGCATTGTTGGATTATTATTGGGTGTTATTATCGCTTTTCAAATGGCGTTCCCAAATCTTAATTATCTAGCAGGTGAGTTTGGAACCTTTGGAAGACTTAGACCATTGCATACAAATGGCATTATTTATGGTTTTACACTAAGTGGTATTTGGGCTACTTGGTATTATGTAGGACAAAGAGTTTTAAAGATCTCTTATAATGAATATCCTTTTTTAAGGTTTATTGGATATTTGCATTTCTGTCTTTATATCCTTTTAATGATTTTAGCAGTTATTAGTTTATTTGCTGGATTAACACAATCTAAAGAGTATTCAGAACTTGTTTGGCCTTTAGATCTTTTGGTGGTTATCGTTTGGGTTTTATGGGGATTTAGTCTTTTTGGTTCTATGGCTTTAAGGAGAGAACAGACAATTTATATTACTTTATGGTATTTCATAGCCACTTTTGTTGCAATTTCTGCACTTTATATCTTTAATAATCTTTCTATACCTACTTATTTTGTCTCTGGTGTAGGTTCTATATTGCATTCCATTTCTTTCTATGCAGGGACTAATGATGCTATGATTCAATGGTGGTTTGGGCATAATGCTGTTGCTTTTGTCTTTACTTCGGGAATTATTGGTATTATTTATTACTTTTTACCTAAAGAATCCGGACAACCTATATTTTCCTATAAGCTTACTTTATTTTCGTTTTGGGGATTAATGTTTGTGTATATTTGGGCTGGAAGCCATCACCTTATTTATTCAACGGTTCCAGATTGGATGCAAACAATGGGATCAATTTTTTCTGTTGTTTTGATTTTACCCTCTTGGGGAACGGCGATTAATATGCTCTTAACAATGAAAGGGCAATGGCATCAATTAAAAGAATCTCCCTTGATTAAATTTTTAATCCTTGCTTCAACTTGGTATATGCTAACTACCTTAGAAGGTCCTATTCAATCTATTAAATCTGTCAATGCTTTAGCCCACTTTACAGATTGGATTATAGGGCATGTGCATGATGCAGCACTTGGTTGGGTTAGTTTTACAATTATTGCAGCTTGCTATCATATGACGCCAAGATTATTTAAACGTGAGATTTACTCTAAAAATCTTATGGATATTCAATTTTGGATTCAAAGTGCAGCGATTGTTTTATATTTTTCGAGTATGTGGATTGCAGGTATCACGCAAGGTATGATGTGGAGAGCCACCGATGAGTTTGGTTCTTTAGCCTATTCTTTTATTGATACCGTTACGGTGCTAATGCCTTATTATGTTATTAGGGCTATTGGCGGTGCCTTATATTTCTTAGGATTTATTATATTTACTTATAATATTATTATGACAATTGTTGCAAGTAGAGAGCTTGAAAGAGAGCCAAATTATGCAACTCCTATGGCAGCGTAAAGGAGGATTAGATGTTTCATTGGTTAGAAAAAAACCCATTTTTCTTTACGGTAGTATTTTTATTAGTATTCTCCATTGCAGGATTGGTAGAGATACTTCCTGATTTTGCAAAAGCATCACGTCCAACAGAAAATTTAAAACCTTATACTTTGCTTGAAACCGCTGGGCGTCAAATTTACATTACAGAGAGCTGTAATGCTTGCCACTCACAACTTGTTCGTCCTTTTAAAGCAGAAACTGACAGGTATGGTGCTTATAGTCTTAGTGGAGAATATGCTTATGATAGACCTTTTTTATGGGGTTCAAAGAGAACTGGTCCTGATTTGCATCGTGTTGGGGATTATAGAACAACAGACTGGCACGAGCAACATATGCTAGATCCTGCTGGTATTGTTCCAGGCTCCATTATGCCAGCTTACCCTCATCTTTATAAGAAAAACATTGATGTTGATACTGCTTATGCAGAGGCTTATACGCAAAAAGTTGTGTTTGGTGTGCCTTATGATACAGAAAATAACCCTAAATTAGGAGATTTGGAAACTAGTAGAGCAGAAATTTTAGCAGAAGCTCAATTAATTGTTGAAGATATGAAAGATCCAGAAATAAAAGCTGCTTTACAAAGAGGAGAGATTAGGCAAATTGTCGCTTTAATTGCTTATTTAAATAGCTTGGGACAAAAAAGAAGGGCTAATTAAAGTGGATTATGAGACTATACGAATCATTCAAGGTTATGCTTATTGGTTTATAACGCTTTTGTTGGTTATTTTACTTTATACTTATGTGTATCATTTATATAAAAGCCAAAAGAGTGGAAAGATTGATTATGAAAAATATGCAAGACTTGCATTAGATGATAACTTAGAGGATAATCTCATAGAAATTAGAAACAAAAAAGAAGGAAAAAAGGAAAGCTAAATGGAATGGTTTAACTTAAGTGATAGTGTAAATCAACTCGCACTTGTTGGTGCAATATTAATCCTGGCTTTGACTATTTTTATTGCTGGTAGCTATATTAGAAAAATGAAAAATAGTAAGGCTGAAGGTGAGCTGACAAGCGAAGATTGGGATGGAATTAAAGAATTTAAAAATGATATTCCAGTTGGTTGGGGATTGGTTTATTTGGTGCTTATTATTTGGGCATTATGGTATTGGTTTGTAGGATATCCACTAAATTCTTATTCACAAATTGGTGAATATAATCAAGAGGTTAAAGCTTATAATGCTAAATTTGAAGAGCAATGGAAAGATGCTGATACAGAAATACTTGTTAAAATGGGACAGAATTTGTTTTTAGTGCAATGCTCCCAATGCCACGGAATTACAACAGAGGGTATTAATGGTGTAGCAGCAAATTTATTAGATTGGGGTAGAGAAGAAGGAATTATTTTAACTATGAAAATAGGGAGTAAAGGTTTAGATTATCCACTAGGTGAGATGCCACCTATTAATCAATTATCCCCAGAAGTTGCCAATGATGAAGAATCCCAAAAAGCCATTGCTGCTTATATAATGGCTGAAATCTCTGATGTTAAGAAGACAAAATATCCCGATTTAGTGCAGAGAGGAAAAGATCTTTATATTGCTACTTGTAGTGCTTGTCACGGGGAAGATGGAAAAGGTATGGGTGGATTAGCTCCAGATTTAAGCAAATATGGAACCATAACTTTTGTTGCTGAAGTTTTAGAAAAGGGTAAAAAGGGGCATATAGGGAATATGCCATCTTTTAAAAACCAAATGCTAACAGATATCCAAAAAGAAGCATTAGGATATTTTATTTATTCAGATAAAAATTAAGGAGTGGTTTAATGAATGGATTATTTGGAATTAATGGACTTAGTGGGTATTTTCTTTCTGTAGCATTATTATTAGTTATTGTATTTGTTTTAGGCTATTTAGCTATAACAACGCAAAAAAATCAAGTTAATAATCCTTATATTATTGAAAATCCTAGTGCATTAGAAAAAAAGAGTATGGATAATGCTAAACATTATAAGATACAATAAGGGGTAAATAATGATTCGCTTTAGCAGTTTAGAGAAAATTTTGTTTGCAGCACATATTGTTATAATCATAGTTTCTATAGCGGTTGCATTTATTCCTGATATGCTTCTTTATATTGGTTAATCAATGAACTATAAGTTAAAAATAGGGTTTTTTGCTCTATTTTTTTCTATAAGTTTGTATGGCAAATCTTATGTTTTAGATAATCAAAATCAAATTTTAGATAAAACCGCAGATTTTATAGAAGTTTTAGCTAATGAAGTTTATGAAAAGACGGGTGTAAGCTTGTATATTGTCGCTCTTGAGGATTTAGAGGGGATGAATCTTCAAGAGAAAGAATTACTCTACAAAAAGGATCTTAAAAACCCTTATATTCTTTTATTTTTTGTTAAAAAAGAAAAAAAAATTGATATTATCACCACAGAGGATAGTGCTAAAATGTTTGACAAAAAAGAAGTCTATTGGGATTATATTGTGCCATTAATTCCAAATTCTGATAAAGAGCTTACCCAACAAAACATTTCGGCATTCCTATTAAATGGTTTTATGGATATTGCTGATAGAATAGCCCAGTTCCATAAAGTGGAGTTAAAACATAGTTTTTCTACTACCAATAAAGGAGTTGAATTAACTACTAAAATGATACTTTATTTAATGCTTTTTATTTTATTGATTGTATTTGCATTTGTATCCTTAAGAAAAAGTAAATGAATAAAAATTATTGGCCCTTAGGAATTTTTTTATTTGCTTTAGTAGTTGTAGGCTTGATTGTCCTTACTATTAAAACTGCTATTACAAATCCTGTTGAATTGCAAAGAATGTGTCAAAGAAGTTCACAAGATGTTGATGAAAATATCAATGAAATTACAAAACTGCAAGCAGAGTTTTTAAAAAAATATGTTATTAACTTTGAGGGTGCAAGAGAGCAAACTTCAAAGGAATTTCGGCAGGCTTTTATTAGGATAACTTCAAAAGAAAATGGAACGATACAAAGTAATGCTAAGGTTAATTTTTATCTCACTCGTCCTCATACTGCTAGAGAAGATAGGGATTTAGGAAAGGCGGAATTTGTAGATGGATTATGGCAAAGCCCTAGTTTTAGTGTTGAAAGTTTAGGGCGGTATCAGATAGAAGCCTATGTAGAAATTGGTAAAGATTCTCTTTGTATCTCTAAAGAGTATAGAATCAAACAATAAAAGCAAAAACTTCCCATTAGTTATACCCTTAGAGTTTTTATCCTTTCTTTATAATCTCCACTAAAGATATAGCTCCCCGCTACTGCAATATCTACCCCACTTTTTTTTAACTCTAAGATATTTTCATCACTAACCCCACCATCTACTTCAATAAGACAATTTGGGTTACGCACTTCAAGCATATCCTTTAGTTCTTTGATTTTATCTAAGGTATTGGGGATGAATTTTTGTCCCCCAAAACCGGGATTTACACTCATTACTAATACCATATCAATATATTCTAAGAGATAATAAATACTATCTAAACTTGTATGAGGATTAAGCACAATAGCAGGAGAGATTCCATAGTTTCTAATTTTTTGAGCAAGAGAGTTTGAATGTTTCTCCTCCTCAATATGAAAAGAGATATATTTAGGCTTAAAAGGGGCGAATAAATCCACAAAAAAATTATTGTTTTGCACCATTAAATGAATATCAAGGGGCTTAGTGGAAGCCTTAGCAACAGATTCTACTACAACTGGACCTATGGTAAGATTGGGGACAAAATGCCCATCCATAACATCAATATGCACTAAATCACAACCGCATTCACAAATAGCTTTGATTTCTTCTTCAAGTTTTCCAAAATTTGCCGCAAGAATACTAGGGGCTATTAACATAAAAATTCCTTAGGATTTAATCAATAATAATGTAGAAATTGTAGCAGATAATAATTCCACCTTTTTAATTATTAGTGAATAATAATGAAAAAACTATAAAATAATTATTTTTAGCTATAATTTTGAAATTTTAATTTTGGAGTTAAATATCTATGCAAGATAATCTAGCACAAGATTTAGAAAAAATTTTTACTACCATTAAAGATTCTTCTTTACATATTTATCAGATTCTTAGAAATAATATGGGAGAAACCACCCAATCAAAAAATTCAACCGGTGATTTGCAATTACAAGCCGATGTTTTAGCCGATGAAATTTTACACAAGGCTTTTAAGGCTTTAGAATGTGTGAAAGAAATTTGTAGTGAAGAACAAGAGATGGGCATAGAACTTCATAATAATGGAATTTATAAAATTGCTTATGATCCCCTTGATGGCTCTTCCCTAATGGGAGCAAATTTAAGTGTTGGGAGTATTTTTGGCATTTATCGTGGAGAGTTTTTGCCTAAAAATCTTGTCGGGGCAGCTTATATAGTCTATGGAATGGTGATTGGAGTAGGCATTGCCTCTAAACTTAAAGAAGGTGTTGATTATTTTGTCTTTAATGGAGAGGATTTTAAACTTCAAAAAACCTTGTTTTTAAAAGAAGAAGGTAAGCTTAATGCTCCTGGTGGAACGCAGAAATACTGGAGCAAGACACATCAAGATAAAATGAATAATTTATTTCAAAAAGGTTATCGTTTGCGTTATAGTGGAGGAATGGTTCCTGATTTGCACCATATTTTGATAAAAGGTGGTGGCTTGTTTTCTTATCCTTCTACAACCGATGCCCCAAAAGGAAAATTAAGAATGCTTTTTGAGGTCTTTCCTTTTGCCTTTATTTTTGAAAACGCAGGAGGAGGAGCCATTGATGGCAAGCAAAGGCTTTTAGAGTTAGTTCCAAATCATTTACACGATACAACACCTTGTTTTTTTGGGAGTAATAAGGAGATAGAGATTGTCAAGAGATGATAATTTTAAAGAAGCATTAAAAGAATTAAAAGATTGTCAAGCAAAGCATAAAATAACAAGTTGTTTCCTTTGTGATGATGCAGTGGGTTGTGATAAAAAAGAGAGTTTTGAAGATTTAGTAATGCGGAATTTAGATACAAAAATACATTCTTTACAAGATTGTCAAAGGGAGCACAATATAAGAAGCTGTAGTGTTTGTAAGGAATTACTAAATTGTGAGACAAGAAACGCCTATGTTGATGCTGTTTATTTAAGTATGAATAAAGGAAGTGGAGGAAGCTTTGAGTTCTAAATTTTATATTACTACACCTATTTATTATGTAAATGATATTCCCCATATTGGACACGCTTATACAACTATTATTGTTGATGCTTTAGCTAGATTCCATCGTCTATTAGGGCAAGAGGTCTTTTTTTTAACAGGAACCGATGAGCATGGACAAAAAATTGAGCAAGCAGCCGCTAAAAAGGGCAAGAATCCTAAAGAATATGTTGATGAGATTTCTAAGAGATTTAAAGATATTTGGGAAAGCTTTGGGATTAGTTATGATAAATTTATCCGCACAACCGATTCTTATCATATTCAAACCGCACAAAAAGCATTTTTGAAAATGCATCAAAGAGGGGATATTTATAAGGGTGAGTATGAAGGGAATTATTGTATCTCTTGCGAAGCATTTTTTACAAAATCCCAACTTATAGAGGGTGGAAGATGTCCAGATTGCAAGAAAGAGACGACTTTAGTAAAAGAGGAGAGCTATTTTTTTAAACTTAGTGCTTATCAAGAGAGACTTTTGAAGTTTTATAAGCAACATAGTGATTTTATTTTTCCAAAATCGCGTTATAATGAGGTAATAAGATTTATAGAAGATGGTTTAGAGGACTTATCTATTACAAGGACAAGTTTTGATTGGGGGGTTAAGCTTCCTAGTGAAATTGCTAATAAAGATTCTAAAAAGCATATAATGTATGTTTGGTTAGATGCCTTAATTAATTATTTGAGTGCCTTAGGTTATGAGAATGAGTCAGATGATAAAATGGAGTTTTGGCCTGTTAATTACCATATCGTTGGGAAAGATATTTTACGATTCCACGCGATTTATTGGCTTGCGTTTTTAATGAGTTTAGAGTTACCTTTACCTAGGCATATTGCAGCACATGGGTGGTGGACAAAAGATGGTGCTAAAATGAGTAAAAGCGTAGGCAATGTGGTCAATCCACAAGAAATTGTCAATGCTTATGGTTTGGATTGTTTTAGGTATTTTATATTACGCGAAGTTCCCTTTGGACAAGATGGAGATTTTTCACAAAAAGCCTTGATAGAGAGGATAAATGCTGATTTAAGCAATGATTTAGGGAATCTCCTTAATCGTCTTTTAGGGATGAGTGCAAAATATTTTAACAACCATTTAAGGGTTGATATTCAAGCTTTCAAAGCACATTATAAAGAGGAATTAGAAAGTATCCATAAAATTTTAATGGGGTTAGAATCACTCATCCAAGAAGTGCAAATTCATCGTTATTTAGAGGAGCTTTGGAAGATCTTTGCTCTTGCTAATGGCATGATTGCAAAAAAAGAGCCTTGGAGATTAGTTAAAGAAGATAAAATGCAAGAAGTCGCAGAGCTTTTAGTGTTTATTGCTAATCTTTTGATTAAAGCTGCCTTTTGTCTCTCTCCTTGTATGCCAAAAACTGCTAAGGAGATTCTTGATGTTTTCAATATTCCCTTAGAATCAAAGCATTATTTAGAGTTTATTAAGAATAACCAAATTATATCAGAAATGGTTTTAACGCCTATTATGGCTCTTTTTCCTAAGATTGAAACACCTCTTTTAGAAGAAAAACAAAAGCAAATAAAAACCCAACATTTCATTACTAAAGAAGAATTTTCTAAAATAGAAATTAAGGTTGGAACTATTCTAGGTGCAGAGATTATGCCAAAGAGTGAAAAACTTTTAAAGTTACAAGTAGATTTGGGTGAAGAAAGAGAGCGTCAGATAATAGCTGGGATTAAATCTTATTATACTACTCAAGACTTGATTGGTAGGCAAGTGTGTGTATTGGCTAATTTAAAACCAGCGAAGTTAATGGGCGAATTAAGTGAAGGAATGATTTTAGCAGTTAGCGACGATGATGGCTTAAGTTTAATACAACCACAGGCTATAAAGAAAAATGGAAGCCAAATTAGTTAGTGGAGCAATTAATGAATAAAAAAGGGATACAAATTAGTGTTAATGAAATTGTTGAAATCACTTTTGGAACACTTTTAAATAAGCCTAGCATTTCTTTTTTTAGTCAATTTTGTTATGAAATAGAATCGATTCAAAAAGGTGCTTTATTTATTGCTAATGATGAAAAAGATATTGAAATGGCTATTCAAAAGGGGGCTTTTGGAATCCTCTTTAGTGGTGAAATAGCCATGAGTGATGAGGAAGTAGCTTGGATTAGTGTAGAGAATTTAGAGGAAGCATTATTTAGGATTTTGCGTCATTATCTAATCATTTATAATAAAATATTATTTTCCCTCTCACAAGATGAATATGAATTAAGCTCACAAATATTTCTTCCAAAGGAGAATTTGAGTTTTTTTAATGGTTCTTTAGTTGCATTAATAAATCATATTTTAGAGACACCATCTGTTTATATATTAGCCCTTTTGCCTTCAGCTTATCAGGAGAAATTGCAAAAACAAGAAGAAATTCAAGTTTTTTCTAATAAAAAAATTAATGAAGAATTATTACCCTTTATGGTAACTTCTTATTCCCTCTTTGGAATAAAGATTTTTTATCATTCTATGGATTATGAACTCCCTCTACCTAAACTTTTTTTTCAACTCCTAGCAAGAGTATTGAATTTTGCTGAAGAATATTCTTTATCTGTAGATTTAAATAAATTAGAAAGAATTTCAAACTTTAAACCCCTCTACCTTGATGAACGTGGATTTATTTCAAAACCTGGAGCTACTAATCGTGTGCTTTTGGCTTGTGAGGATGTTAAACTTTATGAGCAATATCTTGCTTATTTTACGATGTATGCAAAGTGGGCAAAATTAATGCTATTTGTTCCTAATATTTATCACGAGCTTTACGCACCTTATGGAGAAGTCTATAGTTATGCAGATAAAGAGGAATTGTTTGGGTTGCTTTTAGAGAAGCATTATAATTTTGCTTTAATTTTGGGTGAGAATACTCAAGTATTTGAAGAACGATTCCAATTCCACGAGCTAGAACAGAATCTTTTTGATTGGGTTGAGAAATAAAAAGCTAAAATTCCCCTAACTTTACAAACATTTTACTTATTGTATTTTTTCTTTTTACAAAGCTGTTTTATAATTTTGTATCTTAAAACTACAAAAAAGGATTTTGTATGCAAAGACGAGATTTTTTAAAGACAAGCTCTGTGACATTTTCTTATATTAGCTTTTTTGGGGTATTACCTTTGGGGGCAAAAGAGAATCATTTAATAGGATTTAAGGCACTTCCAGCTAGCACACAAGATGCAGTAATCGTCCCAGAGGGCTATGAGGTAAAACCACTTATTAGCTTTGGCGATCCTTTATTTAGTGATGCAATGCCTTGGAGTGAGAAAAAAATTATAGATAAAAATAGGATTATAAATGCTACAAGAGTTTTTGGTGATAATAACGATGGTATGGCATTGTTTCCATTAAATAGCAATCGGTATATTTTAGTTGTCAATAATGAATATATTAATCCTGAATGGCTTTTTAGTGATAATGGTAAAAATATGGATTCTAGTAAGGTTGCTTATACACAAAACTTGTTAGGGGTAAGCATCTTTGAGATAAAACAAACAAAAAATAATTTTTTTAAGGTTGTGTTGGATTCTCCTTATAATCGGAGAATTACAGCACATACACCTATGCAAATTAGTGGGGTGGCAAAGGGGCATAAGAGTATGCAAACTCAAGCGGACGAAAAAGGTGAGCTAATCTTAGGGACACTCAATAATTGTGCAAATGGGCAAACTCCTTGGGGAACTTATTTAACCTGTGAAGAAAATTTTGATAATTTTTTCGGGGCAAGCGATTCTAATTATCAATTTACACAAAGTCAAAAACGTTATGGAATGAAAGCTAGGAGTAATTATGGTTGGGAGCTTGATTGCCGTTTTGATATTTCTAAAAACCCTAATGAACCTAATCGGTTTGGTTGGGTTGTAGAAATTGATCCTTATAATCCTAATTCCACTCCTATGAAACGCACTGCATTAGGGAGATTCAAACACGAAAATGTTGAGATTATCTTAAGCAAAGAGGGTTATGTTGTTGCCTATATGGGTGATGATGAGGCTGATGAGTTTTTGTATAAATTTGTCTCTAAAGAAAAATTTGATTCTAAAAATCCTAAGAAAAATAAGAATCTCTTAGAGGAGGGAACTCTCTATGTTGCAAGAATACAAGGAGAAAATTTAAGCGGGGAGGGGGAATGGATTGCATTAAATTATGGTCAAAATGGACTAGATTCCACAAATGGATTTTATTCCCAAGCAGATATTTTAATCAATACGCGTCTTGCAGGAAGCATTGTTGGTGCCACACCAATGGATCGTCCTGAATGGATTGCTGCTGATCCTAAGGGAGAATTTGTTTATGCAACATTAACTAATAATAAAAAACGCGAAATGGCAGATGCGGCAAACCCTAGAGAAAAAAATATCTATGGACAAATTATACGTTGGAATCCAAAGGGTAAGAATCACTTAAACACTAAGTTTAAATGGGATATTTTCTTACTTGCTGGTAACCCAATGCGATATCCCAATGATTTGCGTAAGGGGACAAGCAATATCACTAGTGAGAATATGTTTAATTCGCCCGATGGTTTAAAATTTGATAAGTTTGGTAGGCTTTGGATTCAAAGCGATGGTGATTATTCTAACAAGGGGGATTATGCAGGAATGGGGAATAATCAAATGCTCTGTGCTAACCCAGCTACAGGAGAGATTAAGCGATTTCTAACTGCCCCTATTGCAAGCGAAGTTACAGGAATCGCTTTTAGTCAAGATTATAAAACAATGTTTGTAGGAATCCAACATCCCGGAGAAAAACTTGCTCCAAGTCATTATCCAGATGGTGGAGATTCTACACCTAGAAGCACAATCGTGCAAATTACCAAAAAAGATGGCGGAATTATCGGTAGTTAAAAAATTTGTGTATATTTGTTATACAAATAAATAAGCACCCAATACCGCACCGCTTTACCAAGAGCAATAAACACAATAGCTTTGAATATAGAATAGCGATACACACCCAGAGCAAGTGCAAAAATATCACCTAAAATGGGTAAAAAACTAAAGAAAGCATAGAGAAAGCCTCTTTTTTGAATCTTATCTGCATAGCGGTGGATTTTTTGGTGCGTGTTTTTAAAATATTTAAGGTAGAGAGAATCCCCTAAATATCCGATTGTATAGGTGCTTAATGCACCTAATGTATTGCCAAGTGTTGCGACAATCCATACCCAAATCCACGCATAATCAAGAGCCAAAAAGGCAATGACAAAAGCTTCTGAACCTAAAGGATAGAGACTGCTTGCTAAGGCACAAACAAAAAATAGCCCCAAAAGTCCTAAGTTATCCATATAACCGCCTAAAATATTTACTAAAATAAATGTAGATTCTGCCAATACTATTTACTCTAGCTCTTGATAATTTATTATTTAAAATAAATGAAGATTTTAACCTATTTCAAAGCAAAATTTTTAGGAAAAATGTAAGAATTTAATTTTCTTTAAGTTTTGCAAGAAAGTTTCTAGAAAAATTTTTGTAAAATTTATTGTAGAATTTTAACGTTTATAATTAGGAGAGAAAATGAAAATTGCTATACCCGTTTATGATGAAAAATTAGATATTTTTGGGAATACTGGGCATACCCCATTTTTTGCTATTTTTGAGCAAAAAGGCTCTGGAATGTTTAAGAAGATTGATTTTGTAGAATTAAGGCAAAATCCTCGTGGGAATGTAGAAGCTAGTGGGGGTTGTTCGCATAAAGATGAAGATATGAGTAAAGAGGAGCAAATAGCCCATAAAAATGAACATAATGTTTTAGGGGAGATTATCCACGATTGTAAGATTGTGCTTGTGAAAAAGGCTTGTAAAAATACCGCAAAGGTTTTTGAAGAATGTGGGATTAAGATTTGCAAAATAAAACAAGATTGTCAAAATGCTAAGGATTCTTTGAAGTATATTACTTTTTAAGATGGAACAACTATTGCTTTAGACTCGATGAATTTTATGAAAAGGTTTTTAGTATGCAAGGTGGATATTATAGCTCTGTTGGTGGTATAGCAACGCAAATTAATCGTCTTGATGTGATTGCTAATAATATTGCTAATGCCAATACAACAGGTTTTAAACGAGATGATGTTGTAATTGGTGATTTTTTACGACTTTATGAGCAACATAAAGATTTTCTTCCAATTAAAGAGCAAACTAAAGATGCTGCAAAATTTTATAATCGTTCTTTGAATCGTGTCCCACAGATTGTTGAGGAATTTACCGATAGGGCTTTAGGTGGAATGATGATGACAGAGAATGCCCTTGACTTTGCACTAGGGAGAGAAAATGCCTATTTTATGGTTGAAACTCCTAGTGGGATTCGTTTTACACGTGATGGCTCTTTTACACTCAATGAAGAAGGTAGATTAGTAACTAAAGAAGGTTTTCCTGTCTTGCCGCGTGAATATATCGATGCTCCCCAATATATTGATTTTATCAATGGTATTCAAATGGAGGTAGATGCAAATGGGAATATCTTTACACGTTCTTTAAATAATGAAGAGATAAATGAAACACTTTTACTCTCAAATTTAGCTGTGGTTTCTTTTGAAAATCCAAAATATTTAAAAAAAGTGGGTGATAATCTTTACCAATATCCAGAAGAACGTTATAATGAAATGGAGTTCTTAGGGCAAAGTGGAGCTGTTAGGCAAGGATTTTTAGAAAAAAGTAATATCAATGTCGTCTATGAAATGACGGGATTAATTGAAACCAATCGTTTAGTAGAGGCTTATTCTAAGGTACTAAAAACACATATGGATGAGCTAAACACTGAAGCTATTACAAAATTAGCCACAAAAGCATAAAAAGGATTTTACAATGATGAGAGCACTTTATACCGCGACTACTGGGATGTTAGCACAACAATTACAAATTGATGTAACTTCTAATAATATTTCTAATGTTAATACTTATGGGTTTAGAAAAGAGAGGGCAGAATTTGTAGATTTATTCCATCAAGTCTTGCAATATGCTGGTTCTAGCACTTCAGAAACTACTCTTTCTCCTACTGGTATGGAAGTGGGTTTAGGTGTTCGCCCAAGTGCGGTGCAAAAGATATTCTCTCAAGGAAATTTTAAAAATACAGAACAAAGGCTTGATATTGCTATTACAGGGGAAGGATTTTTTCAAATAGAATTACCTGATGGGACGATTGCTTATACAAGAGATGGATCTTTTAAGCGGGATAATGAAGGGAGAATGGTTAATTCACAAGGTTATTTATTGGTACCTAATATAACTATTCCTAGTGAAGCTACGCAAATAAATATCGGAGCAGATGGAACTGTAAGTGTTGTAGAAAATAATCAAACTAATGAATTAGGGCAAATTGAAATAGCTAATTTTATTAATCCCGCAGGACTTCACGCTTTAGGGGATAATCTTTTTTTAAACACTAATGCTTCAGGAGATCCTGTAACAGGAACTCCAGGATTAAATGGGCTTGGTCAATTACGACAAGGTTTTGTTGAGCAAAGCAATGTGAAATTAGTTGAAGAAATGACGGATTTGATTGTAGGACAAAGAGCCTATGAGGCAAATTCAAAATCAATTCAAACTGCAGATTCTATGCTACAGACTGTCAATGGACTAAAGAGGAATTAATAGTTTGACTTAGAGCAAACTATTGACACTCCGGACAAACTCCAAACAATGCTACAGAAACATCTTTAATTTTATAAAGTGTTTGTTTTTCGCAAATTTTTTGTAAAGCTTTGATAGAAGAATCAAAATGTATATCTTGGATATTCCCACATTTTTCACAAACAAGATGAATGTGCGGTTGTTTAATGAATTCATATTTTTGTTTTTGATTGGGTAATTTTACTTCAACAATGATACGAGCCTCTTGCATAGAAGTTAGATTCTTATAAATCGTTGCTAGGGACATTGAAGGATGAGTTTCTTTAATATTTTCATAAATTTCTTCAATACTAATATGTCCATTTTTTTCAATTTCTTTTAAAATAGCCATTCGTTGAGGGGTAATTTTTAAATTATTTTGTTTTAAAATTTTTTCAAACATAGCTTAAACCTTAAATTTAGATACAGAAACTGCTTATTTTAAAGCTTTAAAGCAATTCCTACAAGAGAATATAAAATTATAACAATTAAACTATTTTTATACGCCGCTATTCTATAAATAATTACTTTTTTTGTCAATAAAAATTTTCCAAAATTGTGTTAGGAGAAATTAATTACTTTGAGATAGCAATAATTTTGAAAAATTTTATTCCTTTTAAAGTTCATTTATTATAGAATGTGGGCTAGAGTAAAATACGCAATTAAAGTTTTGAGGTTTATAAAATTGTTTGGTGTTATTACAGAGAGCTTTCAAAGTGCCATTAATAAAATTCGTTTTCAAGACGATGAGAAAGCTTTAAAAAAAGCTTTAGAAGAACTTAAGAAATCACTTCTAAAATCTGATGTGCATTATAAAGTCCTAAAGCATCTTTTAGAAGAAATAGAGCAAAAAACTAAGTTAGCAGGTATTGGTAAAGATAATTTTTTAAAGGCATTAAGAGAATCTTTAGTAAATATTTTAACGACTTCTAGTAATTATGGATTTATCTTTGCGCCAAAACCTCCTACTATTATTTTGATGGCTGGTTTGCAAGGAAGTGGGAAAACAACAACAACGGCGAAATTAGCTCATTATTTGAAGACAAGACAAAAAAAGGTTTTACTCGCAGCTTGTGATTTACAAAGATTAGCAGCTGTGGAACAATTACGGCAATTAAGTTTTCAAGTAGAAGTTGATTTTTATTATGAGGAGCATAAGACAGCTATTGAGATTGCTAAAAGAGCTAAGGAAAAGGCTATTGAAGGGCTTTATGATGTTTTATTGGTGGATAGTGCAGGACGTTTGGCTATTGATGAGGTTTTAATGAATGAGTTGTATGCCATTAAAGAAGCTATTAATCCTAATGAGGTTTTTTATGTAGTTGATAGCTTAAGCGGTCAAGATGGTGTCAAAAGTGCTGCATTATTTCACCAAAAAATGGATTTAACTGGCGTTATTTTAAGTAAATTTGATGGTGATAGCAAAGGTGGTATTGCTTTATCTATTGCTCATCAATTAGGTATCCCACTCCGATTTATTGGAGTAGGGGAAAAGATTGTAGATTTAGAAGTCTTTATCCCTGATAGAATCGTGGGTCGTTTAATGGGTGCTGGGGATATTCAATCCCTTGCAGAGAGAACAGCAGCAGTTATTAGCGAAAAAGAAGTTAAAGATATTTCTAAAAAGATTAAAAAGGGGAAATTTACTTTTAATGATTTCTTGACACAACTTGATAATGTTAAAAAAATTGGTTCTATGCAGTCTATTATCTCGATGTTACCAGGTCTTGGTAATGTAGCAAGTGCTTTAAAAGATGTTGATTTAGATAATTCTAAGGAAATTAAACAGATGCGAGCAATGGTGGCTTCTATGACCCCTAAAGAACGAGATAATCCAGATTTACTTAATGGGAGTCGTAAAAAACGTATCGCACTTGGGGCAGGTGTAGATGTAAGTGATGTGAATCGCTTCTTAAAGCAATTTGAGAATGCTGCTAAAATGGCAAAGAGATTTTCTAACAAGGGGGTATGGCGGATTTAATGGGACTAATGAAAGACGCTAAAATGGGACAACTAAGGCGTTAGGCTTAATAAATCTGTTGAAAGTAGAAATAATTTCTTTTTTCAACAGATTTATCATCTGTGATACTTTAGTTTTTTAAGGAGTAACCTTTGGCAACAGTTATCCGCTTAACAAAAATGGGACGCAAAAAAAAGCCTTTTTATAGGATTGTAGTAACAGATAGTAGAAAAAAACGTGATGGTGGTTGGATAGAATCTATTGGCTATTATAATCCTTTAGTAGAGCCATCTATTGTAAAATTTGATAAAGAACGTTTGGAATATTGGGTTAAAGTTGGTGCTAAGATGAGTGAGAGGGTAAAAACTATTACAAAATAATAATGGTAGAACATTTTATCAAAGATTATGTGCAAAAAATCGCTACGCAACCAGAAAAAATTGAAGTAACTAAGAAAGAGTTAGAACCTAATTTTTATGAGATAGAGATTATTTCTTCAATGCAAGATGCTGGAAAACTCATTGGTAAAGATGGTAAGATGATAGGTGCTATTAAAACCTTTATTTTAGGTTTAAAAGCAAAAGAGGGTAATTCTTATAGGATTGTTGTAAAATCGCAAGAATGAAAAAAAATATTATACAAAAAGATTGGGTAAGTGTTGGGAAGGTTGGTAAATCTGTGGGTGTTAAAGGCAAGGTTCTTTTACATCTCTTAAGCGATTTTCCAGAGACATTACAAAAGGATATTTCTTATTTTACAAAAAATGGAGAATTAACCATAGAAGCCTATGATCCAATCAACTCCATCGCAAAATTTGTCGGGATTGATTCTAAGGAAAGCGCTAAAACAATTACCAACTTAATCCTCTATACCACACAAGAAGCTACAAAGCAATATTGCTTATTAAGGGAAGAGGAATATTTTTGGTTTGATATTATAGGCAGCTTTATTGTAGAAAATGATGAGGTTTTGGGTAGAGTTCAAGAGGTCGAACGTTTTTGTAAAGAAGATTTTTTATGGATACAAACAAGTGATGAACTCCAAAAACAAAGTTATCCTAAATATTTTTTAATCCCTTATACCAAAAGATATATTCTAAAAGTAGAAGCGAGTAATCCAAAAAATATTCATACGCAATTTTGTAAAGATATTTTAGAAAATAGTTAATGGAATTTATCTTTGTAACTTTATTTCCACATTTAATTCAATCTTATTTTAGTGATTCTATTCTTCATAGAGCTTTGAAATGTCAAAAAATTGGTGTGGAATTTTGCAATCCTAGAGATTTTAGTCAAAATCGTTATCTTAAAGTTGATGATTATCAAGTAGGTGGTGGGGCTGGATTACTTTTAGAGCCCATTCATTTAAGCCTTGCTTTAGATTCTATTTTAAAAAAACATCCCCAAACCCATATAATTTTTTTAACCCCTTGCGGTAAAACTTTTAACCATAAAGATTCAAAACGATTAGCCAAAAAGTCTCATATTACTTTTGTTTGTGGGCGTTATGAAGGTTTTGATGAAAGGTTAATTGAAGTTTATGCTAATGAAGTTTTAAGCATAGGAGATTTTATTTTAACAGGCGGTGAGTTAGCTGCATTATGTCTTTGTGATAGCATCTCTAGGCAAATACAGGGAGTTTTAGGAAATAGCGAATCTTTGATTGGGGAGAGTTATGAAGTTTCTTTGTTGGAATCACCAAATTTTACAAAACCCCATATTTTTAAAGGTTTATCTATCCCTTCAGAGTATTCAAAGGGAAATCATATTAAAATCAACGATTTAAAATTAAAGATAGCAGAGGCAAAAACTAAATTTCATAGGATTGACCTCTATTGGCAATATCAACAAAGGTTAAAAAATGAGAAATAGATATATTCAGCACTTTGAAGATACACAAATTGAGGGCAAAGAGATTCCTCAATTTAAAGCAGGCGATACTCTAAAAATTGGTATTAGAATTTCTGAAGGAGATAAAACAAGGATCCAAAATTTTGAAGGTGTTTGTATTTCTTTGCGTGGAGTGGGAACAGGAAAAACTTTTACTATTAGAAAGATTGGTGCAAATGGTATAGGTGTTGAGAGGATTTTTCCTATTTATTCTGATAGCATTGAGAGCATTAAGGTGCTTAAAATAGGTCGTGTTAGAAGGGCAAAACTCTATTATTTACGCACTAGAAGTGGTAAATCTGCAAGAATTAAAGAAGTGAGAAAACAATCTTAATTATTGAAGAATTTTCACTTCTTCTTGTAATAAGATATTGTGCTTTTTATAAACTTCTTCTTTTGCAAGGTTAATAAGATTTATGGCTTCTTCAAAGCTAGAGTCTCCTACATTAATGAGAAAATTAGCGTGTTTTGGGCTAAAATATAAACTTTTGCTTTTCCCAAATTTCTTACCCTTTAAACCAATACTTTCAATAAGGAACCCCGCATAATTATTTGGGGGATTTTTAAAACAACTCCCAAAACTAGGTTCTTTTGGTTGATTGCTACGCATAGTTTTTAATGTTTTTACTAAATTTAAATCAAATCCTTTTTCCTTTTTAAAAATCCCTGCAAAGATTAATGTGTTAATTTCACTATTGCGATAACTTAAATGCAAATCCTCAACAGCAGTAAATTCTAAGCTATGAGAATGCTTAATTGAAAGGATTCCTAAGAGAGTAGATTTTATCTCATATTCTTTTAAACCCGCATTCATTTTGATAATTCCTCCTATACTTCCTGGTAATTCCCCTAAAATTTCAAAACCTCTTAAGTTGTGCTTTTTAGCATAAGAAAAAAGCTTTCCACTAGGAGTTAATGCCCCTACTTCTAAGCTATCTCCACAATCTTTAATATAATCAAAATTTTTGTTAAGCAAAATGAGATTTTTTGCTAATGGGGAAATGAGGAGATTATTAGCTTTACCTATAATTTGTGGAATGGAGTGTTGCAAAAGCTGAAAATAGTCTTGAGGAGTTTCTATGATATTAATAGTGTGTAGAGTGCCTATTTTGGCACTAGAATAAATGCTAAAATCAATGGATCTTTGAAACATTAAAAGATAAAGGTTGGAATCATATTAAAGATTTTGGTTGTAAAATCTATGAGCATATTTAGCATCCAGGGCATTGTAAAAATTATTACAATAATAACTGCTAAAATTTTAGGGACAAAAGTCAGAGTCATTTCATTAATTTGGGTAGTAGCTTGGAATATGCTAATCATTAAACCCACTACTAAACCAACTAACAACATAGGAAGGGAAAGAATAAGCGTTATTTTATAAGTTTCAACAGCAAGACCTATAAGTTGTGCGTCCATTAATGTTTCCTTGTTGTTTGTATGAATCTTGGATAGATTATTTCTCTAAGGAATTTTCTAAAATTTGCTTAAAGCTTTCAATTTCCCAACTTGCACTTCCTATAAGCACACCATCAACACTTGGAATCTTGAATATTTCTCGTATATTTTGGGATTTTACACTTCCTCCATACAAAAGAGGGATTCTACCTAAAATTTGCTTCAAATATGTGTGGATTTGTGTAATTTCCTCTAAAGTTGCACTAATGCCTGTCCCAATAGCCCAAATTGGTTCATAGGCAATTAAGAGTTTGGGATAATCTAAATCAATCCCTTGAAGTTGGGATTGTAAAAATGTTAAAGTTTTCTCTAATCCTTCTTTTTTTGTTGAAAGGGATTCCCCAATACAATAAAATATTTCAAAATCTCTTTGACTGAAGTATTCAAATTTTTTTGCACAAAATACTTGTGTTTCTCCTAGATATTCTCGTCTTTCGCTATGCCCTATAAGGAGGGATTGTATCCCAAATTCCTCTAACTGCTCTTCCCCAATCTCTCCTGTAAAAGAGCCATTTTTTGTAAAATACGCATTTTGAGCCCCGATTTTAAAGTTTTTAAAATGATTGTCTAAAAGAGCGGTATTTGGAGGAAAAAGTCTGATTTGATGAGGAATGTTTTTTTGATTTAAAAAATTCTCTAAGTGATTACAAAATGCTAAAGTCGTTTTTCTTGTATGGTTGGTTTTAAAATTACTTGCGATGATTTTTGACATTTTCTCTCCTTAATAAAGTATTTTAAGATTATAGCAAAGTTTGAAACACTCTATAGAAACCCTATAAAGTGTTATAATTGCGTTTTTAAAGGAGTAGTATGAAGTTTTTAGGACTACTTTATAATGGGGCAAAATTAATCTTTAGTTGGAACAAAAGTGATAGGTTATGGCAAATGCCATTTTTTGCCGGACTTGGAATAGCGATAATTTTATTTGTTGCAGCTTTTTTAGGTCGTTCTGATTTAGGATTAATAGCAATTATTGGGGCAAATATTTTTTTATATGTTCCAGATACTCCCCTTTATCATAAAATGATTCTTTGTATGGCTTGTGCTTTTGGTATTATTACTTCTTTTACTTTGGGACTTATCGGCAATACTTTTCCCTCTCTTATCCCTATTATTACATTTTTAGTTACAATGATAAGTGCGCAAGTCGTGCGATATTTTAGCATAGGGGCTCCGGGATTCTTCTTTTTTACTTTTGCGATGATTCTGGGGACTTATATTCCTTTGAAGGTAGAAGATTATCCAATGGCTATTGGTCTTGTAGCATTAGGAACGATGGTTGCAAATGTTATGGTCTTATTGTATGCTCTAAGTGTTATCTATATCTTTAAATCCCATATTACAAAGCCTATCCCAAAGATTGGGGAATTTGGTTTTGGTGTTATTATTATTGACCCAATCATTATTGCCTTTTTTGTAAGTTTTTCTATGGTTTTACAAGGATTTTTAGAGTTAGATAGGGGATATTGGGTGGGCGTTAGTTGTGCAGCGGTTTTAACTGCGGTAACCTTTAAACAGATTTGGATTAAACAATTCCAGCGAATTTTAGGGACAATTGTTGGTGTAATTTTAGCTTATATTTTTCTGCACTTTACTTTTACACCTTTTGAGTTTGCCCTTTTGATGATGGTTTTGATGTTTTGTGCAGAATTTTGTGTGGTTAGAAATTATGCCTTAGCAATGGTTTTTTTAACCCCATATTCTACTTATTTAGCAGAAATTAGTAGTTTTATGCATTATGACCCAGATGCTATTATTCAAGCAAGAGTGCTTGATATTAGCATTGGGAGCATTATAGGGCTTATAGGTGGAGCTATGATATATTGGAATGCATTGCGTAGAACCTTAGAAAAAATTGCTTATAAAATCTTTCTTAAATTCTAGGATTGATAATCCTATTAAAAAATATAAAAATTGTATTGCAGGTTTTCTAAATGGAAATTTAGAGGCAAAATTATAGGGATAAAAGACCCTTAGTTGTTTTGAAAATTAGCTTGGTTGCTTGTTAATGATTTAGCAAATCAAATAGAGAAAAACACAACATTATATTAAAGAAATAGAAAAACTTAAATCATAATCGTGAGGTTTTAAAAAGAGGAGAAAGAGATTTATGAAGTTTCATAATTTAAGGGAGAATCTTTGGGAGTGTGATACCTCTTTGGGATTGATATTTGCCTTTTTTATCTTTATAGCTTACTTCACAACTCCTATCTCCTTCTAAAAATAATACTTGTGCAATTCCCTCATTAGCATAAATTTTTGCAGGAAGTGGAGTGGTGTTGCTAATTTCAATAGTAATATGTCCTTCAAATTCTGGTTCAAAGGGTGTAACATTTACGATAATGCCACATCGTGCATAAGTGCTTTTGCCTAAGCAAATCGCTAAAACATTGCGTGGAATCTTGAAGTATTCAATGGTTCTTGCAAGTGCAAAAGAATTTGGGGGGACAATACAAATATCACCCATAAAATCTACCACATTAGCAGAATCAAAGTTTTTAGGATCTACCACCATTGCATTAATGTTTGTGAAAATTTTAAATTCATTGCTTACGCGAATATCATAACCATAACTTGATAATCCATAGCTTACTACCCCTTGACCTATTTGATCTTCACAAAAAGGTTCAATCATTTTGTGTTTTAGAGCCATTTCTCTTATCCATAAATCCTCTTTAAGTCCCATATTCTTCCTTGCTATTTTTTATTGAATTTATGCTATTATAGCAGATAAATTAACACTCCAAAAAAGTGTTTGTGAAATTTATTGATAGATAAGGTTTTTATATGGATTTTAAGGAAATAAAAGAGCTTATTAAGATCTTTGATGAAAGTGGTTTAAGCACACTTAGTATTACCAAGCAAAATGCTAAAATTAAACTTGAAAAAAAGGCATTAGGACAAGCTATTTTAGAATCTCCTACTCTTGCCTCTCATACTACCTTGCAAGAAACATCGCAAAGCACTCCTTTAGAGGTTCCTGTAGCAACTTCATCTCCAACCACAAGTGGAGAGAGTATTAATTCCCCTATGGTAGGCACTTTTTATCGTTGTCCATCTCCTGATACTCCAGCTTATGTTAATGTTGGTGATAAGGTTAAAAGAGGGCAAACTTTGGCGATTATTGAAGCGATGAAGATTATGAATGAGATTGAAGCAGAATTTGATTGCGTAATTAAAGAAATTATCCCTAATGACGCACAACCCGTGGAGTATAATTCCCCTCTATTTATTGTGGAGAAGCTCTAATGCCTAAACAAAAAGAAATCCATACTATTTTAATTGCTAATCGTGGAGAAATTGCATTAAGAGCCATTCGCACAATTAAGGAGATGGGTAAAAAAGCTATTGCGGTTTATTCTACTGCAGATAAAGATGCTTATTATTTGGATTTAGCCGATGCTAAAGTCTGTATTGGAGGAGATAAGTCTAGTGAAAGTTATCTTAATATCCCAGCGATAATTTCTGCTGCGGAACTTTTTAATGCGGATGCTATTTTTCCCGGATATGGGTTTTTAAGTGAAAATCAAAATTTTGTAGAGATTTGTAAATATCACGATATTGAATTTATTGGTCCAAATGCTGATGTGATGGCTTTAATGAGCGATAAAAGCAAGGCAAAAGAAGTTATGAAAAATGCAGGAGTTCCTGTAATTCCCGGAAGTGATGGTCCTATTAGGAGTAAAGAAGAGGCTTTAAGTCTTGCAAAAGAGATTGGTTATCCTGTTATTTTAAAGGCTGCCGCTGGGGGTGGGGGAAGAGGAATGCGTATTGTAGAGAGTGAAGCTAGTATGTTTAATGCTTATCTTGCAGCAGAGAGTGAAGCTATTAGTGCTTTTGGTGATGGCACTATTTATATGGAGAAATTTATTGATAAACCCAAACATATTGAAGTGCAAATATTAGCAGATAAACACGGAAATGTTTTACATGTAGGCGAGAGAGATTGTTCGCTACAAAGGAGGCATCAAAAACTTATTGAAGAATCTCCTGCTCCAACCTTGCAAGCAGATATAAGAGAGAAACTTTTAGAAACCGCTATTAGAGCAACTAAGGCTATTGAATATGTAGGTGCTGGAACTTATGAGTTTTTATTAGATTCTAATCAGAATTTTTATTTTATGGAAATGAATACAAGATTGCAAGTTGAACACCCCGTAAGTGAATTAGTAAGTGGTTTGGATATTATTGAGTTAATGATAAGAATTACGGAGGGTGAAACATTGCCTAAACAAGAAGAAATTGCATTTAAAGGTTGTGCGATTGAATGTAGAATAACTGCAGAGGATCCTGTTAAATTTTACCCTTCCGCGGGTAAAATTACGAAATGGATTGCTCCTGGAGGTAATAATATACGACTTGATACACATGCATATGCCGGATATATTGTGCCTATGTTTTATGATTCAATGATAGGCAAACTCATTGTATGGGGCAGAAATCGTAATGAAGCTATTCTTAGAATGCAACGTGCTTTGGGAGAGTTTTGTATTGAAGGCATAAAAACTACCATACAATTTCATCAAAATATGATGAAAAATGACGATTTTAAAAGAGGCATTATCCATACAAAATACTTAGAAGAGAAATTAGGAAATGGAACAAAAAATGCTTAAAACCTATAAAAAGCAAGGAAGTAAATCTTAGGATTTAAGGAGAATACAATGAAAATTGGTAATACACAAAATAATGAAGCTTTATCTAGTCTCAATAAAGCAAAGGAAGAAGAAAAATCAGCATTAAAAAAAATTGCCTCAGATCGTCCTATTGATGCTACAAATGGTGCTTCTTTAGCTATTGCTAATGAACTTTTAGCACAAGCTAATTCAATGTCTCAAAGCATAAGGAATGCTAATGATGCCTTAGGAGTAATGCAAATTGCCGATGGAGCCTTATCAACCATTACTGATTCCGCTATTAAGATTAATGAGCTATCTGTAGCTTTAGGGAATCCTGCTTTAAATAGTTCCCAAAGAGCTATGATTGAAAATCAAGCAGCCACCCTTACGCAATCTATGAATAATTCTGTAAGTCAAGCCACTTTTAATGGTAAAAATGTTTTTAACGGACAAATGAGTTTTGTAACAGGCAATGGAACACAAAGTATTAACTTGCAAGCCCCTAATACCGATTCTTTAAGTGTAAATAACCAACAAAGTATTTTGGATTTTATCAATAATGTTAATTCAAAACGAGCTGATATTGGTGCTGCTATGAATGGAGTGCAATCTGGAATTAATACCAGTATGAATACCATTGTCAATTTAAAAGCAGCAGAGAGTAACTTGCAATCTAATGATTTAGCAGAGAATTATAATGCATTAAATACTGCCAAACTTAAAGAAAATGCGGCTTTATATGCTAATGCCTTTAATACACAAAATTTACAAAATCGTCTTGATGTGTTATTAGGGTAAATTACTATCTTTATTTAAAAGATTTAAAAACTAGAAATATTCTATTAGATTTAATGGGAACTTCTAGGCTTTAATATTGATAGCAGCACTTTGTTAGGGAGGCAATATCTGTGTTTTTTAGTAAATATTCTGCAAGCGGAAATGATTTTCTTCTTACACACACTTTTAAATACCAAGCAAATTCTTATCGTGATATTGCCAAAATAATTTGCCATCGCCAAAAGGGCATTGGTGCAGATGGACTAATCGTGCTTAAGCCCCATAATATTTATGATATAGAATGGGAATTTTATAATTCCGATGGTAGTCAGCCTAATATGTGTGGAAATGGCACAAGGGCAACTGCAATGTATGCTAGAGATTTTGGTTTAGCCGCACAAAAGCAAAAGATTCTAACAAAAGCGGGTGTAATTAATGTGGAATTACAAGAAGATATGGTGGAGAGTGAATTAACCCAAGCTGTAATTTTGCAAAAAGATATTATAGAGTTTAATATAAAATGGTGGCTTATTGATACGGGAGTGCCTCATTTAGTTTGTGAAAATGCCAATCTTAGCAAAGAAGACTTAAAAAGTTTGCGTCATAAATATAATGCGAATGTGAATATTGCTAAGTTGGACGAAGGAAGGGTGATTGCAAGGACTTTTGAAAGGGGTGTAGAGGATGAAACTTTAGCTTGTGGAACGGGGATGGCAGCTATGTTTTATTATCTTTTTAAGCAAGGAAAAGTCTCTAACTCTACCCTTTTTAATCCAGCTAGTGGAGAAAATTTATACCTCAAAGAAGAAAAAGGGAAAATATTTTTAAAAGGAAGAGTAAAGAAGATTTGCGATTTTATTTATCAAATTTAATCACAAATCTTCCATTTTCTAGGATGATAGGGAATTGCTCTTTAGTATTTAAATCAATTAAAAAACACTCATCACTATTTTCTAGCTCATAACGTTCTTTTGGATAGAGAGAAAGCCTACGTTTAACTTCTTCTAAATCTTCACAAAGGGCACTAAAGCCAAACATTATAAGCTTATAAGAAAAATCTTCCATTAGATGCTCTTAATCCTTGCAACACCGCTATCAATAGCAGCTTGAGCTACGGCATTAGAAATAAAACTCTTAAGTCTTGTATCAAAAGGTGAAGGAATGATATATTCTTTGCCAAATTCAAATTTTCTTTGATGGATTTTTTCTAATTCTGCTTTTAGTTGCGTAGGAATCTCTTCTCTTGCAAGTTCTGCTAGAGCGTTAGCTGCAGCTAATTTCATCGCTTCATTGATACATTTTGCTCTAGCTATTAATGCACCTTTAAAGATATAAGGGAAACCTAAAACATTGTTAATTTGGTTGGGATAATCACTTCTTCCAGTAGCAATGATTGCATCAGGTTTAGTTTGTTTAGCAAGTAGGGGGTCAATTTCTGGAATGGGGTTTGCCATAACAAAAATCATAGGATTCTTATTCATATTTTCAATATCTTTAGGCTTTAGGGTATCTCCTCTTGCTAACCCCAAGAGGACATCAGCACCATCTAGAGCTTCTTGGTAACTATTAATCTCTTTATTAATTATAAATTCCTTTTTAAAACTATTGAGCGAATCTTTTCTATGAGTCGTAATGGCACCTTTACTATCAAACATAATGATCTCTTTTACCCCAAGTTTTTTAGCGATTTTCGCACAAGCAATAGCAGCCCCACCAGCACCTAAGACTACCACTTTTAAATCCTTAATATCTTTATTAGCAATTTTTGCTCCATTAATAATACCCGCAGCAGAGATAATAGCGGTTCCGTGCTGATCATCGTGCATAATAGGAATATCTAAAATTTCTTTTAGTCGTTTTTCAATATAAAAACATTCTGGAGCTTTAATATCTTCTAAATTAATGCCACCAAAAGTAGGTGCTATGGAGCGGACAATATCTACAAATTTATCGGGATTTGTTTCATCTATTTCAATATCAAAAGCATTAATATCTGCAAATTTCTTAAATAAAACAGCCTTTCCCTCCATAACAGGTTTTCCCGCTAAAGCTCCTATATTACCTAACCCTAAAACGGCAGTTCCATTGGAGATAACCGCTACAAGATTGCTTTTTGTGGTGTAATCATAGGCAAGATTAGGGTCTTTTTGAATCTCTTTACAAGGGACAGCGACACCGGGAGAATAGGCTAAAGATAAATCGTGTTCATTTTCTAAACATTTACTTGGCATAACTTGGATTTTTCCCCCTTGGTGGTAGGGGAGAGAATCAGGGTAGGTTTGTTTTAAATCTTCCATAATAAAGGAATCCTTTTTAAAAGTTTTTAAGATTTGGGAATTTAAGCGAAAATTTAATAAAAAAACTTTTAAATTTAGACAGAAATAATTTAATATTTTGCTTGCCTTAATGAAAAACCTTAAATTTCGCATAAATAATGCTTTTTTAAAAGTCTATAAGATACAATATAACAATCTAACCTGCTTGTTTTAAGGATTGTTATGGATTATAAAGATACTTTAGAGTTACCCGCTACAAGTTTCCCTATGCGTGGAAATTTGCCTCAAAATGAACCCAAAACTTATCGGCAATGGAAAGAAAATAAAGTTTATGCAAGAATGCTAAAGAATCGTCAAAACGCTAAGGAAACTTTTAATCTTCACGATGGTCCCCCTTATGCTAATGGGCATTTACATATTGGGCACGCACTTAATAAAATCTTAAAAGATATTATTAATAAATACCATTATTTTCAAGGGAAGCAGATTTTTTATACCCCCGGTTGGGACTGCCACGGACTTCCTATAGAGCAACAAGTAGAGAAAAAATTAGGAAAAGAAAAAAAAGATTTACTTCCTAAGGTGAAAATTAGAGAGCTTTGTAGAAAACACGCAGAGGAATTTGTAGGGATTCAAAGTGCAGAATTTTTAGAACTTGGGGTAGTTGGAGATTTTGATAATCCTTATAAAACGATGGATTTTGCATTTGAAGCAGATATTTATAAAGCACTTTGTGAAATTGCAAAAAAAAGCTTATTAAAAGAAAGGAATAAGCCTGTATATTGGAGTTGGGCTTGTCAAACAGCTTTAGCAGAGGCGGAAGTAGAATATGAGGAAAAGGAAAGCGATTCGATTTATGTAGCCTTTGCTTTACAAAAAGATGCACTAGAAGTTTTAGAGGTTGAAAAAGCCTATTGTGTAATTTGGACGACAACGCCTTGGACTTTACCTGCCAATAGTGGAATTGCCCTTAATCCTAATGAGGAATATGCCCTAACTAGTGATAATAAAATTATTCTTACCTCTGCAGTGCAGAAGCTTTTTGAAGAAGGAGTGGTTGAAAATAAAATTGTCAAAACCTTTAAAGCACACATTTTAGAAAATAAACACGCTATTAATCCGCTTAATGGGAGAGATTCAACGATTGTATTAGGGGAACATGTCGCAGCTAGTGAGGGGAGTGGTTGTGTGCATACCGCACCAGGACACGGGGAGGATGATTATTTTGTTGGATTAAAATATAATCTTCCTGTATTAATGCCTGTAGATGATAGGGGTTGTTATGATGAGACTCTAATAAGAGAAAAATTATTTTTTAATCCTAAGGAATTTGTAGGGCAATTTGTTTTTGATACGCATAAAAGAATCTTTGAGCTTTTAAGTGACAATCTTTTAAAACACCAAAAGATTAAGCATTCTTATCCCCATTGTTGGCGTTCTCATAAACCCATTATTTTTCGTGCTACCAAGCAGTGGTTTATAGTATTAGATGAACCCTTTAGCAAGGAGGGTAAAACCTTGCGAGAGATTGCTTTAGAGGCAATTAATCAAACGATCTTTTATCCAGAGCATGGCAAAAATAGGCTTTATACGATGATTGAAAATCGTCCTGATTGGTGCATATCACGACAAAGGGATTGGGGGGTTCCGATTGCGTTTTTTAGGGATAAGCGAAGTGGGGAGGTGTTATTAGATAATGAAGTTTTGGATTTTATCGCGAGTATTTTTGAAAAAGAAGGTTGTGATTCTTGGTGGAGCAAGAGTGTAGAGGAGCTCTTAGCCCCAAAATATAGGGAGAATGCTAAGTATTATGAGAAGATTCATCATATCTTAGATGTTTGGTTTGATAGTGGAAGCACTTGGAGGGCGGTATTGCAAAATAGCCGATATGAGAGTGGAGCTTACCCTGCTAGTATGTATTTAGAGGGAAGCGACCAACATAGGGGTTGGTTTCATAGCTCTTTGCTTGTAAGTTGTGCAATTAATGAAAAAGCCCCTTATAAAAGCATTTTAACGCATGGATTTACGATGGATGAGAGGGGCGAGAAAATGAGTAAATCTAAGGGAAATGTGATTGCCCCCAAAGATGCTCTAAAGGAATTTGGAAGTGAAATTTTACGATTATGGGTAGCTATGAGCGATTACCAAAATGATCAAAGGATTTCTAAGAATATTTTAAAGCAAGTTGGGGAGAATTACCGCAAAATACGCAATACCATTCGATTTTTATTAGCAAATACTAATGGGTTAGAATCCTTAGAGATGGAGCATTTTAATGCGATTGATTTGTGGATTTTACAGAGGGCTAAAGAAACTTTTGAGGTTGTCAATGGATATTTTAAGGCTTATGAATTTTCTAAAGGTTTGCAAGAATTAATTTTTTTCTTAAGCAATGAATTAAGCGGAATCTATTTGGATTTATGTAAAGATAACCTCTATTGTAACGCACCAATCTCTAAAGAAAGGAAGGTTTCACAAAGTGTTATGGCACTTATTGGTGGTAGGCTCTTTGGGCTTTTAGCACCTATTTTAACCTATACGATTAATGAAGCTTTAAGCCATACGCAAAGCCTAGCACTTTTAGAATCTTGTGGTATAAGTGCTAATAGTGATGTTTTTGAAATACTCTATACACCTTTACCTACTTTAAAGAGTCCTAAGCAAGATTTTGCGTATTTACTTGCCTTAAGAAGTGCATTTTTAGAGCAAATTGATAGTTTAAAAAAGGATTCTAAAATAAAATCCACTCTTGAGATTAATTTAGTATTACCTAAAACTTTAGATTTTCCAGAGCTAAATATTTGGCTTATGGTAAGTTCTGTAACACAAAAAGTTGAAAGCGAAGTGCTAGGAAGTTTTATGCTAGAGGAGGAGGAATATATCTTAGCAAGAGCAAAAGGGTATAAATGCCCTAGATGTTGGCAGTATATTGCAAAGAGTAAGGGGGATACTTGTTTGCGTTGTAGTGAAGTTTTAAAACATAAGAGTCTTTAATGTTTGAAGATTTTTTTGACCTCACAAAGCCTGTTGGATTAGATGAAACTTGGGTGAGTATTTTTGTTGTTTTGCTGTGTATGTGGGGCTTATATAAAATTTTTAAAAAAAAGTAAAATATTTTTTTATAAATTTTTAAAGATTTTAGTCGTTTTCAAAATATTCTAAGCTTTTTTAAGTTAAAAGCTAAAAGCAATTATTGCATAATATAAAAATTTATAATTATACATAGAGATTTGAAAGGATAATAAATGGCAAAACCTAATAAACGGGTTTATTTGGATAATAATGCTACAACGATGCTAGACCCAAAGGCAAAAGAGTTGATGGATTTATATTTCTGTGAGAAATATGGAAACCCTAATTCCTTGCATCTTTTTGGGACAGAGATTCATAGTATTATTCGCGAATCTTTTAATCACCTTTATGAAGGGATTAATGCTAGAGATGAAGATGATATTATTATTACTTCCTGTGCGACAGAAAGTAATAATTGGGTATTAAAAGGTGTGTATTTTGATATTTTGCGTTTTGGTGAGAAAAATCACATCATCACTACAGAAGTAGAGCACCCAGCTATATTATCAACTTGTAAGTTTTTAGAAGATTTAGGCGTTGAGGTTACTTATTTGCCTATTGGTGAAAATGGAGTATTACAAGTTGAAGCACTCAAATCTACTATTACAGAAAAAACTGCTTTAGTAAGTATAATGTGGGCAAATAATGAAACAGGCATTATTTTTCCTTTAGAAGAGATTGGTGCTATTTGCAAACAAAGAGGTGTTTTATTCCACACCGATGCGGTGCAAGCTATTGGGAAGATTCCAGTAGATGTGCAAAAGATTCAAGCGGATTTTTTAAGTTTTAGTGCACATAAGTTTCACGGACCTAAAGGAATAGGAGGACTTTATATTAGAAAAGGTGTAGAATTAACCCCTCTTTTTCACGGCGGTGAGCATATGAGTGGAAGACGAAGTGGGACTTTAAATGTTCCTTATATCGTTGCTATGGGCGAGGCTATGCGACAAGCAACTTTACATTTGGATTTTGAACGTAATAATGTGCGTCGCTTAAGAGATAAACTAGAAGATGAGCTTTTAAAAATTGAAGATGTCTTTGTAGTTGGAGATAGGTCTTTAAGGGTGCCTAACACTATTTTAGTGAGTATTCGCGGGGTAGAGGGTGAGGCTATGCTTTGGGATTTAAATAAATATGGCATTGCTTGTTCTACAGGTAGTGCTTGTGCGAGTGAGGATTTGGAAGCAAATCCTGTAATGACTGCTATTGGGGCAGATAAAGAGTTAGCACATACAGCAGTTAGAATCTCTTTAAGCCGTTTTAATACAGAAGAAGAGATTGATTATACTATTGATGCTTTTAAAAAGGCTATTAAACGTTTAAGAGCAATTTCAAGCAGTTATTAAAGGAGAGACAATGGCAAAAAATGAATTATTAGGTGGTGCATTGTGGGATGCGTATTCTAAAAAAGTTAGTGAAAGGATGGATAATCCTACGCATCTTGGAGTTATTACTCAAGAAGAGGCAGATAAAAGAGGTTTGAAGCTTATTATAGCTGATTATGGAGCAGAAGCTTGCGGAGATGCTGTAAGGCTTTATTGGTTGGTAGATTCTGAAGATACCATTGTAGATGCGAAATTTAAAAGTTTTGGCTGTGGGACTGCTATTGCAAGTAGCGATATGATGGTGGAACTATGTTTAGGGAAAAAAGTTCAAGAGGCTGTGAAAATTACTAATATTGATGTAGAAAAAGCCCTAAGGGATGATCCAGATATTCCAGCAGTTCCGGGACAAAAAATGCATTGCTCTGTTATGGCATATGATGTTATTAAAAAAGCAGCAGCTTTATATTTAGGTAAGAATCCAGAAGATTTTGAGGATGAAATTATAGTTTGTGAATGTGCTAGAGTGAGTTTAGGAACTTTAAAGGAAGTTATTAAGCTTAATGATTTAAAAACCGTTGAGGAAATTACAGAATATACCAAAGCAGGAGCATTTTGTAAAAGTTGTGTAAAACCAGGAGGGCACGAGGAGAGAGAATATTACTTGGTAGATATTTTGCGTGAAGTTCGTGCAGAAATGGAAGAGGAATCCCTAAAAAGTAAAGCAGATTTAGAGAGCAAAGGGAATTTAGCCTTTGCCGATATGACTTTGGTGCAGAAAATTAAATCTATTGAAGGTGTTATAGATGAGAGGATTCGCCCTATGCTTATGATGGATGGGGGTAATATGGAGATTATAGAGTTGAAAAACGCAAGTGATGGTTATACAGATGTATATATCCGCTATCTTGGTGCTTGCAGTGGTTGTGCAAGTGGTTCTACAGGGACGCTTTTTGCTATTGAATCAGTTTTACAAGAGAATTTAGATTCTAGCATTCGTGTATTTCCTGTATGAAGTAATTTGTGGCTTTATTAAAGTTTTATCTAAAAAACTTTATCATTTTATAGCCCTTTTTGAGACTTGTGCAATAGCCTCTTTGGATAATGCTTCAGGGTGGGAACACAGCAGAGCCTCTAAAGATACTATGTGCCGCAAGTATCTTAAGGAGGGTTTTTTACTCTTCAGAATATAAAATTTTCCCATTTCGCGTGAAATTTAGCCTAAAACATTAAAAGCCATTAAGGTGTAATCTAATACAGAAACAAAAATATTAGCAGGTGGGAGAAAATATTTTTTACTACACTTAATTCAGAAATCTAAGGGGAATGAACAACAATGCGAGGGCAGGATTCATCACAAGAAGAATAAAACAAGGACTTATAAGCTTTGATAAAATTAAAGAATATAAAATAGTTGCTTTTGTGGAATCAGTTATTAATGAATATATTGTATTAAATGAGTAGCCATTTTTAATTGAGTTTATATTTCATTTTATTTAGTTTCTTAGTATTTATTTGATAAATATAATAAATTTTAAGGCATTTAAACTAGAAAAAAAGATTAAATAAATATTATTCTAAGGATTAAATTATATTTTACATAAGCAAATAAGCATTCTCTTCACTCAAACATATTAAGAAATCCTTATTAAATAATCCTAAAGTTTTGATACTTCATAAAATAAAGTAGCAATGGATACTAAAGAGTTAGAAGTTAAGTTAAATAATGAGATTTTTAATTTGTTTTACAAATAATAATTATTTGGTATAATTATTCCACAAAATTACTATTATAAGGAAATAAAATGAAAAAAGTTTTATTTAGTTCATTAGTAGCTATCTCTGTACTAAGCACAAGTATCCTTGCTAAAGAATATAATTTAGATAAGGTTCATACAGATGTTGGTTTTAAAATTAAACATTTACAAATCAGTAATGTGAAAGGGAAATTTAATGACTATTCAGCAATGATTGATTTTGATCCTACAAGTAGCGAGTTTAAAAAACTTGAGGCTATTATTAAAACTGCTTCTATCAATACAGACAATCAATCAAGAGATGAACATTTACGAGAAGATGATTTTTTTAAAGCAAAAAAATATCCCGATATGACTTTTGTAATGAAAAAATATGAAAAAGTTGATAACCAAAAAGGTAAAATGACAGGAGTTCTAACCTTAGCAGGAGTTTCTAAAAATATAACTTTAGATACTGAAATTGGTGGTATGGCAAAAGGCAAAGATGGTAAAGAAAGGGTAGGATTTTCATTAAATGGGAAAATCAAACGTTCCGATTTCAAATTTGCTTCGGGCACTTCAGCACTTACTGTGGGTGAAGATATTGATTTAAATATAGAAGTGGAAGCTATCGAAAAATAATCCTTAGCCTAAGAGAAAATATCTCTTAGGTGTATTATAAATTGTATATCGCATAAAATCGCTACAAAACAAAGATCTCCCTTATCTTTAACCCTTTCGTCTTTGCCATATCATAACTAGCACAACTATGGCAATATATACAGACTGCACAACAAGTCCTTGCAGGTTATTATAAAATCCTAAAAATGCGACATTAGGAAGAGGTAAAATATCAAGTGGAAGAATATTAGTAAGCTGCAAAGCGTGAACACTAACCCCTAAAATCTTAAATCCAAGCACATAAATAAGCCAACTCATCGCTAAAAATATCAAATGGATAGGTAATTTTTGGACAAAAACTTTCATCAAATACGCAATAACAACCAATGCCAAACACGCAAACCCAAAGCCACTCAAAAAAGATCCCATAGTAATGCGAGGCATCATACCTGCATAAAAAAGTATCGTTTCTGCACCCTCACGAAATACTGCCAAAAATGCAAGTCCGCCTAATCCAAACAAACTTCCTTGAGCAAGTACCTTTCCCATTTGGCTTGAGATATAAGTCTGCCAACTCGTAACACTAGATTTACTATGCAGCCAAGCACCCACAAATACCATCATTACAACCGCTACAATGCCTACTGCACCCTCTAATATCTCACGATTTGTCCCTGCTGCAGCAATAGGGAAAAGCTGCACCAAAGCAAGAGCCACTATCAAGCTTGAAAACACACCAAACACAGCTCCTCCTATTACCCACACTTTCCCTTTAGGCTGATTTGCTGCTTGTAAAGCAGTAAGTAATGCCATAATAATCAAAAGTGCCTCTACTCCCTCTCGCAATAAAATAATCCCCGAATCAAAGGCGGTAAATTCTGCATTAATATCAAGTGCCTCTAGGGATTGAAGGAGATTTTCAAAACGATCAAGATTTTCTTGTGTTGTGCCCCGTGCAACAATCTCTGGAAGCTCTGATTCAATACGATTATACAAGCCACTATCTCTTGTGCGAACTTCACCTTCAAATATAGGCCATTGTGCCATAAAGGTAAGAATAGAATCTTTTGCAAGATCTTGGTTTTGCGAAAACTCTCTAAAAGCCTTACGCAAAAGCTCCAAACCTTCAGAGAGTGTTTGTGGCGAACCCTCTAAGCTCTGTGCCTGCAAAACATTCCCAGAAATAAACTCTCTCAAAGCAATACCAATTTTTTGGAGCTGTAAATTCATCATCTCAAAATCCACTACTTCACTAACCATAGCCACTCGATAGAGTGTTAGAGCAGTTTCTATCTGTCCATAATGTCCAGGACTTGTATCGCCTACCACGCGTTCATTTCTCTGCCAAGTATCATAAAATCTCTTATAAAGTATCGGTAATTCTTCTGTATTTTTTTCTATAGTTGCCTTTTCAAACTGCAAGAAAACAGGCAAAACCCGTTTTTCAAACTGCTTCCTTTTTGCCACGTAATCTATGGGATTTTGCTCTTTTTCAAAGGCAAGTAATGCACTAGAAAGAGATTCTAAAATCTGTAAATTAGGATTTTTTATAGCAATTTCTAAAACCTTGCTAACTTCTACACCCGCTACTGAATTATGCGTTGGAATTGCGTAGAAATTATCCTTAAAATTCTCTAAAATCGGTATAGATTCCTCAACTTTAGCGTTTTTTGCATTTTCCATAGCATCAGAAATCATTATAAATAAATGACTGACGCTCACCTGTACATTAGAAGCTTGCAGAGGCACCAACAAAAAAAATAGCAAATAAACAAATCTCATCATAGAAAAACTCCTAAATAATGGACTAATCAACCCAAAAGAGATTTCCCTATATAATCTCCATTTTTTTTACTAACTCCACCAAAACAAGCAAAAAGCCCACTCCCAATATTGGTAATATATTCATTCATTTTATCAATATTACCTAAGGCATTTTGAATCGCAATAAACTGCATAGGATCCTTTTGGAACGCAATAAATAATAATCCCGCATCAAATTGCCCAGTGCGAGGATCTATACCACTTGCAAAAGAAAATGAACGACGCAATATTTGCATTCCTGTTGTCTTAGCTAAAAACACATGGGAATCTTCAGGCATAGCTGTAATATCAACTTCTTCAAACTCCTCATTTTTACCATAGGCTGCACCAGAATCGCGTTTTCTCCCAAAAGTATCATTTTGTGCTTTTAAATGTGTTCTATCCCAAGTTTCAAGATGCATTTGCACACGACGAACTACCAAATAACTCCCATTATCAAGCCAACTTCCATCTTTTACCCAAACGACTTTATCAAGCTCATTAGCACTAGGATTTACCGTCCCATCTTTAAAAGCAAATAAATTGCGTGGGGTATCATTATTTTCATAGGAATTAAAGCCCATTTGAGACCATTTCATTGTAACTTTAAGCCTAGCTATACGCACAAGATTCCTCACAGCGTGAAAAGCTACTTGTGGATCATCTGCACAAGCTTGGATACAAATATCTCCCCCACTAAATTCCTCACGCAATTGATCCCTTGGAAAATGTGGTAAATCCTTTAGCAATTTAGGACGAGAGGATTTTAAACCCAATTTATCAAAAAAACTAACAGATACCCCAAAAGTCAGTGTAAGATTATAGGGATTAAGAGAATCTGCCTCTCCCGTATCTAAAGTAGGAATAAGAGTATTTTTACTATAAGGGGCAACATTTTCACCTAATGTTAATTTACTTGCATAGGTAGTCCAAACCTTAAAAACCTCTTTAATATCAGAGCGTGAATTTGTATGTAAATCTAACACTAAGAAATAAATATGTTTTTGCGGTGGTGTAGCAATACCTTGTTGGTGTATGCCAAAAAATGAATAAGGATTTTTTATAGTAGGAGTTCTTGAAGAATAGGTTTTTGAATCTGCAATAGCAGGGGATAAAACCCCAGCTGTAGCTATCGCAATACCTTTTAAGAAACTTCGGCGATCTAAATTTTTCATTTACTTCCCTTATTCTAAGATTACGCCCATTTTTGAAAGAGGTTCTCCTAGTTTATTCACCGCCTCTGCAAGCTCTTTAATATCTGTTGATGAGAGCTTATCATAACCCACAAAATCATAGCCTTTTTTAGAACGATTATGTTTTGCAAGAAGCGTATTGACTGCTTTAAATTGTTTTTCAATTTCATTAGCTAATTTTTTATCTTTTTGTAATAAATGCGGACGAAGAAGCTCATAAATCTTTTCAGCACCATCTATATTTGCTTGAAAATCATAAAGGTCTGTTTTAGAAAAAATCTCTTCCTCACCTGTAATTTTACTTGTTGAAACTTCATTAAGTAAATCTACCGCCCCAGTTAGCATTAATTCTGTATCTACTTCAACCGTCGGAACTTTTGCTCTAAGTTCTTTAATATCGAGTAAAAGCTGATCTGCTATTGCCTCCGTTCCTTTTGTTGTATTTTTTTCCCATAAAATCTTTTCAATTTTGTGGAATCCGCTCCAATCTTTTTCATTTTTACCCTCCTCTTGAAGATCTGCTAAACGTGCGTCAATACGAGCATCCAACTCCCCAAAGCTCTCTGCTATAGGCTCACTGCGTTCATAATACATCCTAGCAATGGGATAAATCGCCTTTGCTTGTTTAACATCTCCTTTTTTTAATGCCCCAACAAATCTTTCAGTATCTGATAAGAGTAGGTCAATTTGCCCAATCACATATTGTCTATATTTCTCTGCGTCTTTTGTCAAATCCATTGCAGCATTAGCAACTTGTAAGCACCCAATAATCACTGATACAGCTAAACTCATAGTTATTTTACAAATCTGCATTTTATATCCTTATCATTTATGTTGAAGAAATTTCACCAAAAAAACAATTATAAGAATTGTTTTTGATAATAAAGTTTATAAAATTTTTTATTAAAAAAATATAAAAACATTATAGCTGAAAATAAAAAATAATTTAATAATCAAACTAATAAATTTTAATCAAAACTTTATAATGATTTATTCTATGATTTACCCACAATACACTAAAAGCCATATTTTGATAAGTTTTAAAGGGTAATCCATAATAAACTACAAATTAATCTAGCATTACTCTAAATGTTGCCTAAAGCAGTAGCTTAAAAACTATATTAGTCATTATATCTTATATTTATGCCAAGATAAATTTATTCTTGCATTCTTTTAAATGAATATTCAAGATTGTTTATAATTTTTTCAAGTTTAGCTCAATCACTGCAATCATAGAGCTTTTTTATTTCTCCTTATTTTTCCTCTTTCCATTTATTATTGCAATTAAAGATGTTTTCATATTTTTACATTACTCTAAGAAGTTCCTTTAATTTTTTTATTCCTATGGCAATAATTATAAAACCCCTCATAAGTTCGTATTCTAGCGATTATTTTCCAAATTTTTCTAAATAATATATCATTTATTTGCATTTAAGATAACTTAATCATTGAAGACGCAAAGTTTTCGCCATTTACTTTGTGATATTTGAATTTTCAACTAAGATTTTTTGAATCAGAATTACTCTAATATTTTTAAAAAAGATACATTAAGTGCTATAAAAAGTAAAGAGTGAAAGCCAAACAATCTCTGACAACTAAGCAGGAAAAAGAAAGATGTAACATAAACTAAATAAACAAATATTTAGTTAATTCTCTTGAAAGGAGGTGATCCAACCGCAGGTTCACCTACGGTTACCTTGTTACGACTTCACCCCAGTCGCTGCATCCGCCGTGGGCGGTAGCCAGTTTGGCATTCCGACTTAAGGCGAATACAACTCCCATGGTGTGACGGGCGGTGAGTACAAGACCCGGGAACGTATTCACCGCAACATTGCTGATTTGCGATTACTAGCGATTCCAGCTTCATGTAGTCGAGTTGCAGACTACAATCCGAACTGAGAGAAGTTTTTGAGATTTGCTCCATTTCACAATATTGCATCTTTTTGTACTTCCCATTGTAGCACGTGTGTAGCCCTAGGCGTAAGGGCCATGATGACTTGACGTCATCCTCACCTTCCTCCTCCTTACGGAGGCAGTCTCCTTAGAGTGCTCTACCAAATAGTTAGCAACTAAGGACGAGGGTTGCGCTCGTTGCGGGACTTAACCCAACATCTCACGACACGAGCTGACGACAGCCGTGCAGCACCTGTTTTCAAGCTCCCTAAAAGGGCACTCCCATATCTCTATAGGATTCTATCAATGTCAAGCCTAGGTAAGGTTCTTCGCGTATCTTCGAATTAAACCACATGCTCCACCGCTTGTGCGGGTCCCCGTCTATTCCTTTGAGTTTTAATCTTGCGACCGTACTCCCCAGGCGGAATGCTTAATGCGTTAGCTGCATTACTGCAGAGACAAGCTCCGCAACAACTAGCATTCATCGTTTAGGGCGTGGACTACCAGGGTATCTAATCCTGTTTGCTCCCCACGCTTTCGCGCATCAGCGTCAGTTATGTTCTAGCAGGTCGCCTTCGCAATGAGTATTCCTCTTGATCTCTACGGATTTTACCCCTACACCAAGAATTCCACCTACCTCTCCCATACTCTAGAATAACAGTTTCAAATGCAGTTCTATGGTTAAGCCATAGGATTTCACATCTGACTTGCTATTCCGCCTACGCGCTCTTTACGCCCAGTGATTCCGAGTAACGCTTGCACCCTCCGTATTACCGCGGCTGCTGGCACGGAGTTAGCCGGTGCTTATTCGTTAGATACCGTCATTATCTTCTCTAACAAAAGGAGTTTACAATCCGAAAACCTTCATCCTCCACGCGGCGTTGCTGCTTCAGGGTTTCCCCCATTGAGCAATATTCCCTACTGCTGCCTCCCGTAGGAGTCTGGACCGTGTCTCAGTTCCAGTGTGTCCGTTCACCCTCTCAGGCCGGATACCCGTCATAGCCTTGGTGAGCCATTACCTCACCAACAAGCTGATAGGACATAGGCTGATCTCATAGCGAAAAACTTTCCCCCGTAGGGAGTATCCAGTATTAATCATCGTTTCCAATGGCTATCCTAGACTATGAGGCACATAACCTATGCATTACTCACCCGTGCGCCACTAATCCACTTCTAGCAAGCTAAAAGCTTCATCGTTCGACTTGCATGTATTAGGCACGCCGCCAGCGTTCACTCTGAGCCAGGATCAAACTCTCCAAAAAAGTTAGAAGTTTATCTCTTTAATTAATTGGGATATAAACTTCTAAGGATAAGGAGTATGGCAAACTAAATACATAGTAAGCCACTCTCCCTATCAAAGTTTAAACTAAACATAAATTAAACATAAACTCTTCTAACAAAAGTGTTATTCATTGAAAGATTAAAGATATGATAATCAATGATAATGAAAAACTCTTTAGGATTTTTAAGTATTCTTGAAGTCTTGAAGTTTAACTTAAGAAGTTTCTTAAAAATTAAGAATAAGAATCTAATTAATTTCTTTAATTAAAAGCTTTAATGTAGATTCTTAGCTTTGGATTAGTTTGTCCTAAAATCTCAAAATCTCTGTTTAAACTTTTGTTTTACAAGCATTAGAAGTTAAGAAATCTTTATTGGTTATCTCTAAATTAAAATAATATAATAGCTAGTAATTACTAGCTAATAAGATTCTAACCATAGCTATTGCAATTAGATACTTAAATCTCTTTAACTCTTATAAAACACCAAAGTAATAAATGAGTTCTCTATTATGATTTTAGAAAATTCAATAAGAAATGTCTTTCTTTAAGAATTTCCTGCTTAGTTGTCAAAGATCATTTAACTTTAATGTGGTAATACATTAAAAGATTAAAGAACATTTTTACATCTATTTGAGTTATTGAAATTTCTTTAAGGCTAAATCTTGGAATGCTTTCATTCTTAAAAGAGATACTAAAGCTTTATAATAGAGCATTACCTTATTAAAAAGATGGATAATGTCTCTTTAGTTTTCTATTTTTATCAATAGAAGTAGGGAATGCTTCATTGTATTTCTTAAGCTTCTTTATTGAATATTAAAAACTTAAATGTTTAACTTTAAGCCTTTAATAAATATTAAAAACTTAAGGCTTTAACTTTAATTTAAATACAACCTTTTAAATAGTTAAGTTACTAATTCTAGTTTAACTTCATTAAAAGTTTAAGGAACTTATCTCTATTAATATCCTAAATCAAGCTGAATTTTCAAAGAACCCTTTTAAAATGCAAAAAAGGAAGTGAAATTATAGTAAAAATAGCTTAATATGAGATTAAGGGGCGGATTAATGGATTAAAGGAGTTATAAATGTTCTATTAGGTTTTAGATAAATGATTGATTGAATTTCAAAGAAGATTGTTTGGTTAAGATTAGGTAGATAGATGAGTAAGTCAGTGGATTAAGTGGATTAAAGATTAAGTAAGTCTTGGGTGTTAAAGATTAAAGGGGACAGAGATAGTTAGGTATTAATGTAGAGCAAAGAGTAGAGATTAAAGGAGATATTAGGTGTTAAAGATTAATAAGTAGATATTAAAGATTAGAGGAGATATTAAGTATTTATTTAAGTTAGGTGTTGAGTAAGTATTAAGTGAATATTAAAGATTAAAGGGGATACAGAGATAGTTAGGTATTAAGTAGATGTTGTTGGTTAATTAAGAGAATGGGGGGAGGATTTAAAAAACACATAAGAAAACCACAATAACAATTAGAGCTTTTTTCAATACTAGAGAATCTTATGCCTAATACTCTTATAAAAATATGAACCAAATATAAAATCCTAAAAACTTTATGGAATAAAAATGATATGGGGATTCTAAATTGGGGGTTAATTTCTATATTTACTGCTATAAATCTTCGAATTTTCTTTTAATTTTGTTAGAATCTTTTGCAAGATTATTTATACGCAGGAAATATAATGAAATTACAAAAGATTAATGAAAATACTTTTAACTTACGGGGTAAATTAAAAGATATGAGTGATTATAGTGAACTAAAAAGTCTTTTAGAAAAAAAACGAAAAAGGGGCGAGTTAGAAGTAATTTTTAATATTCCTAATGCTAAAGAAATCAATTTGTATATTCTAGGATATTGGCTAAAACTTGCTAAAAAAAATAATTTTAATTTCATAATTTATATTGAAAACTCTTATTTGTATAATAACTTTTTAAAACTTGGCTTGCATAAATTCCTTAAGGTTATTAATGGAAGTATGGAATAATATTTATAACGTTTTTGACCCCGTTGCCTTTAGTCTCTTTGGAATCTCTGTTCGCTGGTATGGGATTATGTATGTTGCCGCCCTACTCTTAGCATTATTTATCGCACAACTTTTTATTAAAAAAGACGCTTACCCCATTAAAGAAGAGCTATTAAATAGTTATTTTATATGGGTAGAAATTGGCGTAATTTTGGGTGCTAGAATAGGCTATATTGTATTTTATGATCCTTTTGCATTCTATTATTTAAGCCATCCTTGGGAGATATTTAATCCCTTTGATAGGAATGGAAATTTCATAGGTATTAGCGGAATGAGCTTTCATGGAGCTGTAATTGGATTTTTAATTGCTTCTTTTATCTTTACAAAAATAAAAAAAGTGAATTTCTGGCTTTTTGCTGATTTAGCAGGACTTAGTATCCCTCTAGCCTATGTCTTTGGTAGAATTGGAAACTTTTTAAATCAAGAATTAGTAGGACGAGAAACTACAAATCCTTTAGGAATCTATGTTGATAGTGTATTACGGCACCCAAGCCAGTTATATGAAGCATTTTTAGAGGGGATTGTTGTTTTTGTTATTTTATTTTTATACCGCAAAAAAGCTCATTTTGTTGGGGAAATTGGACTTTTATATATTATTTTGTATTCTTTAGCCCGTTTTATTGCAGAATTTTTCAGAGAACCTGACTTACAACTTGGCTTTATAGCATTTAATTGGCTAACGCAAGGACAACTCCTATCTTTAATCATTGGTGCATTGGGTTTATATTTTTTAACACAAAAGGCAAAAAGTGGCTAATATCTCCTTACAAAACATCTCTAAAGCCTTTGATTATAAACCTATTTTAAAAGATATTTCCTTACATATTCACCAAGGGGAGAGAGTAGCTATCATTGGCAAAAATGGAGCGGGAAAAAGCACCCTTTTAAAAATCCTTAATGGGGAATTAGAAGCAGATTATGGAAAGAGAATCCTAGAAGGGGATTTAGAGATTCAAACGCTCGCCCAAAAACCAAATTTTCAAGAGGGATCGACAACTAAAGAGAGTGTTTTACAAGCTCTTACAACACTTAATCAAGCAAAGCAATCCTTAGAGCAAATAGCAAAATCTCTACAAAATGCTCCTTATGATAAAGAACTCTTAAAAAAACACTCAAAACTATCAAACTTCATTGAACACCATAATGCTTGGGACTTAGAAAACAAGATTCAACAAATCCTAGAAACCTTTGAGTTAAAGGAGTTAGAGAACCAAAAGGTAGAATATTTAAGCGGGGGAGAGCAAAAACGCGTAGCCTTAGCCTGTTTGCTACTTATAAAACCCGATATTTTACTCCTAGATGAACCCACTAATCATTTAGATGTAGAAATGGTAGAGTCTTTAGAAAATTTATTACTTAAAGAAAAATACACCCTTGTTTTTATTAGCCACGATAGGTATTTTATCGATAAAATCGCTACCCGCATTATTGAAGTAGAGGATTGTAAAATCCGTGAATTTAACGGAGGATATGGGGATTATCTAAAAGCCAAAGAAGCATTACTAAAAAGCTTATCAAAAAGCCACCAAACTTTATTAAAACACCTAAGAATGGAAGAAGAATGGTTAGCTAGAGGGGTAAAAGCTAGAGTAAAACGCAATGAGGGCAGAAAAGAAAGGATTTTAAAACTAAGGGAAGAAGCAAAGAAAAATCCCTCCCTTATCAAAAAAATGAGTTTAGAATTGGAGAGAGAGCATAAACGTTTTAACCAACTTGAAGGAACAAACCGCAAAAAAATGCTTTTTGAATTAGAAAATATCTCTATGCAAATGGGGAATAAAATCCTCTTTAAAAACTTTTCTACTCGGATTTTAAACACTGATAAAGTCGCTATTGTTGGTAAAAATGGGGTAGGCAAAAGCACATTTTTAAAACTCCTTTTAGGGAGAGCACAAAACTATTATGGAACACTCCAAAGGGGGGATTTTAAAATAGGCTATTTTGACCAACATCGTGAAATGCTTGATGATTCTAAAGATTTATTAGAAACCTTTTGCCCTTTTGGGGGAGACCATATAGAAGTCAAAGGCAAAAGTTTGCATATTTTTGGCTACCTTAAAAACTTCCTTTTTCCTAAAGAATTTTTAGATAGAAAAATTGGTGCATTAAGTGGTGGAGAAAAAAGTCGTGTAGCTTTAGCATTACTTTTTAGCAAAGAATATGATTGTTTAATACTTGATGAACCCACTAATGATCTAGATATTCCCACTATCAATATTTTAGAAGAATACTTACAAAGCTTTCAAGGAGCCTTATTCTTTGTAAGCCACGACCGATATTTTGTGGATAAAATCGCTAAAAAACTTTTTATCCTAAAAGATAAAAAAATTGAAGAATCCCATCGTAGCTTTAGCGAATACTTAGAAATTCAAAATGAGCTTAAAGAATACACCAATATTGCTAAAGAACTTCAAAAAACAAAAGTGGAAAAACCAAAAAATAAAACTAAGCTAAGTTATAATGAAAAGAGACTTTTAGAGCTATTACCCAAAGAGATTGAATCTTTAGAGCAAGAATTAAAACTTTTAGAAAAAGAACTTTATACACCACAGAAAAATAGCGATTTAACAACCCTAGCTTTAGAATATGAAAACAAAAAAGCCCTATGTGAAGAGAAAATTACGCAATACTTAGAGCTAGAAGAAAAAATGGAAAATCTCTAATGCAGAGTTTTGGTGAATTTATGCAAAAATGGCTTTATGGAGAGAGTGGCTATTATAGAAATTTGCATATTGGCAAAGAAGGGGATTTTTACACTAGCATAAGTGTAAGTGAATTTTTTGGCTATACCTTGGGCTATTATCTGCAAGCACAATTAAACTCTCTTCAAAACCAAAAGATTGCCATTGTAGAAATTGGTGCAGAAAGGGGCAATTTAATAAGTGATATTGCCTTTTTTTTAAAAGAAAATTTTTTAAACTTTCATAAAATTGATTTTCTGATTTTAGAACCACTTAAGTCCCTACACAACATACAAAATCAAACTTTTTTGCAAAAAATAGATTCTAAAAACCTCTTAATAGTAGAGGATTTTCAATCCATTAAATCCCTGCATTATGATTTTATTTTTTATTGTAGCAATGAACTTTTGGATGCTTTTCCTTGCGAACTTTATTATCAAGGACAAATAGCTTTTATAGAGGATAATATTTTAAGTTTCAAAAAAGCCCCAAAACCCATAGAACAAATCGCACAAAAGTTTCATTTGCAGATTTCTGAAATTCCTTTATATATAGAAGAATTTATCAAAAACTGCAATAATTGTGCGAAAAATTGGATGTTTTTAACCTTTGATTATGGAAGCTTAGAAACAAGAAATGAGTTTTCTTTACGACTTTTTGAAAAACACTCAACAAAAAATCTATTCATTTCTCCTAAAAGCACAGAATATGATAAAAGCTTTTTAGAATCTTTTAACAAATGTGATATAACCTATGATGTTAATTTTACAATTTGGAATAACTACTTTGAAACCATAGGTGCAAAAAAGCTTTTTTGCCATAGGCAAAATAGAGCCTTAGTAGATATGGGTTTAGATAAAGTTGGGGAATGGTATATTGCTAAATATGGATTGCAATCTTTTATGAAACACTCTGCTAAGATTCGGACACTTCTTGAGCCGGGTTTATTAGGTGAGAGATTTTTAGGTATGGCTTTTGTAAAATAACTTAAAAAGGATAATTATGGATTTTAATACAAATCTCCTTGATGCCATTGAGAGGATAGAAAAAGCAAGAATCGCTGTAGATAGACATAGAATTGTTAGACTAATTGCAGTTAGCAAATATTCTACCACAGAGCAAATACAAGCCCTTTATCAATGCGGACAAAGAGCCTTTGGAGAAAATAAAGTGCAAGATTTAAACCAAAAATCCCAACTCTTAGAATCTCTCCCCTTAGAATGGCATTTCATTGGCACTTTACAAAGTAATAAAATTAATATGCTACTAAAAATCAAACCCTTTATGCTCCATAGCCTACACTCTCTAAGTCTCGCAGAAGAATTACAAAAGCGACTAAGTAAAGAAAACAAAACTTTACGGACACTTTTACAAATCAATAGTGCAAAAGAAAATAATAAAAGTGGCTTTATGCCTGAAGTTGCCATTGAAAAATACCACCAAATCTCTCAGAATTTCCCTAATATCAAGCTTTCCGGAATTATGAGTATTGGAGCACATACTCAAGATACAAAAATCATTCAAAAAAGTTTTGAAACGACTTATAAGATTTATGAAAAGCTACTCCCCATAGGCGCACAAACACTAAGTATGGGAATGAGCGGAGACTTTGAACTTGCGATTAAATGCGGAAGTAATTGTGTGCGATTAGGCACTATACTTTTTAAATAATTAAAAATTAAACTTAATAAGTTTTTGTGGAATCTTCACAACAATTTTTCGCACAAGCTCACTCTGGCTAATAAAAATCCCACCAGCATGCACATCATTTGCTTCAAAAACTGCTAGATTACCCCTAAAAAGTAGCAAGGTTGAAGCATAGATACTTGGATAATATTCTATTAAATCTTTATCTCTATTATAAGGATTCTTTATTTCACAAAGGCTATGAGGAGCAACAAAGAATATCTCCCTGCCCTTTAGTAGCATTTGAAAATCTACCATTTCTTGATGGCTCTCATAAAATGCCTCTTTGGGAGACTTTGTATAATAAGCTTGTTCGATAGATTTAATCCCCTCATCTACATACACTTCCAAACTTTCATTAGCTCCTAAATGTGTAATCCTATGATAAACTTCACTTTCCTCATCTAAAGCTTCATTGAGATAACTACATACCTTTAGCAAAGATTCACTTTTTTTAAATTTTCTTAAAATATCTGGAAAATAGCCTACAAACATATCAAGCCTTGAAATTCTTTAAACCTACTAATCGCCATTTATTAGCCTTATATTCTAATTCCACTACACAGCCTTTACTTATCTTCAAAGATACTTCCCCACAAAGGTGCCGCACAAATTCACCAATTAAAGGCTCGTGTCCCACTATAACCACTACCTCCCAATCTTGTTGTATCTCTTCTTTATGTTTAATATAACCCTCTATACCTATTTCTGGATTCAAAGAAGGACTTAAAAAGAAAGTGCTTTGTTTTTGATAAGCTGCAATATATTTAGCGGTATCAGAAGCCCTAATGGCTAAAGAAGAAATTATGGCATCAATAGAGTATTTTTTGAGATATTTTGCTATGTTTTTAGCCTGTTTAACACCTTTTTTTACCAAAGGTCGTCTTAAATCATCTTTTGCATTCCATTTCTCCCTATCTTCAGCTTTAGCGTGACGCACCAAAACCAAATACATTATAATCCCATTTTTTCTAGCATTTTAATAACAAGTCGTGTGCTTTTTCTTGCAGCTTCTTCTAAAAACTCTTCATAACTTACCAAAGCTTCATCACTAGCATTATCGGAAATTGCACGCAAAATGCAAAAAGGAATCTGCAAATTATCACACACTACTGCTACACTAGCACCTTCCATTTCTATAGCATCGGCTTTAAAAGTATGCTTAATCCACTCTTTGCGTTCAGAATTATGAATAAATTGATCCCCTGTGGCAATAATTCCCTCATACATCCTAAAACCTTCATTTTTAGCGACTTCTTTAGCAATACTATTGAGTTTTTCATCGGTTTTTGTAAAAACTTTCCCTCCTGATAAGAATCCAAAAGGATGCCCAAAAGCGGTAATATCTACATCGTGTTGTGCTAACTCTACGCCTAAGACTAAATCACCAATTTTATACTCTGGATTAACTCCCCCTGCAACACCAGTAAAAATAATACCCTCACAACCAAAATGCAAAATCATTATAGACGCACTAAGAGCAGAGAAAACCTTGCCTATACGACTACTTGCAATAATAATTCCATTTTGTTTAATTTTATAAAAAGTATTTCCACCAAAGCAAATACTCTCATAATCCTTATAATGCTCCAATAAAAGCATTATTTCTTCATCCATCGCACCTAAAATACCAACCTTCATTAAAAATCCTTATCTAAAAATTCTTGCACTTCTTGATAATTTTGCAAAGAAAGTGTCTCTTTGGAAGTAAGCCGCTTATTTAAGCCCTTTAATACATTTCCTCCACATTCTATAAATATCTCAACTTCCTTATCATTTTCACGAATAGATTGCTTATAAAGCACCGGGGAAATAAGCTGATTAGATAATAATCTCAAAGCCTCATCCTTTTTATTATAAGGCTTTGCACTAACATTAGAGATAATAGAAAACCCAAAAGAATCTTTTAAAGAACTTTCTAAAATAACCGCAAAATCCTCACGCATTCCCTCTAAAATAGGACAATGGCTAGCTACGGACATAGGAAGCATTAAGACTCTCTTAGCTCCTAGTCCTTTTATTTCAACTTCAAGGCTTGATAAATCCTCCCTGCCTCCGGCTAATACCATTTGTGCATCCGCATTATAGTTGGCACACCATACTTTCAAACCAATATTACGTTTTTTATCACAAAATTCTTCTAAAATGGGGTCTTCTAAACCCAAAACAACCATCATTCCAGCGGTTTTATTTTTACAGCACTCCTCCATTAATCTCCCCTTTGATTAACTAAGGTTAAAGCATTATCAAAATCAATAACACCACTAGCACATAAAGCACTAAATTCTCCCAAAGAATGCCCTAAACCAAAACCTATTTTGCCTTTTATTTTAGGCAATATCAAAGAATAAATCGCATAGCTTACGAGCAAGATTGCAGGCTGTGTATATTGTGTTAGATTTAATTTATCATTTTCTTCAAAACAAAGCTTAGCCATATTTTCTTGCAAAATATCACTTGCTTGTTCAAAAAGCACTTTAACTTCTTGTGAGTTTTGATAAAGATCTTTTCCCATCCCTATACTTTGACTACCTTGACCAGGAAAAATTACTGCAACATTCATTATGATCCTTTACATTCTTGTCTTTGCTTGCACACCCAAAAGTTCTAATCCTTGAAAAAGAGCTTGTGCTACAATCTTTAAAACACTTAAAATTTGCTTTTCATTTTCTGTGTGTAAAATTTTTTCTTCATTATAAAAATGATGAAACTCTGAAGAGAGCATACGCAAGTATTCCACCATCTTTTGGGGAGCCCTTTGGCTAAAAGAATCTTCTAAAACCTTAGAAAAATTCAAAGCTAAAACCAATAAATCACGCAAAGATTCTGTAATGCCCTCTAAAGACTGCCCTTGAAAACTTTGAAAATCTTGATGAGATTTTTCAAAGAGTGTATGAATCCTAGCGTGTGCATAATTGATATAATAGATAGGATTAGAAGAATCTTGCTTTTTCAAATCCTCCACATCAAATTCTAAATGTGTATCGGCTTTTTTACTTAAAAAAGCTAAACGCAAAGCATCAGAACCAACCTCCTCTACCACATCTTTTAATAAAATAAAATTACCCGCTCGCTTACTCATCTTATAAGCTTCACCATTTTTTAGCAAAGCTACCATTTGTGAGAGCAATATTTCTAAATTTTTACTCTCATACCCTAAAAACTCTATAGCCGCTTTTATTCTAGCAATATAGCCATGATGATCAGCCCCCCAAATATTAATGTATTTATCAAAAGAGCGTTTAAATTTATTCCTATGGTAGATAATATCTCCAGCAAGATAAGTAGGTTCCCCATTTTCTCGGACAATCACCCTATCTTTTTCATCCCCATATTCACTAGATTTTATCCATATTTTTTTCTCTAGCTCATAAACTCCATTACCTTTTTGTAATTGTGCTAATGTGTTATCCCATTCCTTAAAAAGTGTCTTTTCGCTTACAAAATTATCAAATACTATTCCAATCTGTGCTAAATTAGCCTGTATCTCTTCTAACATTTTATCTTTGCCAAAAACACTTAAATCCGCAATATTTTTCTCCGACTCAAAGCATTCTTCACCAAAATGCTCTTTTGCTTCTTTTGCTAACTCTAAAATATATTCACCTCTATAACAATCCTCTGGTAAGTTATAAGCTTCATTAAAAAATAAATGTCTTCCGGCAATATAAATAGAACGTCCTAAATTTTCTATTTGTGTGCCCGCATCATTAATATAATATTCCCTAACAACTTCAAATCCTAAATACTCACCAAAACGCGCTAAACAATCGCCAAAAATTGCTCCTCTTGCGTGTCCGATATGTAAAGGACCTGTCGGATTAGCACTCACATATTCAAGCAAAATTTTTTCTTTTGTATTTTTTAAAAATTTTGGAGTTAAAAAATTCTTTACACATTCTTGCAAAAAGCCATCACTTAAAGAAAAATTCACATATCCACCCACAACATTAATGTTTATTATCTCTGCTAAAGTTGCTAATTTTTTAGCAAAATCTTGTGCAATTTCTGGAGGATTCTTCTTCAAAGTTTTAGCAAGGCTAAAAGTTGGTAAAGCAAAATGCCCAAATTTCCTATCTTTTGGTTTTTCTAAAAAACATTCAATATCTAAAGTCTGGCTAATAAGAGCTTTAAGGCTTGGATACATTTTTAAACTTTAGTGTTCTCAGCATTAGTAGTAGTTGAAGCATTTTCTTGTTTTTTATCTTGCTCAATTTTAGTATTAGTGGCTACCTCTTCTTCCTCTTCTTTAACCGCCTTTTTGAAGTTTTTAATCCCCGAACCTAATCCTTTAGCTAAGTCTGGAATTTTCTTAGCCCCAAATAAAACAATAATAATTAATAAAACAATCAATAATTGTTGCACACTTGGCATCATTATTTTATCCTTAATGAGAAATTTTCCTCATTATAGCATACTTTAACTTGTAACCATCAAACCTAATCAAAAACCAAATGCTGAAAACTTGCTTGATAAAATTCATAAAAATAATTCTCTCCATCTCCTCTTTGTTCTCTTGAAATAGCCTTGTATATCCCCTCTTCTTTATTGGTTCTAAAAACAATTTGTCCGTTTTTAAGGAGTAAAATATCCCCACAAAGCTGTAAAACAATGCGTAAGTCGTGAGAAATTACAATATAAGTCATTTGGAATTGCTTTTGCAAACTCTTAAGTTTTTCAATCATTCTCATTTGCAAATGCACATCTAAATTAGAAAGTGCCTCATCTAAAATTAATATTTTAGGTCGCAATGCTAAAACCCTTGCAAGGTTGATTCTTTGTTGTTCCCCACCACTAAATTCTGAACTTTTCTTATCTAAAGAATCTTTTCTTAACTCTATAATATCCGCTAACTCTTCACTCTGCTCTTTAGCATTTTTTAGCATTTTAAAGTTTGCTAACCCCTCTAATAAACATTCCCTAGCGCTCCATCTAGGATTTAAAGAGCTTTGAGGATCTTGAAAAACCGCTTGAATAGATTTTTTTAACTCCCTATCCTCCCCTTTAAAATATTCTTTAGAAAGTATAGTTACTTGACCACTTTTTGGCTTTTCTAATCCTAATAAGATTCTTACAAGGCTAGATTTACCTGCCCCATTCCTACCCAAAATTCCTAAGTTTCTATTTTCAAACAAAGAAAAACTAACTTTGTTTAAAGCCATATTCAGGGGGGCTCTAGAGAAAAAATTACCCTTTTTATAATATTGTGAGACTTCCTTAACATTAATTAACTCTTGCACTAAAATCTCCCCAAGGTGTTTGGAATAATTTTTGGTTTTCATCAAATAATTCTTTAGTTTTTCTAGCTTTTGGAGCGTTTAAAATCTCTCGCACTTTTCCATATTCTACAATTTCTCCCTTATCTAAGACTATCATTGTCTCTGCAACTTTAGCGGCTAAAAATACATCGTGTGTTACAAATAAGATTCCAAAATTTTTTTGTTTTTGCAAAGACAAAAATAAATCAATAATCTCATTAACACCGATACAATCTAAATCACTTGTCATTTCATCACTAAAGATAAAATTAGGATTAATACAAAGTGCTAAAGCAATCATCGCCCTTTGAAGCATACCCCCACTTAACTCAAAAGGATAAGATTCTAGGACATCCCTTGCTAATCCTACCGATTCTAGCCCCCACTCTTGCTCTTTTAAATCTATACCGTGGGCTTTAAGTGTTTCTAGAAAATGCACCTTTAGAGTATAAATACCATCAAAGCAACTCGCAGGATTTTGCAAAATAACGCCATTTTTTGCATTATTGCTAATTTGTCCTTCTAAAAAAATATTTTGGGGCAATATCCCTAAAATAGCCCTCAAAAGCAAACTTTTCCCGCTTCCACTCTCACCCAAAATAGCGATCCTCTCACCCTTTGACATTGTAAAAGAAATATTTTTTAAAATCTGCTTGTAGGGACTTTTTAAAGATAAGTTTTCTATTTTAATCATTATGCCACCTTTAAAGTATCTAAAGCATATTTATCCCGCAATGCTTCCCCTAAAGTATTAAAAATCGCAACACTTATAAAAATACATAACCCCGGATAAACCATCAAATGCGGGTATTCCATAACAAAAGGTGCAAAATCTTGTATCATAACTCCCCATTCTGCTAAGGGGGCTTGCACACCAAGTCCCAAAAAAGATAATCCCGCAACATGTAAGAGCATATGCCCAAAATCTAAGGTAATTAGAATAATCATCTGCACAAAAACCACCGGCAAGATATGTTGGCATAAAATCTTAAATTCACTGCCACCTAGCATTTTAGCAGCCATTATATGGTTTTGCGTCTGCACCTCTAACACAATACTCCTAACCATTCTTGCATACCAAGCCCAATGGGTAAGAGCAATGGCTAAAATCACATTCACCAAACCAACACCTAAAATAGCGATAAAAAACAAAGCAAGAACAAAAGTTGGAAAAGTTAAAAATACATCACAAATACGCATTAAAATATTATCGACTACTCCCCCCTTGTATCCGGCAATCATCCCCACACTAAAAGAGCTTATAACAATCAAAAAACTAATACATAATACACTAAAAAAGGAAATTCTTGCTCCATAGCCCAAACGACTTAAAATGTCCCTCCCTAAATGGTCAGTCCCAAGCCAATATTCACTACTAGGTGGAGAAAATTGCATTTGTAAATCCCCTATATTAGGATTATGAGGAAATATTAGGGGTGCAAAAATAGCAATAAAAATTAAAGTAACACTCAAAAACAAAGCAATTTTTAAACGCATTTAAACTTCCTTATAACGTATCTTTGGATTAAGATACGCTAAAGCAATATCTACCAATAAATTTAGCACTATAAAAACCACTACCATCAAAAGCATAAAAGCTTGAATAACCGGATAATCGTGGCTATAAATTGCCCCTACAGCATATCTCCCAAAACCGGGCATTCCAAAGAGAATCTCCACAATCACAGCCCCACCTAAAAGCTCACCAAAATGCATTCCCAAAGAAGTAACAATAGGTAAAATAGAGTTTTTAAGGATATGTTTATGAATTGTATATTGAGACAATCCCCTAGCATAAGCGTATAAAACGCTTCTTTGACTTTGGTGTTCTAAAAAGCTTACGCGCATCAAACGCATATTAATCGCTATAGACATTAAACTTAAAGTAATAACTGGTAAAATATAACTTGTTGGTGAGAAATCCTTATAAGGGGATAAAATACCAAGCTTCAAAGTAAAACCATAAATCAATAAAAACCCTAACCAAAAACTTGGCGTTGAAACAGCAATAAAGGCAAAAACCCCAAGCCCCCTATCGATAATGGTATCTTTTTTTATAGCTCCTAATACACCCAATGCAATCCCAAATATCACTACAACAATCATTGACAAAAAAGCTAGATTTAAGGTTGTAGGTAAATAATACAAAATATCCTCTAAGACAGGACGTTTTGTTACATAAGAGATTCCAAAATCTAAGTGCAAAATATTTTTTAACCATATCCCATATTGTTGATAAAAAGGCAAATTCAAACCTAATTCCTCCCTAGCAATTTCTAGTGCCTCTTGTGTTGGAGGAATTTGGGATTGGGTAAGGTAAGCAAAAGCAGGATCAATAGGGCTAAGACGCAAAATCGCAAAGACAATAAAAGAAACTACTAGTAAAATAGGGATTAAAAACAAAATCCTCTGCCCTATAAATTTAAACATTATTCTCTCTTTTTCCGTATCTCTAGCTCTTCAAACAAAAACTCACTCTCCATATTTCCAAAATGATAAGATTGTATTTTGTCTTTACGATATACTCCTAAAACAAGAGTATAAGCTAGAGGCAAATAAATATCACTTTGGTGCAAAGCAGTAAGTAGATTGGTATATTCTTGTTGCAATTCCTTGTCTCCATAGGCGTTTAAGATTCTATAAATATTTGCATCAATATCTTTTTTGTTGGTTAAATCTTTTTGAATCGTAAAATCTGCGTGTGTTGGAACCAGCATTGATGCAATAAAAGAATGAGGGTCATAAGGATTACCCCAAGTATCATTGAAAATTAAATCAAAATTACCATTCTTTTGGCTTTGATAAAAACTAATTATTTCACTAGCAATTAATTTAACTTCAAGACCAATTTTACTTAAATCCAAAGCAACCGCTTCGGCAATCGCCTTTTGTGTAGGATTATTAGCGATATAAACAAATTCTAAGGGTTTAAACTTTTTGTCCTTTAAAAGTTTCTTAGCCTCTGCTACATTAAAGGGAACCTTCTCTAATCCAACATTAGAAAATGGTAGGAGAGGGTTAAATAAAAAATCTGCTTTTGGGTCAATTTGCAATAATATTTTCTCCCAAATAAGATTCTTATTCACAGCTATAATAATAGCCTTTCTTAAATCCTTATTAGAAGTTGGTCTATCCCTTGAAGCATTAAGAACTATCTGAAAAGTCCCTTGTGGTTTAGAAGTAACCATCTGGTATTTAGGGTTTTGGCTAAGTCGCTTAAAATTCTCTCTTGAAATAGAATCTCTACCCACTAAAATATCCAAAGCACCACTTTCAAAAGCTAAAATTCTAGCGTGGGCATCGGGAAGAATTTTCATCACAAGGCGAGAAATTTGTGGCTTTTTGCCTGAAAAATAAGGATTAGGAACAAACACATCACGCACACCAAGCACACTTTCTTCTAGCATAAAAGGACCACTACCAATAGGGGCTTTTATTCCATCTTTGGTACTTTTATTAATCATAGCCCCTGGAGAGATTATCCTAAAAGGACGCGGCAGACTAAGCTCATTTAAAACTGCAACATAAGGACTATTGAGCTCTAACTCAAAAACAAGAGGATTAAGAGCTTTATAACTTTTAATTTTATTAGTTATACCAAGCCAAGAATGCCTAGATTTATTTTCTAAAATTGCATCGAAGTTTGATTGAATAGCATAAGCATCTAAAGGACTTCCATCAGAAAATTTCAAATCTTTCTTAATTCGAAAAGTATAGGTTTTGCCCCCATTAGAAATATCCCAAGATTCTGCTATTTCTGGCTTTATCCCCTCTTCTGTATAACGAACAAGCCCTTGATAAACCATTACTTGTGCATACATTTGATTAGGAGAATAAAGGTGAGGATTAATCTTGCCTGCATTTACATTCCACGCACTGATAATTTCTGTGGAAAAAACATAAGAAAATAGAAAAATTAAAGAAAGAATAATTTTCACAACTACCCCTTAAATCTTAAATATAAGGCTATGATTTTATATTTTGAGAACTAAATAAATACTTAAAACTACCCAAATAAGGGGGTGGGGGGATATTAGTGAGAAACTGCCTCGCTAATACCTATACCTGTTTGAGCTCTAAAATCCTGCGCATTAAATCCGCTTTTATCAATTTCAGCCCGTTTAGAAGTATCAAGTTTAGAGATAATATAAATAAGGATAAAAGTCAAAGGAATAGAGAAAATTGCTGGATGATTATAGGGGAAAATTGCTTCACTAAAGCCAAAACTCTTTACCCAAATGCTAGGGCTTAAAATCACAAGAGCTAAGACAACAATTAAGCCAATTAAGCCTCCATAAAAGGCACCTTTTGTTGTAAGATTTTTCCAATAAATACTTAATAAAAGTATGGGAAAATTAACACTAGCAGCAATCCCAAATGCTAAACCAACCATAAAAGCTACATTTTGCTTTTCAAAAATCATTCCTAAAATAATAGCAACAATTCCAATACCAATAGTAGCAATTTTCGTTACCTTTCTCTCTAATTGTTGATCACATACACCATTTTTACAAACATTCACAAATAAATCGTGGCTTATAGCTCCTGCCCCAGAGATAGCAAGTCCAGAGACAACAGCTAAAATAGTCGCAAAAGCAACCGCTGAAATAAATCCTAAGAAAATATCTCCCCCTATAGCCTCTGCTAAAGTAATAGCAACCATATTCGCAATGCCATTAAAAGTCCCATCTGCATTGGTATAATCCGGATTCCCAAGCAATAACACAATCGCACCAAATCCGATAATAAAAGTTAAAATATAAAAATACCCAATAAAGGCAGTAGCATAAAAAACAGATTTTCTTGCTTCTTTAGCATCTTTAACCGTGAAAAATCGCATCAAAATATGTGGCAATCCTGCTGTTCCAAACATCAATGCAAGCCCTAATGAAATAGCCGAAATTGGATCTTTTATAAATCCACCAGGACTCATAATACCCTCAGCTTGAGGATGATTCTTTATTGCTTCAGAAAAATAATAGGTTAAATCAAATTTTGTAAGATACAAAATCATAAAAGACATAAAAGTAGCCCCACTTAAGAGTAAAATGGCTTTAATAATTTGCACCCAAGTTGTAGCGTGCATCCCACCAAAAGTTACATAACAAATCATTAAAATCCCAACCAAAATAACCGCCACCGCATAAGGAAGCCCAAAAAGCACTTGAATTAACTGCCCAGCACCTACCATTTGAGCAATAAGATAAAAACTAACGACACTTAAAGCCGATACTGCAGATAAGATTCTAATAGGCTTTGAATCTAACCGATAAGCAGCAATATCAGTAAAGGTAAATCTGCCAAGATTCCTAAACTTCTCCGCAATTAAAAATAAAATAATAGGCCAACCAACCAAAAACCCGATGGAATAGATTAACCCATCAAACCCATTGGTAAAAACAAGAGCGGTAATGCCTAAAAATGAAGCGGCACTCATATAATCCCCTGCTATGGCAGTCCCATTTTGCAGTCCTGTGATATTCCCTCCAGCAGTATAAAAACTACTTGCAGATTGACTTTTTTTACTAGAAAAATAAGTAATTCCTAAAGTTGCTAAAACGAAGATTAAAAACATAATAACTGCAGTTGGGTTAAACTGTGTCTTGACAACCTCACCAACATCAACTCCTGCTGAAAAACACAAGCTACTAAAAATACTTAAAAATGCTATTATTTTTTTCATTTATTATCCTTATAATAAGTAATCTTACCTTCTTTTAGATCCTCTAATAAACTACTACCCTCTAACTCCTGTAATACTTCTTCTTGTGCTTTATCAAAATATACATTAGCAAAGAAAGTATAAATTCCTGTTGCAATGATACAAGTAACAATTAAGCAAATACCAACGATAATTCCAAGCGTAATTGCACTAGGTCCTAAACGATACCCAAGAACTTCTGGAAATAAACCAACACTTACTATAAAAGTATAATAGAACACTAAGATAACAAGCGACAATATTAAAGAAACTCTATTCCTTAAAGAAATAAAATCCCGAAACTTTTTAATAACCTCATCATTTTTCATATTCGATCCTTATAAAGAAGTTTATTTTGATATGCTACTTAAAAACACATAAGTTTTACATAATAATTTTAAGCTATACCAATTAATATAAAAAATTGTTTATTATAGTAACTCTAATACAAGGGAGAATATAAGTTTTGGGTATAATAGAAACACTCTATAATATTTGATACACTCTTTATAGTTTTAATATCTTAAAATATTTAAACATAAAGTCTCTACTTTCTATCAATTCTTTACTTAAAGAAAATTATCAATTTATATCTTGCCTACTTCAAGATATAAATATTTTAAACTTTTGTTATAATGCAAAGACAAAATAGACTTAAGGATGAGTATGCAATATATTAGCGATACCTTAGAGGGAAAGCATATTTTAATCACCGGAGGAGCAGGATTTATAGGTTCTAATTTAGCATTGTATTTTCAAGAATACCACCCTAAGGCTAAAGTAGTCGTCTTTGATTGCTTTAGAAATGAAGAAACTTTTAGTAATGGTAATCTTAAATCTCTAGGGCATTTTAAGAATCTCTTAGGTTTTAATGGTGAAGTAATTGTTGGTGATATTAACAATAAACAAGATTTAGAACGATTAGAAGAAAATAGGTTTGATTATATCTTTCACCAAGCAGCTATTTCTGATACTACTATTAGCAATCAAGAGACTGTTTTAAGAAGCAATGTCAATGCCTTTAAAGATCTATTGCAATTATGCTTAAAAACACATTCTAAGATGATTTATGCCTCAAGTGCTGGTGTATATGGCAATACCCCAGCTCCCAATAATATAGGAAGCGGTGAGATTCCCCAAAACATTTATGGATTTTCTAAACTTATGATGGATAATTTAGCGAGTAAATACGCACAAAGCTTTCCTTTCTTGCATATCGTAGGATTACGGTATTTTAATGTCTATGGCAAAAATGAATTTTACAAAGGCAAAACCGCTTCTATGATTTTACAATTAGGCTTACAAGCCTTAAAAAGTAAAAAAGTTCGGCTCTTTAAAATGGGGGAGCAAAAACGCGACTTTGTCTATATTAAAGATGTTATTCAAGCTAATATTAAAGCAATGAGGGCTAAAAAAAGCGGGGTTTATAATGTAGGAAGTGGAGAGGCTAGGAGTTATAATGATATAGTAGCCTCTCTTAGAGAGCATTTAGGGGATTTTGAAGTGGAATATTTTGATAATCCCTATAATTTTTTTCAAACCCATACACAAGCTAATATTGCACTCACTAAAGAATTTCTAGGCTATGAGTCTAAATTCTCCTTAGAGGATGGCATTAAAGACTATGTAGGGCAAATCCAAGATATTCATCTAAAGGGCTGGTAATTGAAGCCAAAGATTCTAGTTATTGGGGATTTAATCTTAGATCATTATGTTTGGGGAAATTGTGAGCGAATCTCACCTGAAGCCCCCGTGCAAGTGATTGAGGTAACCAAAGAAACCTTAAGTTTAGGGGGTGCTTGTAATGTCGCTAATAATTTAGTGGCTTTAGAGGCAGAGGTTTTTATCTGCGGAATGATAGGGACTGATGAAGCAGGAGAGAAACTAAAATATCAATTACAAGCCCTCCATATCCACACACAAGGCATTTATATTCATAAAAATCGCCCCACAACCAAAAAATCAAGAATCATCGCCGCACACCAACAAGTTTTACGCGTCGATAAAGAGGATAAAGAAAGCATTGACCAAAAAGGAGAATCTTTTATCTTAGACTTTAGCACACAACTTATCAAAAATCACAAAATTGACTGCATTGTACTTTCAGATTATCAAAAAGGCGTTTTAAGCCCTAAGCTTACACAAGAGCTTATCACTCTTGCGAAAAAATCTAAAATTAAGATTTTAATTGACCCAAAAGGTAAAGATTATCAAAAATACCGCGGGGCTACACTCCTAACCCCTAATAAAAAAGAGGCTAAAGAAGCCACAAATATCTCCATTTGCGATCAAGAAAGCCTACTTTTAACCGCCAAAAAATTAAAACAAATATGTGATTTAGAATTTTCTTTAATTACCTTAAGTGAGGATGGCATAGCTATCTTAGATAAAACCCTACAAATAATCCCAACAGTGGCTAAAGAAGTCTTTGATGTAACCGGTGCTGGAGATACGGTTATTGCTGCCCTAGCCTATATGCTCTCCCTGCAAAAAAATATTCTCCAAAGTGTTTATTTCGCTAATGCAGCAGCAGCGGTTGTTGTGAATAAAATCGGCTCCGCCACAGCTTCCAAAGAGGAGATTGTCACTTATTTAAGAAAAAATAATCTCCTTAACTCCCAATTTATTGATAGCCATTTCTTATCAACCCTCCAAGAGAATAAACACAAAGAATCTCCTCTTTGCTTACAACTCCAAAACACGCCACAGAGGATAAGAAATTATAAGGATAAATACATTAGCCCTACCCACTTAGAGGATTTCATTAAAGCCCTAGAAAACTTAGAATCTAAAATTATTTTTACCAACGGTTGTTTTGATGTTTTGCATTTAGGGCATATTGATTACTTAAATAAGGCGAAAAATTTAGGGGATTTACTCATTATTGGCTTAAATAGTGATAATTCTATTAAAGCCCTTAAAGGTAAGAATCGCCCCATTAACTCGCAATATGATAGAATAGCTATGCTATGTGCCTTAGAATGTGTAGATTTTGTGATTATTTTTGAGGAAGAAACCCCTTTAGAGCTTATTAAAAAAATCAAACCCGATATTTTAGTTAAGGGCAAAGATTATCTAAATCAAGAAATAATAGGCAGTAATATCGCTAAAGAAGTCGTCTTAATAGACTATATAGAGGGCAAAAGTAGCACCGCTATTATTGAAAAAATCAAAACCTTAAAGTAGTAGGAGCATTTTATGATTCAAATCACAGGCTTAAGTATGCACTATGCCACCAAAAAACTTTTTGAAGATATTAACTTGAAGCTTAACAAAGGCAAAAAATATGGGCTAATTGGGGCTAATGGAGCAGGAAAATCAACCTTTTTAAAAATCTTAAGCCAAGAAATAGAACCCACCAATGGAAATATTGCTTTTGCCCCCAATGCAAGGATTGGTGTTTTAGGACAGAATCAATTTGCCTTTGAAAATTTTAGCATTGAAGATTGTGTTTTATATGGTAATAAAAGGCTTTATGATGCTATCAAAGAAAAAGAAAGCTTGTATGAAAGCGGAGATTTTAGCGATGCAACTAATGAGCGATTAGGAGAGCTTGAAACTATCTGTGCAGAGGAAGACCCCACTTATGAGTATGATATACAAATCCAAAAAATCTTAGAGGATTTAGGATTCCCCTCCTCTATCCATAAAGAATTAATGAAAACCCTAACAGGGGGTGATAAGTTTAAAGTGCTTTTAGCCCAAGTGCTTTTTCCCAAGCCCGATATTTTATTTTTAGATGAACCCACTAATAACCTAGATTTAAATGCTATTGCCTACTTAGAAGAACAACTCAAAAGGCACGAAGGAACCTTAGTGGTTATCTCACACGATAGGCATTTTTTAAATAGTGTTTGCACACATATTTTAGATTTAGATTTTCAAAATGTACGGGAGTTTAGCGGAAATTATGATGATTGGTATATTGCTAGCACACTCATAGCCAAACAACAAGAGATGGAACGCAATAAAAAACTTAAAGAAAAAGAAGAATTAGAATCTTTTATTGCTCGATTTTCCGCTAATGCGTCTAAAGCAAGACAAGCCACGAGCCGACAAAAGCAACTTGAAAAACTTGATATAAAAAATCTGCAAACCTCTAGCCGAAGAGAACCTAGCATACTTTTTAAACCCGAACGCAATATTGGAAATGAGGCTTTAGATATTGAAAATCTAAGTTTTGCCTATGAAAATTTAGAAATTTTAAAGAATCTGCATTTAAAAATACTTCCCGGGGATAAAATCGCCCTTATTGGACGCAATGGGATCGGAAAAAGCACTTTTTGTGAATTAATTTGTGAGAATCTAGCACCAAAAACAGGAAGTATAAAATGGGGAGCAACCATAAAAAGGAGTTATTTTCCACAAAATACTACAGAGCTTATCACAGGAGAAGAAAGTCTTTATGAATGGCTTAGGGCATTTGATAAGAAAAAAGAAGCCGGAGAGATACGCAATGCTTTAGGAAGAATGCTCTTTAATGGTGAGGAACAAGAAAAAAATGTAGGTCGTTTAAGCGGCGGAGAGAAACACCGCATAATGCTCTCTAAGCTAATGCTAGAGGGAGGGAATTTTTTAGTGCTAGATGAGCCCACTAATCATCTTGATTTAGAAGCCATTATTGCTTTAGGTGAAGCCCTCTATAAATATAATGGGAATATTATTTGCATAAGTCACGATAGAGAACTCATTGATGCCTTTGCTAACCGCATTATAGAATTTAAAGAAAATAATGAAATCATAGACTTTAGAGGGAGCTATGAAGAATATATAGAGAACTCTTCAAAATTTTAGCTTACTTATTGCATTAAGCATATTCAAATACCAAACAAAAAGGAGAAATTATGGTATTTTCTAATCTTAAAATCCGCACAAAAATGTTATTACTTTTATGTATTCCTTTAGTTATTTTTACTTGTATTGCGATCTTTCTAATCCAAAATAGCTATAAAGAATATGTCCGAATCGAACTTTTAGAGAAGGGTATTTTACTTTCTGCAAATATTAGTGGGACTATCCACGAATTACAAAAAGAAAGGGGAGCTTCTGCAGGTTACTTAGGGACAAAAGATAAAGACTTTGAAAAAATGCTCTTAGAGCAAAGATTATTAACCGATAAAAAAGTAATGGAGTTAAAAACTTTTTTACAATCTTTTAACTTTAGGGATTATCCAATAATGTTGCAAAACTCTTTAAAGGATTCCTTAAAACAATTAGAAAACCTACAAAGATTCCGGGAGGGGGTTGATTCTTTTAATATGGCAGTTGGAGAGGTTTTAGGCTATTACACACAGACTATTTCAAGCCTCATAGGAGATATTACAGAAGTAGCAAATATCAGCAGAGATTATGTAGTGGTTCGCTCTTTAATAGCTTTTATTGATTTTATTAACGCTAAAGAAAGTTCTGGACAAGAAAGGGCTATTTTATCTAATGTCTTAGGGGCTAACAAATTTACAGAAGGATTATACCAACGATTTATTGCCCTAATAACAGCACAAAATATCTATTTAGAAAATTTTATACACTATAGCACACAAGAAAATTTAGAATTTTACCAACAAGCCATAAAAGACCCAAGCTTCCAAGAAGTGCAAAGGATACGCAAAATCGCTATTGAAAAGGCACAAACTGGTAATTTTGGTATTTCACAGGCTTATTGGTTTGATACCATTACCCTTAAAATTAATATTTTAAAAAACATTGAAGATAATCTTGCTAATAATCTCATCTCGACAGTTTCAAATAATAAATCCAAAAACTTTATTAATTTTATAGGATTAGGTATTGTTTTAGCATTAGTTATTCTCTCAACCTTAGGGATAGGTTATCTTATTGTTTGTAACATCACTTCACGGATTAGAAAAATTTTAGAATTCTTAGTTTATATGAATAAAACTAAAGATATTAGCAAAACCCTATCTTTCAAAAAAAGCTCTGATGAAATTGGCATTATGTATCAAGCAATCCAAAACTTTTTGCAGACTATTAAACAAATTTTTATGGAACTAAACGCACAAAGTAAGCACAATCTCCAAATTTCTCAAGATTTACTCAAAGGAGCAAAAGATGTCTTAGGTTACACACAAGAGAGCTTTAAACTTTCTAACTATTCTAATGAAATTGGCAAAGAAGTTGGGGAATCACTAGCAATCAATATCCAAAAAACGACCCATACAATGACAGATATTATAGGAGCAAAATCCCAATTAGATGAAACAAAAAATTCTATTGCGAATTTTTCACAAAGCATTGCACAAGATGCACAAAACCAAGAAGCATTAGTCGAAGATATTGCAACACTCACCCAAGATGCAGAAAATATCAAAAACATTTTAGTGGCTATCGTTGATATTGCAGACCAAACCAATCTCTTAGCCCTTAATGCAGCCATTGAAGCAGCAAGAGCAGGGGATCACGGGAGAGGATTTGCAGTGGTTGCCGATGAAGTAAGGAAATTAGCAGAGAGAACACAAAAATCCCTCAATGAAATTGATACCACCATTAATATCATCACGCAGTCTATCAGTAATGTTAGCACACAAATTTCACAAAATTCTAAAAACTTTTTTTCTTTTGTAGATAATTCCCACCAAATTCAAGAAAATATCAACAAGGTTAATGAAAGCATACAAGGCGTAAGCTCCCTTGCTAATGAAACAATTTCAAGCTCACAGCAGCTTAATAACGAAGCAAACTCACTTTTAAACAACAACAAAGAGTTAAATGAATATTTACAAAACATTTCTCAAGAAATGGATAAAATCTCTAGTGTCTCTAAGGAGCTTTCAAGCCAATCACAAAAGATTGAAGCTAAAATTAATGAATTTAAGTTTTAAATGGTAGTTTTTGGCAATTATGTTTATTCTAAACCTCTCAAGCATATTTTTGCTTTTAGCAAAAAGGACTTACCCCTTTGCTTTACAAAAATACAAAAATATGCAAAATATGGTTATTTAGTTGGGTATGTTAGTTATGAAGCAGGTTTATTTGCCTTGCAAGAGCAAAAAGAGCATAAAAAGCCTTTATTAGAATTTATCCTTTTTAAGAGACGCTCTCCTCTCCTTGCTTCATCCCTAAAAAGCAAAGCTTTATTTTATCCCACCCTTAAACAAGGACTTAATGAGGAACTTTACAAACATACTTTTGAAAAAGTAAAGCACCATCTAAAAGCGGGGAATACCTACCAAGTCAATCTCACACAAGAGATACATTTACAAAGCCATTGTGAGGGATTAGAGATTTTTAAAGCTTTGCTTTGTATGCAAGATACAGATTATAAAGCCTATTTTAAAACCCCCTTTGTCGAGATTATCTCCCTCTCTCCCGAACTTTTTTTTAAGCTTAAAAAAGACAAGATTACTTTAGAGCCAATGAAAGGGACGATTAAACGGGGCGAAAACAAACAAGAGGATAAGAAAAATAAAAAAAATTTAAAACGAGATTCTAAAAGTATTTCAGAAAACATTATGATTGTAGATTTATTACGCAATGATATTAGCCAAATTGCTAAACTACATACCCTAAAAATCAAATCCCTCCTAACTATTAAAACCTATCCTACACTTCACCAAATGGTCTCAAAACTTCAAGCAAAAGTCCCTCACAAGTCCCTTTATGAAATCTTTAGTGCTTTATTCCCTTGTGGTTCTATCACAGGAGCACCCAAAAAATCCACGATGGGGATTATCCAAAACCTAGAACTTAGAGATAGAGGAGTATATTGTGGTGCCATAGGTGTTATTACCAAAAATAAAGCCCGTTTTAATGTCCCCATACGAACCCTTATACGATACCAAGGGGAGGACTTTTATCGCTATGGTGTAGGGAGTGGAATAGTGTGGGATTCTAAGTGGGAGGAGGAATTTAAAGAATTGCAATTAAAATCCCAATTCCTTTTTCCCCATAATTTTAAACTTTTAGAGACAATTCTTGTGCGGGATAATCAAGCCTTTTTGCTCTCTTACCATTTAAAAAGACTTTTAAAAAGTGCAAAGGATTTGGGCTTTGATTATCCTAAAATCTTAGAAGATTCCTACCAAAGCTTAAAAAATCCTCTTGATACACTAAAAAACTTTGAAATCTTTGAACCACTTTTATCTAAAGAGGGTTGGGAGAGTATCCCCGATACACTTTTACCCTTTCTTAAAAGGGATTCCAACCCCTCTATTTTGCGTCTTTTATTAGGCAAAGAAATATTTTTTGAGCAAATCCCCTATACCCCTATCTATTCTCACAAAGTCGCTTTTGCTAAAGATTATATTCACTCCCATAACGACTTGCTCTATCATAAAACCACTCTAAGAGAGCATTTTAAAGAATCTTTTAATCAAACAATCTTTGATTATATTTATAGCAATGAAAAAGGAGAGATTACAGAGGGCAGTAGAAGCAATATCGTAATTTTAAAAGATAATATCCTACTAACTCCCTCTAAAGAAAGTGGCTTATTGAGAGGTTGTATGCGGCAAGTTCTTTTAGATTCTAAACTTATTAAAGAAAGAATTTTATGGAAAAAAGATATTTTAAAGGCAGAAAGAATCTTTTGTATCAACTCCTTAAGAGGAATTATAGAGGTTACACTCAATGAATGCAAAAATACTTCTAATTGATAATTATGATTCTTTTACTTACAATTTGTATTATTACTTTTTAACCTTAGGGGCGAAGACTAAAGTTATCAAAAATGACGCTAGTGTTGAAAAAACATTTATTGAATCTTTTAGCCATCTTGTTATCTCGCCAGGTTTTGGCTCACCTAAAGATTCCGGAATATCTTTAAGCATTCTTAGAAACTTCCCCCACAAAAAAACACTTGGAGTATGCTTAGGTATGCAATGTATCGCTGAAGTCTATGGGGGCGAAGTGGAACAAATGGATACGCCTCTACACGCTAAGAGTATGCTTTGTGAGTTTATCCCTAATAAACTTTGTCAAAATATTGCTAAGCCCTTTAAAGTAGCCCTCTACCATTCTTTATATGTATCTAAACTTGGAGAATGCCAAATGCTAGGATTTATTACCAAAAATCATCATAAAATCCCTATGATAATCCAGCATAAACATTTTCCACTCTATGGCATACAATTCCACCCTGAATCTATTTTACAATCTCAAGGCAAACAATTACTTCATAATTTCTTAAAAATCTAAAATAACTAAAGCTTAAAAACCCTTAAAACAATGATTCTAAAAATCCATAAATTTACATTTTGTAACCTTAGATTATAAAATCTATTAATTATACAAAAATACGATATGTATTTATAAAAAAGTAGTATAATGCGATTTTACATATTGATTACAACAAGGAAAAAAATGAGTAATATTTTAGGATTTCCACGCATTGGGAAAAACAGAGAATTAAAAAAAGTATTGGAGAGTTTTTGGAGTGGTAAGAGCAATGAGGAGGAATTACAACAAGTTGCAAAAGATTTAAGGGCAAAGCATTGGGAGCTACAAAAAGAGCTTGATTTTGTATGTGTCAATGACTTTAGCCTCTATGACAATGTATTAGATTTAGCCTATGCCCTTAATGCAAAGCCAAAGAGATTCAAAGATTTAAGCGGATTAGAGGGATATTTTGCAATGGCAAGGGGGCATAATGTAGGCGTAGCTTGCGAAATGACAAAATGGTTTAACACTAATTATCATTATGTCGTGCCAGAGTTAAGCGATGAGGATAATTATAAAGCCAATGCTAATAAGATTATCAAACAATACCAAGAAGCCCTAAGCTTAGGCTATAAACCAAAAATCCAACTTATTGGACTTTTTACCTTTTTTGCCCTAAGTAAAATCACGCAAGGGGAAACAAAAGCAATCTTTGACAAGCTTAAAAAAGCCTATTTAGAACTCATCGAGCAAATCACAACACTTGGTGAAGTAATGATTGAATTTAGTGAGCCTATTTTTGTTAAAGGTTTGAATGTAGCAAACAATTTAGAAAGTATCTATAATAGCCAAATGATTGAATGCGTTTATAATGAAATTAGCCAAAAAGGCATTAAGGTAATTGTGAGCACCTTTTTTGAACATAGTTGCGAACTTACAGAAATTTTGCTAAAGACCAATATTTATGGTATAGGGCTTGATTTTGTATATGGAGAGAAAAACAAACAAAGCCTAGAAGCACTTGCTAAAAGTGATAAAGTCCTCTATGCAGGGGTGATTGATGGACGCAATATTTGGATAACGGATTTAGAATCTAAATTAGCCCTTTTAGATTCTATTAACGCTTTTATCCCAAAAGAACGCATTGTAATAAGCAGCTCTTGCTCTCTTTTGCACCTGCCCTTTAGCAAAGAGGGGGAGGATAACATTGAAAGTGAAATCCTCTCTTGGTTTAGTTTTGCTAAAGAAAAGATAGCAGAATTAAAGACTTTAGAACTTGTCTTTAAGGGTGAAAAAGCCGCCAAACAATCTTTAGAGGAAAATGCTAAGACCATACTTTCTAGGAAAAACTCGCTTAAGACCAATAACCAAAAAATCCGCAATAGGATTCAACAAAACACTTTAAAACAAAGAAATATGAATTTCAAAGAGCGATTAGAGTTACAAAAAAATGCCCTCAATCTCCCTATTTTACCTACTACTACCATTGGTTCATTCCCGCAAACTCCAGAGCTTAGAGCATTAAGACTAGATTATAAAAAAGGCAATATTGATAAAGCAACCTATGAAAAGGGCATTAAGGAATACATTAAGGATTGCGTAGCGTTTCAAGAAAGTATTGGAATTGATGTGCTAGTGCATGGAGAGCCAGAGAGAAATGATATGGTGGAGTATTTTGGGGAGCAGTTAGAAGGCTTTGTATTTAGCTCTAATGCGTGGGTGCAAAGCTATGGAAGTCGCTGCGTAAAACCCCCTATTATTTATGGTGATGTAGAGCGAAAGAACCCTATGACAATAGAGTGGATAACCTTCGCCCAAAGTCTTACCAAAAAGGTAATGAAGGGTATGCTAACAGGTCCTGTAACGATTCTTAATTGGAGTTTTGTGCGAGATGATTTACCTCGCCATTTAGTATGTGAGCAAATCTCTCTTGCTATTGCTGATGAAATTGATGATTTGCAAAAAGCAGGAATCTCTATTATTCAAGTGGATGAAGCAGCGTTTAAAGAAGGTTATCCTTTAAGGAAAGAGAATATTAAAGAATATGAAAAATGGGCATTAGAATGCTTTAAAACTTCAACTGCCATAGCCTCACCACAAACACAGATTCATACCCATATGTGTTATAGTGAGTTTAATGATATTATTAAAACCATAGAAGCTCTAGATGCCGATGTTATAAGCATAGAGACTGCACGAAGCGGAAATGAGCTTTTAAAAGTCTTTAAAGAGGTGGGTTATACGCACGAAGTAGGACCGGGTGTTTATGATATACATAGCCCTAGAATCCCAAATACAGAGGAGATAAAAAAGCAAATTCAAGCCTTACTTGAAGTGCTACCCAAAGAGCAATTATGGATCAATCCAGATTGTGGATTAAAAACAAGAAAATGGGAAGAGGTAAAACCTAGTTTAAAAAATATGGTAGAAGCAGTTAAGGTCATTAGAAATTCATAGCTGCCTTTACTAAAGGGCATATCCGCTTTAGCCTACTTAAATTCTTTTGTGTTACAATGCACATTTTAAGGAATTTTTATGGTAATAAATCTAAACTTCTATGCTACTTTAGTTGCCTTAGTAGGTGTTTTACTGCTTGGGAGATGGGTGATAAGTAAGAGTAAATTCTTGCAAGATTATAATATCCCAGAACCTGTTGTTGGGGGTATTATCATAGCCATAATTATCTTTTGTTTATTAAAATATAGTGGGATTAAATTTAGTTTTAATGACTCCCTAAGAGAGCCTTTAATGTTAACCTTTTATGCCAGTATTGGTTTAAGTGCTGATTTTACTTCACTTAGAAAAGGAGGGAAGATTCTTTTTATTTTCCTAATGTGTGTCGCTCTCCTGCTCTTTTTACAAAACATTATAGGAATCTTTATAGCAAAACTTATGGGTATAAATCCACTAATCGGACTTTTAGGCGGCTCTATTACAATGAGTGGGGGCATGGCACTGGAGCTTCTTGGGCAGAGATATTTAAGGCTGATCCTTATAATTTTGATGCGGGTTTAGAAGTCGCCCTTGCTTGTGCAACCTTTGGTTTAATCGCAGGAGGGCTTATTGGGGGTCCAGTCTCCCATTATCTTGTGAAAAAATATCATCTACAAACCACTCCTTATTTAAATGAAGAATCTTCGCCAAAAGGATTTGAAAAGCCAGAAAAAGAACGTTTAATCACTGCAGCCTCTTTTGTGCAATCTTTAGCATTAATTGCCACTGCGTTATTATTAGGCACTTTGCTTTCTGAATATTTTAAAAGCTCTTCTTTTACCCTACCGACTTTTGTATGGTGTTTATTTATCGGAGCAATTTTGCGTAATCTTTTATCATTGACTAAAATACACCAAGTCTTTGATAGAGAGGTTTCTGTGATTGGAAATGTAAGTTTATCGCTTTTCTTAGCCTTTGCTTTAATGACTATTAATCTCTCTGAACTTGTTGCTTTAGCACTTCCTATGTTTGCAATCCTCTCCATTCAAGTTATCCTTATGGTAGCCTTTGCGATTTTCATTACTTTCAGATTCTGTGGTAAAGACTATGACGCGGCAGTTCTAGCTGCTGGACATTGTGGGTTTGGACTAGGTGCCACTCCTACAGCTATGGCAAATATACAAACCATAACACAGCATTATGGAATGAGCCATATTGCCTTTATTATTGTGCCATTAGTGGGGGCATTTTTTATTGATATTATCAATGCCATTATTATTAGCATCACTTTGAAATTACCATTTTTCTAAGAATCTATTATGCTGCAATACTTCAAACGTTATTTTGCTAAACTTATTTGTGCCTTTATCCCCATCAAATCTTATCGTCAAAAGATTCGCCAAAGGATAGAAAATAGAATCTTTACTATCACTTTAGATAAAGTAGATTCTTTTCTCCCTCCTGATATTTGCTCTAAGATAAATAGCTTTAGCAATGAGGATTTTTTAGCCCTCAATTTTGCTAGAGAGCAAAACTTGGCTATAACACAAGAAAATCTGACAATCTCTAGTGCAACAAAAACTTCTAAACCCTACACCCTACAATCCTCCAAGGCTCTAAGTCTAAATGCTTTAATAAATAATGGCGGGGGGGGGGGGCAAAATAAGGCATTATGGCTTCTTTAGCTTGGATAGCAATGCCAACAATCCCAAATCCCCGCTTAATCCTTGGGGGTATATAAGGGTAAAAAATGAAGCAAGGACGCTAAGGGCGTCTTTAGATTCTATCCTTCCGGCTATACAAAGAGGAGTGATTGGCTATAATGATTGTGATGATGGGAGTGAAGAAATTATTTTAGAATTTTGTAAAACCTATCCAAGCTTTATCCCGATAAAATACCCCTATAATGTGGAAATTAAAAATCCTAAAAAAGAGGAAAATAAACTTTATTACTACTCTAACTATATTTTGAGTTTTATCCCACAAGGAGAATGGTTTATCAAGCTTGATATGGATCATATCTATGATGCTAAAAAACTTTTTAAAAGTCTTTACCTCTTAAAGAAAAACACCGATATTCTTACACTCTCAAGGATGGATTTTTATATACAATGGGAAGAGATATATATCAGTAAATCAGGGAGGGGTTATTATAATAGAGCCGGGGATCAAACTCTAAGATACAACCACAACTTTAAATACTATGAACGCATACTCTCCCCAAAACTTCAAGATTGGGGAGAACAAATCCTAAAGGGCAAACCCACTCAATCCCAACTTGAAGCGTTGCAAGGAGATTATCATTCCTATGAAGCCAAAATAGAGGATTCTTATAGTCGAATTTATCGCTCTGAGCTTTGCCACTATCATTTCCCTAATATAAAAAAGAGACGCGAGGGCATTCCTAAAAATGCTTTACCCTTAAAAGAGTTTAACGATGAAGCTATAGGTATAGAAATAGATCCAAAAATGCTTGAAAAAGAAACCATACTTTCCCTTTATAGTCGATTTGATTTGGAGAGAATTTAGTATTAATTTGTTACAATCGCCTTTTACTTTAAAGGCATTATGTTATGAAAACAAAGATTCCATTCAAAAGCTTAGGAAAAAAAACTTCTTATACTTTCAATTATGATTTTAATCTTTTAGAAACTTTTGAAAATGCCCACCAAGACAGGGATTATTGGGTAGATTTTGTTTGTCCAGAATTTACCACCCTCTGCCCCATAACAGGACAACCAGATTTTGCCACTATAAGAATTAATTATATTCCCCAAGCTAAAATGGTGGAATCTAAGTCTTTAAAGCTCTATCTCTTTAGCTTCCGTAATGAGGGTGGATTCCACGAAGATTGCGTGAATATCATTTTAAAAGACTTAATCAAGCTTTTAGAGCCTAAATATTTAGAGGTTTTAGGAGATTTTACCCCAAGAGGCGGAATTAGTATCAATCCTTATGCAAATTATGGAATCTCAAGCACAAAATATGAAGAAATGGCAAATTTTAGGCTTTTGCATCACAATTTATTAAAATAATGGAGAAATAATGGAAAAAAAACAACTCAACATAGGTTTAGTAGGATTAGGGGTTGTAGGTAGCAGTGTCGCAAAGATACTTAAAAATAATCAAGAATTGATTGCCGCAAGGACAGGTTGCAATATTCTCATTAAAAAAGCGGTGATAAGAGATGCCTCTAAAGTGAGAGGAGAGTTTGACTTCCCTATTACCAATAATGTGGAGGAAATCTTAGAAGATGAGAATATCGATATTATTGTCGAGTTAGCAGGTGGTGTTGAAGAGCCTTTTAAAATCGCAAAAAAAGCCTTAAAAAAATCTAAAGCCTTTGTAACAGCCAACAAGGCAATGCTTGCTTATCATCGCTATGAGTTAGAGCAAATTGCGGGGAATTTACCCATAGGATTTGAAGCAAGCGTTGCAGGCGGGATTCCTATTATCAAGGCTTTACGTGATGGCTTAGGGGCTAATCATATTTTAAGCATTTATGGCATTATTAATGGCACTTGTAATTATATTCTAACCAAAATGAAAAATGAGGGAGTAGAATACCAAGAAGTCCTTAAAGAAGCACAAGAATTAGGCTATGCAGAGAGCGACCCTAGCTTTGATGTAGAGGGATTTGATTGTGTGCATAAACTCCTAATTCTAGCAAGTATTGCCTATGGCATTAATGCCAAGCCAGAAGATGTATTAACACAAGGAATCACAGAAATTACCCAAGAAGACATTACCTTTGCAAAAGAATTTGGCTATCATCTTAAGCTTTTAGGAATCGCTAAAAAAAATGGCGAAGAGGTAGAATTACGCGTTCATCCCACTCTAATCCCTCAAGATGCTATGATTGGTAAAGTCGATGGCGTAATGAATGCTATTAGTGTCGTAGGAGATAGTGTAGGAGAAACACTCTATTATGGAGCAGGGGCAGGAGGAGATGCAACCGCTAGTGCAGTGATTTCAGATATTATTGAAATAGCGCGAACTAAAAGCTCCCCAATGCTAGGGTTTAAAAACTCTATTGAAAAAAATTTACATTTAAAGCCTTTTTTGCAGATAAATAGTGCGTATTATTTACGAGTCTTAGTGCTTGATAAACCCGGCGTTTTAGCGCAAATTGCGACCATTTTAGGGGAAGAGGAAATTTCTATTAACACTTGTTTGCAATCCCCCTCTAAACTTAAAAACCATTCCACCTTGCTTTTATCCACACATACTTGCACAGAATCTAAAATCAGAAATGCTTTAGAGAAAATCCACAACCTAGAAGTTACCCAAGCAAAACCGGTGATGATTAGGATTGAAAAGCCCTAAAGATGAAAAACACAACACAAAAGGGCAAAGAAGCAGAATCTTTAGCCTGTAATTTTTTGCAAAAGCAAGGATTTTTGATTATAGAGTGTAATTTTTTCTCTCCTTTTGGAGAAATTGACATTATCGCAAAAAATGAGGAAGTTTTATATTTTGTAGAGGTAAAAAGCGGGGTAGGATTTGAACCTGTTTTTAATATTAACCCACAAAAACTCAAACATCTCAAAAAAAGCATTACTTATTATTTACAAAAAAAGAAGCTAGACTTGCCCTTTTGCCTAAGTGCCTTAATCCTTTCAAAAGCTAAAGAAAATGAGGATTATCAAATACAATGGCTAGAAAACATTACACTTTTTTAATAAAAATAAAGTGATTTTAAGTTATTGTATTAAGAATTTATTTTATGAAGAAGTTCTATGGAAAATCTCCTCAAACAAATCCCAAAAACCGATAAATTACTCAACACTAAAGCCTTAAGTGCTTATAATCCCATTGTCTTAAAACCCCTTATCCAAAAATTTTTAAAAGATTATCGCAAAAATCTCTTAAAAGGCGGAGAGATTTTAAGCTTTGAATCGTGTGTAGAGCATATTGCTAAGGAATATTTGCATTTAAGCAAAAAATCCCTTAAACCCCTTATTAATGCAACAGGAATCATCGTGCATACCAACTTAGGACGCAGTGTTTTCTCATCAACACTCTTAGAAGAAATCATCCCAACATTAAGTGCTTATAATAACTTAGAATATGACGAACAACAAGGGATAAGGAGTGAGCGCACTATCCACCTAAAAAAGCTATTCACAACCCTTTTGCAAACGGAGGATATTTTAATTGTCAATAACAATGCCGCAGCGGTTTTTTTGATTTTGAACACTTTTGCAAAAAACAAAGAGGTTATTGTTTCAAGGGGAGAGCTTATAGAAATAGGAGGAAACTTTAGAATCCCTAGAGTAATGCAAGATTCAGGGGCTATTTTAAAAGAAGTTGGCACGACTAATAAAACCTATTTACGAGATTACCAAGAAGCCATTAATGAAAATACCGCTATGATTTTCAAAGCCCATAAATCTAATTATGAAATTGCAGGCTTTTACAAAGAAGCTGCTTATAAGGATTTAATAAAACTCGCTAAGGAAAAAAATCTTTTAGATTATTATGATTTAGGTAGTGGGTATTTGGAGATACCCGGTTGTGAATATTTAAAAAAATTTGAACCAAGTTTAGAGCAAATTGCCGCCTTAAAACCCTCTTTAGTAAGCTTTAGTGGAGATAAACTTCTAGGTGGGACACAAGCGGGTATCATTTTTGGTAAAGCACAATATATCACCAAGCTTAAACAAAACCAACTCTTAAGAATGCTAAGGGTGGATAAATTTACGCTTTGTATGCTAGAAGCACTTTTATGTGCGTATCTAAAGGGGGAATATGAAAAAATACCCACTGCTAAAATGCTTTTGCAAACTAAAGAGCAGTTAAAACACAAAGCCCAAAAACTCTTAGCACAAATACCCCCTATCTTTAAGCCCCAAATTATAGAAACAAAAAGTTACATAGGAGGTGGTGCTATGCCTAATAAACCTTTAGATTCTTATGGTATTGCCCTTAAAACAAAAGATGAGAAACAATTAGAGTCTTTTTTGAGAAAAGAGGGTATTATTGCTCGCTTAGAGGATAAAAAAGTTATTTTAGAGATAATAGCACTTTTTACAAAAGATTTTGAAACTATTAGCACAACACTCTTAAAGGCACAAAATGCAAGATAATGTAATCCTTGGAAGTATAGGGCATATAGACCACGGAAAAACAAGTCTTATAGCCGCTTTAAACGGCTTTTGGGGGGATGAGAGGGAGGATGAGCAAAAGAGGGGTATAACTTTAGATTTAAGCTTTTCTCATCTTAGCAATGGAGTTAAAAATATTGCTTTTATTGATGTGCCCGGACACGAAAGGCTTGTAAAAAATATGATTGCTGGAGCTTTTGGAATGGATTATGCCTTGCTTGTGATTGCAAGTAATGAGGGGATTAAACCACAAACACTAGAGCATTTAAAAATCACCTATTTATTAGGCATTAAGGAATTTTTAGTTGTTTTAACCAAAACAGATTTAGCTTCTAGAAATACAATAGCTGCCCTAAAACTTCAAATAAAAGAGCTGTTTTCACACTATAACCTAAATTATAGTATCTTTGAATGCTCCATTTATGATAATGCGAGTATCCAAGCACTCAAAGAAGCATTATTTTTATTACCCAAAAAATTTCATAGGGACTTAGGTTGCTTCCGTTATTACATTGATAGAGCATTTGCCATTAAGGGTTCAGGTTGTGTTGTAAGCGGGACACTCTTAGATGGAAACCTTAATGTAGAGCAAAAAATATGGTGTTGTAATCTCCAAAAGTCTTTAGGGATTAAAAATATTCAATGCCATAATGCCTTTATTAAAGAAGCAAAGAGCGGACAAAGGATTGCTATTAACCTAGCAGGAATATCCCATAATGCACTAAAGAGGGGATATTTACTCACCAAAAAAGGGTATTTAAGAGGCTTTAATGCGGTTGAAGTTTGCTTAGATCTTTATGAAAATGTAACACATAATAGTGAAGTTTTAGTATTTATTGGTTCCTTAAAATGTAAGGGTAAAGTCTTATTTTTAAAAAATCATCCAAAATACGCCACTTTAAAATGCGATAGGGCTATCTTTAGTGTATTTGGTGAAAGGTTCATCCTAAGGGATGAAAATAAAACCTTAGGAGGGGGAAAAATCTTAAGCCCCATTGGCGACCCTATGAAAAAGAAGCAAAAATTAGCTTTTTTAGAATCCTTAGATAAAGAGGATTTTAAAACTGCTTTTAGCATTTTATTATCAGCACACAAAAAAGGTTTTGGCTTAATTAGTGCAATGCAACGTTTTGGTATCCCACAAAGTGAAGCCATTAACATTGCTTCAGAAATTCAAGATTGCTTTGTTAGCACAAAACATCTTGTCGCTTATGGCAAACAAACCCAACAAATCCTAGAAAAAATCATTCACAACATACTTGATAAAAACCCAAACGCTCTCCTCTCTCCTGCCCTCTTAAGTCAAAAACACGCGTGGATTGTAGAGGATTTTGCGAAAATGGTTTTAGAAACAATGCACCAAAGGGGGCTACTTAATAAAGAAGAATCTTTTTATATCTCCTTAAGCTTTAAAGAAAATATCCAAGATTATCTCTACAAAAGTATTTATGAAACGCTTCAAATGCAAGGTTTTGAACCCATTGCCCCTTATAATTTATATGAATCTTTAGATATTGATAGGGCAACAGGTAATTTAGTATTGAAGCAATTAACAAGAGAAAAGAAAGTTATCCGCTTAAACCACAAGCTTTTTATTACCGCCCAAAGCCTATCCCAACTCTTAGCACTTATGCGGAAAATCCTACAAGATGAGGGCTATTTAGAACTTAACAATTTAAAAAACCACTTAAACCTAAGCAGAAAATACCTAATTACTTATTTGGATTATTTAGATAGTTTTTCAAATATTATCAATAAAGAGGGGCGGAGATTTAAAAAGGATCAATTATGCTAGATTATTTGCAAAACCCACCCATTAAACATAGCTTAATGCAAAAATTTATTGCCATAGATTCCCCCAATTATTTTGCCCTAACCCCCAATGCCCTACAAAAAATCCAACAAGATAAAGAAGCACTTAATGCACTCTTTCAAACCAAAGCCATCAAGCCCTTTAACTTCAGTGTAGAATCCTTTTACTTCCTCTTAGATAAATTAAGCAAACAATATAAAGTAGCCCTTATCCTAAGCTCTCATAAAATGCTTTATGAAGCATCTTTGCACTTTAAAAAAAATACTTTTATCCCGCTAATCCCTAATATAGAAGATGGAAAGATACCTATTCAAAAAGCCCTAGCAGAGGGTGCAGATTGCTTCATTGTGCCTTATTTAAATGAGGATATTTTAACAAGCAATGCACATCTTGATACCATTTTAAAGCCTTATTTTAGTATCTGGGATATTAGTTACGCACTTGCCCTCAAATTACCCCTACCCAAAAATGCAAATATCTATCTAGCCAATGGGGAGAATTTAGGGCTTATTCGCCCCTTAGGCATTATGGCATCTCAAAGGGAGGATTTCTATGGTTTAAGCGGAAACTACTTAGAGATTGAAAACCTCTATGCAGTGTTTCTATCAGCCTTGCAAACACAAAAAATATCTAATAAAGACTATGCACCATCCTTTTTTGAAAACTTACAAAATCTTTTAGGAGAAGATTCTTATATCTTCTATCCTAGTGTTGCTAATACTTTAAGCTTAGGTTTAAAGGGAATTAAAGCTAGAGATTTCATACAAAGCTTGATTTTTGATAATATCCGCTTAATCAATGGACAAGATTGCCTCTTTGGCTTCTTAAACCCCTCTTTTGTCTTACAGCTTATGGGATACACACAAGAGAGGGCTAGGGAATTATTAAGCATAAGCTTTATAGACTTTCAAGGAGATACCCAAAAGTTAGCCCAAAAACTCGCACAAAAATACTTACAACTTAAACTTTTAGGAGGATAAATGAAAGCACTCACACTTCAAGAAGCTATTAACCTTTTAAACAAAGTGGGTGAGAATTTCTCACTCAATGAAGAGTTTTTACCGCTACAAGAATGCCTAGGGAGGTTTTTAGCCCAAGATATACTTTGCAAAAACCCTCTACCTGCTTTTGATAATTCCGCAATGGATGGTTATGCGGTTAATACTGCCGATGAGGGGAATAAAGTTAAAATCTTGCAAAGTGTTTTTGCCGGGGATATGCAAGAGACAACACTTAACAAAAATGAATGTATAAAAATTATGACAGGTGCTAAAATCCCAAAAAATGCTAATTGTGTTATTCCTTTTGAAAAAATTCAAGAGGGATTAAACGCAAAAGACTTTATTGTCTTGCCAAAAAATTTAGAAGTTGGTGCTAATATTAGAAAAATGGGCGAAGAAGTAAGCTTAGATTCTAAGCTCTTAAGTAGAGGAGAAATGCTTGATGAATATGATTTAGCTATTCTAGCCTCACAAGGTATTGCCTATACAAAAGTATTAGAATCTCTAAAAATCGGTGTTTTCTCTGGAGGTGATGAACTAAAAGAGCCTTGGGAGTTTTCTAATGCCTACCAAATCCACAACTCTAATACGACAATGATTCTTGCAACCTTAAGAAGTTTTGGATTTTATGGGAATTATGGCGGAATCTTAAGGGATAAAAAAGAACTTTTAATCAACACTTTGCAAAAACCCTATGATGTGATATTTACAACAGGTGGAGCAAGTAAGGGTGAAGCGGATTTTATGTATGAATCTTTAAAAGAATGTGGTGCAGAGATTTTGATAAATGGTATCCAAATTAAGCCCGGTAAGCCCATAATGGTCGCTAAACTTAAAAACAAATTCCTAATCGCCCTACCGGGCAATCCTCTTGGGGCAGCCGTTTTATTGCGTTTTTTGATTATTCCTTTCTTAAGGCAACTTAGTGGGGCAAATACATATTACCCACAATATATCCTTTTAAAAAATTCTAATGCCTTTAAACTTAAAAGCAGGATGAACGCAATGTTAGGAGAGATAGGCAGTAATGGGTTTTATCTCACACAAGGAGGAAAATACAATTCTGGAGAAATCCTCCCTCTAACAAAGAGTAATAGCATAGCTATTTTTGATGAGCATTGCACAGAGATTGAATTAGGTAGAGAAATTAAAGTTTTGCCTTACCCAATGCTTTGGAGTAAAGAAAAATGCGATATTATCAATCATTAGGGGGATTTATGAAAAAGGTTTTATTAATATAACACTAACTTGCTATAAAGTTTGCGGAGTTTGTTATAAACTTTTTAGGGAAGGTTGCACCCTAAGCTTCATCCATATAAAACTCTCTATTATTCTTTATGAAGAAGCCATTACAGAAGTGATTGCCTATACAAAAGATTTTGATTTATTGGTTATTAGGGAGAGTAAAGATAACTTTTGGAATAAAATTTTCTTAAGCAACCAAAGTAATTTTTCGCAAAAATCTCCTATTCCCATTTTGATTATAAAATAATTTTTACTTAACTTAGATTCATAACTAAATTCAAGAAATACACCTTAGTAAATCACTCACTTTAAGAAGTAAGAATTTCCTAACTTCAACTATTATTAACTAATAAGGCTTTTGTTTATAGTCTAATAGGCTAATTCCTAGTCCAAATAGCTCTAATCCTTCTTGTAAGATATTTCTATTTGCATTTATATCTCTGTAAATCTTAGCTACACAGCCTTCACAAATATATTCCATCTTTGAAGGTAAACTATCGTTTCCACATACTGCGGATTTACTTTTACAAAGAATTTGCGATTATGTTTTGCCTCATAGAATGAAGTATTTAGTATAAATAGCTATCTTTTTTATGTTAGAACTTTTTTCATAGATTTTATTAAGTCTTAATTGTGCTTTTAAATTACTTCCTAATTTAGTTTTTTCCTTTTTAGTTTAATAATCTGATACTTTGTTTTCCTGGCAATCTTTTAAAAGTTAAATCGCATTTTTTATAACTAGCCCTTTAGAATGCGTTTTAATTAAAATTAAAGTTACGAAGTATTTGTTAGGTAGATTTTTGATTGTTATTTGGTATGGTATCTTAGTTTTTAAATTTAAGAAAACCTTACATTTCTACCTTTTAAGGCTTACTCTAAAGCTCTATTTGCATTCATCCTTTCTTGTTGTGCCGCCATTGATTTAAACTAAACTCTCTTTGTTTTTATCCCATTATCCTTGTTGCAAATTAAGATAAATATTCTGTGATTTTATTGCATATCTAGGATTAACTGCTATATTCTCAAAGATTTCTTTTTCTGGCACATTACATCATCTATTTACTTTTTATAATGCTTAACTACAAAGACTAAATACTATTATTATGAATGTATTTTCACTAAAGCAAATATTAATTGTTACTGCTTTAAAAGATTGTTATACAAGTCACCAAAAGGTGGTAAGCAATTTATTTACTTAAGGGCAAAGCTATTCAAGCTCAGTAAAATAAGTAAAAACCCTATTTAAATAAATCAAGCCTTATGTTTATGAGGGTTTTTATCAGTTAATGGAATAATCTCTCCATTTTTAATATCATAAGCCGCACCAAATCCTTTAACAAATCGTCCCTCTTGGAATTCTAATTTAATAAGATGAAAATCAAACATTTTGCGGATAGTTTTCAAAGAAGCATTAAAAGCATTTTGTTCTTCAAAAACATCATAAACCCTATCAAATAACTCTCCCCTTTCTATAAAAACTACATTGGTTTTAAACCGCACTCTTTTGCGTAAAATAGCAGAATGTGCCTCTTTCTCATCTTCTAAAAACATAACTTCCACATTCTCAGGATTAGCATAAAGACTAGCATAATGTTCAGAAATTTCACTAATATAAATATAATAATCCCCAAAAGCTTGAATAAGAGGTGCATAAGAACATACAACATTACCTTTTGGATGAAGAGAAGCTAAACAAACAGATTTAAAACCCTGCATAAATTCTAGCATTTCTTTTTGAATAGATTCTACATCTAAGGATCTCTTAGCGCTTAAAACTAATGCAATAATTACATCCTTAAGGGTTTCTGAAGTAGCTTTGCTAGGAAATGGTAAATACAAATCTTTATTATCATTATAAACTAAACTAAGTCCATCATAATCAACATTGATAGCTTTTACATTGGTAACTTCTTTAGCATTATCAAACTTCTTGCATAAATCCTTCAAATCCTCTTGATGATGCTCATTTAAATGTTGCAAAACAGATTCAAAACTCATAAATATCTCCAAAAATTAAATGCTTAAATAATAATAAACATTGCTTTAAAATATAATAAAATAATAATAATTATCATAGATTAAAAACTAATCCTTAAAATCTAAATGATAATCTTTTTCTGCACTCTTAAAAAAAAGTTCAAGATTTTCTTGGTAATGCGATAAAATTTCAGAACATTGCGGACAAAGTCTTAAAGGTTTATCATTGAAAAATTTTCTCTCAATCTTATGGGAATAAATGCCTAAAAAAAATCGCAAATCCATCTTAATAATGGCTAAAAAATCTTTATGATTAAAGTTTTTCTTGCTTTCATCACAAGAACACAGATGCACCAAAGGTTCTCCTTTGGTATGAAAAAGGGATTCTTGAATCTGTGCTTGGTAAAGCATAACTTTGCTAACCCCTGCATTAGGAAGCAAAAAATAAATGCCTCTATTTCCTACCTGCAAATCTGCAAAATTAGCTTTTATACCCCCATCTTTTAGCATTTCTAAAAGTTTAGAGCTTAAATGAAATTTTTTTTGCTTATACAATTGCAACATTTTTTCAAAAAACAAATAAAGTCCTTATAAAGTATTCTTTTGCTCTTCCTCACCAAAGGGAGGACCTTTTTGAATAATCTGTGTAAGAGTTGCTGCTTTTTGCGGATTCATCTTTGCTAAAATCTTACTCATTGTTTTCGTATCAAGCCCAAAAAGTATTGTTGCAGCTTCTTTTTCTGGTAAATTCTCTAAGATAGCCGCAGATTTTGAATCTTTCATTCCTGCATAAGTCTCATTGACTTTACTTTCTGTCTCTGCTTTAATTTGCTTTAATAATTCCTCATTTTTTTTCACCATTCTTGCGATAAGGGCTTCTTTTTCTTCAAGTGCCTTCCTCTCACTTGCTATTCCCTCTTCCCGCTTTTTTAAACTCTCCTCTCTTTGGTTTAAGACATTTTGCGTTGCACTCTGCAAAGCCTGAAGTGCTTGTTGTTGTTCATCAATTTTTTCAATTTCTTTTAAAATCTCTGCCTTTCTTTGTTCAAAAATAATATTACAATTAACAATTTGGTGCTGATTATCCTCTGCAAACACTCTTAGAATAAATATAAAAATAATAAATTTTTTCATAGAATCTCCTTATTATTAGCATAAAGCATTACAGAAATTTCATCCATTTCTACTTTTTCGCGTTTTTTTAACCTTTGTAATACCTTCTTAACTTCCAAACTATCAAGGTATTTTGCTTTTTCAAGCTCAATATTTTGCAATCTAAAAGCTTCTTGCAATTCTTGTTTTTTTTTCTTAAGCAGTGCTAATTCACCCATTTTATAATCAATACTCTGATAATATTCATTTTTATGATGCACAAAAGTTAAAAAAGCTTGATAAACTCCACTTGTTGGCTCTTTTAATGTTGCAAACTCCGCTATAAGGGTATCAATTTCCTCTTGTTTGCCCTTAATAGCTTGTGCGTTACGCTCAATCTCCTGCTCTATAACATCAATTTTTTGTTTTTGCAACAATACCAAAGGAGTAAATTTTGTTTTCATTAGCGTAATATCGTATCGTGTCTATCAGGACTTGTTGAAATCATAGCAATTTTCACACCCAAAAACTCTTCTAATGCAAAGACATAATTTTTAGCATTTTTAGGAAGCTTCTCAAAATCCCTAACTCCCGCCGTTTTATCCCAACCTTCAAAAGCCTTATAAAGAGGTTTTACTTCACTAATATCACTAGGATAAGCCTCTAAAACTTTGCCTTGTTTATCCCTATAACCCACACAGACTTTTACCTCCTTAAAACCATCTAATACATCAAGCTTCATCATAGCTAAAGCACTTACCCCATTTAGCCTACAAGCATATTTTACCGCCATAGCATCCAGCCAACCACAACGTCTAGCTCTGCCTGTTGTTGTCCCAAATTCACCACCTTTTTGTTGCAGTAACACCCCTATCTCACCTTCTTCCTCTGTGGGGAATGGACCATTGCCAACTCTCGTGCAATAAGCCTTAATAACCCCAATAACCTCTCCTAATTCTCTAGGGGCAATTCCACTCCCACTACAAGCCCCAGCTGCTGTTGTAGTGGAGCTTGTTACAAAAGGATAAGTCCCGTGGTCAATATCTAGCATACTCCCTTGTGCACCCTCACACAAGATTTTTTCACCCCTATCCATAGCTTCCCATAATAAATGCGTAGTATTCGCTAAAAAAGGCAATAAAGATTGAGCATAAAAGTCTAATTGGGATTGTAAAACTTCTTTTTTAGGAATCTCAATCCCAAAATTCTGCAAATCTCTTTGCACTATTTGCTCTAAAATTTTCTGACAAAGGGAAGTCGTATTTACTAATTCTTCAATCCTAATTCCCCTCCTTGCAATTTTGTCTGTATAAGCTGGTCCTATGCCTTTACCTGTTGTTCCAATAGCTTTTTTTGCGTTTTTTTCGTGAAGTTTATCAAGAAAATTATGAAAAGGAAGGATCAAATGTGCTTTTTGGCTAATAAAAAATCTATTCTCTAAATCCTTAAACTGCCCCATCTCTTTAATTAAATCACTGGGGCTAATAACCACTCCATTACCAATAATATTTTTACATTTAGGATACAAAATACCAGAGGGCATTAGGTGTAAGGCATATTTTTTGCCATCTACAACAATCGTATGTCCTGCATTATGCCCCCCTTGATAACGTACAACATAATCATAATTTTGTGCTAATAAATCTACTATTTTTCCTTTCCCTTCATCGCCCCATTGAATCCCAACTATTAAGTCCGCTTTTGTTTTCACAATTCTCCCTTAATTTAAATGTAGCATAATATGATCGGTATAAATCCCAAAACCACAAGCTCTCTGTCCTAAAATCTCATAATCTCCACCTAAAATAATGTTCTGATTATCAAGAAAAAAGCGAAAAAGCATTCCATTATAATAAGGTATAGCCGGACAATATAAAGGGGATATAATAGGTTTTTGCTCCTGCAAATTTCGTGCAACTTCTAATAAGATCTTTAACTCTTGCTCCAAAACTTTTGGCAAAGAAACCCTCCCCATCTCTTCAACAACACTTTGAATAGAAGGTAAATCTTGCACTTCTAAAAGCCTTGCCATAAAAGGATGTGCATTTTCTATAACACTAATATCAATCTTTTCAAAAGCTACAAAAGGGATATTAAAGATTTGCGAACAAATTTGTGGAATCTTAACATTAGTAATTTGCAAAAAAGGCTGAATTTTCACTTGATTAAGAATTTCAAGGGACATTTGTATAAAAGAAGTAATATCACAATTCTCTAAATTTTCAATACCAATTTGATAAAACTCTGTGGTAGGGTAAGTAAAAATAGGTTGAATATAAAACCATTTTCTACCAATATTTTGCTCTTTTAAATGGGGGGCTAACAATCGTATGGCATCAATGGTGGTATCATTACGCAAAACAATTTGTTGATTATACTGATTATTAGTTCTTACTACCTCTCTATTTTGTATATCTCTTTGGTGTTGCAAATAAGCAAAAGTTGGAGTTACAATCTCTTCATAGCCATTCTCATAAAGTATTTTACTCACGAGGTTTTCTAAATTCCTTTTTGCTCTTGCACTTTTACCAAAATATAATTTAGAACCTTGCGGTATTTCGTGGCTTAAAATCACAAATCATTCCTTAATGCTAAATGATTAAATTATACCACAAATTCCACATAAAAAGCCTTTATTATGCTTTGCCAAAGACTTGTGCTTTAAAATCAAAGATTGGCTATTTTGAAAGTTTTAAAAAATGAAGCATGAAATTAAAGTAAATCATAAACACCCAATAATTTCTATAAAGCTTTTATTACTAAACATATTTCTAAGAACTCTAAGCCCACCTTCCTATTATAACGAACAACTAGCTAGATTATGATCCAAAAAGATTCAAAAATATTTTTGAAACCTAACTCTTAATGAAAGCCTAGAAAGTTTTATTAAAAGCCTTCAAACCCACAAGTTTAAACTTCCAAGTAGCCTCTATCGCTCTTTTTAGCCAAAGAGCACTCTTGCCTTTAATATTCATTTTCCCAACATAGCCAATAGCATATTGTGAGCCAATAGAACAAATAGTGCCTTTTGGTTTATAAGAAAATTCTTCAGAAAAATTTTTACCTTGAAGCTTTTGCACTAATAACTTCGCTAAAAACTCACCTTGTTGCATAGCCATCTGTGCAGTTGGGGGGTAAAATCTTTGTGTCAAAGGATCTTTTAATGCCGCACAATCCCCAATAACAAAAACATTTTGCATCAATTCTTGATTAGCCTGATTAATAGGCTGGAGATAAGCATTTACTTCTACTTTACTCCTTTGAGTGGTGAAAAATGTAGAATCCTCCATCACTTGGTTACCTTTTACCCCTGCAGTCCAAATAATTAACGAAGCATCAATTTTTTCTTTTTGCCCATTTTTTTCAACAATAATGCCATCTTTTTCACATTCTAAGATTTTACAACCTAACTCAAAAGTAATATTTTTCTCTTCAAGATAAGTTTTAGCACTGCTAGATAGCTTAGGATTAAACATCGGTAAAATATTTGGCATAGCTTCAATGCAAGTAATCTTTATTTTTTCTTGGTGAATATTAAGCTCTTTGCGTATTTGCACTAATTCATCTACAAAAGAGCCAATAAACTCTATCCCTGTAAATCCTGCTCCACAAACAGCGATTTTAAAGCTCTCCACATCACCCTTAACAGCATAATCTCTCAAAGCATTGACAATCTTTTGTTTTAACGCTAAAGCACCTTGATAATTCACAATAGAATCTGCATATTCTTTAATGCCTACTATTCCAAAATTATCACTTTGGAATCCTAAGCCAACAACCAAAATATTATACTCATAAGTATCATTTTCTGCTTGTATTAAATTTTGCTCAATCCTTATTACTTTATCTTGTATAAATTTTACATTTTTAGGTAAGATAGCATTTAAAGGCAAGGTAATTTCCTCCTCACAAACACCACTTGCAACCTCGTGCAAAAGAACACTAAAATAATGCAAAGGGGTATTAGAAATAAGCAAAAACTCATATTCATTTTCATTCCATACATTACTTGGGAGGCTCTTAAGAAGAGCCATATTAGCATAACCTGCACCAAGCAAGACTACTTTTTTCATTTAGCTTCCTTTTACCAATTAATTTTTACCGCAGGCTTTATTAAACCTTGAGGTTTGTTTTTCATCATATCTAAGGATTGTTGAATCTCTTCAAATTTACCCTCCAATGGATGTGTAATAATGGGTTTAACATCTAATTTTTTAGTTTGCAAAAGTCGCGCAAGCTTTTCCATTCTATATCTTCCACCCGGAGTTAAGCCACCCTTAATTGTCTTATGCCCCATACCCACATTCCACGCTAAACGAGGGATAGTGATATGCTCTCCACTACCTAAATAATTCACATTAGAAACAATCCCCCCATTAACTAAACATTCGCACGCATCACCAATAGTGTCAAGCCCACCTCCTGCAATGAGAACTTTATCCACGCCTCTACCTTTGGTTAGCTCATTGATTTGCTCTTGAAAGGGTGCTTTTGTGAAGTTAATATAATGTGTAGCTCCATAATGCTTATTTGCTACTTCATACCTAAAATCCACACAATCTACCGCATAAATCTCACTTGCTCCCATCATATTTGCTCCCGCTGTCGCCATTAATCCAACAGGTCCAAGTCCAATAACTGCCACGGTTTCACCTGGAAGTATCTCCGCATTTTCTGCACAATGAAAGCCTGTAGTAATCATATCACATAGCATCACCGCATCCACAGGATCTACACCCTCGGGTAAATGTGCGAGATTCCCATCTGCATCATTAACATGGAATTTCTCTGCAAATACCCCATCTTTAAAATTAGAAAACTTCCATCCTGACAAAGCTCCACCACTATGCTGTGCAAAACCTCTTTGGGCGTTTTCTGCATTCCAATTAGGTGTAATAGCGGGGACTACAACTTTATCCCCAACTTTAAAATCCTTAACAAATTCCCCTACTTCAATAACTTCCCCTACTGCTTCATGCCCTAAAAACATATTAGTTCTCTCACCTATCCCACCTTCATAACAAGTATGCAAATCTGATGTGCAAGGAGCTACCGCAATAGGACGAATAATAGCATCAAAAGGTCCCATTATAAGTTTTTTACCGGTAGTTACTTCCTCTAAATATTCTTTTTCAATGATTCCCACTGAACCAATTTTTAGCATTGCAAAACCTTTAATTCCCATAGTATGTCCTTAAGAAATAATATTTATCAAGCTAAACATTATAAAAATATAACATAATAATTGATAACTTGATTAAATCTATTGTATTTTCATAAAACTAAAAACTAGTTTGATACTTCCAAGTAAATAGCTTTTTTATTACAAATAGTAACAAAAAAGAACTCTCACATACCCCATACTTCCCAATATTACTTAAAATACAAACTCAAAACTCTAATAATCTAAATATCCTTTAAAAAGCTTACTTTCACAATCTCATACCAACTAATATTTACCCAAATAAAATTTAGGCTACAATTACAAAATTCACAAATACAATCTTAGCGAAAGGAACTTTGCAATGTTTGAAATGGAAATTTCAATCTTGCTTTTATTGTTTAGTGTAGCACTCATAGGAGGCTTTATAGATTCTATTGCAGGAGGCGGAGGCAGCATTACACTTCCTACCCTCTTATTTGCTGGAGTTTCTCCCCTTGAAGCACTTGCTACTAACAAACTTCAAAGCTCTTTTGGCAGTTTTTCAGCTACAAGGCATTTTTACAAAAAAGGTTATTTTAGTTTAAAACAATGTTTGCCTTATGCTATTTTGGTATTTGTTTTTTCTGCTTTTGGAACCCTTAGCGTGCAATTTATTAATACAGATTTTCTCTCAAAATTTCTCCCTTTTTTAATTATGGTTTTTGGTTTTTATTTTCTATTCTCACCCAAAATCACCGAAGAACAAAGAGCAGTGAGATTCCACAAAGGCTTCTTTTTGCTATCTTTAGCAGGGATTGGCTTTTATGATGGATTTTTTGGACCAGGGACAGGCTCTTTTTTAATCTTAGCCCTTGTTGCACTTGCAGGATTTGGACTTACCCAATCTTTAGCACAAGCAAAACTTTATAACTTTTCTACTAATCTTGCTTCTTTAATCTTTTTTGCACTAGGTGGGAATATGCTTTGGGGGATTGGCTTTATTATGGCAATTGGACAAATTATTGGAGCAAATCTAGGTTCAAGGGCAGCCATTAAATATGGCATTAAACTCATTAAGCCCCTTATTGTAGTGATTTCTTTTACAATGGCATTGAAATTATTTTATGAGCAACTAGGCTAAGCTTAATCTTAAGAATCTCATTACATTTCAAATCTTGGTACGTGCTTGCAAAGCTCGGACAATAGAAAGCTGATCTATATTTTCTAAGCTTACACCTGTTGGCACACCTTGAGCGATCTTAGTAAATTGTATCCCCAAATACGAGAGTTTATCCTCTAAATACAACATCAAGCTATCATTACCAAGTGTCGGACTTAAGGCAAAAATCACCTCTTTAACCTTATCCCTAAGGATCTTGTTCTCTAAAGCTTTTAAATCAAGTTTTTCTAAAGAAGTAATAACAAAATATTTACCATTAAACTCTCCACTCTCCTCAAGTAAAAAAATATCTCTAGGACTAGCAACAATGCAAATCTCTCCATTATTCCTTATAGGGGTAGCACAAATCTCACAAATAGGCTTAGAGCTAATCCCCAAGCATTCCTCACAAACACATAATTCACGGACACAAACTTCTATATTATGTGCTATTTGTAAGGCACTAAATTTATCTTCAAAAGCAAGAAAGTAGGCAAGTCTCGTAGCAGATTTTCTACCAATACTAGGGAGTTTTTCTAAAGATTCAATAAGCTTTGCAAAGTTTTCAGGGAGTGCTTTCATACAAAAGAGTTTAGCCTAAAAACTTTTAATAACTAATAAAACTAATTTTCGTTACAATCCCAAATTTAATTTTATGCTACTTACATTTTTAGGAGTCCTCTTTGGAAGAATTTGATTATTATGAAATATTAGAAATATCCCGTAATGCCGATGGAAATGAAGTAAAAAAAGCTTATCGCAAAATGGCACTTAAATACCATCCTGATAGAAACCCTAATGATAAAGAAGCTGAAGAGAAGTTTAAAAAAATCAATGAAGCCTATCAAATCTTAAGTGATAAGGAAAAACGACAAATTTATGATACTTATGGCAAAAAAGGCTTAGAAAGTAGTGGATTTGGGTTTTCTGATATGGAGGGAAGTATCTTTGATATTTTTAACTCTGTTTTTGGCGGAGGATTTAATACCCGCCCACAAAGACAAGATAAATATCCTCGTGATTTAGGAGTGGAACTTCAATTAAGCTTTAATGAAGCCATTTTTGGTTGCAAAAAGGAAATTGAAATCCTCTATAAAAAAGCTTGTAGCTCTTGTAAAGGAAGTGGGGCAAAGAATGGAAAAACCACAACCTGTAATGCTTGCAAAGGAAGTGGTAGGGAGACTTTCTCACAAGGCTTTATGACTTTTGCACAAACTTGCTCAAAATGTCGTGGAAGCGGAGAAATGATTGCTGAAAAATGTGAAAAATGTAATGGAAGAGGCTACCAAGAAGAGAGTGAAAAGTTTGAAGTGAATATCCCAGAGGGAGTGGATAGCCACAATCAAATTCGGGTGGCAAAACGCGGAAATATAATACCAGATGGAAGCAGGGGTGATTTATACCTTGAAATTTCTGTAGAAGAAGATGAACATTTTATCCGCCATCACAATGATGTCTATTTGGAAGTTCCGATATTTTTTACACTTGTAATGTTAGGAGGGGTGATAAAAATTCCTGCTTTAACCAAAGAATTAGAGTTAAAAATTCCTATAGGGGTAAAAGACAAACAACAATTCATTTTTCACGGAGAAGGCATTAAAAGCGTAAATAGTGGCAGAAAAGGTAACTTTATAGTAGTTGTTAATATCACCTACCCTACAAAGATTGATGAAAAACAAAAAGAAATGCTCCAATCCTTACACCAATCATTTGGCTATAAAGAATCCACCCCCATTAACTGCTTAGAAGGATTAGTAGAAAAAGTTAAGAGCTGGTTTAAATAACTAAGAAATTTTGCATACTGCATTCCTAATAAAGCCTCTATGCAAAATAAGCCTTTTAAAAATCTCTAGCAATAGGCAAACCCACAAAACACTAAAGATTAAACGCAAAATAACAATACTTCAATAAAAGCAAAGATTTATACCCCTAAAGCACACTAAAAGTCCCTAAAACAAAGCTCACAATAAACCCTACAATAAGGGTTACATATTGAATAAAACGATTTTTCTTAGAATTAAAAAGCGTTATGATAAGCCCAGAGAGATAAAGGATGGCTATGGCAAACCCAAAACCAACCGCTAAAATATTAAAATACCACTCCCCCTTTGCCTTATGAAGAAGAATAATATCACCAATAAAAGAGCGTTTAAATACCATAATATCATAAGTCCCTTCTCCCAACTTTTTAATACCCGCAAAATAATGAACACTGCCTATACGCAAATACCCTTTTTTATCTAATTTTGGCTCACTCCCTCTTGGAAGGGCAATATCATTTGCCTTAAGATATTCTAACATCGCTTCAATCTCTCCTCCTTGTGAAATAGTAGCCTTGAGTGTATAAGTATGTTTTGACGCTCCACTATCTTCATCAACACCAAAAATATATAATGCCCCAGTTAGTGCATACATCAAAGCTACAGGCAAGAAAAATAAACTAAGATAAATATGTATATTACGAAACTGCTTGACCATTATAAATCCCTTTTAAGCTTAAGATTAAAAGACAAATCATAACACTAAAATCCCCAATTTTTGTTAAAATATAAAATCTTTAATTTCAATATTAAGAGCTAAAATAAGGAAAATAATGGATTTAAAGCCCAATATTGTAATCTTAAGCACAGGGGGACTATTACAGGTGAGGCAATAGATATGCTCTCTACCAAAGATTATGTAATAGGCAAAATAAGTATTCAACGCTTATTGCAATCTACCCCAAGCTTTCAAAGCATTGCTAATATTACTTTAGAAGAAATAGCCAATATTGATAGTGCGGATATGAGTAATGCAATATGGTTGAATCTAGCCCATAAAACCAATAATCTTTTAAAGGATTCTAACATTGATGGCATCGTTATTACTCACGGAAGCGATACCTTAGAAGAAAGTGCTTATTTCTTGCATTTAGTACTTAAAAGCCACAAACCCGTTGTATTCACAGCAGCGATGAGACCCTTTAGTGCCATAGGGAGTGATGCGATTAAAAATCTTTATAATGCAATTTCTCTAGCAGGACATAAAGAATCCTGGCATAAAGGTGTAATGGTAGTTATGAATGATAAAATCTATAGTGCAAGAGAAGTAAGCAAAACCCATACGCTAGACCTTGAAGCCTTTAATGCACCCAATTCTGGAGCAATGGGGTATATCATAGATGGGGAGATATTTTTTCACACTACACCACTAAAACCCCATACCCAAGATACCCCCTTTAATATCCAAGATTTAGACATATTACCAAAAGTTGATATTGTCTATTCATATTGCAATGATGGCTCCAAAGTCGCCATAGAAGCCTTTGTAAAAGCAGGTTCTGAAGGTTTAATCATCGCAGGAAGCGGTGCGGGAAGTATCCATAAAACCCCAAAGGACTACTTAAGGGGGCTTTTGAAAAAACAAGCAATAATAGTCATTAAAAGTTCCCGAGTTGGAGCTGGATTAGTGCCATTAACACAAAAAGAGCTAAAAGAGGGATTTATAAGTGCCAATAATCTAAACCCCCAAAAAGCAAGGGTACTTTTAATGCTTGCTTTAAGCAAAACTAAAGCGATTAAGACTATTAGAGAATATTTTAAAAAATATTAATAGAGATACTCTCCAAAAATTATCTTAGTAGTTGAGAAATTTATTTATAAACTAAGGATTCCTATAAAGGCTAAGGCTTTAAAACCAAATAGACAATTAGGAAAGATTTGTTTATCAAATCTAGGTCTCTTATTCTTGTTGGTGCGGTTTTAAAGTCTTAGCTTTTACTAAGGTAATTGTTTTTATGAGTATTAGGAAAAAGAATTAATTAAGGTTTAAGTTAAGGCATAGTTAGCACCCTTAACACAAACTTATTTAACAAGATTCCACTAAAAACCCTAATCCCCATTTAATCAAGTTTTAATGAAATTTTCCTACAATTAGGGCTTAATTCTAATAATATATCGGATTGGGATTTTAATGACTGAATTTATTTATCTTTTAAAAGAAGGGATTTTTACAGATTCCAAACTCCCCCTCCCTTTATGGATATTTTAGAAACTCTCAAACAATTTGATGTCCTTACAACCAAAAAGCAACGATATATCCTAAAAAAATCCTATTGTATCGGAAAAATAGAGCTCACCAAAGAAGGATATGGCTTCATCACCCCCTTACCCAAAATCCATAACCAACCCGATTGGATCATCGAAAAAAAGCTTTTAAAAAACGCTAACAAGGGGGATATAGCACTAGCACAAATCCTTACAAAAAAATCCCATAAAAAGACTAAAGCAAAGGTCTTAACTATTTTAGAGAGCAAAGAACAAAATGTTATTGCTTATTTAGAAAAATACCAGCTTGATTGCATAGCCATCTCAATCCCCAATGAAATACCCTATAAAATCAAAGCTTCCCAAAAATCCCTCAAAACACTTCCAAAAGGCACACTTTTAAAGCTCAATCCCAAAAATGGAGAAATTTTAGAAATTTTAGGGACTTTAGATGACCCCAATATTGATGAAATACTCTCTTTAAACCTTTACCAAAGGCAAGAATCTTTCTCCCTCCAAGCAGAGATACAGGCACAAAATACCAAAGAAGTAAAAATCAAAGACTTTAAAGAAAGGATCAATCTTACACACCTACCCTTTTGCACAATAGACCCCAAAAACGCAAAAGACCACGATGATGCGATTTTTTATGATTCCACCTCTTCTTTGCTTTATATAGCTATTGCTGATGTTAGCCATTATGTTACCCCTAATTCCCCCTTAGATATAGAAGCTAAAAACCGCTCTTTTAGCATTTATTTTCCTCATAAATCCATCCCTATGCTCCCCCCTGCCTTAAGTGAAAATCTTTGCTCTTTACAAGAGAGCAAAGTCCGTTTAGCTATGACTTTTAAGATAAGATTACATAAACGCACTAAAGCCATTTTGCATACAGAACTTTTACACGCACTCATTAAGGTTAAACAAAAACTAAACTATGAGGAAGTCGATGAGTTTTTACAAACTAAGCAAAGCTCTGTTATAAAACCCCCCTTAAAACCTATGCTATTAGAGCTTAATGCTCTAGCACAAACTTTACGCAAAAAACGTTTGCAAATTGGTTTTGACTTTTTAGGAGATTCTTTAGAATTAGAATTAGACAAAAATACCGAATTAAAATCTGCATCTTTAAAATTTCAAACACTCTCTCACCAACTCGTTGAAGAATGTATGCTCCTAGCCAATATTCAAAGTGCAAAAATGCTTCAACAAAAAGCCTCTAATAAAGATTCTACACTTGGAATCTACCGAATCCATCCAAAACCAAAACCCCAAAACATTAAGGCTTTATTTTTAGAATTAAAAATGCTTGGGCTTTGGAAACATAATGCGGCACCAAAAACTATGGAATCCTTTCACAAAGCCATCTTAGAAGTGCAAAAACTCTCCAAAAGGGCAAAATTAGCCATAGAAGTTGATAAACTTATCATAAAATCTATGGAGCAAGCTAGCTATGCAAGCCATAATATAGGACATTTTGGGCTTGGTTTTGATGCTTATAGCCATTTTACTTCACCAATCCGCCGCTATAGTGATTTGCTCCTCCATAGAATCTTAAAAGAAAAAATCACACTCACACAAATGCCCCATTCCAAGGAATCCCTGCCCATTCTTTGTGAAGATTTAAGCCAAAAAGAAAGGGAGGTAACTAAAATAGAACAAGATTTTCAAGATAGAAAATTTGCACGCTATCTCTTTAAACATATAGGGCAAAGCTATGAGGGAATTATCCATAGCCAAAACAACCAAAACCCCATTGTAACCCTAAGTAGCTATCCGCTAATAGGTGCTAGAGTAATCTCACTAAAGAGTTGCGGAACAAAATATCAAAGAGTAAGGATTCAAATCTTAGAGGTTAATCTAGCCACTACAAAAATTTATGGAAAAATCATAGAATATCTCAATGAAGATAATAAACAATTGCTCAATTATTTTTCCCAAAAAACACAAAAGAAACCTAGTAAATTGAAGGCAAAACAAAAAGCCAAACAATTCATAAAAAATATCAAAACACGCAAAAGAAAGTAAATGTATCAAAAAGAACTTGAAGTAAAACTTGCTAAAAACACGCTTATAAGAGCTATTTTACTTTATGGTGAAGATTCTTTTCTTATAGAATATTATGGAGAGAAAATCACACAAAAGCTTTTAGAACAAGGTTGTGAAAAAAATAGTTTTTATTTTAATGATTTTGACTATGAATCTGCCCTCTCTTGTCTCTCTCAAGGCTCTCTTTTTGGAGATTCCTCACTTGTATGGATTAAAATAGATAAAAAAATCCCCAAAAAACAGCTAGACTCCCTTTTAGCAACCCTACAAAAAACCCAAAGTGGGCATTTAATCTTAGAATTTTATCAAGCAGACAACAAAACCTCCGCACAATATGCACAAGACTGCAAGGCAATGATTCAAAGCTTCAAAGGGCAGGATTTTTTTGAAGTGCGTTTTTTCAAACCAAATTTAAAAGAAAGCCTCAATATTTTGCGGGAATATGCTACAAAATTTGAACTTAGAATTTCAGATTTTCTTTTAAAAAAGATTTTAGAGCAACAAAATTTTAATTTAGGTTTAACCCTTGCAGAATTAAAAAAATATAGCATTTTTGATGAAGAGATTAATACACAAATTGTGAATTCCTTAGGTTATGGATTAGGAAGTATTACATATGAAGAAATTTTAGAATTATTACTTACAAAAAAACCCTATTATCACCATTTAGAGCAATTTTTAGAGCAAGGTTTTGAAGAAGTTTCACTCATTAGTGAGATCCAAAGATATTTTTTTACCCTTTTTTTATTTGCTACCCATATTAAGCTCTATGGGAATCTAAGCTCTGAAGAAGTCTTAGGCTATAAACTCCCCCAAGCCCTTTTAGAAAAGAAAAAGAATCTCGCTATCCGCCTTAATCAATCCCAATACCAAAACATATTTTATCATCTCAATAAATGGCGTGAAGAATCCATTAAGGGCATAACTAAAGGCAATGGATTTTTAAAGGTTTTAATGAAAATTGAAGCAATTTTAAAATAGAATAGAGGCTTATTTATTCCTTGCTCCTTGTATTTACAAAGGGGCAGAATCCAAAAGGAGTTTTATGCGTTTTTATGAGACTATGTTTGTGGTAAAACCCACTTTAACACAAGAAGAAATCACAACAAAAATTGATTTTTACAAAACAGCGATTATAAATAATGGTGGTGAGATTAGTGCAACTTTAGATATGGGTATGCGAAATCTTGCTTATGAGATTAAAAAAAATAAACGTGGCTATTACTTCGTGATTTACTTTAAAGCTGAACCCAAATTAGTTTTAGAGTTAGAACGTCTTTATCGTATTAATGAAGATATTTTACGCTTTATTGTTATCAAATATGATAGCAAAAAAGAACAAAAAGCGTGGGAAGTTCTTGTTGATAGAGCTATTCACAACAAAAAACCTACCGCCTTAAAAGAAAGCAAAGATAAAGAACCTAGAGAAGAAAAAATTGAGGATGACAAAGAACAATCCCCTACAATAGAAGTTTAAAGAGCTATAAGGATTATTATGTTTAATAAAGTCATTTTAGTAGGAAATTTAACCCGTGATATTGAGTTAAGATATTTACCAAATGGTTCGGCATTAGCTAAATTAGGATTAGCGACAAATCGCCGTTACAAAAAACAAGATGGCACACAAGGCGAGGAAACTTGTTTTATTGATGTAAATCTCTTTGGTAGAACCGCTGAAGTGGCAAATCAATATTTAAAAAGAGGCTCTCAAGTGCTTATAGAGGGTCGCTTGGTGCTAGAGAGCTGGATGGATAGTAATGGGCAAAAGAAAAGTCGGCATAGCATTACAGCAGAAAGTATGCAAATGCTAGGAAGACCCCAAAATTCTAATGAGACCTATGGAAACAACCAAGAAGATAACTACTCATCAGAATATACAGCACCAAATAGCCCTAATTACGCACAACAAAAACCTCAAAATACAACAAAAGAACAAGAAATACCCGTCATAGATATTAATGATGAGGAAATACCATTTTAAAAGGATACAATATGGCAGAAAAGAAAAGATATTCTAAAAGATATTGCAGATATACAGAGGCAAAAATTGATTTTATTGACTATAAAGATATTGATATGTTAAAACATTCTTTATCCGAACGTTATAAAATTATGCCTCGCCGCTTGACAGGGAACTCAAAAAAATGGCAAGAACGTGTAGAAGTCGCCATTAAACGTGCAAGACAAATGGCACTCATACCTTATATTGTAGATAGAAAGAAGGTTGTAGAAAACCCTTTTAAAATCTAACTAGTGATTATCCCTTTAAGGGATAATGCTTTATAAGACTTTGAATAAAGTCTTATAAAGCATTATCATAATTTTGAACTTTTATGGGGGATTTTATGTCTTTAGCAGTAATGAGTATTTCTACTCTTGTCTTTACCTTTTTAATCATTGCCTCTAACTACCTTGTGCAATTCCCGATTAATGATTTTCTCACCTATGGTGCTATTACCTACCCTTTCACTTTTTTATTATCAGATATATTAGCAGAACGTTATAACAAAACAAAAGTCTTAAAAATAGTGCGAATTGGAATATTACTTGCTTTCATCCCCTCTTTATTCCTGGCAGAATTTAGGATTGCCATTGCTAGTGTGATTGCCTTTTTCTTCTCCCAACAAATGGATGTTTATATTTTTTATTGGATAAAATCCAAACTCCCTAAAATATGGTGGCTTAGAAGTGCTGGAAGCACCGCCTTTTCCCAACTTATTGATACGATGATTTTTTTTCATATCGCCTTTTTATTTGTTATGCCTTGGAGTAATGTTTTAATGCTAATAATCGGAGATTATGCAATAAAATTCTTTTTTGCTTTCTCTAATACTCCCCTCTTTTATCTTTTTGGGATACGAATGCAGAAGTTTTTAGGGATTGTGCGTTAAATGCAAAAACGAAAAATCGTTTTCTTTGATAGGGATGGGGTTGTAAATTTAGAAGATTCCCCTTATGGCTATAAAATCGAAGAATTTTATTTCGCTCCCTACTTTATGGAGCTTTTTTTAAAACTTAAAGAACAAAATAGCTTATGCTTTCTAATAACCAACCAATCTGGAATTAACCGCAAAATTTTCACGCAAGAAGATTTTTGCCATCTAAGCACCTATATGCAAAACTGCATTACTTCTTGCCTAATGATGCCATTACGCAAAAAGGGATTTATGCCTCAAAACATAGCCTTTGATAGAATCTATTTCTGCCCCCATACACCTGATGAAATGTGCGAATGCAGAAAGCCAAAAAGCGGAATGCTCTTACAAGCGCTTAGAGATTTTAACCTCTCTTTAAAAGATTATCAAACTTATATCATTGGGGATAAAGATACCGATATGATTGCGGGATTAAATGTAGGGATAGAGTATAGAATCCACATAGGAGAGGATTATTCCCCTAATGCAACGCATCATATTCATTCCCTAAAAGAAGCATTAAGTTTATTTGAGGAGACATAAACCCAAAGCCAATCCGCCCACTAAGATTCAATAAAATATAAGTTACTTTGATAGAAAATAATATTGTCTTTAATATCTCAAAAAGGCTTATTATGTTCCCTGCTAAGTTCTATCGCCTTATTTTTGCAAGTTTAATGTCTTTATGTATGAGTTTTATAATGTCTGGAATAATAACCTTTTTAAACCTTGGATTGAATGAAAATTCTTTAAAGCAATGGTTATTAGATGCCTTTCCCAAAGCTTGGATTATAGCATTCCTTATTGCCTTTTTAATTGTCCCTTATATCGCTAAAATAACAGAATATTTAATAAAAAAATAATTTAACCCCCTAAATAATGCCTTTTAATCTCTGGATTATTAAGTATATTCTCCGCATTATCCTCTAAAGTAATCTTTCCACTTTCTAAAACATAAGCCCTATTAGCTACTTTTAAAGCCGCAAAGGCATTTTGCTCCACAAGCAAAATAGTGATTCCATCATCCCTTAATTGAAGCAATATTTCAAAAAGCTCCCCCACAATCTTAGGGGCTAACCCCAAACTTGGCTCATCAAGCATTAAAAGCTTCGGCTCACCCATCAAAGCCCTTGCGATAGCTAACATCTGTTGCTCTCCCCCGCTCATAGTCCCCGCCATTTGCTTATAACGTTCTTTTAATCGTGGGAAAAGCCCATACATTTTCTCTTTCATAACAACGAAATTTTCATCATTACAATAAGCCCCCATTCTTAAATTCTCATCCACACTCAAATTCATAAAAACTCTCCGCCCTTCAGGAACTAAGGCAATACCTCTTTGAACAATCTTATGGGTAGGAATTCTTGTAATATCCGCACCAAAAAACTGCACTTCCCCTTAGTTTTCACACTATGTATAATGCCATTAAGCGTTGAAGACTTACCCGCACCATTACTACCCACTAGTGCGATAATTTCATACTCTTCTATATGGAAGCTAATCCCTTTTAAAGCAGCGATTAAACCATAATAAACCTCTAAATTCTTAACCCTTAGCATAATAATCCCCTAAATAAGCCGCAATAACTTCAGGATGATTAATCGCATCTTGAGGTTTTCCACTAAATAATTTCTTACCATAATCAAGCACCAAAACTTCCGAGCAAAGTTTATTCACAAAGGGCATATCGTGTTCAATTAATAAAATACTTAATCCAAAATCTTTTTGCATTTTGATAATCAGCTCACCTAATTCCTCTGTTTCTTTAGGATTCATCCCCGCTGCTGGTTCATCAAGCAAAAGTAGCTTGGGCTTTGTCGCTAAAGCCCTTGCAATTTCAACCTTTCTACTATTTCCATAACTTAGGGCATTAGCATTTTGATAAATCTTATCACCAAGCCCCAAATATTCTAAAAACTCTATGGCCTCTTTTTTAATCTTCCGCTCTTCTTTAAAAAATCTCCCAAAACGAAAGGCTGCTTCAAAAAAGCTATAATGTGCTGAATTATGCAGTCCAATTAACACATTTTCTAAAACACTCATAGAGGCAAAAAGCCGAATATTTTGAAAAGTTCTAGCAATCCCTAGATTAACAATGCTATTAGGCTTATACTTAGAAATGTCTTTACCTAAAAAACTTATCTTCCCACAAGTGGGTTTATAATTTGCAGTAATGATATTAAACATTGTCGTTTTACCCGCACCATTTGGACCAATAAGCCCAAAAACTTGATTTTTCTTGATACAACAACTCACATCATCAATAGCTTTTAATCCACCAAAGGCAATACTAACATTTTCAAGTTTTAATAGACTTTCCATTATCTCTAAATACGAGCCTTTACAAAGAATTTAAATTTATTTTTAGGGTTTAAATCCCATAGCTCTTTTTTACCCATAATCCCCTCTCTAGCAAAAAGCATAATACAAAGCAAAATAAGTGAGAAAAAAACCATCCGCAACCCCGGATAAGCACCCAAGTCTAACCCTCCAAACACTAAAGGTTCATCCAAAACCCTAAGCCACTCACCCCCACCTACAACCAAAATCGCACCCAAAATCGCACCCGTTGTGCTTCCAAGCCCACCTAAGACGATAATAATTAAAAGTTGAAAGGTTAATTCAAAGCCAAATATTTTAGGATCAATAGTGGTAAGCCAAGCCGCTAGAAGTCCGCCACCCACTCCCTCTAAAAACGCACTCGTGCTAAAGGCAAAAGTTTTGATTTTAAAAGTGTTAATCCCCATAGCAATGGCTACATCCTCATCATCCCTAACAGCTTTCATAGCCCTCCCAAACTTAGAATACACAATCTGCAAAACTAGGATAACAGAAGCCACAGCAATAATTCCACTCCAAAAAAAGATGGTAATATTAGCACCCTCGAAAGAATGCCTATAAATCATTCCAAAAAAACCTTGCAAAAATGGCGGAATATCTGAAGAAAAAGCTAGAGATTTTAAAATCCCTCCAATACCCGCAACCACAGAATCCGCATCATTAGGAATCTCATTTAATCCAATAGCACCATTAGTCCATTGCGGGTTATTAATCGCTAAAATCTTGATGATAAAGCCAAATCCCAAAGTTACAATAGCTAAATAATCCCCCCTCACGCGAAAAACAGGAAAAGACAATAAAATAGCGATAATAGCAGCCACCACCCCACTAACAAAAAGTGCAGGAAGCAATTCTGTATATAAGCCCAAGATAAAAGGATGAGGATCTTCAAGCTGAAACATTGATAATTTCAAATCCTTATCTAAAAGCATTAAGGCAGTAATATAAGCACCAATAGCGACAAACCCATTAGGCTCTAAAGAGAGTTGCCCGGTTACACCATTAATAAGATTATAACTAATCGCCAAAATAACAAAAATCAAAATATTATTGACAACCCTTAAAGCATAATCATTAAATAATACTTGCAAAGCAAATAAAACCACAATAGCACCACTATAAAACAACAAATGTATGCCTAATGTAGCAAAAGAATTATTATAAAAATTTTGCACTTTATACATTATCCCTTAAAACCTACTCTTTTCTAATCTCCAATCACCCATAATACCAATAGGGCGAAAAAGTAAAACCAAAATCAAAAACAAAAAAGCAAAAGCATCTTTATACCCGCCTAACTCTGGAAAAAGAGCAACCGCCATAACTTCACTAAAACCTAAAATAAATCCTCCAATCATCGCACCACCAACACTTCCAATCCCTCCTAATACCGCAGCAGCAAATGCCTTAAGACCGATTAAAACCCCCATAAGAGGATCAATGGTAGGATAAGAAATAGCATAGAAGATTCCCCCAATCCCCGCTAAAGTGCTACCAATGGCAAAGACTAGAGCAATAATACTATTAGCATTAATGCCCATTAATGCAATAGCACTAATATCAAAAGCACTAGCACGAATAGCCATACCCTGCTTAGTGCGATAAAGAATACCAAGCAAAATAACAAGCAAAATCAAAGCCACAATAGGGACAACCAAAGTAATAATTGTCAAATTAAGCCCAAAAAAATCTATACTTTGAGAAAAAAATTGCGGTGCGTCAAAAAATCTAGGAGTAGAACCAAAGAGGATATTAAAAAGATTTTCCAAGAAAAAGCTAACGCCAATAGCAGTAATCAACATAGAGATTCTAGGGGCATTCCGCAAAGGCACATAAGCGATTTTATCAACCAAAACACCCAAAACTCCGCACAACAAAATAGCAAAAATAGCAGAAACAAAAAAGGGCAATCCAAAGCTATGCATACCAAAAAAGCTTAAAAACGTCCCCACCATCATAATATCAGCGTGAGCGAAATTAATAAGACGCAAACAGCCATAAACCATAGTATAACCTATGGCAATTAACGCATACATACTACCTAAACTTAGCCCATTAATACATTGTTGAAAAAAGGTTGTAATATCCAAAAACTGCCTTAACTATGGCTCAATAGTTGTCTTATAAACTAATTGACCATCTTTTATCTCATTAATAACCGCACTCCTTATAGCCTCTCCATTTTGCAAAGAAAATTTACCACTAACACCCTCATAATCAGTCATAAATTGAATCGCATTATTAATACAGATTCTATCTTTCCCTCCACATTTTTCAATCGCTTCTAAAACTATACCATAGGCATCAGCAAACATAACAGCGAAGCTACTTACAGGCTCATTATACCGCTCTTCATACGCTTTAATAAAAGAAGTCCCCTTAGGTGTTTGCACAGAACTTGTAGAATAATAATCCGTTACCATATAGCCCTCTCCGGCCTCTTTAGCCACTTCAAAGAATATCTTATTAGAGGCTAATCCATCCCCACCAATAGTTGGGACTTTTAGCCCGAGTTGTTTAGCTTGAAGAGCGATTAATGCTCCCTCATTATAATAAATAGGCAAGTATAAAACATCAGGATTCTTTGCTTTGATATTAGAAATTTGTGCCTTAAAGTCTTTTGTCCCAGCTTGTGCGTTAGTTTCAATCACAATCTCTCCACCTAGCTTCTTAAATTGACTCTTAAAAGATTTTGCCAAACCAATAGAATAATCACTGCTATTATCAAGTAAAATAGCCGCTTTTTTAGCCCCTAATTCCCTAAAAGCTAGATTTGCAGCAATAACCCCTTGAAAACTATCCGCAAAAGAGATTCGTGAAACAAACTTTTTCCCTTGTGTTACCCTATCATTAGTAGCCACAGGTGCGATAAGAGGGAGCCTATTATCATCCGCAATTTTTACCATCGCTAAAGCATTAGTTGAAATCATAGGACCAATAACTACGCTAACATCACTAGAGACAAGTTTTTGCATCGCATTAGCCGATTCAATCTTATCACTTTTATTATCAACAAAGATAAGCTCAATACTATCACCATTTTTTGTTTTGTTTTGTGTAGCATAGGCTAAATCAATCCCTCTTTTACCAAGCTCACCAAACCCACCAACAGCCCCACTAATAGGCAATACAACACCAATCTTAATAGTTTCAGCATTAGCTAACATTCCACAAATAGCCACAAACAAGAAAAACAACTTCTTCATCCGCAAACCTTTATAAAAATTTACTAAAACTCTAATCAAACTTATCTTTAATCCTAATTAATCCACTTTCTAAATCAATGCCGGTCCTGCTCAAAACAACTTTTATAAACTTTAATTGCCCATTTCATTCCACCTTAAACTACCCCACCCCCCTTTTTTAAAAACCAAAAATTAAAAGTTAATTAAAAAAATAATCCTCTTTGCTTAATAAAAATTTAAATTTTATGCTATACTAGAAATGTTAAAAATAACTTATGACAAATACATAGTAAAAATGCCTAAATCTCCTAATATAATATATATTAGGGGGGGGGGGGCAAAAAAGGAGAAATTATGAGTAATAAATCTTTTTATGTAAGCCCTATTATAAATTCTGGGGGGGGGGGCAAAATAATGCCTCATTCTACTCCTATAAAGATTATCAAGGTTAATGTTAAAGATTATGTTTTAAACTTAGATTTTAAGAGTAATGTTAAAACACATTCTAAATTCAATCTTACCCAATTAGATTCTAAAAGTTTTAAATCTTTAAAGTTTAATTCTTTAGAATCTAATCCTAACTTTAACCCTTTAAAATCCCTAAAAAAAGTTTCTTTAGATTCTAACCCCAACTTCAAAACCCCTAAATTCCTCTCCTTAGTTTGTGCAAGTATTTTATTAACTCTGCCCCATACATTAGTAGCAAAAGATAATTGGATAACAGCAGTTAATAGTAGTACTCCTTTAACAACAAATGATTCTAATAAGAATACCCTTCAATCAAGTATTACTAATACCAAAGTCTCTGCTACACAAAATAAAGAATATAAAGACTTAGAGATTGAAAGTAATGGAAGTATTATTAATACCGATAATAACTTTGCAATCCAAATACAAAATAATGCTACGATAGGAAGTATTACCAATAAAGGATTAATTAGTGGGAGTAAGAGTCATAATATTAATATTACCAATAAACCAACCATTGAATCTTTTAGTAATAGTGGGAGTATAACAAATACTCAACAAAGGAGTTTCAATGTTAGTCAGGCCACTATTAAAACCTTTAACAATAGTGGGTTGATGCAAAGTGGCACTACCGAAAATGTTGCACTTTATGGCACTACCATAGAGAATTTTACAAATACAGGGACTATAAAAGGTACAGGACATATAAATCTGCGGATACAAAGTTTTGGCAGTCATACAACTATTACTAACTTCACCAACAAAGGAACGATAGAAAATACCGGCACAGCATCAAACACAAATGCCCCTACTAACACAGCTATAGATATAGGACTAGCTACCATACAAAACTTGACTAATGAAGGTATTATTAAAGGTGGAAGAGGTGTTAATGTGCGAGCTAGCACAATTGAAACCATCATCAACAAAGGAACGATAGAAGCAACAGGAGCACACTCTCAATCGGGTGCATTGGTGGTATTTGGAGAACCAAGTAATAAACTTACCAATATAAAAACTTTCATTAATGAGGGTGTTCTTAGTTCTGCTAATAGCAGTGGTATTGTCTATACGGTGGGGAATAGTATAGAGACGATTATCAATAAAGGAACTATAAAAGCAAAAGATAATGCAATTAGTGTTACTAGACTTTTTGTTTCTAATGTGGATGCAGGTAAAGATAACCAAAAAATAGGCAAAATCATCTTAGAGGAAGGTAGCTCCTTAGAATCTCAAAAAAGTGCTATTAGCATTGATATTCAAGACCCTAAGTACAATAAAAAACTTGAACTTGGAGGCATAGAAGTTAAAAAAGGAGCAACACTAAAAAGTGAGAATGGATCAGCTATTGCAGTAGCTCCTAATAATCAAATTACAGGTAATATTGAAATAGCAGGAAAGATAGAAGCTAAAACAGGTATTTCTAATGCAGGAGAGATTCAAGCAAGTATTACACTCTCTGATGAAGTTAAAGACTTTAGTGTAGAAAATACTGGTAATGGTAATATTACAGGAAGTATTGAAGCTAAAGATAATGTAGCCCTAAGCCTTACTAACTCTGGCAATAGTAGCATAGGAGGCTCTATCACTTCTTCCTCTAATGCTCCTTTAAGCATTACTAACACAGGAAGTGGTAGCATAGGAGGCTCTATCACTGCTAGTGGTAATGCTCCTATTAGTATTACTAATTCTGATAATGCAAAGGTCGCAGGAAATATTGAAGTAAGTGGAGATGCTCCTATCGTTATTAAAAACGAAGGGAATGCTACCTTACAATCAGATATTATTAACTCTGGTTCTGGAAATCTCTCCCTTAGTAATACAGGGAATGCTAGTATAGGGGCTAATATTAAAAATAATGGAAGTGGTAGTTTAAGTATTAGTAATACAGGTAAAGTTAGTGATACTACGAAAATAGAAAGCAATGGAAGTGGTAAAGTAGAAGTTGAAGAATGGTTAGTCTCTACAAATTCTCAAGGAGAGGTTAAACCTTTAGAAATAACAGGAACTAATTTAAGTGTTGTAAGTGTTTCTAATGTTACCTTTGATGCAGGAAATATTACTAATCTCTCTTCTTTAGTTCAAGATCCTAAAAATGTTATTAATATTGATACTTCTCAAGATACTACTATAAGCAATCCTGCAGAGATTAATTCTAAAGTCTTTGCTAAAGCAGAATTTAAAACCAATGATCCTAGTGTTAATGTTAATGTTGATGCTTTAAGTAAAACTCTAAGCTTTTCTGTTGATGCTGCTAAGACTTCAGCAGCAGCATTAGGAAAAACACTCATTAGTAATACCCAAGCTAGAGCAAACTTTGTAAATGCTGTAATGGGTAATGCTATGAATGCGGTGAATTTAATCCATAATCAAGGAAGTGCTAATGTGTATTCTAACTTTAATAAGGCTTATGAGGAAGGAGCTATTTATGCAAACTTTGATAATTTAGGGAGTGATGCTTTACTTAGATCTAGTGAAACTAAAGATAAGAATCATTTAGCCTTTATGCTTCCTTATATCTCTAAGAGTAATACTTCTTTAAATGGAGGATTAACTTCTAAAGGACATACTAAAGGAGTAATCTTTGGTTATAGTTATTTAAATCCTAACAATAAAGATATTTATGGGATTTATGGAGGATATGATGATTTTAGTTCTAAAACTTATCCTTCAGATATTCTAGCTTTAAATAATAGAACCTATTATGCAGGAGTTAGGTATTATCATCCTTTTAATTATAAAGATTATGAACTCTTTTCTAAATTCTCTTCACAATTTGGTTTAATACAAAATGATATTTCTGAAAGGGTAGGACAAACAGAATTTAAAGGAGAACCTAAATCTTATGCTTATGATGCTAATGTTAATATGGGGATAAATATTAAGCTTAATACTAAGCATACTTTAACTCCAGAGATAGGTTTAGGTTATAATGGAGGATATTCTAAAGCTTATACGATGAGTAATGCCATCAATACTATTACAAGACGCAATTATACCCATAAGATGAATTTATTTAAAACTAAAACCTCTCTTTCTTTTTATAGTGATTGGCATAAACATTTTAAGACTTTAGTGTATGCAGGAGTAGATTGGACTATGAATCCTAATGTAGATAATCCTAAAGGGAGATATTCTAATATAGGGTATTATGGAGGAGGAGAGAGTAAATTAGATAATTTAGAATATGCTTTAGGGACTACTTTAGTTATTCCTTTAAATGATGCTTTTTATTTCTCTTTAAATTATGGAATGAATGGGACTAAGAATACCACTATGCATACAGGGTATGGGAAGTTTAATTATATGTGGTAGGGTTTAATCCTTATCCCTACTTAAGAATTCTAACTATGGAATGAATGGGACTAAGAATACCACTATGCATACAGGGTATGGGAAGTTTAATTATATGTGGTAGGGGAAAGGTAGCCATACTCTCTCTATTAAATATTAAAGAGAATATTAAAGAGAAAACAATTTGCGTTAATAACATTTAGAATAATCAAAAAGAGACAAAGATTAAGAGACAATAAAAGCACTAAGCTTTATTGACTCTTTAGTTGCTCTCATACCCCCCACCAAAGATAATACTTATCCCTCCTCCTCCCCAACATACAGCACACAATAAAAATAAAGTAAAAACCCAGCTACTACACTAAATAAAAATGCCTAAAAAGAACAGCCAACACTACACCCCACTAAATAACTAAAACCCCTATCCATTAGAGCTAATACACAGCACACTAAAAATAAAGTAAAAACCTAGCTACTACAACACACTAAAGACAATAACTAAAACAATCCCATACGCTACCCCTACTTACTCTATTCCTTAAGAGTTGGTTGGTTTAGTTTGTTAGGTTAGTTTATTTTACTTACTCTTAGTTAGTATTACTTACTTTATCCTTTAAGGGTTTTATTTAGTTTTGGTTATTCTTTGGTTGGTTAGGGTTGTTTGGTATTGGTTAGCTCTTTTAGGTAGTAATGTTTAGGTAGGTTTTATAAAATTCTTTTATCTTTAAGGGGTTAATGAGTTTTGGTTAGGATTGTTAGGTTTAGTTTGTTTGGTTATTTAGTTGGGTTTGGTTACTCTCACACCCCCCCAAAAAAAATAACGATTACTCACCACACACTACCACTTATGCTCACTTACCCTTATAGTATTGGTTAGGGTTAGGTTGTTTTAATTTAATAGTTTAGTATTACTTACTTTATCGCTTAAGGATTGTTTGGTATTGATTAGCCTTAATATCCTCTTTAAGATTTAGTATAGAGAGTAAGTTTAGTTAAGTTTAAAGTATAAAGAGGGGATTTTAATAAGGTTAAATAGGATTAATGATAAAGAGTAAGAATGATTATAGAGAGTAGTTAAGTTTAAAGTATAAAGAGGGGGGGTTGGTTTAAGTATTATTCTTAATTTACTTAATGCCTTTGAGTATTGTTTGATTATTCTTATTTAGGATTGGTTTGTTAGAAGATTCACTCCTTTATAAAGTATTACTTACTTTATCCCCTAAGGGTTTGTTTTTAGGTCAATTATCAATATTAGATTCTCGGTTTTTATCTTAAGGGTTAAATTAGAGGATTATCTAATTCTATTCTTATTTATATCATTTGTAGATTTCTTTTAAAATACTCTAAGGTTTATTTATTAAACAAAAATCTTGAACTTTATCTCTACTAATAAAACTTAACTTTTATCCCTTATATTTCTTTTACTTACTCCCTATACAATAGGGTAACTACTAAAGAGATAGGAAGGCTTAACATATTAAGATAATAATACAACGCTATTAATCTAGAGGATAAAACTTTACTCTAAATTCTAAAAAGATTAATCATTAATAAATCTAAGAGCTATTGATAAAAAGAAAGCTTAAAAAACATAGAGACTTATATAAAAGGTTTAACTTCAAAGATATACTACATAAGATAAAGTCTAAATAAACTCTTTTCAAATACAGACAACAATATAACCGATACAAGCATAAAGAAATAATCATAAAGTAAGGGGGATAAAATATCCTTATACTCTCATCTCCGCACCGTCCTACTTTACCACATCTGAAAGTTGCAGTATCATCAGCGAAGAAGAGCTTAACTTCTAGGTTCGGAATGGAGCTAGGTGGAACCTCTTCTCTATTAGCACGAAGATGACAATATAAGGGGATTTTATATTTTGTTAAAGACTCAATTTACCTCCAATATATTAAACCCTTAAAGAAAGTATTAATTCATCTATGTAATCTCTACATAGATGAAAGTTTGTTTCATTGAAATATCAAATTTTTATTTATACTAAGCTATCAATTATTTATTAAATTTTATTAAAAATTTTTATTCTCTATAGAGTCATTATAAACCTATTAATAAAATACTTTTTTCTTTAATACAATATCTCTCTTTTATTCTTAAGTTTTATAGTTTTAAGTAATAATTATATTTGTATTATCAATACTTGTAGGCTTACTTTTATTCTATAAATAATAATTTATCAAGCACAATAAAGGTTTTATACTTCTTTTTTCTTAAAAGCTTCTATTTGTTATTAAAAATATATTTAGAATTTAAGTAATAATCAATCTAACTTTAAAAAGATTGGAGTGTATTTACACTCATTAAGGCAGTGGCTTTTATCAATTAAGCCAAACGGTCTATTAGTAGTAGTCAGCTAAACATATTACTATGCTTACACCTCTACCCTATCAAGCAAGTAGTCTTCTTGCGACCTTCAGGGAGAGTTCATCTTGGAGTTGGCTTCACGCTTAGATGCTTTCAGCGTTTATCACATCCATACGTAGCTACGCTGCGATGCCCATAGCAGGACAACAGCTACACCAGTGGTATGTCCATCCCGGTCCTCTCGTACTAGGGACAGATCTCCTCAACTCTCCTACGCCCACGGCAGATAGGGACCGAACTGTCTCACGACGTTCTGAACCCAGCTCGCGTACCGCTTTAAATGGCGAACAGCCATACCCTTGGGACCTGCTCCAGCCCCAGGATGCGATGAGCCGACATCGAGGTGCCAAACCTCCCCGTCGATGTGAGCTCTTGGGGGAGATCAGCCTGTTATCCCCGGGGTACCTTTTATCCTTTGAGCGATGACCCTTCCACACAGAATCACCGGATCACTATGACCGACTTTCGTCTCTGCTTGACTTGTTTGTCTTACAGTCAGGCTGGCTTATGCCATTACACTCTTCTTGCGATTTCCAACCGCAATGAGCCAACCTTTGCAAGCCTCCGTTACTTTTTAGGAGGCGACCGCCCCAGTCAAACTACCCACCAGGCATTGTCCTACTAGAGGATAACTCTAGCTAGTTAGCAGACAGAAACATTAAGGGTGGTATCTCAACGATGGCTCCATCTCTACCAGAGTAAAGATTTCATAGCCTCCCACCTATGCTGCGCATAATGCTCCCATCGGCAGTGCCAAGCTGTAGTAAAGGTCCACGGGGTCTTTCCGTCTTGCCGCGGGTAGGAGGAATTTTCACCTCCACTACAATTTCACTGAATCACTCTTTGAGACAGCTCCCATCTCGTTACGCCATTCATGCAGGTCGGTATTTAACCGACAAGGAATTTCGCTACCTTAGGACCGTTATAGTTACGGCCGCCGTTTATTCGGGCTTCAATTCAAAGCTTTGCATTGCTGCTAACTAATCCTCTTAACCTTCGAACACCGGGCAGGCGTCACACCTTATACTTCCTCTTACGAGTTTGCAAAGTGCTGTGTTTTTGGTAAACAGTCGGGAGGGACTCTTTGCTGAGACCACATTGCTGTGGCACACCTTATCGCGAACTTACGGTGCTAGTTTGCAGAGTTCCTTAAAGAGAGTTCTTTCACGCGCCTTAGAATACTCATCTCATCTACCTGTGTCGGTTTACGGTACGGGCAATATTAGCTAAACTTAGAGGCTTTTCTTGGCACGACGATCTTAATGATTCTCCTATCCATCCGAAGACTTCAAAGAGCCTGTTGGGTTTGGGAAAAGGAAGCGGATTTGCCAATCTTCTTACTTGCACCCTTCGACCAAGACTTCTATCACTTGGCTCATCTTGACCCTATGCGTCCCCCCATCGCACACTAATATTGGTATTGGAATATTAACCAATTTTCCATCGACTACCCCTTTCGGACTTGTCTTAGGACCCGACTAACCCTACGATGACGAGCATAGCGTAGGAAACCTTAGATTTTCGGCGAAGTGGATTCTCACCACTTTTATCGCTACTCATTCCTGCATACTCACTTGCATACGCTCCACCACTCCTTACCGGTATGGCTTCGACGCTGTATGCAACGCTCTTCTACCACTGTGCATCAGCACAATCTACAACTTCGGTGTCTATCTTAGCCCCGTTATATTTTCTGCGCAAAATCACTAGACCAGTGAGCTGTTACGCTATCTTTAAAGGATGGCTGCTTCTAAGCCAACCTCCTGGTTGTCTGAGTAACTTCACATCATTTTCCACTTAGAATAGAACTTGGGGACCTTAGTTGGTAGTCTGGGTTGTTCCCCTTTTGACGATTGATTTTATCACCCACCGCCTGACTCCCAAGATACGGTAATAGGTATTCGTAGTTTGACAGGGGTTGGTACCGCGGTGAGCAGCCCTAGCCCAATCAGAGCTCTACCCCCTATTACTATCACTTGAGGCTATACCTAAATATATTTCGAAGAGAACCAGCTATCACTGAGTTTGATTGGCCTTTCACCCCTATCCACAGCTCATCCCAACCCGTTTCAATGGGTACGAGTTCAGTCCTCCGGTGGGTGTTACCCCACTTTCAACTTGGCCATGGATAGATCACTCAGCTTCGGGTCTGCAGCATCTGACTAAACGCCCTATTCAGACTCGCTTTCGCTATGGCTTCACATTGGTTTAACCTTGCCAGATACCACAACTCGCAGGATCATTATGCAAAAGGCAGTCCATCACCCTTGTGAGTCTCACTAAAAAATTAAGCTAAATTCGGCTTGTGGGAATCTACGAAAAAGTCTTAGTCATTACCGCTACGTAACTCCTTGCGACTTTTTCTTGATAACCCACATCTTATCCACAATGCTAGAATTTCTAGCTGTTCTTATTAAAAGATTCAACTCTAATGGAATCTTAAAGATTAAGATTCTCTCTATTGTTGTTTCGCAAATAAGAAACACCCTATAGTGCAGTATTTTAGATAAGAAATGTGCGTTGTGAAGTTTTTTGCACGGAGACTAGCCTTAGGGCTATCGCACAAGCAAAAAGCGAACTCACACATCTTTAGCTCAAAAGACAAGCCTCTCTAATTTCTTAATGAGACCCACAATAGGGCTCTGAATGATTGTAGGCAAATGGTTTCAGGTTCTATTTCACTCCGCTCACTGCGGTTCTTTTCACCTTTCCCTCACGGTACTGGTTCGCTATCGGTGTAGTAGTAGTATTTAGGGTTGGAGAGTGGTCTCCCCTGCTTCAGCCCGGATTTCACGTGTCCTGACCTACTCTGGATACTGCTACCTAAAAATACATTTTCATATACGGGACTATCACCCTCTATGGCTATCCTTTCCAGAATGTTCTATTAATGTATTTTAGTGGATATTGCAGTCCTCAACCCCCAATGCAAGCATTGGGTTTGCCCTTTTCCCCTTTCGCTCGCCGCTACTAAGAGAATCTCGTTTGATTTCTTTTCCTCTAGTTACTGAGATGTTTCACTTCACTAGGTTCGCCTGTGAGCAACAAAGAATAGAAAAGATTTTATTATTCTTAATCTAGAAAATTACTAAGATTAAGATATTGTATAAAAGTATTTATAATCTTTAAAGACTGACTATAAAGATTAAAGTCTCTTAACAAAGTTTTAAAAATTAGAAAGATTTCTTATACTTTCTTTCTACTCTTTGTTACTCACATAGCTAGTATTGCTACTAGCTGGGTTGCCCCATTGGGAAATCTATGGATCAAAGCTTCTTGACAGCTCCCCATAGCTTATCGCAGTCTAGTACGTCCTTCATCGCCTCTACTACCCAAGGCATCCACCATCTGCCCTTTATAAGCTTAACTGAGTTTTTAATGATTATTCTTAACGCCACTGCCTTAATGAATGTAAATCCATTAAGACAATCTTTAGTTTTATGCGTGATTGTAGTTATTACTTAATATAGGCTTTAACAATAAGTTGTCAAAGAACATCATTTTTTAAAGACAAAGTTTGAAAATACAAAGATGGTGTTTTAAAAAATGGAAGTGAAATTATACAATAGGAAGCTTAATAGAAGATGAAAGGGAAACATAGCGGATAAGTGAGAAAGCTATAAAAAACATTATAATTGCTATAAGAATATCTATTGTTTTAGTCATTTTAATAAGAATCTGACTTAACTTCAAAGCACCATACCCCAAACCAAAAAACCATAAGAAAGATGCAACTAATGCTCCAGAGGCAAAAATAATTTTTTCATCAAAGCTAAACATTAATACAGCAGCACCTATTACAAAAACGGTGTCCAGATATACATGGGGATTTAAAAGTGTAACGGCTAAAGTCAATAAAATTGTTTTTTTAAGGGATAATTTATTTCCTTGAGAAATTTCAAAGCTTGATTGAGATAAAAAGGCAGATTTTAAAGAAAGAAACCCATAATAAAGAATAAATAAAATCCCAAGTATGGCGATAGTTAGATTAATAACAGGATTCTTTGCGAAAAATTCCCCTATTCCAAATACTCCAAATCCCATTAAAACAACATCACACAAAAAGCAAATTCCACTAACTATAAAAATATGATTTTGACTTATACCCTGTTTAATAATAAAAGCATTCTGTGCACCAATAGCAGCGATTAAAGAGAAGGAGAGCAAGAAACCTTTAAAGAAAAGCAATATCAATTTTCCAATCCTTTAATTAAACTTAATACTTGATTAAAATATTTCTTATCCACAAAAATATAATCTCTATTGAAAGCTGATACCACTAAATATACTAATATTATTTTCTTTATAAAGTTTTAAAACTTTATAAAGAATTCCACTTTCATTTAAATCATTTAATTCATCTAAATAAAATGCTTTTCTTTATGGATAAGGGCAATAAATAAAGCCATCTATCTCTTAAATAAGATAAAAAATATTTTTATCTATTGCTAGAGATTTTCTTGTTTTATTGATGAAAAATTTTCATTTACATCTAGATAATAAAACAAGACTTTTTAATCTATACCCAACCCGCTAACTTTCATCTAAAAAAGCTAAAACTTTACTCATTTTAAGAATTAAAAATACTTAAACTTTATATTTTACAATTTAGCCTTATGCTTTTTTATTTTTTCTCTCACTAATCCAAGTTATTAAAAGAAAAAACATAGCCAAAAAGCAACCACCAACCATAATAAAAAAGCCCCCGTCCCAGCCAAAGAAATCTACAGTTACCCCTACTAGAACACTAGCGGCAACTGAACCTCCTAAATATCCAAATAAGCCTGTAAAACCAGCTGCGGTGCCAGCTGCCTTTTTAGGTGCTAACTCTAAGGCATGAAGCCCTATTAACATAACAGGACCATAAATTAAAAAACCAATAATAATCATACAAGTCATATCAATGCTGGGATTTCCAACAGGATTAAGCCAAAAGACAATCACTGCTATTGTGGTTAAAACCATAAAAAATAAACCCGTAAGAGAACGATTACCTTTAAAAAGTTTATCACTCATATAACCACAAAGGAGTGTGCCAGGAATTCCTGCATATTCATAGAAAAAATATGCCCAAGAGCTAAACTTTATATCAAAATTCTTAGCTTCCTTTAAGTAAGTAGGAGACCAATCTAATATACCATAGCGGATTAAATACACAAAAACATTAGCGATAGCTATATACCAAAGCAATTTATTAGAAAAAACATATTTCATAAAGATTTCTTTAGCACTCAATTCTTTTTCTGAATTTTGCTCATCATAATCCTTGGGGTAGTCATTTTTATACTCTTCTATACTTGGAAGCCCACAAGATTGTGGTGTATCTTTCATTAAAAAAAGACATATCACAGCTACGATAATTGCTGCAATAGAAGGCATATAAAAAGCCGCATGCCATTCATTAAAAATCGCCATACCCCATAAAAAAAAGAGAGCAGGCAAACCTCCTCCGACATTGTGGGCTATATTCCATAAAGACACAACCCTCCCTCTTTCCTTATGAGAATACCAATGTACCATAGTTCTACCGCAAGGAGGCCAACCCATACCCTGAAACCAGCCACATAGGAAAAGTAACACAAACATAATCCAAACAGCAGAAGTAGCCCAAGGAAAAATCCCTAAAATAAGCATTATTAAAGCCGCTAAAAATAATCCTGTGGATAAAAACACTCTAGGATTTGAGCGATCCGAGAAAGAACCCATAATAAATTTTGAAATCCCATAGGCAATAGAAACTGCACTTAGAGCAAAACCAAGCTCTGCTTTAGTGTAACCTTCCTCAATCAAATAAGGAATACCAAGACCAAAATTCTTGCGCACAAAATAATAAGCCGCATATCCAATAAAAATACCAATAAAAACTTGAATTCTTAGTCGTTTATATATAGGATCAACTTCTTGCTCACTTACTCTTGGAATATGTGCTGCTGGCTTAAAAATACCTATCATTTTTTACTCCTCATATTGACTTCTTAAATTTATCCCATAATTTTCACTAAAATAGTAGCACTTAAAAACTATTCTTTTAAAGAATGCTGAATATAAAATATAAGACAATTATTGAAAAAAATAAGAAATATAAAGTTTTAGTAAAATTAATACCTTTCAATAAAGGTATTAATTTCTAATAGTGCAATCTAAAACTAGACCTAAACAAGCCTATATATCTCCCTAGAGTTTCATAATGGATTCTCAAATGAAATAGTTGCCCATATAATATTACTAAAAATTATAAAAACTAAACAAATTAAAACGAACTTAAAAGTTTTATCTAAAAATCAAAGGGATAAAAAATGAGAAAAAAAATACACAAACTATCACTTAAAAAAGGTTATTAAGGATTCAATACACGATTTACAATCTAGAAATATTTGTAATTAATAGTTATTGTAATTATTTTTTAATAGTTACATTGGATTATAGAGATTCTTAGGTGTAGAGAGATTATATATTTATTGATAGGTTTCTTGGTGGAGAATAGCGGGATCGAACCGCTGACCTCCTGCGTGCAAAGCAGGCGCTCTCCCAGCTGAGCTAATTCCCCAAGAGGACTATTAAATGAGAATCTAGTTTTTCTATTCTTTCTCTTAATAGTTTGATAATTTAAAATTGGTTATTTTTGATGAGAAAGTGCTGATTGTGAATTGTTTTTGAAAGGAGTTACCAAATAGGTAATAACCAAAAAAACAATAAAGAATCAGTGCTTTATCGCAAAAAGAACAATTTTTGGTGGGCTTAGGAGGACTTGAACCTCCGACCTCACCCTTATCAGGGGTGCGCTCTAACCACCTGAGCTATAAGCCCCTACTTTTAAAGCCAAACAATCTCTGACAACTAAGCAGGAAAAAGAAAGATGTAACATAAACTAAATAAACAAATATTTAGTTAATTCTCTTGAAAGGAGGTGATCCAACCGCAGGTTCACCTACGGTTACCTTGTTACGACTTCACCCCAGTCGCTGCATCCGCCGTGGGCGGTAGCCAGTTTGGCATTCCGACTTAAGGCGAATACAACTCCCATGGTGTGACGGGCGGTGAGTACAAGACCCGGGAACGTATTCACCGCAACATTGCTGATTTGCGATTACTAGCGATTCCAGCTTCATGTAGTCGAGTTGCAGACTACAATCCGAACTGAGAGAAGTTTTTGAGATTTGCTCCATTTCACAATATTGCATCTTTTTGTACTTCCCATTGTAGCACGTGTGTAGCCCTAGGCGTAAGGGCCATGATGACTTGACGTCATCCTCACCTTCCTCCTCCTTACGGAGGCAGTCTCCTTAGAGTGCTCTACCAAATAGTTAGCAACTAAGGACGAGGGTTGCGCTCGTTGCGGGACTTAACCCAACATCTCACGACACGAGCTGACGACAGCCGTGCAGCACCTGTTTTCAAGCTCCCTAAAAGGGCACTCCCATATCTCTATAGGATTCTATCAATGTCAAGCCTAGGTAAGGTTCTTCGCGTATCTTCGAATTAAACCACATGCTCCACCGCTTGTGCGGGTCCCCGTCTATTCCTTTGAGTTTTAATCTTGCGACCGTACTCCCCAGGCGGAATGCTTAATGCGTTAGCTGCATTACTGCAGAGACAAGCTCCGCAACAACTAGCATTCATCGTTTAGGGCGTGGACTACCAGGGTATCTAATCCTGTTTGCTCCCCACGCTTTCGCGCATCAGCGTCAGTTATGTTCTAGCAGGTCGCCTTCGCAATGAGTATTCCTCTTGATCTCTACGGATTTTACCCCTACACCAAGAATTCCACCTACCTCTCCCATACTCTAGAATAACAGTTTCAAATGCAGTTCTATGGTTAAGCCATAGGATTTCACATCTGACTTGCTATTCCGCCTACGCGCTCTTTACGCCCAGTGATTCCGAGTAACGCTTGCACCCTCCGTATTACCGCGGCTGCTGGCACGGAGTTAGCCGGTGCTTATTCGTTAGATACCGTCATTATCTTCTCTAACAAAAGGAGTTTACAATCCGAAAACCTTCATCCTCCACGCGGCGTTGCTGCTTCAGGGTTTCCCCCATTGAGCAATATTCCCTACTGCTGCCTCCCGTAGGAGTCTGGACCGTGTCTCAGTTCCAGTGTGTCCGTTCACCCTCTCAGGCCGGATACCCGTCATAGCCTTGGTGAGCCATTACCTCACCAACAAGCTGATAGGACATAGGCTGATCTCATAGCGAAAAACTTTCCCCCGTAGGGAGTATCCAGTATTAATCATCGTTTCCAATGGCTATCCTAGACTATGAGGCACATAACCTATGCATTACTCACCCGTGCGCCACTAATCCACTTCTAGCAAGCTAAAAGCTTCATCGTTCGACTTGCATGTATTAGGCACGCCGCCAGCGTTCACTCTGAGCCAGGATCAAACTCTCCAAAAAAGTTAGAAGTTTATCTCTTTAATTAATTGGGATATAAACTTCTAAGGATAAGGAGTATGGCAAACTAAATACATAGTAAGCCACTCTCCCTATCAAAGTTTAAACTAAACATAAATTAAACATAAACTCTTCTAACAAAAGTGTTATTCATTGAAAGATTAAAGATATGATAATCAATGATAATGAAAAACTCTTTAGGATTTTTAAGTATTCTTGAAGTCTTGAAGTTTAACTTAAGAAGTTTCTTAAAAATTAAGAATAAGAATCTAATTAATTTCTTTAATTAAAAGCTTTAATGTAGATTCTTAGCTTTGGATTAGTTTGTCCTAAAATCTCAAAATCTCTGTTTAAACTTTTGTTTTACAAGCATTAGAAGTTAAGAAATCTTTATTGGTTATCTCTAAATTAAAATAATATAATAGCTAGTAATTACTAGCTAATAAGATTCTAACCATAGCTATTGCAATTAGATACTTAAATCTCTTTAACTCTTATAAAACACCAAAGTAATAAATGAGTTCTCTATTATGATTTTAGAAAATTCAATAAGAAATGTCTTTCTTTAAGAATTTCCTGCTTAGTTGTCAAAGATCATTTAACTTTAATGTGGTAATACATTAAAAGATTAAAGAACATTTTTACATCTATTTGAGTTATTGAAATTTCTTTAAGGCTAAATCTTGGAATGCTTTCATTCTTAAAAGAGATACTAAAGCTTTATAATAGAGCATTACCTTATTAAAAAGATGGATAATGTCTCTTTAGTTTTCTATTTTTATCAATAGAAGTAGGGAATGCTTCATTGTATTTCTTAAGCTTCTTTATTGAATATTAAAAACTTAAATGTTTAACTTTAAGCCTTTAATAAATATTAAAAACTTAAGGCTTTAACTTTAATTTAAATACAACCTTTTAAATAGTTAAGTTACTAATTCTAGTTTAACTTCATTAAAAGTTTAAGGAACTTATCTCTATTAATATCCTAAATCAAGCTGAATTTTCAAAGAACCCTTTTAAAATGCAAAAAAGGAAGTGAAATTATAGCGATATAAGCTTAAGGGGAGGTTAAATCATAGCCCCAATGCTTGTGTTGGGATAATCCATAAAGTCTTTAAAGTTTAGCGATTTGGTATTCACTTTTGATAATCTTTGGTGATTACACCTTAAAATCACTCCTTGTTGTGCCATAATGGATTGCTTCATTTGCTTGCATTCACAAACAAGGTTTCTTACTCCAAATACTCCAAAATATCTTTTTTAGAAGTTTTCCGCTCTCCAATATGCTGCCATTTCATCGTATCGCAATAACGACAAAAAGGCAGAGGCTTTGCCATAAAGCTTAGAATCTCTTGATAAGTTAGATTAGGTTTGTGAATATCTATAAAATCTAAAGGCGTGATTTGTAAATTTTGTGAAAAATGCTTGTTAAAATATTCAATGTAAGCGGTAAAAGTGCAGGGGTAAAGTCTGCCATTATAAAGTTGTGCACATTGATTGAGTGAGCAACCAATGAATCTTTGGAAGGGGTTAGAATTGCCCTTAGGATTCAAAATCATTTTTGTCATCACCTTTTGTTTCTTATCTGAGCCCATAAAAAACCTAAACACAACCCCTTGCTCCTTGCAGATTCGTTGTATTTCGTCCCAATCTATCTTAATAGAATATTTTTTGTAGGGTGGATTTCTATGGCATTTTCTCTGCAAGATTGCCAAAATGCTTTATCTTGCTTGGGAAGCAGGATTCCATTGGTTACAAGCCAAATAAGCACATTAGGAAAATATTTGCGTGTGGAGGGCAAAAAAATCTTTACAATTTGGATTTAGCGGTTGTTCTCCGCCCATTAGCTGTATTTTGCCTATAAATCCTTGCGTAACTGCACTTAAGGCTTTTATATCTCTCTCATAAGCTTGAATATCTGGAAATTTTGATTGTGCAATTTGAGAGAAATGTGAGCAACCAAAGCAATTTAGATTACAAGAATCCGCTAGATGAATATCAATTTTTGTTAAGTATGCAGGTGGTGTTAGCTTTTCTACATAGTGCAATAACCTAGAATTTAGCCTATTTTTACGCCTAAATCTCTGGAATCTTTGCTTTAATTTCAAAACAAAAGGAAACTTTAGCCTATTTTGCCCCCCCCCCCGATAATGATCTATTCATCTAGTTTCCTTTGAATGATTTTTTCAAGAATGTAGGCAAATGCAGGCAAGAAGCTTGAGCTATTGATGAATCCTCTTATTTCTTTCCTTTAGAGGCAAGCTAGTTCTATTTTCAAGTTTCTCACCAAATACTCTAACACTTTACCCTCTAATCGCCCTCACTGATTCCAATAAATATTTTCTTTGGGGACAAAGAGATAGTCCCAACCATTCCACATTAATATTCTATACCCCTTAGCATTTAATAAACTTATCACTTCCCTTTGTGCATCTTAAAATAATTATGCTCTATTGCAATGCAACTAAAGCGGTATTTAGAAAAGTTAATACCCTTTAAAACTTCTAATTCTCCTCCTTCTGCTTCTAAAAACATAAAATCAATATGAGAGACTTGAGGATAGTTTTCCATAATTTCATCAAAGGTTGCCGTAGGCACTTCAATATAAGTAATACTCGCGTTGGCTTCTATTCTCTTTTTATGAGAAAGTGTTAAATTGACCTCCAGAGTATCCAATACATCACTTTTTGAGGTTGCCATTTTTGTAATTCCAATGTTTTTAGAATAAACCGCTAAATTATAAACATCGCATTTACGATTTTGTTGTAGCCTCTTAAAAGTAAGAGGATTTGCTTCTACACAAAAGCCACTCCAACCTAATTGCTCAAAAAGATAGGTATTGGAAATACTCTTTCCATCGTGTGCCCCAATATCTACAAAGAATCCTTGTTTTTTGTGGCAATTTAGAACATAAGCAATAACATCTTGACCCAACTGACCACGAAAAGAGATACCCTGTAACTTAGAATTCCAAAAAATATCTGCTATGGCTTCAATTTTTTTGATTCTTTGGAGAGTGTCTTGTGATAATACACTTGCTTCAGACACCCTTGAAAGACTATCAACTATCCTAAAATTATCTCTAATGTTTGGAAAGTTAAGAAAGAAATACCATAATCCGCCACACCACCACCATTTATAATAATAAATAAATGCTTCACCTAATCTATAAGTCAAGCCATTTTTAATGGCTAAGGCTTGTTTATAATCACTTAGTGTTTCTAGTTTTGGATATTTTAAGGGGGAAGAATGTTTAAGATATGTTTTATGGTGGTATGAGATTTTCAATAACCTAAATAAAACGCCCCTCTCCCCGACTATTATTACTTTCTATAACCTCTCCTATTTTAAAAGCAAGATGATTTTTAACCCGCTCTACTGCACTATTTGGGTTCATTAATGCTCCTTAATTTTGATGGGGTAATGATACCAAACTTTTTTATAAAACATTGCAAAGATGCTATATTATCCTTAAATAGCATAACAACACAGAGATTAGATAGCAACAAGGATTGTTTGTTATTTCTAAGCAAAGAAGTAAGCAAGAAAATACAAGAAAAACAAGAATCAATTATGATTTAAAATCCTCAAACTCTAGAGGCTTACCGACATATAAGTCTCTAGCTGCTACCTTCCCTATTACTTCTTTCTTATATTTTGGAGCAATACCAAATCCCGGGCGAATAGAGCGAATCTGTGAGGGCTGAATAATCTCTCCCTTTTTGATTTCATCAACTACAAACAAAGAACGCATAAATGCTCTACCCTCTTTAGCTTTAGGGCTTAGTGCATAAGAAGAATCCCCTAAGAGATCTTCAACCTCACGAATGGCTTGTGAAAGACTTAAAAATTCTTGTGCTTCCATACTAAAAGCACTATCAACGCCTCCTAAACTCCTCTTTAAAATAAAATGTTTTTCAATCACACTAGCACCCAAAGCCCTAGCGGTTATGGCAGCATTCACACCTAAAGTATGGTCAGATAATCCTACTTTTACACCAAAATCTTTTTGCATTTGTGGGATAAGACTTAAGTTTGCCTCATTTAAAGGAGCAGGATAAGAGCTTGTGCATTGCAATAAAGTAATATCTTCTACACCCTCGCTCCTACAAACATCAATAGCATCTTGTATCTCCTCTTTGGTAGCGATTCCTTTTGATAATATCATAGGCTTATGCTTACTTGCTATATAAGCAATAAGCTCCAAATCTGTAATTTCAAAAGAGGCGACTTTATAGATAGGATTTCCTAAAGATTCTAAAAAATCCACTGCTTCTTTACTAAAAGGACTGGAAAAACATATTAATCCCAAGCCCTTAGCATAGGCAAACAACTCTTTATGCCATTCCCAAGGAGTCATCGCTTCTTTATAAAGATCATAAAGGTTCTTACCCTTCCACAAAGTTCCCTTAATCCTAAAAGACTCTAAATCACAATTTAAAGTCATACAATCTGGAGTGTAGGTTTGCAGCTTTATCGCATCGGCTCCAGAATCTTTAGCCGCCTTTATCGTCTTCAATGCCAATTCTTTACTTTGATTATGATTAGCTGATAATTCTGCGACAAGAAAGGTTTTATTACTACGCAACACTAATCCTTAAGAGATAAATTAAATTATACGACTTTAAACAATGATTTTCATTTTAACACTGCTTTAAAAGCACCAAAACACTAAGTGTTTTGGATTAAGCCATAATATCAAGCTTCCCATTAGAATTATTTTGCGGAAGTGAAGCTGGCACAACATGATAAGGAGAGTCATTTCCTTGAGTTTGTAAATTTGATTGTTCTTCCATACTATTAATTAATGAACCCATCAAATTCTCTTCTGTATTAATTGCCTTTTTTAAGGCACTTAAATTTCCACTAGCCACTACAGATGCGCTATTAATTCCTGAAATCATATTAGACTCCTTATCTTAAAACTTGTAACTTCCTAACATCTAACCAAATAAGACAAAGAAGCTACAAAGCTATATCGGCACTTTTTGGTTTTTATAAAATTTCAAATGTAGAGTTTCATACATACATTTTATCTTATTTTAGATAGAATCCGAAAAATTACTACTTAAAGCATTATGGAGGTTTTAATGAAGGCTCTAAAGATTTTAGGAATTACTTTTGCAGTGATTTTAATAATCCTTGCTTCTGCGATTTTTTGGTTATTTTCAAATAGCGGGAATGAATTTTTAAAAAATACTATCACAAAAATCGCTAATGAAAAAGCCCCTATTGGTTTAGAATTTACACATTTTAAGCTTGGTTTTAGAGATTTTGCCTTTAGCCTTAAAGATAAGCAACAATCACAAATTGCCTTAAACGGAGACTATTCCCTTCTCACCCTAAATACAAATGCACAAATTAGTGCAGTTATTAAAGATTTAAGCCTTTATGAACAACTTATTGGGATAAGATTAAATGGAGGAGCAAGTCTTAATGGGGAAATTATAAAAAAATCTAATAATCTTGCCATCAAAGCAGACTTCAAGGCTTTTAAAAGCACTATTAATATTGATGCAATATTAGAAAATTACAATCCTAAAAAACTCTTCATCACAAGCAAAGAAGGGATTGACCTTCAATCCTTACTCACTTTTCTTAATCAACCCTCCTATGCAAGTGGGAAGATTCTCCTTAATGCAGATTTAGATATATCCAATCTCGCCTCTCCTAATGGAGGCTTCAAAATTGCCTCTGATGGTATTTTTCCTAATAATACCCTCTTGCAAAAAGAATACAATTTAACCCTTCCTAAAGAATCCATTAAACTTGCTATTAATGGAGAAGCAAAGGCAAATCACATCTTAACAACTATTTTGGCAAATTCAAGCTATTTTCAACTAACCTCTAAGGACTTACTCTTAAACCTTAAAGATTATTCTACAAATGGCAATTTAAAAACCATTATTAACCATATTCGTTTCAATGATTTCACAATCAAAACTCCTGTAACTACAAATGTTGCCCTAAAATCTAAAGATATTACCAATCAAGAAGCTACGCTTACACTTTATGCACTCACCAACCCTATCTTAGCCCACCTAAATATCCCTAATTATAAACCAACAAATGCCCTTATTGAAGGCAAGGATTTAAGCATAAAAGAAATTTTAGACTTTACAGCCCTACCCTATAAAGCACAAGGAAACATCAACCTTAATGCAGAGATTAACGCTATTAATCTTACACCTCTAAATTATAACCTTAAAGCCAACCTCTCTAGCTCTATCCAATCCTTAGTCTTTAATGATTTAAACCTAGTATCCAACAATACTTTAGAAGCTACTATAACCGGTAATCCTAAAGCTATGAATATTGAAACAAAAAGTGATTTATTTGATTCTAAAATCTATGCTAATGCACTTTTGAAAGAATATTCCCCTAACAATATTATCTTAGAATTAGAGAATCTCAATTTACAAAAAGTCTCTAAACTCCTTAATTATGATATTTATGGCTTCTTAAATGCCAAAGCAGCCCTTGAAAATTTTAAAGATTCAAGTTTTGATGGTAATTTTAGCCTTAATGCACCAGAATTGACGCTCTCTAAAAAAACGCTTAACACTTTAAGCGGTATGGAATTTAAACATGATATTATTTTTGCACTTAATGGAGATGGTAATTTTAAGCAAGGCAAAGGTGAAGCCAAGCTTAATGTTACAGGAAAGGACATAATACTCGAAATTAGCAATGCCCTTATCAACCCAAAAGACAATGCCTATAGTGCAAATTTCAATTTTCATACCCCAAATATTGCCAATATCAACCCTCTAAAATTACCCCTTCAAGGCAAACTTACCTTAAAAGGCAATGCAGGGTTTGCAGATAATATTCCTATGCTTTATTTAATTAATAAAGATTTTGGTGATTTAGAACTCACTTTAGCTGATGAACATTTAAAAATTGACGCTAATAATTTATCCGCAAAGAAAATTGCAGATTTTACAGGCAATGGCAAGCTTATCAAAGGTGGAATTTTCAATATAAATACGGATTTAACCCTAAAGCTTGAAGATATGATAAAAAATCTCAATGGTCTCTTAAAACTTCAAGGAAAGAATATAGAAATTTATAGTATTGATATTGACGCACTTGCAAATAATTATGAAAAAACCAATCAAATCAATCTCCTTGATATTGGAGCTTTTGTGCTTGCAGGTCCTCTTGGAATAGCTGCTACCAAGGGGGAGACTTAGGAAAAATGGGATTGAATTCGATTCTTGATACAAAAACTGCCATCAAAGAGCTAGAGGCAAATATTGATCTTCAAAAAGGTATCGCCACCGCTAAGGATGTAGCCTTTGCTACAACTAAAACAAGAATTGCAGCAAAAGGTGCTATCAACCTCAATAACCAATCTTTTGATAATTTTTATATTGGCTTACTTGATGCGAATAATTGTGCAAAATACTCACAAAAAATTGAAGGTTCCCTTACAAATCCTAAAATTCAAATCACCCAAACCGCCGTTAAAACCGCTATTAATCTCGCAACTTCACTCTTAGATAGGGTAGCTAAGGGAGCAAAAACTCTTGCTGAACCCATAACTAAACAAGGGGAGAACTGCAAACCTTTCTATAATGGAGCAGTTAAGCACCCAAAGAAATAAAGGAAAACTATGAAATTAATCTCGTGGAATGTCAATGGATTAAGGGCTTGTATGAATAAAGGTTTTATGGATTTTTTTAACGCTATTAATGCGGATATTTTTTGTATCCAAGAATCTAAAATGCAAAAAGAACAAGCAACTTTTGATTTTAAAGGTTATGAGGAGTTTTGGAATAGTGCTGAAAAAAAGGGATATTCTGGTGTAGCAATCTTTAGCAAAATCAAACCCTTAAATGTAGCCTATGATATGGGGATAGAACATCACGACAAAGAGGGTAGAATCATTACAGCGGAATTTCAAAATTTTTATTTAGTCAATGTCTATACACCAAACTCTAAAAGGGAATTAGAAAGATTAGACTATAGAATGCAATGGGAAGATGATTTTCGCAGCTTTTTAAAAAACTTAGAGCAATCTAAACCCGTAATTATCTGTGGGGATTTAAATGTAGCCCATAAAGAAATTGACTTAAAAAACCCCAAAACAAATCGTAGAAATGCTGGTTTTACCGATGAAGAGAGGGAGAAAATGTCGCTTTTATTAGATTCTGGTTTTACCGATACTTTCCGATACTTTTACCCTAACTTAGAGGGGGCTTATAGCTGGTGGAGCTATATGGGCAAAGCAAGAGCAAATAACACGGGATGGAGAATCGATTATTTCCTATGCTCTAAAAGCCTTGATTGCAAACTTTTAGGAGCAAAAATTCATCCTGAAATTATGGGAAGCGACCACTGCCCTGTGGAGTTAGAAATTAATGTCTCCTAAAATCGACTACCACAACCAAACTCCCTATGTTTTAGAAAAACATTTTTATGATTTATTAGAGAAAATCTTTGATAAAATCCTTAAAGATTCTAACCTAAGCGACAAACAATGCGAAGTTTTATTAGTCGATAATGCAACTATACAATCTTTCAATAAAGATTATAGGAATAAAGATGAAATTACTGATGTTTTATCATTTCCCCTTAAAAGTGAGTTTTCTCCCCTCATAGGAAGTGTCCTTATTTCTTTAGATTATGCACAAAGCATTGCTAATGCCCTCAAGCATTCTTTAGAAGAGGAAATTGCTTTATTATTCATTCACGGAATCTTGCATCTAATAGGCTTTGACCACGAGAGGGATGAGGGAGAACATCGTGCAAAAGAAGAAGAGATTATTCATCTTTTTAACCTTCCACAAAGTCTTATTATGAGAAATTCTTAAAAATCTAAAAGAGGGCAAAGGGGAATAATGGGTATTTTAATGATATTTTCAACCATTTTAGCAACAAGCATTGTTGCTTATTATATTTTAAAGCAATATAATCCAATTTTTGTATTCTTATTCTCTGGAATTATTCTTTTAATCCTCTCCTTTTATCTCATAGGCACACCTATACCCTCACAAACCCAAAGAAATGCAGAAGAAATAACTTTTTTTACAACCCTTTTAGATAGTTTTACTTTCATAACTACCACTTTTCAAAAACAGCTTTCAGGAGTTGGGCTTATCATTATGTCTGTAGCAGGATTCGCAGCTTATATGAAGCATATCAACGCATCTGCTAAACTTGCCTTTTTAGCCAACAAACCCTTAAGCAAAATCCAAAACAAATACCTTATCTTAAGCGGAACTTTTGTTGTGGGTATGGCTTTAAAAATTGTTATTTCAAGCTATGCTGGACTTTTACTTTTATTGCTTGCCTGTATTTATCCTGTTTTAATAGCACTTGGGATTCGCCCTATTGTTGCTCTAAGTGTGTTATCCCTTATTGCCTTAGATTATGGACCAAAAGATGGAAACTCTATTAATATGGCAGATATGATAGGACAAAAAGACAATGTTGTAGGCTTATTTTTACATTATCAGCTTTGGGTAGTTTTAGCCTATGTCGTGATTATCGCCCTCTTAATTCCTTTTTATTTTGCCTGGATAGACAAAAGGGATAAAGCGAAAAATCGCCTACAAGAACACAATGAAATTCCAGAAATTATTAATCCACAATGCCCGACTTTTTATATACTTTTGCCTTGGTTGCCTATCGTATTTTTATTTGTTGCGTATTTTCTCCAAATCAAACTTGATGTTATCACTGCAAACTTTATGAGTATTGCATTGGTTTTTGTTATAGAGTTTATTAGGCATAAAAATGCAAAAAAACTAGGAGAGGATATGGTAGTCATCCTCAAAGCAATGAGTGAAATTTTTATCTCTGTTGTTAGCATTATTATAGCAGCAGGAGTTTTTGCAGAGGGGATTAAGGCATTAGGAGGAATTGGGATTTTAGGTGATGGAATTGCAAACTTAGGGGTTTCTGCTGTGATTTTAACCATTACCATTTTAAGCTTTTTAGTTTATTTCTTCGCAATGATTATGGGAAGTGGCATTGCTGCTTTCAACGCCTTTGGCAGATTAGCCCCTGATATAGCAACAAAACTTGGTATCGCTCCTATTACTCTAGTTTTACCTATAGAAATTGCTTCGGCTCTAGGCAGGGCAACTTCTCCTATTGCTGGAGGCATCTTAGCTCTTGCAGGTTTTGCAAAAGTCCCTCCGATAGAAATCATCAAACGCACAACCCCGCTTCTGCTTATAGGTATGGGTATTAATATTTTAGTCTCTTGGTATTTGACTTTTTTATAAAGGAGAAAAAATGTGTAAGAAAACCCATCAACATATCCATACAGAGACAAAAGCTGTATTAAACCGATTATCAAGAGCCATAGGGCATATGGAATCTATTAAAACTATGGTAAAGAATGATCGCGATTGTAGCGAAGTGCTTATCCAACTCGCTGCTGTTAAATCTGCTATTAATGGAATAGCCAAAGTAATTTTAAAAGACCATATGAATCATTGTATTGTTAATGCCATAAAAGCTAATGACAACGAAGTTATTGAAGAGCTTAAAAAGGCTATTGATAAATTCCTATAACAAGCTCAAAACCAATATTAACGACCTTGATAAGATAAAGGAAGCTCTAGATTATATCGCTCCAATAGCTCTTTATTAGTTAATACCTCTTTACATTTTCCCTTAGCCACAATCTCACCCTTATAGAGCATTATAATTGTAGAACAAGTTTCTAATAAAAAATCCAAATCATGCGAAGTGATAAGTTTGTTCTGGGGTAAATTATTTAAGACTTTTATGAGATTCCTACGATTTTTTGCATCAAGGGTAATGGAAGGTTCATCAAGTAATAAAATATCTGGATTCATCGATAAAGCACTGGCTATACATACAAGCTTTTTCTCTCCTCCTGATAATCCATAAGTTTGCCTATCTTTTAAATGTAAAATCCCTATTTTCTCTAAAGCATTACAAACTAGTGTATCTACTTCAGGCAATTGATAATTACGTGGTGCAAATGCTATATCATCATACACATTAGGCATAAAAAGCTGATGATTAGATTCTTGAAACACATAGCCTATCTTTTGCAAAATAGTCGCTAAATTTTCTTTTTTTAGGGGAATTTTATTGATAGAAATTTCCCCACTAAAACCACTCTCAAGCCCCACTAAGAGCTTCAAAAGTGTAGATTTTCCCGCACCATTTTGCCCAATAATACCTACACTCTCTCCCTCTAAAACATTAAAAGATAGGTTTTTTAATAAGATTTTATCTTTCTCATAGCCAAAGTTAAGATTATTGACAACAATACAAGGATTAAAAGGATTCACAAAAACCAATCCCCTATCATTTCAAAGATAGAATAATTCCGAAATAAGGACAAAACAATCACCCAAGCGATTAAATACCAAGATTGTATCCACAAAACCCTGCCATACTTTATAGAATAAAACTCCCCTCTATAACCCCTTAAGCACATACTCTGATACACTTCATAAGCACGATTAATACTTCTTAAAAGAATTAATCCTACTAATGAACCCCAAACTTTAAAATGTATCCCATTTGCTCTTAATGCCTTTAAAGAATAGGCTTCTAAAGTATATTTAACTTCTAATAAAAAAATAGGAATATAACGATAGGTAAGCAAAATCTGTGTAACAAGCACTTTAGGCACACGCATAATCCTCAAAGCATAGCAAATCCCCTCTATAGAAGTAGTAGCAATAAGCAAGTAAGAGGCTAAAAGGCTTAATATACCTTTACCAATAAGCGTAATCATAGAGACTACTCCCCCTGTAATAGTGATTTGATTCCATACCATTAGAGGCTTAGTATCAAAAAAAGGATTAAAGACCCCAAAAAAGCTAATAAATAGAAACAAAAACCTTAGCCGATACAGAGTTTTAAAAAGTGAGATTCCACTAAGCTCAAAGAGAATAAGCGGATAAACCAACATAGTAAATAGTCCCATAATATGGTATTTATCAAAAGAAAGAACAAGCAAAATATAAAAAAATGTAACTATTACTTTAAAAAGAGGATGAATGCGATTAATCCATTTATCCTCTCTTGATAATCTATCAAATATTTGTATTTGCTCTAATGCGCTAGATATTTTATCCATAATGTCTATTCTTTAAAGCCCTAAAGAGATAGCAACCCAATACACAGATTAATAACACAACTAAAGAACCTACAACGCCAGAAAAAGAAGTCCCTAAAATATTTTCAGAATCCATAAAAGCATAATCAGGAAGCAATGCGGTGCTTGTCTGCAAGGCTAAAGCACTTTCATAGATACCGCCTTCTATGGGTAATTCACTAGTTCCCGTTACTCTCTCTAACGACCACTCCAACCCATCAGGAAGTTCGGAAGCTACAAGTGAAAGCAACCCAGCAACGACAAGGGTAATAATAGATAATAGTGCAAAAAGTTTAGAAAAGGTAAATTTTTGATGATTAGAAACACCATCTTCAACACCCCACAAAACATTTGTGCGCATTTCATAAATAAAGCATAGCACCGCAGCAGTTATAAGTCCCTCTACAAAGCCAATAGCCAAATGAATAGGTTGCATAGCTGCAAGGAATAGACTAAAGGGTAAGGAAGTAATACCCGATGCTAGCGTTTCTAAGACGACAGAAAAAGCACCAAGCTGCAAAGTGATAACACTAGCAAGGATAGAGGCAAAAATAATTTTACCCTTAGAAATGCCCTTGCTTATAAAAAACCTCCAAATTAATGCCCCAATAAAACAACCATAAAATCCCATATTCCAAATATTAGCCCCCAATGCTAATAATCCACCATCAGCAAACAAAAGACATTGAATCAAAAGCACACTAATCATTGTCAAAAAGGCGGCATAAGGTCCTAATAGTGCCATCAATAAAACACTTCCCGATAAATGCCCAGAAGAACCTGTTGCGGGTATGGAAAAGTTAATCATTTGTGTAGCAAACACAAAAGCTCCCATAATCCCCATCATAGCAATTTTCCTTGAATCCTCTTGCAATTCTATTTTTTTGATACAATAGGCACCAACAATACTCGAACAGGCATACATTACACCTGCTATAGGGGGCGAGATTAAAGCATCTGCCATATGCATTATACACTCCTTAAATTTTTAGGAATCCTAACACAATAAAATAATCTCTACAAGCCCCCTATAGGGATAGTAAAAGTTATTTTAAAACCTAAAGTAACCTATATAGAAGAACAGAAAATTACTTATAAAATTATTTTGGGGTAGCTACTAAAGTAAGTTTAACCTCTAGTTCATCACTTACAAGACTATCTCTAAGATTAGATTCCCACACAACATTAAAGTCTGAACGTTTCACTTTTGTATTAGCTAAAATCTCTAAAATATTCCCATTATTCTTTATTATGCTATCTAATACAACAGCTTTTGTTTTTCCTTTAATCGTTAAATCCCCATAAATCTTCCCATTTTCAAACTTTGTCATCTTGAAAGTCATATTAGGGTATTTTTTAATATTAAAAATATCCTCCGCCCTTAAATGCTCATCGCGTTTTTGGTTAGCAGTATCTACAGAAGCAACTGCGACTTTCCCCTCAAAAGTATTAAGCTTATTACTAGCTACATCATAATCAATAACAGCTTCAAACTTATCAAAACTTCCATCAACAGCAGAAAGCTTTAAATGATAAATCTGAAAATCAACTTTTGACTTTGCTATATCTAACGCATAAGGGGCTGCTAAAGCGGTCAAGCTTAAAAAAGCAACTAGAGTAGAAATGGTTAAGAGTTTTTTCATTTAGAATCCTTACTAATAAATATGGCTTAGATTATAACAAAAAACCCTTAAAACTAGGCATCATTTCCTAGCTTTTAAATATGCCCTTTGTGGTGCTGGATAACCCTCAACAGTCTGTTTAAAAGTAGAATCTAAAAAATCCTCTAAACTCTCTTTGTTGCTCCAAGGAGTTTTTCTCTGCTCTAGCCTTTCTGTTTTAAGGGTGGCAATATGTTTAATCTCTTTAAACCCACATTGCTCCAACCAATTGATAAAAGTAGAGAGTGTGGGGATGAAATAAACATTTTTCATCTTCGCATAACTCCCCTTTGGACAAAGACAAATTTCTTCTTTACCCGGAATTATAATGCTATCAAAAATGGCTTCTCCACCTTGTTTTAAAGCATTATAAATCATTTTAATACAATCTAATGGACTCTTCTTATGATAAAGCACTCCAAGACAAAGCAAAACATCAAAGGAAATTCCTAAAAATGGCAAATCCTCTATACCTAAAAGCTCAAATTTTATCCGTTTATCATTAATGAAAAATTGCATAAAATCAAATTGTAATTTACAAAGTGCAATAGGATCTAAGCCAACTATATATCTAGGGTTTTGTGAAAGCATCCTAAACATATAATAGCCATTATTACAACCAATATCTCCAACAATTTTGTTTTGAAGGTTTAAATGAGACTCTAAAAGATTATACTTAATCGCACTATTCCATTCACTATCAATTGTTAAATGATGAATCTTAAAAGGTCCTTTACGCCAAGGAATAAGAGAGGTAGCAACATTGTATATAAGGGTTTGGGTATCTTTGCTTAAAGCAGGCAAAGATACTTCTATAAAATCCCCTATCCTTAAAGAAGCCCCCTCTAACTCTTCCTTGGGGATTTGTCCTAAAAGCTCTAAAGATTGCATTAAAGCGATATTATTTTTAAAACTTAAGGCTAAATTGCGTTTTGCTCTAATAGATTGGAGCATCTAAATCCATTAAACTATCGTGATTCCTAGGTGCATCTTCCCTATAAATTACATTATCTGGACAAGTTTCGCGATAATTCCCTTGAGAATCATAATAATAGCTTTTCTCTTCCCAATAAAAATAAGAATACCCGCACTCATTGCGGTATAAGCAACCATTTAACAATATCGCCACATATACAAGATTTATACCCGCCCATAAAAGCTTCATTATCTCTCACTTTAAAAAGGCATTGTGCCATTGATAATTCTTAATATATCATTATATAATCCAAGCCCCATAAGACCAAAAAGCACTATCCACCCTGCCATTGTAAGACGATAGAGGGTATTAACACTTGGAATCCTCTTAGTAATCATCTCATAAAAGGTAAAGATGATATGCCCACCATCTAAAGCAGGAATAGGCAACAAATTCAAAATCCCCAAATTCACAGAAATCAAAGCACTAAAAGCAAAAAGCGTAACAATCCCAATTTCTGTGGCTTTTTTAGTAATAGAAACAATAGAAACAACCCCCCCAACCTCACTAATAGGCACAATACCACTAATGATTTTCTCAATACCCTGCAAAATAAGTGTGCTAGCCTCTATAGTTTTTAAAAAGGCTAAAGGAATGCTCTCAAAAAAGGAATAAGAGACAACTCTTATTTCTCCTGATGCAACAATTCCCAATAAAGGACGCGATATAACCTCTCCAAAGATATTTTTACTCTGACCTATTTGTGGAGTAATGGTTGTAATATATTCTTGATGATTCCGCAAAAAAATAACCTCTAAACTCCCCTTTGATTCTTCAATCCTCCTGCTTAATTCTCCCCAAGTTTTAATAGAAATTCCATTAATCGCTAATATTTCATCACCTACTTTTAACTTCGCCTCACTTGCTGGCATATTTGGCTCTACTTTTCCAATCACGGGTGCTAACTCATTTTGCCCTATAAGAGCTATTGCTACATAGAGCAAAAAGGCTAAGAGTAAATTGAAAAAAGAACCTGCTGCTAAAATAACAAGCCTTTTCCAACTTGCAATGCCATAAAGGCTATCTTTATCATAATTACGCATTTTAGGGTCTATATCACTCTGTCCTTTAAGCTGCACAAATCCACCAAGTGGAATGGGACGCAAAGAATATTCTGTCTCCCCTATAACCTTCCTCCAAATCCTTTGCTTACCAAAGCCTATGCTAAAAGCCTCTACTTTCACCCCAAAGAGTTTTGCACTTAAAAAATGCCCCAATTCGTGAAAAAAAACCAAAAACGATAAAACTAAAATTGAACCAATAATTCCCATTAGAATCCTTTAGCGCGAAAGTATATAGACTTTAACATAATCATAGCCTGAATAAAGCGTGAGAATAACCGCTAACCATAAAGTCGCTGGAGCAAAGGAATAATCCATAAGCAAAAAGGCAACAGCAGTAATTTGCAAACCTGTTTTATATTTTCCTAAATTAGAAGCGATAACTTTAACGCCATTAGTAGCAGCCACCACGCGAAGACCTGTAATAAAAAATTCTCTCACTAAAATCAAAAAAACAGCCCATACATCTGCTCTGCCTAATACCAAAAGCCCAATAAATGCTGCTAACATTAAAAGCTTATCGGCTAAAGGATCAAAAATCTCACCAAAACTACTTGTTACTTCGTATTCCCTAGCAATAAAACCATCAAAAAAATCTGTAATACTTGCGATACAAAACACCAAACAAGCAAAATAATTAATCCAAGTAGGGTGAATGGGTGGAGGCAAAAGGTATTGCCCATAAAGCATAATACATAATAACAAAAAGGCAAAAAATATTCTAAGGATCGTTAAAATATTAGGGAGTTTTTGAATATTCCACATTTATTTGAAAGTTGTCCCTCCATCAATAACAATCGTCTGCCCCGTAATCCACGCACTAGAATTGTTATCACAGAGAAATAAACAAGCCCCCGCAATATCCTCTGGCTTCCCCATACGATTAAGGGGACTATGCGATTGCACTTTTGACTTAATCTCTGCATAATCTGGAAATGCCTTAAGTGCATCTGTATCAATAGGACCTCCACTTACTGCATTAACGCGTATATTAAACTCACCTAATTCCATAGCCGCATATTTCACCATTGTTTCAACAGCATTTTTAGAATTACCATGCCCTGCATAATTTGGCATATACACTAAATTCCCTGTAGAGCTTAAGGAAATAATACTCCCTCCTCCTACTACCTGCATTCGTTTTGCAGCCTCTTGAGCACCTATTACAAAAGCTAAAACAGTGGCGGTATAAATATTATTTAAACCCTTTGGCTTTAAACGCATAAAAGGAGCAAATCCCCCTACTACACTTTTACCATAAATAATAGCATTACTAATAAAAAAATCCACGCGTTCAAAATCTTCATCAATTGTTAAAAACAATTCTTTGTAAGTTTCTGGCTCTAAGACATTTAAAGGATAGGTTTTTATTTTTACACTATATTTATTTTGCACATCATTAATGATTTTTTGTGCTTCCTCTTCATTTTTATTATAAGTAAATGCTATATTCACACCCTGCTCTGCGAAACGATACAAAATTGCTTTTCCAATACCTCTTGTAGCACCACTAATCACTAATGTTTTACCTCTAAAATTTTCTTTCATTGTATAACCTCATAATTTTTCAAAATTTCCTCTAAGTATTTCATATTCTCTACACTTGGGGCGACTAATGGCAAACGATATTCCAAACTTTCAAGCAATCCGCTTAAATACATTGCCGCCTTAATAGGAATAGGATTGCTCTCACAAAAGAGTGCTTTATTAATAATATAAAGCTCATTATTAAGATTATGGCTTTTATCAAAATCCCTCTGTTTTAAAATACTATGGGTTAATTCAGCGATCTTATTAGGCAGGAGGTTAGAAGTTACAGAGATAACACCAAGACCGCCACAGCAAAGTATAGGATAATTTAAAACATCTTCTCCACTTACAAGGACTAAGTCTTTAGCATTCATATTTAAATCAATAATTTTCTCAATACTTCCACTAGCTTCTTTAACCCCATAAATATTTCTCACTTCCTTAAATAATCTTAAAATCGTTGGCGTCTCCAAACTAACACCTGTTCGTACAGGGACATTATAAAGCATTAAAGGAATTTCAATAGCATTAGCAACAGTTTTATAATGTTGATAAAGTCCTTCTTGGGTAGGTTTATTATAATAAGGGGTAACGCATAAAATCCCATCAGCACCATAATCTTGTGCAAATCTAGCAATCTCCAGGGCTTCTTGCGTAGAATTACTACCCGCACCCGCTAAAACTTTAATATTTAAACCCTTCAATCTATTTTCTTTAGCTACTTTAATGGCGACTTCAATACATTCCTTGTGCTCATTATGGCTTAATGTGGCTGATTCTCCAGTAGTTCCAACAGGAACAATCGCATCAATGCCATTATTAATTTGTCTTTGAATGAGCTTCTCATAGGTATTTAAATCAACCTTTCCCTTTTTAAATGGAGTAACTAAAGCAGTCATAGCCCCAATAACTTGGTTTTGCAATTCCATAACTTCCCTCTCACTTCTCTAAAGTAGCGACACTTAAATTAGAGGGGACAAAATACTTCTTAGCCACCTCAACAATATCTCCTAACTTTAAACTTTCAAAATTTTCTTCAAACTCTAATAAAGCTTGCAAGTCTCCTCTTGCGATATAACTCCCAAATAAATTCGCCACAGAGCTACTAGATTGCAACCCATCAAGAAAACTTAGCTTCATATTAAGTTTAACTTTGTCTAAATCCCTTTGTTTAAGTTTGCCATTAGCAATAAAGCGGATTTGTGCCATAATCTCTTTTTCTAGTTTTTCTAAATTTACATTAGGGCTTGCTAAAGCGATAAACAAAAACACACCCTCATCAAGCAAATCCATATTATAAGCATAAATTTCTGTAGCAAGTCTTTTTTTATCCACAATCTCACGCATTAATACACTACTTTTACCACCACTTAAAACTTGACTTAATGCACTAAGAGCAATTTGGTCTTTGTGGTTAAAAGGAGGTATTTTAAAAGCAAGAGCTAGAATCTCTACCTCACTTTGCTTGTGCACCGTTGTTCGTCTTAACCCATCTTGTTTTGGTTCTATTGTATAAAATGTAGGAATCTCTATTTTTGAATTTTTAATCAATTCAAAATGCTTTTTGACTTCTTTTAAAGCTACCTTTTCATCAATATCCCCCGCAATTACAATCACTGCATTTTTTGGCTGATAATAGGTTTTATGAAAGCTCTTAATATCCTCTATAGTCCAATTTTTAATATCTTCTATAAAGCCAATAGGAGTCCAATGATAAGGATGATAAACAAAGGCTGTATTAAAAAGCCTAAAATACAAATACCCCATAGGATTATTATCTGTTCGCCAAAGCCTCTCTTCTAAAACCACATTACGTTCTGGCTGAAACTCCTCATCTTTTAATTGAAGGTTTTGCATAACTTCCGCAAAAAGCTCTAAAGATTTGCCTAGATTCTGTGTGCTTGATTTCACATAATAATGCGTATAATCAAAGCTTGTAGCGGCATTAGTAGCACCCCCAAAACTTTTAATGATTTTATCAAACTCACCGGCTTTTAGATTCTTAGTGGATTTGAAGTTTAAATGCTCTAACATATGTGCTATACCACTTTTCCCCATAATCTCATTACGACTTCCTACTTTGTAAAAAATATCGGTTGAGATAACCCCACTTCCATTTTTAAGAGGGATAATTACAACTTCTAAACCATTTTTTAAAACACTTTGGTAATGCTTAGGAAGTGAAGAAGTAAAACTACTCTGTGCCATTAAAACTCCTAAAAAAGTAAAAAATATCAAAAAACTCCGCATTATAAATCAACCCCTACTAGTTGAGAAATATTATCCAATCCCTCACTATTTAATAATTCTTTTAAATCTTGATTGATTCTCCAAGCCAATAAAGGACCTTCAAAAATTAAACCTGTATAAACTTGAACTAAATTTGCACCTAAGGCAATGCGTTTATAAGCCTCTTTAGCATCAAAAATCCCTCCTACACTAATAATCGTTGTTTTTTTAGCATAAACTTTGCCAATTTCTTTCAAAATTTCAGCACTTTTAGAGCTTAAGACTTTACCGCTTAAGCCACCTAAATTTTGAGGATTTTTCACCAAGGAATAATCGGTAGTGGTATTAGTTGCTATAACCCCACTCGCACCACTTTTTATGGATACTTCAATCAGTCCTAAAATATCATCTAGCCCTAAATCTGGAGAAATTTTCAGATAAATGGGTTTAGAATAAATTTCCCTTAATGCCAAAAATAAAGCTTTAAGAAAATCTTGATTTTGCAAATCTCGCAAATTTGGTGTATTGGGCGAGGAAATATTAATACTTAAATAATCACTAATGCTTTGAAAATTTGTTGCTAAGGCACAATAATCCTCTATGGCTTTTTCTTGAGGAGTTACTTTATTCTTCCCGATATTAATACCTAAAGGAATGCAAAAGGGATAAACTTCTGCTATCCTACTAGCAATACTTTGTGTTCCATCATTATTAAATCCCATAGCATTTTGCAAAGATTCTTCAAAAGTATGTCTCCATAAGCGAGGCTTAGGATTACCTTGTTGTGGAAGCGGGGTAACAGCCCCAATTTCTAAAAAAGAAAAGCCTAAAGCACTCAATGTTTCTATCATTGTCCCATTTTTATCAAATCCAGCGGCTAAACCCACCGGATTATAAAAACGCATTCCATCAATCTCTTGTATTAATAAGGTATCCTCTATGCAAGATTTTTGGGCTAAAAAAGGCAGGAGATAAGGAATTTTTGGTGCAATCTTGCATAAAAACTCTAAAACACTATGAGCAGTCTCTGGATTGCTTTTAAATATCAAAGGACGAAAAGTTTTATAATTAAACATTCTATGCCTTTTTATTCTAAACTTAAAAAACTTACTAAATTAAAGTCTTAGCATTGTAGCATTTTTTAACAAAGTTTAGCATTAAAGACACTTTTGTTTATTGCTTAGAATCTTAAGAGATTCTTGTTTTAATTTCTCCATTTTCTGCATAAAAGTTAATGTTGCTCCCTTCTTTAATCTCACCTTTTAAAATCAAATCCGCTAAAACATCCTCTACTTGCTCATACAAAGCCCTTTTAAGAGGTCTTGCACCATATATTGGGTCAAACCCTACTTTTGCGATATATTCTTTAGCACTTTCTTCAAGTGTAATACGCATATCTCGCTCCAAAACTTTCTTTTGAATATTTTTAAAGAGAGTATCAATAATATGCGTAATTTGCTCTAAACCTAAAGGATTAAAAATCACAATATCATCAAGACGATTTAAAAACTCGGGCTTAAAATAAGCCTTCAATGCCTCTTTTACAGCCTTTTGCTTTTGCTCCTCATTGTTAATCTCCATAATTTTATCACTAGCGATATTACTCGTTAAAATAATAATCGTATTCCTAAAATCAACAACCACGCCTTTATTATCGGTTAATCTCCCATCATCAAGCACTTGTAAAAGCATATTAAATACATCAGGATGAGCTTTTTCTATCTCATCAAACAACACAACACTATAAGGCTTCCTACGCACAGCCTCTGTAAGCTGCCCTCCTTCTTCATAGCCTACATATCCTGGAGGTGCACCTACAAGTCTGCTAGCTGCGTGTTTTTCCATATATTCACTCATATCAAGCCTAATGAGATTCTTATCACTATCAAAGAGGAATCGTGCTAAAGTCTTAGCACTCTCTGTTTTACCAACCCCCGTTGGTCCCAAAAATAAAAAGCTTCCAATAGGACGATTAAATTCACTCAAACCCGCTTTATTGCGTTTTATTGCTCTTGCTATAGCGTGCAATGCCCTATCTTGCCCTATAACATCTTTTTTTAGCTCATCCTCAACCCTTAAAATTCGCTCTTTTTCATCTTGAAGCATTTTTTTAATAGGGATTCCACTCCAACGACTAACCACTCCTGCTATGGATTCTGGGGTTACGGCATTTTTTAATAATGTCCCTGCTTCTTGCATTTTTTTCCATTTTTCATTTTGCATTTCTAATTGCTTCTGTAACTCTGGAATTTTCCCATAATCAATTTCTGCAGCCTTATTAAAATCGCTATTGCGTTTAGCAAGCTCACTTTCTGTGCGTAAAGAATCAATTTGTATTTTAATTTGGGCTATAGCGTTAAAAACTTGCTTTTCATTTTCAAATTGTGCTTCTAAATTCTTTTTCTGCTCCTCTTTATCACTAAGTTCTTTTTCTATCTCACTAATTCTTGCATTATTCTTTTCTTGTTTTTCCATCATCAAGGCTTCTTTTTCTACCTGCAAAGTTTCTAAAATGCGTTTGATTTTGGCTAACTCACTAGGTTCAGATTCAATTTGCATTTTAAGCTCTGCTGCGGCTTCATCGATTAAATCAATAGCCTTATCAGGTAAAAATCTATCAGTAATATAACGATTAGAAAGTTTAGCCGCTGCAACTAAAGCCCCATCAGTGATACTTACATTATGATGTGCTTCTAATTTCTCTTTAATCCCTCTTAGAATCTGCAACGATTCATTAACATTAGGCTCATTGAGCAACACAGGCTGGAATCTCCTCTGTAATGCAGTATCCTTTTCAAAGTATTTGCGGTATTCTTTAAGGGTCGTTGCCCCTATGGTATGAAGCTCCCCTCTTGCAAGAGCAGGTTTTAAGATATTAGCAGCATCCATACTACCCTCGCTAGCTCCTGCACCTACAATGGTATGAATCTCATCAATAAATAAAATAATATTTCCGCTTTTTTTCACCTCATCAATAACTTTTTTCAACCTATCCTCAAACTCCCCGCGATACTTTGCTCCTGCAATTAAAGCACTCATATCTAAAGCTATGACTTTTTTATTTTGCAAAGATAGCGGCACTTCTTTTTTGATAATCTTTTGTGCTAACCCCTCTACAACTGCGGTTTTACCAACTCCTGGTTCGCCCAATAAAATAGGATTATTCTTGGTTTTGCGTATAAGGATTTGCATCATATGGGTAATTTCCTCATCTCTCCCAATAACAGGGTCTAACTTCCCCTCTATAGCCCTCTTAGTTAAATCAATCCCAAACTTCTCTAAAGATTCTAAATTCTCATCCCCACTTTGTGAATCAATCTTTGCCCCAGCGCGTATAGTTTCCAAAACTTTCTTGAGTTCATTAATATCAAGGTATTTACTAAAGAGATTTTTAATCACTTCATTTTGCAAACCCGCTAAGATAAAACTATCTACTGCGATATAAGAATCCCCATTACTTGTAGCAAGACCTTCAGCAAGATTAAAAGCCTCATTTAAACTTTTAGAAATTTTGAGATTTTCTTTCATCACAGAAGAGCTTTTGGGTAAATTATTAGCAATGCTCTTCGCCTCTAGCTCCAAGGCTACATTATCAACATTTAAGCGATTAAGAGCTTGATTAAGCAAAGAATTAGAATGAGCAAGCATCGCCCAAAACAAATGGATAGATTCAATTTCTTGATTTTTATTATGCAATGCCAAAGATACTCCTTGCTCTAAAGTCTCTTGTAAGGCATTGGTAAATTTTTCTAAAAGATTCATAAGACACTCCTATCTTTGAAATTTATTTTAGCGGTATTATATAACCTTAGTCTATTATTGTCAAGTTTTATAATACTAAATAACTAAATGATTCTGTTTCTTCTAGGACTTCTCTCCTTTATCCCTATCTCAAACCACCAAATCTTCATCTCCTAATTTATTAATTCTCGCTTCCATACATCTCTTGCTACTTATTCTTCTCTCTCTTGTAAGAATCTCAAAGCGGTATCTGGAAAATCTGTAAAAATCCCATCCGCTCCTGCTTTAAACAAAATCGCCTCTAAAAGCTCCTCCAAAGAAGAAGCAAACTTAGGCAGAGCATCACTTCTAGCGGTATAAGTATGCACTTCCAAACCATTTAAGTGGGCATTCTTGACAAGATTATTAGGCACAATAGCCCCCTTTTTACTCTTTGTAATATCAAAAATTAAATTATTCCAAATACCTAACCCATCAACATTTTTTGCAATTTCTGGATAGTTTTCACCCCTCATAAAATAAGAAAAATCATAAGCCCTCCACTCTCCTTTGATAAATTCATAAGTTTCTTTAGAGGGGTGTTCATCTACTAGGGCAATGAGTTTTAAATCCATATTCATCTTAGGCAGTAGCTCTTTTTTAATATAAAGTAAGTTAGGGTAATCAAAGCTTTGCAGATACACTTTGCTATTTCTAGTAGTATAACCATACCGCCTCAACACCTCTAAAGTCTTTTTAGCAATATCTTTTCCCTCTTGAGTATGAAACCAAGGCTTTTTAATTTCCACATACAAGCCTATATCTTTATTAAAGACTTGATTTAATCCTGCAATAAGCTCAATCTCTTCTTCAAATGTATGCAAAGTAAAATACGATTTACCCACAGGAAATCTCTTGGGATAAATAGGGATTCTTTCTTTTTCTTTGGCATTAAAAGCCTCACTCACACGCAAACTTCTAAGCTCCTCTAAAGTAAAATCAATCACATAATAATGCCCATCTTTTCTAACTCTATTTGGAAATTTTTGGGCTACATCACTTACCTTATCCAAATATAAATCGTGAATCACAATCAAATAATCATCTTTACTCATTACTAAATCTTGTTCAATATAACTAGCATTCATAGCATAGGCTAATGTTTTAGCCTCCAAAGTATGTTCGGGCAAATAGCCACTTGCTCCCCTATGAGCGATTATAATCTTTTCTTGTGCGAGACAAAATATCCCTAAAGCAAGACTTAAAAATATCTTTTGCATTCTCTCTCCTTAATCAATATAAATACAATCCATTGAAAACTTAGCATTAAAGCTTAAAATTTCATTCTACATTATAGAAAGATAAAGTAAAATCTAATGGCAAGATTGAGTAAAAATTAAGTAAAGAAAAGGACTTCTATGCAACAAACTATTTATCTAGCAGGTGGTTGTTTTTGGGGGATTCAAGGATATTTTGATTTACTAAAAGGTGTGGTAAGTTCTCAAGTAGGCTATGCAAACTCTAAAATACCAAGCCCTAATTATACCTTAGTATGCACAGGGCAAACAGGTGCCACAGAGGCTTTAGAACTTATCTTTGAAGAGAGCATTTTAAGCCTAGATGAGATTTTAAAGCGGTTTTTTAGCATTATTGACCCTTTTGCGCTTAATTATCAAGGTAATGACTTTGGCACACAATACCGCTCTGGCATATTCACACAAGATTTAACTATGCTTAAAGAAATTCAAAGTTTCGTTGATACTCTACAAAAAACCTTAACCCAACAGATTCAAACAGAAATAGGAATGTTAGAAAATTTTTATCTTGCAGAATCCTATCATCAAAAATATTTAGCGAAAAACCCTCAAGGTTATTGCCATATTGACTTAAGCAAAGCTTTAGAGGAAATTTAAATTACCCCAAATCCCCTATAACTTCCTCTAATCGCTTAAACCCTTCCTCCATCTCTTCTAAAGTAATAGTTAGAGGAGGCAAGAATCGTGCAGTATTTTTACCACTTTTAAGGATTAAAACACGATTTTCCTTTGCCTTTTTTATAAACTTCTCTAAAGATTCCACATCACGCATTCTCAAACCACGCATTAATCCCAAGCCTACTTCTTCTATAAATATTTCAGGATAGCTTTTTTGCAAATCCTGCAATTTATCTTTAAAATATGTTATTGTCCTCTCTAATCTCCCGCTACTTCTCTCCTCTTCTAAAATTTCTAAAACCTCTAAACCTGCCCTAGTAGATAAAAAATTCCCGCCAAAAGTGCTTCCATGTTCACCAGGGACAAAAATATCTTTCAAAGTTGTCATTACAGCACCAATAGGAACACCCCCACCTAAGCCCTTTGCGGTGGTTATAACATCAGGATTTATCCCATATTTTTGTGAAGCAAAAAGCTCTCCACTTCGGTAAATGCCAGTTTGCACCTCATCAATCATTAAAAGAATATTTTTTGCTTTTAAAAACTTCTCTAAATACAGCATCTCCTCCCTCTTAAAAGGAGTAATCCCTCCCTCACCTTGCACTAATTCTAACAAAACCGCACAAGTAACATCACTAATCTTAGAGGGAATTTCTGCTAAATCCTTAGCATACACAAAACCATCGGGATAAGGACCAAAATAATCGTGCATTTTGCTCTGTGCAGTAGCCTTTAAGGTGCTAATAGTGCGTCCGTGAAAAGAAGAATCTAAAGTAATGATTTGGTAACGTTTAATCCCCCCTAATTGCTCCCCAAATTTTCTTGCAATCTTTAATGCTCCCTCATTAGCTTCCGCTCCAGAATTAGCAAAAAACACCCTCATATCATAACCGCTTAATTCTACGAGCCTTTTAGCAAGTCTTGCTTGGGGTTCAATACCATAAAGATTAGAAGTATGAATAAGATTATAAGCTTGTTCGCTAATAGCTTTTGCTAAACGTTCATTCCCATACCCCACACTGCACACAGCAATGCCCGAACCAAAATCCATATAATCTCTCCCACTCTCATCAAACAATCTAGCCCCATTACCTTTCACAAAATGCGTATAATCGCGTGCATAAGTATGCAAAACATAATCTAAATCCATTTGCTTTAAATCTTCCACCTTTTTCACTCCTAAATTTCAATACCTAAATATTATAACCAAATAAAGTCTCATTAGAATTTTGCATTAGCGATTTTAGCTTAAAGCTCTTTCTATGAATGGCACAATAACCATAATCCTTGATAGCCTTTAAATGGGCTTTACTTCCATAGCCTTTATTTTTCTTAAAACCATATTGGGGATAGAGGGTATCTAAATCTCGCATTTCTTTATCCTTAGCATTTTTTGCCACAATACTTGCTGCACTAATACAAGAGAGTTTGCTATCTCCTTTTATAAGCGTTTGTAACGAATCTACCCCAAATTTGCAATTTCCATCAAAAATATATTGTGAAGCTTCTAAATTCTGCAAAATTTCTTTTAAAGCCTCTTTAAGACAAAGAGATAAGCCCTTATCATCAATCTCTTGGTATGTTTTTTTCACTAAATAAAAATCACTAAATTGTTGAATAAGGGGGGCTAAGATATTGCGTTTAGATTCAGAGAGGCTTTTAGAATCTTTTAATTGCACTTTTAGGGCAAGGGGAATATTTTGGCTTAAAACTACCCCACATACAAATAGCGAACCTGCTATACAACCTCTCCCTGCCTCATCAATCCCGCAAATTATAGAATCTAATTTAAAAGGCAAGAAACTTTGCATTAGCGTAAAACATACTTTAAGACTTCTTTAAAATGCTCAACAGGATATATTTGCAATCCCTCTTTAACTTCTTGGGGTATCTCATCTATATCTCTCTCAAAGTTTTTCTTAGGGATTAGCACTTCTTTCATCCCACTTTTATACGCGGCAATAAGCTTCTCTTGCAATCCACCAATAGGCAAGACTTTCCCCCGCAAAGTCAATTCTCCTGTCATAGCTAATGTACTTTTAGCGGGATGATTAGTAAAAATGGAGGCTAAAGCACTCCCTATGGCTATTCCCGCACTTGGACCATCTTTTGGTGTAGCACCCTCTGGCACATGCAAATGAATATCAAAACAATTATAAATGCTTGTTTCAATCTCTGGCTTTTTATTCTTTTGGGCTATCGCAATTAATGTCTTATCAACCTTTAATTCTCCACTATCAATTAAGGACTTCACATAAGAGTAAGCAATTTTGGCACTCTCTTTCATCACATCGCCTAAATTTCCTGTAAGGTTTAAACTCCCCTTGCCTTTAATTTTCAAAGCCTCAATTTTTAAGACATCTCCACCAACACTTGTCCAAGCTAAACCATTGACAAGCCCTACCTCACTTTTCTTATCAGCATTTTCAAACTCAAAAACAATTTTGTCAAGATAATTTCCTATGTTTTTGGGTGTAATGGTTATCTTTTCTTGATTGCCCCTAAGAATCTCTTTAGCAACTTTACGCAAGATTTGTGCGATTTTGCGTCTTAGATTCCTAACCCCTGCTTCCCTTGTATATTTCTCAATCAAAACCTTAATAGCGGGCAAAGTAAAAGAAATTTCAAAGTTTTTTAAGCCGTGTTTCTTTAACTCTTGTGGAATAAGGTATTTTTTAGCGATTTGCTCCTTTTGGCTTGGCGTATAACTATTGATATTAATAAACTCCATCCTATCACGCAAAGGAGCTGGAATCTGTGTAATATCATTAGCAGTAGCGATAAAAACAACTTGGGATAAATCTAAGCTAAAATTTGTGTAATAATCTCTAAATTCTTTATTTTGTTCAGGATCTAAAATCTCTAGCAATACCGAAGAGGGATCTCCCCTAAAAGAATAATGAATTTTATCAATTTCATCTAAAACAACGACTGGATTCATCTCCTTGGCATCAATTAATCCTTGCACGATTCTACCGGGCATTGCCCCAATATAAGTGCGTCTATGCCCCCTTAACTCATTAACATCCTCTAAACCACCAAGTGCAATCCTAATAAGCTTCCGCTTTAAGGCTATGGCAATAGAATTAGCAAGGCTTGTCTTACCAACCCCCGGAGGTCCATAAAAACACAAAATCGTTCCCTTAGAATCATTTTTCTTCTGCCCCCTTAAAGCAAGAAGTTCTCGCACAGCAAAATACTCAACAATTCTTTCTTTGGGTTTTTGCAAGGCATAATGATCTTTATTGAGCTGATTTTCTACTTCTGCTATTTTTAAAGTCTTTGTAGAATAGCTCCCAAAAGGAATCTCCAAAACAAGTTCTATATAATTTTGCAATAAATTCGCATCTGCACTATCAGGATGCATTCTAGAGAGCTTATTGATTTGTTTAGTAATCTCTTTATAAGCATCCTTACTCATTATATCCTTAAAACCCTCTAATTTTTTCCTATATTCCTCTATTTCAACATCTTTGCTATTATCTACTCCAAGCTCTTTTTGGATTTGCTTTAATTGCTCTTTCAAAAAATATTCTTTGTTAATTTTTTCCATTTGAGAATTAACTTTATTTTTAATTTCTTTTTGAATCTGTTGGGCTTTAATCTCTTCCATAATAATATCAATAAGCGTTACAAGTCGTTCTTCAGGATCATTTTCTTTAAAAACTTTATAAGCTTGGTCTTTTTTGAGCCTTGCTGCACTAGCGATTAAATCTGCGGCACGATTGGGATCCATAGTCTCATTAATGCTCCTTAATAAATCTTGCGGAAACATCTGTGAGACACTATATAGAGTGCGTAACTTCTCTTTTAAAACCGATAAAATCGCTTCAACGCGACTGGCATCATAACTGCTTGAAAGAATAGGTGCAATTTCTCCCACCAAAGGGCTTTTAGAAACAATTCCTAAAATACTTCCGCGGCTTAAACCTTGAAAAAGAATCTTTACCCTTCCCTCTGGCAATACAACACGACGCATAATAGTGCCAATTACACCAACATCATAAAAGGATTCTTCCTCATCATTGTCTCTATTTTTAGAAGCTGTAATAAAAATGAGTTTATCTCCACCCTCTATTGCTACATCTATAGCTTTAATACTTTCCTCATCACTAATAAAAAGAGGGACTATCATAAAAGGATACAAAAACATATCCTCTTCAATAATTATTGGTAATTGCTTTGGGAATTCTCCATAACGTTCTAATTGCATATTTCCTACCATTCAAAGATTTTCTGATACCAAGGCGACTTTGCTTCTTGATAAAAAATATCTTTCATCCAAGCATTTTCATCAATTTTTTTCTGATAGTATTCGACAGCTTGTTCCTTATCTTTCTTTTTATAAACCCTTATAATCTCTTTTTCCAAACTAAGATTAGCTAATTGAAGTCTTAGCAATATCATATCCGAAAATGGGCGATAACGTGAATAAGGATATTTTTCACCAAACTTTTCAGCTAATTTAATAGAATCTATTAAAAGTTGCTGGTCTCTATGCTGTTTTGCAAAGGCAAAATAATTTGCCTGCAATTTTAAAAATTCTACAAAATCAATATTCTTTTCATCTCCAAAACGTTTAATAAATTCATCAAAATAAAAACTTGCTAAAAGATACTCCTCTGCTTGCATATGAGCCCTACCCAAAATAAGCATTGCTTCAGAAAGCAAAGGAGAGTTTAAATGCTCACTTTGCAAAGAAACAAAGTAACTATCTGCTTTCTCTAAATCCCCATTACGAATTTCTTTAAGCATATTTTCATACCAATAATCTGCAGATTTATTAATCTCATCAAGGGCTAAACCACTATTAGTTTTTGAAGAACAAGCACTAAGTCCTATAAAACCTATTAAAATACCTATGCTCAAAAAACAAATTTTAAAAAACTTCATCATTTTTATTCCTTAAAAATAGAGATGAGAAATGATATTTTTTGCCTAAAATATATCAATAATATTTTTTGGATTTATTTGCAATTATAACTTAAGTTCTATGTAGGTTTTATAAATTTCTAAACAAAAATTGATTTTTTGCTTTTATTACGCTAGAATATTGGTATAAAATTTTATTCTTTAAAATGATTTTTACAAGGTTCAAGCGTATGGAATTTCTAGTAAAATCTCCAATCTTAGGATTTGAGCATATCCAAAAAATGACATTAGAAAAAATTGCAAAAGATGATGAAACTTTTATGCAACTAAAAAGTTGCGGAGATGATGGGATTTCTTTTACTTTAGTTAATCCTTACACAATGCGAACAGATTATCAATTTGAAATTCCCTCTCCCATTAAAGCACTTTTAGAATTACCAGGAAAAACCAATATAGACCCAGCAAATACCAAACTTGCGATACTAAACATTGTCTGCATTAGAGAACCTATTGAAGAATCTACGGTAAATTTCCTAGCACCCTTATTGTTTAACTTTGAAAACCTCACTATGGCTCAAGTCATTTTAGAGAGTTTTAGATATGAAAATTTTGGCTTATCAGAACCTATCTCAAAGTTTTTTGATTTTAATGCTAAGATATGAAAACACTCCTTGTTATAGGCTATGGAAAAATGGCAAAAGCCATTTGCGAGGGCTTAAAAGGAAAGTTTCAAATACAGGTGTGTGGCAGAGATTCTAAAAAGATTGAAGACTTCTGCCTACCAATCCAAGCAACCCCCAAGCATACTCCCCAAGAGATTGAAATAGATAACCAAGAAGTCTTACTCTGTATAAAGCCTTGTGCACTTCATAGCTTTCAATTCCTAGGAGAAGCAAAATGTCTTTACTCCATACTAAATGCCACCCCCTTAGAAGCCCTACAAAAAACCATAAAATCACAACAATATATCCGTGCAATGCCTAATGTTTGTGCTAGTGTTGGTAAATCTATTACAAGTTTATGCGGTGATAAATCTTACAAAAACGAAGCCTTTGAAATTTTCAATGCCATTGGGAGCTGCATTTGGCTTGAAGAAACATTATTCCCAATAGCAACAGCTCTTAGTGGTTGCTCCCCAGCTTTTCTAGCCCTTATTGCAGAATCTATGATAGATTCTGGAGTAACTAATGGACTAACTAGAGAGCAAGCCACTAAAATAGTTAAAACATTATTTGATGGCTTTGGAACACTGCTTCAAGCCCAACATCCCACACTTTTAAAAGAAAGCGTAATGAGTCCTGGAGGCTCTACTGCTCAAGGAATAGCAAGTCTAGAAAAAAATGCTCTAAGGAATGCCTTTTTTGAAGCCATTTTAGCTTCTAAGAATTTTGCTTGAGAGAAATTGCCATTTTAGGAGCAAGTGGCTCTGGCAAAACCGACCTATCTTTAAATCTTGCAAATAGATTAAATGCCATTATACTTTCTTTAGATTCTTTAAGCATTTACCAACAAATCAATATCGCCTCTGCAAAACCCTCTAAAGAGCAAAGAGGAGAAATACCCCATTTTGGCATAGATGTTTTACACCCAAAAGAAGCACATAATGCACAAATTTTTATTCAAGAATACCAAAGGGCTAAAGCCTATGCAAAAAACTATCAAAAAAACCTCTTAATTGTTGGTGGAACAAGTTTTTATTTAAAAATGCTCTTAGAGGGTCTCTCAACATTCCCCAAACTCACCCAAGAGCAAAAAATAACAATACAAGAAAAAATCAAGGGATTCCCAACACAAGAATCCCGCTTTATGTATCTAAACTCTATAGATAAGACGACAAAAATCCATCCCAATGACGCCTACCGCACCAATAAAGCCCTAGAGATTTATTTTGGCACCTCTTTAACCCCTACACAATATTTTCAACAAAATCCTCCAATACCCCTTTTAAAGAATTGCGAAATTTATGAAATACTCTTATGCAAAGAAGAACTTAAAGAAAACATTACAAAAAGAACACATCTTATGCTACAAAAAGGTCTTATAGAGGAAGCAACAACCCTCTTAAATGACTTTGGAAATACCCACCAATGGGCTAAAAGTATAGGGATTAAAGAAGTAGGACAATTTTTAAAAGGAGTGATTCTAAAAGAGCATTTACAATCACTCATTACAACCCATACTTTACAACTAGCAAAACGGCAAAAAACCTTTAATAAAACACAATTTCAAGAACATTTTTGTGGCAGCACTCAAGAGATTTCACAAATTCTTTTATCTAAAAATTTCTCTTAACCCCTACATAATCTATCGCCTTTAAGCACACTACAAAGTTGGAATACTATTTGCTTTACTCACCACAAAATACTTTTTATAGAAAGGATTGCAAATGTTACGATCTCTATGGTCAGGAGTCGGCGGTATGCAGGCTCATCAAGTTGCATTAGATGTCGAATCTAACAATATTGCCAATGTCAATACAAATGGCTTTAAATACTCCCGTGCAGATTTCTCTACTATGATTGTCCAAACTCAACGCGGTGCGACGGTTCCCTATGCAGGTTTTGGTGGTGTTAATGATTATTCTGTAGGACTTGGAACAGGGATAGAAACCACAACAAAAGTTTTCTCACAAGGATCTTTACAAAACACTAACAGAAAGGCAGACTTAGCACTAACAGGAAATGGTATGTTTGTAGTAAGTGGAAATGGAGGTATATCTCATCTTTATACAAGAGATGGAGGATTTTCCTTTGATGCGGTGGGAAACCTTGTAACAACAAGTGGATACATAGTTCAAGGTTGGCTTAGAGATTTAGGGGAAATTAGCTCATCTAATTCATCGGGTGCAGGAACTGTCGATTCTACTAGACCCACTGGAAACATCACCATTGACCCTCGCCTTACTATCCCAGCAAAAGCGACTAGAAATCTTACAGGAGCTATTAATTTAACAAGTGGGGTAAAAACAGAGCATACTACCCTCCCAAGCTCACTAGATAGCACAGCGACCAATAACTACTTAGCCGGCAGTTTAGATAGAATTTATGATACGAAAGATAGACAACTTGAAGTTGAACAAGATATGGGAGTTATGTTTAATGATGCGGGAGAAGCAATGCGCCTACAAGAAAGTCAAGGCATATGGGTAAGCTATCAAACCGCTACTTCACAACCCCTAAGAATTGATAGTGCTTATGTGGGTTCTACTACTATTACCATTAATGAAGTCAATATTACTTGGACAAATAATCCACAAACTTCTAGATCTTCAAATTTACTGACTGCACAAGTAGCCATTAATAACCAAAAAGATAAGACTGGGGTAGAAGCCCTTATTAGAAGCGGACAACTTATCTTGCAAAATACCAACCAAATTGATGGCGATGTAAGCAAAAAAAATATAAGGGCTAAAATCACAGGTGGAACAGCTTTTACCGATAGCTCTACTATTGCTGTAACTACTGCCTTTAGATACACCTACACTCAACAAACAGACGCGGATTCTGCCTCTGGAAATTTCCGCACGACAGAAGATCTAAGAGCCTTGTTACAACAAGATGCAAACAAGGTGAAACAATTTGGGGGAGATTCCGCTGCAGCAGCGGCTGCCGCTGCTAATAGAACTTTTGTGCAATCAACTTTTAGCGTTAAAGTAATACTCAATAATAGTGGGCAATTTGCGATTGAAAATAAACAAGATGGTTTTAATGCAAGTGCCAATGCAATAGGTATAGGAACTGGTTTAACCCAACCTGCATATGATAACCTTAACATATTTGTCTCTGCTTATAATGATACGTTGACAACTACGAATGTTCTTTTCAAAAATCAAATGAAAGCCTTAAATACAGGGGTATTAGTAGAAGGAGGAAATGTTACAACCTCTGGTGGCTTAAGAATGGCTAAGTTTGCTTCAACGATTGCCATTTATGATAGCCTTGGGAATAAACACAATTTAACCATAGACTTCACCAAAGTTAGGGATAAAGAATGGAGTTGGAAAGTTACCGTTCCAGAACCTGCCGAATTACTTGGGGCTAGTGCACAAAGACCGAATATCTTAGAAGGGGGTAGTGTAACCTTTGGGGATCAAGGCGAATTACTAGGGTTTAACCCCTCTACTATCCAATTTAAACCTAACAATGGAGCGGCTTTTCCGCAAAATATTAATTTAGATTTTGGGACAGCAGGAGGACACTCTGGGCTTACAAGCACAGGTTCAGAGTCTGCGGCTACAAATGTTAATGGAGATGGCTATCCATCAGGACAATTTAAAGAGTTCTACTTTGATAAAACGGGCACAATGATAGGCATTTTTAACAATGGACGCAATCTCGCTTTAGCCCAAGTAGCTATTGCAACATTTGCAAATTATGAAGGTTTGCAAGAATCAGGGAGCAACCTCTATTCAGAAAGTCCAAATTCTGGACGAGCTACCATAGGAACAGCTGGAACAGGAGGTAGGGCAGCTGTAGAAGCTTCTAAATTAGAGATGAGTAATACAGACCTTAGTAGAGGATTAACGCAACTTATTGTCGTGCAAAGAGGTTTCCAAGCAAACTCTAAATCTGTTACTACAGCCGATCAGATTCTCAACACTCTCTTAGGATTAAAACAATAATCCTAAGAGATACTTCTAAATTATCTCCCTTAAATGCTCTTATATTAAAGGCTTAATATCCCTAAAATAAATCTAAAAATTTTCTACTCTGCTATAAACTGGCTTCCTATTCCAGCAGAGGTAAAAAGCTCTAATAAAAGCGAATGTGGAACTCTGCCATCAATAATATGTGCCTTTTCTACACCTTGCTTTACACATTCCAAACATGCCTCCACCTTAGGTATCATACCTCCAACAATCACACCCTTTGTAATTAATTCTTGAGCATCTTGGAGTTTCAAACTCTCTAAAATTTCTTTATCCTCCCCTAAAACCCCTCTAGTATCTGTTAAAAAAATAGCTCTTTTAGCTTTGGTTGCAATTGCTATAGAGCTTGCCGCACTATCTGCATTCACATTAAACCCCGGATGTCCTGATTCCTCGCCACTAGCAATAGGAGCAATCACAGGAATAAGATTTTGCTCTAAGAGATTATCAATCACTTCTGCCCTAACTTCTGTAATCTCTCCTGTGTAACCATATTTCCCATTATCTTTTTCTCTAGCCTGTAACAAAGAAGCATCTTTTCCACTAATACCAATGGCATTTGCACCATTAAAATTTAAAAAAGCCGTAATTTCTTTATTAATTTCACCACTAAGCACCATTTCAACAATCTTTAAAGCATCTATACTCGTTACCCTAAGCCCATTAATAAACTCACTTTTAATTTGCAGCATTTCTAATAATTCATTAATCCTTTTTCCTCCACCGTGGATAATAATAGGTTTAATCCCCAACATATAAAGCAAAACAATATCAATAGCAAATTGCTCTTTTAAATGGGGGTTAATTTGTGCAGCACCCCCATACTTAATCACAATCTTAGAACCCCTAAAAAGCCTAATATAGGGAAGCGAATCAAGCAAAACAGAAACGATTCTAGAATGATTACGCATTTTTTTCCTTTTTGTAGTAAAATAGTCCAAATTATACCAAAAGGATAGCCAATGCAAAACAAAATCGTATTTTTAGATGCTTTAAGTTTAGGGGAGAGTAATATCCAATCAAAACTTGAATCTTTTGGAGCTTACACTGCCTATCCCACGACCAAACCCGAAGAAACCCTGCAACGCTCTAAAGGAGCTAATATCATCCTTAGTAATAAAGTAGTTTTAAATAAAGAGATTTTAGAAGCCCTCAAGCAAGATTTAAAACTTATTTGTATTACCGCAACAGGAACCAATAATGTAGATTTAGAAGCCGCAAAAGCATTGGGTATAGCTGTGAAAAATGTTGCGGGATATTCTACTCAGAGTGTGGCACAACATACTTTAATGTTAGCATTAGGGCTTTGTGCCAAATTACCCTTTTATGATTCTTATGTAAAGAGCAAAGAATATGCTAACAACCCTCTTTTTACAAATCTTTCTTTACCTCTGGAGCTTTTAAATGGCAAAAACTGGGGAATCATTGGACTAGGCTCTATTGGAAAAGAGGTTGCTAGATTAGCATCAGCTTTTGGTGCTAGGGTGTGCTATTACTCAACAAGTGGCAAAAATAACAATACAGACTACCCATCCTTACCCTTAGAAGAGCTTTTAAGAACAAGCTTTGTAGTCTCTATCCACGCACCTTTAAACCCAACGACACAAAATCTACTGCACGCAAAAAATCTCTCACTCCTGCAAGAAAATAGTATTTTAATCAATATCGGAAGAGGCGGGATTGTCAATGAAGAAGATTTAGCACAAGTGCTAAAGCAACAAAGATTCTATGTAGGGCTTGATGTATTTACTAAAGAACCTATGCAAGAAAATAACCCCTTATTAGATAAAAGCATTGCCCATCAACTATTACTTACCCCTCACAATGCTTGGGGGTATGAGCAAAGCAAAGAAGCATTAATTGAAGGGATAGTCAAAAACATTAAAGAGTTTTTAGCTCTTTAAGTGATATTGAATAGGGATTTGGATAATCATATTATTTTGCACCAGCGGAAAACTCTCTTGCGAATCAAAAATAGTTCTTAAAGCCGATTTATCTAAAATAGGGTTTCCTGAAGAATTTATAATCCTGACATTTTGAACTCCCCCACTTGCAAGCAAAGTAAATTCTAGGGTAACAATACCCTCCACCCTCATCATTCTAGCCTTTCTTGGATAATGAAGATTCTTATCAATAGCCTGTTTAATAGCCAGTAAAAGGGGATCATTATTTTTACCAAAAGTTAGCATCTGGGGTGTAGTAGGTGCAGCATTTGTAAGGGTTGGATTAGGATTAGTGGCAACCTTTTGAATCTGTGGCTCTACAACTTCTTTAGGAATTGGCTGAACCATTTTAGCCTCCTTACGATGATGCTTTGGTTTAGCTTTCTTAGGTAAAGGCTTAATCTTATCTATAGGTTTAAGTGGAGGCATTGGGGCTTGAGGTTGCATTTGTGGAGTATTAGGAATAAATTGATTTAAGGAAATAGCAATACTTTGATTCTGCAAACCCACATCTTTGAGTATAAAATTTTCCCTCACATAAAAAATACTAAAAGCAAGGAGTCCATAGATTCCACTTGCTAGGAGAAAAGAATGTAATATTCTATTGTTGTTGTGTAACAATACTGAAATTTTCATGAGCCTTTCCTTTTAAAATATCAATAATTTGGACAAAAGTATCAAATTTAGCATCCTTATCACTCCTTAATTCTACTAAAGTTTTAGGGTTAAGATTTACTAACTCGTTTTTAAGGGTTTCTAAATCCACCAAAGTATCCTCTAAATAAAGTTTATTCTCCTTATCAATAAGGATTTGAATCTTTTTTTCGTCTTGATTAGGTATAGAATTAGAACTCTGCGGCAAATCAATAGGTATCTTTCCTTGAGCAATAAAAGTAGAAACACTTAAAACAATTGCTAATAAAACTAGCATAATATCAATAAAAGGGACAATATTTAAGGATTCATTTTTAGGAATCTTTAACATCGCTATTCCTTGTTTTATAAAGATTACTAAGAAGTGTAACCTTTCGGTAAAAGGCATTATAAACAATTAATGTTGGAATAGCCACAGCAAGCCCCAATGCAGTTGCCTTTAGTGCTAAAGATAAACCTGTCATAATTCCTTTGGTATCAATATTCCCACTTAATCCCATATCATAAAAGGTAATCATAATCCCTATAACTGTCCCTAATAAACCTACATAAGGTGCATTAGAGTAAATAATATAAAGTGTTGTTAAATGCTTAGTAATAGAATCTTCAAAAGATTCTAAAGTAGGGTATTCTTCAAATTCAATCTTTGCAAAAAATATAACCCTCTCAATACTAAGCCAAAGTGCGATAAACCCCATAATTCCTAAAATTCCAAAAATTGCGTAATCGACGCTTTCTTTCAAAAATTCCATTTTACTAATAATCCTTATTTTTATAAAATATTTTGACGATTATAGCATAATTATTTAATAATAAGAAACACTTTTATTATTGTTTATAAAAATTTAAAGCTTATGTGAAAATGTATAAAATTTTATAAATAATATTTAACAAAGAAAGATAAAAGAAAAGATATGGTGCGCTGGGCGAGACTTGAACTCGCACGGGTCTCCCCGCCACCCCCTCAAGATGGTGTGTCTACCATTCCACCACCAGCGCAAGAGTGATAGATTCAAGGATTCCTTGAATCCTACAAACCTAAAATTGCCAAAAACGGGTTTGCATAGAGTAAAATAAGTGCTATAACAAGTGTATAAATAACTTGTGCCTCAATCATTGCTAAAGCAATAAACATTGTTGTCATTAATTTACCGCCAATTCCCGGATTTCTAGCCATACCAGAGATTGTAGCAGCAGCTGTGTTTCCCATACCAATCGCACCACCTAATGCAGCAATACCCAAACCAATACCTGCAGCAATGGCAGAATAAGACAATAAGGTTTCGCCCTCTACAGAATAAGATAATAATGTTTCACCATCAGCGGCAAACACAACACTTGCTAATGCAAAGAAAGCCAAAAGTAACTTTTTCATATTTTCTCCTTAATATTTCAAAGCCTGTTCGGATCTATCCCCTACTTATTGCTTTGTAAGCACACATATTATAGTATTTTTACTAAAACTTTAATAAAAATTATCCCCTTATCCAATCAAGCTCTACCTTATTTTTATTCACTGATAAAACTTCTACTTTTATCTCCTCATCAATTTTTACATAATCAGAAATTTTCCCCTCACCCTTATTCACAACTCTTGAAATATGCAATAATCCATCATACCCTTGCGGTAACTCAACAAATACCCCAAACTCCACGATTTTTTTTATCTTCCCTGTATAAACATCTCCTACCTTATAAACTTCCCAAGGATTAAATCTCTCTTCTTTTTCTTTATTGACAATTCCTAAAATATATTCTTTAGCATCATAAACTTTTTGTTTATTTTTCCCACTTAAACTCACTTCCCCATTATCGCGATTTAAATCAATAGCAACTTCAAATTTCTCAATAATCTCCTTAATGGTTTTTCCTCCTTGTCCTATAACCTCAACGATTTTGCTTGGATGGATAGAAAAAACCTCTAAAGCTGGCAACACGGATTCATTTAAAACAATGTTGCTTTTAGCCTCTTCCATAATTTCTAAAATACGCATTCTTGCCTCTTTGGCTTGGAATAATACTGCTTTTAAGATTTCTATATTTAATCCCGCTAATTTAATATCCATTTGCATAGCTGTAATACCATTTTTTGAACCCGCTATTTTAAAATCCATATCACCATCATGATCTTCTAAGCCCATAATATCTGTTAAAACTGCATACTCTTCCCCCTCACAAACTAATCCCATAGCCACTCCTGCAATTAAACTAGTGCATTCTACACCCGCTGCTACAAGAGCTAAAGAACCTCCACAAACCGTTGCCATAGAAGAAGAACCATTAGATTCTAAAATTTCAGAAACAAGACGAATAGTCTTGAATCTTCCCTCTATAAGACTAGATTCTAAGGCTCTTTTTGCTAAATTTCCATGCCCCAACTCTCGTCTTCCAGGTGCTGATACACTACTTGCCTCCCCAACACAAAAAGGAGGAAAATTATAATGCACCATAAACCTCTCTTTAGAGGAACATTTATCGGTTAATAACTCATAACTTTGTGCATCCATTTCTCCACCTAAAGTTGCTACAACCAAAGCTTGGGTTTGCCCCCTTGTAAAAAGTGCACTAGAGTGTGCATTAGGCAAAATATTAGTTTGGATACTAATAGGGCGGATTTCATCAAGCCTCCTCCCATCCGCTCTTTTTTTCTCTTTTAATATCATAGTTCGCACAATTTCTTTTTTAATCCTCAAAGTTGTCTCTAAGGCTCTTTCTTGTAAATATTCTATATCTTGTGGGTTTTTCTCCCTCCACTCTTGCAATATTTTCTTTACAAAAGCATTAAGCTTACTATTAAGTTCTGTTTTACTAAGCAAATAAATTACTGCCTTTAATTCTTCTAAATGGTTTTGCCTAATATAAGATTCTATTTTATCGCATACAAAATTTTTTCTACCCTCTTTTAAACTGATAGCTGCTTTTAGAAAAGGAGAAAAATGCTGAATAATAAGCTTATTTTTTTGCACTATCATCTCTTGTGCTAACCTTAAAGCTTCTAAAATTGTTTCTTCATCAACTTCATTCGCACTAAAATAAGCCAATTCATTTTCTAAAAATGTATTAGTGAGATTAAGAGGATTAGAATTTTCTTTGGCTTGAATACCTCCAAAACTACGCATTTCAATCATCAATAAATCTTCATTAGCCCCACTAACCAATAAATCTAAAGTGCTTCGCTCTAATTCTTTGGCACTAGGATTAACAATAAACTTTTCATCAATCCTACCTATACGCACAGCACTAACAGGAATACTAATGGGTATTTCTGAAACAAAAAGTGCCGCACTTGCAGCATTTAAAGCTAAAATTTGTAAATCCGCATCAGACTCTACACTTAAGACTAAAATCGTAATTTGTGTAGGGTAACAATAATCTTTAGGAAAAAGCGGACGCAAACTTCTATCTACTATTCTAGCACTTAGGGTTTCAAAATCACCAGGTTTAGCCTCTCTTTTTACATAACCACCCGGAAACTTTCCTGCGGCATAAGCTTTTTCTATGTATTGCACAGTTAAAGGCAAGAAATCCTCTTCTACAATCTCATCAGTATCAATAGCAATGGTAGCTAAAAGGACATTATTGCCTTGTTGATAATATACGCTTCCGCTTGTTGATTGTGCAAAAGTATCAAAAGTGTATTTTTCTTGCTGATTTAAAAATGATAGATTCACCGCTTGCATTATTTCTCCTTAAGGCTATTGTATTTGGGTAAAAATTTCCTCAATAATAGATACAGGTATTTCTGTATAATCCCTATAATAATACCCAACATCTACAAAATCTTTTAATTTATAAAGACAAAAAACACCATCTATTGTCTCTTCAATGGCTTTAGCAACTTCTAAAGGAGCTACAGGTGTTGCACAATAAATTGTTTTAGCTTGCAGGGTAACCATAGATTTAATTGACGCAAAAGCAGTAATGCCACTATCAATACCTTCATCAACCAATAAAACATGTTTATCTTTAAAAGACATCAGAGGATTCCCTTTACGATGCTGATAAATTAGAGGCAACATTTTATCGTCATATTGCCTCTCTACTTCACCATAAACATAATCCAAACTAATCCCAAAAGATTCTACTAAAGAATCATTAATAACAACATCTTTAGTTTCTGTTGCCATAGCAATTTCACATTCTGGATTATTAGGAGCATAAATAGAAGCAGTAAAAAGAACAGCCAAAGGGGCCTTTATGGTTTGTGCTAATTTGTGAGCAAAATAAACTCCCGCAAATGAAATTCCTACTACTACGCAATCTTCTTTAAGAAAAAAATTTAGAGGTAAATTATTTAACAACTTCGCTAAAGCATCTTCACGATTCTCAAAAAAGATCTTACGTCTTGGAGAATGCTGTGAGTTCCCTAACAAATCCAAATCCTTACCCCTTCTTAATTACCAATCTTTACATCACTACTTAAAAGCGGTATAAACTTAACCGTTAAAAGAACATGCTTATCATTTCTTGCTTCAGCCCCTCTAGTGGTTAGCACAGGATTGATTGTATTGACATATTTAATCCCAAAGGCAAAACACCGAATTTCTGTATCAATACCAATTTGCCAAGTCTTGAAATAATTTTCTTTATAATCATAACCAACATTAGCATATAAATTAAAATTTTCAAATTCTTTTTTAAATCCTGCATTAATATAATTTGCCTCTCCAAATCTCCCTTTTACAATATCATTTCTAGCAAATTGCTCACGAATAAAATGGCTAAATGTTCCTGTTAAAAAATCCTCTTTATACTCAACTTGATGGGTAGCCTCAGATATTTTACCTCTTGAATGGGAATAAAAAATACTACTTAAAAATCTCCAACGATGATTATAAAAATACTGGACTTCATTTTGAAGTTCCCCTACGCGTTGATTAGCACCCTCAAAATAAAAAGCCTGACTAATTCTATGGGATAATAATAAAACATTCTCTAAATCATAAAAATATTGAGAGCCACTTAATAAAAACTCCTGTCTATCTCCGGGCAATTCAAAAAAATCCGTAAAGCTTCCCTTTTTATTATCAGCTCCAGGCAATGTATATTGCAAGCCCAAGTTTAGAGTATGCCCAAAATTAGTATATTTTTTTACCAAATCCATATCCCCACTAAAAACATAATGATGGCTAAAATATCTTCCATTTTCTAAATGCAAACTAGAAGTATTACTATAATTTACCATTGTTCCATAAAATACTGGCGATACAGAAACATTTATATAATCATCAAATAAACTTTGCGTATAAATAAAAGGCAATCTCGCTTCTTGTTGAATCGCACGATAACCTATGGGCCTTGTATAATTTTTCACACCATAATCAAAGGAATAATAAAAATTATCCACTAAAATACTATCTATTTGTCGGTGATATTGAATCTCTGGCAATGTCTGCAGAGTTTCTGCATTGCTTGTTTTTTCTAAATCAGAATAATATCTACCATAAAGCCCTATATAATCATTATCGCTTTTTAAAAAATAATTTAAACGCGAAGTAAGCAAACTACCTTGTAAATCTGCCCTCTCCCTTACCCTCTCTGTTTGAGTTTTAAAATAATCAATATCAGAAATTTGAGAAATATCTGCATATAAACCATCTTCACGGAAATAATTATGCGATTTTGTCAATAAGTCTTTGCGTGAATATTCAAACTGCACTCCATAATGTTCTTGATTTTCTAAATTATAAGTATTTTGATAACTATCCGTATTTCTAAAAATTCCAAAATTTAACCAAAAAATCTGATTTTTATCATCAACCACCCGAATTTCATCATAAAATCCTACACCTCTTTTCGTCCTAATCTGTGGAGAGAAAGTCATATCCCACCAATTATTTGGAGCAACAAAGATGGGCTGTGAGTAAATCAAACCATCATTACGAGAATTCCCAACTATTGGATAGAGCAAACCGCTTTTCCTTTGGTAACCCGCTGAAAAAGATAAATAAGGAAAATACAAAATAGGTATATCATACACGCACAAACGAGGGTGCCACACTTTTAACCACTCTTTATTAGCATCATATTCCCCTTGTGAGGCTTGAATCTTCCAAATAGGGTTATGTACACTACAAGCTGAAAGCGTAGCATCTTCTAGCTGATAAACACTACCATCAAATTCCGCACTCTTAGAATCTACCCATAAACCACTTTGTAACTCTTGCAAATAAAAAGGCTCTAAAAAAGAATAATCCTCTTGGATTTTAATCTTCACCTTTTGTGCCTTTAAATAAAGCGAATTTCCTTTATAGGCATTAACACTATCTATAAGCGTTATTTCTCCTGTTTGTGTATCATAAATGGCTTTATTAGCCGTTACAAAATAATCTAAATTGATAATAGTGACATTGCCTTTTCCTATAATTTGTGCCTTATCATACTCCACATCATCGGCTAAAAACTCAAAAACAACTTCTTGATTTTTACCAAAATGCTTAATAGAAGGTCTAGCATTTATAATGCTAGACATCGTTATAAGGGTTGCAAGGGCAATTAAAGAAGCACTTTTTCTCAAAAACATTACTTAATCTCTATAACAATAGTATTGGCAATTCTATCGTGCAAACCTTGATAAATCTTACTACTTAGAATGAATATAAAAGGAATATAAGTCAAGATTATGCTTAATAATCTAATTAAAGAGCGTAAAAAGGATTGCATAACACTAGGATTATCTAAAAGAGCCACTTCAATAACCTTAATCCTAACTACCATTTTGCCTATTGTTGCCCCATAAAGTTTGACAAAAAGCCAATGATAAACAAGAGCAATCCCAAGCATTGAGAATGTATAATCTGATACAATCTTTAAGACAATTTCTATATCTTGAGAGTTTTGCGAGATCGCCTCCCAAGCAATCCCAATTATTATCATACTTATAAGTAATTCATCAATTACAAAAGCAACAAATCGTTTCCATAAGGGAGCTATTTGTAGCTCCTCTCTTGCAAGTATTTCTTCAATTTGCTCTACTTTCATTATTTCTCCAACACCTGATGGGCAATATCTTTACGAAACTGCATTCCATCAAACTTTATAGTTTTCACTATTCCATAAGCATTTTTAGCCGCTTCTTTGACATTTCTACCCTTACCCACACATACAAGAACTCTTCCACCACTTGCTAAAAGATACTTTCCACCTCTTTCTACCCCAGCAAAAACGATAGAAGCATTTTCCAAAGGAGTAGCAGTATCTAAAAAAGTAATTTTTTCTTTTTTGGAATTTTTATAAGGATATTCTTTAGAAGCAACCACCACACCAACGCAAACATTCTCCTCTAATTCATAATCAATTTTTTGCAAATCACCCTTAGCACAAGCCATAAAACAATCTAAAAGCCCTCTTTTAAATAAAGGCATTAATACTTCGCATTCTGGGTCCCCAAAGCGGACATTAAATTCCAACAAATAAGGTCTATCTTTCACCACCATAATACCGCAAAAAAGAACACCGCTAAAGGGATTTCCCTCTCTTTCCATACCTGTTAAAGTAGGATCAATAATCGTCTCTTTAATTTCTTCAAGGAGTGCAGGAGTTGCCAAAGAAGATGGAGCATAAGCCCCCATTCCTCCAGTATTAGGACCCTTATCACCATCTAATAGTCGTTTATGATCTTGTGCAGCAGGCAAAAGTATAAAATCCTTACCATCACACATTGCAAAGACGGATAATTCAAAACCCTCTAAATATTCTTCAATCACGATTTTTCGACCAGAATCCCCAAAAGCCTTACCACTTAGCATCTCTTTAGCGGTAGCTTTTGCCTCTGCATAACTTTGAGCAATGATTACGCCCTTACCCGCACATAAACCATCTGCTTTAAGAACAACAGGAAGATTTAAAGACTCTATAAACCTACAAGCTTCTGCATAGTCTTGTGTTTGCAAAAATGTTGCTGTTGGAATATCATATTTTCTTGCAAATTCTTTCATATAAACCTTAGAACCCTCTAATCTAGCAGCCTTCGCACTAGGACCAAAAACTAAAATATCATTTTCTCTTAATCTATCCGCTAAACCTTCTACTAAAGGAGCTTCAGGACCTATTACAACAAGCCCTATTTTTTGCCTTACTGCAAATTCTACAAAATCTTTATCGGTTTTAAAGTTAATATTTTTCCCTAATTTTTCTGTTGCGCCATTGCCGGGATAAAAATAGATTCCATCAATCCTGCATTCTTTTTGTAATGCTAAACCAATGGCATATTCTCTACCACCACTTCCAACAATCACAATCTCCATATTTCACCTTTGTTTTTAATCTTTAAAATCTTTAACCTAAAAACTTTAAAAATTAAAAACCCAAGTGAACGTTCTATTCGTGTAAGCCCATAAATGGCAAAAATTCCAATCATAAGCTTCTTATTAGGCGGCAGATTCTCATCTCAACTTAAGAGACTAATAACGAAAACACCATCACACAAAGAAGTCTATATGACCAGCACTACTCAATGTGTTGGACCCAAAATAAAATTACGTTTCACTCAGGCAACTAGAATTATAAAATATCCTACCTAAAGTAGCTTTTAATTATTGTAAGATATAGAAATAAAAAATTAAATATTTTTTTGGCAGAATTGCAAAATTATTTTAAAATCTTTTGGAGCACATATATGAAAAAATTCTTTTTATGGGTTATTGTATGCCTTAGTTTTTTAAATGCTGAAGATTGTGTTTGCTTTGAACTCAAAGGTGAGTTTGGAGAAGAAATTAAAGCTATCTTAAAAAAATATTCTAAAAATCTAGGTGCAAAAGATATTCAAGTTATTCGTGAAGATGAGGATTTAACCCTACAAGAAAAAAATTTTTTAGAAAGCTTAATTGGCACAGGTAAAGTTAATTCTACCAATAAACAAGCGAATTTAGAAAACGGGGAAAAGCTTTTTCGAAGAGATTGTGCGACCTGTCATGGAAAAAATGCAGAAGTTTCTGTTGCTAATAAGCCCCCTATTAACACTTGGAAAGCCACAGATATTGCCGATGAACTTAAAAACTACCAAAACCAAACCTTTCAAGGACAATCACGTTTTATTAAAAACCAAATCGCCCAACGTTACACCAAAAAAGATATGGAGGATATTGGATATTATATAGAAACACTCCGATAATTCTAAGTATAGAACTTAGAATCAAGAGCATTTAAGCCATTCTCTCCACATACTCTACAACAAGGATTGCGTTTTACATTAATTTTTCTAAACTCCATATCTCTAATATCGCAGCTTAGCAATTGATTAAAAAGCGGTTTGCCAACCCCTGTAAGTATTTTAATAGCTTCATTAGCTTCAATGCAACCAAAAAGGCCTGCTACTGAACCTAAAATCCCTACTTCAGCACTTGTTAAAACAGCTCCTTTAGGGGGCTTATCAAAAAGACAAGCATAACAAGCACTCTCTTTGGGTTTAATGCTCATAGCCTGTCCGCAAAAGTGTAAAGCACTCCCTCTTACTAAAACTTTATTCGCCAAAACACAGGCATCATTGACTAAAAACTTTGAAACAAAAGCATCTGTGGCTTCAATCACTAAATCATAATCTTTCAAAATCCCTAAAATATTATTCACATTTAATCGCTCTTTATGAGTATTAATTTTAAGGGTTGGGTTTAAAATCTCTAGCTTTTCCTTAGCAGATTGTGCTTTATTTTTTTGTAAATCTTGCGTATTATGTAAAATCTGTCTTTGAAGGTTACTTAAATCTAAAACATCCCCATCACATATCCCAATTTCACCTACACCCGCTGCTGCTAGATAATACAACACAGGAGATCCAAGCCCACCTGCACCTACTACCAAAACTTTAGCCCTCTTTAATCTCTGCTGACCTTCTTCCCCCATACCCTCTAATAAAATATTCCGATTATACCTTTCTAGCTCTTCTGTGCTTAACGCCATTTTCATTTCCTTAAACAACCAAAATATTTTCAATTATAGCCTAGTTTAGCCATTATTTCTTTAATTTTATCACTATTAAAGATAATATTATTAGAATTTTTTGTTACAATATTTTTAAAATTCTATAAAAAGCTTAAAATCACAAATTAGGACAACTATATGCAAGACAATCTCAAAAAAACACTTCTAGAGACATCAAAAAACATAGCCATTTTAGGACTCTCTCCTGATTCTACAAAAACAAGCCATCAAGTTGCTAAATATCTCCTCCAAAAAGGGTTTAACATCATCCCTATTTATCCAAAAGGGGGAGAAATTTTAGGCAAACAAGCCCATCATTCTTTGCAAGAAGCCTTTAGTGAAGAATCTATCAAAAAAAATGGAGCAATAGAAATACTCAATATTTTCCGAAAAAGTGAGGCATTATCAGGAATCGCTAAAGAAATTATAGGGCTTCCTAACAAACCTAAATGCGTATGGATTCAATTAGGATTACAAAGTAAAGAGGCTAAAGATATTTTAGAGCAAAATAATCTATTTTATCTTGAAAATACTTGTATTAAGCTTGAATATGAAAGGCTATGTTTATGATTGCTTTAGCTAAGTTTATTGATGCTAAAAAGCGTTTAGAGGGTATCTCCCAACATACAAAACTTGCTTTTGCTCCAAAACTTAGTCAAATTAGCCAATCCCAAGTTTATGTTAAACAAGAAAATCTTCAAAACACCGGCTCTTTCAAACTAAGGGGTGCCTTTAATAAAATCTCCACTTTAAGCCAATCCCAAAGGTTAAAAGGAGTGATTGCGGCAAGTGCTGGTAATCACGCCCAAGGCGTAGCATATAGCGCAAAACACTATGGCATAAAAGCGGTGATTGTAATGCCAGAGGCTACACCCTTACTAAAAGTTATGGGGGTTAAAGAATTAGGGGCAGAGGCTATCTTATATGGCAATAATTACGATGAAGCTTATGCTTATGCAATCAATTATGCTAAAGAAAATGAGCTTCATTTCATTCATCCCTTTAGCGATGATGAAGTTATAGCCGGACAAGGAACGATTGCTTTAGAAATGATAGAAGACCAAAACAACTTAACAACTATTGTTGTCCCTGTTGGTGGTGGTGGATTAATTTCTGGGATAGCCTCCGTGTATAAACAAATGCTTCCTAACACAAGAATTATAGGAGTTGTTGCTAAAGGAGCACCGGGAATGTATCACTCCTTTTATCAAAAAAGTATTCAAAGCACAAAAGATGTCCGAACTATCGCTGATGGCATAGCAGTGCGTGATGTCAATGAAAAGAACTTTCATTATATTTTAGAGAGCGTTGATGAGATTGTAATGGTTGATGACGAGGAAATTGCTAATGCGATTTTATACCTTTTAGAGAAACAAAAACTTGTTGTAGAAGGTGCTGGTGCAAGTGTAGTTGCCGCACTCTTGCACCATAAATTTACCATCAAAGAAAAAGAATCTGTTGGGCTTGTCTTAAGTGGTGGGAATATCGATGTAAATATGCTTGGGGTTATCATAGAAAAAGGACTAGTCCGTTCTCATCGCAAAATGAGCTTTAGCGTTACACTTATTGATAAACCCGGGAGTTTAGAACGTCTAAGTAATCTACTTTCTAATCTCCAAGCTAATATTGTAAAAGTAGATTTTGATAGAGTCTCTGCTTCTTTAGTCTATGGAGATGCCAATATTTCTGTAAGATTAGAAACAAAAGGAGCCGAACACCAAGAACAAATCCGCAAAGCTTTATTACTTAATGGCTATAAATTTACAGAATCTTGAAGGTCAAATTTGGAAGAAAAGAAGGTTTATCTTTACTTAGGGATTTTACTCTTTTTAGATGCTTTATTGATATTTTCTCTTAGCAATATTCTTAGTATTGAAACTTACAAAATAGAAACTTTTAGATATATGGGCTTCAATGAATTTACTTTTAGGAGCATTTTTTTATTCCTTCATTTTTGTAATGCACTTTTGCTTTTTGTCTTTTCCAAAAATTTCTTAAAGCGTCCTAGTGATGCACTTTTTTGCACACTCTTATTTTTATTATTGCCCGGTGTTAATCTTGATATAATAATGTTTTTAAAAGGACAAGTCATCATCTTTTTTCCCTTACTTTTGTGCTTACTGCAACAAAAAAGTCAAAAGATTCCCTACTGGTTACTCGCTATAATGGCAATACTTGATAAAAGCTTTTCACTAGTTTTTTTAGCACTTATCTTTTATGGCATCTCTAAAAAAGATACTTTTTTAATCCTCTCCTCCCTTGCATTTTTTGCTTTAAATATGTATCTTTTTGGTTTAAATATAGGGGGATACCCTAGAGGATATTTTATAGACACTAGTGCATACTTGCTCTTTCTTTTCTCTCCTTTAGTTTTTCTTTATTTTCTCTATGTGCTTTATCGCTTTATAAATACGCAAAATAAACCGCTTATTTGGTATATCTCCATAACCACTTTGTGCTTTATTTTGTTACTCTCTTTAAGACAAAAAGTCGATATACCCTCTTTTGCCCCTTTATTAATAGTTAGCTTACCCCTAATGACAAAACTTTATTTCTGTGGGCTTAGAGTGCGGTTACCTCAATTTAGAATGCGTTATAAAGCCCCCTTTATTATAACTTTTATTGTCTTATTAGCTTTCACTTTTGGGCTATTTTTTAGCAAGCCTTTAATGCTTTTGCGCGATACCATTCTTTTTGCCTCTCAAAGCTATGAAACACCGCTTTAATGGCTTTAGCCTTTTTGAGATTTTATTAGTTTTATCCCTTATTAGTATTTTTAGCTCCATAGCCCTTATTGCCTACCCAAAATCCCACCTAAAAGAAGCACAAGAACAGATTATTAACCATTTACATTTTACAAAATACCTTGCACTTCACACGACAAAGACTATCCATCAAGCCCCCTTTTGTCAAAGCGATTCTTGTCAAGAAGAAAGAAAACATTTTGAAGATAGCTTTTGGAGATTACAATTTACCAATCTTAAAAATATTGGTTGGGCTTATTCCATCTTTAGCGATAGTGCTAGAAAGGCTAAAACAAAAAATTTTGATAATAGACCTATGGACTCTTTTGAAATAGCTAGAAATCCCTTTGACAATAAGTATTTAAGCGTTTATACTTACAATAATACCAAATTTGCTAATGGTTTAAGAGAGGGGGATTTATCCTTACAAAAACGTTATAAAATAAGCAACATTAGAACAAAAGGTGGGTGCGGGGAATATGAGGGTGGAAGAATACTTTTTGATGATTTAGGGTTTTTGCGTTGCAAAATTGCTAATAAACCTGTGAGTTTTCCAACTGATATGGTTATTATAGAGCTATTTGATGATTTTAAAAGAAGTGCAAAAATCTGTATTTTACAAAGTGGATTTATCAAAAAATGTTAATTTAATAAAAAAATGCTACAATGTCGCATTAATTTCAAGGTTTTTTACAAAATGAATAAGATTCTTGCAAAAAAGCATTTTGGGCAGAATTTCTTGAAAGATGAGAGTGTTCTAACACAGATAATCCAATCCATTCCCAAACTACAAAACACCCTTGAAGTTATCGAAATTGGGGCTGGCTTAGGTGATCTAACAAATAAGCTTTTAAGCTTAGGAAGTATCACTACTTATGAGGTCGATAAGGAGTTGGTTCCTTATTTAAAGGAACGTTTCAAACAAGCATTAAGCGTGAGGGCTTTACAATTAGAAGTGGGTGATATATTACAAATATGGGAGAAAGAGAATTTAAGAGAAAAACCTTATTTTCTCATCTCTAATCTCCCCTATTACATCGCAACACCACTTATAATAAAAGCGATAAAAGATTCTATGTGCCGAGGGTTTTTAGTAATGGCACAAAAGGAGGTTGCATTAAAGTTTTGTGCAGATACAGGCGAAAGTGATTTTAGTGCATTATCCGTTTTGGCTAGAAGTATAGGGGAAGCAAAATTACTTTTTGATGTTTCTCCACAATCTTTTAATCCGCCCCCTAAAGTTACTTCTTCAGTGTTTTTACTCACAAAAACAAAATATGAAGAAAAAGACTTTTTGGAAAAATTAGAAAAATTATTAAAAATAGCCTTTAATATGCCACGAAAAACGCTTTTTAATAATCTTGCAAAAAGCTATGAAAAGGCAAAGATTCTAGAATGCTTGCAAAAGCTTGGTATTGGCATTAATAAAAGACCTCACGAGATTGATACTTTCTTTTATCACCAACTTTTGAAATTCCTATAAAGGCAGAACTATGGAAGAAAATAAACTAGAAACACAAAAAGGAAATAATGCTTCAAAAGACTACAAAGAGCAAAACAAAAAATACTTCAAACCCCGCCCAAAAGAAAAGAAAAACGATGGTATTCCAAACCAAAAAGGGCGATACAATAAAAAAGGAGATGGGCAAAACCCCAATAATGATAAATCCAAACCCTACAATAAAAATTACAACAACAAAGATACGCAACAATCCAATGTGGATTTGAAAAAAAATGTTGAAATTAATGCAAAGATTCACCAAAGCTCTTTATCTATACACTCACAAGTGCAGTTTAATCCTAATGGAAAAATAAGAATCACTCCACTAGGAGGATTAGGTGAGATTGGTGCAAATATGACAGTGCTTGAGACACAAAATTCGGCTATAATCATTGATGCAGGAATGAGCTTTCCTGATAATAACATGCACGGTGTAGATATTTTAGTGCCAGATTTTAGTTATTTAGAAGCCATTAAAGACAAAATTGTTGGCATCATCATTACTCACGCCCATGAAGACCATATTGGTGCAATGCCTTATTTGTTTAAAAAATACCAATTTCCCATCTATGGGACTTCTTTACCCTTAGGACTTATTGGATCTAAGTTTGATGAACATGGCTTAAAGCGATTCCGCTCCCTCTTTAGACCTATTGAGAAACGTAAGCCCATCAAAATAGGAGAATTTGAAATTGAATGGATTCATATTACCCATTCTATTGTAGATTCTAGTGCATTAGCTATTAAAACAGAGGCTGGACTAATCTTTCACACCGGAGATTTCAAGATTGATCACACGCCTATTGATGGCTATCCCACAGATTTAAATCGAATCGCTTATTATGGAGAACAAGGGGTATTATTGCTACTTAGCGATTCTACTAATTCCCACAAAGCAGGCTATACACCTAGTGAAGCAAGCGTAGGACCAGCTTTTGATTTACTTTTTTCGCGTGCCAAAGGACGCGTTATTATGAGCACTTTTAGCTCTAATATTCATCGTGTCTATCAAGCCATTCAACACGGAATCAAATATGGAAGAAAGGTTTCTGTTATAGGTCGCTCTATGGAGAAAAACCTAGAAATTGCTAGAACATTAGGCTATATTGAAATCCCACAAAATGTTTTTATAGAAGCCCACGAAGTAGCCAAATACCCCGATGAAGAGGTATTAATCGTTACCACAGGTAGCCAAGGAGAAACAATGAGTGCGCTCTATCGTATGGCAACAGATGAACATCGGCATATTAAAATCAAACCCACAGATATTATTATCCTTTCAGCCAAGGCTATTCCGGGCAATGAAGGTTCAATTTCTAATGTCTTAAATTTCCTTAACAAAGCAGGAGCAAAAGTTTATTATCAAGATTTTGGAGAAATCCATACTAGCGGACACGCTGCACAAGAAGAACAAAAGCTTATGCTTAGACTTGTAAAACCTAAGTTTTTCTTGCCCGTCCATGGGGAATACAACCATATCCTAAAGCATAAAGAAACCGCTATTTCTTGTGGTGTTAATGAAAAAAATATTTATCTTATGGAAGATGGCGACCAAATAGAAGTTGCACATAATTACTTACGCAAAGTGCGTAGTGTAAAAACAGGAAAAACCTATATTGATAACCAAATTAGTGCGATAGTTACTAATGATGTTGTCCTAGATCGACAAAATCTTGCAGAAAATGGTATTCTCGTAGTAACTGCACAAATTGATAAGGCAAAAAACTCTCTTATCCAAAGACCTCGTATCTACTCTATGGGGATTATCTCTAATAAAGACACGATGAATTTTAATAAAGAAATTGAAGATTTCTTTGAGCTTTTTGTAAAAAATTGTAAAAAAGAACTTTATAGCAACCAAAAAGCTATGGAAAATGAAATCCGTAATTCTTTAAGAAAAATACTCTTTAAGAAACTAAAACGTTATCCCTCAATCCTTGTTAATGTTATTTTCTATTAGAATCCAAAGTGGATTCTAAGGTTTTTCTATCAAAACACTTTACATAGAGAAATCTAATTTGAGAGAAAAATAAAAATAGTTAGAAATAATCTTGGTATCACACAAGATGAGCTGACAAAGTATAGTGAAATCTATGCAAAACATAAAAAACTTGAAACAAGAAAAACAAACCCCACAAATAATACTTTGCAGAAATTTGCTACTGCCCTAAAAGTTGATAGCGATTATTTCCTCTCCCAATTAAGAAAAATCTATTCATCAATCTAAAACTCCATCCTAAACCTTAAACGATGATATTATCCCCGCCCTTTTTTATTAAAACATTTAGGCTTATCTCTTTTAAGGATTTACCTATTATTAGATAGGAGATTCTATATCCACACTACCGCAAGATTTTATTCTTAAAGCCATTGTCCCCTAATTAATAATTTTGCAATTAGCTAGAATACTTCCTAAATGCCTCATTATCCTAAGAAATCTATCTCTAAAACCAAAAACTCTCGACTCAATCCTTAAAGAATCGTCCCTGAATTGTGACAATTTTTATGGGTAGTTTAAACCCTCTTTAATACAATTAAAGTTACTTTTTAGATGGGATTTTTAAAAAATTTCCTTAATTTTCTATTTCAATCTAATGTACAAAACAAATTACCATTTTATCTAAATTCCAAACTACTCACTCTATAAATTTTACATTTTGAAATAAAATATCCTTTTATAGCATTTTAGAACCCAACCCACTAGAGATTCCTCATAATACAAAGAATGTCGCATTAAATTAATTGCATTACCCCATCCCACAAAAAAATTGATATTTATTAAATTTTCTCTAAAAGAGCACCTACAAAACTCCATACATTTTCACTCATACTAGGACTCTTAAATTATTGTAAAATTTTTATTAGCATAATTCTTTTGTGTCATTAATGAAATAGGCAGATATAGGATTTTGTGTAAGAAAAAGGATATTGGTAAAATCCAAGCAAAGCTTGAATCTTGATTATCGTTTTGAAAATTGTGGGCTTCTTCTTGCCTTTCTTTTTCCATATTTTTTACGCTCAACAACCCTTGAATCCCTTGTTAATAGACCCTTTGGCTTAAGAATGGCTCTAAAATTCACATCATAAGCTACAAGTGCCTTAGCAATTCCGTGCCTTAAGGCTTCTGCTTGTGCAGAATATCCACTCCCCATTGCTACAGCAATAATATCAACACTTTTTTCTTGTTTAGTTAAAAGCAGGGGTTGCATAACTTTCATTTTAATAGCTTCGTGTCCTCCCAACCAATTATTAAGACTCGTCTGATTAATACTTAATTTTCCACTCCCTGAAGTTAGCCATACTTTAGCAATTGCTGTTTTTCTCTTTCCTGTTGCATAAATTTTTGCCATTATTTGTCCTTACTTTGATACTTGTGCACTATGGGGATGATTGCCATCACAATATACTTTTAATTTCTTAATCATTGTTCTACCTAATTTTGTTTTAGGAAGCATTCCTCTAACCGCTAATTTATAAAGCTTTTCTGGATGTTTTTCTAGCATTTCCTTAAGCGTTTTAGATTTTGTACTTCCAAAATAGCCTGAATGTGTGAAATATTCTTTATCTTCAAGTTTTACTCCACTAAATTTAGCCTTAGGTGCATTAATAATAACAACAAAATCTCCACAATCTATATTTGGGGTATAACAAGGCTTATGCTTACCTCTTAAAAGTGTCGCAACCTCTGCAACAAGCCGACCAAATATTTTACCCTCTGCATCAAGAACGATCCAATCGCGTTTGATTTCGTTGGCTTTTGCCATTTTGGTAATATTCATTATTTACCCTTTGTTTGGATTTAGTTTTAAAGCGAGGATTATAACAAACTTGTCTTATTTATAACTTAATTTAAGTTTATTTTAAATACTTTAAAAAAGCTTATATACTATACTAGCAATAGTCAAAAACCCCGTGATAAAAATAAAAATATCTAAAAGAGGATTCTTATATTTCTTAAGTTTACTAACACTCCAAATCGCAATAATTGGCATAATCAATAAAATTGCTGCGATAATAGGACCCCCTAAATCCTCAATAAAACCTAAAATGCTTGGATTAATAAAACTTACAATGATGATAGTGATATACATAAAAAGTGTGCTAAAAATCTTGATACTCCCTATAGAAATATCTTTAAACCCAAATATTTTAAGCCCTTTCCGCACAATTCCATTTAATCCCTCATAAGCACCAAAATAATGCCCAAAAAATGAAGAAACAATTGCCAAAAAAGCAACAAGTGGGGCACCATAAGCGATAATGGGTGTTTCAAACTTATTAGCAAAATAAGAAAGAATAGGAATATTCGCCTCTCTTGCTGCTTGAAAATCATTAGGCTCTAAACATAAAATGCAGGAAAAAACAAAAAACATTACAAAAACCAACAACATTATAGAGGTTCTAAAAAGAATCTGATTAGCCTTATTTTCAGAATCTTTACCATACTTACGACGAACACTTAGCGTAAAGGTAGAAATAGCAGGAGAGTGGTTAAAAGCAAAAACAAGCACAGGTAAAGTAAGCCATACAACCTCAACAAACTCCTTAATACTTGGAGAAGTTTGAATAATCTCTAGCTTCCAATAAGGGATTAAATATAACGAAAAGGCGAACAACACAAAACAAAGAGGATATACAAGGATATTGCAAACTTTAGTTACCCATTCTTCTTTTAAAACCATAACGCTCATCATTAAACTTACCAATACAAAGGCTAAAACCATTCTAACGCTTGGATAAAGGTTTAAAGTTTCTGTATCATAAAAACTAGTTAATTGCATCTGATGCACGAAAAAACTTGCAAAGGTATTAGTAATACCAACGCCATAGGCTAAACAAATAGGATAAATCGCAAAAAAATACAAAATGGTAATAAAAAAGCCTACTCCCCTTCCCCAATATTCTTCAGCAGCGTGAGTAATATCATGCTCTGTGCTTTTAGATTCATTAACAAAGCGGCTTAAGGCTCTATGGGATAACCACACCATAGGAAAAATTAATAAAGTCATAACCACTACAGGCCAAAACCCACCTGTTCCAGCTCTAATGGGTAAAAACAAAATCCCAGCTCCTACTGCTGTGCCAAAGAGTGAGAGCATCCAACGCGTATCAAATTTATTCCATTGCATAAGAATTCCTTTCTTTTAAAGTTTCAAACATTAACTAAAGAATTTTTAATTGTCAATGTATGGATAGGATTCTAAAAACTTAAACTTTGCATTTTAGTCCGAACTCATACTTGCTTACCCCCATAAATCAAGCTTATTCATAAAAATAAATTAAAATATGCTTTTCTATATTTTCTATCATCACCTAGATTCATTCTTAAGGCATATGTTGATTAGTTTAAAGCACCACAAATTAAGATAAATGCAAAGAGAGGGCAAAAGTGCATAATTTATTCTTTGATTTAATGTTGAAAAATGTTGCTAAATTACGACATTACCAATAAAGAAAACTTTGAAAACTCATAGAATATTTTTGTGATGCTCCCTCTTGTGTTCCCAAAATATCCACCCAATAAATCTCACTCCCCAAAGTATTTTCAACCCTTGTTAGAATAGCTTTATAATGATAAACCCTATCAAAACGCATAGAAAATTCTGCAAAATTGGACTTAGAGAAAGCAATTTGCTGATTTTGAAGTTTTTCTTTTAAAACATTCCTAAAACTCTGCATGTGCAACACTAGCCAAACTTGACTTTGGCTTTCTTGCAAAATACTTTGGATTAAAGCAGTCTTTTTAAGACTTAAGAAAAATATCATTCCACCCACCACAATAAGCAAAACAAAAGAAAACAAAATATAACCCCTCCTCAAAAACTCTCCTCTAAAATAATATGGCTTTTACAAAGTAAATCTTTAGGCTCTTTACAAAGTGTGAGTTTAAATCCAAATTCTACCCTCTCTAGCTCCATACTCTCTATAAAATCATCTAAAAGGTAGGATTTATCAGAGAATAAAAAGAGTTGATTATCCTTTAAAACAATTTTTTTATGAGCCCTCTTAGAATCTAGGAGATAAACCTTTGAAAAGAATGTTTGGGAAGCATTATTTATTAAAAATTCTGGTATTTGTGTAATGATTTCATAGGCATTTTGGGACAATATTTTTGCTCTAAATTTAGGAGTATAGTAATCTCTAGGACTATTATTAGGGCATAAAAACAATAATTCAAAGGGCTGTGAATAAAGAGTGCATAAGGCATTAAGACGCTCCTGAAATTGTTGATTAAGCGGTAAAACTGCAAGCTCTAAAGTATTACTCATTGTAGCCCTAGCAATAAGAGAGCTAAAACAAGGCAAAGAATAATCCCCAAGATTCACCCATTGATTGCTTTTTTCTAAAAACTCTAGAGTATTATCCTGCAAGAAAATACTTTCAAAAACAGCTTTTTGAAGAATCTTTTGTATCTGTGCCATAGTATTAAGTAAAGAAATTTCTAACAAATACTTTTGCTCGCTACTTTGATAATCTGCATAAATAGCTAAAATACTCTTTCCACTTATTCCTGCTATTATTCCAACAATTAAAGCAGTAATTAATACCTCAACAAGGCTAAAGGCTTTAAATTTTTTCATTGGACATTAATAAGAGGGAGGGATTTATTGGCAGATAAATGATAAACACACTGCTTTTTAAGGGTATCACAAATAGGTATTTTTAAAGATTGAGCTTTAGAAGATTCTTCTTGCAATAAAACCTTAGCAAAAAAGATAAAGCTAAAACTAACCATACTTAAAGCCATCAATAACTCTATAAGAGAAAATGCCCTAAAAGAATTTGGTGCAAATTTCATTAAAATGCTTTCATCTGTAAGGGTAACTCCCAAAGGGGCAAAAATATCCCCAAAGCAAGCCATAATACAAGCAGTCCTAAAAATACAATCATCACAGGTTCTAAAGCAGCCATTAAAGATTCGCTTCTGGTTTGTAATTCCTCTTTATGAAGTTCTAATATAACTTCTAAGGCTTCTAAAAACCCCTCCTCATCTTTAGCACTATGGATTAATCCTAAAGTCAATCTATCCCAAATGCCGCTTTTCTCAAAACTCTCTGCTATACAAACCCCCTTTAAGATATATCCATAAATATCTTCTACCCTAAGCCTCAAATAAGTATTTTCAATACCTTTTGAAGAGATTTTTAAAACCTGCTCTAAAGGAATTTTACTCCGATAAAGCCAATAAAAACTTAGCAAAAATTGACTCATTGTATAATGATAAATAACCCTTCCTAAAAGAGGGAAAGATAAAGCGAGTTTAGAAAACTTCTCTTGAAGCAAAATAGAATGCTTATAAAACCAAATCCCAATAAGACTTATTAAGCAAATCCCAAAAACAATCCCCATTCCCCATTGCATAATTAAAGAGTGCATAAATAATAAACTTCTACTCACTAAAGGCAAATGTGCTTGAAAATCTAAAAACAAAGATTCAAATTGTGGGAGGACAAAAATCGTAATCCCCAAGAACACCAACACCATAACCATACTAACAAACAAGGGATAGAATAAGATTTTTTTAAAAAGCTTTTGGTTTTTTTGACGATTTTTTAGCCCTAAAATAATAAACTCTAAAGCCTCAATAAGTTTTCCACTTTTATGCCCTATTTCAATCATCGAACAAATAAAATCTTCAAAGCCTGCTTCTAAAAAACAAAGCGGTAATGTTTTACCCTTTTGTAGCCCAAAAAGGACTTTTTTAAATTTTAGCCTTAAAAGAGGATTATGGATTTGCAAAATAGTATCCTCTAACACAGATAATAAGGGTATCTTTGCACTTAAGCCCAATTTTAATTGATAAAATACACTAATAAGCTCCCTAAGTTTAGGAGGATTAAGAATCATTATGTCCTCTAAAAAGCTCCCTTTAGGCAAAATCTCTAAAACAAAAACCTTCTCTTTTTGCAATCTTGCATAAAGGGATTTTTCATCCATAGCATAAAATCTTTGTGTATAGATTCTCCCCTCTTTTTTAAAACGTACCAAAAAACACATTATTTAACAACCCGATAAACTTCTTTTAAATCGGTAATTCCAAGCTCTACCTTTTTTAATCCTTGCTGATAAAGACTAAAATCTAAATCCCTCTGCCTTAACAACTCCAAAGCCCTCTGCTTATCTATCCTCTGATAAATAAAATCCTCTAAAACCTTATCCATCTCTAAAACCTCCGCAATAACTTCTCTCCCATTATATCCGGTGTTATTACAAATTACACAACCTCGTGAAACAAAAGAATTATCCTCTAAAACCTTGCACACACAAAGCTTTCTTATAAGTCTTTGAGCAATAATTCCACTTAGTGATTGAGCAATAAAATAAGGCTCTAACCCCATATCCAACAAACGCACTATCGTATCTAAAGAATCATTAGTATGCAAAGTCGCAAAAACTAAATGCCCTGTAAAAGCTGCTTGAATGGCTATTTGTAAAGTTTCTCTATCCCGCACCTCCCCTAGAATTATCACATCAGGATCTTGCCGCAAAACATTTTTTAAAATATTAACAAAAGACATTTTTTGCCCAACTACCACTTGAGCAATCCTATGAAGCCGATATTCCACAGGATCTTCTAGGGTGATTATTTTTAGATTCTTATCTTTAATAATATTTAAAATCCCATACATTGTCGTGCTTTTACCACTCCCAGTAGGACCTGTTATAAAAACTAATCCATAAGGAAGTGAAAAAAGTCGCTTAATTTTCTCCATTTGTAGAGGTAAAAAACCTAAATCCTCTAAGGGGAAAAACGTCTTTTGCTTATCTAAGATTCTCAAAACTATGGACTCTCCCTCAATTAAGGGCAAAACAGAAACCCTAAAGTCTAACACTCTTTTAGAATTTTCTTTTAATAATTCTAAAGAGAATCTCCCATCTTGAGGTATCGTAGTCTCTGTGATATTAAGATTAGCTAATAATTTTAAAGAAGAGCTAAGGGGAGCAAAAACCCATCCTTGAAAACTAAATCGCTCTATTAAAACACCATCAATGCGAAAACAAATGCGACAATTCTCAAAATCTTTTTGAAAATGTATATCACTAGCCCTCTTAGATACTCCCTCTTGTAAAATTAATGTAACTAACTCTAAAATACTAGAATTTTTGCCCTCTGAAACCTTTTGAATCTCATCAAAAATTTGGGACAAAAGCCTTTTTAATCGCTCCTCTAACTTTAACCACAATAAGGCTTTATTAAAATCCTCCCTACTAATTCTCCCAAACTCTAAAGTTTTTGCATTAAAATGCTTTTTAAAGAAATCGTGATATTTAAATTCATCAGCGTTTTTTAATCCAACAAATAATTTCTCATCATCATTTTTAACAATTATTGCTTGAAAATACTCTATTTGCTCTGTATTTAACAGCAAAGCCGCTTCTGCTTCAATATCCCCTAAACAAAAAGTTTTCACTAAATTTTATTCCCTTTTTGCATTTTCTCTAAAAGCATAGCAAGGTTTTCATCATAATAATGCACTAAAAACCGCTCTAAAATAGAAATAGCCTCCTCTTTATTGCCCTCTAAATACACACTTTTTATAAAAATCTCCCAACTTTTTATATTTTTAGGATCTGCTTGGTTGATTTGCAAGGCTAGGGTTTTTGCCCGCTTATAATCTGCATTTGCTAAAGATTCTTGAGCCTCATAGAGCATAGTGGGTTTTTGTATGCTACTAAAAGAAAATTTCTTAAGATTCTTAGTCTCTGTTTTAAAAGCCATTTTAGATTCTTCTTGGATTAAGTCTTTATGCTCTATTATTGGGCTTAATTGTAAATACTTCAACGATACCCAACCTAATTTTGTTTCTAAAAAACCATTTTGAATAGAAAAATACTCACAAATAACATCATTACTATAAAGTTTCCCATCAATATTTGCGTGCATATTAGGAGACTCTCTTATATTTAAAGTCTGTGCTGCTACATACAAACAAGGCTTAAAAGGCTTTTTATCAAAAAATACTCCTAAGAGCATAACACAACCACATACTACACAAATAAATGCTAGTTTTAACATTGCTATTCCTCTATAAGTTTATAACCTAAAGATTCTAAACTAAACACCCAATCTTCATTAATGATTTTTGGCTCTATAATAAAAACAATCTCTTCGGTATTTTGAATATCTTGAGAATAAGAAAAGAAGGTTTTGAGAAGAGGAATATCTCCTAAGAGGGGAATCTTATTTTCTTTTTTAGAAATATTTTGCGAAATGAGTCCCCCTAAAATAATCTTTTGGTTATTTTTAACCCTTACAATAGAAGAGAGTTGATTAGTCGTTAAATTAGGTGGGGTTTCAAAAGCATTACTTGGCAACTCTAACTTATTCTCCCTTGTTTTAGTAATAGAGGGGTTAATTTTAAGCATAATCTCATCACCAAAAACCAAAGGCGTAACATCAAGTAAAACCCCAGCAAAAATGGTTGGGTATTCATTACCTACATTAGTAAGGGTTGTTTGTGCGTTAATATTTTGGTAAATAGAGCTTTTTTTATAACGTAAAATATCCCCTACACTAATCATAGCAGGCTGATTGTTAAGCGTTAGAATCTTTGGGTTAGAGATAGATTGAACTTTGCCATAAGTCTTTAAAAATTCAATAATCCGCTCTAAGCTTAACCCTTGTGAAAAAATATTTATCCCATAAGAAACCAAATCCTTACCACTCCCGCCAACTACATTCAATCCGCTAACATTCCCAACCTCTCCGCTTCCTCCAAAATTAGGATTTTGAGTAAATGAAGGTATTACGAAGTTTTGCAAATTATATAATTCATTCCAATTAATCCCTGTTGTATTATTATGATTATGGGAGATACTTAGAATATTCACATCAATTAAAACTTGCTTTTGTAGCCTTTGGTGCAAACTCTGAATATAAGATTCAACTTTTTGCAAACTCTCTTTATCTGCCCTAACACTAATTAATCCAGCCCCTCTATTAACAATCACACTAGAATCTTTTTGTGTTTTATTTAAAAGCGATAAAATCTCCTCTTCAATCATATCCCAAAAATTAAAACCATCTTCACTGCTAATATCAATACCAGACTTACTCAAACCCTGTGCCATAGAATCCTTATAGGCATTTGCATAATTTTCATCATTATTAATAAACACTGAAGTGCTACTAGAACCTTGTCTATTAGTGCCAACATAGTTAATTTTAAAGGTTTTTATTTTTTCTATTTGCAAGGTTAAAAGATTATTTTCATATGTATAATGTAAATTTGCCACACCAAATAATAAATCAAAAACAAAATCTAAGTTTTTTTGCTTAAAATTTATTAATGGCAAAAGCTTATCAAGGCTTTTTTGCGTTTGTAAATCCTTATAAATAACACTAAAATAACATTCTTTAGCAAATTCATTTAAAACTTCGATAATTTTAACACTTGCATCTTCTAAGGAGAGATTAAATAAACGATTTTCACAATTTCCATAGACAATGCTACAAAAACATATAATCCACAAAAATCGCATACTACTCCTCCAAAAACCTCTTTTTCATCAAACAAATTTTCTTTTCGCCCAAAATAACGCAATCTCCTTCAATCTTTTTAATGGATAATCCCTCAAAAGCATCTTTTACTTGATACCATTTTCCATTAAGATTTATTTTTTCATCCATAATTCCTAACAATTTAATAAAATCCCTATCCTCATAAAAAAAGGGATCATAAGAAAAAAACTCTTCACTCAAAACTTGCAACGCAATAAGCAAAAAAGCATATCTCCTCAAAACTCTTCCTTAACATCTAAAAGCTCTATTTGCATAATAAAATCTAAATTATTAGCATTAGGATAAATAGAAAAATCTATGATTTTTAAAGCTTTAAAAAAACTTTCCATTTTAAAAAGAAACCCAAAAACATTTTTAAAAGTTCCACTCCCCTCTAAAAATATTTGTTTCTCTTGTGCTAAAATAAACCTCTCTAAAGCAAATTCTTGAGCAAATAACTTAAATTGTGTAATAACACTAGAATTTGTTTGGATGAGAAACTTTTGTTTCTCTTGTGCGGATAAAGTTACCTCTAAATCCGCAATAGTTTGTTCTAATTGGTGAATATTATTTTCTTCAACAACTTTTAAAAACTCCTTTTGTAATTGGGATAAATAACTTTGAAGCTCTTTAGATTGTGTTTTTTGATAATACCAAGAAGATTCCGCCCTTTGTAACAACCCCCACAAAGGAAGCATAGCAAAGGCAAAAAAACAAAAGCAAAAAAGTAAAATCCTCTCCCTAAGAGTTCTTTGCTTAATCCATATCTCTAATAGCTCTAAAAACCCTACCAACTCTTAAGCCTCACAAAATAAAAAGACGAAATAGGCTCTAAGGCTTCTAAAACTCCTAACCCCTTTTGCTCTAAAAACTCAATAAACTCTAAAGTATATTCTCCCATAAGCAGCATCTCATAAGTATCTTGAGAATAATGAAAATAAGCAATTTTAATATTATTTTTCTCTAAAGATTCACGAGCTTTTGTAAAAAATACCATAAGAGATTGTTTAGGCATAAACTTCTGCAAATAGGTTTCATTAAACGCTATTTTTTCTTGAAGCTCAAAATATTTCTCGCTCAATGCTTTAAAATCCTTTTCATTCCCACTATATCTTTGGTATTCTAATTGTTGTAATTGGATTTGTTTTTTTAAATCTTCATTGTGTCTTTTCTCTAAGAGCGTCAAAAACTCTAAAGCCAAAGGATAACCCATTCCCAAAAACATTCCCACAGCACTCACTAAAACTAGTTTTCCTATATTTTGTCTCCAAAAGGGAGTGCTCTCTTTAGTCGTAATAAAGTTTAACACTTTAGGGTGATTTAATAAATTTAGCTCCTGTGTATAAACATCAACCAATCCAATCTCTCTATTAATATACCCTTTTAAACCCTGTCTTAGATTATCACTTCCACACCAAAGATAAAAATCCTTGGTTATTTCTTGCTCTATCTTATCAAGCGATTCCATAATTTTTTTATGCTCTAAAATATCTAAAAAAACAATAGATTCTTGATAATAAACAATAATGCCAAACTCTAAGGGATTAATACAATCTGCAAGAATAAAAACATTAAAGTCTTTATCATTGGGTAAAAAAGCTTGGGTTAAAAAAATAGGATTAGTTAAAAATGTAGTTTCTTTAGTAATATATTGAGTAAAATTATCTACACAAGCCACAATACAATGGAATAAATTAGGACTTAAGGCATTATTAAAGCTTAAAAAATACTCACGATCTCGCTTTAAACCAAAAATTAAACAAATCTGCTCTTCCAAACTATCACGCAAACACTCTTTATTCAGTCTTTGTTCATTCATCTCTAGTGAATAAAAAGTAATTTCTTTTAAGGGCAAATAAGCAACCACAAAGCTCCCTAAATCTCATTTAAAAATTTAATATGCCCTAATTCTATCGCAATTAGCAGGGATAAAAAAATATTTACTTTATTTTAATGATAAAAAATCTCAAAAATGTTACTTTTTATCTTGTTATACGCTATTAAATCCTAGCCAACCAATAAGGGATATTCTCCTTTTCTGAAAACACATCTGTGCTGCCTCCGTGTCCGGGAAAAACAGGCATATTTTCTTCAAAGTTCAAAAAAGATTCTAAACTCTTTTTCATCACCTCTGAAGAAGAATAAGGAAAATCACTACGACCAATAGAACGATAAAAAATAAAATCCCCGCTAAACATTATTTTCTCCTCTGCCTCTTTATGGGATAGGATAATCACACTACAACCCGGAGTATGTCCGGGATAGCAAATAAACTCTATAGAAAAATTATTAAAGCTATAGCAGTTTTTACGATTAAGATTTTGGATATTTGCCATCTTTTCTTCTATTTTTTCTCCCTCTTTTGCACCCACTAAAATATCCGGCGTTGATGAGGGCAATCCCGTGCTAAAACAATCACTTTTAAGCATAAAAGCATCTTCAAAGGGGCAAAGAAGAGGAATTTGTGCAAAATATTCTTTTAAAGCAGCATTACTCCAAGTATGATCAAAATGTCCGTGCGTATTTAAAATCGCTAATGGCTTTTTAACATTTTGCAACACCCAATTTATAGCATTAATCCCCGCATCAATAATCAAAGATTCTTGAGTATTTTTATCAAAGACTACATAACAATTTGTCTGATACTCCCCAAAAGGTTGCATTAAGACTTTAAAAGCATTATTTTCAAAAACATTCATAAAAGTTCCTTAAGTTTTTCGTAAATCTTAGCATAAAGGCGATAAAATAAAAACAAAAACAAGGATTGCAATGCAACCCCATTATCGTTTTTACCCTTCTACGGAGGATTTTAGAGATGCCTTTAGTAGAGATAGGGATAGGATTATTCATAGCTCTTATTTTAGGAGATTAGAATACAAAACACAGGTCTTTTTAAACTCTAGTGGGGATTATTTTCGCACCCGCTTAACCCACTCCCTAGAGGTTAGCCAAATTGCTAGAACCCTCTCTTGCCATTTAGGGCTTAACCAAAATTTAGCAGAAGCCATTGCTTTAGCCCACGACTTAGGGCATACACCCTTTGGACACGCAGGAGGAGATGAACTTGATAAAGTCTTAAAAGCTGATGGATATAGTTGTGGATTTGAGCATAACTTTCAATCTTTTAGGGTGGTTACAAACCTAGAAAAACGTTACCAAAACTTTAATGGACTAAACCTTTGTTTTGCAACCTTAGAGGGCATACTCAAGCATTCTTATCCTTATGAAAAACCCTTTTTAAGTGATTATTATAAAGAAACTTTTAAGCTAAACTTCCACCCAAGCCTAGAAGCTATTATTGTAGATTTATCCGATGAAATCGCTTATATTAGCCACGATATTGATGATGGAATTAAATACCACCTTATTGATTTTGACACCCTAGCAGAAAGCACTCTTGTAAAAAGCTGCATAGAATATGTGCAAAAGGAGGAAAAAATTTCTTTTAAAGAATCTATTTTTCGCCACCGCTTCACTTCAAGACTTATTACCTTGCTTGTGTATGATTTGTTAGAGCATAATCCATCTTTTAAACAAACAACTCCACAATGCTTTGTTTATCCGTCCCACAGCCCTTTACCTATAACCCATACAAAAAGCATACAAAAAGAGATAAAGATTCTTAAAAAAATTCTTTTTAAACATCTTTACCGCCACGAAGAGATTTATAAAAAAATGTTTATGGGAAAACTTTGCATTAAAAAGCTCTATGAATGCTTAAGTAATGATACCGCCCTATTGCCTAAAGATTTACAACTTAAAATAGAGCAAGGAGCAAAAACCCATAGAATATGTGCAGATTATATCGCCTCAATGACGGATAGATATGCCATAGCCCTTTATAAAGAATTGGGTTTTTAGCAATTCTATTAAATACTATAATAAACCGCTAAAGCAGTGATAACAAATCCTAAAATAACGGCAATCAAAGAACCTTTTCTATCTTTTTTGCAAAATGCGGTCATAAAAAGACCAGAGAGATACAAAATAACCAAGGCTATAGAAAATCCAACCGCTAAAATATCAAAATAATATTTCCCAGCAGACTTATGTAATAATAACAACACTCCATACAAATTTCTATTGATACTTCGCAAAATATACCCACCATCTTTGTCTTTACTAAGTATTACTTGATGCTTTAAAGTTCCCATAATTATAGAATTCCTTGCTAAACGCACTTCTGTTTTTTTGGGTATTTTTAAACCATTAGCCTCTAATGTCGCTAACATAACAGCTCTCTCTTCTCCTTTTGGTATATCTTGAAATACTTTGATTTCTGAAATTTCTGCTCCAGCATTTTGACGAATATCAAAAATATATAAAGATCCCGTAATGGCATAAATAAGTGCCATAGGTATAAAAAACAAACTAACATATAGATGGATTTGCATCCAAGTTTTATTTTTAATTAATCGCATAAAAAACCCTAAAAATCCATTTTATAATTAATCCAAAAATTCCTACGTTCTGTATAATCTTGGTAAGAATTGGCATAAGCAATTCCATTCCTTCCAGATTTATATTCATAAGGGAGAAAAAAGTTTTTATCTAAGAGGTTATTAACCACCACACTAATGCTAGAATTTTTTGTCATTTTGTAACTCATTCCTAAATCTACAACCCAAAAATCCTTATATTTATCCATTCCAGGTATTGCTCTCCGACCACCACCTTTAGAAATAGCAATAGTATCTAAACGTGCCGTAGTTTTTAAAAAACTATTAAATTTTCCTTGTTTATAGTTTAATTTAAGCATTGCAATATGTTTAGGGATATTCTCTACCCTATCCCCTCCTAAGGCATTTTTTACACCATCTTGGTATTTTTTCATCGTATAAGTGTAATTTGCCGTAGCACTAAACCCTCTATAAGTAGCACTATTTAACCCAACCTCTAAGCCCCTTACTTGATTCTTGCCCCTATTAATGCGGTAACTACAATCTGATCCATTATTACTACAAACAATCCCATTAGGTAAAGTAGTTCCATCGGTATAGGTATCAGAAGATAGTTCATCTTTAAAGTTTGTTTGGAATGCTGTAATATTTGCATTTCCATAATTGAAAATATCAAAAATCATTCCTACTTCATAGTTAAGACTAGATTCTGGCTTTAAGTTAGGATTCCCATAAGCTCCTGCACTAAATTCAGAGTTGCTCAAATGTTTCGCTTCAGGTGTTTTATATCCCTTAGCAATACCTGCTTTAAGAGTTACCCAATCTGTAATATTATAAACCAAATAACCCCTAGGAATATATTCCCCACTAAATAAATTGCTCTGTGTATAGCGCAATCCCCCTGTTAAAATGAGATTATCCGTTACAAAATATTCTGCTTCCATATAAGGAGATATAGTATTTTGGTCTTGATTCTTGCCTTTAAGCACTCCTGCATTATCGGCAAAGGTTTTAAAGTTTTCATACAAATACTGCACTCCCATACTTAAAGTCGTTCCACCAAAACTTGCTAACTCAAGAGGAACAACCGCCCTGCTTTCTGCAACATACACTTGACTTTCTACTCTTGCACCTTGGGTTGTAACATTGGTTTGATAATTTTTAGAAGAGCTTCCTTTTTCTTTGGTTAAATTTGCTTGCAAATAAGTATTGGTTGTGCCAAATCCATAAGAGCCATCGTGATTAAGGACTATTCCATTTCTATAAAATTTTCTATGCGAAGAAATAAGTGCTCCAGAAGTGTTATTAGTATCTGTCTTTTGTGTATAATGCTCCACATCAAGATAAAGGTTATTTTGTGGGTTTAAGCTCCAATTTAACCTTCCTCCGATATTGCCTATATTAAAAGCTCCGGGAGAATGACTAGCATAGATAGAATTTGGATTGTTAGGATTAGTCAATGTAGGCCATTTTAATTCAGTTTTTTCCCTACTTTTTAGAGAACCTCTTAAGGATAAGGATAAACTTTCAGATAAAGGAAACGCCATATATCCACTGACTCCGCGCATATGACCATAAACATTATAATGTTGTTGGGCTTGAGTTTCTAATGAGATTGAACCTGTGAATTGGCTAGGATTCTTTTTAGTAATGATATTAATCACACCACCTACCGCATCACCACCATAGAGTGTGGAAGCTGGACCCTTAATCACTTCAATCCTCTCAATCATAGAAATAGGAGGGAGGTAGGCATTATCTGCCTCCCCGAAACCATTATTTTGAAATCCTCTTACAGTATTAGTTCTTTTGCCATCAATAAGCACTAAAACATAAGTTGAGCCATAGCCTCGAATATTAAAAGTATAAGTCCCAAGTTTTGTCATTGTAACATCTACTCCTGGGACATCTCTAATGGCATCTGCTATATCCCTAATGGGTCGGGATTGCAGCTCTTCTTTTGTAACCACAGAAATACTTGCTGGAGCGTCTTTTAAATCTTGAGAAAAACCACTAGCACTTACAACTGAAGAATCTAACCTGTAAGTTTCTGCGGCATTTAAGCTACAAATGGCCCCCCCCCCGACTAATAACGCTATACTAAAATTTAAAAATTTTTTCATTAATTACCCCTTTAAAAATCTAACGATGATTCTATGTGGAAATGTAACAAAACAATTCTTTAACTTTTATTAATACTAAGAATAACTATTATTTAAATAAATAATCTAAATAAATTTATAGAAGTATTATTAACAAACTATGATTTTTTTTAAAAAAAAAGGGGGGGGGATTAACACAAGCACCAAAGCGGTGCTAAAGTTTAGGCAAGCTGGGCTTTTAACATCCAAATTGCTTTTTCTAAAGTTGCAATTTTTTCATCTGCTAAGGCAGTTGTTGCTTTGTCATTTGTGCTTCCTGCGGCATCTGATAATTCTTTAAAAGATTTTAAAAAATATTCATAATCTGGGAGAATAGCTTTTACAATAGTTTTGGAATCAAAACTTGTTTTACTCTCTTCTTTAATCTTACTATGAGAAAGCATATCTTTAATTGTTACATAAGGTTTCTCCCCAATTTGTAAAATCCTCTCTGCCATATCATCCATCAAATCTGCCATATCATCATACATACCTTCTAATGCTGTATGCACAGGATGAAAATCCATTCCTTTTACATTCCAGTGATAATTATGCAATTTGATATAAAAAACTGCAGAATCTGCTTGAATTTGTTTAAGTATTGGAACAACTTTACTCATATAAACTCCTTATTAAAATTTCGTTTTATTATATCACTTTTACGAATAAAAGCTAATGAAATTATATTTAAATAATTATTAAAAGAAAATTATTATTATTTAATAATTATTAAACTTTATTTTGTGATTTTATCCACCTGTTTTGTAAAACGCACGCATTGAAGTTTGATTTTCATTCCAATCATTTTTTTCTGGTTTATTTTCTATACAAAGCTTCAAGCTTTTTAATATCTCTTGACTATCCCCATACAACATTGCTTCTTTAATATCAATAGCATTTTCGTGATAAAGACAGGGTATTAATTTACCTTCACTACTTAAGCGAATCCTATTACAAGTTTTGCAAAAGTCATCATTATGAGGAGCGATAATTCCAAAAATATAGGATTCTTGTGCTTGTGTAATCTCAAAGAGTGTAGCAGGTCCAAAAATATCTTGTTGTAATAGTTTAAAAGTGTATTTTTTCTCAATTTTCTCTAAAATCTCTCTTGCCTTTAATCCTTTTGTATCATTTTTAGCGTGAGCATTTTCCATAAATTCAATAAAACGGACACCAACACATAAATGCATTCCATATTCTAAAATATCCAAAACCTCATCGTCATTAATGTTTTTTAAAGGAACCATATTCAGTTTTATCAAAAACCCTTCCTTTTTAGCAGCCTCAATGCCTTGTAGAATTTTTTCTAATCCATTTCTTTTAGAGATACATTGAATCGTCTCTTTCTTTAGAGAATCTAAAGAAATATTAATACGTTTTAATCCTGCTTCCTTTAGAGGCTTTGCAAGAGGAGCTAAAAGATAAGCATTAGTTGTTAGGGCAATATCAATATCTGGATTTAATTGATAAATTTGTGCGATAAAATCTACAATACCTTTTCTGAGGAGTGGTTCTCCTCCAGTAATTCGTATTTTTTTCACTCCTTCATTAATAGCAACTTTAATAAAACTTAATACGCCCTCTAAAGGCACATCCTCTTCTTCACTTCCTATATTCATAGGAATATTTGGCATACAATAAACACAACGAAAATTACAACGTTGTGTAACACTAATGCGTATATAATCAATAGTGCGTCCAAAGCTATCTACTAACAATAAAACTCCTAAAATTTTATTGCAAATCATAGTCTTAAGAATATTAAAAAAAGCTATAATTTGCTAAAACTTTAAAGGACAATTTTGCTAACTTGTATTATTTTATCTGGTGGAAAAAGCTCAAGAATGGGTATATTAAAGCAAAATTTGGATTTCTTTGGAGAGAGTCTGGCGAATTTTCAAGCTAAAAACTTTTGTCAAATTTTTAAAGATTTATATTTCTCTAGCAAAACCCCTATCAGTAATGATTATAATATCCCAACCATTTTAGATAATGAAAATACTTTTGCACCCATTTTTGGGCTAAAAAGTGTCTTAGAAACCTTGCAACAAAATATTTTTGTTATCTCTATAGATACACCTTTTTTACAGAAAAATTCTGTTTTAAAAATTATAAAATCTTTTCAACAACACCAAAACGCGACCTTTGCAAAAAATGCAAAGATTCATCCACTTATTGGAATCTATCCCAAAGATTCCTTATCCCTTATTAACTCCCAAATTCAAAAGGGCAACTATAAGCTAATGGACTTATTAAAAAATATGGGATCTTTAGAATTTATTAAAATAAGCAATCAAGAAAGTAGCAATTTAAATTACCCAAAAGACTACCAACAAGCAATTAAGGACATAATAAATGGCAGATGAACAAGAAAAAACCGAAGCCCCCTCTGCACGTAAAATTCAAAAAGCAAGAGAAGAGGGTAATGTCTTAAAAAGCCCAGATGTTAATGCCTTTTTAGGGTTAGTCGTAGGGCTTATATTAGTTTTTTTATGTTTTAACTTTTGGATTAAAGGCGTTGGTAATATCTTTGAAAATGTTTATAGCTATTTTAACGAAGATTTTTCACGCAATAACGCTATGTCTTTAGCTATCTCATTAGCCTTTCAAATGTTATTATTGCTTGCACCAATTTTTACCTCTTTAATGATCGCTGGAATAGTAGCAAATATCTTCCAAAGCGGGTTTTTACTAACAACAAAAGCCATCCAACCAAAGTTACAAAAACTCAATTTTATCTCTGGACTTAAAAATCTTATTTCTATGAAAAAACTCCTAGATGGTTTTTTAATTACTTTTAAAGTCCTAACCGCTTTTGTTATTGCTTTTTTTGTATTTTTAAGTTTTATAAAAGAGCTTACCACTATCTCACTTTTTCCTGTTGGGGAACAAATGATTTGGTTTAAAGATAAAGCCCTTATTCTTATTGCGATTTTATTAACTTTTTTCTTAATTATGGCGACTTTAGACTATTTTCTTAAACGTTATCAATATTATAAATCCCTAAGAATGACTAAACAAGAAGTTAAAGATGAATTTAAAAACCAAGAAGGGGATCAACAAATCAAAGGAAAGATTCGCTCTTTAATGTTTCAAGCTGCTAAAAAACGGATGATGCAAAATATTCCAAATGCTGATGTTGTAGTAACTAACCCCACACATTATGCAGTAGCCTTACGTTATAATAATACTAAAGAAAAAGCACCTAGAGTGCTTGCTAAAGGGATAGATTTCTTAGCCCAAAAGATTAAAGAAATTGCCAAAGAACACGAAATACCCATTATAGAAAATCCTCCCCTAGCAAGGGCACTTTATAAAGATGTAGATATTGATAAAGAGATTCCCCAATCCCTTTATCAAGCAATGGTTGAAGTTTTAATTAAAGTGCGTAAAATCAATGATGAAAAGAAAAAATAAAATTATTTTTCTAATAAAACATTAATTTTAAAAATTAAGTCTTCTAAACTTTTAATATTTCGCGACATAATCATATACTTACCATTAACGATAAAACTAGGAACACCTTGAATACTAGCATATGCCATAGCTTCTGGCATAGCTTGTAATATTTCTTTAGCCTCTTTAGAGTTTAAAAGTTGTTGAAATTCTTGTTGATTAACATTTATTAAAGGGTAAGAATCTTCTAAAAATAATTGTGCATTTTTCCAATTTTTTCTCTCTTTGTGGATAGCATTAAAATAATAATTTAAAACTTTTTTATAAAGAGCATTAGGAGATTTTGTATCAGTATTATTATGTTTATCTTTCAATAAAGCTACAACAACAATATCAGAAAATTCTTTGTGGAATCTACTTGCTGTGGTTAAATGATAAGGTAAAAATTTCGTATCTTGTGGGAGCATTTCTAAAATCATTGGTAACAATCCATTATAATAGGCACAATGAGGACAACCAACATTAAAAAGCTCTATAACGCTATTTTGAGAATCTTTTAAAGGTTTATCTAAAATAATATAATCTACCCCTAATGTCAAATTATTAGCAAAGGATTGCATAGTTAGCAAACAAAAAAATAATACGACAAATTTTAAAACTTTCATTTTATCTCCTCCATAAAATCTTTAAAAATAAATTGATGGTTTTGTGGAATTGTATCAAAAATTGCTAAAGCAAGTTTTCTAATTTCCCAAAGTGCACTTTTAGAACTCCGCAAACTTAAAAAATTCTGCAAACTTCTAGCATTAATGCTCCAAGTAAGCTCTGTTTTATAAGATTCTGGCATTGCAAATTTTGCTAAATCATTACTAATATTTTGCAATAAAAGATTCCGCAAATTTTCTAAGGCAAAAACAGATGCCTCATTGACTAAAGCATTAGAAGTAAAAACTAAAAATTTCTCTGCTCTTTTTAGATTATTCGAATCAATAGGCAAAAAACTTGCTTCATTTTTTAATTCTTTTAAAGTATAACGACTACTTTTTACGCTTAAAGAAGCAATTCTATGTCTTGCTAATTCTTGTAAAGTTGCCCTTGAAATACCTTGTATATAAAAAGTATAGTAAAGATGTTCTAAAGTAGAAGCATGTTTAAATTTATTCCCTACTCTATCAATAAGCTCTTTATCCTTTTCTCCACCATTATCTCCTCTTTCAAAGCTTTGCCAACAAGTTCTAATGGCGTGCGAACAAATAGAAAGTTCATTACAATTTAGAAGTGTAATTTGCATCAAAATTCCTTTTTTCAAACTTTAGTCTTTGTGCGTGAGTAATAGCAATAGCAATAGCATCAGTAATATCTAAAGGCTTAATTTCAGATTTAATGCCTAAAAATTTTTTTACCATAAAAGCAACCTGTTCTTTCTTAGCTTTTCCATTTCCTGTTAGAGATTTTTTAATCTGTAAAGGAGTATATTCAGCAAAATTCCCTAATTCTTGCAAAATTTTTAAACTCAAGGCTCCTCTAAATTGGGCAAGTTTTATAACAGTCTTTGGATTATACGCATAAAAAATATCTTCAATCGCTACAGAATGGATTTTATGATTTTTTAAAACCAAATCAATACCTTCTACAAATTCTAAAATTTGGTATTGTAATATTCTTTGTTTAATTTTAATCAAACCTGCTTCAAGAAGTTTTAGAGAGCCTTTATCTAAGGCTAAAATGGCATAACCACAATTTCTACTTCCAGGATCAATGCCTAAGATATTCAAAACTTCCCTTTATCTTAGATAGTTTCATTTTTATTAAGGATAAAATGATTTAAGAAAATATCCTTTATAAAAGTTTTAGAATAATACCATAAGACTTTTAATAACTCTTCGTTACAATTATAAAATTATTTTAGTATTTTTCATTAGTTTTTCACATTTTATTCACAGATGTGAAATAAAAGGATATAAATTGCACCCTATTTTATTACAACTTAAAAAAGAAATTTCACCTTTTGAATTTGAAAATTATATTAGCCAAATTATTTATAATGAAAAATATTCTCGTGATGATAGAATCATTTTTAATGCTCCTAATATTTTTATCGCAAGCTTTATTAGGACAAAATATATCCATAAAATCACACATTTATTTGAAATACAAAATGGCTTTAAACCCGAAGTCATTATAGAAGTTTATAACCAAACTGCAAAAAAGGCAATTACAAATAACCAAAAAAAGATTAATGTTGCGACCAATTTAAATCCCTCTTTAACTTTTAATTCTTTTATTGTTGGAAATTCTAATAGTTTTGCTTTTAATGTTGCAAAAGCGGTTGCACAAAATCAAGGTGCTTCTTATAATCCTTTAGTTATTTATGGAAACACTGGATTAGGAAAAACACATTTATTAAATGCCATTGGGAATGCTAATGCTTCTGTTGGAAAAATTGTTATTTATACAACAAGTGAGCAATTCCTTAATGATTATTTACTCCATATTCGTAATAATTCAATGGAAAGATTCCGGCAAAAATATCGTGCTTGCGATTATCTTTTAATTGATGATATTCAATTTTTAAGTGGGAAAAATCAAATCCAAGAAGAATTTTTTCATACTTTTAATGAATTAAAAGAAAATTATAAACAAATTGTTTTAACTTCAGATAGACCTCCAAAAAATATGGATGGTTTAGAAGAAAGGCTAAAAACACGATTTACTTCAGGATTATTAGCAGATATTCAACCTCCAGAATTAGAAACTAAAATTAATATCATTAATGCAAAATGTGAATTGGATGGGATTATTTTAAATCCAGAAGTTATTAATTTCATTGCTGCAAATATTAATGACAATATCCGAGAAATTGAGGGTGTTTTAGTAAAATTAAATTTTTCTATTAATGTTACAAATATTCAAGAAGTTACTATTGATTTTGTCAAAGATATTTTAAAAGAATATATCAAAGAATCAAAAGAAAATATCAATTTAGAGGGCATTATTGAAACTGTCTCTAAATACTTTAATATAAAACCTTCAGAAATTAGGAGCAAAAGCCGCTCTAAAAATATCGTTATAGCCAGAAAAATAGTCATTTACTTAGCACGAACACTCACACCTAATTCTATGCCCTATTTAGCGAACTTTTTTGGTATGAAAGACCATAGCACTATTAGTAAAGCTATGAAAAGCATCCAAGATGAAATTAATAAAAATGGAAATTTAAAAACTATTATTGAAGAATTAAAAAACAAAATTAAACAAAATTAATCCATTAAAAAACAAAGTTTTGCTAGAATATGTTGAATAAATGTGAAAAACTTTACAAACAAACATTTAAAAAATTGAGATTGAATTTAGGAAATTTAATAAAGTTATTCAACTTTTCAAGTTCCCTACTAATACTTCTAAATTTTAATATTTAAAGGAGCTTTTATGAATATTACCATACAAAATAGTGTATTAGATAATATACTCACTTCCTTACAACCTTTTTTAGATAAAAAAGACTCTAGTCAAATTACTTCGCACATTTATCTAGAAACTAAAAATAATCAGCTTATTTGCAAAGCAACTGATTTTGAAATAGGCCTATCCACTATTACAGATTCTTTAACTATTAAAGAACAAGGAATAGCAACAGCTAATGGAAAACAACTTCTAGATATTATTAAACATTTAAAAGATGGGGAAGTTAATATCTACACAAACGAAGAAAATCTTCATATCCAACAAAATAAAAGCTCTTTTAAACTTGCAACTTTTAATGCTCAAGAATTCCCAATATTTCCAGAATATGAAAATTTACCAAAACTAGAAATTAACTCTTTAGAACTTATTACTTCTATGAAAAAAATTTTTCCTGTAATTGACATTAATAACCAAAAAAGAGAATTAAATGGTGCTCTACTTGACATTAGAGAATATTCTTACAATTTCATAGCAACTGATACTAAACGTTTAGCTATTATAAAATTTGAAAATGCCACAGGAAATAATTTAGCCCTTATATTTCCAAAAAAAGCCATTACAGAAATCCAAAGACTTTTTTCGGATAATATAGAACTTTTCTATAATGAAAAAAACCTTATTATAAAATCCCAAAATTACATTTTCTTTTCCCATTTAATTAATGGGAAATTCCCTGATTATGAAAGAATAATTCCTAAAGAGGTGCAAACAGAGCTTACACTTTCTAAATCAGCTATTATTGAAAGCATTAAAGTTATTAATTCTGTAACTAATGATGTTAAAATCACTTTTAAATCTAATGAAATTTTATTTGAATCCCTAAGCCAAGATAATTCAGAAGCTAAAACCCAAATAGAAGTTAATTTACCTTTAAATGAAGATATTGAAATTGGTATTAACTCTCGCCATGTTTTAGATTTTTTAAGCCAAATTAATACCGTGGAATTTACTTGGTATTTAAATGGTAAAAATAATCCTTTTATGCTAAAGAGTGAAAACTTTTCAACCGTCATAATGCCAATTATTTTATAAAATTTTTAAGCTCTTAAGGAACATAATGGAAAATAAACAATACTCTGGAAGTAGTATTAAAGTTTTAAAAGGTTTAGAAGCAGTTAGAAAACGTCCTGGAATGTATATTGGAGATACTAATATTAATGGACTTCATCATTTAATTTATGAAGTTGTTGATAATTCCATCGATGAAGCAATGGCTGGTTATTGTGATACAATCCATATTACCCTTACAAAAAAAGGCAGTGCTATTATTAAAGATAATGGAAGAGGGATTCCTGTAGATATTCACCCAACAGAAAAGATTCCTGCAGCCACTGTTGTTCTAACAGTGCTTCACGCTGGGGGTAAGTTTGACCAAGAGACTTATAAGGTTTCTGGTGGATTACACGGAGTTGGGGTTTCTGTTGTTAATGCACTTTCAAAAAATTTACAAATGACTATTTATAAAAATGGCAATACCTACCAACAAAACTTCCAACAAGGAATCCCCCAAGATGAATTACAAATCATTGGGAATAGTAAAGAAAGTGGGACGATTATTGAATTTATTCCTGATAATGAAATTTTTGAAGTTATAGATTTTCAAAGGGATATTTTAACTAAGAGATTTAAAGAGCTCGCCTATTTAAATAAACAAATCACCATTTATTTCATAGATGAAAGGGATGGATTTAAAGAAGTTTATCATTTTGATGGAGGTTTAAACCAATTTGTAGCGGATCTAAATAAAAAAAATCTTATCTCTTCTATCATAAGTTTTGAAGGTTTAGAAAATGATGTAGAAATGCAAATTGCTCTTGCTTATAATGATGGTTTTGAAGAGAGAGTATTAAGTTTTGTTAATAACATTAAAACTAATGATGGAGGCACCCACGAGACTGGATTCCGCACAGGATTAACAAGGGCTATTACAAATTATATTGAAGCTAATGCTAATGCTAGAGAAAAAGATTTTAAAATTACCGGTGATGATATTCGTGAGGGACTAATTGCCATTGTTTCTGTGAAGGTTATTGACCCGCAATTTGAAGGACAAACCAAAGGCAAATTAGGTAGCTCCTTTGTGCGTCCTATCGTGCAAAAACTCACTTTTGAAAAACTTGTAAAATTTTTTGAAGAAAATCCTAATGAAGCAAGAGCAATTATGGAAAAAGCTCTACTTGCAGCAAGAGGTAGAGAGGCTGCTAAAAAGGCTAGAGAATTAACGCGTAAAAAAGAGAATTTTAGCGTAGGCACACTACCTGGAAAACTTGCGGATTGCCAAAGCAAGGACCCAAGTATTTCTGAAATTTATCTTGTAGAGGGGGATTCTGCTGGTGGTTCTGCTAAACAAGGGAGAGATAGGGTGTCTCAAGCCATTTTGCCCTTAAAAGGAAAGATTTTAAATGTAGAAAAAAGTCGTTTAGATAAAATTTTAAAGTCTGAAGAAATTAAGAATCTTATTATTGCTCTTGGTTGTGGGATTGGTGAGGATTTTGATATTACAAAGATTCGTTATAACAAAATTATCATTATGACAGATGCAGATGTAGATGGAAGCCATATCCAAACACTTTTGATGACTTTTTTCTTTAGATACCTAAAAGGGATTATTGAAGCGGGGTATTTATACCTTGCTCAACCACCGCTTTATCGTTTTAAAAAGGGCAAAAAAGAAATTTATCTTAAAGATGAGAAAGCTTTAAGTGAATATTTAATAGAAAATGGGATTGAAAATTTTGAATTTAGAGGCATTGGGACAAAGGATTTGATAGATTTTTTTAAAATTGTTGCTCATTATCGTTTAACCCTTAACCACTTACAAAAACGTTTTCCTCTTATTGAAGTGATACGTTATTTAGTTGAAAATAAGGAATTATTACAATTAGAATACCAAGCCTTATACCAGGCGATTTTACAAAAAATACAAGCTTTAAATTATAATATTTTAAACCAAATACTTGATGAAGAAAAAATTCATTTATATGTGCAAACAGATGTAGGTTTAGTAGATATAAAAATTGATAAAGAGCTTTTTTCTCATCCATTATTTGAAGAAGCGTATTTAGTTTTTAATAAGCTTAAAGAATGGGATTTAGGATTTTTAGAGGGTAAAGATCCTATTAATTTGCTTAATTCTATAGAAGAGAGTAGTAAAAAAGGAGCTTATATCCAAAGATATAAAGGATTAGGAGAGATGAATCCCGAGCAGCTTTGGGAAACTACAATGACCCCTGAAAATCGTCGTTTAATCCGGGTAGAGATAAACGATGAAATACAAGCCAGTGATATTTTTTCACTTTTTATGGGAGATGAGGTTGAACCAAGGAGAGAGTATATCCAAACACACGCTAAAGATGTAAAACACTTAGATGTTTAAGGATATTAGTTGTTAAAGAAATAAAAATAATTTTTAGGATTTATAATGGTTGTTTTGACAATAATAATAGATTTTTTTACGAGTATTAATGGGATTTTTTATGTTTTAGCTTATTTAGTGGGCGGGATTCCTTTTGGATTTTTATATGGCAAGATTTTTGGTGGAATTAATATCCTTAAAGTAGGAAGTGGAAGTATTGGTGCAACGAATGTTTTAAGAGCTTTAAAAGAAAAAAAACCAGAAATTGCAAAAAAAGTCGCTTTTTTAACAATTTTAAGTGATGCTCTCAAAGGAATTTTAGTGCTTTTATTTGCAAAATCTATGGGATTAACTTATGAGGCACAATGGATGATAGCCTTTTTAGCAGTAATTGGGCATTGTTTTTCTCCTTTTTTGAAATTTGAAGGTGGAAAAGGGGTTGCTACAAGTGTGGGGGTTATTGGTGTATTTTTACCATTAGAAGCGATTTTAGGTTTAATTGTTTGGTTTTTAATTGGAAAGTTTTTTAAAATTTCCTCTTTAGCTTCCTTATTTGGAGTATTATTTGGAGTTGGAATAAGTTTTATTCTACATCCTGATATTCCTTATATCCATACGCATACGCCTCTTGTTTTAATCACTATTGTTATCTTTTATAAACATATTCCTAATATTGTCCGTTTGATTCAAAAAAAGGAACAAAGAGTCATTTAATGTATTATTTATATTACTAATCAAACTCTCTAAATAACTTACCAAGTCCTAAAACCTATAACTTTATAGCTAATCTCTTAAGTGTGGGGTCTTTGCTTTTGTGTATCAATATAAAGGCATAGGACTCTGCTAAAATAAATTTATTGAGTAAAATTAAGCAAAATGTAAGGAGGGATATATTTTACTTGAAATAAAGTGTTTTTAGAGTAGTTTCTAAAAACAAATAAAAGAACTTCAATTAAATACTACTTTAAGTGCTGAGTTGAGAGATTATTTAAAAGACATCATTCAAATCATTAAAAAGGAAAAATTCGTAGATAGTTTAATAGATATTACGGGAGGGGATTATGAATCTGCCTCAAATAATAGTGTTACATTTTAACAAAAATTATCAATTTTTTAAGCAAAGAGTAGGGAAATTATCTAAAATAATGCTTCATCCATTTCTTTGGGAATCTCAATTTCTAAGAGTTTTAGAATGGTTGGTGCGATGTTATTTAAGCCTCCATTTTTAACTTTTGTTACGCAAGGTGCATCGACAAATCCCCATACTTCGCCAATAGTATGGTTAGTCAAGATTTCTCCTTTTTCATTTTGCATTTCCTCGCAGTTTCCATGATCACTTGTTAAAACAAAGGCATAATTATGTTCTTTTGCCTTTTTATAGATTCTGCCAAGCTCTTTATCGACCGCTTCTACTGCTAAAATAGCCGCATTAAAGTTTCCTGTATGTCCTACCATATCCCCATTAGCAAAATTTACAACGATAAAATCATAAGATTCTTCGATGGCTTTTAAAACCGCATCACCTACTTCTTTTGCACTCATTTCGGGTTTTTCATCATAGGTTTTTACTTTGGGTGAGGGGATTAGAACTCTTGTTTCATTGATATAAGGCTCTTCTAATCCACCATTGAAAAAAAAGGTTATATGTGCGTATTTTTCAGTTTCTGCGGTGTGGAATTGTCGCAAATTATGTTTAGAAATAACTTCTGCTAGGGTATTGGTAATGATTTCTTTAGGGAAAAGAATAGGAAAATCAAAAGTCTTGTCATAAGGAGTCATTGTAACGAGTGGAACTTCTACCCAATCTTTGCGTTGAAAGTGTTGAAAATCTTTATTGCCTAAAGCACTTACAATCTCTCTTGCTCTATCGCTCCTAAAATTAACAAAAATAATGCCATCCTCTTTTTGGATAGAATCTTTTATAAAACAAGCAGGTTCTATAAATTCATCAAAAATTTTTTGTTGGTATTGATTTTGTAGGTATTCTTTTGGTGAAGTGTTTATGAAATTTTCTCCTAAAGCTATCGTATTATAAGCTCTCTCTATCCTATCCCAGCGATTATCCCTATCCATAGCGAAGAATCTCCCTGATAAACTTGCGATTTTGATATTTTTATTCACAATAGCATTTTGTAGCTTTTCTAAGAAACCTAAAGCACTTTGTGGTAATACATCTCTCCCATCGGTAATAAGGTGTAGATAAATTTCAAAGTCTTTTTGCAACCCTAAAGCAAGGGCTAAAATATGATTAATATGAGAATGCACCCCTCCATCGCTCATAAGTCCTATTAAATGAATCCTTTTTTTAGAGTGTAAAACTTCTAAAGCTGGATTATTTAATAAGCTTCCATTTTCAATGGCTTTATTAATTTTTACTAAATCTTGATAAAGGATTCTTCCACTCCCTAAACACATATGTCCCACTTCTGAATTCCCCATTTGTCCATCTGGAAGCCCTACAAAATCCCCATAAGTTTTTATCATCCCAAAAGGAATTTCTTTAAAGAATTTCTCATAATTTGGTTTTTTCGCATTAAAAAAAGCATTATATTTTTTTTGTTTGCTATAACCAATACCATCGGTTATAATTAAGATTGTTTTCATAACGTTCCCATTTTTAAAGTTTATTTAGATAAAATCCTATCCTAAGTTTTTTAAATCTTTTTTGAAGTTTTAGGGTAATGCTTTATTATTTTTATTCTCTGTTTAGTATTAATATTTTTCAATACATAACCTTTAGAGCTGCTGGTGCGTTTTTTATTGCTTTTATTCTTGTGCTTATTTTGATGCCAAAATATATTTTGTGGGCTAGGAATAAAAAGGCAAACCAACCTATTTCACAATATGTTCCTAAGAATCATAAACAAAAAACTAATATTCCTACTATGGGTGGCATTATTTTTATCTTTTCTACACTTATAGGGGTTTTGGTTTGTGCGAAGCTAGATAATGCTTATGTGATATTAGGAATCTTGTGTATTGTCTTTTTTTCTTTAATTGGTATTAAAGATGATTTATCCAAAGTTTTACGCAAAAAAAATGCTGGAATGAATGCAAAGGTTAAATTCTCTTTGCAAATACTGAGTGCTTTTTTATTAGCTTTGGGCTTATATATGGTAGGTTTTGAAGATTCTTTTTATGTGCCTTTTATCAAAAATCCGCTTTGGCATTGGGGAGCAATTAGTATTATCTTTTGGATTTTAGTCTTTGTTGCGACAACTAATGCGGTGAATTTAACCGATGGTTTAGATGGCTTAGTAACCATTCCTTCTATTTATGCACTCACTTCCTTAGGGATTTTTGTTTATATTGCAGGAAACTCTGGCTTAAGCGATTATCTTTTGTGGCCTAAGGTTGCTGGAAGTGGAGAAGTGGCGATTATTTCTGCGGCTCTTGTGGGTTCTTTAATAGGCTTTTTATGGTATAACTGCCATCCCGCTCAAGTTTTTATGGGAGATAGTGGGAGTTTAGCATTGGGAGGATTTATCGCTTATATGGCAATTATTTCGAAAAATGAGATTTTACTTTTTGTGATTGGGTTTGTTTTTGTTATTGAGGCACTTTCTGTAATCTTACAAATTGGAAGCTACAAAACGCGGGGTAAAAAAATATTTTTAATGGCACCTTTGCATCATCATTTTGAAGAAAAAGGATTGAGTGAAAGTAAGATTATCGTGCGTTTTTGGATTGTTGCTTTAATGAGTAATCTTATTGCACTTTTAACCTTGAAACTAAGGTAGTTTGCAGAGATTAAAAATTTAAGAATGTAAGGAATAATTTTTGCTTCTAGTTTTTAAGGATTATAAGGATTGAAATGGCATTTAAAATTAATACTAGCATTTATAAAATTACCCCAACTTATTCTAAACCACAAGAAAAAAAGCAGCAATTTTCCTTAAGCAAACCCCAAAAACCTAAAACCCTTAAACCCCAAAAAAGTTTTCCACAGCAAAATTTGCTGGATAAATACCAAGCAAGGGCTATATTTTTTAATACCCAAAATTTATTAAGGCAAGAATTAAAAATCCAAAAGATCTCCTTTCATACGAATTTTAATGAGGGGAATCATTTGCTTTTAGAATATCTACAAATGAAACATAAGAATGAGTTATTCACTACTTAATAAAATCCTAAATACTAAGTAGTCATCATTTATTACAAGAAATCCTACTCTTTTAAGATTCTTTATACTTAAAACTAGAAGATTGAAATAAAAAAGTTTTAATAATACTAAATAAAACTCAAAAAGAACTCTAAAGACATAAATTCTCTTTTTAATAAACAAACTTTCTACAGTATAGCTATGATAATTAACCCCCCCTTTTTTTTAAGCTTACAAAAAAACTTGTTTTGTTTTATAATCTCACAAATTATTACAAAGGATTCTACAATGAAAAATTTTAATGCTCTTTTTGGTCTTTTCTATGCTCTTTGCAGTAACCAATACGATACCATTAAAATTAATTTAATTCTTAATTTAACTTTTAAAGGAGGGTGGGGTGAGTTAATTAGGGTATAATACTTTATTTTTAAAGAGTGTTTATGCTGATTTTGCTAGGATTTGGATTAACTAATCAAGCTATTGCTAGGAAGTTTAGCCCTTGTTTTATCTTTGATGATAATTTTAAAGAAGAAAGTCAAGATCGCTTTGGTAATACTTTGCTCCCTCCTTGTAGGCTTTTAGAAGTATTAGAAAAATACCCTAATGCTAAAGTTGTTACAAGTCCGGGTATCCCGCCTAATAATCCCCTTATTACTGCTAGTCATCCTATGAGTGAATATGATTTTTTTAGCCATTGTATGCCCTTTAGTGTGTGGATTAGTGGAACCAATGGAAAAAGCACGACTACAGAAATGCTAACCTTTCTTTTAGCCCATAAAGGGGCTATTAGTGGTGGTAATATAGGCAAACCTCTAGCGGATTTGTCCCTTAATGCGTCCATTTGGGTTTTAGAGACTAGTTCTTTTACCTTGCATTACACCCATAGGGCTAAACCTAATTTGTATTTGCTTTTGCCTATTTCAGAGGATCATATTAGTTGGCATAGTAGCTATGAGGATTATATTAAGGATAAGCTTAAGCCTCTTTTGTGTTTAAGGGATAAGGAGATTGCTATTTTGCCTAAAGTGTTTGAAAACCACTCTTATGCTAAAAACTCTCTTGCTACACTTATTTTTTATGAAGATTCTCAAAGTCTTGCGGAGACTTTTGGGATAGATACGCAACGCATTGCTTTTAAAGAGCCTTTTTTGCTAGATAGTCTGCTTGCCTTAAGTGCTACTAAGATACTCTTTGATATTTTGGACTATGATTTGTTAAATACCTTTAAAATCGGGGCACATAAAATCGAAGAGTTTTATGATGGTTCGCATCGTTTATGGGTGGATGATAGCAAGGGGACGAATGTGGAAGCGACTTTAGAGGCGATTAAATGTTATGAGGATAAGCCTCTTTATCTTATCTTAGGGGGAGATGATAAAGGTGCGGATTTAACCCCACTTTTTGTGGCTATGGAGGATTTGGAGATTAGCCTTTATGCTATTGGCTCTAATGCGGAGAAAATCGCTTCTTTAGCAAAAAGGTATCAAAAACCTTGTGCTCTTTGCCATACTTTAGAAAATGCGGTTAATGCTATTAAACAAAATCATAATTTACAAAGCGTTGCTATGCTTTCTCCTGCTGCTGCTAGTTTAGACCAATTTAGTTCTTATAAACAAAGGGGTGAGCGGTTTAAAGCCTATGTGCTTAAGTGAAATCTAGGGGGTCAATGTCTATTTCACAAGGGAAATCGCTTAAGCTTCTTAAGATACTATGCAAGGCTTTAGATTCTATACTTCGCAATAAGATAACGCATCTCCATTTGTTCGCAATCTTTTCAATGGGGGCATCACCATAGCCTACAATTTCTACTTTTTTGTGCGGAGGGAGGGTGGATAGTGCTTTTTGCATAAGCAAATGGGCTTTTTCTTTGTTTTTATGGGATATTTTAATAAGGGCTAGACGCACAAAGGGGGGATAGAGATTTTGCCGCATTTGTAGCTCTTCTTGTAGAAAGTTTTCATAATCTTGTAAGTATCGTTGAAAAAAGTCCTTTTGTAAAGTTTGGATGATGACTTTGCCGTCTTCTTTCCTGCCGCTTCTCCCTGCTAATTGATACATTAAAGCGAGGGTTTTTTCTCTTGCCCTATAATCACTCCCCTTTAGGAGATAGTCTAAGCCTAAAGCAACGCTTAAAGCAACCTTATGGTAATCATGCCCTTTGGAGAGCATTTGTGTGCCTACTAAAATATCAATTTCGTGCCGATTAAAGGATTCTAGAGTTTGGGTAAGTTGTTTTTGGGTCGTAATGGAATCCCTATCAAAACAAGCGATTTTAGCATTGGGTAAGTAGGTAGAGAGTTCTTTGGCAAACTCTTGTGTGCCAATCCTTAGGCTTTTTAGTTCGTAACCACAAGAAGGGCAAGTGGATATGAGTGGGCTAACATAATGGCAGTAATGGCATTTAAGGCTAGAATCTTTTTTGTGCAAACTCATAGAAACACTGCAATATGGGCATTGTATCGTTTCTCCACAATGGCTACAAAGCAAATGCTTGAAGTTCGCCCTTGTAGGTAAGAAAACGATAGCTTGTTTGTTGGATTCTAGATTTTTTGTGAGATTTTCTATAATAAGGGGGTGAAAATAATCGTGGCTTTCACAAAAGATAAATTCCTTTTGGGAGTTATAAAAAGAGCCTTTGAGGCGGAAGATGTTTTGCTTTTGTAGGGCTTTGTAATAGGTATTTAGTGAGGGGGTGGCACTTCCTAAAAGGATTTTTATATGGTTTTGTTGTGCGAGGAATAGGGCGGTATCACGCACATTTAAACGCGGGGAGGAGGCAGATTTATAGGCGTCATCGTGTTCTTCATCTACGATGATTAGCCCAAGCTTGCTAAGGGGTAAAAAGAAGCTTGAGCGAGAGCCAGCTAGGATTCTAAGTTCGCCCTCTTTGAGCCTTTGAAGAATTCCTTGCTTTTTTTTCGTGCTAACTTTAGAATGCCAAAAGGCTATGTATTCGCCAAAGATGGCTTTAAGACGTTTTTCCATTTGTGGGGTTAAAGCAATTTCGGGCATAAGAAAAATAGCGTTTTTACCCTTTTGTAGGGTTTGGTTGAGTAAGTGGATATAAATTTCTGTTTTGCCACTTCCTGTATCGCCAAATAAAAGGGTGCTTTGGTTGGAGTTAATAAAGTTTAGTGCTTTACTTTGGTTTTCATTTAGGGGTTTGACTTCAAAACTAAGGAAGGGGAAGTCTTGTATGAAGTCTTGTCTAAAGGGTATGAAAACCCCAAAGCTTGAAGCATAACTGCTACAATAATAATTTGCGATAAATTCTGCAAGCTGGAATTGTGAGGGTGAAAAATATTCTTTTAGGGGTTTTAGGGGTTTGCACTCAAAGTTAGGCTTTGGGATTGCTTTTAGGATAACGCCCCTAAGGCTTCTTTTAAGCAAGGGAACTTCTACGACCTCACCAATGTTTAAAGGAGTTATGCTCTCATAAGCTAAAAGTGGAGATTTTTGTTTAAGCAGTGCAATGAGATAATAAAACAATGTTAAGAAATATTGTCCGTGTTTTTTATGGTTTGTATTTTTGTGTGGGCTTGTGTTATTGCATTTTGTAGGGTATTAGAAATTTCAGAAGCCTCTAAAAAAGCCTTTAGTAAATCGCGAGGATTGATAGAACCATTTTCGTCTGTTAGTTTATGGAGTGCTTCTAGGGTAGTGGCTGAAATATCACTTGTGGGTATCTCATAATAGCGACCCGTAATGCAAACACGAAAGGTATTGTCCATTATTGACCAAGAACATTTTGGATTTTGCTTAATACCGATTCTAGCTCTCTTTCTTTAGCACTAATTTCATCATAAAGCGAACTAATTTCTGAATTTTTTGCTTCATTTTCTGCTTTTAGTAGCACGATTTGCTTGCGTAATTGTTGATTTTCCTCGCGGACTTTTTTTAGCTCATTGAGTAAATCATCAATACTTTGTAGTAATTTGTTAGAAATGTTTTGTGTCTCTTCCATTTTGTATCCCTAAAAAATAAATACTACATTTTAACATTATTTGGTTAAGAATAGTTTAGATTATCATTTAGGGTATTTAAAAATTTATCTTTGGTGGTTTTGTAAGTGAGAAATAAGCATTAAAATCTATAATTTGATGAAATTATTTTTAGAAAGTATGGGATGCAAAAATTTATTCTTAATTCTTCTTATTCCCCAGCAGGAGACCAACCCCAAGCCATAGAAACTTTAAGTGGTTTTATAAAATCCGGAAGTATGTATCAAACGCTTATTGGTGTTACAGGAAGTGGCAAGACTTTTACTATGGCACAGATTATTCAAAAGATTCAAATGCCAACGCTTATTATGACACATAATAAAACCCTAGCAGCACAGCTTTTTAGCGAGTTTAAAGGGTTTTTTCCTAAAAATCATGTGGAGTATTTTATCTCTCATTTTGATTATTACCAACCAGAGGCTTATATACCGCGTCAAGATTTATTTATTGAAAAGGATTCAAGTATCAATGAGGAATTAGAGCGATTAAGACTTTCTGCTACCACTTCGCTTTTGGCGTATGATGATAGTATCGTTGTAGCCTCTGTTTCGGCAAATTATGGTTTGGGGAATCCTAAAGAATATTTAGAAATGATAGAAAAATTTGAGGTTGGAAGTAGCTATATTCAAAAATCTTTACTTTTGCGGCTTGTGGATATGGGGTATAAACGCAATGATAATTTTTTTGATAGGGGAGATTTTCGTGTCAATGGGGAGGTTATTGATATTTATCCTGCTTATAGTGAAGATGAGGTCGTGCGTTTAGAGTTTTTTGGCGATGAATTAGAATCTATTACTTTTTTGGATAGTATCGATAAAAAGCCCTTAAAAAAAGTAGAATCTTTTGTGCTTTATGCGGCAAATCCTTTTATTGTGGGTGCGGATAGATTGAATATTGCTCTAAAGGGGATTGAGGAGGAATTACATAAACGTTTGAGCTTTTTTAAAAAAGAGGGTAGGATGGTTGAATATGAGAGGCTAAAAAGTCGCACAGAGTTTGATTTAGAGATGATACAAGCCACAGGGATTTGTAAAGGAATAGAAAATTATGCTAGGCATCTAACGGGTAAAAAGCCCGGTGAAACTCCTTATTCTCTTTTGGATTATTTCGAGCAAAAAAATAAACCTTATTTACTCATTGTCGATGAATCTCATGTAAGCTTACCGCAGTTTGGGGGTATGTATGCTGGAGATAGGAGTCGTAAAGAAGTGCTTGTAGAATATGGCTTTAGACTGCCTAGTGCTTTGGATAATCGTCCGCTTAAGTATGAAGAGTTTATACAAAAAGCCCCGCATTTTCTTTTTGTCTCTGCTACTCCCGCTTCAAGGGAGCTAGAATTAAGTAAAAATCATATTGCCGAGCAGCTTATTCGCCCAACAGGATTGTTAGATCCTCTTTATGAGGTTTTAGAATGCGATAATCAAGTGGAGATTCTTTATGATGAAGCTAAAAAGGTTGTTGCAAAGGGGGAACGCGTGCTTGTAACGGCTTTGACAAAGAAAATGGCAGAGGAACTAACTAAATATTATGTGGATTTAGGATTAAAAGTGCGTTATATGCATTCTGATATTGATGCTATTGAACGTAACCAAATTATTAGGGCTTTAAGGCTTGGAGAGTTTGATATTTTAGTGGGTATTAATCTTTTGCGTGAGGGGTTAGATTTGCCAGAGGTTTCTTTAGTTGCTATTTTAGACGCTGATAAAGAGGGGTTTTTAAGGAGCGAGACAAGCCTTATCCAAACAATGGGGAGAGCTGCTAGGAATGTCAATGGGAGAGTTTTGCTCTTTGCTAACAAAATCACTGATTCTATGAAAAAAGCAATGGAGGTAACAGATTATAGGAGGAATAAGCAAGAGGCTTTTAACAAAGAGCATAATATTGTGCCTCAAAGTGTTTCAAGAAAACTTGATGAGGATTTGAAAATGCAGGATTTAGGAATGCTTTATGAAAGAACTAAAAATAAAGAGAAAATGCCAAAGGCTGAAAGGGAGAAAATGGTTAAAGAGCTGACTAAAAAAATGCAACAAGCCGCAAAAGCTTTAGAGTTTGAAGAGGCTGCTAGGTTGCGTGATGAAATAGCAAAATTAAGAAAAATTTAGATGGAAATTATCGTTTAAATTTGCTACAATTTCTGCATAAAGGGACAAAAGATTATGAAAACATTAACACTTGCAAGTATTTATGAGATTCAAGGATATAAGCACGAAGCCACAGAAATTTATAAAACCATTTTACAAGGAGATCCTAATAATGCAGAAGCAAAAATTGCTTTAAGGCGATTAATGAGTGATCGTAAAAGTTATGGAAAGGCGGATGTAGCAATGTTAAATTTATTTGTGCAAATGGATAGTGAAGTAGAGTTTAATGAGTTTGAAAGGTGGTTATTACAAGTATGGAGTTAAAAGAAGCGATTTTACAAACTTTAGCAGAGATGGATACAAATTTAAAGAAGCCTTTAAAAGAAATGAAGTTAGAAAGAGATGAATTACTTGATGTTTCGCCAACACAAGAGGAATCTTTAAAGGAGGTAGAAGTATTGAAACCTTATCAAAGAAAAATAGAAAAGCTTAATTTTAAAGATGTTGAAGCTTTAAAGGAGATTCTTAAAAAACATTATTTAGATGAGGAAAAATTTCTTAATACACTTCAAGAGAGAATTTTAGTTTTATTTGAGGGGCTGCAGTCTCCAAATAATAGAAATATTGAAAACAAAGTGGATATGATTTTGAATTTTTTAGAATTTACTTTAGCTATTATTGATGAAAAAAAGAATGCAAAATGAAAAAAGTTTTTTTATTTACTCTTGATTTACTTTCTTTTTTTATAATTTCACTATCTCAATTGGATGAATTGAGATACAAACGAAAGTTTGTTTTTTTCTTAGAAATAAGATTTTTTCATCCACTCCTCCTTTGTTTAAGGACACTTAGTGTGAGTAAGTTCTTTGAAAATATTATCAGTTCTAGCGGGCGTTTTCCTAAATTTTTAATGAACCCCCTAAATACCCAATCCTCCTTTTTGTAGGGAAAACGTTATGCTAGAAGTACTGATGATAGAAGATGATTTAGAATTAGCGATCATTCTTAGCGAATATTTAAAGGCTCATAATATTAATGTTACCAATTATGATGAACCATATACGGGTATGAGTGCAATTAATACTCAACATTTTGACATCCTCCTTTTAGATTTAACACTCCCAAATTTAGATGGTCTTGAAGTTTGCAAGAGGGTCGCAAAAGAAAAGAATATCCCCATAATAATAACTTCTGCACGGTATGATATTAATGATAAAGTTTTAGGATTAGAATATGGTGCTGATGATTATCTCTCAAAACCTTATGATCCCAAAGAAATGGTAGCTAGAATCCATAGTGTGCTTCGTCGTTATAATCTAGTTAAAAAAAGCGATGAATTAGGGCTTTCTACTTATCCTTTTGTTTTGAATAAGGGAAGTAGAGAAATCTATTTTTATGATGAATTATTAGATTTAACCAAAGCAGAATATGAAATTTTGAGTTTTATGTTAGAAAATAAAAATCAAGCTCTAACAAGAGAATCTATAGCCTCTCATTCTGATTCTATTAGTCCTGATTCTGGTAATAAGAGTATTGATGTTATTGTTGGGAGATTGCGTTCTAAAATAGAAAAAAATGAAAAGAAGTATATTGTATCTGTGCGTGGAATTGGTTATAAGTTGCAATTAAAAGATAATGATTAATTCCATTTTTGTAAAAATTATTATCCTATTTGTCATTGCTATCCTTGGACTTGGTGCATTTTCTTATTATTTTGTAAATAAAGAAATTGAAAAAGAAATGCAAATGAATCAATTAAAATATACACAATTTTTAGCCACTATTCATCAACTTGTCCATTTTAGAGGAGATATGGAGTTGATTGAAAAATATCTTAATGATCTTGATTTAGAGCTTATTGAAGACCCTAAAGTCTTGGAGGGTTTTCAAATGTATTTGGTGCCTTATTTGAATCATGAAGTGCTTGCTAAGATTATTAAAAAGAAAAATAATGTTTATTTGCTTTTGCAAACTCCCAGAGAGTGGAAACTCTATGGAGATTTTCATATGAATAGGCTTTTTAATTACTATATCATTATTATTGTTGCTTTTTTTATTGTAATTTTTTTGTTTGTATTGGTTATTAAAAGTATTCTTCCGCTAAAGACTTTACGCAAAGAAATTAAAAAGTTTGCTAATGGGGAGATGGGTATTTCGTGTAAAGTTTATCAAAATGATGAAATAGGGGAATTAGCTAGGGAGTTTGATAATGCGGTGCAAAAGATTAATGCCCTTAACCAATCTAGGCATCTTTTTTTGCGTACTATTATGCACGAGCTAAAAACCCCTATTACTAAGGGTAGAATTACTGCAGAGATGATTGATAATCCAATGCATAAAGAGCGACTTTGTTCTGTGTTTGAACGTTTAAATTTACTTATTAATGAGTTTGCTAAAATTGAAGAATTAAGCTCCCATAATTATTCTTTAGATAAGCAAGATTATCAATTAAGTAATATTTTAAATCAAGTTTTTACTATGCTTTTGTTAGATAAAGAGCAGGTCGAAGAATTATTTGTTTTACCTAAAGAGGATTTTATTTTGCATGTGGATTTAGAAATGATTGCTTTAGCGATAAAAAATCTTATGGATAATGCTTTGAAATATAAAAGTAAAGGTAAAGTGGAAGTAAAAGTTAAAGAGAAGGACTTAATCATTAAAAACTATGCTCCCCCACTGCCTTATAGCTTGCAAGATCTTTCTAAACCATTTTTTAAAAATAAAAAATCTGACCAAAGGGGTGGTTTAGGGCTTGGGATTTATATCATTCAAAGTATCTTAGATACACAAGGATTAGTTTTAGAGTATTTTCATTGGAATAATAAGAATAATTTTATTATAAAAAATGTAATCTTGCAGGAGATAGTTTCAAAAAGGAAATGAAGTTCTATGTTTAGGCGATTAAGGAGATTAAGGTTTAATCCTAATATACGCACTCTTGTAAGTGAGAATAATATCCATACGCAAGATTTGATTTATCCCTTATTTGTTACCTATGGAGAAAATATTAAAAATACCATTGAGAGTATGCCTGATGTTTTTCAACTAAGTCTTGATAATATCTTAAGGGAATGCGAGACCTTAGAAGCTTTAGGGATAAACGCTATTATGTTATTTGGGATTCCAAGGATTAAAGATAGTATAGGGAGTGAAGCTTTGAGTGAAGAGGGTATTATCCCTCAAGCTGTGCGTAGTATAAAGTCAAAATTTCCTCATTTACTCATATGCGTTGATTTATGTTTTTGTGAATATACAGATCACGGGCATTGTGGGATTTTAAACCCTAAATTGCAAAGTGTGGATAATGATTTAACCCTAGAGATACTTAATCAGCAGGCTTTAATCTTAGCCCAAAGCGGGGCAGATTTGATCGCACCTAGTGGAATGATGGATGGAATGATTGAGAGTTTGCGAAAGGCTTTAGATTCTAAGGGTTTTAGTCATATACCGCTTATGAGTTATTCTACGAAGTTTGCAAGTGGGTATTATGGACCTTTTAGGGATATTGCCCAAAGCACACCATCTTTTGGAGATAGGAGAAGCTATCAGCAAAATCCAGCCAATAGGCGAGAGGCTATTTTGGAGAGTTTAGAGGATGAGAAGCAAGGGGCCGATATTTTAATGGTAAAGCCTGCTTTAGCGTATTTAGACATTGTGCGGGATATTAGAGAGCGAACTTTATTGCCTCTAGCGGTTTATAATGTTAGTGGTGAATATGCGATGCTAAAATTCGCACAAAAAGCAGGCATTATTGATTATGAACGCGTTTTGCTTGAAACAATGGTGAGTTTTAAGAGGGCGGGGGCGGATATTGTTATTACTTATCACGCTAAAGAAATTGCAAATTTATTAAGGAGAATTTTATGATTAGAATAATTTTAGGTTTAGCGGCTCTTGTATTATTAAGTGGTTGTTTAACAACGCAAATACAAAGCAAAGTAACAATGAGTCAAAGTGTTTTTATCGACCCAGTTTCTAAGGATAAAAAGAATATTTTTGTTTCTACCCATAATACGAGCGGACAGAAAGTAGATTTAGAGAATAAGATTATTAAGGAATTATTAGCAAAGGGTTATAGCATCTCTGATGATCCCCAAAAGGCTACTTATATTTTGCAAGTCAATGTGCTTTATGTTGATGTGAAAAAAGAAAATAATGCAGCACCTGCTGGAGCAGTTGGAGGAGTTGCGGGTGCTGGGGTTGGAGCATATAACCATGGCTCTGCTACAGGAACTGTTGTTGGCGGGTTATTGGGAGCTGCTGTTGGAGCATTAGCAGGAAAGCTTATGGAGGATACAATCATTCAAATGCAGGTGGATATTAATATCCAACAAAAGATTGAAGGTGGAACGACTCGCACTAACGCAACTGCTAATCAACAAGCAGAAGTTAAAGATGGTAGAAGGCACGGGTTTTTTAATAGTTTTGCTGGAGATGTAGCTCCTACGCAAGGTGGTGGTAAGCTTAATGACGACCAAATAAACTATGATAAGCAAGTTTTTAAATCGGATTTTTCCCAAAAACAGACTTCAATGTTAGCAGAGGCTACAAAGCTAAATTTGAAATTTGATGAAGTCGTGCAAGTCTTAGAGGATAAGATCGCTACACAAATTGTAGGAATATTCTAAGAATATTCGCTTTTTATTTCAAAGTTTTGGAGACTTTTGAAATGGTAAGATTGGCTTTTATAAGTAAAGCTTAAGCTATAAGCGTGGAGCATTAATCGTGTGCTATGAAAATATTGTAATCTTTTTTTTGGACTTAAAGGGATTGATTCAATCTCGCTAATAAATTCACGGGTTAAATATTCTCTTGCATATTTATCTTCACAACCATAAAGAGGGTCTCCTAATACAGGATATCCCGCACTTAAGAGATGGATTCTTATTTGGTGTGTTCGCCCTGTAATAGGGATAGCTTTAAGTAAGGTAGAATCTCCATAATGCCCTAGGGTTTCAAAGGTAGTCTTTGCTGTTTTAAAAGATAGGTTTTCTTTGTGTGGAATCTGTCCTAGATAAAGGGAGCGGATACTTAAATCCTCGCCTCTTTTTTGTGTGCTTATGGGGCAGTTTATACAAAAGGCTTCATAGGGAATTTGTCCTTTTGTCAGGGCTAAATATTCTTTTACAATTTTTCTTTTAGCGAACAATTCTCCTAAGGCTTTAATAGCATTTTGGTGTTTTCCAACAAGAACTAATCCGCTAGTTTCTTTGTCGATTCTATGAATAAGTGTAGCTTCTTTGCCGCAATGGAACTTTATCTCATCGATAAGACTATAATGATGAAAATTCCCTTTTGGGTGGATTAGCATTTGGGCGGGTTTGTTAAAGAGTGCAAAATCTTCATTTTCAAAAAATGGTTTTAGACCTTGGGATAGAGGTTTGAAAAGAATAATCTCTACATAATCTTCAAGAATTTTATTTTTTTCATTGTTATTAAGGGGCTTACCTTTATAAATAACCTTTCCTTTATTAATGTGTGATTGGGCTTTAGCCATACTAAGCCCTAGATTGTGGATTAAAAATTGATAGGCTTTTATAGGTGTTTGGATAGAGAATCTTTGTCTTATAAAGGGCATTTGGCAACTTTTTAGCGGGGTTATAAAGAGAGTATTATAAGCAAAAAGCTCTAAAAAACAAATTCTTTAAGATGCTTAAAAGTCATTTAATATTTATAAAAAGCCCTTAGGATTTACAAATCCCTTTAGATAAGTTTTGTTAGAATTTACTTCATGTATGGAAGAGGAGATTCTATGATAGAGAAAGAAGTGGAAAATGCCTTGATTTTGTTATCTTTGTGTAGATTTGAATGGAGATAGCAAATGAATACTTTTGATTTTACCACTTTAGAGAATGAGGACTTTAAAGAGGATTCTGTGCGGGAGTTTATTATCGCACCATTTTTGCAAGAATTAGGCTTTGTGCTAAAAGATTCTAAGCAATCGCAAAAAAACTCTAAGCTAGAAATGGCTTTATCACTAAAGCTTACAAGCCCCACAATAACAGGCGGTAATGAAAAAATCACTTTTATGTGCTTCCCTGATTATGTGTTGTATGTGGATTCTAAGCCGCATTGTGTGCTAGATGCAAAAGTCCCAAAAGTAGAGATTAGCACACAAAGTAAAACAGGGCGACAAGCATTTTATTGCGCAATCAACCCCGAGTTGAAAGCTCCATTTTACGCACTTTGTAATGGCAGAAGCTTCACCCTTTTTGAGACCAATGGGCAGAATCTTTTAAGGGAATTTTCTTGCGAGGAGTTGTTTAATTCTTTGAATTGTCATTCTGAGGGGTTAGCCGAAGAATCTAAAAAAGATATTTCGGCTTTGCCTCAATATAACAATAGTTTTGCATTTTTGAAGCAATACCTTACTGCTCCCACAGAATCGCTCAAGCAAACTCTAGCCCGAGATTCTAAAACGTCCAAAAAGCCTGATAGTTGGTATTTAAGCAGGGAACTACCAAGGGCAATTACAAATCCCAAAAAACAAGCAAAGGCGCGTTATTTTGGCTGCACCGCCTATTTCACGCGTCAAAGTTGGGATATTGTAACCCAAAATATCAAAAACTTCACCGATGAGGGTGATGTCGTGCTAGATTCTTTTGGGGGAAGTGGCGTAACTGCGATTGAAGAGATGATGCAAGGCAGAATCGGAATTCACACCGATTTAAACCCTCTAAGCATTTTTATGACAAAGGCATTAAGCGTGAAAGTGGATTTAAGTGCGTTGCTAGACTTAAGTGAAGAGATTTTAAAAGGGTTTGAGAATCTTAAGCCTAAAAATGAAAAAGAGGCAAGGCAGATTCTAAGAGATGCGAAATATTATCCTAATGCACTAGATAGCGAGTTTGGAGAAGTCGCCACGCAAAAAAGCCAAGATAGCATACTTTGGATTCCCCAAGATGAGATTTTGCCAAAGGGAAGCGATGTAAATTCTGTATTAGGGCTTTTTAGCAAAACTCAACTTGCCGAGCTTGCACTTTTAAGAAAGCTTATTTTCAAGCACACGACACCAAGTGGGAGTAAAGAAAATAGAATCCACAAAAGGAATCTGCGCTATGCTTTGATGTTGGCGTTTTATAATACATTGAGTTTAATAAATTTGACTTATCACGAAACTAAATCACGCAAAGGGAGTGCAGGTAACTATTTTGCATTTTATGGTCGTTATAGACTTGCAAAAATTCCTCATTTTTTAGATACTGCAGTAATTTATAGACAGAAAATTAAGCGTGTCATTAAAGGAAAAAGAGAATTGGAATATGCCCCAAGTGATTTATTTTGCCAAAGCTATTTTTATCCAGTAAAGGGCATAATTAAGGACTTTAGCGGTGCGATGATAAACCAAAGGAAAAATATAGAAAAACAAGATTCTATCCTTGATAGAACCGATGGAGAAAAAATCTTTCAAGCAGACGCCACAGACTTAAAAGAGATAGAAACCCAAAGTATAGATTTCATCTATATCGACCCGCCTTATGGTGCGAAGATTCCCTATTTGGATTTAAGCACGATGTGGAATGTCTGGCTAGATTTACCTGTGGATAACGCCTTAAAAGAAAAAGAGTGCATAGAAAAGGGGAGTTTAGAAAAGAGTAGAGAGGAATACCACGTACTAATGATAGTAAGCCTTAAAGAAATGTATCGTGTGCTGAAGTGGAATCGTTGGTTAGCCTTTGTGTTCCAGCACCAAGATTATCCATTATTCCAAACACTAATAGATGAGGCACAAAATATCGGCTTTGAATATGTTGGTAGCGTAAGGCAAAACAATGGACAAACAACTTTTAAGAAAAGACAATATAAATTTTCAGTCCTTAGCGGACAACTTGTAATGTATTTTAAAAAGGTGGATAATCCAAAGGCTAGAATAAAAGAGGATTTGGGCGATGATGTTATAGTCTTTGCATTAAATCACGCAGAAGCCATCATCGTAAGGGATAATGGTGCAACACTTGATGATATTCACGCAGAAATTACTATTAAGGGGATGGAGCTTGGATTTTTGCACGAGTTAGGCGATGAATGCACAGATTTAGCTGTTTTGCTTAATCAGCATTTTGATCTTGATAAAACAAGTGGCAAGTATCATATCAAAAAGGGTGAAAAATTTAAAAGTCATAAAATCTCACTTGAGAAAAGAGCAAGGTATTTCTTAGTTTCTTATTTGTGCGGTGCGGAAAGACAAGGCAAAAAGGCTTATTTTGATGATATTTGCTTAGAGATTATCCCTTTGCTTAAAAATGGCGTAAGCCCTAGCGATGAACTTATTAAAGAGATTTTGGAGGATATTGCCACGCCAAATTATGAAACAGGCGAATGGCGATTAAAAGACAAAAAAGGCACACAAGGGAGCTTGTTTGACTAGTGAAAAAGAAATTGTAGAGTTTTTACTAAGGAATCTCGTAGATATAGGCGAGGGTAATAGCATAACCAAAACACTTCCAAAACTAGCAACTTTTGATGAAACCACGCAAGAATGGAATCTAAAAAGCGAAGTGCAAATATTGCAAGAGATGAGGTTAAATTATAAAAGTAAAATCAAGATAAAGGAGATTCGATGGTAGAGCGATATGCGCGAGAAGAAATGAAAAGCTTATGGGATTTAAATGCTAAATATTCTGCTTGGCTAGAGGTAGAAAAAGCTTTAGTGCGTGGGTGGAATAAGCTAGGTCTAATCCCTGATAGTGATTGTGAAAAAATATGCAAAAATGCGAAATTTGATATTGCGCGTATTGATGCAATAGAGGCAATTACTAAACACGACTTGATTGCCTTTACTACAAGTGTTGCGGAATCTTTGGGTGAAGAATCGCGTTGGGTGCATTATGGGATAACTTCGAGTGATTGCATTGATACTGCTGTGGCGTTACAAATGCGGGATTCTTTAAAGATTATTTTAGAGGATATTAAGCAGGTGCGTGAAGTGATTAAAAAAAAGGCAATGGAACACAAAGATACACTTATGGTTGGACGCTCTCATGGAATCCACGGAGAGCCTATCACTTTTGGGCTTGTTTTAGCGATTTGGTATGATGAGTTAGGGCGACATCTAAAGGCTTTAGAATCTACTTTAGAAGTCATTTCTGTGGGGCAGCTAAGCGGCGCAATGGGAAATCTCGCCCATACACCTATGGAGCTAGAGGAGATTGTATGCAAGGATTTAGGATTGAAAGCCGCGCCTGTGAGTAATCAAGTCATTCAGCGGGATAGATATGCAAGATTAATGAGTGATTTAGCCCTTTTGGCTAGTAGTTGTGAAAAAATTGCTGTTGAGGTGCGGCATTTGCAGCGCACAGAGGTGTATGAAGCGGAGGAATATTTTGAAAAAGGGCAAAAAGGCAGTAGTGCAATGCCACACAAGCGCAATCCGGTGCTAAGTGAGAATATCACGGGGCTTTGTCGTATGATACGCTCTTTTGCGTTTCCTGCTATGGAGAATGTCGCCCTTTGGCACGAGCGTGATATTAGCCATAGTAGCGTGGAGCGATTTATCTTGCCTGATAGCTTTATCACTACGGATTTTATGCTTCATCGCCTTAAGGGGTTGATTGAAAAGCTTGTTGTTTATCCTAAAAATATGATGAAAAATCTTAACCTCACCGGTGGGCTTGTGTTTTCACAAAGGATTCTATTAGAATTGCCTAAAAAGGGTGTATCGCGTGAAGATGCGTATAAAATCGTGCAACGCAACGCGATGAAAGTGTGGCAGGATTTACAAGAGGGTAAGGCAGCGGTGAATGAAAAAGGGGAAAGCTTATATTTGCAGTATTTGCTTACAGATTCTGAATTAGTGGAGCTTATTGGCGAGGAAGCTATCAAGGAATGCTTTGAGTATGGTTATTATACAAAAAATGTTGATGCAATTTTTAAGCGGGTTTTTGGGGAGGGGAGATGAAGCAACTAATCGACAAGATTCTTGTAGAAAAAACTAGAGAGGGACGAAAAGACGGAGCATATTCAAGATTACTTGGTGATGAAGACCTTGGAGCATTAATAAGTAGAATACACGCTACTTCTATTAGTGCCGGCACATTTTTAGAAAACTATATAGTTTCTGTTGCACCTAGTTTGCCACCAAATGATATACCGAAAATATTTGATAATTCTCTTAAGGAAGGTATTTTTCTTATCAATAAAAAAGTTATCAAGCAATACATTACTACTTATTTAAATATGGAAAGTGTTATAGAGCCAGATTATATTATCGTAGATTGCACTCAACACTTTTTGTATGTTATAGAACTTAAAGATGGTGATAATTTTGATACGAAAAAATCTAAAGGTGAGGTGCAAAATCTTAAAACCTATTCTAAGGCACTTGCAAATAAAGTTCCTTACCCTTGGAAAACACAAATTAAAGTTTGTATGTTTAATCAAAATGATAAAACAAAAATTGTGAGTGGATTCAAATCTTGTATTACAGAAACAGAGGCAATGAATGGAGAAGAATTTTGTCGTCTTTTGAGTATTAATAAGGCGGATATTGATAAACAAAGGAGTTTAGCCTGCGAAAAAAATATTGATTTTGTAATTGATGAGTTATTGCATATATCGGTCGTATCTCGCAAAATACATCAAAAGCTTACTCATTAGATAAGGACAATGCTATGCGTATCAAAAAAAATACCAAACTCACAATCAATGGACTAAGGCTTATGCAAAGCCTAGAATCTCAAAGCGTGGATTTATGCTTTTTTGACCCGCAGTATAGAGGTGTGCTAGATAAAATGAAGTATGGCAATGAGGGAGAGAGACAAAAAGGCAGAGCAACACTCCACCAAATGAGTAATGAGACAATTATAGAATTTATCACAGAGATTGATCGAGTTCTAAAGAATAGTTGCTATTTAATGCTTTGGGTTGATAAGTTTCACTTATGCGAGGGCATTAAGGGTTGGCTTAAAGGGACAAATTTACACATTGTAGATTTAATCACTTGGGATAAGGGCAAAATGGGTATGGGGTATCGCACACGCAAACAATGTGAATATTTGCTTATCTTACAAAAAGCCCCGATTAAAGCTAAAGACACTTGGAAAAATCATAGCATACGCGATATATGGAGCGAAAAGATACTAAGTGAGGAGCTAAAGCTACACCCGCATAGCAAACCAAAAGGCTTACAAAAGGCGTTGATAGAATCTTGCACGAGTGAGGGAGATTTAGTGCTAGACCCTGCAAGTGGGAGCTTTAGTGTGTTTGAATGTTGTAAATCCCTAAATAGAGATTTTATAGGGACTAACTTGCATAAGCGTTAGCCCATAAACAAAGGTATTAACCATAGTTTCTATTAGGTATAATGCAAATCCTTACGGGTAAATTTAAGCTAGTAAATCTAACTCCACTAATGAAACTTATTTAAGCATAAATACAGGGTTAAATATAGGTTTTAAGAAATACTGCAAATAAGAAATACTACAAGTCACTTGATATTAGAGTTTGTAATGTTTTTATATTCATTTAAACATTACCAAATCCCACAATTTTTAAAAATTTTCACAAAAAGGCAGGATTTAATCAAATATTCAGCGGGGGGGAGGGTAAAATTATAATTTTATTAAATAAATTAAGGAGTATAAATGAAAATCTCACCAATGGTATCAAGAACTTTAATAAGTTTTAGTGCTTTAAGTGCTATCACAGGTTATACCGCTATGGCACAAGACACATCTACATCTAGTAAAACAAAAGCCGACTTAAAGAATGATGAGAAGGTTAAAGTTTCCATCTCCCAAAGCGGAAACACGCAAGAAGCATTAAGCATTTTAGATTCTCTTATCAGTTCTAGTATCGATTATGATATTCTAATAAAAGCTATAAGTAATGGTATAAATGATAGTAAAACTAGCGATAAAGTTAATAAATTCTCCTTCTTTAAAGATACAAGAACACAAGGACAAGTAGCCACACAAACTTCTAATGCTTCTAGCCAACTAGGGGCTATTAATGTGGCTAATGATATGGCAATTGGGGATAGAATTGCAAGATTTAATAATCCCTATATAGAAACTAAACGATTTGCAGCCTTAAGTAGTGATGCAGCTTATAGTTATTATGATGCGTATAAATCTAGTCTTTGGGCAAATGCCTTTGGGGGATTAAATATCATTGGGGATAATGATGGGGGACTTTATGGTATCACTGCAGGGATTGATAGAAACATTAATACTAATCTCTTACTTGGTGGATACTTTACTTATGCAAACTCTACCCTTAAGAGCATAATTAATAAGCAACAAAGCAATAACTACCAATTAGGGCTTTATACTCTCATAAAATTCGCACAAGATTGGGAAGTAGGTGGAAAAGCCTATACACAACTTAGCCCCATTAAGCAATATGATTATAATTCCTTAGGAACAGATTCTGCAGATTTTACAAGAAGGCTCTTTGGCTTTAATGGAAGCATAGGAAAAGTATTCCAAATTTCTAATGCATTTTTTATTAAACCCTTTGGTGGCGTGAATTACTATTATAGTTTCACCCCTAATTATGCACAAAGCGGAACCCCTTTAGCTAAAAAGATTCGCTCTTTAACAAACAATGCTCTAAGCTTAGAAGCAGGATTAGAGGCTAGGAAATACTTTGGGGCTAACTCTTATCTTTATATCACTCCTAAGCTAGAGCAATATGTTGTTAATAATGGGGATGATTATATAGCAAGATTTGCAGGTTCTACTTCTGTCTTTAAAATCAGTAATGATGAAAAGAAAAAGACTTATGGACAACTTACTTTTGGGGGGAATGTTTATATTAAAGAAAATCTCTCTTTAAATATCGGAGGAGGTATCAAGCAAATCTTAGTGGGTAAATCTAACTCCACTAATGAAACTTATTTAAGCATAAATACAGGACTTAAATATAAGTTTTAAGAGATAACATCAATAAGAAATTACAATAACAAATACTACAAACTTAAATAAGAAATTAAACAAGCTTCTTAAGTTTTTATTATGGGGGACAATCTTTTTAAGATTGTCTCTTTCTGCTGTATAAAAATTACCCAAATTTTCATAAATTTTGCTATGATACCAACCAATAAAGGCATTTAGTTAATCAAGGAAATATTATGATAAGCCATATTTTAGATGAAATAAACGCTCATATTAAGGTCGCAAATGCTATGACAAATTTAGTTCCCTCTATAGAGATAGCTGCTAATAGTGCTATACAAACCTTAAAAAATGGTGGGAAGATTCTCATCTGTGGAAATGGTGGTAGTGCCGCGGATTCTCAACATATTGCCGCAGAGCTTACAGGCAGATATAAAAGGGAACGAAAAGGTTTAGCTGCTATTGCCCTAACAACAGATACAAGTGCATTAAGTGCCATTGGTAACGATTATGGCTATGAGTTCGTATTTTCTCGACAATTGGAAGCCTTAGCAAAGGAGGGAGATTTGTTATGGGGTATTTCTACTAGTGGGAAGAGTGCTAATGTAGTCAATGCTTTAAAACTTGCTAAAGAAATGGGGTGCAAAACTTTGGGGTTTAGCGGTAGAGATGGTGGAGTAATGAAAGAGCTATGCGATATTTTGCTTATCTCCCCTAGTGATGATACTGCAAGGATTCAAGAGATGCATTTGCTTATGGCACATATTATTTGTGATTTAATTGAAGAAGCATTTTGTGGGTAGTTGGGATAATCTAGGGGCGGGGGCCGCTTTGTTGATATTAAGAGAGATTTAGATATTATTATTATCCTATTATTTGTGTTGATAAAAGAGAATAATAAAGGATATTTTAGATGATAGAAAGAAATAAGCTTTTAGAGGTTTTTAATTTTCGTTATGCGTGCAAAAGATTTAATCCTACTCAAAAAATCTCACAAGAAGATTTTGGGGTCATTTTAGAGTCTGCTAGACTTAGCCCCTCATCCTTTGGATTTGAGCCTTGGAGATTTCTTGTTCTTAACGATAGGGCGTTAAAAAATGCTTTAAAGCCTGTATGTTGGGGTGGAGAAAATGCTTTAGACAATGCTAGTGAGTTTGTTGTTATTCTTGCTAGAAAAAAGGTAGATTTAGTCGCAGATAGTGCTTATATTCAGTATATGGTAGAAGAGGTGCAGAAGCTTCCTAGTGAGATTCAAAAGATTAAAAAAGAGTTTTTTCATCGATTTTTAGCAGAGGAATTTGCATTATTAAAGGATGATAGAAAGATTTTTGATTGGGCTGGAAAGCAGTGTTATATAGCATTGGCTAATATGCTAACAACTGCAGCGGCTTTAGGCATTGATTCTTGTGCCATTGAGGGCTTTAATGAAGAGGGTGCTAATAAGATTTTAAGCGATGCGGGGATTATGGATACTACGCATTTTGGTGTTTGTGTTATGGTCGCATTTGGTTATAGGGATAATGATAAAAACGCAAATCGCCCAAAGAGCAGACAAAACTTAGAAAAAATTGTGCAGTATATTTAAAGTAGTTGATTTTTGCGGTTTTATGCTTTTTAAAGGTATTATGAGTAGGTAACCAAGGAGTATGGATGTTTGAACGCATTGATGGCATTTTGCGAGAAATTGAAGAGGCGCAAGCGGAGATTACTTTGCTTTTAGGATTAGCAAAGATTTCTTTCGTGGATTATGTGATGATAAAAAGAGGCTCACAAGATATACCAGAGGGCTTAGGTGCTTGGAATCTTCAACAAATTGATAATGAAGTTTCAAGGCTTAAGGAGGCAATTGATAGCCTAAATAAAATTAAAAAAGAAGTCTTAACTTGGTGATTGGTTTTGTAAAGATTCTAACTTTTCTTTAACTTCATTAATATGTCCTTTAACTTTGACATTTTTCCATATCGCAACTATTTTTCCCTCTGGGTTGATGATGAAGGTTGAACGTATCACTCCCTCATATTCCTTGCCATAGAGCTTTTTAGCCCCCCACGCATTATAGAGCTTTAAGACTTCTTTGTGGGTATCGCTTAGAAGCGTGAAGTTTAAATCTTCTTTCTCTATAAAACCTTGATGGGATTTGGGACTATCAGGACTAATACCAAGCACAATGGCGTTGAGGTTTTGAAAGTCTTTTAAATTATCCCTAAAATCACAAGCTTCTGTGGTGCAACCGGGTGTTTTGTCTTTGGGGTAGAAATAGACAATAACATAAGAACCTCTAAAGTCTTTAAGGGAAATTTCTGCATTATCTTGATTAGGTAGTGTGAAAAGTGGAGCTTCTTGATTGATTGTTAATTCCATTTTGTTCCTTTGGATATTGGATTTGCATAGAAACTTTACAATTATTAAAAATTTCTAATTTTGTAATTTTAATGCAAAAATAGGTAATTTGTGGGAATTTTTTGGGGATTTCTTCTAAAAAATACCTTAAAGCATCTTCTAGTAGATTGAAATTTTGTTTAAAAGAATCTTGTAAGAAGTTTTTTAATAGACAATAATCTAAAAAGTCATTTTTTGAATGTGTGTAATAAGTAAAATAAGAATCTATTTGGATTTTTTGTTTATTTACTCGCTCATAGGGTAAAATTCCTATAATGGTTTCAAAGCACAGGTTCTCTAAGGAGATTTCATAATACATCATTGAATGCTTTTAAAAAAATCATTAAGGCTATTTACAATAGCTTTATTCATCGCTTCAATAATGGTTTCAAATCCCCCTTCTTTGACATTAATAGTTGTCCTTATAGGTAAAGAATAGGTTACATTATTTTTAAGTGTGATGCCTTGTGCGTTAAAGAAGACCTGAGAGTCTTCAAAATGTAAATCAAAAACTGAAATTTTTAAGGATTTGGGAATATTTGGGGTTTGCAAAAGAGCAATACAATGATTCTTTGCTATTTGGGGAATGAGGGTATTTAGCATATCAGAGAGATTAGTAATCCATTGATTTTTAGAAAAATATTCTATTTTATTAGGACTTTCTTTATAGGCTATATTTTTGCTATTAATCTTTTGGGCTACTTCAACCCCTAGCCATTGATAATTTTGGTAGCTTTTACAAGTGTTAGAGGATTCTTTAATGAATAGTTCATAATGGTTTATGGGGGGTAATTCTCGATTTAAGCAACCACTAAAAAGGAGTATTAGTAAGGCGGTAAAAATTTGTTTTAGCATTTTTATTCCTTTAATAATGTGATTTTAGCGATTTGTGCTTGTATTTTCAAGCTTTTATATAAGCTTTGGATGACTTTTTCAAAATATTTATAGTCTATCTCCTCGCCTTTATGGGATTTGAGATATTTATCTAGCACAGCATAGCCGCCGATTTTATATTCCCAAATCGCGTTTATTTTCAATATAACCAATCACCAAGCCTTGATTTTGGATAAGAAAATCAGGTGCACCTCTGCCTTTTTTGTTGTTGTTTGGCTCGTGTTTGATATGGAGAGATTGTAAGTCTTTGTTGCGTAGATTTGCTTTTAAGGATTCTAAAAAAATTTGCAAATGTATGCGGTGAGTTTGTTCTTTAGTCTGTGGGTTAATATTTTGAAGTTGTGTAAGATAAGTTGTTAAAGTATGCATAATTTCTCTTATATATTAGGATTTATTTAAGGCTAGATTGTAACATTTTTATATTTTTGTGCTTATTTTGTTTTAATGCTGTATTCAATCTGCCTATTCCTTGGGTCCTAATTTCTCTTTCCTAGTGCCTAATAAAAAGTCAGTGGGAGATTTTTCTAGGGATTGCAAAGTTTCTTTGCCTTCTAAAAGTAGTTGTTGGAGTGTTTTAGAGTTTTGTTCTATGCTAACCAACAAAGGAGTAAGTAAAACTCTAAGATTATAATCCCCTCTAAGCAAGGTTTGTTCAAATTGCTCTCTTGTTTTGCCAAAGTCTTTGAGTTCATATTCTATCGTGCTTAGGGTTGTGTTGAGGTTGTTTGAAGCAATGGCAAGATTTTTAAGGATTGTATGAAAATTCTCTATGTTCTCATCATTTAAGAGATTATTAAATTTATACAGACTAATGCCTAATTGCTCCATAGCAATTTGGGTTTTATCACTGATTTTTTCTATCCAATTGGCTTCAAGGTTTAAAACTGCTTTTTCATTAGCCCTAAAGGGAGCACCATCTCCTTGAGAGAGTGCAAAGAAGTTTCCACCAGTTAATCCTTGTGCTTCTACCATTACTTTTGAGTTTTTATGGACTATGATGTCTTTTTTGATCCATAAAATAATTTCTACATTATTATCTACAATCCTATAAGATTTTACAAATCCTACAGGTATCCCTAGGTATCTAACTGGGGTTTCTATTCTTATGCCTTTTGGGAGTTCTTTAGCATACAAATAATAGGGATTGTATTCATCAATACTTCTGTCATATTTACCAAACCAAAAAATAAAGCTACTTAGAGCTATGAGTGAGAATAAGAAAAATGCACCTATTACAATATAATTTAATCGTGATTCCATTATTCCTCCTAAATTTGGTATAAAAACAAATCAATAGAATCGCTTTGTTGGCTTAATTCTTTTAAAGAGCCTTCAAAAAATATTTTTTTATCTTTTAAAATAATCATTCTATCAACTATTCCTTTCACGCTATCCATATCGTGTGTTATCATTACAACATTTAGCTCCAATAAATCCCTTAATTCTTTAATGAGATTATCAAATTCTCTAGCACCTTTTGGATCTAATCCGCTTGTTGGTTCATCTAAAAATAAGATTTTAGGACTTAAGCTTAAGGCTCTAGCAAGCCCCACCCTTTTTATCATTCCCCCGCTTAACTCATTAGGATAGAGGTCTGCAACTTCTTGCTTTAAACCTACTTGCTTAAGCCACATCATCGCTATATCTTTTATGGCTTTTGGTGGCAGTGCTGTATATTCCCTTAAAGACAATGTGAGATTATCTAGGATATTTAGTGAGCTAAAGAGTGCGCCAAATTGAAATAATACTCCAAAATTTAACTGCATATTTAGTAGTTCTTGAGGGTTTAATTCTAAGATATTTTTGCCTAAAATTTTCACTACACCACTAGCAGGTTGATTTAAAGCAATCATCGTGTTTAAAAGGGTGCTTTTGCCGCTTCCACTTCCTCCTAAAAGCGCAAAAATATCCTTTTTAAAGACTTGAAAACTAATATTATCGTGAATAACCCTTTCTCCAAATTTAGTCGTGAGGTCTTTTACTTCTATAATTGCTTCCATTTAGAAAACCTCTGTTAAGATCATCGCACAGATCGCATCAAAAGCAATCACACAAAAAATCGCTTCCACTACGCTTTTGGTTGTATGGATTCCAATGCTTCTTGTATCTTTAGCTACAATAAATCCGTGATAACAACCAATCAATGATATAATAAAGCCAAAAAACGGTGCTTTTAAAATACCAACCCAAAAATGCTTGATATTAACGTTATCTAACAATCTCTCTATAAATTGCCCATAGCTGATGCTAAGCTCTAATTGACTAATACATATGGCACCTAAAAGTCCAAATATATCAGCAATAAAAACAACTAGAGGAAAGGCTAAACAAAGCGCTAATATTCGGGGCAAAACCAAAAAGGTTATGGGATTAAAGCCCATCGTTTTCATCGCATCAATTTCTTGAGTAGCACGCATCATACCAATCTCTGCACTAAAGGCAGAAGCACTGCGTCCAGCAATGATAATTGCGGTAATAATAGGCGCCATTTCACGTAAGGTTAATATGGAACTCATCTCTACGATTAAAATATTAGCACCAAATTGTTCTAATTGGATAGAGCCTTGATAGGCTATAACAATGCCAATTAAAAAACAAGCTAAACTCACAATGCCAATAGCTTTAATCAAAGATTCTTGTATATGGTATAAAATTGCTTTTAGGCGGATATTTTTAAAGCTTATGAAGCCTAACGTATAAAGAATTTCTCCTATGAAACCTACAATAAAGAGCGTATTGTGCAATAGACTTTGCAGTATTGTAATCTTGTTAGAGGATTTTTTAGGTGAAGTGTTGTTTGTGAGTTGATTATCTTGTAAGATGGTAAGGATTTTTTTGCTTTTTGGGTTGTCTAAAAGCTCATTTTTAATAATTTTTAATTGAGGGTTTTGTAGCCAAATATTTAGAATCTCTCCTCCACAAAAATCTAAATCAAAATCCTTTTGCAAAAGGATTATTATGGGCTTATTGGTTGGGATTTTATTAAGTTTGCAGAGGAGAGATTTGGAGATTTTATAATTCCAGTTTCCCCCTAATGTTAGGGTGATGTTCTCTTCTATAAGGACATCTAAAGAAGCTAGGATAGGCATTTATCTTTCTTCAAAGATAAAAGGAACTCCACGAACTATTCCACTATCAAAGATTTTTTTTGTATTGGCGGTAATTTGTGAATAATCCGTTTTCAATTGTTGGTTATTTAGCTCAAAGTCTTGATAATATTTTCTTAAAATATTAATTTTTGTTTGGGTGTTAGCCTTAGGAAGTTTTGCAATTTCTTGCATTATGAGTTGAGCTTTGATAAAAGCTTTTTTATCATGCACTGGAGCAAAAATTAGCTTCAGATTAGACTCTTCTAGGTCTTTTTCTATATTTTTTAAATGTTCTCTACAATAGGGACAATCAGGGTCTGTTATAACAAATTTCGTTGGCAAGTTTTCGCCATTCCCCGCAAGATAAACAAAATCTGTCTTTTTGAAGCTTTTAAAGAGTTTGTTTAGGGCTAAAGTATCTTGCTCTTCTTTAACTAAAGTAGCCTTAGTAATTTCTTCTTTAATCATGGCAGAATCAGCTTGGCTTAGATTTAAGACATTGCTTAAGCCAATGAAGTAATTTCCCTCTTTGTTGACAATCACAGGGAAAATATCGCCTCCTTTTGTTTTGCCAATTACAAAAAATGATGAGGGGAAGCTGACTAGCTCTTTTTTGAATTGCACTTGTACATCAATATCGGTTAGCTCTTTAATGCTCTTTTTAAAATTAGTCTCAAAATCAGCATTTGCTAGTGTTAGAATGAGGGTTAATAGGGTAATGGTTTTTTTCAATGTTAATCCTTTTATAAAATGAGAAATTGTAATATATTTTTTGTAAATATTATTTAAAGATAAGAGGATTCTTGGCGTTAGAGGGGATGAAGTCTTCTAAAACTTCCTCTTGTAGATGAGATTGTATCTCTAGCGTAAAATTTCCTATGAAAGCTTCTTGTAGGATAATAATGGGGGAGGTGAAGAATCCATAAGGATAGAGTTTATGCCGCAAATCGCTTTGTTTGTGTGTGGCTAATCCCTCTTTTAGGAGTTGGTGGAAGTTTTCTTTAGCAAGGTATTCTTTCAAAGGTTCAAATGCTAAAAACAAAATCCCCTCTTTATTAGCATAACCAATCCCATTATCCCAAAATTCTATTTTTGCTTTTGTTTTTTTAGAGAGCATGGAATAATTACAGATAAAGCTAGGGATAGCTTTGCCTTCTTGCGTTAATAAGCCTTGAATAAGTTGGTAATGCAAGATTTTTCTTTTAATGCTTTGGTAGGGTTTATTGGATTTTTCTAACTCCTCTCGAGTTTGGAATATTTTTAAACGCAATGCGGGGAGATTGCTTGAAGACTTTGGGGTATTAAGACTAGAGAGTAGCTCTAGGGGTATTTTATTTGCCGCTTCTCTTTGCTTTTGGAGAGCAAAGATACAACCACAATAGTTTTGGCGATAAAGGTTTGCTTCTTTAGCAAGTTGGTTTTGTATTTGTGTGCCTCCATTGCTCCTAACATCAATGGGGAGGAATCCTAATTGGTATTTTTGTGCTATGGCTTCACCTTGTGAGAATAGCTCATTTTGGGATTTCATAGGGCTTGCGAGTAAGGTTGTGGTGAATTCTATGCAATGGGTTTGTTGGGCTATTTTCGCACTTTTTTCTAAACGATAATCAAAGCAATAACTACATCGTTCTCCCTTTTCTGGCTCATCTTCTAATCCTCTAGCACCCTTTAACCACTCTTGTAAATCATATTCTCCCTCAATAAGTGGGATTCCTAGCATTTCACAGCTTCTTTGCACATCTTTTAAACGCATAAGGTATTCTTCATAAGGGTGGATATTGGGGTTATAGAAATATCCGCAAAATGCTTTTTGGGGGTATTTTTCTTTAAGTTGGGTAAGGAAGTGATGACTATCTACGCTGCAACAAATATGGACTAAAGTCGTGCTTTGTTGGCTAAAATCATAAGGAATTTTTGACATTTATAAGCCTTTTTTGTTGGTATTATAAGCATTAAATCCTAAAAGGGAACTTTTTACAAGCTTAAGTTTAAAGGGAAAATAAAATACAAGCATTCTTTAGGGTAAAGTCTTAAAAGGATTTTAAAATCTTCTTTTTAGCCCTTTTTTGCTCCCTGATTAGATTGTCCTTATCCCCTTATTATTGCAACACTAAAAAGCTTTTTAAACATTGTTATATTCTTAATTAAATATCGTCTATTCTAACCAAAACCAAAGATTCTTATCAAATATTTGTTTTGAAACTAGAATAAAAGTTACTATATGTAATTTTGATTTGGAGGATTCAATGTTTAAAAAATATCATTGGGAGTTTTTGTCTAGTTTTTGCCGCTTTTAGCGTCAGATGAATTAATATTGATAATCTTTTCAAAAAACAAATTGGACTTAAGAAGCATTACAAGCTTGCAGATCCTAAGTACAGGGAATGCTAACATTAAATTTCAAAGTGCAGTAGCACAAAGAGAAATCGCAGTCAATGAGTATAAAAGCTTTTACTTAACATCTCAAAACTTAAGAAGCAAACTTAAGAGGATATAGCGACCTTGTGGTGTATTTTCTATCGTCTCCAAAAATCACATTAGACTTAGGGGTAGGACAGAGACTCTAAGCAAAAGATTAATGGATAGCAAAATTCACAATCGCGTTCTATCGCTACACTAAGTTCTACTTATTCCTATACAGCCGTATCCCTTAGTGCTTCTTTAGGTGGTAGTTCTGCCGCACCTGATGCGATTTTTGGCTTTACTCTTTAGCGGAAGTTTTAAAGAAGTGTTTAAGGCAATAGAAAAGATTGAGATTGAATTTAATGCAAACTAAAAGGCGAAAAAGTAAAATTGAGTGAATGGGGAAATTTTAAATCAAAAGCATTTAAAGACTTCTTGGGTGCTATGATTAAAGCATATCCACCTTTTTTATCTCTATCCCATATACTATAAAATTCTTTCTTAGAGCTGATATATTCCCCATAGCTTGGATCAAGGATTTGCAGATAATTACCTTTGTGATTAATAATAACGACAAAATGAGGGAATCTTGGATCATCCTCAATTTTGACAAGCAGAGGAATATTGGTAAGTTTATCTAAAATCTCTCTATTTAAAGCGTAGGAATTAGCTACAAAGCCTAGCTTTTGGAGGGCTATTTTTAGCTCTGTGAAGCTTACCATATCGGTATTTATTTTTTCGTTCATTACCCTTAAAACTTCTAACTCGGTTAAGTTTCTATTGTCTAAGATATTTAGCAATGTAGCAAGAGAGGAAGCACCACAAGATTCTTCATAGTTTTGCCTAACTACCCTTTTGTTTTTTATTGTTTGATAGGATTGCACGATAAATTCTGCATTTGTAAAGGTTGCAGTAAAAAGAAAAGCCACGATAGTGATTCCCTTTAAAAGTTTTTTCATCGTTAATCTCTGTTATTGGGGTTGAATTTTATTTCCACTATGCATTGGTTTGATGCAAGAAATTTTGCACCCTTTTGTATAAATCTTGAGTATAGTTATGAATATCTTGTTGGCTAATAGTCCAATTATTATGCACTGCTTTTGTAAATTTCATCGTTAAATCAATGCCTGTTGCCATAGAATCTAAGCTAGAGCGATAATGTCCAAGCTGTGTAAAGGCATAAATATCCATTGTAACACCTCCAAAGTTTGCAGCAATCTCATTAGGTGTAAAAATCTTAGATTTTCCCAAAAGTTCCATAGAATCTTGTAATTTAAACTTGATGAGTTCTTTGAGCTTCTCTGGGCTTTGTAAGGCTTGTCTTCTTAGGTTAATCTCTTCTAAAGATAATTTTTTGCTCCTGTTGCTAACTTTTTCACTAAGTATCTCATTTAAGCGATTTTCTATCTTCTCCGTAAATTGTGTTTTGCCTCCACCTAAAATCTCAGCATATTGTGAGTTTAGGAAGCTTACAAATAAGGCTTCTTGGGAGAAATTTGTATCTTTTTGTGGATAGAAGTTTAAGTTTTTCATCTCTTTTGCAGAAAAGTTAAGTTCATATACTCTTAGGTTTAAACCAATGCTTTGTAATTGAGAGCTTAAAACTTTAGCTTCCCTAAAAGTCTCTCTATTATAAAGATTAGTAACTTTAAAATGATCCCAACTTCTCATGGTGCTAAATGCTTTCAGTATCTCAAGATCTTCTATCCCAGGCTCATTTGCCATATATCTTTTATCACTAAAACCCTTGGGTAGTTTTTCAATTTCCCCTGCAGAATAAGATTCTTTGATTTCTGGCATAATTTGTGTAAAGACATTATAGTATTGTTTAAGGGTGTTAGCTATATCTATATGTTTGAATACTTCTTCATTGGTTAAATTAGGGTCGAACAATCCAGTAGCCAATCCTCCATAATTCCTTGTCCCAATTCTAATGATTTCCTCTAAGGTGCTTTTATGCAATTTAAACCCACTTGGAAGTTCAGCAGCAGCATTAAAATCCTCTCCTAGATAACCTTGCTTATCTACACTATAACCATAAAACTCATTTTGTGTGCTTACCTCTTGTATTTGGGATTTGTTTGTCTTAGCATTTCTTATGAGTAATTCATCTTTTAATAACTCTGCTACTATATCTGTCTTTTTATGTTCTATAGTAGTTAGGCTATTAGGTATATATTGGATAAAGTCGGATAGGGAATGCTTCACCATAAGATTTTTAGTATCCACAGAATGTGAAGTATCTAAAACTTCTTGTGTAGTAACATTGGGCTTTAGAATCTCTTGAGATTTCCCATTAGTAGCTTGATTTATAGTACTAGGGCTAAAGCTATAAACATTATGACTTGAAACTTTCATTCTATCCTCCTAATATTAATACTGGGCTTTAAATTGCTTTAACACTTCCTGTGCATTGCGATAATGTTGCCAAAATTCATAAGTTTTACCACTAGGAGTAGCATAAGTTAAATAATATTGTTTTTGCCCACTCATATATCTATATTGTGCTACAATTAAGCCATTGAAGCCAAATTCTCTAGCCACACTATGGGGATTATCTAAATTATCAGTTACAACATACGCATAGGATCTACCATATCCATAATGATCATATAGAGGATCCCTAGTAAAGCTGTATCCCCCAACAACTCTCCCCTCCTCCTCTGCACTCAAAAGTCTCACACCCTTATCATAATCACTTAAGGCACCATTTGTAACCTTTGCTAAAAAATCCTCTGCAAAAGCAACCATAGAAAGGAAGCTTAGAATAGCCATTACATTGAAAAGTTTTTTCATTTTGAATCTCCTTTGAAATTATTAAGATTGAAACTCGCTATAATGGAACCAATCTTAAAAAGCTCTTTTCTTTGAGTTTATTATTTTTAAAATTTTTATGTTGTTACCTTTTGTTAAGGGCTGAACTTAAAGAAAGGGATTCCATCTAGCTCACCTTTAATAAATTATTTAAAAAAGTATTCATTTTTTCTTGTTGGGTTTTAGCCTCATAGGGTTTAGATTCTTTGGAATCTTGTTTGATCTGTGTGCTTTGGTAAGACTCTTGCTTGTTTAATGCTTGAAGCTCTTGTGCATTAAGCGAATGAGAATCTAAAATCTCTTGAAAGACTTTTAGAAATGACGATAAAGCATTAAAAAATTTATCTTTATCTTCGCCCCAGTTAATCGTGCCATTATGTGTATAACCTAAATCTACCAATTCTTGTAGATGGGATTCTACAGAGATTTTACCATTTAACAAATCCCAAAATCTCTCATCTATATCATAATTAATCACATAAGTATTGGGAAATTTCTTTGTTTTTTGTATTTGAGCATCGAGAAGTTTGTTATATTCTTCTACTTCATAGAAAAAATCCGAATGTTCCCCAACGATTTCATTTCCTAGGAAAGACATTATCAATAGCCCACTCATAGAGATTTTATCTCCCTCAAAGTAACGCTCTTCTATGTGGAATCTATGGTCTTGTCTCTGTTGGAGTATTTCATCAATATCTATTAAGCCATGATGAATAGAGAATGGAACAGAAATACCCGTTTTCCCGATTTTGTCCCACACTTCCATAAATTTTCTACTTTCTTGCAGATTTAATTGCATAACAGGTTTGCTATTTTCTCTACTAGAACCTAAAGTATAGATATATCTATGGGGTAACGCTCTCACCTCATCGGGCTTAAGCATCGCATTACTTTGGCTTAAATCACCAACGAAATCTTGAAAAGAAGCAAACGCATTCTTGAGTGTCTTTGCCATATCAATTTCTTTATAGTCAGAATCATAATGACTGGTGTTATCATAATAAAATTCACCTAAATCTTTATAAACAATTTTATAATCTAGCGGAAGTCCAGCGGCAGCATTAAAATCCTCTCCCATAAAGCCCTTTTCATCTATGCTGTATTTTCCAAAAGCAATGCCCTGTAATAAATCAATCTGCATACTAAGCTGTGTAATCTCAAAATTCTGTTTAATCATTTCCTCTAGGCTTGTTTCCTCTGGGCTTTTCCTCCTTCTATTTTCTTTTTTTAACGCCTCTAATTGTTTTTTTAATTCGTTGATCCTTTCTTTATCAATTTTAACTTCTTGCACCTTATCTATAGTATCCTCATTGTTTTTCATCGGATTAAAGAGGGATAAAGCGGGATTGAAGTCCCCTTGTAAGTAGAGATTTGAACTTTTCTCTAGCATCTTTGCAAAGGAATCATTAGAATTACTGCTTTGGGTTGCATTGTTTGTTAAATAACCTAAAGGGTTCGTTCTATTTTCTACACGCATAGGACCTCCTAGTATCTCTTAGAATCTAAGGCGTGCTTAGCCCTAAATTGATAGAAGTTTGCTAAGTCTCTTGCTTTTTTAGTATAAGCTTCATAAAGTTTATTGCTCCCTACCAAAGTGTAGAATACGCTGTAAGTGTATTTGTGATTGAAAGGAACACTTCTAGAGTAGTGATAGTTAGATTGCACATAAATTTGCTTTACTTGTCCCCAAGTAACTCCAATAGCATCACTCCGTGCTTGCGGACGATATTCTTGTCTAAGTCCAAGATGTCGTCCATTCTGATAAGTATCTCGCTTAAATTTTAAAACTTCTATGGGGTTGTTTCGATTGACTTTGTCGCCAAAAAGGTCTATTTCTCCATACACCGTATATCGCACTGGAAAACCATAGTTTGATATTCTACGATCAAATGGTCTGTATATATATATTCCCCCAACAACTTTTCCTTCCTCCTCTGCACTCAAAAGTCTCACACCCTCATCATAATCACTTAAGGCACCATTAGTAACCTTTGCTAAAAAATCCTCTGCAAAAGCAACCATAGAAAGGAAGCTTAGAATAGCCATTACATTGAAAAGTTTTTTCATTTTGAATCTCCTTTGAAATTATTAAGATTGAATCTCACTATAATGGAACCAATCTTAAAAAGTTCTTTTTTGGGTTTATCATTTTAAAAGTCTTTATGTTGTTACCTTTTGTTAAGGGTTATTTTTAAAATTTTTTCCATAGGCTGAAGCCAAAAATCGCATCAGGTGCAGCAGAACTTCCCCCAAAGCTACCACTAATAGAAATCGCTGTTGGTAGCATTTAGGCTATAGGTGGAACCTAAAGAAAGGGTGGGGATAGAACGCAATTCCGAACTTTGATTTTCATTAATCTTCCTCTCTGTTTGGAATCTTTGTTCTACTCCTAAATCTAAAGTGATTTTTGGGCTTAAGATAATAGAGAGATTTCCCCCGATATAAATGCTATTCCCATAATCAATCTTGCCCATTTTAAACTTTCTATCTTGATTGTATCCAACCCCTGCATAGGCAGAATACACTACAGGGTCGCTATATTCTCTTAGAGCCATCTCTAAATTTTGGGATTTTCAATAGAAATTTTTTGTGTGTTCTATGGCTGTTTCTCTCTGTATTACTGCACTTTGAAATTTAACTTGTGGCACAAAATCTGCAACACTATCAAAAGTATAAATTAATCCAAGCCATAGGGAATCAAAGCTTAAATTATTTTCGTTTGAAAAATTGCCATTGAAAGCATTTGTGTATTCTCTCCTTGCGTAACTTCCTCCACCAGATATTAAAACATCAAATTTTGGTGTCAAGGTGTAAATAAAGGTTTGATTGAGGGAGATTTGCTTAGTATCTTTCCATATCGTTGTATCCCCTTGGATTGAAAGGGTGGGATAGAGGGCATAGGAATTTGAATTTCCTGTGCTAAGCAAAGAAAAGTTTGTAATGCTCCTTAATCCTAATTGTTTTTTGAAAAGATTATCAATGTTTAATTCATCACTGGCTAAAAGATAGCTAGATATTGCTAAAAGTATAAGAAAGATCTTTTTCATTATCGCCCCTTTGAAGTATTGTAGAAATTATAAGCAAAGGGTGTTCCATTTATTTTTTTGTAACAAAAATAAACAAGCCTATAAAAAGAATCTTAAGGCTTTTAAGAAAAATTTTTATTTTAATACTTTTTAAGTTAGTGCATATTAGAGTTTGAAGCCTAACAAAATATTTTTAAAGAAGATTCTAATGAAAAAAGTGTTTTTAACTGCAATTTTTGCTTTAGGGTTTATTGGTGTAGCCAATGCTAATGAAGCTGTGGAAAGAATGCAACAAGATAGAATCGCACCTATTGTAGCTTGGGGAATAAAGCAAGGTGTAATGTTGGGGGATTAGATATACCACTTGGGGTGCTTTTAATGAAAGACATCCAATTAATAGTGGAGTTGGAATACACGGTTGGCGTTGGTAATGTTAGAAAGCCTTATTGGTAGCCTTATAGAATCCTTTATGCTATGCAAAAATAAAGATTATTTGTGTTTGTTTGTATTAGTGGTGATAGCTTTTATGCTCTTTATAGTTTTTTCTTATTTGTATGGGGATTTTTAGAATTTATAAGGGTTTATCATAAGGCTTGTTGTAATATGAAAATAATATTATGCAGGGAATCTAAGCAATTGTTTGTCATAGCGTAGAAATAGATAAAAAGTAATAGGCTTGATGTTAAATATATTCTATAAATTGGGCAATGCAATTATTTTAAGCAGTCTAAATTCGTCTTGTGCCTTTTTTAACATAGGTGGAAGCCCAAAATTAGGATTAGATTAGTATTTAAGCGGTATGAAGTGTTAGATAGCTTATTGTTTATGCATTGGCTTCTTTATAATTATAAGGGTTTATTTTTTATAAGCATAATACAAAAAGGCTCCCATTCCTATGATAAAGACAAAAGTTAGAAAAATCACCAAAACAATATCTAAGCTACTCATTTTGTCTATACCTTGACTTCTATTTGCTCTTGCACTTTTTCTCTAAGTTGCCCACAAGCAGCACTTATATCTAAGCCTCTGGATTCTCTAATGGTGCATAAAAGTCCCTTTTGGAGGAGATATTCTCTAAAGGCTTCTACTTTTTCTTTGCTGGGTCTTTTATAGGGGCTTCCTTGATGAGGATTGAAATAAATGAGATTGACCTTAGCCTTGATTTTATTAAGCAAGGCTACGAGCTTTTTCGCACTTTTTAAATCATCATTGAGATTATCAATTATGAGGTATTCAAACATTATGCGTTTTCTGCTATCAAGAGGGAAGTTTGAGATTTCTTGAATGATAGATTGGATATTATAGGCTTTATTGATGGGCATAAGCTCTGTGCGTAAATCATCATCAACAGCGTGTAAAGAAATTGCAAGTTGGATTCCTAGATTGAGAGCCCCTAATTTTTTGATTTTTGGTGCGATTCCGCTAGTAGAGATAGTTTGACGACGCGGTGAGATATTTAAGCCATCAAGCTCGGATAATATTCGGATACATTTTGCGGTATTTTCTAAATTATCTAAAGGTTCCCCCATACCCATATAAACAATATTAATAGCCTTGTTTGGTGGAATGTTTTGGTCTTTTTTGATAGCAAAAACTTGATAAACCATTTCTCCTGCTTCTAGGTTGCGGATAAATCCTCCTTTAGCAGTGAGACAAAAGCTACAGCCCACTTTGCAACCAATTTGTGAGGAAAGGCAAAGCGTAAATTTATCCTCTTTCATTCTTATTAGCACCGATTCATAGCTATGATTATCATAGGTTTTAAAGAGGTATTTGATACTCCCATCTTTACTTTCTTCCTTTTTTAATAAGGCTGTAGATGTGCTTGTATAGTTTTGTGCTAGAAACTCTCTTAAGTCTTTGGGTAGATTAACCATATTTTCAAAGTGGCTTTCATAATGCACATAGAGCCAGTGGTAAATTTGTTTGGCTCTAAATGCGGGAAAATGCTCTTTGAGGGATTTTGCAAATTCTTCTAAAGTGTAGTTAAAAATATAGAGTTTATCCATTTTGTCTGTCTTTAACATAGGATTCTATTTTTTTCATGGCTATTTTATGGTTGGCTAGAAATTCTTGATGCGATTCTTTATGAATGTGATTAGTAGAGCAAAATATTCCAAGAGCGGGTAAATTAAAATACTTTGCTACCTGTAAGATACTAAAAAACTCCATATTTTCATAAGCAATTCCAAATTTTAGTAGATTTTTTGTTAGCTGATTATCTGTGCTAATGTAGTTGCTAGAGTTGATGATTTTATGGGGGTTGATTGTGATAGTGTTTCATGTGAAACACTTTCTAGGGTAATGCAGTTGTCTAAAGGTGTGTAGGATTGTTGTTGTAAAAAGGATAACTCGATGTTACTAGCACTTTTAGATTCAAAAACCTCTAAAAGGCTTTTAGAATCATCATAACAACCACAAGTTCCAATGAAAATAATTTCATTAGGTTTATCCTTATAAATAGAATAAGTTAGCTGAATGCTACTTTGTATTAATCCTATGCCAATGGGTTTTGCAAATGAGAAAGTCTCTATATCTCCCGCACAATAAAACATAATCTTTCCTTAATTGGGTTTTTGAATCTCTTTATAATAAAGAGGAGATTCTTCTTTTTTAATAGTTTTTTGGGAGGGGATTTGCAACACTTCAAAAAATCTTGATTTTTCTAAATAAGCAATTTCAATAATATCTCCAACTTTCACATTGCGACTTGCTTTAACAGGGATTCCAGCTATTTTTATAACTTTATTGTCTATCATATCTTGAGCGATGGTGCGTCGTTTTGTTATATTTACTGCATTGAGGAATTTGTCAATCCGCATCTATCTCCTTGTTTTTGTATAATTGTAGCCAAAAGAATATTAATTTATCGTTCGTGATATAATTATGAAAACTTTTAAGGAGTGAAAATGAAGCAATCGGTTAATAAAGTAGTTCTTGCTTATAGTGGGGGGCTTGATACGAGTGTGATTTTAAAATGGCTTGGGGATAATTATCATTGTGAGGTGGTAACCTTTACTGCTGATATTGGACAAGGTGAAGAAGTAGAACCCGCAAGAGCAAAGGCAGAGAAGCTAGGAATCAAGAGCGAAAATATCTTTATTGAAGATTTGAGAGAAGAGTTTATTAGGGATTTTGTATTCCCTATGTTTCGGGCAAATACTATTTATGAGGGTGAATATCTCTTAGGGACAAGCATTGCGCGTCCATTGATAGCTAAGAGATTGGTAGAAATCGCTACAAAAGTAGGAGCGGATGCTATTGCACACGGAGCGACAGGTAAGGGAAATGACCAAGTGCGTTTTGAGGTTGGGGCTTATGCTTTGAAGCCAGATATTAAGATTATCGCTCCTTGGAGAGAATGGGATTTAAATAGTCGTGAGAAATTACTTGCTTATGCGGAATCTGCAGGGATTCCTATAGAAAAAAAACAAAATCAATCCCCCTATTCAATGGACGCAAATTTATTGCATATTAGTTATGAGGGGCAAATCTTAGAAGATCCTAATGTCGCACCTAATGAAGATATGTGGCGTTGGAGCGTCTCACCAAAAGATGCACCCGATACCCCAACTATTATTACTATTGGCTTTAAAAATGGAGATGGAGTGGCTATTGATGGAGAGGCTTTAAGTCCAGCAAATTTTTGGGCTAAACTTAATGAATTAGGCGGGAATAATGGTATAGGGAGGTTAGATTTAGTCGAAAATCGCTATGTAGGTATGAAGTCTAGGGGTTGTTATGAGACGCCGGGGGGGACTATTTACCTTAAAGCACATCGTGCTATGGAATCCCTTTGTCTTGATAGAGAAGAAGCGCATTTGAAAGATGAAATAATGCCAAAATATGCGAGTTTGATTTATAATGGATATTGGTTTAGCCCAGAGAGAGAGGCTTTACAAGCCTTAATTGATAAAACACAACAAAAGGTAGAGGGGGAAGTGCGATTAGAGCTTTATAAGGGGAATGTAACTATTCTTGGCAGGAAATCTAAGCGATCGCTTTTTAATGCGGCTTATAGCACCTTTGAAGAGGATTCTGTGTATAACCAAAAGGATGCGGCAGGATTTATAAAGCTTAATGCTTTGCGGTTTATAATAGCGGGCAAAGCAAGGGAATAAATTCACTTTTATTGATTTTTGTAGTGGGTTATTGATATTTAGGGTAATAGGTTTAATAGAAAAATTAAGAGTTATTATTAATGGTATTTATTGTATTATTGATGAATTTAATCTAAAAGGGGTTTACAGGTGAAAATTTTAAGTTTTGATATAGGCGTTACAAGCATTGGTTGGGCTTATGTAGAGGGAGAAAAATTAAAAGATTGTGGGGTGAGAATCTTCACTAAAGCGGAGAATCCAGAAAATGGTGATTCACTTGCTGCTCCGCGTAGAGAAGCACGAGGGGTTAGACGAAGATTAGCACGGAGAAAAGTTAGGCTTAATGTGATTAAAAGATTGCTTTGTAAAGAGTTTGGGCTAAATTTAAGCGATTATTTTGCAAATGATGGGGAATTACCAAAGGCATATGAGACAACCAAAGATACCAAAAGCCCCTATGAATTGCGCTCTCTTGCTTTGGAGCAAAAGTTAGAGCCTAAAGACTTAGCGCGGGTGATTTTACACATTGCCAAACATCGTGGCTATGGGAACAAACACGCAAAACGCGATTTAGAAGCAGAGGAGAAAGCAAAAAAGGCAGCAGAAAAAGTCCCACAAGAAAAAGAATCTACCACAACAAATGGAGATTCTAAAAAAGAGCAAGAGAAAGTGCTAAAGGCGTTGTATCAAAATGAAACATTACTTAAAAATTATCAAATCAATTATCAAACCAATGATGAAACTAATAATAAAACTATCTTTTTGGTTGGTAAATACCTCTATAAAGAGTTTCAGGACAAAGGGCAAAGAATCCGTAATACAACCAACAATTATCAGCACACAATGCGACAAGAATGGTTAAAAGATGAGCTAGAGTTTATTTTTGCAAAGCAAAGAGAATTTGGATTCCCCTTTAGTGAGAAGCTTTATAAGGTTGCTACCGAAAACAATAAGACAAAAGAGCTAGATTTTGCCTCTGCAATTATGGAAACAGCCTTTTACCAAAGAGATTTAAAGAGTTTTGAAGATAAAGTCGGCAAATGTGTATTTTATGAAAATGAAAATCGCGCACCCAAAGATTCCTTAAGTGTTATGGAATTTGTTGCTCTCACACGCATTATCAACACCTTAAAAAACCTTGAGGAAAAAAGTAAGAATCTTGGTATTGGTGAAACCTATGGCAAAGATAAGATTCAAGAGATTCTAAAAATCGTGCTTGATAAAGGCGAGATGAGTTATAAAGAATTGCGAAAAATCCTTAAACTTAATGAGTCAATTTTATTTGCTAAAGATCCTAAACTAGATTATACCAAAGGAGTGCAAGAAGCGGAAAAGGCAAAGTTTATTGAGCTAAAGAATCTTAAAGCTTTTAAAAAAGCAATGGGTGGAGAGACTGAACAAAAAGCTAACAAGAAAACGAAAAAAACAATAGAGGTGAGTCTTGAATCTTTTGATAGAAAAGAGCTAGATTTGATTGCTACTCATATTGCCCTCATTAAAAGCAAAGAAAACTTAGCTGAAAGATTACGAAACTATCCCGCATTAAGCAAGGAGCAAGTAGAAGCCCTAAGTAATTTGAATTTTGCAAAACATATTGATTTAAGCCTGAAGGCACTTGATAAGATCCTACCCTTGATGCGTGAGGGGTTGCGCTATGATGAGGCGGTGAAAAAGGCAGGATTGCAAGAGCATAGAAAGCATAAGCAAAAGGGCGAGTTTTTAATCCCACTAAAAGAGTATGAACCCTATTTAGCAAATCCTGTTGTGGCAAGGGCATTAAGTGAGTATCGGAAGGTGCTAAACGCACTTTTAAAAAAATATGGAAAAGTGCATAAGATTCATTTAGAATTTACGCGTGAAGCAAAACTAAGTGCAAAAGAGAGGCAAAAATATGAAAAGGAACAAAGAGAACATTTTGAAGCAAACCAAAATGCAATCAAACAATGTGAGAAATTAGACTTGCGTCTTAATGGTGCAAATATTCTTAAAATGAAGCTTTGGATAGAGCAAGGGGAATATTGTGCGTATAGTGTCAAGAAAATTACAACGGAGGATTTAAAGGATTCTAACAAGCTACAAATTGACCATATTTATCCTTACTCACGCAGTTTTGATGATAGCTATATGAATAAGGTGCTTGTTTTTTCAAAAGAAAATCAAAATAAGCTTAATAAAACACCCTTTGAAGCCTTTGGAAGTGATAAAGAGAAATGGGATAGGATTCTAAGCCTTAGCGCAAAACTCCCTAAACAAAAACAGAGAAGAATCAGCAATACAAACTTTAAGGATAAAGAGGGCGGATTTCTTGCAAGGAATATCGTTGATACAGGCTATATTGCAAGATTAGCAAGTCAATGGACGAATCATTGCCTAAAATTTGAAGATTTAAGGGAAAATGAAGTAACCATCACAGGAGAAAAGGGTAGCAGTGTGCATATAGAGGTGGTAAGCGGAAGCTTGACTGCAACCTTGCGGCATTATTGGGGCTTGGGCGATAAGGATAGAAACAATCACCTCCACCACGCAGTGGATGCAATCATCTTAGCTTATGTAAATGATACAATGATTCAAGCATTTGCAAATTTTAGGAAAAATCAAGAACAAAATAAAGCAAAATTCTATGCTAAGCAAATTGCAGAATCGGAATACAAAGCTAAAAAAGCATTTTTTGAGCCTTGTGAGAATTTTAGAGATAAGGTGCTAAAAAAACTTGATTCTATTTTTGTCTCCAAACCTCCTAGAAAAAGGGCTAGAGGGGCGTTACACAAGGAGACATTCTATTCTTTTGAGGACGAAAAACTTTTAAAAAGTTATGGCGGGAAACAGGGTGTGCAAAGGGCGATTGATCTTGGGAAAATCCGCCGAATAGGCACAAAAATTGTGAGTAATGGTGCAATGGTGCGTGTAGATATTTTTAAACACAAAGAAGGCAAATTCTATGCTGTGCCAATCTACACAATGGACTTTGCATTCGGAGAATGGCCCAATAAAGCAGTAGCCACAGGTAAAGATGAAGACGGCGTAATTAAAGATTGGATAGAAATGGATTCTGACTATGATTTTTGCTTTAGTCTTTTTAAAGACGATTTAATTAAGGTGAAGAAAAAGAAAATGAAAGAGGCGGAGTTTTGTTATTTTAAAAGATTTAAAACTTCTGGTGCTTCAATAGAAATTGTCAAGCACGATAATAGGGCAGACAATTTAAATGGCAATCAAGAAAAAATATTTAAAGTGAAGCTTGAAAATAATCAAAAAATATTAGATAAGAGTTTAATATCAATCCAAAACCTTGAAATCTTTGAAAAATGGCAAGTCTCTCCTTTGGGAAAAGTGCAAAAGGCAGTGCCTGAATCTCGCCAAGGGATTAAGCTCAAAAGCAGTCTTAAACGAAAAGGCTAAGATTCTATAAGGAGGGCGAGAAATGTTTGATTCAGCCTTTCGCACCTTATTTTTAAGCACACCTGCTTACTTAAGCCTACAAGACAAACATCTTTGCATAGCCCAAAAGGACAAAGAAAATGTAAAGATTCCGCTTGTGGATATTTTGTGCGTGATGTTAGAATCTCATCAAATCACGCTTACTAATGCACTGCTAAATGCGTTTGCTCTGCATAAAATCGTTGTTTTTACCTGCGATGAATCCCACCTACCAAGTGGGCTATTTATGCCATTTTTAGGGCATTTTAGAAGTTTTAGCGTGTTGCAATCCCAAATTAACTTGAGCAAACAAAGAAAGGCGATTTTGTGGCAGCAAATAGTGAAGGCAAAAATTAATAATCAAGCCTTTTTGCTAAAAATGCAAAACAAAAAAGAAAGTGAGGAATTAGAATCTTTAGCAAAAAGTGTGAATTTAGGAGATTCAAGCAATAACGAAGCTAAAGCCGCAGCAATTTATTTCAAGGCTCTTTTTGGCAAAAACTTCTCCCGCAAGGTGCAAATCTTTGAAAATGGCAAAATGGGAACGATAAATGCTGCACTAAATTTCGCTTATGCAATTATGCGAGGAGTGATTACAAGAAGCCTTTGTGTAAGCGGACTAAATCCTGCACTAGGATTCAATCATAAAAATCAGTTTAATGCTTTTAATCTAGCAGATGATTTGATAGAACCTTATAGAATCTTTGCGGATTCTGTTGTCGTGCAGATGGTTGAAGTTGGGGAATTAGAGGAGAGCTTAAGTTTGCAAAATCGCGTAAAGCTGGTAAGTATTTTGCAGAGTGCGGTTATGATAGAAAATAAGCTTTATCCACTTACTCGCGCGGGTGTGGTGAGTGCGCAAAGTGTAGTGAAATGCCTTGAGAGAGAAAATCTTAAGCTTAGACTGCCGCTATTTTGCGAGGAAAAGAGTGATGGAAGAAAAATTTATGAGAGTGTTAGTGATGTTTGATATGCCAACTTGTAGCAAGAAAGAGCGTAAAGATTATGCGAGATTCCGTAAGAGTCTTATCAAAGATGGATTTATGATGTTGCAATATAGCGTGTATATGAGAATCTGCAAAGGTGTAGCAAGTGCCAATAATTATTTGGATAAGGTAGGTTTGATTGTGCCTCCCAAAGGGCATATTAGGGCATTAATCCTTACTGAAAAACAATTTGATAATATGCGGTTATTGCTAGGCGGTAGAAGTGAAAACGAAAAAGCAAATGCACCAAGACAACTTACGCTTTTTTGAAGGTTGGTTTTGACACTAAAAGATTTGCAATTAAAGAATGTTTTAGAGAAAATAAATCAACTTTTTAAGTAGGAGATAATCTTTGCTAAAAAATAAAACGGGTGAGCTTAGGGATTAACTAGGCTAACACCCTTGTGTTAGCTTAACCCTGCAGGAAGCTCACTTCCCTTATTTTAGCCGCTTGTTAAATTCCTTAGGATTATATCTTAGATTTTCTTAAAAATCACTCATTTAGGATATTTTACACCCTTAAAGTCTTTCAAATACCGCAAAATACGATAATTTGGAAAGTGTATTTTACCATAAAAGAATTTAACAAGCAGCTAAAACAACAGTAATGCCCGGGATTTTAGTCCCCCAATTTTACCATAAAAGAATTTAACAAGCAGCTAAAACTTGCAGCGTTTTTTAACCCACGATTGCCTTATTTTACCATAAAAGAATTTAACAAGCAGCTAAAACTAAAAAAACAATCGTTTATTCTGGCTTTTAATTTTACCATAAAAGAATTTAACAAGCAGCTAAAACTGTCTTTGAATGATAGTTATAACAATATGGATTTTACCATAAAAGAATTTAACAAGCAGCTAAAACATAAACATTTTAGACATTCTAAAATAATGTATTTTACCATAAAAGAATTTAACAAGCAGCTAAAACAAACACTCGCAAACAAAAATACAAATAGAAATTTTACCATAAAAGAATTTAACAAGCAGCTAAAACAGAATATCTAGCCTCAAAAAACACATCTAATTTTACCATAAAAGAATTTAACAAGCAGCTAAAACTCTAAAGAAAAGGGTATAGATATTCAACTTATTTTACCATAAAAGAATTTAACAAGCAGCTAAAACTTAGAAGCTTTTGAATAATATAAGCTTAAGATTTTACCATAAAAGAATTTAACAAGCAGCTAAAACATATTTTACCATCATTTGTACTAACCTTTAATTTTACCATAAAAGAATTTAACAAGCAGCTAAAACTTTGTTTGTCCTTTATTCAAACAAGTTAAAATTTTACCATAAAAGAATTTAACAAGCAGCTAAAACCTTTTACGAGAACTCATCTCCACACGTAGAATTTTACCATAAAAGAATTTAACAAGCAGCTAAAACTCTACATTGTTGATGGTGTTATGGACTAAATTTTACCATAAAAGAATTTAACAAGCAGCTAAAACCCAACGGGGATAACGCCTAATAACTTAGCAATTTTACCATAAAAGAATTTAACAAGCAGCTAAAACAAATATTCTAGTAGTGAGACAACTATAAATATTTTACCATAAAAGAATTTAATAAGCGACTAAAATTGTTTGATATATTAGGTTGGTAGTTGGTATATTTTTCCTTGGAATTGCAATTATAGTAAAATGAATAAATTGTAGTTAAATTTAAAAATATTTACCTAATGTTTAAGTGAAATATTTATAATAAAAATTTCTTGAAAAAATCAAAATATATAAGGAGAAAACAATGAATAGAAGGCAATTTTTGCAGTTTAATGCCCTTACTTTAGCAAGTGCTTCTTTAGGTTATGCAGCAAGCGGGATGTCAGAACATAATATGAAAAATATGATGAATATGCCTATGACACACAATATGGGTGCTATGAATATGGGTGATATTGATACTTCTTTTATCCAATTTGCTCCAGATAATACCAGGCTTTTAAATCGAAAAGTCTTTCTAAGTGGAGAAAATTTAGCTCCCTTAAAACTTTTGGAAAATGAAAGCAAAGAGAAAAATTTTTTTCGTGCAAGTATAATAATTGCAGAAAGTGAAAAAGAATTCGTTAAAGGTAAGAAAACGCTTTGCTTTACTTATAATGGCTTGGTTCCAGGACCTAAGATAGAAGTGTATGAAGGCGATACGGTTGAAATTCTCGTAAAAAACAAACTTAAAGAAGCTACAACCATTCATTGGCATGGGCTTCCTGTGTCTCCTGAACAAGACGGGAACCCGCACGATCCTATTTTACCAAATAGAGAAAGAATATATCGTTTTAAGTTACCTGAAAATTCAGCAGGCACTTATTGGTATCATCCGCACCCACATTATTTAACCTCAAAACAAGTTGCTAGAGGTTTGGCAGGAGTTTTTGTCGTTAAAGCAAAAAAAGATGTTTTATCGCATTTAAAAGAACAGGATTTAATGATAAGTGATTTGCGTCTTGATGAAAAAGCTCAAATCCCTGAAAATACTCTTTCTGATTGGGTGGATGGACGAGAGGGAGAATTTGTGTTAATTAATGGGCAGTTTCAACCTCAAATAATTTGTAACGAAATTCAACGAATCCGCATTTATAATTGTTGTGCTGCACGTTATCTTAATTTGCGTATTCAAGGAGCAGAATTTATCCTTGTTGGGACAGATGGAGGACTTTTAGAACAAGCCCAAACGCTTAAGGAGATTTATTTAAATCCTGCTTCACGTGTAGAAGTGCTTATAAAACCTACACAAAAAGGCAAATTTAAACTTGAAAGTCTCTATTACAATAGGAATAAAATGCTTACTAAAGAAAGCCAAAATAGTCTTGTGCTTGCGGATATTTCTTTACAATACACTCTTAACGAATTTCCTCAAACTTTGAGAAAATTCGAGCCACTTAAACCCCCAAAGGCCTTTAAAGAAATTATAATGAGTGAAGCAAATATGGTAGCAATGCAAGGCTTAAACGATAACAATGAAAAAGAAATTAAAACAGCTTTGGTTTCAATGTTTCAACTTAATGGAAAAAGCTTTGATATTAAACGCACTGATTTGTATTCTAAGCTTAATGAAGTGGAGGAGTGGGTTATTATTAATGATTCTGATATGGACCACCCCTTTCACATACATGGCACACAATTTGAACTTATAAGTTCAAAGCTCAATGGGATAGTAACAAAAGCACCATTTCGAAGTTTAAGGGATACAATCAATGTGCGTCCTAATGAAGAAGTGCGGCTAAGAATGGTGCAGAACTTCAAAGGCATACGGATGTATCATTGCCATATCTTAGAGCACGAAGATTTAGGAATGATGGGAAGCTTAGAGGTGCAATGAGGTTTTATAAAGATTGCCTGGTCTTTGTTTGATTTTTTCTTGTAAGCTTTTTATTAAAGTAAGCAGAAGTATTCTTGCAAACAGAGAAAATAAACAAAATTCTTTAAGTTTGGATGAAAGTAAAAATGTTTATATTGTAGTTTTGGTGGAATGTTTGTAGTTAGTATAAAGCTTTAAGTTGTGATGTTTGTGAAATGATGGTTTAATCCTTTGGATTAGAAATTATAATAGGGGTATAAAGACATAAAGCGCAAAAGGCTGCAAACATAAAAATCCCCGAAAAATACTTATCATAACTTCTCTAATGTATCATCTTTTAACCATTTAAGAGAAAATAGAAAAAAATCGCAATAAAAGCGATACTAATATAAAGAAACCATTGTTTGCAAAATATTAAGATTCTTGTCTCGAAAAATTGGTGATATTATCCTCACTTTCTTAGGAGATTATTCTTTTAACTTTTGAAAGTCTTTGCTATTGTCTAAAAGCAGTGGATTAACTAAAGGGGTTATAAGTGTAACATTATCTAATACCAACATTAATGATAAATTTTTTATTTTTAGGAGAAGTTTTGCGATAGAGCTTATACTTAAGTTTTTGTATTTTTTTATTTAATCTGGCAACTAAATCTGAATTTTTAGATTTTAAAAGTAGATCTAAAGTTGTGATATTTCTATAATGAATTTTTAAAAGGAACTAGAATGAAGCAAGAAAATACCTTACAATTGCATTCAAGTTTCTTTTGATAGAATCATATTAATATAAAGGAGTAATGATGCACTATTTTATTTATCCAAGCGGGGGGGGGGGCAGAATAATATAAATACTCACTCCTACGAGTTTTTAGACGATAAAGAATCATCCACTTCCCTAAAATCCAATGCACTCAAAATCATACAAGCAATAAACGAGAATCACGCACAGCTTCTACTCTCATCACCTAATTATTTTGACATATTGTTACAAAACGCTCTTGAATGTGGCATTACAGAATGTTTTAATGGCATAGAGTTAATAGCAAATCGCATAAATACACACTTCAAAACAAAGTTTGCAGGAGAAAAACGACTCATTGCGATAATGTTAAAATGGTTATGAATTAGAGCAAAAACACTTAGGGGACATACTAGAGAGGCTAAAAATGTGTGGCTTTAAAATTATCTATATAATTGCTTTTTCAAGTCGTTGGTTTAACGGACTTAAAGCCAAATTAGATGAAAGTGGAGAGGATTATATTGTTGCTGAATTTGAGTTTTTAGAAGCTTTAGATTTTTTTCCATTTTTGATTGAACAAGCCGATGCGATTAAGGTAAATAGTGCAGTTAAGAGTTTAAAGATTTTTACAAGTATGGAGCAGTTACATAATGCTCTGCTTTTGCCTAGAAGCTACTGCGAAGCACAGAATCTCTCCTTTAATTGGGCTTCTTATATCAATATCCATTTTAATAGTATTTATGATAAAGTGCTAGAGCGACAGAAGTTTTATGATATATTCCCAAATCCCTCCCCGCGTTTTATCAAAGGGGGTTATCCAAGTATTGATAAGCAGAGCAAAATGCAAGTGAAGCATGATATTGTGAGGGATACGATAGTTTTTATATCCTCCACGCCTTATACTGATCTATTGCAGGGATTCCACAATCTTATTAATATGCTTTTGGATGAGGGGTTCCGTGTGCTTTTTAAGCCAGACCCATCACATTGCGAATGTAAGCATTTAGAGGATGATTTTGTGAGAGAACTTATAGGGAGGGAGAATTTTGTATATTACGAGTATGAACCGCGATTAAACGAAGAAGAGTTTAGTCGAGCCATTGTATTTGTAAGCACACTTTCTTCCACCGCCTATTCCTTTCCAGTTATTTGTAGGCGTCCAACTATTTTACTCTATCCACCGAGTGAATATGAAAAGGAGCTTTTGCGCACCCAACAAACACAACCTTAAGATGTTCTAATGTAGCTATATAGAAAGATTTGAATACAAAACTTAGTTACTAAAGTTAGAAAGAATCTACAAAAGCTATCAAGCAGTGAAATGCCACTAGAATATGCGTAATTTAGATGATTAATGTTATAATACACTTTTTGGAGGCGTGAAAATGGGAAATATTATTGCTGAAGGCTTATCGCTTTCTTTGTTGCAAGAAAATGGATTGCCCCACTTTCATATATTTGATATTCGTTCAACCCAAGCCTTTTTGAGCGCACAATTACAAGGTTCATTCCACGCAAAAGATGAGGGAGAAATCATAGAATCTTTAGAGCATTTAGCGGGGGGGGGGGGTAAAAATACCTCTATCAAGCCTCTCCTCATCGTCTGCTTTAGCTCTAAAAAATCTAAAACCCTAGCCCAAAATATCATTCAAAACCAAAATTTTATCTCACTCTATCCCTTAAATACCATTTACTATTTAGAATGCGGGATAATGGAAGCCTTTGAAAATGGCTTTGAGCCTATCTCAAGCCCACAAAATCCTAAAAATAAATTTTCACTCATTCAATCTACCTTAGAGGAACTACAAACTAAATTTCTTGCCTCAAAGCGCACTTGGGTTGTTGCTTTTAGCGGTGGTAAGGATTCTACTTGTGCGTTGCAACTTGTCTATGAAATGCTCGTCTCTTTGCAACCACATCAAAGGAGACAGACTTATGCCATTGCTTCAAATACGCTTGTAGAAGCCCCACATATTGATAGATTTTTAAAAGAAGTAATCCATTCTATCAACTCCCACGCAAAGAAAAACAATATCCCCTTTGAAATCCTGCAAGTTAGCCCAAGCTTGAAAGATGATTTTTGGGTCAATCTCATTGGCAAAGGTTACCCTAGCCCGACAAGGACTTTTCGGTGGTGCACTGATAGGTTGAAAATCACTCCAACTAAAGCAGAAGTTGCTAAAATCACACAAAAATATGGCTCGGCTCTTTTGATACTAGGTTCAAGAAAGGCAGAATCAAGCAATCGTAAAAAATCCATAGAAAAGAGAATCCTAAACGAAGAGGGTTATTCCCAACATCACGACTTCCCCGATACGCTTACTTTTTCACCCATTGCAGAGTGGAACACCGATGAAGTATGGGCGTATCTTAGCACACATAAGCCTTTGTGGGACAAAGACCATAGCGAATTATTTTTGCTCTATGCCAAAGCAAGTGGTGAGGAGTGTCAGTTTATCACAGATTTAAGTCAAAGCAGTTGTGGTGGCTCAAGATTTGGTTGCTGGGTATGCACGGTGGTAAGTGAGGATAAATCAATGCAGGGTTTTATAGAATCTGGAGAGGAGAATCTAAAACCCCTCAATGAATTTAGAAATTACATTAAAGATTTAAGGGAGGATTGCAATGCAAGGGCAGATTATAAACGCGATGGCAGAGCGGTGTATAAGGTTGGAGGACTTGGTCCATTTTTAAGCCATATTCGTGTGGAGATTCTAAAAAGACTTTTGCAAACAGAGCAAGAATTTATACAAAATGGCGGCAGTAGGCTCATCACAGATTCACAAATTTATGCGATACAAGAGCAGTGGAACAAGGAATTTGATTTTGAAAATAAAGCAATACAACTTGCACAGGAGGTAGGACGAATGAAAGATGAAAAATTAAAACAAAGCAGGGTTTTGCATAAGGAGATTTTGGCAGAAGTGGCAGACAGGCTGGATTCTAAAGAGCTAGAGAATCTCATTAGCACTTGTATAGACATTTATAATACCACAGGTTTAAGGGGTAAAAATAATGCTTCAAGCAAAATAAAGAAAGAAATAGAAAAGCTTGTAGAAGATAAAACAAGCAAGCAAAGAAAGGAGGCATAAATGTTTATATCAAAAATCACCATTTCCAATCTTTTTGCTTACTATGGAAAAGTGGAGATAGAGTTTAAAAAGGTTGAGGGAAAGAATCTCTATTGCATTTATGGCAATAATGGCTTTGGCAAAACAAGCTTTATCCGTTGCGCGAAATTGCTTTTTTTGGGTGCTGGTGTGAAAGAAGCAGAGATTCCAAATGTTATCCAAAGATTTGCACCGCATATTAAATCGACTAGACAATTACTTAGAGGCGATTCAAAAACTTGGGCTGGAATCTTAAACAAAGCAGCGACAAAAGAGGGATTAGAGGATTTTTTTATCTCTTTTGAGGGCACTTTGGGAGATAAAAGCTTTGTCCTCACTCGTGCTTTTACAAATGTTTATGGTGAAATTGAGGAAAAATTAATATTAAATCTTGATAAAGAAATTTTGAATGACGAAGAAGCACAAGAGAGAATTGGCACAATTTTACCTCCAAATTTAACAGAATTTTTCTTTTTTGATGGCGAGGAATTGGGAGAATTGAGTAATAATTTGCGCAAAGAGTTTCAAGGAAAAATTGAGGAAATATTGCAAATTAAGCCATTAGATACGCTCATTAAACAAATTCACAATTATAAAGATGAGCTAATGACAAGAGAAATAACGAGCAAAGAGCAACAACACGCACTTGAGGACAAAATACAAGATAGACAAAAATGTGAGTTAGACTTGAGCCACAACAGAGAAAAACTTAAAAGCATTGAGCATTTTATTGAGGAAAAGTCTAGCCTAATAACACAAACACAAAAAAGGATTGAAAAACTAAGTGCAGATTCTAGCAAAGAACAAGCAGAGCTTATTGGCGAAAAAAATGAGTTGGATAAAGAACTTGTTGCTTTAAAAGAGAGATTAAAGGAAAGCATAAAAAGTGTGATTTTTGTAAGTAACGAAGCACTTTTGCAAGATTTAAGAGCGCAAATACAAAAATTACAATCAAACAATTCTGCAAGTGATATTGAAACACTTAAAAGGCTTTTACCTGAATTTAAAGCATTTATGAATGAAGAGCTTGAAAACAGCGAGTTGTTTAAAGCACTTGATATAAAAAGCATAGAAGAGATTATAGATAAATTTCCAAATAAGCTAGAAAGCAAGGGATTTGCCCATTCTTTTATTACGCATAATATGCTTATGCCATTAAGAGAATCTTTAGCAAGACTTGAAAATGTGGGTTTAACACAAGATATAAAAGAGATAAAAAGCGCAAAAAATAAACTCGCACAAGTAAAAAATTACATAGATGAATTAAGCAGTGATGATAGCACAAGAGAAAAACAAAAAGCACTCAAAGAGGAAGTAAGCGCATTAGAGAGTGAAAAATCCCAAAAAGAGGAGGAAAAAGAAAGGTTAAAAGATGATTTAAGAAAATTAGAATCAACAAAAGAACAGCTTGATAAAGAGATTGATTCTTTAAAGCAAAATATCAATACAGAGCGCATTGATAGTAAGTTAAGGATTTTGGAATCTTTAAAAACTAGCTTAATTCAATATAGAGAAAAGTTGAATGATAAGCTAAGAGATGAGCTGCATTCACTTATTTTGGAAAATTATCAAAAACTTTTACCCAATGATAATATCAAGGAATTAAGCATTCGTGAGGATTTTGAAATAACACTCAAAGATGAAAATGGAGAACTTATTATTGTAGAAAATCAAAGCAGTGGGCAAAAGCAGATTCTAGCGATTGCGATTTTTTGGGCTTTAAGCAAATTATCAAACTCTAATCTACCCATTATCATTGATACACCACTAAGCAGGATAGATAGGGAAAATAGGGCAAGAATTATACAAAATTATTATACGAGCAATGCACAGGTGATTATTCTGCCCCATAGTGGAGAAATGGGAGAGAGGGAATATGGATATGCAGAGCGTTACCTTGCGCAACTCTATAAGATAGATAACCAAGCAGATAGAAAACACGCCACTATTAAAAGGGCAAGAAAAGAAGAAATTTTATAAGGAGAGAAAATGGCAGATTTTAATACAAATCATCGCGAAGAACTTGTGATAAGTAGAGTGAGAGAAGGGTTTGACTTCAAAGAAGAAAATGATTTTTCAAAATATTTTGCTTTAAGAGTGGCTCTAGCTTGGGCACTCAATGTACCTTGTTTGCCATTAGAATCTCCAGATTGGGAACGCAAAAGGCTAGAGGGAGAGAGAGGCAAAGAATATCACCTAGAGCAAATCACAGGCAAGGGCAAGGACAAAAAAGAGGATTTTGATTTGCTCATTCGCTCAATGCTGTATATCAAGCACAAAGAGGAGTTAGATAGGGAGAAAAAAGATATTTTCAGTGATGAAAAAGAATATTTGAAGATTTTAAGTCGCTATATTCAAAGGGGGCTTTATGAGCTTGATAATACCTATAAATCAAGTGATTGCTTTTATCAATGGTGTTTGGATAATTTATCTTTATCTTTTAAGCAAGAGAGGCAAATAAAAGAAAATCTCAAAAACAATGATGCGGGTTACTTTCCTAAACTGCAAGATTATTTCAAAAAACAAGGAATTGGCATTAGACTGATAAATGAAGAGGATTCCTATCGGCATCATATTTGCAAAATTGAGCTTTTGGATTCTGCTAAGATTCAAGCCTTTAAAACAAAAAGTCAATATCTTGATGGTGAGTTAGGGCAGAGCATTTGTATTGAGCAAGTTAAGGGCATCAGTAGAACATATAGTGTGCAGATTTCAAAGCCTAAAGAGCAATGGCGAAAACTTGGTTTGTCCGAATTTAAGCAAGGCTTAGAAGTTTTGCATAAGCAAAATTTTGAACTTGGCGTTTTTGCCGGAATGAGTGTGGAGAAAGAGCCTGTTTGCTTTGATTTAAAAGCTGCGCCACATTTGCTTGTAGCAGGACAAACAGGAGGTGGAAAAAGTATACTTTTAAAAAACATACTTTTGTGTTTATTGCGCAATCAAAATATTGAGATTTTTATCATTGACCCAAAGGCGGGAGCAAGTTTTGCAGAGTTTAGTGGCAGGGAAAATATAGAGATTTTAGGTGATGTAGATAGCGCAAATGCTTTTGTAGAATCTCTTGCAAAGGAAATGGATTTTCGCTATGCAGCCCACGAGCAAGGTCAAAGTTGGGATAATTTCTCATATAAAATTTTAATCATTGATGAGGTAAATGACCTCATTATGCAAGATAAAGAGGTTTTGCATTTTCTTAAAAGGTTGGGCGTTAAGGGTAGAGAGAGCAAGATTCACATTATCGTAGCTTCGCAAAGACCAGATTTCAACACACTTGGAGTTTTGCGCTCAAATCTGCCTAGTCAAATCGCCCTAAAGGTTAGTAACTATAAAGAATCTAAAATTATTTTAGATGAAACAGGAGCAGAAAAGCTCACAGGCAATGGAGATATGCTTATCAAACTTGGCGATAGTAGCAGCCTACAAAGAATCATTGGCATATATCTTACAGAGGAGGAGATACAAAATCAGCTTAAATCCATATCTTAATTACTTTAATGCAAAAATTATAATACACCGCAGGAATCTCAAAAGATAAAAGAGTTCCAATGCTCACAAGCGAGAGTTTCAAAGACTTTGTGCTAGAAAATCTCAAAAGCACATTAGAGGATACACCTTATAGCTTTAGCGTGAAAAATTCTTTGTTATTATAAATTTACGCTATTGGTTGAAAGGCGCAACCAATTTGCTTGTTTAATTAAGCGTAGGCTTTCTTATACAATCCAAAAATTCCCAATAATAGTAAAACACCCAATCCATAGCCTAATAGAATGGAATTAAAATAACTTGCTATAGCAAAGCTAACAAAAGCTACTAAAGCGGTTGTGCTTACATAAGGCAATTGTGTGATAAAATGGCTTTCTACCGAACAACCTGCACCTGTTGCTGATAATATTGTAGTATCTGAAATAGGTGAAGCGTGGTCTCCATAAACAGCACCAGAAAGCACAGCAGACATTACAAATGCAAATTCTACATTATTAGTGGTTGCTAAATTTAAACCAATAGGTAGCATAATTGCAAAAGTTCCCCAGCTTGTGCCCGTGCAAAATGCAATAAATGCAGAGATAATAAAAGCTGCTAAAGGAATAGCTACAGAAGCATAGCCTACCCCGCCCTCTAGCCAGACTTTTGTAAGATTGGCTAAGTAGATTCCTGTTTGCATATCTCCTTTGATAACTGGACCAATACTCCAAGCAAGCACCAAAATAAAGCTTGCCGGAATCATCGAATAAGTGCCTATTTTGAAAATAGGGAAGAAGGCTCTTTTTTCTAAATATTTCCACGAAATTAAAAGATTAAGGACTAAAGCTGCAAATCCGCCCCAAAAGAGAGAGAATCCTGTTTGAGTATTTGCTAACATTTCCAATAAATCAAGCTTACCACTTTCTTTATAGCCTGTCCATAAAATCAAAAGTGTAATAAAACCAATTAAAGCAAAAATGGGGATAATTAATAATCCTATATGACTACCTTCTTTTTGGGTGGTAGAGAGAAAGTCACGAACTCCTCTATTTTTGTATTTTTTCATAGCAGGGAGATTTATTTGCCAATAAATGGTCAAAAAAACTGCAAAAAGAGCAAACCAAGCATAATAATTCCCCCAGATACTTGAGAGCAAAACAAAAAAATCTTGCCCTTCACCTAATGTTGCCATTATTCCTAAGATATAGGCTCCCCAGCTTGAAATAGGCATTAAAATACATACAGGGGCTGAGGTTGAATCAATAATATAAGCAAGTCTCTCACGTGTAGAGTGATTAGCATCATTTAAAGACTTTGTGAGTTGTCCAACGGTTAAAGCATTAAAATAATCATCAATGAAAATTACAATACCAGCAATAAAAGCTAAAAATTCTGAACCCTTTGCGGTATTGACTTTATTCCTTGCCCATTGCACAAAAGCGGCTATTCCTCCAGAGTAGGCTATCATTTGTGTGATGATTCCTAAGATGATTAAGAAGCCAAATACATAGAGATTAGAACTTTCCCATTGAATATTACCAGTTTCATCAAAACTATAAAAAACACTAGAAATGCTTTTATAAATATAAACAAGCACATCCCATAGACTACCAATATTAAACGAATTCCCATTTGTGGTAGCGTTATGATAAGTTACCATAACACCGGCTATAGCTATACCAATAAATAAAGACAAAACTACTCTTTTGGTGATAAATACAAGTGCAATCACACAAAGAGGAACAACTAAACTTAAAGCAGAATCTCCATACATAAAAATAATACCCTTTAATGAATATATTGATAATAAAACATAATTTATTACTTAGAGTGATTTTCTTGAAAATTGAAAACAATATCTTCCTTGTTTTCTTCCAAGAAATACTTTTGCGTAACAGTTTTTGTTTCGGTATAAAAATTAATCGCTTGTTTTCCATAAGCGTGTAAATCTCCATAAAATGAACCTTTCCAACCTGTAAATGAAAAGAAAGGTAATGGAACAGGAATAGGTACATTAACCCCGACTTGCCCTACAGTTACTTCTTTTATAAAGTAATTTGCACAGGAGAGTGAATTCGTAAAAATTGAAGTGCCATTACCAAATTCATTTTGATTAATAATTTCTAAAGCTTCATAGATATTATTGACTTCTATGATACATAAGACAGGAGCAAAAATCTCTCTTTTGTAAATCTCCATATGTGTTTTTACTTGAGCGAAAACACAAGGACCTAGCCAGTTTCCATCTGGATAACCTTCAACTTGAATATTTCGACCATCTAGTATTAGGTTTGCTCCTTCTTTAATGCCTGTTTCAATTAGATCTTTTACACGCTTAAGAGATGCTTTAGTAATAAGCGGACCATAAGCTGCATTAGGATCATTCCAAGCACCGGGTTTAATAGCTTTTAGTTTTTCTATTAGGCGTGGAATATATTTTTTAGAATCACCAACAAAAATGGCAACGGATATAGCCATACATCTTTGTCCAGCTGCACCCATTGAAGCACCAATTAGAGCGTTAATTACTTGTGTTTCATCAATATCAGGCATAATTACCATATGATTTTTCGCCCCAACTAAAGCTTGAGCTCTTTTAAGATTATGAGTAGCTTTTGAATAAATATAGGCTCCGACTTTTGGAGAGCCTACAAAGGAGTAAGCTTTTATTAGAGGATGTTCTAAAAGCATATCTACTTGTTCTTTTTGTCCATGGACAACTTGTAATAATCCTTTGGGTGCTCCACTTTCTAAAAATAATTCAGCTAATCTCATAGCAGTTTTTGGAACCATTTCAGAAGGTTTTAATATAAAAGCATTACCAGCGACAATAGCTAAAGGAAACATCCATAAAGGAATCATGCCCGGAAAATTAAAAGGTGTGATTCCTGCACATACGCCTAAAGGTTGTTTATAAGAAAATGTATTCATTTCTTTTGCGACATTTTCAATGGTTTCTCCCATCATTAAAGTGGGTGCAGAACAAGCAAATTCTACAACTTCATAGCCACGTGTCAAATCGCCTTTAGCATCATCAAAAGTCTTACCCTGTTCCATTGAAAGAATTGTAGCAAGCTCTTCTAAATTGTCTTTTATTAATGCTTGGTATTTTAACATAACTCTTGTTCGTGCCATAATAGGCGTATTTTTCCATTGTAAATAAGCCTCATTAGCGAACTTAATTGCTTCATTAATCTCCTCTTCTAGCATACAAGGAACTTTGGCTATACATTCTTGAGTGAGTGGAGATAGCACATCAACAAATTGCTTTGTTTGGCTCTCAATAAAATTTCCATTGACTAATGCTTTGATAATTTCCATAAGAATCACATCCTTAAAATTAAAATATTGCAAAAATACTTTGTATTGAAATTGCCCTTAAAATAATTTAAGTTATTTCTCTTAAACCTTTAATATTCTTTAAAGTCATGAAAACTTTAATAAAATTTCACTTAGCATCCTATAAAAATTATTCATCTCATTTCTTTATTGCTAAATATATTTTTAATTTTAGGAATATCTATTTTTGTGATACATAAAGCACTTCAATGAATACCAAATAAAGTATGTCAAACTATTTTTATTTGGCAAATTTCAATAAAGAATATATGGTATTTATGACATTCTCCCTTTTTAAGTATTTGTGTTTTAAAACTATAGTTTAAATGTTAAAAAATTGACAATATACATAAAAGAAATCTTAATATTATCAAAAATATATGTTACAAAAATACACTGCCACAAATCAAGTTTGTTACAAATTTTCAAAATACTTTTCTTTATTTATGAAGTTCTATCATAATAACAATAACATTTTATTTTTAAATAGTGATAAGGAGTGTTAGTGATGTTAAAAAAGTTTTTAATAGTTAGCATATTTTGTTGTATGGCTTTAGCAAAGGATGTCAATATCGTGTTTATTAGTGGTGGGAAGGATACTGATCCTTTTTGGAATGTTGTGAAAAATGGTTTTCAAGATGCGGGTAAAGAACTAAATATCAAAACAGATTATCGCAATTCCCCAACAGGAGATTTAACGGAGTTGGCAAGATTAATGCAATCAGCAATTTCAAAAAGACCCGATGGTATTGTTGTTACTATTAGAGACAGGAATTCTTTAAGCAAGGAGATAAAAAGAGCTATTGATTTAAAAATCCCTGTGATTAATGTTAATTCTGGACAGGAATACACAAAAGAATTAGGAATCTCAATGTTTATTGGAATGAATGAATACCGTGCTGGTTTGTTGGCAGGACAAAAAGTAAAAGAAGAGAGAGGAGATGCTATTAAAAGTTTTGTATGTGCAAATCATGATATTACTAACTTTTTGCAAGAACAAAGATGTCAAGGATTTGCCGATGGTTTAGGTATTAAAAATGATATGGTTGATGTGGGACAAGATCCTACAGAGATTCAAAAAAGAATTGAACCTTTTTTAACAAAAGTAGATGCAATTCTTACAACAGGACCACAAAGCACTGAACCTGTGATCAATTTGCTTAAAAACAAGAAATTAAATAATAAACCTTATTTTGTGGCTTTTGATCTGAGCAAGGATACCGTAAATGCTATTAAAAACGATATGATTGCTTTTACAATTGATCAACAACCTTATTTACAGGGTTATTTGCCGGTTATTTTCTTAAATAAATATGTTCGTTATGGGATGTTGCCTAGTCAAGATGAGATTCTTACTGGACCAGCATTTATAACAAAAGATAATGTCAAATTTGTTGAAGAATATGCGGGTAAATATAGATAAATTAATATAAAAGGAGTTTTTATGGCAGATGAACGTCTAAAAGAAGAAAGTATCTTTTTAAGAGTTTTAAAAAGACCTGAATTCCCACCTGTTTTAGGTGCAATTCTAATTTTCGTAATTTTTTCTTTTTTGGCAAGTGGGGATATGTTTTCTCTTGAGGGTGTCCTGTCATGGACTGAACAAGCTTCTTTAATTGGGGTTTTAGCAGTAAGTGTTTGTTTATTGATGATTGCTGGTGAGTTTGATTTATCAGTTGGATCAATGATAGGGTTTGCTGGAATGATGATAGCTATTTTTGTCGTTGAATTTAAAATAGATCCAGCAGTAGCTATTGTGCTAACCTTTATCTTTTCAATATTTATTGGTTTTTTGAATGGTTATTTGGTTATTAAAACAAGGTTGCCCTCTTTTATCGTAACATTGGGAACTTTATTTATCCTAAGAGGTTTAACTGTCGCTTTATCAAGGCTTTTTACTAATCAAACTCTTGTTTCAGGAGTTAATGAATACACAGCAGATAGTGTGTTGGCTGCATTTTTTGGTGGTGAAACCTTTACGAGCCTTTTTACATTTCTTGCCCAAAGTGGTATTATTGCTACTTATGATGATGGAACTCCTGTTGTTACAGGTATTAAAATGGTTGTAATATGGTGGATTGGTTTAACAATTTTGGGTGTTATTTTGTTGCGTTTAACAAAATATGGAAATTGGATCTATGCGACAGGAGGAGATGAGCAAGCTTCTAAAAATATGGGAGTTCCTACAGATAAAGTTAAAATTTGCCTTTTTATATTTACGGCAGTATCTGCAACCATTTTTGCTACTTGTCAAGTTTTTGACTATGGTTCAGCAGATGCACAAAGGGGTATTTTAAAAGAATTTGAAGCCATTATTGCTGTTGTTATGGGTGGAGCATTGCTTACTGGAGGTTATGGAACGGTGATTGGTGCTTCTTTAGGAGCATTGATTTTTGGTATTGTCAATATTGGTATTAGCTATACAGGTATTGATAATGATTACTTTAGAGTTTTTTTAGGCTGTATGCTTTTAGTAGCGGTGATTTTTAGCAATTCTGTAAGGAAAAAGGTGATGAGACAATGAGTGCACCAATTATTCATATTGAAAATATTACGAAACATTTTGGGAATATTATTGCTTTAAATGGAATTAGTATGGATTTATATCCGGGTGAAGTAATGTGTTTATTAGGGGATAATGGAGCAGGAAAATCTACCCTTATAAAAACTTTAGCAGGTGTGCATGAAAAAACTTCAGGTGTTTATAAAATTAACGGTAAAGATGTTATTCATCCTACTCCCCAAAAGATTTTAGATGAAGGCGTAGCGACAGTTTATCAAGATTTATCTACAATTCCTTTAATGTCGCTTACAAGAAATTTCTTTTTAGGTAGAGAAGATGAGATTCTAAAGAAAATCCCCTTTTTAAATATTCTGGACTTTAAAAAAGCAAATAAAATCACTATTGAAGCTATGCAGGAGATAGGTATAAATGTGCGGGAGCCTTCTCAACCTATTGGCACACTAAGTGGAGGGGAGAGACAATGTCTAGCTATTGCAAAAGCCGTGCATTTTGGAGCAAAAGTTTTAATACTTGATGAACCTACTTCTGCTTTGGGAGTTGCACAATCTTCAATGGTTTTAAAATATATCTTACAAGCTAGAAAAAGGAATCTAGGTGTTATTTTTATTACGCATAATGTTTTTCATGCTTATGCAGTAGGGGATAGATTTACTATTCTTAATCGTGGAAAAACTTTAGGCACTTTTAAGAAAGATGAAATTACAACGGAGGAATTGCAAAACAAAATGGCTGGAGATAAAACTATACAAGATTTAACAGCTGAACTTGGCGAAGCGACAAAAAACCTATAATGGAGAAAATTTATGAAAACAATTAAATTAACAGTAGGGCAGGCTATCGTTAAGTATCTTATGAATCAATACATTGAAATTAATAATAAAGAAGAAAGGCTTTTTTATGGAGGGTTTGGAATCTTTGGGCATGGGAATGTTACTTGTTTGGCGGAGGCTTTATATGATGTCAAAGATGAGTTTCCTACATATAGGGGACAAAATGAACAATCCATGGCATTAGCAGCTATTGGATACGCAAAAGCAAAAAATCGAAAAAGAATTATGTTTGCAACCTCTTCAATTGGGCCAGGGGCTACAAATATGATTACTGCTTGTGGAGTTGCCTATACTAATTCCTTACCTTTATTAATTCTATCTGGAGATTATTTTAATAGTCGCTTACCTTCTCCTGTTTTGCAACAAATTGAACAAAGCTATGATCCAACACTTTCAGCCAATGATTGTTTTAAGCCTATTGTGAAATATTGGGATAGAATCACACAAGCAGAACAAATTATGCAAAGTTTGCCAATGGCTATTGAAACTATGCTTAACCCATCAACTTGTGGTCCAGTTTTTATAGGCTTATGCCAAGATATTCAAGCACAAGCTTATGAATTTCCCCAACATTTTTTTGATAAAAAGCTACATATTATTCCCCGACAAAGAGCTGATAAAGAGATTTTAAGACAAGCTGTGATGGAAATTCAAAAACATAACAAAATAGCTATTATTGCGGGGGCTGGATTGATTTATTCTGAAGCCCAAAAAGAATTTTTGGATTTTGTGCATTATTTAAGAATACCCTATGCAACAACAGTTAGTGCGAAATCTTTAGTGCCCCATAATGAACCTTATAATATTGGACCAATTGGAGTTTTGGGGTCTTGTTCTGCAAATGAACTTGTTAAAAGTGCTACTTTGATTCTTGCTATTGGAACAAGGTTGCAAGATTTTACAACTGCTTCTTGGAGCAATTTTAAAGAGAATACTAAAATTATCTCTATTAACGCTAATGCCGCAGATTGTGTTAAACATTCCTTTATTGCAATTTGTGCTGACGCCAAAGAAGCACTAATTGACCTTAAAGAACTTTGTGCCTTAATAAAAATTGAAGAAACTTTCTTAAAAACAGCTTTTGAAAATAAAAATAAATATAATCAATATATTGAAGAAAAAATCCAAGAAAAAAAAGAGATAACCACTTATGCAAATGTAATAGGGGCAATCAATGCTTTAGCTACTCCAAAAGATAGAATCATATTGGCAGCGGGTGGGTTACCCGGGGAGTTTAATACATTATGGAGAAATCTCGGCTTTAATTCTATTGATCACGAATATGGTTTTTCTTGTATGGGTTATGAAATATCAGGAGGATATGGTTCTGCTATTGCCCATAAAGAGGGTGATACGATTGTGCTTGTGGGGGATGGTTCTTATATGATGCTAAATTCTGAGATTTATTCTTCAGTATTAAGTGGAGATAAGATGATTATTGTTGTGTGTGATAATGAAGGGTATGCCGTTATTAATCGTTTGCAAATTAATCAAGGAGGAGAGCCTTTTAATAACCTCATTGAAGATTGTAAAATGGCTAATAAGCCCTTTATGACAGATTTTGTGATGAATGCTAAAAGTATGGGCGCAGAGGGTGTATTTGTGTATTCTATTGAAGAACTTAAGGAAGCTTTTAAACAAGCAAGAGAGAGCAAAGTGAGCTTTCTTATTCATGTTAAAGTTTCCAAATATGATTGGTCAGAGTATTCTAATGTATGGTGGCAAGTTGGAGTGCCAGAAGTAAGCCATAAAGAATCCATACAAAAAGCAAGAATCAAATTTGAAGAAAATTTCCAAAGACAACGCAAAGGAGTTTGATTGCTATGGAATATGCTATTAATGTAAAATTAGGCATTGCACCTATTGCGTGGAGTAATGATGATTTGCCAGAACTTGGGGGAGAAACACCATTAACGACTTTTCTTAGGGACGCTAAAGAGATTGGATTTGATGGAGTAGAGCTGGGTAATAAATTCCCAAAAGACAAAAAGGAATTAAGTAAAATCCTGAATGATTATGAACTTGAATTAGTGGGGGGTTGGTTTAGCGGAAATTTGCTTACAAACTCTCTTGTGGAGGAAAAAAGAATATTGCTCCAAGAAATAGAAAGGAGAAATTACTGCAATAGCCATAATATTGTCTATGCTGAATGCTCTAATACTATTCAAGGGAAGCCTTTAGGACTTAGCCATAAACCCATTTTAAAAGAAGATGAAATCAAGCAATACGCTGAAAAATATTCTCTCTTACACGAGTTTGCCAAAAATGAGGGGGCGATCCTTGCCTATCACCATCATATGGGAACTATTTTTCAAACCGCTAAGGAAGTGGATTTATTTTTACAATATGGCTCTAAAGATATTGGAATCACTTTTGATACAGGGCATTATTACTTTGCAGGTGAAGAGCCTTTTAGGGAGCTTAAAAAGCATAGAGATAGAATTTACCATATCCATTTAAAGGATGTAAGAGATGAAGTTAAAAAGGAAATCCTAAACCAAGATAAAAGCTTTTTAGAAGCTGTTTTAGCAGGTGTTTATACCGTTCCTGGTGATGGAGTGATTAATTTTACAGAAATCATTAATTTTTTAAAAGCAACACAATATGAAGGATGGATTGTTATAGAAGCAGAACAAGATCCCAAAAGAGCAGATCCTTATACTTACTCAAAAATGGCGTTTAATACAATTAGTGATTTATTAAAAAAATAACAGGATAAGCTATGAAAGAAATAGGTGTTGGAGTGATTGGGATGGGGTGGATGGGAGAAGTGCATAGTAGTGCTTATATTAATTATAAACTCAAATTCGCCAATAAAAATATTTCCCCTAAACTTATTATTTGTAGTGAAATTCTCAAAGAGAGAGCAAAAGCTGCTAAAGATAAATTTGGTTTTGAAGAATATACCACCTCTTGGCAAGCTGTTGTTGATCACCCTAAAGTGGAAGTTGTAGATATTACAACTCCCAATGCTCTACATTTAGAAATCATTAAATATTGTATCCAAAAGGGTAAGCATATTAATTGTGAGAAGCCAATTGGTGCATTCCCAAAAGAAACTCTAGAAGCCTATGATCTAACTAAAAATTATTCTAAGCAGACTTGCGTAGGCTTTAATTATCGTTGGGCACCCTTAGTGCAATACACAAAAAAACTTATTGATGAGGGAAAAATCGGGAAAATCTACAGCTACCGGGGTAGATTTTTTTCGTGTTATGCAGCGGATGAAAGAGGTTGTTATTCTTGGCGTTTTGAAAAAGAAAATGGCTTAGGAGCAATAACAGATATTATGACTCACGCTATAGATATGGCACTTTATTTGGTTGGAGATATAAAAAGTGTTAATGGCACTTTAAAGACATTCATATCTCAAAGACCTGTTGCTAAGGAGGGAGCTAGTCATTATGCAAAGGCAGATAAAAATGCAGTCCTTAAGGAAGTAACTAATGATGATTATGTTGCAGCAAGAATTAGTTTTCAAAATGGTTGCGAGGGATTTATTGATGCTTCAAGAATCTTTTTTGGACCTACATCTGAGCATTCATTTGAAATTTATGGCTCTAAAGGAAGTATTAAATGGAATTTTGAAGAAATGAATACCCTGCATTTGTTTTTAAGAGAGGAAGATGAAGCTGCTATGGGGTATAGAAAAATTTATTCTTCTCCAATACACCCCTACCATCATTATTTCAATCCCTCTAATGGCTCTAGTATTGGATATGATGAATTAAAAGTTATAGAAATAGCCAATTTTTTAGAGAAAATTCATAACCCAAAATTTAATAATTTTGTGGATTTTGAAGCTGCTGCAAAAGTGGCTAAAGTTATTAATGCCATCATTTCCTCTTATGAGAGTAAAAAAGAAGAAAATATTTAAGGGGAACTATTAATGAAAAAATTAAGAAGCTTAAGATGGTTTGAAAAAGATGATTTAAGAAGCTTTGGGCATCGCTCTAGAGTCAATCAAATGGGATATTCCCCACAAGAATATATCGGAAAACCTATTATTGGCATTATTAATACTTGGAATGACTTTAATACTTGCCATACTCATTTTAAAGAAAGAGTAGAAGATATTAAAAGGGGGGTTTTTCAAGCGGGTGGATTTCCTATGGAGATACCTGTTATGAGCGTAGGAGAGCAGCTTATTAAACCCACTTCAATGATGTTTAGGAATTTTTTGGCTATGGAAGTTGAAGAAATTCTTAGGGCATTCCCTGTAGATGGAGCGGTAGTTATGGGAGGATGTGATAAAACTACCCCAGGAGTATTAATGGGGGCTTTTTCTTTTAATATTCCCACTATTTATATGCCAGCAGGAGCAATGTTAAAAGGTAATTTTGAAGGGGAATCTTTAGGAAGTGGGACAGATGTTTGGAAGTATTGGGACTTAAGGCAAGCAGGTTGTTTTGGTGATTGTGAGTGGAGAAAGCTTGAGATGGGTATTGCTAGAAGCGCAGGAACTTGTATGACTATGGGGACAGCTGCAACTATGATGACTATGGCAGAAGCCTTAGGAATGTCTTTGCCCGGAGCCTCTTCTATTCCTGCTGTGGATTCAAACCATAAAAGAATGGCTAGAGAATGTGGCGTTAAAATTGTTGAACTAGTTCATAAAGATATTAAGCCTAGTGATATTTTAAGCAGAGAATCTTTTGAGAATGCTATTGTTACTTTAAACGCCATAGGGGGGTCTACTAATGCTATTATCCATTTAATCGCATTGGCAAAAAGAGCGAAGATCTCTTTAGAGCTTGATGATTTTGAAAAGATAGGTAGAGATATCCCCTTACTTTTAAATCTAAAACCCTCTGGAAAATATGTTATGGAGGATTTTTATTATGCTGGAGGAATCTTAGCGTTACAAAAGGCACTACAACCAAAACTGCACGATATTAAAACCATCAATCTTACTTCTTTGTATGAAAATATCAAAGAGGCAAAAGTATTCAATAAAGAAGTGATCGCTACTTTAGAAAAGCCTTTTAATAGTAATCCTTCTTTGGCGGTTTTGAGAGGCAACCTCTGTTTAAATGGAGCAATTTTAAAGCAATCAGCTTGTGAAAAAAGACTCTTAAAACATAAAGGCAGAGCTTTAGTTTATGACGATATTCAAACCCTAAAAGAGGAGATTGATAAAGAGGATTTAGATGTTGATGAGAATACCGTTTTAATCCTTAAAAATGCAGGACCATTAGGAGCTCCTGGAATGCCTGAATGGGGACAACTTCCTATCCCTAAAAAGCTTTTAAAACGAGGCGTAAAAGATATTTTGCGTATTTCTGATGCAAGAATGAGCGGAACAAGCTATGGGGCTTGTGTTTTACATGTGAGTCCAGAATCCTATATCGGAGGGAATTTAGCCTTAGTAAAAACGGGAGATTGGATTTCTTTAGATGTTGAAAAACGTCTTTTAGAAGTTTGTCTCTCTGAGGAAGAATTAGAACAGAGACGTAAGGAATTTCAACCCCCAAGGAGAGATTATACAAGTGGATATGTAAAGCTCTATACAGAACATGTAACACAGGCTCATGAGGGTTGCGATTTTGATTTTTTAACAGAAGGTAGTCCAAGAGAGATGGAGCCTCGAATATTTTAAATATAAAGGTATGTAAATGATAAAAGTTGGTGTTTTTGGCACAGGAAGAATTGGAAAAATTCATATTAAAAATTTAATTAATCATCCAAAGGTGGATTTAAAAATGGTAGTTGATCCTTTTGTTGATGAGGATTTTATAAAAGGATTTAATGTCTCTTCTAGTAAAGATGAAAAAGACATTTTTGATGATCCTCAAATTGATGCAATCTTTATTTGCACACCAAGTGATACACATTATGATTTAATTAAAAAATCTATTCTTGCTCATAAAATAATTTTTTGTGAAAAACCCATTGATTTAGACTTAAATAGGATTCTTGAAATTAAGCAATTAGTGGAAAAAGGAAATGTTTTTTTACAAGTAGGCTTCAATCGCCGATTTGATTCTAATTTCAGGAAAATTGCCAAAGAAATTCAAGAAGGTGCGGTTGGGAAATTAGTGCAAACTCGCATTACTTCTAGAGATTTTTCTCCTCCGCCAAGAAATTATGTGCAAGCTTCAGGGGGTATGTTTTTGGATATGAGTATTCATGATTTTGATATGCTAAGGTTTATCACCAAAAAGGAAGTTCAAAGTATATTTGTCAATGCTACAAATTTAGTAACTGATTATGGCGATATTGATGTCGATACAGCATTTTTGCTTTTTACTTTAATGGATGGATCTTTAGCCAGTATTGAAAACTGCAGAAGTGCTGTTTATGGGTATGATCAAAGAATTGAAGTTTTAGGAAAAGATGGACGCATTTTTTGTGATAATAAATATGACAATTCTGTAATTCTTTGTAATAAAGAAAATGAGAGCAGAGAAAATCCCCTTGATTTCTTTTTGGAACGTTATAGGGATTCTTATAAAAATGAACTAGAGGATTTTATTTTTAATATTCAAAATAATAATCCCCCAAGTGTAGGAATAGATGAGAGTATTGAAGCGACTATTCTAGCCTTAGCGGCTTTGCAATCTCATCAACAAAAACAAATGATTGAAATTGCTAACATTAAAGCAAAATATGCATTATAAAGGAAAAATGTGAAAAGTTACAATGATTATGGTTTATATATTAATGGAGAGTTTGTAAAAGGTGAGGAGGATAGTTTTGAGGTTATTAATCCCTTTAATGAAGAGGTTTTAGGAACTGTTGCTTCAGCTTCAAGTAATCAAGTAAGGAATGCTATTGATGCCGCAAGTATTGCATTAGAAGAATACAAAACACTCAATGCTTGGGAAAGGGCAGAAAAGTTACAAAAAGTTGCAGACCTTTTAAAAAGTGATCTTGATGAGATAGCAAAAATCATTTCTTTAGAAACAGGAAAGCCCTTAGCGCAAAGTATGCGAGAGATGAATTTAACAATTGATCAATTTATTTGGTTTGGGGAACAAACTAAAAGAATTAAAGGGCAGATTCTCCAAAGTAGAAACTCCTCTACTGAAGTTTATGTTAAATATGAGCCTATAGGGATAGTAGCTGCTTTTTCATCGTGGAACTTTCCTATGTTATTAACAGCAAGAAAGGTAGCCCCTGCGTTAGCAGCTGGTTGTCCAATTATCATTCGTAGCACAGATATTGCTCCTTTAGTGGGTATGAAACTGCTAGATGCTATCCATAAAGCAAATTTTCCTAAAGGAATGGTTTCTCTTTTATGTGGCAAGGCTCTAAAGATTTCAGAAATTCTTATGCAAGATCCTCGTGTAAGGAAAGTATCTTTAACAGGTTCAACAGCAGTAGGGCAACAGCTCATACGGGATTCTAGTCAAACTCTCAAAAAAGTTACCATGGAGCTTGGCGGACATGCACCTGTTATTATCCATGAAGATGTCAATCCAAAAACAATAGCCCAATTAAGCGTTAAAGTGAAGTTTGCTAACGCTGGGCAAGTCTGTGTATCTCCTACTCGATTTTATGTGCATAAAAACATTATGGAGGATTTTTGTTTAGCTTTTGTGGAGGAAACTAAAAAACTTAAGCTTGGAAATGGATTAGAAGAGGGTGTGGATATGGGTCCTTTAGTTACACAAAAAAGAGTTCATCAAATAGAGGATTTTATACAAAGGGCGAGGCAAACAGGGGGTAAAATTCTTTGTGGAGGAAAAAGAGCAGAATCTTTTAAAAAAGGTTATTTCTTTGAGCCAACAGTTATTCGCGATTTACCCGATGATTCTTATTTGCTTTGCAACGAAATCTTTGGTCCTATTGCGCTTATTCAAAGCTTTTCTGATGTTGATGAGGCTTTTAGTAAAGCAAATAATACAGAATATGGTTTAGCTTCTTATGTATTTACCAATTCGCTAGAAAAAGCAAATTTAAGTTCGCAAAAAATTAGTGCAGGAATGGTAGGTATTAATAGTTTTGCCCTAGCAGCTGCTGAAATTCCATTTGGAGGTATTAAGGCAAGCGGCTTTGGGAGAGAGAGTGGGGAAGAGGGGATGTTTGAGTATTTAAACTCTAAAATTATCACACAGCAATATAAGCTATGAAAAATATGAAAAAAATTGTTGATTTATGGAAGAATCAAAAATCCACACTTAATGGTTGGATAAGCCTCAATAATGCCTTTGGAGCTGAAGTTATGGCTTATGCAGGCTTTGATACATTAACTATTGATATGCAACATGGCATAAGCGATTATTCTAGTCTTATTCCTATGCTGCAGGCTATTAAGACGATACATATACCAACTTTTGTAAGGGTTCCTTGGCTTGAAGAATCAAGCATTATGAAGAGTCTTGATGCAGGAGTAAATGGAATTATTTGTCCTATGATTAATTCTAAAAAAGATGCACAAAGATTAGTTAAATCTTGCTATTATCCTCCCTATGGAGAGAGGAGTTTTGGACCTATTAGGGCAAAGTTTTTATATGATCAAAATTATTTTGAAGTGGCTAAAGAAGAAACTTTTGTGTTTGCTATGATTGAAACTAAAGAGGCGTTTGAAAATTTAGAAGAAATTTTAAGTATTGAAGGTATTGATGGAGTCTATATTGGGCCTGCTGATTTATCTTGTTCTCTAGGGGTTACTCCAAAATTCGATCAAGAAGATGAATCTGTTTTTCAAACTATTGAGTTAATTCTGCAAAAAACCAAAAAATATCAGAAATTTTGTGGAATCCACAATGGAAGTGCAAGATATGCTAAAAAAATGGAAAAATTAGGTTTTAATTTTTTAACACTAGGTTCAGATGCAATGTTTATGTTAGAGGGAGCAAAAAAAATCATTCAAGATTTTTATTGTAATTGATGTTAGAAATTAGTTATAAACAAAAAGAATTTTTCAATAAACTTTTTAAGATAAAGAGGCTTAATAGTCTCCATAGAAATAATACAATAAAGGTTATATTTAGCTTGGGTTAAAACCAAATTAGTAGGGAATAAATATATTGAAATGTTTTTGGGTGTGAAACCTTTTTAAAAGAGTTGTATAAATTATCTTAAAAGAATCGTTGTTAGTATTTCAATCTAAATTTATAGGGGTTATACAAAGCTACTCTCATATAAGAGTCTTTGCCTAATTTTGTGTGTAGGTTATGTTGTTTCCTAACTTATAAGGGGTTTTGGGATTATTGCTACATTTAATTTTGCTTAGCATTGAAGCTTTAAAACTTCTAGTATGCTATAACTTATTAAATTTCTCTTTACTAAGGATTTTAGTAAAGAGAGTAGAGAAGCCTTAGTAAATATCTGCATTATTTTGTTTTGACTCTCCATTGAGTTCTAGCACACTACTTTCACGTTCAAAGCAAGTTTTGCATATATTAAAACGCGTATAATTATCACTTAGCACTTCATTGCGTAAGTGTGTGGCAAACTCTTTTGTCCAAATATTTTCTAAACTATCATCGTGGATGTTAGGTAGTTTCACGGGATAATAATGTTGTGCCCCTAGCATCGTGCAGCAAAATCCAACCGCACCATATGAGTTTATTATCATTCGTGTAAAGGGCAATCTACATACACTATTGGTGGGATTTATTACGGGTAGAATGGATTCTCCTTTGTTGTTTTTGTTGATACAACTAATAAAATTTATATGCGTGATAATATCTCGCCATTTACGCCACTTATGTGCAAAAGTAGCTTTAAATTCATCATTTCGCATTTCATTATATACTAACGCAGTTTATATTAAAGCTTATGTTGCGTCCTTTTGCGTTTAACTCTCGTGCGTATTTAGCACATTTATTACACCCTCCTCTACTTTCTCAAGGGGGAAGCCGCGGATTTTTTCATACATTTCTGATGAGTAGCCATCAATGCTAATATTCATAGAATCTAAGCCGCATTCAAGTAGTTCGCAGCCTAGTTTGTCAAGCAGTGTGCCATTGGTTGTCAAAAACACATAGGGGATTTTAGCCTCTTTTGCTCATTTTATGAAATCTGGTAATCTCTCATCAAGCAATGCCTCGCCATCTGCACTTAGATTAACCATATGCACACCATTGCAACCTGCATAATCAAGGGCTTCATAGACTTTTTCTGTCTCCAAATATTTGCGTTTTTTAAAAAAAATCATTTTTATGGTTTTTTTGTAATTCTGGATTATGAAGTTCACACATCACACATTTTAAGTTGCATACATTATTAATTGCGATTATCATTTCTTTTGGTGCTGGGTAAAATTCGTGTGCTAATTCTGTTAATTCGTGCCTTAAATAATCTGATGAGGGTTTAAACATCTCCCATTCATAGCTTAGATTGAATAAATGCCTTGATTCAAAAAAGATTTTTTTGTTTATAATCTCATTTGCAATACCTAAGTCTTGACGCAGTAGGCAATGAAGTTTATTTCTCTGTGGGGCTAAAAGCTCACCCTTTTTGTATAAAATCCCAACCTTTAAATTATCTGGAGTTAGCTTAGAAAATAACGCAAATAGAGCAAATCTATCAATTTCCATAAATTCTTGCGGTTTTGGATAATGATAAGTGTTGCGTCGTTGTTGTAAGGAGTAAGTGATGAAATTACGACAAAATGCGATTTCTTTATCCGATTTTAGCGGATAATTAATGCCTATTATTGCCCCCCCCCCCCTCTCATCTTGATTATAAATTTCTATATTCTTTAATGGCGTTAAAGCACTCATTGCTATAAAAATTGCTAATTTTAAACTCACTAATTTCATTCTTTAACCCATTTCCATTGAAGTTTAAAATAGTAATACGCATAATTTTCCTTGTATTAAAAATTCAAAAGAAAGATTGTAACATAATTAATATATTTTGATAGCCTATTTTAGGAATCCCTCTCTTTTGTTTTCTAAGAAAGCTGCCATATGCGTTTATTGCTTTAATGATGAGCGTCCTCCCACAAAAAAGAATAGTTTTAGAATACATTAGTGGAATGATGTCTTTATTCTCTTCATAGAGTTGTTTTTCTTTCTTTTGGAATCTTTTGATGGTTTGAAGTTTAGCTAAATAAGAAAAAAGGTTTTGTAGCATTGTATAGAAATAGTGATGGATGTTTTAGCCTATCTGTTGTAACTTCTAATCTAAAATTATTCTTTTTTTAATAATAAAACTTAGATATACAAGAGAGGGTGGGTTAATGTGTTGGTAGCAACTTCTAAATAATAAAGGGTCTTGGGGTGAAAACAAAAAGCTGGTAGGTGCCATTAAAAAATAACGAATTCTTGAAGCAAGATTTAAAATATTGGGTGTCGTAAGGAGTAGAAAATCTCATTTACTAAGGATTTGTTCGGTTTTTTTAAGGTATTTAAGGGGCATTCTAGGTGTTTAATAACTTCCATAGAAATAACACAATAAAAGCTGCTGTATTCATACTTTAAGCTTTGGTTAAAATCACTAAATTCGCAAGGAATAAACTCGCTAAAAGCGTATTTTTCTAAATTATAATTACAAGCTTTAAGTTGTTTTTGGTATGAAACCTTTTTCTTGGAGAATGGTATAAATTATCTTAGTAAAGAAGTTTTTACCAGCACCTCAATCTAAGATTTGGAAGTTATTATCTATATCTGCGTGGGGGGGGGGCAGGTGGGCAAATTATCTGCTAAAAGCTGCTCTACTTTAATATTGGCAGCAAGTAGAGATTTTTGTTTGATAGTTTTTTATGTTATGGTCGCATTTTATTCCTTATTCTTAATTAATGGTTTTTAAGATGATTAAATATATTAAATTTACTTAAAATTAAAAGTTTTTATTCCTAGTTTATAGGGAGGAGATACCTTTATGCGTGAGGGTAAAATCCCTATTTATAGAATATATAGGAGCTATACTCTTGCAATTTTATCTATTATGGCATTAAAGGTAGCACTAGGACGCATAATCGTATTGCATTTCTCATCATCAAGCTTATAATATCCGCCTAAATCTACTTGAACGCCTTGTGCATTTAGGTATTCTTGATGAATTTTTTCTTCATTTTCCTTAAATTCTTGAGCAATATTTGTAAAATGTGTTTTGAGTGTAGAATCTTCATTTTGGAGTGAGAGGGCTTTGGCAAAATACATTGCAAGGTAGAAATGGCTTGTGCGGTTATCATCCTCCCTAACTTTTCTTGAAGGGGCTTTGTTATTATTAAGCCATTCACCAATGGCACAATCAAGAGATTGTGCTAATACCTTTGCCTGGTTATTATTATTCTTTTGTGCGTAAAACTCTAAACTTGCTTGAAGTGCTAAAAACTCTCCTAGACTATCCCAACGCAAATGGTTTTCCTCTACTAGCTGTTCAACTTGTTTGGGTGCACTTCCTCCAGCTCCTGTTTCAAACATAGCTCCACCCTTTAGCATAGGCACGATTGAGAGCATCTTTGCACTTGTCCCAAGCTCTAAAATAGGGAATAAATCGGTTAAATAATCGCGTAAAACATTTCCTGTAATAGAAATACAATCTTTACCCGCTCTAATAAGCTCTAAGGATTTTAAACAAGCTTCTTTAGGGGCTAAAATATCAATATTTTTGCCCTTTTCTTTGAGACGAGATTGCACTAAATCACTCATAATTTTATTGCTAGGACGTTTAGAATCTAACCAAAATATTGCTTTATTGCCTGTAATATCAGCCCTTTGTATCCCTAAATCAATCCAATTTAGCACCGCTTCATATTTAGCTTGATTAGCCCTATAAATATCCCCTTTTTCGACTTTATGTTCTAATAAGGTATTGCCTTTTTCATCGGAGATTCTAAAAATGCCCGATTCTTTTGCGATGAAGGTTTTATCATGAGAGCCATATTCTTGTGCTTTTTTAGCCATTAAGCCCACATTGGAAACACTACCTAATGTTCTAGGGTCTAAGGTGCCATTTTGGTGTAAATCCTCTAATACCGCTTCATAAATGGTTGCATAGGTTTTATCGGGTATGAGTGCATTAGTGTCTTGTTCTTTGCCCTCTTTATTCCAAAGTTTCGCTCCATTTTTTAACATTGCAGGCATTGAAGCATCAACGATAACATCACTAGGAATATGTAAATTGGTAATGCCCTTATTAGAATTTATCATAGAAAGTGAAGCACTTTTGCTAAGAATCTCTTGGTATTTTTGTAGAATTTTATCTTTTAAGGGAGAGGATTCTGCTTTGCTTAAGAGTTCTGATATTCCATTGTTTGGGTTAATCCCTAACTTTTCAAATTCGTCTTTGAAGTTTTCAAAGAGTTCTTTGAAATAGACTTTCACCGCATAACCAAAAATCACAGGATCGCTTACTTTCATCATTGTAGCTTTTAAATGCAAAGATAGAAGTAGGTCTTCTTTCTTAGAAATAGCGATTTGTTCAGCATAAAATTCCTCCAAAGCTCTTGTGCTTATGAAAGTAGCGTCTAAAATTTCATTAGATTCTAATTTGATATTTTCTTTTAGAAGTTCTACGCCATTGCTACCGATAAATTCTATTTTAGCAGTTGTGGGATTAGGGATTAGGATGGCTTTTTCATTAGAAAAAAAGTCGCCATCTTGCATATAAGAAACCCTTGTTTTAGAATTTTTGCTAAAAGGGGTTACTTTGTAGGGATTTTTTTTCGCATATTCTTTCACGGCTTTTGTGCATCTCCTATCCGAGTTTCCTTGACGCAGCACGGGATTGACGGCAGAGCCTAAGACTTTTTGGTATTTTTCTTTAATAGCCCTTTCTTCTGCGTTTTTGGGTTCATCGGGGAAATTTGGGATAGCATAGCCCTTAGCTTGTAGCTCTTTAATAGTCGCTTTAAGTTGAGGGATAGAAGCTGAAATGTTAGGAGTTTTGATAAGATTTGCATCAGGTTTATTGACTAACTCCCCTAATAGGGCTAATTCGTCTTCTATGTGTTGGTTTGGTTGTAGATTTTCTTTAAATTGTGCGATAACTCTTGCAGAGAGTGAAATATCAGAGGTGGTAATGGTAATACCCGCTGTTTTTAGAAAAGCTTTTGCAATGGGTAGAAAAGAATAAGTAGCTAATGCTGGGGATTCATCAGTTAGGGTGTAAGTAATATTCATAGTATTTCCTTTCGTAATATAATTTATTAGAGTATAACAAAGAATTGTATAGTTTAAAATAATTTTAGATAAGAATCCTTTTACTTTTTGTAAGTCGTGAAATAATGTTGCAGTTGCTAAAGCATTGTCTTAAATATTTGTTGGCATTTCAATATGTGTATTAGGTGGTATAAACTCTGTTTGTGTAGTGTTTGCAGTATCTTCATAGATAATTTCTAAAGCATTATTGGCAATATCTACAAAGCGGGTGCAATGCTTATGAAAAACAAGCTTAATAGTGCCTGTTGGACCATTCCTTTGCTTACCTATTATAATCTCTGCTTCCTCTTCATTTTTGGGGATAAAGGCGGTTTTATATTCCCTCCCTTCTTTTTTGGCAGCTTCTTCTTTTTCTTTCTCATCTTTTTGTTTATAAACTGCATCACGATAGACAAAGAGAATAATATCTGCATCTTGCTCTATGGATCCAGATTCCCTTAAATCAGAGAGCATAGGGCGTCTATCACTTCTAGATTCAAGCCCACGATTAAGTTGTGAGAGGGCAATAATAGGAATTTCTAATTCCCTTGCTATCATTTTTAACCCTCTACTTATCTCACTCACTTCTTGGTGCCTATCTTTATTGTTTGCACTACTCATAAGCTGTAAATAATCAATAATGGCTAGTCCAATTTCAGGATGTTGGGATTTGAGTTTTCTAAGCTTACTCCTTAATTGGTGAATGGTTAGGAGGCTACTATCATCAATAAATAAAGGAGCATTTGCCATAATTTCACTAGCATTACTTAATTGTTCCCACTCTTCATCTTGTAAATTTCCAACCCTTAGGTGTTGCAAAGCAATAGAGGTTTTAGCCGATAGCATTCTTAACATTAGTTGTTCAGCAGGCATTTCAAGACTAAAAAATGCCACACCTCTCCCTGTATCTAAGGCTTTTTGTGCCATATTTAAGACAAGTGTGGTTTTTCCCATAGAGGGACGTGCGGCTACGATGATTAAATCCCCTTTGCCAAAACCCGTTGTTTTTTCATTTAAGGAATGAAAACCTGTGTCAATGCCAATAAGAATAGAATTGCCTTTTTGCTTCATTTCTTCGATATATTTTAAAGTTGAGGTTGTAATTTCTTTAGAATCCCTAAAGCTCTTATTATCTTGTATGTTGGTAATTTTATAAAGCTCACTTTGGAGGTAGTCAATAATTTCTTTTGCTGCATTATCAGTTTGGTTGCTAGCTTCATTAATCTTCATCGCTAGAGTGTGTAATTTGCGTTTAGTAGCGGAATCTTTAATTTCATCAACATAAGCTTGAATATCCCCAATAGGGCTTGTGCTTAGTATATTAAGGATTTCCTCTTGAGGGATAGGGCGGGAGGGGGTGGATTTTTTTAAAATAAATTCTTCATCAATGGGTAGATCAAGCCTTTTTAACTCTAACATTGCACCAAAAATATCTTGATGGGGTTTGTAAGAAAAATCTTCAGGGACTAATTGTGCTTGAATATCATCTAATTGAGCAGGGTCAAAAAGGATAGAGGATAAAACAGCTCTTTGGATTTGTATTTGCATAAAATTTCCTTATGATTTAAGTGTAAATAATAAATGTGCTAGTGCAATAAGTGCAAAAAAAGGTGTAAAGAAGTTTAACAAAGGTAGTAGGCTTAAAGCAAAAAGCGGAATAACAATACTCCTAATTTCTTGTTTATGGGTTTTTTGAATCTCTTTAAGAGTATTTTTATCCAAAATACTCTCCCCTGCATCTAAGACTAATGTTTTTGAGAAAAGCCAATAATTAGGGATTAAAATCACTAAAGAGCCTATAAAAGGAACAAAATACAAAGGGATAAGCAGGCATAGCATTAAGAGATAGAGGAAATATATTTTTAGTAATGTTAAAGAGGTTTGTAAGAGTGAAGAGTTGCTATTAATAGTTTTAGTTGGATAGTGCTTATTGTGGATAAAGCCTATAATAAAGGGGGTTAAAAAGGAGCATAGGATAAGATTGCTAAGTAAGGTTAAAGCTAAAAACATAATACTTAAAAACAAAAAAAGTGTTATCTTAAGTAGAGAATCTAAAAGGTTTTGAATCCAAGAGAACCAATTACTAGAAATAGATAAATCTGGGCGTATAAAGGAGTAAAGAGAGCTAAAAGCATCTCCAATAAAAAAATAAAAAATAATGCCCCAAAATACTAATACCAAAATAAGAGGTAAAAAGATTAATCGTAAAATATAAGCACTAAAAAAGTCATTTTTTGATTGTAAGAAAATGCTTTTTATTGTTATAGGATTTTTTGTGGGGGTTTCAAACATTACTTAAGCCTTCATTAAACCTTGCTAGATTTAAAATATTAGCATTGTTTTAATAAGAATCTACTTTTTTTGTGCCAAAATGTAGAGCGGAGCATAGGTAAGTTTATTGTCAAACTTAAGCGTATAATCTCTTAGGCATTGTTTGGTGATTTGAATAGAATTAAGGGCATTTGTTCCTGTGTTTTTTATGTGCCTAAAAACTTCAAGAGGATTCTTGAAAGCCAAAGTTTCTAAGGATTGGCTTATTTCTAAGATATTCCAATCTTTTTCTAGGATTTTTTGGTATTTTTGAGGATTAAGATAATTTAAGCCTATACCAAAAAGCTCTTGAAATTCTAAAAAATTTTTTTCCCCAAAAACCCCGATGAGTAGATAACAATTTTTATTAGCTATGCTCGGGAGTTGTTGCAAAAAAGATTCTTGATTAATCCATTGTAAAGCCGCATTAGAGATTATTAAATCATTTTTAGTATCTTGATAAAAATTTTTTATCTTTGTAAAATCTTCTATATCTACCAAATGAAACTCTAAAGGAGTTTGGTTAAAATATTCACTAAAATCTACAATGTCTAAGGCTATAAAATGCTTGAAACTAAAATGCTGGGTAATTTTGTGCGAAAATAATCCTATGCCACAACCAAGTTCTAAAATCTCTGGAAAATAGGAAATATTGGTGTAATATTTGAGCTTTTCAAGGAGTATATCTTGCATTTTTTGCTGGATAAAGGCATTTTGAGTGTAGGTTTTGTGAGAATTTTTAAAGGTTTTTAGGAGTCTTTCTTTCATAAAAACTTCCAATCAAAAAACACAAAATGTGGAGAATCTAGCCATAAAATTTGCTTTTGGTAGCCTTTGAAATCTATCCAAAAGGATTTTTGAGCACTTGTAGAGAAAATCAAATCTGCTTTAGAAATAATCACTTTATCCCAAGTAGAACCTTGTTGAAAGGCTTTGTGATTAGAAATAAAGAATCCTAATTCTTTTTTAAGGGATTCTTCATCAAGAAAGCTTAAGTGTTGTGCTTTGTAGGAGTGTTGCCCCAAAAGATTAGTTTTAAAATGCTCTAAATTAAATATTTTTTGTGTGAGCTTAAAAGCCTTGAGGGGAATCCCATAGGTATTATCAATACCAAATTCTGTGCCATTTATAGCGGTCTTTTTGGTGAAGATTAGTGGGTTATAGTTTTGCAAAAATAAATTTGCTACCCAAACTCCCATTGAAAAAGCATAAATCTCTACCTCTGTCTGTTCTGATGTTAGCGATGTTAAGAGGTTTTCTAAAGGAGTGAAATTTAGATGTTGGTAATGATAGATAATAATAAGATTATCGGGAAAAAAAGGCGTAAAATGATGAGGCTGTGAGCCAAAACCTCCAAATATTAAATATATTTTATTATTATTTTTTATATTTTGATAAATATTCATTATTAATTTTAAGCAGACTTTTTATAAGTATTTCTAGTCTTTCTTGTGGGATATTTGCACAAAGTGAAATACGCAAACAGGCTCTATTTTTTGCAGTAGTAGGAGGTTTGATTGCTGGAAGGAAGAATCCGCATTCTTGGAGCTTTTGTTGAAAGAAAATAGTTTTTTGGTTTTCTTTTAAAACAATGCTTAAAATATTATAATCCCCTAAGACTTCAAAGAGTTCTAGGCCTTCTAAAGAGGATTTGAAATTTAGACTTAAAGTTTTGAGTGCTTTGCGTTGCTTTTTAAAACTATGAAGCCTAGAAAATATAAAATAACTCATCGCTACATTAAGAGGCGGTAGGGCTGTAGAGTAAATCAAGCTTCTAGCGGTATTAATAAAATATTCTTTAAAGGTTTGATTGCATAATACACAAGCTCCTACACTCCCAATAGCTTTCCCAAAAGTAAGGATTAAAAAATCAATATCTTTTAAGCAGTTAAGGCTGTGGGCTAATCCTAATCCATTATCCCCAAAACTTCCTATACTATGAGCTTCATCAAGGTATAAATAAACATTCTTAAAACGATGTTTTAAACCAATTAGATTCTGGAGTTTTGCAAAATCCCCCTCTATGCTAAAAATGCCCTCGCTAAGGATGAAAATTGCTTCATAGTGATTATGATATTTTTCTAAGAGATTCGTTAGAGATTGCATATCATTATGTAAAAATCGTTTAAAATTTAGTTTTTTAAAGGACTTTAAACCATCAATATGGCTAGCGTGGATAGACTTATCGACTAAGAATAAAACATTCTTTAAATGATTAAGACTGGAAATAACTCCTATATTGGCGTGATACCCACTATTAAATAAAAGGGCTTTCTTGTCAAAAAGGCTTTCTAAGAACTCTTCAAAAATAGCATAAATTTCAAAGTTTCCACTCAAGCTTCGTGAAGAGGAGGCACTAAAAAAGCAGTTTTTTCTAAAAATTTCTGAATCTAAAAATGATTCCTTAAGATTTTCATTGCTCGCAAGATTTAAGTAATCATTGCTCGCAAGATTTAAAAGCCATTTTTGGTTGTAGGAAATTTCTAGATTCTTATGTTGTTGTGGGGTAAGTGTGCGATAATTGGCTTGATTGTTGAGAGAAGTCAAAAGATTGAGAATTTGCTGCATTGACTCTTATTTAGTTTTTTGGAGGAGTTTTGAAAACTCATTAAAGAGTGCAGAAGATTCTAAGGGACCTGGACCTGCTTCTGGATGGTGTTGGAAAGAGCAGATAGGAGCATTTTTATAAAGCAGCCCTTCAATCGTTCCATCAAAGAGATTCCTATGTGTGATAGTTGCTATTTTTGCAATATCTTCTGGGACAGAGTAAATATGGTTTTGTGCGGTTATTTCTATCTTTTTAGTGTGGAGATTTTGGATAGGATGATTGCCTCCGTGATGCCCAAATTTGAGTTTATAGGTTTCATAGCCTTGTGCTAAAGCTAGGAGCTGATGCCCTAAGCAAATCGCAAAGATGGGGATATTATAGGAGATAAGTTTTTGTAGTTCTATGATTTGCGTTTTTAAAACTTTGGGGTCGCCTGGACCATTAGATAAAAAAATCCCATCAAATGCTTTTGCTTGATAAGCTGTAATAATGGCTTGTGCGTTAAAGTTGTGAGGTATAACCTCGACACTAAAACCGGCATTGACTAACTCCCTTAATATGCTTTTTTTAATACCAAAGTCAATAGCTAGAATCTTTTTCTTTGTTTGAGGTAGGGTATAGTCCATAGTTTTAAAGCTAAATCTTCCTTCTTTGTGGCGGTAAGTTTCTTTGGTGCTAACTACTTTAACATAATCAATTTCTTCTATTCTTGGAGATTGGCTTAGGAGTTCTTTAAGTTTTTCTTTGGTGGAGTATTCTGTGGAAGCTATCATCATCATAGCCCCTTGTGTGCGTAAAGTTTTGGTTAAAAGCCGTGTATCAAGCCCAAAAATCCCCATAGTGTCGTGGGAGATTAAGAATTCTTGTAGGCTTTTATTTGAGCGAAAATTAGAATATTTTTCATTATAATGTCGGACAAGAATGCCTTTGGCAAATATGCTAGAGCTTTCTATATCTTGAGGATTTGTCCCTACAATCCCAATTTCAGGCATACTAAAACAGATAAATTGTCCAGCATAGCTAGGATCGGTTAGTATTTCTTGGTAGCCTGTTAGGGAAGTGTTAAAAACAATCTCTCCAATAGCAGTTTTGTTTGCTCCAAAGCTTCTAGCTTCAAAAAACATTCCATTTTCTAAATAAACCCAAGCTTTCTTGAAGTCTGACATTATAAAAACCCTCTTTTTCTTAGCTCTTCTTGGTAGAGCTTATCAAAAATTAAATCATATTCTTCACTACCAAAGACAATTTTTCTTTTATAATGATTAATTTTTTCTGTGATAATATCTTCAATTTCATCATAAGCTTTTGCGTAGCTATCAATAGCCTTGAAAATAATGTTTTTTACCCTTGTTTCTGATACAGAAAAATCAATTAAATCCTCTTGCAAAAGGGCATTAAGAATCTTATGTGAGAGGCTATTATATCTATCTTCCCAAGCTAATTCAAATCCTATTTGTTCGGCTAAATGTTTTTTAACTTTCCAAAATAATTGGTGTTCATCTGCTTGCATGAACTCTATTTCTTCAAGGTTTTCTTCAACAATATCCCTCGCTTGTTCTTCAATCTTTAATTCTTCTTGAATGTTTTTTTCTAAGAAGTTTTGAGCAATTTTACAAACTCCATCCAATCCATATAAAATATTCACAAAATCACAATTTGCTAAATCTATTGCTATTTTATTTGCAATATAAGGTGCGTGTGGAAGTCTAAGTTTCATCATACAACCCTTACTTTTTTTATTATTCTATCCTTTTATGGCTTAAATTTTAGAGTTTTTAAGTGGAGTAATTTTTTTATCGCCTTGTAGCAACAAAAACCCCGCTTAAGACTAGAATCATTCCTGCTATTGCAAGAGATTGTATAGATTCATCTAAGAATATAACAGAAGCAAATAGAGTAATAACAGGTGTTAAATAAACATAGATATTTGTCCTAATACTCCCAATAAGTATAATAGCTTTGTTCCAAAGAATGAAGCAAAAAGCAGAAGCAAAAAACGCTACAAAAAGTAGATTTAAAAATATTTTGGGCTCTAAAAGGGGAGCAAGATTAAAAGAGATGTTTTCAAAAAATAGAGTAGGTGTTATGAATATAATCCCATAAAATACCATTTTTCTAGTAAGGATTAGAGATTCTTGTTGGGGTTTAAAAATATTTGTAATGATAATACAATAACAAGCCCATCCTAATGTAGATAGCAGAGCAAAAATATCCCCTATACCAAAGTTTAATTTAAAATCTTTAAGGTTTAAAAGAAAGCCTAATAAAAAATATTTTGGGTTTTTTCAATTTTTAAAAGATTGGTTAGGAGGGCAACAAAAAGGGGTGTTAAAACAATGATAACACTGACATTAAAAGCTGAAGAGTGTAGCATTGCTAAATTTAAAAAAAGGTTATAAATACTAACTTAGAACATTGTAAGGCTATTTCTTGAGGGGTAATAAGATTGGCTTTTAGGGCATCTTTTAAAGAATCAATTTCTATATAATAGGATTTGCAAAAAGATATAAAATAATCAATATTTGCAAGGGAGTGTAAAATGCACTTTTCCCAATAATCTTCTTTGTGGCATTTTAAAAGAGCATTTTTTAATAATTCTATTTCTTTAGCATTATCAAAAAAGGTAATACCATCACCATAACCTTCTATGGCATTGGTATCAATATCGAGGAGTTTTTGGTTTTCATCGGTGATATAACCCCAAGATGGGGTTGTGTGTAGAATCTTCTGTGCTAAAATTTGGGAATGCCCCTTTTTGATATAATGCATAAAGGGTCGTGTGATATATAAATCGCCATTTAAAATAAAAGTTCCCTTTGTGGATGTATTTAGCGACAAATTTTAAAGTCTCTGCACTATTAACCCCTTGATAATCCTTAAAGATAATTTGTTGAAAATTTAATTTTTTTTGGAGCTTATAAAAAAGCTGATATTTGTATCCAGTTACTACTATAATATCCTCTATACCCGATTTTTTGAGATAGTTAATCATATTTTCTAAAATGCTTTGCCCACGAATTTCTAGGAGAGGTTTTGGTTTGTTGAGGGTTAAGGGTTGGAGTCTCTTTCCCTCCCCTGCAGCTAGGATGATGGCTCTCATAATTTTGCTTTTAAAATATCTTCAAGAGATTCTAAAATAGCTTCACCAGATTTTTTAAGATGATAGACATTGCTTTCTCTTAAATGTTTATAAAAATTTTTTTCTTGTTTAAAATCTATATTTTCAAGGATTGCTTGGAGTTGTGCGAAGTTTTTGGCGGTTTTATCTTTAATGGTATATTGTGTGCCATCTAAAGGGTGAGGCATATAAAAAATACAAGGACGAAGCGTTATGTAGGAGAATAAAAAGGCAGTGCTTGACCAATCGGTGAGCAGAAAATCTGAAGTATTAAAATAGTTATAATTTTGGAATTCATCAAAAATTACTCGTGGATTTTGCATCCATTTAGCTTTTAGTAGTTGATAAAAGTAATGATTGCTAGAGGAGTTAAAGGGGTGGGCACGGTAAGTGATATTATAGGAGGTATTTTGGGTTATCCATTCTATGATATTGCTATCAAATCCCGCATAAAGGTTTTGGTCGGCATTGCGAGTAGGGTCAATATCCCTTAATGTAGGACTATAAGTTATTGTGTTGGAGGGTCGGTATTGGTATTCTTTGATAGCTTTATCTAGCTGGGGATAGCCACAAGGTAGAAGTTTAATTTTGGAATCTTTGAGTGCTTTTTTAAAGCTTTTCATAGCACTTTTAGAGGGAACAATAATATAACAAAACTTCTTCAGCTCTCCCCACAAGCATAGGTTAGTCTATGAGGGAGATAGATACGTTTTGCACTTTTGCTTAGAAATTCTTTATCTATTTTTCCATCTTGGTAGGCTACTTGATCAGCTGTAATGATAATATTTATTCCCTCTATATGTGTGTTAAGGTAGAAAACTTCGCTATTTTCTATAATTCTCCAAGGAAAAAGCACATTATGATGCCCACTTTTTTCAAAGTCATCATTTAAGATTCTATCGACAATAGTAATTACATTGTAGTACTTAGAGAGTTGTTGGATAAGATCCCCATATTGAGAGCGATAAGTTGGATAAAAAGAAATAAAAAGGATGTTTTTGTGTAGTGCTAAGATGAGATAATATCTTTTGTAGCAATATTAATAAAGGTTTTAATTTGTTCTTTGGCATTCATAATAAATCCTCTTGTAAAAAGTTGGCAATTTTTTCTTTTTTTTGGGGGGGGGGTTGGATTTTCTAAAATTTGCGTTATTTCTGTTTGTAGCTTTTTAAAAGATGTGGTAAAAGAAAATAGTGAATAAAGTTTATCTCCTTCTAGTTCTATATTACTAAAGGCTGGAAGATGGATAATGTTTGGTTGTTGGTAAAAGAGGCTAAAGGATAAGGCAGTGTTGGCAGCATCTGTAACCAAAAGTGTGCTGTTTTTGGCTTGTGCTAGGGAATTTATGGTTTTAATGGTTATCGCGGGGGGGGGGGGGAATTTTAATGCATTTAAGATAATAGTGTGATAGTTTTTGGATGAGGTAAGTAGAGAATTTTATGGGTTTTTGTTGCTTTTAAGCTGTTTTGGATATTGCAAAGTGTTTCTAGGATTTGTATATCATAGCCACATTGGCAATTGGCGTGTATCGTATCTCTTTGTTCTCGAAAAGTTGGTGCATAGAGAATTTCCATTTTTTCTTGAATATTTTAGAGTTATTGAGCAAATAGCCTGTATCCTATCAAAATATAGCTTAAAAAAGCCCTTTTGTGTGATGATAAGAAAGAAAGGAGCGTTATAGGGTTCTATTTTAGCTTATGCTTTTAAATGGTGGCTCGAGGCGGAATCGAACCACCGACACGGAGATTTTCAGTCTCCTGCTCTACCGACTGAGCTATCGAGCCATTTAAACAAATTTTTAGAAAGCTAGAATTATATTGTAAAATATTTAATTCTTTCTTAAAAGGATTTTCTCAAAATAATAATGTTTTTAGCGTTGCTACTTGTGTAATATTGAATATTTTTATAACCATAAAATGAGGATATTTTGAAAAACTTTTCCATTTTTTGGATATTTTGGGTTTCTATGTAGAGTATGCCTCCTGTTTCTAATATTTTGTTAATAAAGATAAAATTTTGGTTTAATTGCTGCTCTAAGTTGATTTGACTAATATTTAAAATATCTTGCTCTTTAATATCAAAAAACCACATTCTTAAAAGGTTTTGTTTGCAAAATTTATCCCCTTCAAAAGATGGGGGTGAGTAGCAAATCAAGTGTGTTTTTTGTGAAAAGATAGATTCTGCGTTTGTAGTATCTTTAACAAAATTTGGTATATAAGGGTTTAAGATTAATAGTTTTACAGGGCTAACATTTTGATAAATACGCTTGTATTTATTGAGAATAAATTCTTTTAATTCCATATCTTGAGGTATTTGTGTATTAGTTGGCGTTAAAAAAATATTGATAAGGTATTTGATCCATAAATTAATAGAATCATTAGGGGAGTGTTTTAAAAACTCTTTAAAAGAAAGGAGTTCATTATAGATTTTGGGAGTGAAATATTTAGACATATCAGTAGGCATTTCAAAATAGTTCATTTTGATTTCTTTTAATCGATTTTTTAATCCTGTGGAACTAGGGTAGGAGAATTGGCATTGCATCTGAATTTTAGTTAGCGGATTATTATCAAGGATAAAACTTTTGCGTTCATTAGTTGCTAAAGCAAAGGCAAAATTAAGGTTATTTAGATGATAAATTAAAGCTTTGCTATCTTCTTTTGTGATTTTAAGGATAATGTTTTCCATTAGTTCTGAGAGATTGTTTTCTGAAATTTGTGCGGGTGTTTTTAAGAATTTGTTTTCTTCCATAAGATTTCCCAAAATTAATTAGAATTTGGATTCTAACATATTTTAGAGAATTTATTATTTTTTTAAGTTTGATAAACGCATAATTGCATCTATGTATTTTAAGCAATTAGAGGGATAAGTGTGAAGGTTATTAAGAGTGTTAAAGAGTTGCAAATCTTTATTCAAACCTATAAAAGACAAAATCCTAAAGAAGTAATAGGTTTAGTCCCTACTATGGGTGCTTTACATAAGGGGCATTTATCCTTAATTAAAGCCTCTAAAACAACTTGTGATTTAACTATTGTTTCTATTTTTGTTAATCCTACGCAGTTTGGGGTTAATGAGGATTTTAGTAAATACCCACGCAAAATAGAGGCAGATTTAAAGATATGCCAAAGTGCAGAGGTTGATATTGTTTTTATGCCAGAAATAGAAGAAATGTATCCTCTAAAATCCTCTTTGCAAACTACTTTTAATGCCCCCCTATCTATGGCAAGTGTATTAGAGGGGGAGGCAAGAAGCGGACATTTTAATGGTGTTTTACAAATTATTAATAAATTATTTCATTTAATACAGCCCCATAAAGCATTTTTTGGTAAAAAGGATGCTCAACAGCTTTTAATCGTTCAAAAAATGGTAGAGGATTTATTTTTTCCTATTGAAATTATCCCTTGTGAGATAGTTAGAAGCGAGGAAGGATTAGCGCTTAGTTCAAGGAATGCATATTTAAGCTTAGAGGGCAAGAGAAAAGCACTAAAAATTTCTCAATCTTTAAAAGTCGCTATGCAAGTTATTATGCAAGGAGAGAGAGAGAGTTTAAAAATAAAGAATGAGGCATTAAGGGTGTTAGAGGGGTTAGAGGTAGAATATTTTGCCATTGTTAATAGGGAATTAGAGTCTATTTTAACTATCCAAAAAGATTCAACTTTAATCTTAGTTGTTGCAAAAGTAGAGGAGGTTCGATTATTAGATAATCTATGGTTTTAATTTTTGGATAATATGGGTGCTTATATTTTAGTATAATGCAAAGTTAAAAAATTTAGAATTTTATGTAAAAATTTTTTGATTTCATTAAACTTGGAGAAAGTGGTTAATGCTTAAAAAAAGTTTAAAAATAAAGATTGCTTTAAGTGCGATTATTTTGCTTACCACTTCACTATTGTTTTTAGGTGTTATTAGTTTTATTTTTGTCAAAAATAGTATTCATCAGATATTAAAAATATCGTAAGTGTGATTAAAGATATTGCCGATCAAACTAATCTCTTAGCATTAAATGCAGCTATTGAAGCAGCAAGAGCAGGAGAACACGGAAGAGGCTTTGCAGTTGTTGCAGATGAAGTTAGAAAATTAGCAGAGAGAACAGGAAAGTCTTTAAATGAGATTGAAGCTAATGTTAATGTCTTAGTGCAAGGTATTAATGATATGAGTGAATCTATTAAAGAACAAACAGAGGGTATTTCACAAATTAATGAAGCTATTAATCAATTAGAGGGTGTTACACAAAATAATGTAGAGATTGTTAATGATACCAATAGTGTTACACAAAATGTTAATGCTATAGCTCAAGAGATATTAGAAGATGTTAATAAGAAGAAGTTTTAGGGTTTAAATAAAGCAACAATCCTAAATCTTAATTAATAACCTTTTTATAAGAGTTGTGCTTATCCATTTCTAAATATTAAAACTTAAAAGCCTATACAAGGATAACCTCAATAAAAGCTAGAATTAAAGAAAATTTTAATAGAATGATACCCTTTTTATTTTTGAAAATATCACACACGCTAATCCTAGTTTAGGTTGCAGGTTATATTCTGTTTAAGAGCGTGGAGGAAAAACCAAACATTAAGGAGAAAATATGGTAACAATGAAAGACCTTTTAGAATGTGGTGTTCATTTTGGTCATCAGACAAGACGTTGGAATCCAAAAATGAAAAAATATATTTTTGGTGTGCGAAAAAATATTCATATTATAGATTTGCAAAAAACTCTACGATATTTCCGCTATACTTATAATATTGTCAGAGATGCAGCAGCCGAGGGAAAAGTTATTATGTTTGTTGGGACGAAAAAACAAGCTAGTGAAACTTTGAAACAATACGCACAAAGTGTTAATATTCCTTATGTGAATTATCGTTGGCTTGGGGGAATGCTAACAAACTTTTCTACTATTAAAAAATCTATCCGTAAGTTAGAAATCATCGAAGAAATGGAATCTAGTGGTCAAATTGATCTTTTAACCAAAAAAGAAAAATTAATGATTCAAAGAAAAAAAGATAAATTAACACAATATCTAGGTGGTGTAAGGCATCTTAAGAAAGTGCCGGATATGATTTTTGTTATTGATGCGGCAAAAGAGAAAATAGCGGTAGCTGAAGCTAGAAAGCTTGGGATACCTATTGTTGCTCCATTAGATACTAATTGCGATCCTGATGTAGTGGATTATCCAATTCCTGGAAATGATGATGCGATTCGTTCTATCCAGCTTTTTTGTAAAGAGATGACAGAAGCTATTACAGAAGGACGTGCTATTGCCGGAGGTGAAGCCTCTATTGAGAGTGAAGAGGTTGCTGCTGCAAGTGAGCAAGAAAAGCAAGAAGTCTTAGAAGAAGTAATGCGTGAAGAAGATTTTATGCAAACCCAAGAATAATTTTGTAAGGATAAAATATGGCAGAGATTAATGCACAGCTTGTAAAACAGCTCCGAGAAATGACTGATGCAGGAATGATGGATTGCAAAAAGGCTTTAGTAGAGACAAATGGCGATATACAAAAAGCGGTAGAATATTTGAGGGAAAAGGGCTTAAGTAAAGCCGCTAAAAAAGCTGATAGAGTAGCAGCAGAGGGTGCGATTAGTGTTGAAGTCTCATCAGATTTTAAGAAAGCTAGTATGGTAGAGATTAATTCAGAAACAGATTTCGTTGCAAAAAATGATGGTTTTAAAGAGTTGAGTTCAAAAGCCATTGCGTTGGTGCAAGATTCTACTATTCAAAATACAGAGGAATTAAACACCCTAAGCCTTGATGGGGTCAAATTTGAAGAATATTTGAAAACACAAATTGCAAAGATTGGTGAGAATATCGTCGTTAGGAGAATTGCAAAAGTTCAAGCAGAGGGTAGTGGCGTTGTTAATGCCTATGTGCATTCTAATGGACGCGTTGGTGTAATTATCGCCCTTAAATGCCAAAAGCAAGAAAATGCAGCTAAACTAGCAGATTTTACTAAGAATCTTTGTATGCACGCAGCAGCTATGAAACCCCAAGTAATTAGTTATCATTCTTTTGATAAAGACTTTGTAGAAAGGGAGAAAGTTGCGATTCTTGCAGAATTAGAAAAAGAAAATGAAGAGCTTAAAAGGTTGGGAAAACCTTTGCATAAAATCCCCCAATACATTAGTCAATTGGAATTAAACGATGAAATTTTACGCAAGCAAGAAGCTATTTTTAAAGAGGAGCTTAAAGCCCAGGGTAAGCCAGAGAAAATTTGGGATAAGATCTTACCTGGTCAATTAGACAGATTTAAGGCAGATTCTACACTTTTAGATCAGCGATTAACGCTTCTAGGGCAGTTTTTTGTAATGGATGATAAGAAAACTATTGCTCAAGTTTTAGAACAAAAGAGTCAAGAATGTAATGATTGTATTGAAGTTGTGGAATATATTCGTTTTGAACTTGGTGAAGGGATTGAAAAGCAGACAAGTAGTTTTGCTGATGAAGTTGCCGCACAGCTTGGATAGTTATTAGCGATGTCTTTATTAGAAGTTAAAGGCATTTCTTTTAGTTATGAGAAGCCCATTATAGAAAATCTTTCTTTTTCTGCAAATGGAGGAGAGAGCATTTCTATTATGGGTGTTAGTGGGAGTGGGAAAAGCACGCTTTTACATATTCTATCCTCATTTTTAAAGCCACAAAAGGGAAGCGTGAATATTTTTAACAAAGATATTTACGCTATCCCCTATGCAGAGATTTTAGCTCTTAGACGCAAAGAGATAGGGATTATCTTCCAATCGCATTATTTGTTTTTGGGGTTTAGTGCAAGAGAAAACTTAGAAGTTGCTTCTTTGCTTTCAGAGGAAAGAATCGATGATTCCTTGTTGGAGTTTTTTGGGATTTTTGAAAATTTACCTAAAAATGTTAGTGCCCTAAGTGGAGGACAGCAACAACGTTTATCTATCGCTAGGATTTTAACAAAAAAGCCTCATATTATCTTTGCGGATGAACCCACAGGGAACTTAGATAGAGAAAATGCTTTTAAAGTTATGGGACTGCTTTTTGAATATATTCATCAAACTTCTACTCTGTTAATTTATGTAACCCACGACCCTCTTTTGGCACAAAAGGCTACCCGCTCTTATCAATTAGAGAATGCTACCTTGAAACCCTTACATTAATGGAATTTTTAGCTTATCTTACAGAGGGGAATGTTGCTAATTTTTTATTATTACTTTTGCGTTTTGCGGGGATTATAGCCTTTTTTCCTTTTTTTGAAAATCAACTAATTACAAATTCTATTAAAGGTGTTTTCATCTTTTGGCTAACCATCTTGTTTATCCCATTAGTTGGGATTATTCCTCCTGCTAATATGACTATTGTAGAATTTATTGTGGCGGGATTATCCGAGATTATGTTGGGATTCTTGGCTTCTATGGCGTTACAGATTGTCTTTGGTATGATTTCTTTTGGTGGAGAGATTATTTCTTTTGCTATGGGATTAACCATTGCAAATGCTTATGATCCTGTAACAGGTGCTCAAAAACCAATTGTTGGGCAGCTCCTAACATTACTTGCATTGCTTATTATGTTGGGGTTTGATTATCATCATCTTTTTTTGTATTTTGTAAGTGAAAGCATTAAAGAAATTCCTTTAGGGAGTTTTATTTATTCGCATAATTATATCCAATACATTATTCAATCTTTTTCACATCTATTTTTGATAGGACTTACAATGTCTTTTCCTATTATCGCACTTATTTTGCTCTCTGATATTATTTTTGGAATGATTATGAAAGCACATCCACAATTTAACCTTTTAGCTATAGGGTTTCCTGTTAAGATTAGTATTGCCTTTAGTATTTTAGTGGTTATTATTCCTGCGGTAATAATTCATTTTAAGAGGGAGTTTTTGAAAGCTTTTGATGCTTTGAGTATTTTATTCCAATAAATTATGCATTGCAAAAGATTCTACATTGAGATTGTAGGTTGTTTATAAAATTTTGTATCAACAAAAATGATTTTTCCACTTTGTGTTTTTATAAGATTTTTTTCTTTAAGGTTTTTTAAAACTCTTGATAGTGATTCTGGGCTGATATTGAGGCTTTTGGCAATCTGTTTTTGTGTAAGAGTGATTAATAATTCTTGATTTTGTAGAAAAAAGTCTTTGAGTTTTTCTTCGATAGTTTTAGAGTTTTGACTAATATGGTTTTCTAAGATTTTGATTTTATTGCAAAGCGAGGCTATAAAAGAGAGACAAAAATTAGAATCTTCTTGGCAGAGTTTTTTAAAGGTATTAATGCTAACTTCTAGCACTTCACATTTTTACACATACTGCACGCAATCTTCGTGGAATCCACCCTCATTACGGAAGCTAAAGAGATAGAGCTTTAAAGACTTAGATTCCACCATTTTAGCTTGGGGAATATAATTAATTCTTATAGTGGCAAAATCTGGTTGTCCTGTTATGGGGCAGAGGGTGGTAAATTCTGGACAAACAAAATCTACCCAATAATCCCTGTCTTGGTGGGCATTTTCAAAAGTTTCTAAAAGATTAAAATCATAATTGAAAGTATAAGAAGTTTTTTTTCCTAAGCTTTTGAATGGAATCTTTGTTTTCATAACATAATGCCTTTAAAGTAAAAGGCGATTGTAACAAATTAATACTAAATTCTCTCCAAATCAAATCGACTATAAAGGGAAAGTATGGTTTCTTTTTCAAGCATTTTTGGATCTATTTCTATACCTATAGCTTCATCGTTAAACTCTTTTAAGGGTAAAGCATTTTTAGGAATGCCCTCGCGTCTCTTTTTTATATTAGGGAAATGATAGTGGCAAAGCTCAGAGCGATAAATTCGACTATAAGAATCCTCTATTTTGGCTTCATAGGAATGATAATCTCCTTGCAACGCTTCAAGTTGGGATTGAGTGGGTTTGCCCTTTAGGATTTGTTCTCCCCAATCTTGAAGTTTTGGGGAGAGTATGCGTTCATAGTATTTAAAGTTGTGGTTGTATCTTAGAGTTTGATCCCCGGCTCTATTATAATAACCCCTCCCTGATTTACTGATATATATCTCTTCCCATTGTATATAAAAATCCATCCTTGAGAGTGTAAGAATATCGGTGTTTTTCTTTAAGAGGTAAAGACTTTTAAAAAGTTTTTTAGCATCATAGATATGATCCATATCAAGCTTGATAAACCATTCTCCTTGTGGGATAAAACTCAAAATATAGTTAGAGTAGTAATAAAGTTTATTTTCCTCTTTTTTAGGATTTTTAATTTCCACATTATAGGGGTATTTTATCGGGATAAAGCTTGGATAGGTTTTACAAAATTCTAAAATAATTTCTTCACTCCCATCATCACAATCATTATAACCAATTACGCCTCGCTGTATCGCAGGAAGAATAGAATCTAAAGATGCCCTTAGTGTCCTTGCTTCATTTTTTACCCTTTAATAAAGATAGAGCTTGTGTGCAATATGATGGGAAATTACAATGTTCTCCTCATCCTTGTTTTGCAGGAGGTAGTGGAGGAAATGCTTCATTAGTAGAAAATATTAATAAAAATGTAGGGGTTAATGATTCTACTAATAATGGTTGGAGGGAAGATGGAAGTTGTGGAGGACAACTTTTAGTTTTTAATGGGAAAAGCCATAGTTGTAGAAGTAGTGATAAGCTCTTAGGTTTAAGCGGGGGCGGGTGTTGTAATAAAAACAAAGTCTTCTTAGGATTAGTATCTTGCAAAGAGAATGAAAAGAATCTTGCAAAGCTTAACCAGCAGAGCCTATGTAAGGAGATTGGAGAATATTGCTCTAAAAGGATTAAACTAGGTTTTGCGAAAGTTTGTATTCAAAAAAGTAAATCCCATTGTTGCTTTAATAGTCTCCTAGCAAGGATATTTAATGAACAAGGTAGGCAGCAAATAGGTAAAGGTTGGGGGAGTGGAGAATCTCCTAATTGTTCTGGATTTACCACAGAGGAGTTTCAAAAATTAGATTTTTCTAAGATGGATTTGAGTGAATTTACCAATTCTTTAAATTTTAGGGTTAATGATAGTTTTGCTAAGGGGCAGGCAGAGAAAATCAAGGATAGAGTGCAACAAAGTATTCATACTATTAATAGTATGAAGGCAAATTAATGAGGTTGGTTATTATGGTAAGCTCCTCCCACGCACCCAACTTCATAGCCAAAAAAAAGCCCAGCCTCAAAAAGAAGCCGAGCTTATATAACACATATAGGCATCAAACCTTTTATTCCATTTCTCACCAAAACGAAATGGATAAGCAATTATAATACAAAGGAGATTTATGTTAGCTAAAACACATATTACCTTTGCTCTCTCTTTAGCTTCAGTAGGTGTTTTTATAATACAGCCATTTATACCTATTGAAAGCACCCATTTATTAATCTTTTATTTTGCAGTAGCCTTTGGGGCAATCTTCCCTGATATTGATGAACCACATTCTAAAATAGGTAGAATGTTTATAGGGGTATCTCACTTAATGAATGCTATTTTTGGGCATAGGGGATTTACACATAGTTTGCCTTTTATTATTATCTTAATCCTTTTGTTAATGGTGCTATGTAATTTTGAGAGTGTTAGGACATTTATAAATGGCTTTTATGAAAATGCTTTAGTATTTCTAGTAACTGGATTTATTCTAGGTAATCTTTTGCATATAGTTGGAGATATGATGACCTTAAGTGGTGTGCCAATCTTTTTGCCTTTTAAAAGTAAAAAGTATTTTGCACTTCCTAAAGTCTTAAGATTTAGAACTAGCGGATTAGCCGACCAAGTAATTGCCTATATCTGTGGAGCATTGTTTCTTGGGATTAATACATTAATGAATCCAACTATAACAAATCATTTGCAGAAAATGTTGTGAGAGAGTGAGAGTATGCCCTGATTATTGAATGATTGGCATTTCTATTAACACAAATTTTTCTTGCGATTATTTATCCTTAGTATTCTATAAGTCAGTTCTTTTAGTAAATAGCTCATAGCATTGTGGAGTTTTTGTATAGGAGAATAGAATCATTGTAATAACTTGTGCTTGAAAATCCTCTATAATATTATTAAGCATATTAATGGTTTTTTAAAAATTAGCTTATCCATAGTATCATTTTCATCAAAAGAGATTTCTATCTTTTTACTTTCGTTATTAATTAAAACTTGTGCCATTGCTTGTCCTTTATTTGTGGAATAGTTTGAAATCAATAGTCTTCGTGTAATTCCCTTTTTGTAAGATTTTTTCGTATTGTTCTTATTCCACTTTTATATGCAGAAATAACTTCTTTTTTTGAAATTTGTAGAATTAAAGCAATCTCATCAAAAGAATACTCTCTTTCTTTTAGCTTTAGTTCCCAAAACCATTTTAATGGATTTGATTCTTTATGTTTTCTAGCATATTTAAGATACATAAGTCTCGTGTGTTTATCAAAAATCTGATGTTGGTTGTTGGTGATTTTTTCCATATCAATACCTCTTTTGTATTAATATTAATTGTTCTTTTAATGTATCATCGCCATTATCGCACAAATCTTTGTAATACTTAAGCTCCTTGATACTCATTCTAAGCTCACGATAAATGTTAATCCAACACAGCCAATCAATATCTTTTTGATTAAAGAGTCGGACACCATTTATCCTTATAAATGTTTGGAAACAGCCCTTTATCAAGCCAAAAACGAATCTTGCGTGAGGGAATACCGCTCCTATGTTCTGTTTCTAAAATCGTGTAAGTTATTTAAACTCCTTTGAAAGTTTTTAGCCAAGTTTGCACTTTGTTTTGTTGCAAAATTTCAAATTCTTTATTTTGTATGATTTTATTCTGATTTAAAACCTTGAGATTCCGACTTGTTTTTTCTTTCAACGTAAAACTATGCTCAAGAGCGTTTGTGATTGTTGCTTGCGGAACAAGCTTTACGATAGTATCTAGCGCATTGCCAAACTTATACCCTGCATTGGTAACAAAAGGAATAAGAATCTTATCTCTTAAGTCGCTTTGGGTTAAAAAAGTCCTTATGGGTGAGCTTATATCTAAGCTCCAAAGTGGTGTGCCTAGCAGTATCACATCGTATTGTTTTGTATTAGGTAGGGCAAGAAGCGGTGGGCAAAATCCCTTGCGTCTCTCCTCTGCTGCGAATGCCACCATTGCATCATAATCCTTAGGATAAGGCTTCAAAGTCTCTAGTGCAAATAAATCCGCCCCCAAAGCCCTTTGGATAAAATGGCTTAAAATCTGTGTGTTTAAGGTGCGTGTGTAATACACAATCAAGTATTTTTTGCTCGTTGATTCTTGACTTGAAAGCACTAAAGGCAGTGAGCAAATTGCTAAAAGGTTCTTTAAAAATTCCCTACGTGAAAACATTATTTACCTATTCTTTTTGCATTTTCACCTGAATACCTATCACCCTTAATCGTAATTGTATCTAGCTTAGCATTGATTGCTTGCAAGTCCGCTTCACTTAAATGAAGCGTCAAAGAATTAATATTTTCCTCTAATCTTTGCGGATTTGTCGTGCCAAAAATAGGCACGATGAAAGGCTTTTGTTTTCTTAGCCAAGCAAGTGCAACTTGTGCGGGAGTGGCATTTTTATCTTTAGCAATTTCTTTAATAAACTCAACAAGTGCCATATTTGTCTCTAAATTTTCCTTCTCAAATCTAGGCACAGAGCTTCTAAAATCCTTTTTATCAAATGTGGAATCTTTATTGAATTTTGCAGCTAAAAACCCTTTTCCCAAAGGCGAAAAAGGCACAAAGCCTATATTCAAGGATTCTAAAAGGGGCAAAAGTTCCCTTTCAGGCTCTCTCCACCATAGAGAATACTCGCTTTGCACTGCGCTTAGAGGAAATACAGAATGTGCCTTTTGGATACTCTCAATTCCTGCTTCACTCATACCCCACGCTTTGATTTTACCCTCTTTATGCAATGTAGCCATTAAAGCGGCGACTTCCTCCACCGGCACTTTTGTATCCACCCTATGCTGATAATACAAATCAATGCAATCCATCTGCAACCGCTTCAAAGAACCTTCTAAAGAAAGCCTAATTTGCCTTAAATCACTCGTTACAATTTGTTTGTGATTTTCTACTTGGATTCCAAATTTAGTCGCGATGATGACTTTATCTCTAAAAGCCTTTAAAGCCTTGCCAACAAGCGTTTCATTGATGTATGGTCCATACACTTCGGCAGTATCAAAAAAGCTAATGCCTAAGTTTAAGGCTTTGTGGATAAGGTTTATCATTGTGTTTTCATCTTTTGCTTCGCCATAGCCATAACTCATTCCCATACAGCCAAGCCCCAACTCGCTTACTTCCAAATCTCTTAATTTTCGCTTTTGCATTGTTACTCCTTGAAGCTTGGTTTTTAAGTTAGCTTTGTATTTTATTTATCTCAAAACTACAACCTCTCCCCATAAAACCTCTTAAGCTCTCCTAATGCCTCTTCTACCGCTTCTTTTTTGTAGTAACTTTGGATATGTGTCGTATTTTTAAGCTTATGCAGTCTTTTATCCTTGCTTCCTGCCTTTTTATACGCCGCCTCGCTCATATACGCAGTATCCGCCTTATCGCCTACAAGCATTAATAAAGGCTGATTGATGAGCTCTATTTGATTGAGTGCGTCAAAGCGCATTAAATCAAGCAGCGAGCTTGTCGTATAGGCAAAAGTAGAGTTTGGGTGCGCGTGGGTATCGCCATAATACACCATTCCCTCTCTATACAAATCTGTGGAGATTTTTGCTAGCTCCTCCTCACTTAGCTTTTTAGGCGCAGCACTTGTGTAGCTTATTTTACCCTCTAAGACCTCTTTTGTCCTTGCCTCACTTGCGTTTTTTAATCTTTCTTGAATGCTAGATTTCTCGCTTCCTAAAAATCCCTCTCTCCGCACAAGTCCGCTATTAAACATACTCAAAGTTGCCACTGCTTTAAGCCTTTTATCGCTTTTTGCAGCATTGAGCGTATAGCCGCCACCTCCGCAAATGCCTAAGATTCCTATGCGATTAGAATCTACGCCTTGCACTTTTAGCAGATAATCCACCGCCGCAGAAATATCCTCTGTGCGATTTTGCGGAGTATCTACATTGCGAGGTTTTCCCTCACTTGCCCCTTGATATGCTGCATCAAAGGCTAGGGTGATGTAGCTAGATTCTGCCAACTTTTGTGCGTATAGCCCAGCAACTTGCTCTTTTACGCCTCCATTGGGGTGAGCTACGATGATAGCTGGAATCTTTGCTTTGGGGTTAAAATCACTTGGTAAGTAAAGATTTGCAGCGATTTTTAGCCCTCTGCTTATATAAGTTATGCTTTTAATATTGACTTTGCCTTTTTCGTTTTTTGTAATTGCGCCCTCATAGACTAAACCAAAAGGATTTTTGGCTGCATTTGCCTTTGCCTCTTTGCTAGGGTTTGCGATTTGCATTACTCCTCCTTGTGCGAATGTAAATGTTTGTAAGCTTAGTGTTAAGATAATGCCATACAATAAAATACTTTTTTGCATTTATTCTCCTTAAAACTTCTCTTTATGAATCTCAATCAGAAATTTTGCACTTTGTGGATCTTGATGATTAAAAAATAAGCTTGTTTTGTTATCAAGTGAGGCGATAGTTTGCATATCTTGCTCACTTAAGGCAAAGTCAAACACGCTAATGTTTTCAATCATTCGCTCTTTCCTTGTGGTTTTTGGGATACAAATAATGCCTCGCTGAATCTGCCAACGTAAAATCACTTGCACCACACTTTTGTTGTATTTCTTGCCAATTTCGCTTAATATGGGGTTGCTAAACATATTGTTGCGTCCTTCGCCAAAAGGTGCCCACGATTCCATAGCGACATTATATTCTTGCGAGACTTTTTGTGCTTCAAATTGCGCGTGGAGCGGGTTGCATTCTATTTGATTGAGGGCGGGTTTGATTTCATTATTCAAACAAAAATCTACGATTCTATCGGGATAAAAGTTGCTCACACCAATGGCTTTGAATCTCCCCTCTTTGTAGAATCTGCTTAACGCTCTCCACGCACCATAAGTGTCGTTAAAGGGTTGATGAAGCAGCATTAAATCTATATAATCAAGCCCAAGTTTGCGTAAAGATTCTTCACACGCTTTGAGTGCCTTTTCTTCGGGGTAATTGTTAATCCAGAGCTTTGTTGTGATGAAAAGCTCCTCGCGCTTCACTCCGCCATTTAGGGCAGTTTTAATTGCCGCGCCCACACCCTCTTCGTTGAAATACGATTGCGCGGTATCAATGCTCTTATATCCCACGCTGATTGCGTCCTCTACACATCTTTGTGTCTCTTTGGGGTCAATTTGATACACACCATAGCCAAGAATTGGCATTTTCACGCCATTGTTTAAAGTTACAAATTCCATTGTGTCTCCTTTTGCATGGTTTTGTGTTTGAGATTGTGCGTTATCTGCACCTTTTAGATTCTGTGTAGAATCTTTAGAATCTGTTTTAGAATCACACGCACTTAAGGTAAGCCCACTAAGACTTGCAAAACTCGCCATTGCACCAAGTCTAGCAGAGGTTTTTAAAACTCCCTGCACTCTAGCGATTCTTTGTTTTGCATTGTTTCTCCTTAAAATAAAAACAACTTTAATATTATAAACCCTTACACTTGGTGTTTGTCAAGGGGATTTAAGAGAAAATTTAGAAAACTCCACCGCGTCTTATTTGTGCTATAATTTGATAATTTTAATTACTTCAAGGGCATATATGACAACACATGTATTTATTGTAGATGCTATAACTTTTAAATATCACTTGGAATACATGTTTGTTGGCACAGGTATGAGAGAAATTGTTCTTGATTTTAATCATAAGCCAATAACACAACTTGCAACGCAAACTGAAAATACTATTTTGGGTATGGTTGCGGATTTTTCAAGGGTTGAAATTGGAGATTTAATTATTTTTTATTTGCAACAAAATTATTCATTAGGAATTGATGAAGGAAAATTTTTTGGTGTATTTAAGGTAAAGAGTAAATTTTTCTTTGATAATAATGATGAACAACAATATCTTAAGCAAGAACTTAATAAATCCCTTACTTTTAGATGTTTAATTGAGCCTGAAAAAGTTTATGGCAAGGGCGTTACCGAATGGGAAGCGTTAGATGAAATAAAAACAATATAATCTCCTAATCAAATGTTATGGAGTCTTATTTATAGGAAATTAAAAGGCAATCACGGTAATACAATGATTACAATTTATGAAAGCAAAAGGCTGATTTCGTTAATTAGAGATAAAAACTTAAAGCAAAATATCAATGGAATCTATTTTAGCTTTGATTTAAAAAATCAAGAGATTATCCCTATTTCTGCTCATCATATTTACGAGGGCAGACAAGAGCAGTTTAACATTTTGCCAAGATTAGTTTATAAACACTCAAGGAATAATCAATTTGAGGCGCATTTGCAAGCCTACATTTTACAATTTATTTATGAGACTCAATTATTTGGAATTTTGGAAAATCAACCGATTGAATGGTTGGGTAATGAAGTTAGTTGCGGTGTTGGAATGCAACGCATTGATATTATGCTACCTCTTGCCGAAAATCCAAGAAAAATTATTCCCATAGAGTTAAAATCCGTTTGTGTTTATGCTGAAATTTTAGGGCAAATTCAACGATATATTGATTGGTTGGAACAATATTACATTCCAAATCGTCCATCAGATATTCAGCCGATGATAATTTGTAGAGAAACTGCCAACAAAGATTCTATTTGCTATCAAGAGTTTTACCAACAAGCACAAAGATTCAATGAGAAAAATAATATTTTACCTCTAATGTATGTAGAATTTAAAATTCAAGACTATTCCATAATATTTAATCAGGTATTTTAATGAACTACATCGGATCTAAATTTAAACTCTCGCACTTTTTGCAAACAAGCATAGAATCCACACTACAAAAAGCCCACACAAAGCCCCTTAAAGATTCTATCTTTTGCGACATGTTTGCTGGAACTGCGGCAGTTGGAAGACTTTTTAAAGCACAAGTCAAGCAAATCATCAGCAACGATAGAGAGTATTATAGCTTTGTTTTGGCGCAAAATTATATCGGCAATTATCAAAAACTAGCCCGAGCTAATGAGCTGCTAAGCATTCTTAATGACGCGGCGCAAACGCTACCACAAAAGGGCAAAATCTACATGCATTACGCGCTTGGTTCTGGGAGTGGGAGGCAGTATTTTAGCGATGAAAACGCGCAAAGAATTGACGCTGTGCGCTCTCAAATTGCACAATGGAAAGAGAAAAAATTCATCAACAACCAAGAATATTATTTTCTCCTTGCCTCCCTTTTAGAATCCGCAGATAAGGTTGCAAACACCGCTTCCGTGTATGGAGCGTTTTTAAAGCAGCTTAAAAAAAGTGCGCGTAAAGGTTTTATTCTAAATCCTGCAGAGTTTGAATGCAATGAAAATGAACATTTGGTATTTAATGAGGACGCAAACACACTTATTGCCAAGATTGAGGGAGATATTCTTTACCTTGACCCGCCTTATAATGCGCGAGAGTATGGTGCGAACTATCATCTTTTAAACACGATTGCCTTATATGATGACTTTATCCCCAAGGGCAAGACAGGCTTAAGAGAGTATGAAAAGTCGCCTTGGTGCAGACAAGCAAAAGTCGCAGACACGCTAGAAAATCTCATCAAAAATGCACGTTTTGAGTGGATTTTTCTAAGCTATAATGACGAGGGATTGCTTAGTTTAGGGCAGATTCAAGAGATTTTTGAAAAATATGGCAAATACTCTTTTGTTACCCAAAAACACCAGCGGTTTAAGGCGGATTCTAAGCGAATCCAGCGACAAGATTCCACCCTAGAGACTTTGCATATTTTGAGGAAGTAATTTAGATTCTACCTTTTAGGTGGATTGTTGGGATTATCAGGGTCATACATTTTGTGTGCTTTGCTTGGAATAATCACATTTATTTTTCTAGGTTCTACATCTTTGCCATTATTACTTAGCCTTAAAAGCAGTTTTTTAAACTCATAGGCACTGCTTGGCTCATAGAAATTTCCCTCTGTGGCAAGTGTGATTTCTTTTAAGGCATCAAGATTTTTATTCAAAGCAAGGGTATGGATTGTAACCCAATTTTCCTTAGAGCCGCCGCTATTTTTCACGATATTGCGGTTAAGATTCTTTGTGAGATGGAGCATTTTTTCTACATTTCTCATATCATTTGGGTTTCCATCAGTGATAAGAAAAATTTCTTTCTTCAGCCCATTGTCTTTTGTAAAATGGCTCATTGCTTGAATGAGAGCATAATTTACTAGTTTTGTTTGAGAATTGACAACTTTTAACTTTTTGGCATCTTCTACAAACTCACTAGAGATAAACACATCATCATAATCTTTCACATCATAATCGCTAAAACTCACAAGTGTAATTTTAGAGTAGCTATCTTTGCCATCTTCTAGGATATGTTTGGCTACAAAAGGTGCGATTTCTTTAAACGCAAAAACATATTCTTTCATTGAATTTGCGACATTTATCACAATGGCAATTTCTTTACCTCCTTTTTGCCGAAGTTTGAGGTTGTAAGGCTCTTTTTCTTTATCGTAATTTTTTAACACAAGCTGTTGTTTATCACAAATGCTTTTAACTTCTAAATCTGTGCCGCTAAGTGTGTAGATAAATGTTTTATCTGCACTTGTATAAGTGCTATTTCCACTTGCAATACCCCCTGATAGAATCCTTCCTGCAAATCGGAGATAGCGGATTTTAGCTGGGATTTTTTGGATATTTATTTTATCCTTATCATATACCCAAAGCACGCTTGGGTCAAAATGTGAAATCATCGCCATTTCATCACATTTCACCCCATAAATAAGGCGAGAGAGCATAGTATCAATGAGCTTTTCATCAACTTCTGGAATTTCTGTGGTACTCGTACCAAATAAATGAGAAATAAAAATAAAACAAAGCAGAGATTTAGTTAAGAGTAATTTTATAAAATAATCCTTTTATGCTTATTCGCATTTTTATTTTTCAAAGATTCTATCAACTTTTGTTTTTAAAAGCTATTTTGTTGATTGAATGCGAATTATAAGCTTTTATTTAGGGCATTTATTCTCTAAAGAAATGCGTTTAAGCTCTGGCAAAGGGAGATTTAAACGTTCAATGTGTTTTAAAGATTCTTTACAAAAATTGCTTAAATCCTTTTTGATTCCATAATATGCCCATACCCCTTGCCTTTGAAGTTCCAAAAATCCTGCGTCTTTAAGGATTTTCAAATGCCTTGAAAGTCTTGATTGAATCATCTCTAAAGATTCTTGTAAATCACACACGCAAAGCATACCCTGCTTTTTAGAATGCAATGCCAAAAATGCAAGAATTTTCACACGACTTTCATCATTAATAGCCCCTGTAACCCTTAAAAAAAAGAATTTCTTGTTTATTGTAAGAATGTTTGTAGCTAATATTGTAAAGTATCTTAATATAGTCTTCCATTGCTTAATGATTTGAATCTTATCTATTTTTCTAAGAGTATCAAAAAAATTAACATAAATCAATTTTATTTTGAAAGCTTTATGCTATGATTTTCCAAAATTGGTGAGGCTTGTTATGAAAGTTTTTTATCCTTATTTTCTGATTATATATTTAATGACCCCTTGCATTAGTGCTTGGTGTGTTGATTGTGATTTTAGCAAAAATGGCATTTTATTTTTAGTAAAGGAGAAAATATGAAATATCAAGAAATTTGTGTTGAAGGAATTATGAAGTTAATGGATATTTTTTATGACAAGATACGTAAAGATAAGAGTGGGCTTGGGGAGATTTTCAATAATAAAATAGGAGAAGGTGAGGAAGAGTGGAGAGAGCATAAAGCTAAAATTGCAAATTTTTGGCAGGGAATGTTGCTAGGCAGTGGAAATTATTCTGGGCAACCTATGAAAGCACATTTAGAATTACCACCTTTTCCTAGAGAATTTTTTAGCACTTGGTTGGGACTTTTTGAGGAGAGTTTAGGGCAGGTTTTTGAGGATAATGTGGCGAATAATATTTTGCATAGGGCAAGGATGATTGCTGATAGATTCCAATACATGCTTTATGAAAATGGGCATTAATTATTGCTTAAAAATAACAAGGTTAAAAATTAAGGTTTTTACTAAATAGAGTATGGTTTAGAGTTTTTGGGGTGTTAGCGTATTAAGTAACAAAAATAGAGTAAAACAAAATATGCTATAATGTTAAACATTAAGCATAATTTAAGGGATTAAGGATATGGAAGACGAATTTTCTAAGGAAGATGAAGATTTTTTAAACAAGCTAGATTATGATACTGTTGTTCAAAAGGCTTGTCAAGAAATAGATGTTAATAATGGATCTATAAAAGAACTAAAGCAAGGTAGTGCTATTGTCTTTCTTGAAACAAGCAGAAAAATGGCATTGGATAAAAGCGGGCTTATTCACTCTGGGAATCTTTATTCAAGTGCTGCTTATGCTGCTTTATTATCTGTTAATAATCCTAATGCCATAGTCATTGGTGCAGAAGTGAAGTTTCTAGCTCCTCTTGAAGTTGGAAATGAAGTAATTTTTAAGGCTCAAACTCTACAAGAGGATACAAAGAAAAGGGAAGTAAAAGTAGAAGGTTTTGTTTTAGACATTAAAATCTTTGATGCGATGTTTTATATAGCTGTTTTTGAAAAACATGTTTTAAGCTTACATATTGCAAAAGAAATGGATAAAAAAAAGGGATAGGTTACTTAAAGTAGGAGTAATGATGAAAGTAGATTTACATAATCACACACCTTTTTGTAATCACGCAACAGGGAGTATGGAGGAGTATATCCAAAAGGCTATTGAAGAGAAAATTGATATTTTTGGTTTTTCTTGTCATAACCCTATGGGTTTTGATGAAAAATATCGTATGAGTTTTGATGAATTATCTTTATATCTTGATAAGATTGAAGAGTTAAAAGAAAAATATCATTCTAAGATTCTTATTAAAAGTGCTTTAGAGATTGATTATCTTCCGCGATACTTAGAGGATAGATTGTTTGATTTACCCCTAGATTATCGTATAGGTTCTGTGCATTTTCTAGGCTCTTGGGGATTTGATAATCCAGAATTTATCGGAGAGTATGCTAAAAGGGATATTAATAAAATTTGGGAAGATTATTATGCAGCTATTGAAGAGATGGCAAAGAGTGGATTATTTGATATTGTTGGGCATATGGATTTGTTAAAGATTTTTAAATTTTATCCAAGTAAAGATTTAAGAAAGTCTTTAGAATCAGCCCTAAAGGCTATTAAAAAATCAAATATGGTCGTTGAGATTAATGCAGCAGGGTTTCGTAAAGAAGTTGGAGAACAATACCCTAGTAGGCAAATTTTAGAGATGTGTTTAGAATTAGAGATTCCTATTACCTTTGGTAGTGATGCACATGCAATAGAGCAGATAGGATTTAAAAGGGAGGCTCTTGAAAATTTAGCTAAAGAGATTGGGTTTAGTAAATGTGCAACTTTCACGCAGCGACAAAGGGAAATGGTGGAGTTTTAAAGGAGATTAACAATTTATCATCCAAAGCATAGAAGCTAGGAATTATTAAAATAAAAGGGTGCTGTTTTAATATGTAAATCTATTTTTCATTGATTCTAAGTTTAAGCACAAAGAGGCTTTGTCAATAAAGTTAAAATCTTTATAATGAGCCTTAGAGATAGAGGATAAAAGGACTTTAAGCATAGGATTTGACCTATTTATAAAAGACAATCTTAATAAAGTTTTATTGCTTATGTTGTGGGGGCTATTGAAACAAGGTATAATGTTTAAAAGTTTTTGGAGTTTCTTATGAAAATTGCATTAATTAGTAATTCTTTATTGCTTACTAAGAGTTTAGAAATATATTTGCGTGATTATTTGACAAGCTATAAGATGTGCGATTTTATTGTGGCAACCGAACCTATGGAAGCAAATAAGCCAGTATTTTTGATTGGGGATTTTTCAGAGACTAATCTTAATAAGCCTTTTACTAAGGAAATGCTCTTAGAAAAGTTAGAATCTTTTTATTGGCAAATTAATCATCAAGAAGATTTGCAGCAAGAGAACTCATTAGATAATACTAAGAATGCCGACTATTTATTCAATGATGTTAAAGAACAAAGATTAGTCATTAAAGAAAGTGATATTGAATTACAACAGAAAATACAAGAGGTTTTAGAGCGATATACTCAAGAAATTGTTAGCCTTAGTATGGAATACCTTAAGGGAAAAAATGCCTAAAACCTCGTTCAAGCATAATAGCTTAAAGGTGATAGGTGGAGATTTTAAAGGCAGGAAGCTTAAAATGGCTCCTTTAGAGATTACGCGCTCATCTAAGAATATTTTAAAAGAATCTTTTTTTAACACTTTAGGCAATACCATTGTAGGGACAAATTTCATAGAATTTTTTGCAGGGAGTGGGAGTATTGGTATAGAGGCTTTAAGTAGAGGGGCTAAATACGCATTTTTCTTTGAAAACCATAAAGAATCCTATAAGGTGTTAGAGGAAAATTTACGGAGTATTTGTCAAGATTGTGCTTATAAAACCATTTTTGGGGATACTTTTAAAACTTATAAAGATTCTTTAAAATCACTTAAAAGTGAGACTATTGGGTATTTAGACCCCCCTTTTGATATTAGAGAAAATATGCAAGGGATTTATAAGCGATGCTTTGATTTGATTGAAGATTTGGATTGTCAAATCTTTAGCAATGTTATTTTAGAGCATATTTCAAGTTTAGAAATTCCACAGAAAATAGGGAGTTTCACACTCCATAAAACAAAGAAATTTGGCAAGAGTGCTTTAAGTTATTATCAGAATTTATATTTATAAGGATAGGTTAAGATTATGGAATATTATGGTAGAAAACATAAGAGTTTGGCAAAGGCTATTTTTAAAGAGGACTTAGAGGATATTTTAAAGAGTGATGAGTGGGTGTGTATAGATATTAGAATGCCCGATGATTTTAAAAAAGGTCATTTAAAAGGTGCTAAAAATATTACCACAAAAGAGGGATTAGAAGCGATACTCCAAGAGCATAAAAAGGTGTTGCTAAATTGTTATTCTGGGCATACGGTTTCTTTGTTAGGTAGTGATCTGGTGCGGGAGGGATATTCAGAAATTTACTTTTTAGATGAGGAAATAACAGACTGCTTATAAATTGGCGACCCTTGGAAGATTCGAACTTCCGTTACTGCCGTGAAAGGGCATTATCCTTGGCCACTAGATGAAAGGGTCGGCGAGATTGTAGCATATCTTGGTAAATAAAAAGCTTTGGTGTATCAAGAGGATTGCTTAGAAGGCTTACTTGTTAAGCATTAATTTATACTTGTTGATGTGGATTGGTCTAAAACCTCCCAAACACCCTTTTTTCAAAATTAAGCTTATTAGGGAAATTAAAATCAAGTCTTTTAAACTCTTGCTTTGGGACAACTACCAAAGCATATCCACCTTTTTTATCTCTATCCCATATACTATAAAACTCTCTTTTAGAGCTTATATATTCCCCATAGCTTGGATCAAGGATTTGCAGATAATTACCTTTGTGATTAATAATAACGACAAAATGTGGAAATCTTGGGTCATCTTCTATTTTAACAAGCAAGGGAATGTTGATGAGCTTATTGAAAATTTCTCTATTTAAAGCATAGGAATTAGCCTCAAAGCCTAGTTTTTGAACGGCTGTTTTTAACTCTGTGAAGCTTACCATATCTGTATGGAGACTTTTTTCGCTCATTAGCTTTAAAATTTCTAATTCATTTAACTTTTGATTGTCTATAAGATTTATTAAAGTAGCTAACGAGGAGGCTCCGCAAGATTCTTCATAAGTTTGTCTTACTACTCTTTGGTTTTTTATTTCTTGATAAGATTGAACGATAAATTCTGCATTTGTAAAGGTTGCAGTAAAAAGAAAAGCCACGATAGTGATTCCCTTTAAAAGTTTTTTCATCGTTAATCTCTGTTATTGGGGTTGAATTTTATTTCCACTATGCATTGGTTTGATGCAAGAAATTCGTTGCTATCTTGTATAAATCTTGGGTATAGTTATGAATATCTTGTTGGCTAATAGTCCAATTATTATGCACTGCTTTTGTAAATTTCATCGTTAAATCAATGCCTGTTGCCATAGAATCTAAGCTAGAGCGATAATGCCCAAGCTGTGTAAAGGCATAAATATCCATCGTAACACCTCCAAAGTTTGCAGCAATCTCATTAGGTGTAAAAATCTTAGATTTTCCCAAAAGTTCCATAGAATCTTGTAATTTAAACTTGATGAGTTCTTTGAGCTTCTCTGGGCTTTGTAAGGCTTGTCTTCTTAAGTTAATCTCTTCTGGGGATAATTTTTTGCTCCTGTTGCTAACTTCTTCACTAAGTATCTCATTTAAGCGATTTTCTACTTTCTCTGTAAGTTGTGTCTTGCCTCCACCTAAAATCTCAGCATCTTGCGAGTTTAGGAAGCTTACAAATAAGGCTTCTTGAGAGAAATTTGTATCTTTTTGTGGATAGAAGTTTAAGTTTTTCATCTCTTTTGCAGAAAAGTTAAGTTCATATACTCTTAGGTTTAAACCAATGCTTTGTAATTGAGAGCTTAAAACTTTAGCTTCCCTAAAAGTCTCTCTATTATAAAGATTAGTAACTTTAAAATGATCCCAACTTCTCATGGTGCTAAATGCTTTCAGTATCTCAAGATCTTCTATCCCAGGCTCATTTGCCATATATCTTTTATCACTAAAACCCTTGGGTAGTTTTTCAATTTCCCCTGCAGAATAAGATTCTTTGATTTCTGGCATAATTTGTGTAAAGACATTATAGTATTGTTTAAGGGTGTTAGCTATATCTATATGTTTGAATACTTCTTCATTGGTTAAATTAGGGTCGAACAATCCAGTAGCCAATCCTCCATAATTCCTTGTCCCAATTCTAATGATTTCCTCTAAGGTGCTTTTATGCAATTTAAACCCACTTGGAAGTTCAGCAGCAGCATTAAAATCCTCTCCTAGATAACCTTGCTTATCTACACTATAACCATAAAACTCATTTTGTGTGCTTACCTCTTGTATTTGGGATTTGTTTGTCTTAGCATTTCTTATGAGTAATTCATCTTTTAATAACTCTGCTACTATATCTGTCTTTTTATGTTCTATAGTAGTTAGGCTATTAGGTATATATTGGATAAAGTCGGATAGGGAATGCTTCACCATAAGATTTTTAGTATCCACAGAATGTGAAGTATCTAAAACTTCTTGTGTAGTAACATTGGGCTTTAGAATCTCTTGAGATTTCCCATTAGTAGCTTGATTTATAGTACTAGGGCTAAAGCTATAAACATTATGACTTGAAACTTTCATTCTATCCTCCTAATATTAATACTGGGCTTTAAATTGCTTTAACACTTCCTGTGCATTGCGATAATGTTGCCAAAATTCATAAGTTTTACCACTAGGAGTAGCATAAGTTAAATAATATTGTTTTTGCCCACTCATATATCTATATTGTGCTACAATTAAGCCATTGAAGCCAAATTCTCTAGCCACACTATGGGGATTATCTAAATTATCAGTTACAACATACGCATAGGATCTACCATATCCATAATGATCATATAGAGGATCCCTAGTAAAGCTGTATCCCCAACAACTCTCCCCTCCTCCTCTGCACTCAAAAGTCTCACACCCTTATCATAATCACTTAAGGCACCATTTGTAACCTTTGCTAAAAAATCCTCTGCAAAAGCAACCATAGAAAGGAAGCTTAGAATAGCCATTACATTGAAAAGTTTTTTCATTTTGAATCTCCTTTGAAATTATTAAGATTGAAACTCGCTATAATGGAACCAATCTTAAAAAGCTCTTTTCTTTGAGTTTATTATTTTTAAAATTTTTATGTTGTTACCTTTTGTTAAGGGCTGAACTTAAAGAAAGGGATTCCATCTAGCTCACCTTTAATAAATTATTTAAAAAAGTATTCATTTTTTCTTGTTGGGTTTTAGCCTCATAGGGTTTAGATTCTTTGGAATCTTGTTTGATCTGTGTGCTTTGGTAAGACTCTTGCTTGTTTAATGCTTGAAGCTCTTGTGCATTAAGCGAATGAGAATCTAAAATCTCTTGAAAGACTTTTAGAAATGACGATAAAGCATTAAAAAATTTATCTTTATCTTCGCCCCAGTTAATCGTGCCATTATGTGTATAACCTAAATCTACCAATTCTTGTAGATGGGATTCTACAGAGATTTTACCATTTAACAAATCCCAAAATCTCTCATCTATATCATAATTAATCACATAAGTATTGGGAAATTTCTTTGTTTTTTGTATTTGAGCATCGAGAAGTTTGTTATATTCTTCTACTTCATAGAAAAAATCCGAATGTTCCCCAACGATTTCATTTCCTAGGAAAGACATTATCAATAGCCCACTCATAGAGATTTTATCTCCCTCAAAGTAACGCTCTTCTATGTGGAATCTATGGTCTTGTCTCTGTTGGAGTATTTCATCAATATCTATTAAGCCATGATGAATAGAGAATGGAACAGAAATACCCGTTTTCCCGATTTTGTCCCACACTTCCATAAATTTTCTACTTTCTTGCAGATTTAATTGCATAACAGGTTTGCTATTTTCTCTACTAGAACCTAAAGTATAGATATATCTATGGGGTAACGCTCTCACCTCATCGGGCTTAAGCATCGCATTACTTTGGCTTAAATCACCAACGAAATCTTGAAAAGAAGCAAACGCATTCTTGAGTGTCTTTGCCATATCAATTTCTTTATAGTCAGAATCATAATGACTGGTGTTATCATAATAAAATTCACCTAAATCTTTATAAACAATTTTATAATCTAGCGGAAGTCCAGCGGCAGCATTAAAATCCTCTCCCATAAAGCCCTTTTCATCTATGCTGTATTTTCCAAAAGCAATGCCCTGTAATAAATCAATCTGCATACTAAGCTGTGTAATCTCAAAATTCTGTTTAATCATTTCCTCTAGGCTTGTTTCCTCTGGGCTTTTCCTCCTTCTATTTTCTTTTTTTAACGCCTCTAATTGTTTTTTTAATTCGTTGATCCTTTCTTTATCAATTTTAACTTCTTGCACCTTATCTATAGTATCCTCATTGTTTTTCATCGGATTAAAGAGGGATAAAGCGGGATTGAAGTCCCCTTGTAAGTAGAGATTTGAACTTTTCTCTAGCATCTTTGCAAAGGAATCATTAGAATTACTGCTTTGGGTTGCATTGTTTGTTAAATAACCTAAAGGGTTCGTTCTATTTTCTACACGCATAGGACCTCCTAGTATCTCTTAGAATCTAAGGCGTGCTTAGCCCTAAATTGATAGAAGTTTGCTAAGTCTCTTGCTTTTTTAGTATAAGCTTCATAAAGTTTATTGCTCCCTACCAAAGTGTAGAATACGCTGTAAGTGTATTTGTGATTGAAAGGAACACTTCTAGAGTAGTGATAGTTAGATTGCACATAAATTTGCTTTACTTGTCCCCAAGTAACTCCAATAGCATCACTCCGTGCTTGCGGACGATATTCTTGTCTAAGTCCAAGATGTCGTCCATTCTGATAAGTATCTCGCTTAAATTTTAAAACTTCTATGGGGTTGTTTCGATTGACTTTGTCGCCAAAAAGGTCTATTTCTCCATACACCGTATATCGCACTGGAAAACCATAGTTTGATATTCTACGATCAAATGGTCTGTATATATATATTCCCCCAACAACTTTTCCTTCCTCCTCTGCACTCAAAAGTCTCACACCCTCATCATAATCACTTAAGGCACCATTAGTAACCTTTGCTAAAAAATCCTCTGCAAAAGCAACCATAGAAAGGAAGCTTAGAATAGCCATTACATTGAAAAGTTTTTTCATTTTGAATCTCCTTTGAAATTATTAAGTTGGTTTATGGGTGATGCGATTTCATTATAAAGCTTACAACTTTTCTACACACTATGGCTTGTTTGATGCAAGAAATTCGTTGCTATCTTGTATAAATCTTGGGTATAGTTATGAATATCTTGTTGGCTAATAGTCCAATTATTATGCACTGCTTTTGTAAATTTCATCGTTAAATCAATGCCTGTTGCCATAGAATCTAAGCTAGAGCGATAATGCCCAAGCTGTGTAAAGGCATAAATATCCATCGTAACACCTCCAAAGTTTGCAGCAATCTCATTAGGTGTAAAAATCTTAGATTTTCCCAAAAGTTCCATAGAATCTTGTAATTTAAACTTGATGAGTTCTTTGAGCTTCTCTGGGCTTTGTAAGGCTTGTCTTCTTAAGTTAATCTCTTCTAGGGATAATTTTCCACTCTTTTCTTTGATATATTCAATTCTTTGCTGTTCCCTATGGTTTTCTACTTTCTCTGTAAGTTGTGTCTTGCCTCCACCTAAAATCCTAGCATCTTGCGAGTTTAGGAAGCTTACAAATAAGGCTTCTTGAGAGAAATTTGTATCTTTTTGTGGATAGAAGTTTAATTTTTTTATCTCTTTTGCAGAAAAATTAAGTTCATATATTCTTAGATTTAAACCAATGTTTTGTAATTGAGAGCTTAAAACTTTAGCTTCCTTGAAAGTCTCTCTATCATAAAGATTGGTAACTTTAAAGTCCTCTAAACTTTCCATAATACTAAATGCTTTCATCATTTCAGTATCTTCTAACATAGATTCATTTGCCATATATCTTTTATCACTAAATCCCTTGGGTAGTTTTTCAATTTCCTCTATAGAGTAAGATTCTTTGATTTCTGGCATAATTTGTGTAAAGACATTATAGTATTGTTTAAGGGTGTTAGCTATATCTATATGTTTGAATACTTCTTGATTGGATATGGGTGTTTCATTGAATATATTATGCCATTCCCCATAATTCCATTGCCCAATTCTAATAATTTCCTCTAAGGTGCTTTTGTGGAGTTTAAATCCGCTTGGAAGTCCAGCAGCAACATTAAAATCTTCTCCTAGATAACCTTGCTTATCTACACTATAATCATAAAACTTATCTTGTGTGCTTACCTCTTGTATTTGGGATTCATTTATCTTGGCATTTCTTATGAGTAATTCATCTTTTAAGAGATCTGCTACAATATCTATTTTTTTATTTTCTGTGGTAGTTAAATCATTAGGTATGTATTGGATAAAGTCGGATAGGGAATGCTTTATAGCAAGATTCTTAGTATCTATGGGGTATGAAGAATCTGAAGATTCTTGGGTATTAATATTTTGTTTAGGAGTCTTAGATTCTGTATTGGGAATCTTATATATAACATTAGAATTTGAAATTTTCATTTTATCCTCCTTTATCCCTTGTAATAAAATAATATTAATCTAGAATTTTAAAGAATAAATAATCAAAAGTAAAGTAAATCTTGACTTTAAAATAAAAATATACTATAGTGAAAACACAAAATTTTAAAAAGGAGAAATTTATGTTTAAAAAGGTTTTGAGTATCTTAGTTTTAGGTTCTTTACCTTTAAGCTTAGCATTAGCACAAGAAGATGTTTTAGCGTTAGTGAGTAAAGGCAAAGTTACTAGTAATAGTGTAGGTGTTACTAAATTAAACATTGAAGAGAAAAAACAGGTGAAGGGGGGATATGTCTTTAATCCTGCTGTGACTCTATATAGATATGGCACAGGAAGCAGTAGTATCACACAAGTTGGTATTGTTGCTGAGTTATCAAAACAAGAATTAAGGGATAAAGCAATTTGTGGATACAATTATTCTAGCAATTGTGGAGGATATATGGATAAACAAAGATATAATGAATATATGGCTGTTGCTGATTATAACAACAATGAGCGTATTGTTGCAACATTAACAAAAACAACAACACCTAGTTTTTTTGGTCCTAGACTTAATTTTATAAAAGGTGGGATGGTTGCACGCATATCAAATGGTAGATTTTATAAGGTCAGAAGTCTCTCTGCCTATCATAGTATCGTAAGTGAAGTTTATAGCCTCAAAAAGAATGAACTAGCCATAAAAGCTATGGCAAGATGATAACAAGGAGACATAGCTATGATAGGTTCTTTAAACTCTAGCTTTTCTTTTAATAGTTATTCTTTAAACATTAGCAATAATCTCCGCATCAGTAATACTAATGCAAATAATACTAATAATGCAGACAATACTAATATAGAAAAAAATAACCAAAGCATAGAATCTAAAAAATCCTCATTAGCTTTTAAAGAAATCTTAGGCTATAAAGTCGATAAAGAAGGGTATTTTACACAAGAGTTTAATAAAGCAGCAGGAATACCAGAGGATTATAAGATTCACTCCTCAAGCTTAGAGAGTTTAGTGAGGGTAAGAGCTCCTTCCTTGGACTTTACCGATATAGATATTGCCAAAACCATAGGTAATGCCTATAAGATTCTCTCCCAAGTCGTAGGGGAGGATACTTTAAAAGATAAAGATAGTTTTAGCCTTGAAGAAATAGCTAAATTCCCTCAAGGCTATGAATATGATAGACGAAGTTTGCAAGTTACTAAAATTTATCAAACTACTAAGGATTATATGAATTTTGCTAGTAATCAGGCAAATTGGAAAGATTTAGAAAAGCAAGATAAAAAAGCTTCAAATCTCTTCTTTAGCAGTGGTGAGACAATGAGACAAGGTCTCCCTGCTACAGATATTTTTAATAATGCTAGTGGTGGTCAAGAAGAATCCTTCAATTTCAACCCTAATGGCAGTAAATACATTAATGAAGATGGCTCTATTACTAAAGGTGGGCTTTTAGTAGCTGTTGTTAATAAACTGAGTTACACAATAGAAGGCACAACAACAATAAGAGGTAAAGGAGAAGGGTATGATAAAAGTTTAAGTAGGCAAGAAGTGGAGTGGGTTTTTAGTTCCTACCTTGAGTCTCTAGGACCTCTCTATGCAACAGGGGAAGATGGTAGTTGGTTGTTTGGAACTGATTTGGAGACTTTTAAGAAAAAACATTCAGAACTTATGAAATCTTATCAAAGAAAATTAGATCAATGGCGAAAAGAGGATGAAGAGTTTGAAAAAAACTACAAAAGCCCTATGCAAATAATGCTCGAAGAGCTAGATGAAGCAATGAAAAAGAATCTAAAACGCATACAAAAAAAGAAACAAGAAGAAAAACAAAGAATCCAACAAGCGATGAAAAAGCTTGATATTAATGTTTAGGTAGATACGCTTTTCTCTCTTTTTATCTTTCAAAGATTAAAATAAATAGAAGAAATCTCAGTATTTAAGGAATATCTTTTGCTTTGATACCTCTAAGGAATGGAAGTATAAAGTATCAAAGCATATTGATAGATTTAATCTTGAAAAAGGAGAATATAACTATGATAGGTTCTTTAAACTCTAGTTTTTCTTTAAGTAGTTTTTCTTTAAACATTAGCAATAATCTCCGCATCAGTAATACTAATGCAAGTAATACTAATAATGCAGACAATACTAATATAGAAAAAAATAACCAAAGCATAGAATCTAAAAAATCCTCCTTAGATTCTAAAGAAATCTTAGGCTATAAAGTCGATAAAGAAGGGTATTTTACTAAAGAGTTTAATAAAGCAGCAGGAATACCAGAGGATTATAAGATACATTCTTCAAGCTTAGAGAGTTTAGTGAGGGTTTATACAAATCCTAATCGTGATATATCCTCTATAACATTTATGAGTATTGATATTGCCAAAACCATAGGTAATGCCTATAAGATTCTCTCCCAAGTCGTAGGGGAGGATACTTTAAAAGATAAAGATAGTTTTAGCCTTGAAGAAATAGCTAAATTCCCTCAAGGCTATGAATATGATAGACGAAGTTTGCAAGTTACAAGAGTTCATCAAACTACTAAGGATTATATGAATTTTGTCAATAATGAGGCAAATTTGAAGGATTTAAGTAAGCAAGACAAACATATCTCAACTCTCTTCTTTAGCAGTAGTGAGACAATGAGACAAGGTCTCCCTGCTACAGATATTTTTAATAATTACAATGGTGGTAAGGAATCAAAGAAAGTTGGTGTATGGTTTAACCCTAATGGCAGTAAATATATTAATGAAGATAACTCTATTACTAAAGGTGGGCTTTTAGTAGCTATTGCTAATTCAGATATCTACATGACAGAAGGCGAAACAACAGTATTAGGTAAAATACAAGGATTTGACAAGAATTTAAGTAAGGGGGAGATGAAAAGTCTTGAACCAATGTATTTTTTTAATGGAACGGTTACAAATCCTATTCTTAATGACAAAGATTATTTTGATTTAATGACAGAAACTGATGTTAATAAAATCAAAGAAAAATATGCAAAATTATTCCAATCTAATAAGGTGGTATTAGAAAGTAAAAAAGAAAAAAACTACAAAAGCCCTATGCAAATAATGCTCGAAGAGCTAGATGAAGCAATGAAAAAGAATCTAAAACGCATACAAAAAAAGAAGCAAGAAGAAAAACAAAGAATCCAACAAGCGATGAAAAAGCTAGATATAAATGCTTAAGTAGATACACACTCTTTTTCATTCCTTAAAGATTTAGAATAATTAGAAAAGACCTGTTAAGGAATATTTTGCTTTCATACTTTTAATGAAATACGTAGCCAATAAAAAAGTTTTAGAATCAAGATTTCAATAAGGATTAATGATGAAGATTCAATCTCATAATAATTATCATTTGACTACACAAAGGGAGTTAGAGCACTCTTTTAATCAAAAGAATAATTTATTGTCTAAAAATCAAGAAAAACCTACTCCAATAGATTCTGCGACAAATTCTTCAACCTCCTTATTTGATTGGAATGGAACAGTTGCTAAAGCTATTGGTTATACGCCCAATCAAGATGGATTTTTCCACAATGACTTGAATGCAAAACTTGGAATCCCAAGTAGCATAAAAATCCCTTCTGATATTGTTGTAAGATATGATTTGTCCCAAGCATTGGGTTATTACAACAATATTAATATGCAAGCAAGTATTCAAAACAGCTACCAAGCATTTTCAAAACTATCTAATCAAGGCATAGAAGTCTTGATAAGCCAAGCTAAGCAAAAGCCAATGGGTGATAATCAATCGCTTTATGATTCTCTTTTGAAGATTCCTCAATTCATTGACAATAAGGGTGAATTAAATCAAAGTGGTAAATTCACAGCTTTTATGGTATTAAATGATGAATATATAGTCGGTGATTTAACGATAGCAGGAGAGATGCAGAGGGCTGGAAGCAAATATGCAAACATCCTAGATGAGAATGATAATTTATTGGGGATGAATATCCTTGATAGGGGTAAAGCTGGAGAGCTATTAAGAAAGTCTATCAATGAAATAACTCCAGAAGAGTTTAGGGCACAATGGGAGGAATTGAGAAAAGAATATCAAGCCAAGAATGAGAATCAGCTAAAGGGGATTGGAGTGGAAAATGTGGAGATAGAGCAAATCAACAATCTAGTGGAACAAAAAGGAAAAAATCCTTTTAAGCCTATTGAAGGCAAAAGCCAAAATCAAACCTATCAAGATACAAATATCTTTAATACTTTGCAATTCTTACAAAACCAACAAAAAGCGAATTTGCTCTCTCTCCTATTTAATCAAAGCTCCAATGTGGATTCTTCTTTCAACAGGTTAGATAACTTCATCATAGAGAGTTTTCTTAAAACACAAAAGATGGATAGGGAAGTATAATAAATAGCAAGTCTAAAGGAAATTTTGAGATTTTAAGAAAGCTTTTGCTTTTTTAATTAATATTCGGTTAGGATTAAATCCTAACAATTATATAAAGCAGATTAATAAAAAAGTGTTTTTAACTGCAATATTAGCTTTAGGGCTTATGAGTGTGGCTAACGCTAATGAAGCTATGGAAGGAGTGCAACAAGATAGAATCGCACCTATTGTAGCTTGGGGGATTAGATATACCACTTGGGGTGCTTTTAGCAAGAGCCGTCCAATTAACAATGGAGTTGGAATACAGGGGGTTGGCGTTGGTAATGCTAGAAAACCTTATTGGTAACCTTATAGAATCCTTTATATTGTGTAAATATAAAGGTTATATGTTTGTTTGTGTCGGTGGCGATAGCTTTTATACTTTTTGTAGTTTTTTCTCATTTGTATGGGTATTTTTAGTGATTTTTTAAGATTTTTCAATGAGGTTAGATTATGCGATATGGGTAGTGGTAAATACAACTATATAGGCTTAGGTTAAACGGTTTCTAAGGCATTCTTTACTGCCCTCTCTGTTAGCCTTAACCAACAAGATTCTAATGTTAATGCCAATCAAATCCAAGTAAGCGGGGTTAAGGTTAGAAAAGAGCAAGAATCTTTTCATCCAAACAATGTTATTTTAGAGATCCTCTCACTAATGCCTATGTCAATGTGGGTTTAAGTGATGAGAGCTTAACAAAACTTAAAGGGGTTTTTGGAGAAGGCTCTTGAGGGCAATCAAGCCTTGCTTAAAGGCGAGGCAGAAGAGTTTGTAAGTAGTTGGTATGCGGATATTGCTTATAAAGGGGCTATATCCAAGCAGATGAAAACAAAGATGGATTCTTAGATATACAAGAGAGAAAAATACTAATTCTTTCTCTAAGGGTCTTATGTATAGCTCCAATGGTAAGAATTTTTATATGGGCAATGATGAGTTTATTTAAAGTTTTCTAGTATTAATTCTCAAGATATGACAAGGATTGATAAATACACCACTAGCTCTGTAGAAGAGGAGCTTAATAGAATGATTAAGTTAGATAAGGATGCTAAGGTTTTTTGATAATCAATGAATTATGGGAGGGATAATATTGGAGATACTTAGATAAGCTTTTAGATAACTCTACATCTAGTGAAGATTTGCCTTTATCTAGCAAGAGTTTTTCTAGCCTTTTGAAAAAATGGATAAAAAGCTTAAAAAACTTTTGGCAAAAGAACTTGCAAAAGCAGGGATTAATGCTAAATCTATTGACTTAACCGCTTCACCTGAAGAAATCCTCCAACAAATTATGGGGAATCCAAAAGGTGAGGAAGTTTTAAGTAATATTCAAAAACAATTAGAGTAAGAACAAAAAGGTCGTAGAGATTCTAATCAAGAAGTAAATGTGGAAAACAACCTTGATGTTCCTAATACACAAACCCAAGATGATACTGCTACCTTTGCAGCAATAGCAAAGCTTACTAAACTAGATCAGCAAACCTTAGCTTCTAATCTTTTAATAATGCAAACTTTGAAGAAGATATTATTGTTATCGTGCAAGAAATAGCACAAAATGTAGATAGGCAATATGCTTCTGATACTTTTAGGAAAGGCATTAGATATTAATGATTAAAACTTCTGTGTTATCTGTTTTATTATTTTTCAATCCTTTGGCGAATTTTTAATTTGGGTAGGAAGTGTGAGGGGAGAAGTAAATAAATACAGGCTTGTATCGCATAAAAATTAGGATAAATACTCAAGCTTTGTAAAATCTTTTTGATAGCCTTTTTTCTATTCCCTCCTTGATGATAAAGTAAAGCAGCAATTGCACAGAGCTTTGCTAGATGTTTAGGGCAACAAGCTTTGCGTTCTTTATAAAAGAGTAAAATATCTTGTTCGTAGTTTTTAACCATCTCTAAGGGTTGGTATTTGAGGTTTTGGGTCAGCGATTCTGCGTGGATTCTATAGAATTTTAGGGGGCGATGTAGGTAGTAACACGGGCTTCCTTTGTGTAACCTAAGCCATAAAAGCCCAATATTACCACGTTTTAAATCCTCATTAAAACGTCTTGTGCCAAGTAGTTTTCGCTCAAAAAGTGTAATAAACTCTCCTTGTAATTGTCCGCATAAAATCTCTTGAAAGCTTACTTCTCTTGTTTCATCAATACCCTTACCAGAGAGATAACCATCATCACTTCTAGTGCAGTTTGCGATAATTATTCCATATTTTTTTTGGAATCTTAAATAGATCTCTACCATTTGCGTAATAGATTCTTTAAAGAGTAAATCATCATCATCTAAGAGCAAAACTAAATCCCCACTAGCATAGTCTAAGCCATTATTACGATTTCCTGCAGAACCTTTGGTGTGTGCATTAGAGATGACTTTTATAGAGGGGTTATCTTTAGCATATTCACAGGCAAAGGCAAAAGTATTATCGCTAGAGTTATCATCACTAATGATAATTTCTAAATTAGGATAATCTTGCTCTAAAATACTTTCAATAGCTTCTGTAAAAAAGTATTCACGATTAAAAGTTGTGAGGATAATACTAACTTTAGGGAGATTCCCATAAGTGCTTAAATCCATATTCTTGCTCCTTTGTATCGGATTTTATAATGATTCTTTTAAGTTTTAGCTATTTTCTCTATAATCTTAGTTTTTCTTGTATTCTTAATTGGTTGTATCCCTTGTTGTGGGATAGGCTAAAAAGATGCTGATAAAAGTTTTCTTGTATCCTTGATAAAACACTCATTAAAGCCTATGAAAGTATAAATCCTTAAAGACCTTATAGGCAGAGATAACCAATTTCCTAAATTTTAGCTAGGGGTATTATAGACTAAAATCAATATGAGTTTTTTTAAGTTGTGTTAGAATCTTTTTTAAAAAATAAGTAAAACAGAATTTATAGAGGATATTGCAATGAAAACTTTAGCAATTATTGGGCTTGGGTATGTAGGACTACCTTTAGCGGTGGAATTTGGCAAAAAATATCCCGTGATAGGATTTGATATTGATAAGATAAGGATTGATGAGTTAAAAGGCGGGTATGATAGGACTTTAGAGGTAGAAAGGGAATCTTTAATTTCTGCAACAAAACTTAGTTTTACTGTATTACTAAAAAAATTAAAGGCAGCACAAATTTATATTATCACGGTTCCTACGCCCATTGATAAGTTTAATAAACCCGACTTAACCCCCTTAAAAAAGGCTTCACAAAGTGTTGGGTCTGTGCTTAAAAAAGGGGATATTGTTATTTATGAAAGCACCGTTTATCCCGGTTGCACAGAGGAGGAATGTGTGCCTATTTTAGAGCAAACAAGTGGATTGCGGTTTAATCAAGATTTTTTTTGCGGGTATTCTCCTGAACGCATAAATCCGGGTGATAAAACGCATCGCTTGCCAAATATCAAAAAGGTAACAAGTGGTTCTACTCCTGAAATTGCTGATGAAATTAATGCTTTATACGCAAGTATCATTACCGCTGGGACACATAAAGTAACAAGTATTAAAGTAGCAGAAGCGGCTAAAGTCATAGAAAACTCTCAAAGGGATATTAATATTGCTTTTGTTAATGAGTTAGCTTTAATCTTTGATAGATTAGGGATTGATACTTTAGAAGTTTTAGAAGCTGCTAGCACCAAATGGAATTTTTTACCCTTTAAGCCCGGTCTTGTGGGAGGGCATTGCATTAGTATCGATCCTTATTATCTCACTTATAAAGCAGAATCTTTAGGTTACCACTCTCAAGTCATTCTCTCTGGCAGATACATTAATGATAATATGGGAGTTATTGTGGCTAATAAGCTAATTAAGCTTATGATTAAGCAAGGTTATAAGATTAATGATTCTAAAGTTGCAATTTTGGGGATTACTTTTAAAGAGGATTGTCCTGATATTCGTAATTCACGTGTTGTAGATATTATTAGAGAGTTACAAGATTTTGGTTGCTGTGTGGATATTTTTGATCCTCTTGCAGATAGTGCAGAAGTTAAAAAAGAGTATGCTCTAGAATTAAAGCAACCCAAAGATTTCTTATTACAAGACTACCTAGCTGTGGTAATAGCAGTGGCACATAATGCTTTTAGGACATTAGATTTTAGTGCTAAGGGAGATAGGGTTATTTATGATTTGAAGGGCATTTTACCCAAAGAGCAGGTTAGTGCGAGATTATAGTTAATTTAAAACAAAAATGTTAAAATTCATTTGATTTAGCTTTAAGGAATGTTTATGAGTGCTTTTGAAACTATTATTGGGCTTGAAGTGCATGTTCAGCTTAATACCAAAACAAAGATTTTTTGTTCTTGTCCTACAAGCTTTGGTGAAGAGCCAAACAAAAATGTTTGTCCTGTTTGTTTAGGGCTACCTGGTGCTTTGCCTGTGTTAAATCGTGAAGTTGTGAAAAAGGCTATTGCTTTTGGTAGAGCCATTAATGCCACCATTAATCAAAATTCTATTTTTGCAAGAAAAAATTATTTTTATCCTGATTTACCCAAAGCTTACCAAATTAGTCAATATGAGATTCCTATTGTGGGAGAGGGGAGTATTGAGATTGAAGTTAATGGTGAGAAAAAAGTTATTGGTGTAACAAGGGCACATATGGAAGAAGATGCTGGAAAGAATATCCACGAGGGGAATTGCTCTAAAGTTGATTTAAATCGTGCTTGCACCCCTTTGCTAGAGATTGTCAGTGAGCCTCATATGCGAAATAGCGATGAAGCCATTGCTTACCTTAAGAAATTGCATTCTATTGTGCGATTTTTAGGTATTAGTGATGCGAATATGCAAGAGGGAAGTTTCCGTTGTGATGCGAATGTTTCTATCCGCCCAAAGGGGGATTGTAAGCTTTATACACGTGTAGAGATTAAAAATCTCAATTCTTTTAAGTTTATCCAAAAGGCTATTGAATATGAAGTGGATCGTCAAATAGAGGCGTGGGAGGATAAGAAATACGAAAGTGAGGTCGTGCAAGAAACGAGACTTTTTGATACTATTAAAGGTATTACGAAATCTATGCGTGGTAAAGAAGAAGCTGCGGATTATCAGTATTTTCCAGATCCGGATTTATTACCGGTATTTATCGATGATACGCTTATGCAAGAAGGCTCACAAATCCCAGAAATGCCTGATGAGAAAAGGGAGAGATATATAAGGGATTTTGGCATTAAATCTAGTGATGCTGCAGTGCTTACTAGTGAATTAGAAATGGCATTATATTTTGAATCTATGTTAGAGTATGGTGCGAGTGCAAAAGGGGCAGTTGCTTGGCTTACTACAGAGCTTTTAGGGCGATTAAAGGGAGAGAATACTTTACAAAATTGTGGGATAGATTCTAAAACCCTTAGTGTTTTAGTCCAACGTATTGATGAGGGTAAAATTAGTGGCAAAAGCGCTAAAGAGATTTTAGATAAATTAGTCGAAGATAAAGGTGGTGATGTTGATGCCCTTATAGATTCTATGGGATTAGCACAAGTTAATGACGATAGTGCTTTATTGGTTGCTGTTGAAACTATCCTTGGTGCAAATGCGGATAAAGTTGCAGAATATAAAAATGGCAAAGATAAGCTTTTTGGGTTTTTTGTAGGGCAGGTTATGAAAGTTGTTAAAGGGGCTAATCCCGCACGCGTTAATGAGCTTTTAAAAGAAAAATTAAGCTAACACAATATAGAATGCAGAAACATTGATATTTAGAGCTTTTAAGCATCGCTAAAAAATTTCTTTAAAGGAATATTTATGGAACTATTAACAAATCTCATTAATGAAGCAAGCAATTTTCTTTATACCTATTTTTTGGTCTTTGCATTATTGCTCTGTGGTCTTTATTTTACTATTCGCACAGGTTTCATACAACTTCGCTTTTTGCCTTCTGCATTTTTTGTTTTGTTAGAAAAAAGCCATAAGGAGCATATCTCTCCCTTTGGGGCATTAATGATTTCTACCGCATCACGTGTAGGGATTGGGAATATCGTAGGAGTTGCGGTGGCAATTAGTAGTGGTGGGGCTGGAGCCTTATTTTGGATGTGGATAACCGCTATCTTAGGTGGGGCAAGTGCATTTATCGAAAGCACCTTAGCGCAAGTATATAAACAAAAAGATGGAGAGAATGGTTATAAAGGCGGTCCTGCCTATTATATTCAAAGTGCTTTGGGTTCTAGGATATTTGGGATTGTTTTTGCTATCTCATTAATCTTATGCTTTACCTATGGATTTAATGGATTGCAGGCTTATACTTTAACTTCTAGTTTTGAAATTTTTGTTGGGAGTGAGGCTTATAATAATGGGCAAACAACTATGTTTATAGGTGTGTTATTGGCTATTTTATGTGCGGTGTTTTTCTTTGGGAGCAATAAATCCTCTGCTAAAATCACTTCTATTCTTGTCCCTATTATGGCTTTTGGTTATTTAGTTGTTTCTTTGATAATTGTTAGTATGAATCTAGAAGCAATTCCTGGTATTCTCGCTGAAGTATTTGCTAAAGCCTTTGATTTTGAAGCTATTTTTGGAGGATTTGCAGGGAGTGCGATAGTTATAGGGATTAAACGAGGTTTGTATTCTAATGAAGCGGGTATGGGTAGTGCACCTAATGCAGCAGCTACCGCTCATACAAGCCATCCTGCTAAACAAGGAATGGTGCAAACACTTTCTGTTTTTATTGATACTTTAATTATTTGCTCTGCAAGTGCCATTGTCGTGTTATGTAGTAATGAAAACTTGAGTGGAGTTTCTGGAATGCCCCTTATGCAAAAGGTTATGCAAGGACATTTAGGGGATATTGGCTTATACTTTGTAAGTGTTGCTATTGTGCTTTTCGCTTTTACTTCACTTATTGGAAACTATTTTTATGCAGAAATCAATTTTAAGTTCATTACACATAATAAAATAGCCTTACAGATTTTTAGGATAACTGCCGTGGTGATGGTTTTTATTGGGGCGCAGCTTAGTCTTGGGTTAGCTTGGGATTTAGCTGATGTAATTATGGGAATTATGGCTTTAGTGAATATCATAGCGATTTTGTTATTAGGGAATATCGCTATTAAAGTGTTAAAAGATTATGAAAAACAAAGAAAAGAGGGTAAGAATCCAGTCTTTAAAGCAAAAGAGGTAGGGATTAAAAATACGCAATGTTGGTAGCGTTAATGCGGTAGAATGTGTGAGTGGAATTAGCTTAAAGAGAGATTTTATCTTTAAGCAAGCTTCAGCATAATGTTAAAGCAATTTTTACTCCCTCTTAAATGGAGCAATAAAGAAGCAATATAAGCGTATAAAAAGGATTCATAGTAACCTTTACTTTAGAAGCTAAGGTATTTTCTAGGTTGTTAATGATTGTGTGTTAGTTTTGGAATATATTTAAAGAGAGCAAAGTTAAGGAAAGATTGTTAAAATATTCTAAAAGTCGTAAAACTAAATTGATTTTTCTAAAGAGTAAAATAAACATTAAAAAGTTAAAATAACCCTTTAAGGAGTAATATGAAAAGCATTCTTTTATTAAATACTCAACAAAGTGATTTTTCCTTGCAATTTGATAAGATTTTAAAACGGGCTAAATTAGATATTCAAGGAGTAGAAAAAATTGTAAAAGAGATGTTAGATTCTATAAGACTTCAAGGGAATAAGGCTATTTTAGAACATATTTTAGCATTTGATAATTGGAATCCTAAAAACTTTGAGGATTTAAAAATCCCTGAAAATTCTATGCAACAAGCCTATGACAATCTTGATGATAAGCTTAGGTGTTCTTTGCAAGAAGCTTATAATCGTATTTTTGACTTTCACCAGAAGCAAAAGCCTAAAACTTGGCTTGATTTTGAGGGAAATGGGAGCATTTTAGGGCAGAAAATTACTCCTCTTGATAGGGTTGGCTTATATATCCCCGGGGGGAAAGCCGCTTATCCTAGCTCACTTTTGATGAATGCTATACCCGCTCTTGTTGCAGGAGTGAAAGAAATTGTTGTTTGCACACCTGCACCCTGTAATGAGATAAATTCTCTACTTCTAGCGGCTATGTATTTATGCGGCATTAAAGAAGCCTATAAAGTGGGTGGGGCTAGTGCCATAGGTATGATGGCATATGGGATTGATAATGCGATTAAAAAGGTAGATATGATAAGCGGACCAGGTAACATTTATGTTGCTACGGCAAAAAAATGTGTTTTTGGCGAAGTGAATATTGATATGATAGCAGGACCTAGTGAGATTGGTATTATTGCAGATTCTAATGCTAGGGCGGATTATATAGCTTGGGATTTGCTCTCACAAGCAGAACACGATGAAATGGCGAGTTCTATTTTAGTTACTACAAGTCAAAAGTTAGCCTCTGAAGTCTCCCAAAGGATTAATGAATTTCTACTTAAGCTTCCTCGAGCAGAAATAACGGCAAAGTCTATCTATAACAGAGGGGCTATTATCCTCACGCAATCTTTAGAAGAATCCATACAATTAAGCAATGCTATTGCTCCTGAACATTTAGAATTGTTAGTAAGCAATCCCTTAGAAGTGCTTCCACAGATTAAAAATGCAGGGGCAATATTTATCGGAGAGAATACTCCTGAACCTATTGGTGATTATATTGCAGGACCTAATCACACCTTACCAACAGGAGGTAGTGCAAAGTTTTTCTCCCCACTCTCAACGGAGCATTTTATGAAAAAGAGTTCAATTATTGCTTTTTCTAAAAAGGCTATGGATGAGTTAGGAGAGAAGTGTGGGATTCTAGCTTGTGCAGAAGGGCTAGATGCACATAAACATTCTGTTTTAATACGATTAAATAAAAAGGACTAATTATGGATATTTTTGAAGGAATACCGCAAGATAAGTGGATAGAAATTGTCTTTAATGCTTCACAGAGTTTAGCTAGTGCAGAACTTATAAGAATCTTAGAGCGATTGGCTAGTATGGAGATTTTACTTGAGAAACGTTTAGGAGAATCTTGGGAAGAAGAGCTAAATTATATCCTCTCCTCTGAAGAATCTTCAGAGGAGATTTATAGGCATACACAAAATTTAGCAATTGAGTCTATGGGAAATATTTTAACAAAAAATGAGTAGAATCTTATTTTTGTTGGGTAGTTTTATTTCTTTGCTTTTTGCTCCACCGCAGTGGAAGGCAGAGAAGTTTTTACAGCTTCAAAAAGATGAATTTTATTTATTGAATTTTAAAGTTAATGAAGCACAAAAGACTTTATATTTTCGTTGGACCTTGTTAAAAAATAAGGGATTGGTAATGCATTTAAATTATGATTATTTTCCCCATCAATTTATACTTTACCAAGATTACCAAAGGAATTGTTATACTTTACCTTTGCTTAAAGCAGAGCAGAAATATTATACGCTTGAACCCTTTTTTATGCTGTGCTTTAAGGATTATCATAGGGGAGAGAAGATTGCTACTTTGAAATATTATATTTATGAAGGTGGCAGGGATTTTAATATTATTGATGAAAGGATAGTGCCAAATGGAGGCTTTGGAGCAAATTAAAGAAAGGATGCAAAGCTTTTTAGAAGCATTAGATTCTCCTCTTACCTTGGAATTAAGTAAGCATTTACAAAGTGGGAAAATGCTAAGGAGTAAATTAGTATTAAATATCGCTGGAGTGAGTGAAGAGAGTATTTTACTTTGTGCGGTTGTTGAAATGATACAAAGTGCTTCTTTGTTGCACGATGATGTAATTGATAATTCGCTTATGCGTCGCTCTAAGCCCTCTATTAATGCTATTGCTGGAGATAAAAATGCGATTATGTTAGGCGATGTGTTTTATTCTAAGGCGTTTTGTGAGTTAGTTGCTTTTCATAAAGAGTATCCCCAAATTCCACATATTATCGCAGATTCTGTTGTAAGATTGGCTTTAGGAGAAATAGAAGATGTTTATCTTTCGCAATCTTTCAATACGGATGAGAAAAAATATCTAGCAATGATAGAAAAAAAGACCGCAGCACTTATTGAATCTACTGCCTTTGCGGCAGCATTGCTTGCTAAAAAAAGCCCCCAAGATGCAAAGAAGTTTAGAAACTATGGGAGAAATTTAGGTATAGCTTTTCAGATTATTGATGATATTTTAGATATTACTGCTACACAAGAGAAATTAGGAAAGCCTATTTTAAATGACTTTAAAGAAGGAAAAACAACTTTACCTTATATTTATCTTTACCATTCCTTACAAGAGCAGGATAAAGAACGTTTAAAGAAATCCTTTAAACAAGAAATATCTCAAGATGAGATGGTGTGGATTTTACAACAATTCCAACAAAGTGATGCGATTAAACGAAGCTTTAGACTAGCTAAAAACTTAGGAGAAGCAGGAATGCAAAGCATAAGCGATCAATCTTGCAATAAACTTATAGCTATAATGCAAGAGATGATAGATAGAGATTTTTAAGAGGAAAAATGGAATATTATATTTTAAGTTACACACATAAAAATACTGATCTTAGCTTAAGGGAGAAGCTTGTTTTTGAAATAAGGAATCAACACACCAAAGATTTTTTATTTGCTTTAGTAGAAAACAAATTTATTCAAGAAGCGGTTATTTTATCGACTTGTAATCGTATAGAATTTATTTTAAGTGTGAATAATATCCCAAAAACTGAAGAGTTTTTGTTGGCAAAATTAAGTGATTATTCAAAAATTACCTTAGAGGAATTGAAAAAAACCGCAGATTCTTATGAGAATATTTCAGCCATTCATCATCTCTTTAGTGTTGCGAGCTCTTTAGATAGTTTGGTAGTAGGGGAGACCCAAATTTCAGGACAACTTAAAAGTGCTTTTAGGTTTTCTTATGATTTAGGTTGTTGCGGGTTAGCCTTATCAAGGGCTATACATTTTGCTTTTCGTTGTGCAGCTAGTGTGCGTAATTCTACAGATATTTCTAAAAATTCTGTTTCTGTAGCCTCTGCTGCTGTGGCTAAAGCAAAAGTGATTTTAAAGGATTTAAAGGGCATACAAGCTTTGGTTATTGGAGCTGGAGAGATGAGCACATTATGTGTAAAACACCTTATAAATAATGGTGCGGAGATTATTTTAATCAATCGTGAAATTAAAAACGCATATTTCCTTTGTGAAGAGATAATGCATATAAATCCTCAAGCAAAGATTCGTGTAGAGAGTTTTAAGGAATTAGGGAATCTTATTAATAAAGTCCCTTTATTATTTACCGCTACAGGAGCACCTCATAGCATTATCACACAAGATATGGTAGAGGATTTTTCACAAAAACGTTTTTGGTTTGATTTAGCCGTTCCTAGAGATATTGATGGGATTATTCAAGAGGGTATAAGTGTTTTTTCTATTGATGATTTAGAGGATATTGTAAAAGAAAATCTTGCTTTGAGAGAAAGACAAGCAGACATTGCTTATGCGATTATAGGAAAATTTACCCAACAATTTTTTGCTTGGTTGCAAAGTCTTAATGTAGAGCCACTCATTAAGGCAATAAGGCAACAGGCAAAAGAATCCGCACAAAAGGAATTAGCTAGAGGAATTGCCAAAGGCTTTTTACCTAAAGAGTATGAAAAAAATATCGAGAAAACATTGCATAATGCCTTTAATACTTTTTTGCATAATTTTACGGTTGGTTTAAAAACTATTGCGAATACCCCCAAGGAGATGGGGTCATTGAAGCGACTAGATTTCTTTTTAGTGGAGAGCAAAATCCTTTAATGGTTGAACAATATAAATGCGAATATACCGAAACTAAGCTTTTTGACACTACTAATGATAAAAAGGAGAAAGAATGAAGTTTTCAAACTTTTTTGCACCAACCTTAAAAGAAAAACCTAAAGATGCTTTTTTAAAAAGCCACGAATATTTAATAAGGGGGGGATTTATCCAGCAAATTGGGAGCGGGATCTATAATTTTTTACCCTTAGGTGTTAGGGTGCTTGAAAAAATTAAAGCCATTATTCAAGAGGAGATGAATAAGACAGGTGCTTTAGAGGTATCATTAGGGTTTGTAACTGCTGCGAGCCTTTGGCAAAAAAGTGGTCGTTATGAACGATATGGAAAAGAATTATTACGTTTTAAAGATAGAAAAGAGAATGAATTTGTCTTAGGTCCAACGTATGAGGAGGTTATTACGGAGCTTATAAAATCTTATATAAAAAGTTATAAGCAATTACCTTTGCATCTTTACCAAATTAATCTTAAATTTCGTGATGAGATTCGTCCAAGGTTTGGGGTGATAAGGGGGAGAGAATTTCTTATGAAAGATGGTTATAGCTTTCATAGTTCTAAGGAGGATTTAAAAAGAGAATTTAATGTAATGGAGGAAACTTATACAAGGATTTTTACAAGATTAGGGTTAGAGTTTCGTGTTGTTGAAGCAGATAGCGGAGCTATTGGAGGGAGTGGGAGCAAAGAATTTATGGTGTTAGCCCAAAGTGGTGAGGATACGATTTGTGTTTGTAATAAATGCCAATATGCCGCAAATTTAGAAGCAGCAAGGCGGATTAAGAAAACTGCTAAAACTCCCCCTCCACAAGCAGATTTTGCTAAATTCCATACCCCTAATACCACAACTATTGAGTCCTTAGCAGAGTTTTTTAAAGTAGATTCTTTTTGGACGATTAAAGCGGTTGTTAAAAAAGCTCTTTTTGAAAAAGGAGAGAGTGCTTTAGTGTTTTTCTTTATACGCGGTTGTGAGACTTTAAATATTACCAAAGCACTTAATGCTATTGCAGGAGCTAATGATATTATAGAAGCGAGTGAGGAGGAGATAAGGAGTGTTGGTCTATGCCCGGGATATATTGGGGCTTATGCCCTAAGGAATATTACCCAAAGCCCTTATATTTACTTTGATAAGGAATTAGAGGATTGTAAGCATTTGATTATGGGTGCTAATGAGGAGGACTATCACTTTGTAGGGGTGGATTTATCCCTTTGTGAGGGCATAGAGTTTAGGGATTTAATAGAGGTTAAAGCAGGGGATTTATGCCCTAAGTGTGGAGAAGATAAGCAAGGGGAACTGTATTTAACACAAGGGATTGAAGTAGGGCATATTTTTCAATTAGGTGATAAATATTCTAGTGCCTTTGAAGCTTTTTTTTTAGATGAAAGCGGTAGGTCAAAGCCCTTTTTAATGGGTTGTTATGGGATTGGAGTATCAAGGCTTTTGGGTGCTATTATCGAACAGCATTATGATGAGAGGGGTATGCAGTGGAATAAAGCCATTGCACCTTTTACCTTAGATATTATTGTTTCGAATATAAAAGATACACAACAAATGGAATATGCTATGAATCTTTATAGGGCTTTGCAAGAGAGGGGTATAGAGTGCATACTAGATGATAGGGAGGAGCGATATGGGGCAAAAATAGCAGATTTTGAATTAATCGGGATTCCTTATGCCCTTATTGTTGGCAAAGGTTTAAATGAGGGTAATATTGAGTTTATCCAAAGAAAAAATCTCCTTAAAGAAAAGCTTGATAGCAGAGATTGTGTAGTAGAAAAAATTTTAGAGAGGATAGGAAGTTAATGCCTTTAATACTTATTTTGTTGTATATTTTTTTGGAAATTTTATTAAGCTATGCCCTTATTGAATGGATAGGAGTTTTTGGGTTTTTCTTAGAGGTTGTTATTACCGCTCTTTTTGGGCTTGGATTGTTGGTGAATTTTAGAATCTTTTTTAAAGAGGCGTTAGGGAAGTTTTATTTAAGGGAGATTAGCCAAGAAGTGTTTTTTAGCTCCAATGTGTTTAGGATTTTAGGGGCTATTTTGTTAATTTTACCGGGTGTATTGAGTGATATTTTGGGAATTTTTATGCAATTTAGTATTACCCTTATGTTATTAAAGCCCTTGAGTAAGACTAAAGTCTCCTCTAAAGATTCAGAAATTATTGATGTAGAAGTGATTGAAAAAGATTAAGGCTTAAGTGTGGAGAGAATTGTTATTGGGACTAGGGGGAGTGTTTTAGCACTTTGGCAGGCAAATTATGTTAAAGAATCTCTTAGAAGGGCTTATCCTAATTGGCAAGTGGAGTTAAAAATTGTGAAAACTAAAGGGGATAAAATCCTTGATGTCCCTTTAGCTAGGATTGGGGGGAAGGGGCTTTTTACTAAAGAATTAGAAACGCTCTTGCTAGAAAATGTTATTGATATAGCAGTGCATAGCCTTAAAGATGTCCCCGTAGAGTTTATAGACGGCTTAGGTTTAGCTGCCATTACTAAACGCGAGGATGTGCGGGATAGTTTTTTAAGCTCTGCTTATAAAGATATAGAATCTTTGCCTAAAGGGGCTAGAGTTGGGACGACTTCTTTAAGGCGGACTATGCAGTTAAAAAGATTGCGGAGTGATTTAGATTGCATAAGTTTAAGGGGAAATGTCCAGACGCGTTTAAAGCGATTAGAAGATGGGGAATTTGATGCGATTATCTTAGCACAAGCAGGTGTTAATCGTCTTGGAATAAAGGGGGTTAAGTATATTTTGCCCCTAGAATTTATGATTCCCGCAATGGGACAGGCGGCACTTGGTGTTGAATGCAAAAGGGATAGTGAGATTTATGAAAAACTTGCCTTTTTAAATGATACAAATTCCCTCTTTGAAACGAGTTGTGAAAGGGAATTTGTGAAAACCCTAGAGGGGGGTTGTCAAGTCCCTATTGGAGCTAATGCTGTGTTTAAGCAAGGCTGCATTACCCTAAGGGCTATACTTGGATTGCCTAGTGGAGAGGAGATTTTAGAGGATAGTATAGAATCTAAAGTTGAGAGTGTAGAGGATTGTCAAAATTTAGGGAGAGCATTGGCTCTAAAATTCATCGCTTTAGGAGCCAAAGATATTTTAATAAGGGCTCAAAATTGGGAGTTTTAGCGCACTTGTCCATTTCCTCTTATTTTGTATTTATAGGTAGTTAAACTCTCTACCCCCATAGGTCCTCTTGCGTGGATTCTAGCTGTTGATATACCCACTTCTGCTCCATAACCAAATTCCTCTCCATCACTAAAGCGTGTCGAGGCATTCACATAGACACAAGCACTATCTATTTGGTTTAAAAACTCTTCAGCAAGGCTATAATCCTCACATAAAATCGCATCACTATGTCCGCTTCCATAGGTTTGGATATGTAAAAGGGCTTCTTGGAAACTTTGCACGATTTTAAGGTTTAAGATATTGTCGTTATATTCTCTATGATAAGCTTCAGCAGGGACTAACTCACATTCTATAGTGTGATGTTTTAAGATATTACAAGATTCTTCACAACCCTTAAGCAAAGTTCCCCTGTCTCTAAGTGCTAATGCTACTTTGGGTAAAAAGTCTTTAGCAAATGCCTTATCTATAAGCAGTGTTTCACAGGCATTACAAGTGCTAGGGCGAGAGGTTTTAGCATTGAGGATAATGGCAATAGATTCTTCAATTTTGCAGCTATGGTGTGCATAAATATGGCAGACTCCTTTATCGTGCTTAATAACAGGGATTTTAGAATGCTCACTTACAAATCTAATCAATCCCTCCCCACCTCTAGGAATGATTAAATCGATAAAATCTTTGGCATAGAGTAATTCTTTTAAGTCTTCTCTCTTTTGCATACTTGGAAGCAAAGTAATAGATTCTAAAGGGAGATGGTGTTGGCTTAGGATTTTATGAAAGATTTGTATAATGCTTTCATTAGAGTTTTGTGCTTCTTTGCCTCCTTTGAGGATACAGACATTTCCACTTTTGAAACATAATCCAGCTGTATCACTTGTTACATTGGGTCTTGATTCATAAATAATAGCAATAACGCCCAAAGGTATGCTAACTTTTTGAATATCAAGCCCTTTAGCATTACTAAAACCACTTAAGATTCTGTGCAAGGGGTCTTGAAAGTCCGCTACTTTTCTTAGGGATTGTGCCATATTCCTAATCTTGGTTTCATCAAGGCTTAGACGCTCTATCATCGCATTGTTTAGATTCATAGCTTGAGCGTTGTTTAAATCTTTCAGATTAGCCTCTAAAAGACTTTGTATATTTGCCTCTAAACCTAAGGCACAATCTCTTAAAAATTGTTGTCTTTGTTGGTGGGGGAGTTTTGCTAGGATATTGGTAGCTATTTTTGCTTTATAGAGTGTTTGGCTAAGATTCATCAAAATTCCTTTTAAGTTTAAGTTTCTAATTCTTTTTAAACATTTGTCTTGAAAGTTTTTTGGCTTTGACTTCTTCTTCCTGCCGTTTTAAAGAGATATAAGTAGAGTTAGTATAATCTTCTAAAATCTTTTGGCTATTGATAGCTTTCTCTCCAGCATTGGGGGAGAGTTTTTTGTATTCACCATTGCTTTGAAGTTCGTGAGATTTAGCATTATCTTCACTTTGGATTTTTAAAATCCCAAAGAGCTTATCCGCTAAATCTTGTTGAAAAATAGGGGTCATTAATTCTACCCTTCTTTCTAGGTTTCTTGGCATTAAGTCCGCACTTGCAAAGTAAATTTGTGGTTTTGAGTGTTTAAAATAATAGATTCTTGCGTGTTCTAGATATTTTCCTACAATAGAGATTACGCGGATATTTTCACTTACGCCTTTGATATTTGGTTTTAAACAACAAATTCCACGAATAATTAAATCTATTTTAACGCCAACATTAGAGGCTTGATAAAGGGCTAAAATCACATCCGTATCGACAATGGAATTAGCTTTTAAGATAATTCTCCCCTCATTCCCCTTTTTAGCTTCATTGTGGATAAGTTCTAAAATCTTAGATTTTATTTGCATAGGGGCGGCAAAGAGGGTTTGAAGTTTGGATTTATGCGAGAAACCAGAGAGATTGTGAAAGAATTTTGTAGCATCTTGGGTAAATTCCTTTTTAGAAGTCATATAGCTAATATCGGTATAAATTTTTGCGGTGCTTGGATTATAATTTCCTGTGCTTAAATGCACATATTCGCGTAATTCTCTCCCGATACTTTTAATCACTAAGGCAATTTTTGCATGCACTTTTAATCCGGGCACTCCATAGATAACATGAGCTCCAGCGGATTCTAAGGCTTTTGCCCAATTAAGATTATTTTCTTCATCAAATCTTGCTTTAAGCTCTACAAGAGCTGTAACTTGCTTACCATTTTCAGCTGCTTCAATAAGTGATTTAACAATAGGGGAGTTTTTGCCAACACGATACAAAGTCATACGAATGGAAAAAACGTCCGGGTCTTTTGCGGCACTTTGGATGAAATTTACAATGGGTTCAAAGCTTTCATAAGGTTGAAAAGAAAGAATATCCCTTGTATCTAACACAGAAAAAATATTCGCTTTAGAATCTAGGGGGGGTAAGATTTTAGCGGTATAGTTTGGAAAAGTCAGATTAGCAAAGTTTTTATTCCCTACAATTTCCCATAGGATATTAGAATTCATCGGTAATTGGTATTCATAAATATCTTCTGCTGAGACTTTAATGTATTGAGCAATAAAACCTTTTAACTCTTCATCCGCGCTTTTGCTAATTTCAAGTCGGATAATCTCTCCCTTTCTGCGAGACTTTAATCCCTCTGTCATTAGCACCATAAAATCATCGGCTTCCTCCTCCTCTATCTCCATATCGGCATTTCTTGTTACCCTAAAGGCACCCCAATTAATAGCTTTAAATCCCGGAAATAACTCACTAGTAAATTCTGCTACAACACTATCTGTATAGATATAAGTATCATCAAGATTGATAAAGCCAGGGAGCATTCTTGAAATTCTTGTCATACCAAATTTAATTTCATTGGGATTATCAAGGTTTTGGAGTTTGAGTGCTAAGACATAGGTAAGATTGTTAAGGTGAGGAAAAGGATGCGTAGCATCTACAGCAATTGGTACAACAATGGGATATAGGTGGTTTAAGAAATATTCTTGAAGCTTTTGTTTTTGGTCTTTATTAACTTCATCATAGGTTTTAATGGATAAACCGATATTTTGGAGTCCTTTTTTAATTTCTTGGTAACAAGATTCTAGACATTCTTGTTCTTTTTGGAGATAGTTTCTAATCTCCTCTAATTGTTCTTTGGGGGTTAATCTATCCGCCCCGCTTTCTATAATCCCCTCACTATAAAGTCGTTTTAATCCCGCAACTCTTACCATATAAAATTCATCAAGGTTGGTTCTATAGATAGCAAGGAATTTTAGACGCTCTAATAAAGGATTACTTTTATCTTGTGCTTCACTTAAAACGCGTGTGTTAAACCTAAGCCAAGATAATTCGCGGTTAATAAAATTTATCGCCTTATTAAGGGTGTTTTGAGACATATTTGCCTCCTACTATATAATTTCGATAAATTATATAGTAGCTAGCATTAAATTTTGTTAATTATAGGCGAAATTCTCAAGCTTTAAGTTGTAATTTTGTATTATTTCCTTGATATTTTGCATTAGAGGGATATTATGGAGAAGCTAAGTTATAAAGATAGCGGTGTGGATATAGCAGAGGGAAATGCTCTAGTAGAGGATTTAAAAGATCTGGCGCAATCTACCTTTAATGCAAATGTTTTAGGAGGAATTGGTTCTTTTAGTGGAGCTTATAAGATTCCTAATGGTTATAAAGAGCCTGTAATTTTAGCCGCTACTGATGGTGTTGGGACGAAATTGCGTCTAGCCATTGATTGGGGGATTTTAGAGAATGTGGGTATAGATTTAGTCGCAATGTGTGTTAATGATTTGATTTGTAATTTTGCTACCCCGCTTTTTTTCTTAGATTATTATGCCACTGGAAAGCTCAATAAAACTAAAGCCTTAGAAGTTATTAAGGGGATTACCAAAGGTTGTTTAGAGGCAGAATGTGCATTAATAGGCGGAGAAAGTGCAGAGATGCCCGGAATGTATCAAAAAGAGGATTTTGATTTAGCAGGATTTGCCGTAGGTATTGCAGAAAAAGAAAAAGTAGAGAGAGAAAACTCTATAAAAGTTGGTGATATTTTAGTGGCACTTCCAAGTAATGGAATACATTCTAATGGTTATTCATTAGTCCGGAAGATTATTGCAGAGCATCGCATAAACTTAGAATCTAACTTTAATGGAAAAACTCTTATAGAGGAGCTTTTAGAGCCAACAAAAATTTATGTAAAAACTTTTAAAGCTATTGAGCATAAAATTAAGGCTTTAGCCCATATTACAGGAGGGGGATTAATAGAAAATATCCCTAGAATCTTGCCCTATGATGTTGATGCTATTATTGAAGAGCAAAAGATACAAACACTCCCTATTTTTGAATGGCTTACAAAATATGTAGAAGATTCTGATAAATATCAGACTTTTAATATGGGGGTTGGTATGGTTTTGGTTTGTGATTGTAAGGAGGCTAATGCCCTTGCTAAAATATGTAATGGTTATATCTTAGGTGAGATAAAACAAGGTAGCAAAAGGGTGAAATTTGCTTAATAAGAGTTTTTTAGCTACAATGTTAGCTTAATTTGCTAAAAGGGTTTATGGATATGTTTGAAGGGATAAAACGTTTTTTTAAGATCTATCCTTTACCTATTTTTGTATTATTGTTAGCTTTTGCCATTTATTATTCTATTTTTGAAATTATTAAAAGACAAGATAGCAAAATACAGCCTCTCACTGAAGCAGAATCTATGCTTTCCCAAGAAGAGGATAATGAATATAATTTAGATGTTTTAGCACAACAACTGCAAAAAGAGATTGTGCCTTTACCTGATGATAATCAAACTGATAATAATGCAGAGATTGAAATTAATAATGAAATACCTAATGAATTAGAGGATCCTAAGAAATATATTACCTCCAAAGTACCTTCTCTTAATATAAGAGAGGAACCTAATACAACTTCTGCTATAATAGGCAAATTCACCCCGCAACTTAAAGCGATTATTTTAGAGGATAATGGTAAGTGGGTATTAATTGGTGAAACTATTACACAAACTACATTAGGCTGGGTTTTAAAAGCCTATACAAGATCCTATTTTTCAGAGAGTTTTATTTCACAAGTTCAGCCAAATTCTTCAGAAAATACCCAAAAAAATCAAGGTAAGCCTATTTACTATACTGCTAAAGTTCCTCGTTTAAATATTCGCCAAAAACCTTCTATAGATTCTCCTATTATGGGTAAGCTTACGCCTCAAGATAGTGTAGAGATTGTTGAGGAAGCCAATGGATGGGCTAGAATTAAGGATAAAAATGCTCTTGAGGGCTGGACTCTTCGTAGATCTCTAATAGAACAATAATGCAATTTGCTGTTGTTGGAAACCCTATTAATCATTCCCTTTCACCCCTTTTGCATAATTACGCCTTTGAAATATTGGGTATTAATGCTTTCTATGGACGCTATTGTTTAGATAAAGAAAAAGATTTTAGATCTTTAGATACCTTAGGGTTAAAGGGGGCAAATATTACTATTCCCTTTAAAGAAATAGCTTTTAGCTCTTGTGATGAAACCTTTGGAATTGCGAAAAAAATACAAGCGGTGAATACTATTGTTTTTTGTAATAATAAGATTTTTGGATATAACACTGATGCGATGGGCTTTTATGAATGTATTGCCTCTTTTAAATTTAAAAATGCCCTTATTTTAGGTGCTGGGGGGAGTGCTAAGGCATTGGCTTGCATTTTGCAAGAAAAAAATATTGATACAACGATTTTAAATCGCTCTAGTGAGCGTTTAACATCTTTTAGAGGGTTTGAAACTTATACCTTTGATTCTTTTAAACCTAAAAAAGCCTATGATCTTATTATTAATGCTACACCCTCTGGATTAGAAAATTCTTTTCCGATTCACAAGGAGCAACTTATAGAGATTTTGAAACAAGCACGATTAGCCTTTGATTTGGTTTATGGCAGAGAAACTCCTTTTTTGCAATTAGCACAATCTTTAAAAATACCCATTCAAGATGGTAAAGATATGTTGGTTTATCAAGCGATTTTAGCTTTTGAAATTTTTATGCAATCCCAAGGAGTAGTCTTTGATAAAAATCTTTTAAGAGAGGCGATGAAAAACCTTGAGTTGTAACTTTTTTAATAATCTTAAAACCTGTTTTTAAAGATATTGTTTTAACTCCATTGTGATACAATATAAAAAAACAAGGAGATTTTTATGAATATAGTGATAACTTCAAGGCATTTTGAACTTACAGATTCCATTAAAGAATATATTATCCATCTAGGTGAGGGGTTAAAAAAATATCATTTAGATATTTTGAGTTTTCGTGTGGTAGTTTCTTTTCAAGAAAAAAAGGGAAAAGAGAAAAAGAAAAAGTCTTTTTTGATTGATATGGCTTTATCTGTGGCAAAGGCTAATATGATTGTTATTAGCCAAAAAGATAAAGATTTGTATGTTGCTGCGGATTTAGCATTTGCAAGAATGCATAAAATTTTGCGTCGTTATCACGATAAAATTAATCAAAAGCATACAACTCCTACTGAAGAATTAATGGCAATGGATATTTTACGCGATGAAGCTTTAACTTTAAAAGGGGAGGATGAGATTGTTCCAATGGATTTGTATTTGCATAAACCTATGGATATTGATGAGGCATTAGAGTGTTTAAAGAGTAGCTCTCAACAATTTTTTGTTTTTAATGATAAAGATTCTAAAATGCGGGTGATTTATAAAAGAATCGATGGAAAATACGGGCTTTACTAAAAAAATTTATCTTGTAGGTGGAGCGGTTAGGGACAGGCTTTTAGGGTTGCCTATAAAAGATAAAGATTATGTAGCAGTTGGTTATACCCAAGATGATTTTTTGCATTTACGCAAAGTTGGCAAAAACTTTCCTGTTTATTTAGTAGATGAATATACACAAATAGCTTTAGCAAGGAGAGAAAGTAAAGTTGCTAAAGGTTATAATGGTTTTTGTTATGAGATAGAAAATATTACCCTTTATGAGGATTTAAAAAGACGTGATTTGACTATTAATGCTATGGCATTAGATGAAAGTAGTGGAGAGATTATCGACCCTTTTAAGGGGAGAGACGATTTAGCCAATAAAGTCTTAAAGCATACCTCCTTGAGCTTTTGTGAAGATCCTTTGCGTGTGATAAGGATTGCGAGATTTAGAGCAAAGTTTGGGGAACTATGGAAAATTCACCCCCGCACTAAAGCTCTCATTGCTACAATGAAGGAGAGTTTAGCGGAGCTAGAGCCTAATAGGCTCTACCAAGAAATAGCAATTCTTTTACATTATGAAAAATCTTATTTATTTTTTCAAACCTTGTTAGATCTTGGTGTTTTAGATAGGGTTTTTCCCTTTATTTACTCACTTAATTCCCTAAAGATAGGGTTTGATAATATAGAAATTTCTGTTTTTGATTATATAATGAAAGTTTTAGAGGTTTTAAAAGCAGGGGGTGAATTGCTTAAACTAAGCACGCTTTATTATTATTTGTTTTTAGAGTTTCTTGCTAATCCTTCTTTATCTCCTAAGCAAAGGGAGGAATCTTTTGAAAAGCACTTAGATATACAAATCCCCAAAACACTTAAAAAATCAATGTTTCTTTTAATGAATAATCACCAAAAAATAAAAACACTATGGCATAGTGATGATTTGGAGATATTAAATGTCTTAGAAAGCTTTAAAAGGAATAAGAATCTTTTGCAATGCCAAATAAGGTTTTTTTACGCACAAGAGAGCGTTTATTGCCTTTATTCTAAGCAATCTTTGCAGTTACCTGTTAAAAGGATATGGAAAATCTTTTATGCCATTGGTAATTATTCCCCTGTAAGTTGGATAGAAAATACGATACCAAAACCCAGTAGAAAAATGATACAAGAGCATATTTTGCAAGAAAAACTTAAGATTATTAGGGCTTTTAAAGCAAAAAATGCCTTTCTTTGTAAGAAAGCGTTATAATGATAAAAAATAAAAGGTGGTCATAATGGAGCAAAAAAAAGATACAGATTTTATTTTTAATTTAATGATGGAATTTTTAGATGAGGTTTCAGCAAATACTAAGGAGTTTTTCATAGTTTTTAAAGAAGAATCTTCTCATCTTTATGAAAAAGATTTATTGCAAAAATTGCCATCAGAGGAAATCCCTAATCTTATTAAAGCTTTTACTTTATACCATTTACTCCTTAATATTATTGATGAGAAAAATCACTTAAAAAAGAACCCAAAAGTTAATTTACAAAAAACTATGCAAGAGCTTAAAGTAGAAGGCTATGATGAAGAGGATATTAAAGCAGTCTTAAAAAGGATGAAGTTTTATCCCGTCTTTACAGCTCACCCAACTGAATCTTTGCGTAGGACATTTTTAGAGAGTTATCACCAAATGTGTGATGATTTGCATTTATGGATTGATTGTGGTAAGCAAGAGGCAAAAGAGCATTTGAAATACCGCTTAAGTTGTTTATGGTATAGCCATATTGTGCGTAGAGAGAAAATAGAGGTATTATTTGAATTAGATAATTTATTATATTTTATGGAAAGCTCCATCTTACAGAGTGGGACAGAGGTTTTAGAGGAAGTGCAAGAAGTTTTGGGGGAGGATTTGAAAAAATCTCCTATTAGGCTTGGTAGTTGGATTGGAGGTGATAGGGATGGGAATCCTTATGTGAATAATTCTGTAATGTTAGCGGTTATGAAGCAACAGCATAAAACCATTATTGAGCATTATTTAAAGATTATTGATAAATTAAGCCGAGAGCTATCCCACGCAAGAGAATATATTTGCCCCACAGAGGAATTATTAGAGAGTTTAGAGGAAGAAAAAGAATGTTTAGATGATATGGCAAGAAAACTTTTTTTGCAAGAGCCTATAAGGGCAAAACTTACTTGTATGAGAGTGAAATTACAAAATAGGATTATTGCTTTAAATCTACCGCAAATAGCTTTAGAGGAGAGTGAGATTTATAAATATCAAACCCCTAAAGAGTTTATAAAAGATATTGAAATGCTTATAGAATCTTTAGATAATCGTAGTAGAAAATATTTAAAGCGATTAAAGAATTTAGTGCTTTTAGCAGGGTTTCATTTAATGCAGCTAGATTTTAGAGAACATCGCGATGTCTTTTGGAGGGCTTTAGCTGAAATTTTTTCTATTTTGGGCTATACACAAGAGGATTTATTGCTTCTACCTCCTAATAAACAAAGGGAGGTTTTAGATTTTGCACTCAATCAACCATCACCAGATCTTAATAAATTCTATGATAAGCTTAGTGTCCAAACCCAAGAGATATTATTGGTTTTTTGGAATTTTCAATGGGCAAAAACAAGGATTAGTGATAATATTATTAATTCGTGCATTATCTCAATGTGTAAGAGTGCGAATGATTTTTTATGTGTTTTTTGGTATGCCAAACAATCAGGGCTTTGGAGAGAGGGAAAAAAGACTAGAATCTCTATTTCACCACTTTTTGAAACTATTTTAGACTTAGAAAATGCTCCTAAAATCTTAAGAGAGCTTTGTAGGAATACGCAATATCTTCAATATTTGCAATCAAGAAAAAATTACCAAGAGATTATGATTGGGTATTCTGATTCTAGTAAAGATGGGGGGATTTTTGCCAGTAATTATTCTTTATATAAAGCAATCTCTAACCTCATAGCCTTAGGGGAGGAATTAAACATTAAGTTCCGATTGTTTCACGGCAGAGGAGGCAGTGTTAGTCGTGGTGGAGGTGCATTAAGTGATGCCCTAATGGCATCCCCTAATAATAGCGTGGCAGGATTTTTAAAGACAACAGAGCAAGGTGAAGTTATTAGCGTTAAATACCTTAACCCTAAAAAAGCAGCTTTTAATTTTTCTAGCATTTTAGCTGCCTTATTGAAAAAATCTGTTTATGATAAATTTGGTGGGGTGCATTTAGCCCCTAAAAAAGACTATGATTCTTTAATGCGAAAGGTTAGTGAAGAATCCTTTAAAGCGTATCGGGTATTAGTTTATCAAACAGAGGGTTTTATGGAGTATTTTAAGAGTGCTACCCCTATAGAGTTTATCCAGCAACTCAATATTGGCTCACGCCCTAGTAAGCGAAAAGATACGCAGAGGGTAGAGGATTTACGCGCTATTCCTTGGGTTTTTGCTTGGACACAAAATAGAGCTATTATCCCTGCTTGGTATGGGCTTGGTAGTGGATTGCAAAAAGCAAATGAGACTTACGATAAGGAAATATTCCGGCAATGTTATCAGGAGGATTTGTTTTTTAAAACCACCATTGATAATATTTCGCAAGCATTTTTAAAAGTAGATTTAGAAATTGCGAAATTTTATAATGAGTTTGTAGAGGAACAAGAGATTAGGGATAGAATCTGGCAGATGATTAAGAGAGAATATACTTTAAGCTTAGAATGGCTTTTATTTATAAGACAAGAGGAGTGCTTATTAGCTAGTGAGAAGATGATTCAAGAATCTATTCTTTTGCGTAAGCCTTTCTTGACAAGCCTTAGTTTTTTGCAGCTCTATCTCATTAAACAATATAAAAACGCACATTATCCCCAACAAAAAGAGAGGATTGTTGAGCAGATTGTAACAACCATAGTAGGTATAGCACAGGGTATTAGAAATACAGGTTGATAGAGTTCATATAGAGTTCATATGATGTTTTGTTGAGTAAGATAGTAAATTTTAAGAAAATATTTACTATAATGAAAAAACTATATTAATTACTTATTTTATGTTTTTGGAGTATGAAGCACAATGAGCTTAAAGGTAAATAGAATTGATAGTGCAAATGCAATTGCAGAAGCAGTTATTTCTCAAGAGAAATTAGATAAAAAGCTACAAGAGGTTATAAAATCTGCAGGAAAGAATCTTAAAATTGATGGTTTTAGAAAAGGGCATGTTCCAACTGCAACCATTAAAGCGCGTTATGGAAAGCAACTTGAAGAAGATACACAAAAAGAATGTATCCAAGATATTTTAAGAGAAGTTTTAGAAACATTAAAGGTGCAACCTAATTTATTAGTAGGTGATCCAAAAATTACTAAATTTAATCCAACAAAAGAAGGATTAGAGATTGAGCTTAAGATTGGGTTAAACCCCGCTATCCCTCTTGAAAACTTAGAAAAATGTATCCCATCTGTGAATATCCCAGAGATTAGCGATAAAGATATTGATGCAAGAATAGAAGAAATTGCTACGGCTAGAGCCCCCCTAATTAGCATTGAAGATAGTCGTAGGAAGCTAAAAGATGGAGAATATGCCAAAATAGACTTTGAGGGGTTTATAGATAATAGCCCTTTTGAGGGAGGGAAAGCAGAAAATTATCTTCTAAAAATCGGCAGCAAGTCTTTTATAGAAGGATTTGAAGAGCAGCTCATTGGTATGAAAAAGGGAGAAGAAAAGGCTATTGAAGTAACTTTTCCAGAAAATTATCAAGCTAAGAATTTAGCGGGTAAATTAGCAACTTTTAAAGTTAAGCTTAATGAAATACAAACACAAGGCAAAATTGAGGTAGATGATAACTTCGCAAAAACTTTATTGCCCGATGAAAAAGAGGCAAATGTAGAGATGTTGAGAGAAAAGGTTAAAGCCCAGTTGCAAGATGAAAAGAAACGTGAAATATATAATAAAGAGTTAAAAATGAGCTTGGTAGAGAATCTTGATAAGATGATTATTTTTGACTTACCCCAAACTATCGTAGAACAAGAGATGGATTTGTTGCTTAGGAATATTTTTGCTTCCTTGCCTAAAGAGGAACAAGAAAAATTAGCTAAAGATGAGCAAATGCTTAAAGCTAAAAGAGAGGAACAAAGGGAAAATGCACAAAAGAGCGTTAAAATTACTTTTATTATAGATGCTATTGCTAAAAGAGATAAAATTAATATACCTGATAATGAGGTTGTTAATACTATTTATTATGAAGCTATAGCAATGAGGCAGAATCCTCAAGAAATCTTAGATTATTATAAAAATAATAATCTTCTTCCTGCTGTGAAAATGGCTATGTTAGAGGATAGAATTTTAACGAATTTATTGGATAAGAAGGTGTAAATGAGCTATTATGTTCCTATTGTTATAGAAAAGACTGGTCGTGGAGAACGAAGTTATGATATTTATTCACGATTATTAAAAGATAGGATTGTTATGTTAAGTGGTGAAATAAATGATGGCTTGGCTTCATCTATTGTTGCACAATTGTTGTTTTTAGAGGCAGAAGATCCTGAAAAAGATATTTATTTGTATATTAATTCTCCAGGTGGTGTTATTACAAGTGGATTTAGTATTTATGATACAATGAGTTATATTAAACCTGATATTTGCACCATCTGCATTGGGCAAGCAGCTAGTATGGGGGCTTTTTTATTGAGTTGTGGGGAGAAGGGTAAGAGATATTCTCTGCCAAATTCTAGGATTATGATTCATCAACCATTAGGTGGTGCTAGAGGGCAGGCTACAGATATTGAAATCCAAGCAAAGGAGATTTTACGTTTAAAGGGGATATTGAATAGTATTTTAGCTGATAATACTAATCAACCTTTAGAGAAAATTGCTAAGGATACCGATAGAGATTTTTTTATGAGTGCTAAAGAAGCAAAAGATTATGGTTTGATTGATGCGGTATTAGTTAAAAGTTTGAAATAATAAAGGCAATTATGATGAGTGGAGAGTTAGCAAAAATGACTGAAGCACAGGAAACTGATATAGATGAAAATCAACAAATTGATGATTCTGTAAGTGAAGATATAGAAGATCCTTCTGCTACAGATATTCAAAGATTTAGTAAAGAAGTTTTTGATGCTATGAATTCAAATGAGGTGGCTCCTTTACCAGAGAATTATAAAATTTATTTTGAAAAACTTTTAAATGACAAACCTAAAGAGTTTAGAGATGATCTTTTGGCTTCTTTTGGTCCAAGAGATGAGAGTTTGATTGAAGCACAAGCAGAGCTTGAGCTTAAAGTTTCTGAAAACTATAATACTATAACAAAGCTTTTGCGGGCAATTGTAGAAATGCATAAAAATTTTAGTGTATTGTATCGTATTGTCCAAAATCATAAAAAAGAAATTGCTGCAGTTAATAATGTTAATACCTTTCAAAATATCATTTTAGTTTTTGAACAAGAATTACTAAAATTACACCAAATCTTAAAAAAACAAATGGATGAGGTTAAAAATCTTTATGAAACCTGTGCTGACAATGTGCAAGATATTATTGTTTGTTCTATCTTAGATTCTCGATATAAAGTCTTTACTAGAAAATATATGGAGTCTAAAGCTCTTAAAATGCTTAATGCTGTTAGAGACACCAAACATACGCATTTCTTTATTATTTTTAAAGTTTCAAAGAAGCTTGAGAAAATTACTGCAGATAAGAAAAAATTCATAGCTATTAACAAGACTATTGTAAAAATCTTGCAAAATCTTGTTAATAAAAGTGATACCATTGCCTATATTGGAGAAGGTGTTTTTGGGGTGTTGTTGTATTATACTGATAAAGAGAGTGCAAAACGTTTTGCTAATAGAATCTGTAATAATGTTAGTTCTACCAATATCTATTTTGATGGTAAAGAAGTTATTTTGGCAGTCAATAGTGGAATCTTAGAGATTAATAAAAACACAAAACACCAAGAGTTTATTAAAAATGCTATTGAAGCGTTAAGAAAAGCCGCTAATAGCGATTCTTCATTTGTTGTCTTTGAGGGTAAATAATGTTAGAGGTTATCACTTATCCAAGTCCTCTTTTGCGTCAAATCTCAAAACCTATTGAAAAATTTGATGAGGATTTGCATAAACTTCTAGATGGAATGTATGAAGTGATGCTTCAGAAAAATGGAGTTGGAATTTCAGCAATTCAAGTTGCAAAACCTATTAGAGCTTTGCTTATTTGTTTGCCTAATGAAGAGGGGAAACAGGTTAAAGAGGATTTAATAGAGGTTATTAATCCAGAGATTTTAGAAAAAAGTGGTGAAATATTTTTTAGTGAGGGTTGTTTAAGTGTCCCGGATTTTTATGCAGATGTTAAACGTTTTCAGAAAGTAAAGGTTGCCTACCAAGATAGATTTGGGAATCCTAAAGAGATTGAAGCACAAGATTATTTAGCAGTCGTGTTTCAGCACGAAATTGATCATTTAAATGGAGTTTTATTTATTGATAAGCTCTCTATCTTAAAGCGTAAAAAGTTTGAGAAAGCTTTTAAGCAAAATAAGAATTGTAAGGCATGGGTTTAAATATCCTATATTGCGCTGCATTAGAAGGATTAGAGGCTAAAGAAGTTGAGGCAGAGATAAGCTTCACTAAGGCTCTACCTGCTTTTCAGATTACAGGTTTGGCGGGAAATGCTATACAAGAATCTAAACAAAGGGTGCAATCTTCACTTCTAGCTAATGGCTTTAAATTCCCCCCTTTAAAAATTGTTGTTAATCTCTCTCCTTCAGATTTACCAAAGCAAGGGAGTTTTTATGATTTACCTATAGCCCTTTTGATTGCTTTGCATGGACATATCAGTGAGCAAGATGATAAGAGAATTTGGTTTGCTTTTGGGGAGCTTGGGCTAGATGGGAGGGTAAAAGATACTCCAGCTATCTATCCGCTGCTTTTTTCTTTGCTTAGTAAAGATAAGAATCGGCAATCCTTTTTTCTGCTTCCAAAAAGTGCGGAAAACTTTTATTCTAAAATACCCCATTTAAAAGCTTATTACATTGATACACTCCAAGAAGGCATTGAGGTTTTAAAAAATCCTCCTATTTTGAGTCAAAGCTATGAAGACTTACCTTTCTTATCAGAGGAGATTTTAGGAGAGAAGTATTATTTTAGCACAGATTTTCCACTAGATTTTAAAGATATTATTGGTCAAGAGAGGGCAAAAAGGGCTGCTATGATAGCAGCTTGTGGATTCCATAATATACTTTTTGAAGGGAGTGCTGGGAGTGGCAAAAGTATGATAGCTTCCCGAATCCCCTATATTTTACCCCCTCTTAAAGGACAAGAAATTTTAGAAATGGCTTCACATACACTCCAGCTTTCTCCTTTTAGGGTATTTAGGAATCCTCACAATAGTGCAACAAAAGCAGCGATATTAGGAAGTGCAGTAGCTCAAAATGTGAAACCAGGAGAAATTGCTTTAGCGCATTTGGGGGTATTATTTTTTGATGAATTGCCGCATTTTCCTAAAACAATTTTAGAATCTTTACGTGAGCCCTTGCAGAATCATTATTTTACAATTTCAAGACTCCACGCAAAAATTACTTATCCTGCAGATTTTTTGTTTGTAGGGGCTATGAATCCTTGTCCTTGCGGAAATCTCCTAAGTATTTCTAAAGAATGTCGTTGTAATCAAAAAGAAATTAATGCTTATAAGAATAAAATCTCTGAACCTTTTTGGGATAGGTTGGATTTGTTTGTGCAAATGCAAGAGGGCATACAAGAAAAGAACATTATTGCTTCTAAGCAAATGCAAAAGCAAGTTTTGGAGGCTTTTAAATTTCAAAAACGAAGAGGGCAGGATTGTTTTAATGCAAGATTAGAAGGGGAGAAATTAGAGGAATTTTGCTTTTTGGGAAATGAAGTTAAAGAAACTTTGGAGTTAGCGATTGAACGTTTTGGTATTTCTTTGCGTCAAAAGCATAAAATTCTTTGTGTGGCAAGGAGTATTGCGGATTTAGTGCAATCTAAATATATAGCAAAAGAGCATTTGCTTGAATCTTTGAGTTTTCGTAAAATATAGGGTTACTAAAAGTTACAAATAAATATTTTTAATAAAATATTTAGCAGATTTGGGGGAATAGAAATGCTTTTTGCTACAATTAAGGGATAGATTTAATTTAAGGAGAGAAAATGAAATTATTGGCCACATTCTTTTTAATGGTTTCGTTTTTGTTTGGTGGAGTAGATTTAAACACTGCTAGTAAAGAAGAGTTGATGAAAATTAATGGTATAGGTGAGGCAAAGGCTCAAGCTATTATTGATTATCGAGAAAAGCAACCTTTTGTGTCTGTGGATGAGTTAGAAAAAGTTAAAGGCTTTGGTAAGAAAAATGTAGAAAAAATACGAGACCAAATAAGTGTTGAAAATAAAGAATAATAGTTTCAATAAAATAGCTTAAGTTTAATTAGAATATAATCCATTTCAACATTTTTTAAAAAGGTATAAAATGGCACTTAGAGTTTATTATGATAAAGATTGTGATTTAGGATTAATTCAAAGGAAAAAAGTTGCTATTATAGGATTTGGGAGTCAAGGGCACGCACACGCAGAGAATTTAAGAGATTCTGGTGTTGAAGTTGCTATTGGGCTTTATAAAGGGGGTAAGAGTTGGGCAAAAGCAGAAGCTAAGAATTTCAAGGTATTAGAGGTTAGTGAAGCGACAAAATGGGCAGATTTGATTATGATATTAATCCCTGATGAACTCCAAGCTGATGTTTTTAAAGTAGATATTAAACCTTATTTGGTTGAAGGCAAGATTATTGCTTTTGGGCATGGATTTAATATCCATTTTGGGCAAATTAAAGCTCCTAAAGGCGTAGGAGTTATTATGATTGCACCAAAAGCACCTGGTCATACGGTTAGGTCAGAGTTTATAAAAGGTGGAGGGATTCCTGATTTGATCGCTATAGAGCAAGACACTGATAGAAATGATGCAAAAGCTATTGCTTTAAGTTATGCAAGTGCCATTGGTGGTGGAAGAAGTGGAATTATCGAAACTACTTTTAAAGATGAAACAGAAACTGATCTTTTTGGGGAACAAGCTGTCTTATGCGGAGGTGTTTCTAGTCTTATTAAGGCAGGATTTGAAACATTAGTAGAAGCAGGGTATCCTGAAGAGATGGCATATTTTGAATGTTTGCACGAGTTAAAATTGATAGTGGATTTGATTTATCAAGGTGGTTTGAGTGATATGCGTTATTCTATTTCAAATACTGCTGAATATGGAGATATGATAAGTGGACCTAGAGTTATTAATGAAGAATCTAAAAAAGCTATGAAAGAGATTTTAAAAGATATTCAACAAGGGAGTTTTGCTAAAGATTTTATTTTAGAGCGTAAAGCGGGATATGCTAGAATGAACGCAGAGAGAAAAAATCTTGCTAATCATCCTATTGAAAAAGTTGGGCAGAATTTAAGGAGTATGATGCCTTGGATTGCCTCTGGTAAGCTTATCGATAAAGAAAAAAACTAGAATATTGATTAGGAAGTTATTATCCTAAACCTTGATTTATAAACTTGTAGATTCTTAACTAAAATAATTAAAAGGTATGCTTTGAGTGGGATAGTTATTACAATTACTTCAGGAAAAGGTGGGGTTGGGAAATCAACTACAACAGCAAACTTGGCAGTTGGATTAGCACTTTTGGGTAAAAAAGTAGTTGCTGTTGATTTTGATATTGGATTGCGGAATCTTGATATGATTTTGGGCTTAGAAAACCGCATTGTTTATGATGTTGTCAATGTCATGGAGGGGGAGTGTAATCTTTCTCAAGCTCTTATTAATGATAAAAGAACGAAGAATCTCTATTTTCTCCCCGCCTCCCAAAGTAAAGATAAAAATATCTTAGATAAAGATAAAGTCGTTTATCTTATTGAAAAATTAAAAAATGAATTTGACTATGTTTTACTTGATTCTCCTGCTGGTATTGAAGGGGGATTTGAACATGCTATGTTTTTAGCAGATGAGGCTTTAGTTATTTCTACTCCAGAAGTTTCTAGCGTTAGAGACGCTGATAGAGTAATTGGCATTATTGATGCTAAGAGCAAAAAGGCGGCATTTGGGGAAGAGGTTAAAAAATCTGTTATTATTAATCGACTTAAACCAGAAATGGTAGAAAAAGGTGAAATGTTAAGTATAGAAGATGTTTTAAATATTTTAGCCCTTCCTTTAATTGGAGTCGTTCCAGAAGATGATAAAATCATTTCTTCAACGAATTTAGGAGAGCCAATTATTTATTCAAATAATCTAACAGCACAAGCATATAAAAATATAGCAAAAAGACTTTTAGGTGAAGAAGTGCCTTTTTTAGAACTAAAATCTAAAAAAGGATTTTTTGGAAGGTTATTTTCATGAGTTTTATGAAATTTTTTGGAAATAAAAAAACTTCTTCACAAGAAGCAAAAGATAGATTGACCTTAATTTTAGCTCACGAACGCGTTGTAAATATTCCTTATATAGATGCGATGAAACAAGAAATTTTAGAGGTCATTAAAAAATACACTAAAGCTCAAAAGATTGATATTAAAACGGATTCTAATCAGAATTTTACTACTTTGGAAGTTGAGATTCTTTTTGATAAATAAAAAAAGCAAATTTTTAGTTTTTGTTGCTTTAGTCTTATTGTTGTTGGTATCGATAGTTATTTTAGGTTTTTTGCTTAAGAATTATCAAGAACATTCTAACCCTATCCTTGCAGAAGTCCCACAAGATAATCTTGCTAAGTCTTTAATAAGTGGTATTAAAGAAGTTAATAAAGATTTGTTGTATCAAAATGTAGAGATTTTAACGAAAAATTTAGACTTATTAGAATCCAATCAAGATTTAAGCGATAATATTTTTACGCAAGAAAATCCTTTAGGGCATACGCCTAAAATTACAAATAGCCTAGAAGAAGAATCCTCAAAAAGTGTTGTTAAAGAGTCTTTAAATCCTAAGGATTTAATAGGAGATTGTAAGTGGATAAGACCTCAACTTGCTATTATTATTGATGATATAGCTTTTATGCGACAATACCATAAGGTTATGCAATTGCCTTTTAAAGTTACACCTTCCATATTCCCTAAGGGTAAAATTTCTCCTAATACTCCAAATATAGCAAAAATTGCACCTTTTTATATGATACATTTGCCGCTTGAAGCATTAAATTTTCACCAAAAGGGACATCATTTACTTCTTAGTACAGATACTAAGGAGACCATTGAAGGAAGAATTAAAGCTCTCAAAAAAGACTTTCCTAATTTAACTTATGTTAATAATCATATAGGCAGTAAATTTACCCAAAATGAAAGGGCAATGAAATTTCTTTTGGAAGCATTAAACCAAGAGGGTATTACTTTTGTGGATTCAAGAACCATACCAAGTGTAACAAGAAAGTATTACCAATACCATCCTAAAGAATCTTTTAATACCTGTCAAAACATACCCTTTTTAGAAAGGGATATTTTTTTAGATAATGAATTAGATGTTGAAAAAATTACTGCAAATTTAATGAAAGCGGTTAAAATTGCAAAAACTAAAGGATATGCTATTGCTATTGGGCATCCGCATAAAGAAACTTTATTGGCACTTCAAAATGCTTCTAGTTATTTAAAAGAAAGTGGTGTTGATTTAGTCTATATAAATGAACTCATTGTGCCATGAATAATAAAAATTTATAGTTAATTTATGTTAGAATTAGATTAGAAAATGAGAGGAATATTTTAATGATAAAACTAAAAGAAACTCACCAATTAACAGGTAGTATTCTTACGATAGAGCAGACAGGCAATTCTACCTTTTGTGTTGATAATACTTTTTTTATTACACAAATTAATGAGGGCTTAAAGGTTGAAAAAACCCTTTGTTTTGCCAAAGACGCACAATCTTTTCATCGTTATTCCCACGCTTGTGGAATTTCTCGAGACTTTTATTTTTGTATTCCTATTAATGAAAATCATAAATCTTTTATTTTAGAATATGAAAATGAGAAAATAAAACATATAGCAACACTTGATGATCATGATGGAGATATAGAGACTTGCAAGTTTTCTGATAATGGCGAGTTTTTTGCTACAGGTGGGCAAGATGGTAGAGTATTTATTTATGATGGTAAGAGTTTTTTACCTATTGCTTCGCTTATGCCACGTTCAGACTATATTTCTGTGATTTCTTTCTCACATAATAATGAATTTATAGCTATTAGTGGATATGATAAATTTACTTTAATCTTTGACTTTTTGCGTCATAAAGTTGCTTTTAATCTTCAAATGCCAGATGTTGTAGAAGCTTCTTGTTTCTTTGAAAAAAGCGAGAAATTATTATTAATATGTCGTAATGGAGATAGTATTATTTTTAGTCTTAAAGAAGGAAAAATACTCTCATCAAAAACCCCTTTTGCCTTTTGGCCTACAAGCATTGCCATAGATGAAGAAGAAAATTATGCACTCATTGGGACGCGTTCTGATACTTTATATGTGCTTTCTTTAAAAAACAATAGCAAAGTGATAGAGATTAAAAATGAACGTCCCGGTATTGCTTCCTTGAAGTTTTCTAATGGATTTTTATATATCGGCTGTGTTGATGGGGGATTATTGATTGTCGATTATAATGAGGGCAAGGAAGAGTTAAAAGAAAGTATTGATAGGAAAGCTTATAAAGGTGCTAGAGAAATCATTGATAAAAATATTTTTTTAAGCATTCATCCTTTAATGACTGCTTTTGATGAAGCTTGGCCAGAAATTTTAGATGAAGCCATTAATTTATTAAATCAAGATAAAGTAGATCAAGCCGTAGAGCTTGTGGAGCCTTTTGTGGTGGATGAAAGTAAAAAAAGCGACTTTGACTTTTATCTAGCTCAAAAAGATGGAGTGAAAGATTTTTTAGAGCATATTGATAATAAAAATTACAAAAAAGCTTATGAGATGTTAAAAACAGCTAAGTTTTTGGTTAAAACTAAAGCTTATGAAAAGCTTGAAAATATTTGGCATAAAGCTTTTTTTGAAGCAAAAAAGCTCCTTATTGAAAATGCACAATTAAATGAAAGATTAGCAAAACAGCATTTGCAACCCTTTGAATCTACTCCTAAAAAAGAGTTAATAGCCCAACTTTTACATAATGCTGATGCTTTTGTTAAAGCTGATAACTACATTAAAAGTCGTAATTTTAAAGAGTATTTTTCATTAACTTTTAAGTTTTCTTTCCTAAGAGAAACAGATTTATACAAGAAGGTGTTATTATTAGGAGAGAAAATGCTTGATAATGCCGTTGATTTAGAAAAGAGACTACAATATGATGAAGCTAAAAAGATTGCTGAAACTTTGCTGGTATTCCCTAATTTAAAACGTTTTGCTCAAGAAAAAATTGTTCTAATTCAACAAAAAGAAAGCTTTTTATTAGCCATTGAAAACAGAGAGATTAAAAAAGTCTATTCTATGGTTAATGATAATGAACAATTGCGTTCTATGAAGCAATTTAAAGAATTCACTAAAATTTTCTTGACTGTTTATGAGGCTGCTAGAGTTTATGCTTATGAAGGCAATGCAAAACAAGTAATGATAACTTTAGGGGAGTATATGGAGATTCCTTATTGGACAGATAAGATTGCTTCTTTAATGAAGATTGCCTATTTACAACAAATCAGTGATGCTACCTATGAAGCCGATGTTAATTGGGATATTACTATAAGACGTTATTGTGATCGTTTTGGTAAGAGTATCGAGCTTATTAAGCTTTTAGAAGGTAAGCCTATGGAGGAATTTTTAGATAAATTTGAAGAAGAGGGGAATAGTGATGGTTACCGCTATCATCATTTTGTAGAAGATATTGTTATTTATATCATTCAAAAAGAACAAGATTATTGAAAGAACTATTTGATGTTCCCTTAGAACTTCAGCATTTAAATTTGCAAAAAATTTACTATGTGGGTAACTTATCCTTGCTTAATAAGCGTAAAGTTACAATACTTGGATCGAGGAATCCAAATATTTATGCACAGCATTTTACACAAGAAATTGCCAAAAAAATTTCCTATTATGGGATAGTTATTGTAAGTGGTGGGGCATTGGGTATAGATATTATCGCTCATTCTTTTTCTTTACCGCTAACTATTATGATTGCACCAAGTTCTTTAGATATTATCTATCCTAAGACGAACTCCCAAATTATCCAAAGGATGTATAAAGAATCTTTGGTTTTAAGCCAATTTTCACCTTCTTATCATCCTAAACCTTATTCTTTTTTAGAACGTAATAAACTGGTAGTGAGTTTAGGGGAATGCATAATACTTCCACAAGCAAATTTAAAAAGTGGTTCAATGCAGAGTGTTAAATATGCACTTTCTCTAAAGAAAAAAATCTATGTTATCCCCCACCGCTTAGGTGAAAGTGAAGGAACCCAATACCTTGCTAAAGAGGGTTTAGCAGAGATTATTTGGAATATTGATGAATTTTTGGAGAAACTTTTTGGCAAGAGAGTGAATAATCAGTCTAAAGATGAGGTTTTAGAGTTTTGTAAGCATAATCCATTTTTTGATGAAGCCTTGTTGAAATTTGGTGCTAAAATTTTTGAATACGAATTAGAGGGTAAAATAAGGAGAAATAATGGTAGGATTGAAGTAGTATGAAAAATATTTTAGCTATTGATGTAGGACTTAAACGCATAGGTTTAGCAAAATATGTGCAAAATATCCCTTTACCCATTGCTCCAATTTTAAGAAAAAATCGGCATCAAGCTGCAAAAGCTTTACAAGATTTTGTGATAAGCAATAAGATTGATATTCTTGTGGTTGGGATTCCCAAAGAGAGCAATTCTGATATGGAAATGAGAATCAAACATTTTATAGGATTATTAAATCTCCCACAAGAAATTGAAATTTGCTTTATAGACGAATCTTTTAGTTCAGTAGAAGCATTAGAGAAAGCAAGAGAAAGCAAGAGATTTAAAAGCAAAGATGGGAAGTTAGATAGCCTTGCTGCCCTGATGATTTTAGAACGTTATTTAATAGGTAAGGAATAAATTTAAAGGTTTATCATTAAGGGATAGATTGATTTGTACACCTTGCTTATCTACAAGTAGGTTAGCCATTTCTTCTTCACTAGCGTAAGATTTTGGTAAAGATATACCAATAGAGATATTATGCTCTGCTAAAATTGCTTTAGAGCGTCCAGCTATGATATTAGCAAATTCTGAAATTACATCTAAAAGCTCTTCATTACTTTGGGATTCTTCCCCAAATAACATAGTAGAAGCTTCTTTTACAATCTCAACACCAAAGCATAAAGCAAGAGTCCCACTTATATCTCCCTCAAAGCTAATAGTCGCACCCATAATATTTTTTTCACCAGTTTGTGTATAGGTTTTTACTTTGTAATCTAGTCTTTTAACTTCCCCACCCGTGAGTGAAGAGAGTGTTTCAAGACTTGCGTTGATAAAAATAGGAAGTTGCGCCATTAAATGCTTAGTTAGTCTTTTTTTATTTTGTTCGGCTATTTGATGTTGTTTTGCTAATTCTTGAATTTTTGGATTTTTTTTGCATTCTTCCACGGAAGCAAAGAAAGATATTTGAGCACGTTTGTAAGAGTCAAGCTTATCTTTATCAGAAAGAGGAACATTTAATCCACAAATTGCAATATGAGCATCAAATTTTTTACCATTAAGGGCTAAAGACATAATGAAATCTAAGAGTGTATTATCAAAATTAAGTGTTTCGCTTGCATCAAAAATGAAAACTTTGTAACCCTCTTTAAGTCTTGCATTATGACGTTGGACATTAAAAGATAGGGCAATATTTTTATCTACTTTTTTATAGAGTGTATAAGTTACTATCCCATTATTGATTGAAATAGGGATAAAGTTGGCTGCAACATCAAAGTAAATATCATAAAGATAGAAAGCCTTATCGGAAAATTGCTTTTTCTTTTCTGAAAATTCTTGTGGGGTATTTATAGAGAGAACTTCATAGCCTTTAGCTTTTAATTCTTGAGAGACTAAAGTTTGAATCATTCCATCTGTTTCATAGTAGATGATTGTTTGGTTGAGTGGGGGCATTTTTAGTCCCAATAATAAGTCTGCCATAGCTCTTGTTTTAAAAAGTGGAAGACTTTTATTGGGTAATAGAGACTTTAATTTGGTATATTGTTTGGAGTTGTAGCCGATGAAGGCTACTGCAATGCTAATCTTATTTTGCATAGCAAGCAATGCTTTTGCTACCAACATAAGAGAGCTTTCATCAAAAGTTTGAATGTTTTCAAGAGAAAAATAAATAGCTTTTAATGAAAGACTACGAATGGTAGCACTACTGGAAACTAAAACTTCGCAAATTTGCTTGGCTTGTTTCATTTCTAGTTCTATATCAGGGATATAGATAGCGACATTATTATCTATTATTGGTTTCATATTAAATCTTAATTTCTAATTTAAAGTTAATGATAAACTTCTGCTTCAACTCTTCTATTTTGTTGCCTACCTTCTCTAGTCTCATTAGTAGCAATTGGATTGTCTTCCCCATGCCCTTTTGCATCTAATCTTTCAGCAGAAATACCTTGCTCTACAATTTTATCTTTGACGGCTTTAGCCCTTCTTTCAGAAAGTTTTTGGTTATACTCTTTATTACCAATATTATCGGTATATCCATTAATGATAGCATTTTTATTGGGGTTTTCCCTCATATAATTTACGAAATCCATAATTTCTGCATTATAGTGAGGGGAAATTTCTGAAGAATCAAAAGGAAATTGCATAGAAAAGGTATGTATATGCGATAAAGTAGGTGCTTGTATGATTGGCTGTTCTATTACTACTACTTCTTCTTCTATTACTACTTCTTCTTGTTGTGCGAAAGTTCCAAATGGAATACTAAAGCCTAACATTGCTACAATATCGCTTCTACCATCGAAGTTTATTAAGTGCTTAAGCTCTGTTTTAAGATGTAAATATTCAAAAGTTTCCCATCTTAATCCTGCACCATATTGACCAAAAGGAGCACTATCTAGACTTTGCTTTGTGCTAGATACATCTTCATAGCCGATACCACCTAGCACATAAGGAGATATATTTTGCCACGATTCAAACTCTTTCACAACATTTAAATAGTAGCGGTTGATTGATGTATCGTTATTTGGAACGCTATATTTTGCGTTTTTAATATTATCATAGCCAACTTCTAAAAGTGCAGTTGGTGCTACCCTTCCAGCAAATTTAATGCCATAGGTAAGGTCAATATCGTTTTTGTATCTTTGGTTATCAACATGCCAACTTCCACCAATTTGCGGTGTAACTTCTAATAGATTATTTGCCGCAAATAGCGAACCACACAATACTAATGATAACGGAATTACTTTTTTTAACATATACTTACTCCTTGTCTTTAAAATTATTACAGAAATTTAAGATTAAAACTACAATTTTTTGATTGCTAGGTATTGTAGCATAAAAATGTTAGTAATTAAACATTTTTTAGATACAATTTACTTAAGCCTTGCAAGGAAGTCTTAACATTTTTGGGATATTTATTATGAAAGATTATGTTGGTATTGTTGAAAAGCTAATAGATTTTTTAAAAGGACAATCAAAAAAGAGAGGTTTTCAATCTGCAGTATTTGGATTAAGTGGAGGGATTGATTCTGCAGTGGTGGCTATTTTATGCCAAAAAGCTTTTTTTGAACATTCCCATGCTCTTTTAATGCCCTCTATACAATCCTCTAAACAAAGTCTTGAGGATGCTTTAATGTTGTGTAAGCTTTTTAATATTTCTTATACGATTTTGCCTTTAGAAAAAATGCAGCAGGGATTCTTAGGGACTTTAGGAGGATTGAGCGATAATCCTTTAAGAATGGGTAATTTATGTGCTAGATTGCGTATGATTTGTCTTTATGATTATGCTTTTACCCACCACTCACTAGTTATTGGAACTAGCAATAAAAGCGAGAGAATGCTAGGGTATGGGACAATCTTTGGGGATTTAGCTTGTGGAGTAAATCCTATTGGGAATCTTTATAAAACAGACATTTATGAAATCGCAAAGGTTTTAGAAATGCCACAGAAGATTTTAGATAAAGCCCCAAGTGCAGACCTTTATGAAGGACAGAGTGATGAAAAGGAGCTTGGCTTTTCTTATGAGGTTTTAGATAGGATTATGATATTTTTAGAAAGTGGTTATTCTCAAGAAGAAATACTTGATGAAGGCTTATCAAAAGAGGCTTTGGAGTTAGTTTTAAGTAGGATGCAGACAATGGAATTTAAACGCAAAATGCCAGAGTTAGCTTTGTAGAGGTAAATGATGAAAAAAATTCCTTATTTTATTCCTGATATTACGGAAGTTGAAAAGAAAGCTATTGCTAAAGTGCTTGAGAATCCTAGCCATAATATCGTTTATGAGTTTGAAGAAGAATTTAAAAAATATATTGGAGTAAAATATGCTATTTCTGCCCTTAGTGGTTCGGCAGCTTTTCATCTTTGCCTTTTTGCTATGGATATAAAACGGGGTGATAAGATTATCTGTTCGGTTAATTGCCACCCTATGTTTCCAGAGATGATAAGGCATTTTGATGCTGAACCTATTTTTGTGGATATATATGAAGATACTTTTGAAATATCTTTTGACAAAGCCCGAGAGATTATCGAAAAAAATGCGAGCAAAAAATTACGTGCTATTGTCATAAGCCATATTGCAGGACAAGTTTGTGAAATGGAGTGTTTTTATCAATTAGCCCAAAAGTATAATATTAAAGTTATAGAAGATGCTACAATGGCATTAGGACTAACCTATAATGGAATAAAAATAGGGAATCATAAAAGCTATGCGACAATTTTTAGTATTGTTTTAGATTCATTTAATCCTGTCGCCCAAGCGGGAGTTTTAACAACAGGGGATGAGGAATTAGCTAAGGCTGCTATTTTGTTGCGTTACCATGGAATTGTAAGTGAGAGGGTTACTAGTATGCGTCCTCAATACTTGTATGATGTAGTAGGAATTGGGAATAAATACAATATTAGCTATCTTGATACTGCTCTTTGTATGGGTCAGTTGCAAAGGATAGATTTTATAATAAAAAGACGACAAGAAATTGCTAAGTATTATATACAAAGTCTTAAAAATGCCCCGCATCTCTCTATGCCCGTAGTTAAAAGAGAGCATATTTTCTTGCATTTTATTATCAAAATTGACAAAAATCGGGATCATTTTGCAAAAGAATTAAAAGATTGTGGAATTGAAACAGCTTTGCATTTTGTGCCTTTACATTTATTAACTTATTATAAGAGCAAATATGGATTAAGGATTAATGATTTTCCTATTTCTTTAAAGAATTATCAACAAATTTTGAGTTTGCCTATTTATAGTGCAATGAGTGGAGAAGATGTGGATTATGTATGTAAGCAAGTATTAAGACTTGCAAATGGTCGTGTATGAGAGGCATTGAACGTTATTTTTATGCTCCAAATCCTTGGCAAAAGGCATTAGCAATAGTGCTTTTGCCTATTAGTGCATTGTATTGTGTTATAGCAACCCTTAAAAGAGTATTTGCAAGGTATGAGGATTTTGGAATCCCGATTATTAGTGTGGGGAATCTTGTTATAGGTGGAAGTGGAAAAAGCCCTTTTATACTTGAAGTTGCTAAAGAGTATTCTAAGGTTTGTATTATTTTACGAGGATATGGACGCAAAAGTAAGGGGCTTAAAGTGGTGAGTGTAAATGGGGAGATATTTGAAGATTCTACAAATGTAGGGGATGAAGCTATTATGATGGCTAAGGCTTTGAAAAATGCTTCAGTCATAGTTTGTGAAAATAGAAAAAAAGGAATTTTAGAGGCTAAGAAAAGGGGAGTAAGCATTATTTTTTTAGATGATGGATTCCGATTTAATTTTAAAAAATTAAATATTTTGCTTCAACCCAAGCTAGAACCTTACTTTGATTTTTGTATCCCAAGTGGAGGATATAGAGAAAGAAAGAGTGCTTATAAAAAGGCAGATATTTTAATAAAAGAGGGGATAGACTATAAAAGAGAAGTAAAGCTTGTAAATCCTACTAAAAGAATGCTACTTTTAACCGCTATTGCTAATCCTTCACGGCTAGATGAATATTTGCCAGATGTTGTTGGCAAAATTACATTAAAAGATCATTCTTATTTTGATAAAGCAAAGATTTTAGAAGAATATGCAAGGCTTGAAGCCACTTCTTTGTTGGTAACACAAAAAGATATTCCAAAGTTAGAATCTTTTGGGTTGCCACTTTCTGTTTTGCAGCTAGAAATAGTAATAATCCCAGAGGTTAAGCAAAGCATTAGAGAATATATTGCAAAGGCTTTATCTTGAAACAAATTTGGCGATATCTTCATATTTTCTTGATAAAAGGATTTTATAATTTTATACATAAAGATAGCGGGAGATATTCCAAAATCTTAAATAAATATAAGGAGTTTAAAATGAAACTTAAAAAAATACTTGGGGCTTTAAGCTTGGTAACCTTATTTTCAGGTGCAATGATGGCGGATAATGATTTTGATGTATATGGACAAATTTCAGCTGTGGATTCTATTAATAAAACTATTACTTTAGCAAGCCCGGGCGGACAATTAGTCATTCAAGTTTTACCCCATACAAAGATTAAAGGTGATGATTGTGGTGCTTTTGGGAATGATATTTATGGGACTTTTAAAGATTTAACAATAGGTAAGTTTATAAAGGCTGAAGTTGTGCATTATGGTGCTTATCCACCAGCACAAAATCCAGGAACCCAATCTCCAAATACAACAAATAACACACATTATACTGCTAAAGAGATTGAATGGGAATGTGGTCGCAAAGCCTACTAAAGAAGGCATTTAAAGTGATTTTATAAAATCACTTTAAAGTTTTTAAAAGAGTATCCATGAATACTTTTTTAAAAGATTTAGATTTATCCTATATTTGGCATCCTTGTACACAGATGTATGATCATAAAGAAAATATCCCCTTAATTCCCATTAAAAGAGCAGAAGGTATGGTTTTGTATGATTTTGAGGATAGGGGATATTTGGATTGTATTTCAAGTTGGTGGGTGAATCTTTTTGGGCATTGCAATGCTTATATTAACCAAAAACTTAAAGAGCAAGTAGAAAGTTTAGAGCATATCATTTTTGCAGGTTTTACCCATAAGCCTATTATTGATTTATCCAAGCGTTTAATGGACATTTTAGATTCTAAATTTTCTAAATGTTTTTATGCAGATAATGGCTCTAGTGCGGTTGAAATAGCCTTAAAAATGGCATTTCACGCAAATATGCTAAAAAAAGAAAAAAAGACGAAATTTTTATGCCTACACAATGCTTATCACGGAGAAACAATGGGTGCTTTAAGTGTTGGAGATTTAGGGATTTATAAGGAAGTCTATGAGCCTATTTTATTGAAGAGTTTGAGGGTTAAAGCTCCTTGTGGAAACGATTATGAAGAATCTTTAGAAGATTTAGAGAAATTGTTAAAATCCCATAAAGGAGAAATTGCCGCTTTTATTTTAGAGCCACTCATACAATGTGCGGGCAATATGAATATATATGATAAAGCTTTTGTCAAAGAGGCTACCAAACTCGTGCAAAGTTATGGAATCTATGTTATTTTTGATGAAATTGCGGTAGGATTTGGGAGAAGCGGTAGTATGTTTGCTTATCAGCAATGTGGAGTTGTGCCGGATTTTTTATGTTTAAGTAAGGGCATTACGGGTGGGTATTTACCCTTATCTGTTGTGGTTACACACCAAGAAATTTATAATCTTTTTTACGCACCCTATTATGAAAATAAAGCTTTTTTGCATTCCCACTCTTACACAGGTAATGCTCTAGCGTGTGCTTGTGCTAATGCGGTTTTAGATATTTTTGAACAAAATAATATCTTAGAATCTAATAAGATTCTATCAAAGTTTATTTGGGAGAAAATGCAGGTCTTAAAGACCTTTGCGTGTGTGAAGAATCTGCGATATTGTGGAATGGTATTTGCCTTTGATTTGGTAGGATTTGAAGGTGTAAGGAAAGGTTTAGAGGTTTTTAATGCTGGGCTAAAAAAGGGTTTGTTGCTCCGTCCTTTAGGTAATACGATTTATTTAATGCCTCCTTATATTATTACACAAGAACAAGTAGTGTATATTATAAAATCCCTCCAAGAGATTTTAGGGGAGTTTTAATCAAGGATCTTTTGTGCGATAATGCTTCCTAGTTCTTGTGTGTTACAAATCTTTTTAGCCCCAAAACTCGCAATGTCTTTTGTGCGATAACCCTCTTTAAGAGTGGTTTGTATAGCATAATCCACGCAATCTGCTGCTTTTTCTTGTTGGAGGGAATAACGCAACATCATACTAGCACTAGCAATGGTTGCAATAGGGTTTGCAATGCCTAAGCCCGCAATATCTGGTGCAGATCCGTGTATGGGTTCATAAATCGCACTCTTTCCCCCAATAGAAGCAGAAGGTAAAAGCCCAATAGAGCCACTTATCATACTCGCTTCGTCACTTAAAATATCGCCAAATAGGTTTTCTGTTAAGATAACATCAAAGGCTCTGGGGTCTTTAATTAATTGCATTGCCGCATTATCCACATACATATGGCTTAGATGGACTTCTGGGTATTCTTGTGCGACTTCATTGACAACCTCCCGCCATAGTTGTGAAACATCTAAAACATTTGCTTTATCCACAGAGCAAAGCTTTTTATTGCGTTTTTGTGCAGCTTCAAAGGCGATATGGGCTATCCTTTTAATCTCATCAACACTATAAACCATTGTATTATAGGCTCTATTTTTTTCTCTACCCTTAGGGGTGCCAAAATAGATTCCCCCGATTAATTCACGCACCACTAAAATATCTACACCCTTGATAATTTCTTTTTTAAGCGGACTAGATTCTAAAAGTTCATCATAAACTTTAGTAGGACGAAAATTTGCAAAAACTTCTAGGGATTTTCTAAGTCGTAATAATCCACTCTCTGGACGCAACTCTCTTGGTAGGTTGTCCCATTTATCCCCTCCAATAGCACCAAAGAGTATGGCATCTGCTCCCAAACAACCCTCAATAGTTTCATCAGGGAGAGGATTTTTAGTTAAATCATAAGCAATGCCCCCCATTAAGTAATTTTCAAAAGTGAGAGTAAAACTAAATTTTTTAGCAACAACTTCTAAGACTTTGATGGCTTCATTGATAATTTCAGGACCAATCCCATCACCCTTAATAACCGCTATTTTATAATTTTTCATTATTTAATCCCTTTTTTGGTTTTTTGCATAAGGGATAAGACCTCCACTCTTTAGGAGTTCTAACATAAAAGGTGGGATAGGCGTAAAGGTATATTGTGTTTTTTGGGTAAGGTTTTTGATGATTCCATCTTGTAAATTAATCTCTAAGCTATCCCCCTCATTAATAGAATCCACTTCTTTAATCTCTAAAATAGGCAAACCTGTATTAAAGGCATTGCGATAAAAAATCCTTGCATAACTCTTAGCAATAACTGCACTAATACCCGCAGCCTTTATGGCTACAGGGGCGTGTTCTCTGCTAGAACCACAGCCAAAATTTTCTCCTCCTACAATAATATCTCCTTTATTAATCTCTTTAATAAAACCTGCTCTTGCGTCCTCCATAAGATGAGAGGCTAGAATAGACTCATCACTAGTATTTAAGTATCTTGCTGCGATAATGAGATCTGTATCAATATTATCGCCAAATTTCCAGACTTTTCCTTGCATATTTTCTCCTTAATCTCCTTGGTAAATAAGTAGTTTTTCCCCATCCCAAAACCAATCTTTACTATAAAGGAATTTTTTACAAGATTGTGGAACTTTTAGAAAACACACTCTTTGGGGTTCTATTTCTTTAGAATGTAAAATGTATTCTATGCTTAAAGTTAAGTTTTCTAAGCTAGAAACCTTTACATCTTCTGCTAAGATTTGTTGAGTCTCTTGTGATAGGACTGTCATAAAATATCCTTATTTGGATTATACTACTAATTATAGCACTATTTGCGGAGTTTTTATCTTGACAAATCGATATATATTTAAATATAATTTGCTCTTAATCCTCAAAAATAAGGGGTTTTATTAGTTATGGAAATTCAAGGCAGAATCTGGATTAAAGAAAAAGGAAAAAATTTCTTAGGATATGGTAAGGTTGAATTATTGGAGAGGATAGCAAAGAGCGGTTCCATTTCAAAAGCAGCAAAAGAAATGCGAATGAGTTATAAAGCAGCTTGGGATTGTGTTGATGCGATGAATAAACTTTCTAAAGAGCCTTTAGTTCTTACTATTAAAGGTGGTAAAAATGGCGGTGGAACTCAAGTTACGCAAAAAGGGCAAGAAATGATTAAAATCTTTCACCAAATGAGGGAGTTTCACGAACAATTGTTGGAATTTTTGGAAAGAAATTTGTATGCTTGGGAAGAGTTTTTAGAGCAAAGGGATAAAATCTTAAATCTTATTCAAAGGAGTAGTAATGAAAACGAGCGCTAGGAATCAGCTTTATGGTGAGATTGTTTCCATTAAAGAAGGTCAAGTCAATGCAGAGGTTGTTTTAAAGTTGAAAGAAAACACAATGATTGTTAGTGCTATCACTTTACATTCTTTAAAAGAGCTCGGTTTAAAAGTTGGAATGCAATGCTATGTGCTTATTAAGTCAAATTGGGTTGTAGTTTTTAAAGAAGAGCCTAAGCAGTTATCTTTGCGAAATATCTTAGTAGGGGTGGTAAAGTCTATAAAAGGAGGCAGTGTTAATGCTGAAGTAGAAATTGATAGTAATGGTGTGCCTTTATGCGCGGTTATTACAGAAGAATCTAAAGAGAACCTAGATTTAGAGGTTGGAGAGAGAGTTTGGTTTGGGTTTAAAGCAAATAATGTGATTTTAGGAATTTAAATTTAAGGAGATAAAATGTGGAAGTTTTTTAAAAGAGCAGTTTTAGTAGGGATATTAGTTTTTAATGGTGCTTATGCGGAGGAGATTAGGGTTTTAGGTGCAGCGTCTTTAAAATATGTTTTAGAATCTATCAAAGAGGATTTTTTAAAGTCTAGAAAAGGGGATAAAATTGATATATCTTATCTCTCGAGCGGTAAGGCTTATGCACAAATTAAAAATGGTGCTCCTGTGCATTTATTTGTTTCTGCAGATGTTAGTTATCCCGCAAAGCTTTATGAAGATAAATTAGCTTCACAAAAAGAGGAAATTTATGCTAAAGGCAAACTTGTATTATGGAGCAATAATAAGGATTTTAAAATTACAAAATTCAAAGATATTTTAAATCCAAAAATTACCCATATTGCTATCCCTAATCCCAAATTAGCTCCTTATGGTAGGGCAAGTATAGAAGCTTTAGAATCTACAAAAATGCTTAAGAGCGTGGAGGGTAAATTTGTAACTGGAGAGAGTATCGGGGCTGCTACTACTTATGTGGAATCTAAAAACGCTGAAGTAGGATTTACTGCTTTATCTATGCTAGGTGATAATGGAATTAATACTAATACTATGAGTTTTGTAGCTATTGATGAGAATCTTTATAAGCCTATCAATCAAGCCCTTATTATCCCTAAATTTGGTGAAAATTCTAAACTTGCTTTGGAGTTTAAAAATTATATTTTAAGCAAAGAGGCAAAAAAGAGATTCTTAGAATTTGGGTATAGTGTTGAATAAAATTTTTGGGGTATTAAAGGCTTTTGTTTCACAAGGAGGAATTTCGCGATTAGAAGTAGAAGCTGAAGAATTGGTTTTTTTTGTTTTGCTTTTAGAAGATTGCGCCTCTTTAAAAAATTATTTAAATAAAGATATTTGCATAGGTTTTAAAGAAAGTAATGTTGTAATTGCTAGTAGAATAGAGGGGGTTAGTAATACTTTTGAGGCAAAGATTCTCTCTTTTGAAAATGATCATTTATTTATGCGTTTATCCTTAGAATGTAAAGCCGCAGAAAATGGTGATATTAAGGTATTAACCTCTTATGAATGTGGAAAGAATCTTATAAGGAGTGAAAAGGTATTTTGGCATATCTTAGAGAGTGAAATTATGGTTTTGGCAAGATAATAAAGTTTAAGAATATGATGGAGTTTAGTAGTTTTTTATCCACGATGTTTTTGACTTTTAAAGTCGCTACTATTACTACATTTTTACTTTTAATCTTTGCTATTCCTTTAGCGTATTTTTTAGCATTTTCTCAAAATAAGATAACCTCTGTTTTAGAAGCAATAGTCTCTATGCCTTTAGTGCTTCCCCAAGTGTGCTAGGGTTTTATCTATTACTTGCCTTTAGCCCACAAAATGCCTTTGGTGGTTTTTTATTAGAATATTTTAACCTTAAACTAGTTTTTAGTTTTGAAGGGTTGATTTTAGCCTCTGTAATTTTTAGCCTACCTTTTATGGTTAATCCCATTCAAGCGGGTTTTGCAAGTTTGCCAAAATCACTTTTTGAAGCAGCATTGACTTTAGGAAAAAGTCGTTTAAGCATACTCTTAAGGGTGTTATTGCCTAATATTTCGCATTCTATTTGGATGGGGGTAGTCATAGCTTTTGCCCATACTATCGGGGAATTTGGGGTGGTGATGATGATAGGGGGGAATATACAAGGTCAAACTAGGGTTGCTAGTATTGCTATTTATGATGAGGTGGAATCCCTTAATTATGCTTTAGCTAATCAATACGCCTTAGCACTTTTTATCATAACTTTTTGCATTTTGCTCCTTACTTTTTATCTCAAGAAAAGAAAATCTTTATGATAACCCTAAAAATCCAAAAAAAACTGCATAGCACAGAGGGAAATCTATCTTTAGAAATAGATACCCAATTAGAGGAAAATCAACTCATTACCTTTTTTGGCAAAAGTGGTGCAGGAAAAACTACGATTTTAAGGATTTTAGCCGGTCTTGTCAATCCTGATTGTGGATTTATTGAAGTGGGCGGAAAGGTGTGGTTTGATTCTAAGATTAATATTCCTCCACAAAGGAGAGAAATAGGTTTTGTTTTTCAAGATTATGCACTCTTTCCTAATATGAGCGTAGAGGAGAATCTTTATTTTGCTCTGCCTAAGGGGGAAGATAAAAGGATTGTTGAAACTCTTTTAGAAATGGTAGAGTTGGGTACTTTAAGGAAAGTCAAGCCTAATGCTTTAAGTGGAGGACAGCAACAACGGGTAGCTTTAGCTAGAGCTTTAGTAAGAAAGCCTAAAGTTCTACTTTTGGATGAACCTTTCTCCGCTTTAGATTTAGTAACTGCACAGAAGCTTCAAACAGAGCTTTTAGGGATTCATCGGCATTTTGGATTAAGCACTTTTTTAGTTAGCCATAACTTTAGTGAAGTATTTTCTCTTTCTAATTATGTCTTGCATCTAAGTAAGGGAAGAGTTGATAAAGAAGGTCCTCCCGAGCAGGTTTTTTTAAACCAGATTCCTAGTGGCAAGTTTTTACAAAATGGTGTGGTATTAGAGATAGTGGAGAGCGGTTTAGTTTTTGTCGTCTCTGTGTTAGCAGGGAATAATATTGTAAAAATTACAGCATCTAGTGAGGAGATTGAGGGGTTAAAAATTGGGGATTTGGTAGTATTAAGCTCTAAAGCGTGGAATCCTGTTTTGGTGAAACTTTAATAAGTTTTAAATGTGAGATTTATAGATGAATAACAAAATAAAATTATTTGAAGGGATGGTGTTTAAGTAAAGGACAATATAGATATATTACTTAAGGAAATATTAAAAAATAGCAAACTAAATTATTATATAATAAAGCAAAAATTTTAAGGAATAGTAATGCAAAATTGGAATGAGGGTTATTTTTCAGATTTTTCTTACACTAAGGGTTATTATGCAGCTATTAATCCACTGCTAATGAACTTTCATTTAGCCTTAGCGGGTATTAAAAGCAATACCATAGATGAAAGTGCAGAGGATATATCCCCCCCCTAGAGTTTAATTATCTTGAACTTGGTTTTGGTATGGGGATTAGTGTTAATATTCACGCTTCTACGAGCAGGGGATATTATAGTGCCGTAGATTTTAATCCTGAACATTTCGCTTATGCAAATACCTATGCTAAATCAGATAATATTACTTTGTATAATGAAAGTTTTAAAGAGTTTTTAGCTAGATTAGAGAAAGAAAAAATAACCTTTGATTATATTTGCTTTCACGGGATTTTTTCTTGGATTTCTAAAGAGAATCAAGAGATTTTGTTAGAGATTGTTTATAAATTTTTAAAAGTTGGTGGAGTGGTTTATAATAGCTATAATTGCTTCCCCCAACAAACTTATTCTTTGCCTATTAAAGAGATTTTATTTTTACATTATCAATTAAACCATAGTATTAATGTCAATGTTAATGATCGGGTTTTAAGGAGTATGGATTTTCTCTCTGAATTTACTAAGACTAATCCGTTGTTTATGAGAAATTCTGATGTTAGTAATTTTATGGCACGAATTCAAGATATGAAAGATTCAGGTATTACTTATCTAGCACACGAATATTTAAATGCCGATTGGAAACCTTTTTATTTTTATGAAATCGCTAAAATGATGGAAAATGTTAAATGTTCTTTTGCGGTTAATACAGATCCTCTAGATCATTTAGATAGTTGTAATTTAAGTGAGGAGGCAAGAGAGTTTCTAAGAGGTATAGCCGATCCTATCTTTAGAGAGCAGCTTAAGGATTATTATGTCAATCGTAATTTTAGGGGTGATATTTTTGTGAAAGGAATGCAAAGGTTTGCACAGAATATTTCTATGCAAAGGATTTTAAATACAAAATTTGTTTTAATTACACTTATTAAGGACTTTAAAAGTGAGATGGATGTAGTGCTTGGGACTTTGTCTTTAGATAAAGATTTATATAAAAAAGTTTTAGAATATTTGCAATCCCAATCTTATAGACCAAAGTCTGGTTCAGAGATTATGCAAGAGTGTGATATAGATTTTTCAAGTTTAGTGACATCAGTGCTAGTTTTAATTAAGCAAAGTATGCTTTTCCCTACACAAAACATAGATGAAACAATCAAGAAACGTGCAAGAGCCTATAATGAGATTTTATTTAACCAACAACTTCACGATGAAACAAATGTTTATGTAGCTGCTCCTCTTATTAATTCTTGCATTGGGGTAGGCATTATAGAGCAATTGGTTATGAAAACCTATATAGAAAATGTTAAAGACAAGGATAAGGATAAAGATAAACATAAGCTTGCATTAAAAACCTTTGAACTCTTTAAGAAGTATGGTAAGAAAGTCGTAGAAAATGGTGTTGTTATTGAGAAAGATTCGGAAAATATCAAAAAAATTGAAGCAGTAGTCAAAGAGTTTATGGAAAAACTTCCCCTTTACCAAGTCTTAGGAATTTTAGATTGATGTTTTCGCCCTTGACAAAACGCATTATACCTTGTTTGGATATTAAAGAAGGACGTGTAGTCAAGGGGGTAAATTTCTTAGGATTGCAAGATGCAGGAGATCCTGTAGAGGTAGCTAAAGGTTATAATGATGAGGGGGCTGATGAAATTGTTTTTTTAGATATTACCGCTACTAGTGATAATCGTAACATTACACTTGAGATAGTAAAAGCAGTTGCTAAAGAAATATTTATTCCCTTAAGTGTTGGTGGCGGAATCCGAAATTTAGAGGATATGTATAATCTTTTGAATGTGGGCTGTGATAAGGTAAGTTTAAATTCTTCTGCTCTTGCTAATCCTGATTTAATCACGCAAGGTGCAAAGAGATTTGGCTCTCAATGTATAATAGTAGCTATTGATGTAAAAAGAAATGCAAGTAACCCCGCAAAACTAGAGGTTTATACACACGGAGGACGAAAAAATACAGAGATTGGTTTATTGCAATGGGTAAAAGAAGTTTATAATCGCGGTGCTGGAGAGATTTTGCTAACAAGTATGGATTGTGATGGGACAAAGAGTGGTTATGATTTAGAGGTTTTGGGGGAAGTTTCTAGCCTTGTAGATATACCCCTTATTGCAAGTGGTGGTGCAGGGAGTAAGGAGCATATCCTTGAGGCTTTTAGAAATGGTGCAGATGCTACTTTGGCGGCTTCTATTTTTCATTACCAAGAAATAAGCATTATGGAGTTAAAGGAATTTTTGAGAGATGAAGGAATTCCTGTGCGTTTTCCCTCTATAGTTAGTCTTTAGCCCCTTTATTTTGCATTAAGGTAAGCATATCTTTAATGGCTTGTTCTAATCCACTAAAAATAGCTCTAGCAATAATACTTTGCCCGATATTTAATTCAAAGATTTCTGGGATTTTTAGAATAGGTTTTAGATTGTGATAGTTTAAGCCGTGTCCTGCAGCGACTTCTAATCCTAGCCATTTAGCTTCTTTTGCGGCATTTTGTAAGTCTTGGATAGATTTTTCATAAAGCTCTTTTAGAGATGCTCTTGAAATCTCTAAACTTTTGAGGCTATGCTGGGTTCTAGGGAGGTTTGAAAAAAGCATTAAATGCAAATTCGCATAAGTGCCTGTGTGTAGTTCTATCATCTCTGCTCTAACTTCTTTAGCGGCACAAATTTGTGCAATATCAGTATCGATAAAAAGTGAAACTTCGGTGCCAATGTAATGAAAAGCTTGTATGATTTCTTGGATTCTTTGGAAGTTTGCTTGAATATCTAATCCCCCCTCTGTTGTTATTTCCTCTCTATTTTCAGGGACTAAGGTTATCCTTTGGGGTTTAAGATTTAAGAGAGATTCTATAATTTGGGGATTAATAGAGCATTCAATATTAACAGGTAAAAAAGAGGATTGTAGAATATTTTGAATATCTAAATCGTGAATATGCCGTCTATCTTCGCGTAAATGTATCGTGATTTGGTGTGCCCCTGCTCTTTTAGCGATGAAAATAGCTTCTAAAGGATCGGGGTCATTAATAGCTCTTGCTTCACGCAAAGTTGCTATATGATCAATATTTACTCCAAGTAGCATACTTTTCCTTTTTGGTAGATTTGTGTAAGATTTTAACTAAAATTACTTTAAAAGGATGTTTGTTATGGTAATGGTTTTTGATTGCGAGACTATCCCAGATGTGGCATTGATTAAAAAAACTTTTCAAAGTGAGTTTCAAAGTAGGGATATAGTTACACAAGATGATTTAGAGATTAGTAAAGAAGCCCAAAAAATACAAAAGGAGTTAAGTGGTAGTGAGTTTTTACCCCTTTGTTATCATCAAGTTGTTTCTATTGCTGCGGTTTTTTGTGATGAATATGGAAACTTTAAGAAAGTGGGGAATTTTTCAAGTGTTGGAAATACTAAAGAGGAGCAAGAGAAGTCGCTTATTAAAGGATTTTTGGAGTATTTAAATAAACATCAACCTAAGCTTGTAAGCTTTAATGGTAGGGGATTTGATATGCCAATGCTATTACTTAGGGCAATGAAGTATAAACTATCAGCTAATGCTTATTTTGAAGTAGAGAATCTGCAATTTAATAAGAGTAAATGGGAAAATTATCGCCAAAGGTATAGTGAGCGATTCCATACCGATTTATTGGATATATTAGGGAATTATGGTGCTACTAGAGGATTGAAACTTGATGTTTTAGCAAATCTTGTAGGGTTTCCGGGTAAGTTTGATGTTTGTGGGCATATGGTGCTTGATTTATATTATAAAAAAGAATATGAAAAGATTAACACCTATTGTCAAAGTGATGTTTTAAATACCTATGGATTATACCTTAATTATGAGCTTTTATCCGGGAATTTAAGTGTGCAAGAGTATCAAAATATTTTATTGCATTGGAGAGACGCTCTCCCACAAGATAAAGCATATTATCGGATATTTTTTGATACAATCACGCAACAAATTGAAAGTTTATAAGGAAAAGTATGTTATCAAAAGAGATTTTGCATTTCAATGAAATAAGATATGAGATTAGAGCGTATTTATGTTTTTTATTCCAACGCAATATTAAGAATTATCTCCCTTATATTGAGCTTAATAAAATTATTGAGGGATTGCATAAAATTGAAAAAGAAGTCGGTATTTTTGAGATACTTTATATTTTAGATTCTGCTGGAAATTTAGTTATTGATGGCATTACAAGCAATACAAGTTTGAAATGTAAAAAAGGAGAGAATCACAACGATAGGGCTTATTTTTATCGTGCTATTAAAGAGAAGAAATGTATTTTAACCGACCCTTACCCCTCTGTGGCGAGTGGGACTTTAGTTGTAACAGCAGCCTATCCTTTATATAATGATAGGGGTGAGCTTATATATGTTGCCTGTATAGATTTACCCTTAGAGAAAATCCCCCATCTTGTTAATCCAACTTTTCTTTTTGGCATCTCTTCAAATTTTAGAAAAATGGTTTATTTTGTAATGTCTTTAGCCCTTTTTGCGATTTGTGTTTTATTGCTTGTTAAAGGAAGTGTTAGTATGTGGGATGCTTTAGGGAATTTTAATAACTTAGATATTAAAGATGTTTTTGAAGCTACGATTTTAATCACACTTTCTTTAGCGATTTTTGATTTAGTGAGTGCTATTTTCGAAGAAGAAGTTTTAGGGAGGCATAAATCCCAAGATTCTAAAGTTGTGCATCAAACAATGATTCGATTTTTAGGTTCTATTATCATTGCTTTAGCAATTGAAGCCTTAATGCTTGTCTTTAAAATGACAATTACAGAGCCTGATAAGTTAATTTATGCGGTGTATTTAATTGCTGGTGTTACTTCACTTTTAATTGGTTTGTCGCTTTATGTTAAATTTACAGCAGTAGTGCGTAAAGGTTAATGCAAGAGTCTATGTTAGGGATTATTAATTATAAAATTGGGAATTTAGCAAGTGTGCAAAATGCTTTTAAAAGGCTTAATCAAGAGGTAGTTCTTATAGAAGACCCACAGAAGGTTAAAATATGTAGCTTACTTGTATTGCCCGGTGTTGGTGCATTTGGAGATGCTATGGAGCATTTAAGAAGAAGTGGTATGCAAGAGGCTATTTTAGAATATGTAAAAAGTGGTAAGTATTTATTAGGGATTTGTCTTGGAATGCAGCTTTTATTCCAAAGGAGTGAGGAGTTTGGAGAGCATTTAGGGCTTGGTTTGTTAGAAGGCGAGGTTCTTAAGATTAGAGGATTAAAAAAGGGGGAGAAGATACCGCATATGGGCTGGAATCTTGTTAAGATGCATCAAGATAGTCCCCTTTTTAAAGGCATACCTACAGATTTTTATTTATATTTTGTGCATAGCTTTTGTGTGAGGAATCTTAGCAATGCTATAGGTGTTAGTCATTATGGTATTGAGTTTGCCTCTATAGTGCAAAAGGATAATATTATTGGGATTCAGCCTCATCCAGAAAAGTCACATAATGTGGGCTTGAAAATCTTACAAAATTTTATACATTTAAAGGATTAAAATGCAAATTATCCCTGCAATTGATTTAAAAGATGGTTATGCTGTAAGGCTAAAACAAGGGGATATGCAAAGTGCAAAGATTTATGATAAAAACCCTTTAAACCTTTGCGCTATTTTTGAAGATTTGGGAGCAGAATATCTCCATATTGTGGATTTAGATGGTGCTTTTTTGGGGAGACCTAAGAATAGAGCTATTATTGAACGAATTTGCAGGGATTGTAAGCTAAAAATTGAAGTGGGTGGAGGGATTCGGAATGAGGATACCATTAAGGGCTATTTAGATATGGGAATTACCCGTGTAATTTTAGGTTCTATTGCATTACAAAAGCTAGATTTTGCTTTAGCTATGGCGGAGAAATATCCTATTGTCATAGGGGTTGATGCAAAAGATGGAAAAGTTGCTATTAATGGGTGGGGAGATACACAAAGTATTTTAGCCCAAGACTTTGCTAGGGAGTTTTTAGGGAGCAAGATAGAGGCTATTATCTGCACAGATATTGCACGAGATGGAATGCTTGAGGGGATTAATATAAGTTTTACCCAAGCAATCGCTAAAGCAAGCGGAGTTTTTACTATCGCTAGTGGAGGTTTATCAAGTCTAGAAGATTTGCAGATATTAAAAGATAATGGAATTAAAGCAGTGATTGTAGGTAAGGCGTTTTATGAAAGAAAAATCGATCTACAAAAAGCCTTCCAAAAATTTGGAAATTCGTAAAAATTTATTATTGTAAGTGGCAATTTATGCTATTATTATATTCAACAAATAGCGAATCATTGATTAAATAGCGAATCATTGATTGCAATTTTAAGGAGTTTAGCTTGAAAATGGTTGTTGTTGATGATAGTTCAACTATGAGACGAATTATAAAAAATACTTTGGCACGACTAGGTTATAATGATATTTTAGAAGGCGAAAATGGTGTTGAAGGCTGGGATAAAATGGATAAAAACGCTGATGTTAAAGTGTTGATTACAGACTGGAATATGCCCGAGATGAATGGTTTAGATTTAGTTAAGAAAGTTCGTGCTGATGAACGATTTAAAGATATTCCTATTATTATGGTTACAACAGAAGGTGGTAAAGCGGAAGTTATTACCGCACTTAAAGCTGGAGTAAATAACTATATTGTTAAACCTTTCACTCCCCAGGTCCTAAAAGAGAAATTAGAAGCTGTTTTAGGCGTAAATGATTAGAAATGGATCCCTGTTATAATTCCCTCATTGTCAAAGCAGATAATTTTTTATGGCTTTTAAAGGATAAAGCATTAGAGATTACCAAAGAAGCTATAGAAGAAATAGAAAATGGTTTTATTATAAGAACATTTAGTGATGTCCGAGATATTCGGCTTGAGCTTCAAAATTTTACAAAAAATATAGAAAGTGTTATGGGTCAAGAAATTTCTTTAGAATTTAAAGAAACGCAAGAAAAGAATCAAGATTGGATTGAAAAATATTATCATTCTGTTTCTCCATTGGAATATGGGAAATTTTATATTCATCCAACCTGGTATGCTAATAAAAAAGAAAAAATCAATATTATTATTGATCCTGCACTTGCCTTTGGAAGTGGTCATCATGGAAGCACTTTTGGTTGTATAAAAATGCTTGATAGTTTAGCATTGGAGAATAAGAAGATTCTTGATGTAGGCTGTGGAAGTGGAATATTATCTATTCTAGCAAAAAAATGTAAGGCAGAGGTGTGGAGTTGTGATACAGATAGTATAGCTGTAGAATCTACACAAGCGAATATGCTAAAAAATGATGTTACAATAGATACTATATGGCAAGGTTCTTTAGAGATGATAAAGGAAAGGGAAGGGTATTTTGATGTTGTAGTAGCTAATATTTTAGCTGATGTGCTTATTGCATTACCTTTAGATAGGTTTGTAAAAAAGGGTGGAGTTTTGATATTATCTGGTATTTTAGAGAAGTATGAATCTAAAGTTCTTGATAAGTTCAAAAACTTAAAAAAGCTAAATGGAGAAACTATAGAAGAATGGGTAACCTTAGCTTTCAATAAAAATTAATAAGGATATACCAAAATGAAACAACAAAAACCTAATAATAATCAAGAAAAAAAACCCGGTAACTTTTTTAATCAAAATCCTCTTTTGATGTTTGTTATTTTTGCCATCATTGCTATTGTGGTTTTCCGATTTATCTCTCCTAGTGGAGATAGTTTAAACGCCTTTAATGGGGTTAGTGCCACTAAAACAATTAACTATTATGAATTAAAAAAACTTATTGAAAATAAAGAAGTGAGTTTTGTAGCCATCGGACAAACCAATATTAAAGCAACTTCTATAAGCAATGGTTCTAAAATTGTTTATAACGCTCAAAGGGTAAATCCTGATAATACGCTTATTCCATTGCTTGATGAAAAAGGCGTAGAATACACAGGTTATAATGAGAGTAATTGGCTTAGTGATATGCTTTTTGGCTGGGTATTGCCTGTCTTTATTTTCTTTGCTATTTGGATGTTCTTAGCTAATCGTATGCAAAAAAATATGGGAAGTGGGATTCTAGGTATTGGTAGCTCTAAAAAGCTTGTAAATGCGGAAAAACCCAATGTGAAATTTGAGGATATGGCGGGGAATGTTGAGGCTAAAGATGAGGTTGTAGAGGTCGTGGATTTTCTAAGGAATCCTGATAGGTATGCTGCATTAGGAGCAAAAATTCCTAAAGGCGTGCTTTTAGTTGGTCCTCCTGGGACAGGAAAAACACTTCTTGCAAAAGCTGTAGCTGGAGAAGCGAATGTTCCGTTTTTTTCTGTGAGTGGAAGTAGTTTTATTGAAATGTTTGTTGGAGTGGGTGCTAGTCGTGTGCGAGATTTATTTGAAAACGCTAAGAAGGAAGCTCCTAGTATTATTTTTATTGATGAGATTGATGCCATTGGTAAAAGTCGTGCAGCAGGAGGAATGATAAGTGGCAATGATGAAAGGGAGCAAACTTTAAATCAGCTCTTAGCTGAAATGGATGGATTTAGTTCCGATTCTTCCCCTGTTATTGTTCTTGCAGCAACGAATCGTCCCGAAGTTTTAGACCCAGCACTTTTGCGTCCGGGTAGATTTGATAGACAAGTTTTAGTCGATAAACCAGATTTTGAAGGAAGGGTTGAGATTTTAAAAGTGCATATTAAAAATATCAAGCTTTCTAAAAATGTTGATTTATTTGAAATTGCTAAATTAACTGCAGGACTTGCAGGAGCAGATTTAGCAAATATTGTTAATGAAGCAGCCTTACTTGCAGGGCGTAATAATAAGAAAGATGTGGAACAAAATGACTTTTTAGAGGCTGTAGAGAGAGGCATTGCCGGATTAGAGAAAAAATCGCGGAGAATTTCCCCTAAAGAGAAAAAAATCGTTGCTTATCACGAGAGTGGGCACGCACTTATTGCAGAGATTACTAAAGGAGCAAAAAAGGTTACTAAAGTCTCTATTATTCCACGCGGTTTAGCTGCACTTGGCTATACACTTAATACGCCAGAAGAGAATAAATACCTTATGCAAAAACACGAATTACTTGCTGAAGTGGATGTCTTACTTGGTGGTAGAGCGGCAGAAGCAGTGTTTTTAGGAGAAATTTCAACAGGTGCCAGTAATGATTTAGAGAGAGCTACAGATATTATTAAAGCAATGGTGAGTTATTATGGTATGACCGATGTGGCAGGACTTATGGTTTTAGAGAAGCAGAGGAATGTATTTTTAAATGGCGGGCTTGGAAATTCAAGAGAATATAGTGAAGAAATGGCGGAAAAAATGGATACTCATATTAAAAAAGTATTGAATGAACGTTTTGAAGCTGTTAAGGAATCTTTAGAGATTTATAGAGAAGCTATTGAAAGTATGGTAAAAGAATTATTTGATAAAGAAAATATTGATGGAGAAAAAGTTAGAGAGATTATTTCTGCGTATGAAAAAGCGAATAATTTGCCTACTCGCTTAGTGATTGAGCAAAAAGAAGAGGCTTAAAACCATAATGAAAACAACTACAGAAATCATCGCAAGAGAAGGGTGGAAACCATTAGTTATTGGTGTTATTGTTTTATTGCTTAGTTGGCTTTTTTCTTCGGGATTCTTAGGTTGGCTTGCTTTTATCTTTATAGTAGGTGTTTTGTATTGTTATTATAATCCCGAGAGAATCCCCGAAGATATCGCGGAGAATTTAATCTTATCTCCTATTGATGGCAAAATTGAGAGTATAGAAAAAACAGACAATGGAATTTATTTAGAGATTGATAAGCCTCTTTATTTTTGCGGGTTATTAAGAATGCCTTTTGAAGGAAGTATGAAACAAAAGGAGAAGATTAATGGTGTGTTGAATGCTTCACCCATTATTGGACAGAGGACACTTTTGGAGTTTTTTCATACACAGGGAATGAAAGTAGAAATGTTTATATACCCTAAAGCCTATCGTAATAATCTTCATTTGTATTTTGGTGAATCTAAATTTAAAGTAACACAGAGAATAGGCTTTTTTCTTAAGGGTAAAGCAAGGATTGGAATCCCTTTAAATACAGAATTAAAAGTTTCTGTTGGAGATAGAGTATTTGCTGGTTCTAGTGCTTTAGGTTATGTTTATTAATGAAAATTGACCCCTTGTATTTATTGCCAAACCTCTTTACAGGTGCAAGTATTTACCTAGGTGTTTTAAGCATTGCTTATGCCTTTGTAGAGCGATTTGAGATTGCTTGTTGGCTTATTTTAATTAGTCTTATTTTTGATGGATTAGATGGTAGGATAGCACGTTTAACAGGAACTACAAGTAGGTTTGGTGTGGAATTTGATTCTTTAGCAGACATTGTGGCTTTTGGTGTTGCTCCTGCCATAATTTTATTTTTTTATGGTGGATATAATTATGGTAAATTTGGTATTGTGATAGCCGGGCTTTATGTAGTCTTTGGTGCTATTAGATTGGCACGTTTTAATGTTACAACAAATCATAATGAACCTAATATGTTTATTGGGTTGCCTATACCCTCTGCCGCAGTTTTTATTGTAGGTTGGTTACTTTTTGAAATAAACTTTTCTAAAACTTATCCAGAAATTTCAGAATATATTTTAAAGTTTTTGATTATATCAAGCTTACTAGTAGCCCTTTTGATGGTTAGTAATGTCCGCTACCCTAGTTTTAAAAAAATGAATTTTGAAAAAGTAAATTTTGGGAAAATTGTTGTATTATTAATGATTGTTTTAGCAATTTTATTTATTTATCCTATTTATACCATTGTTGTTGGGATTACTTGTTATGTATTATTTGGCCCTTTAAGGGCTTTTTATCATCTTTTAAAAAAACGTTTTACTTAAGGGGTAATAGGTGAGAGTTTGTTGTATTTGGCATTATAGCTATATTTTTAAAAACCTTTTGACCTTTTGCAGGTTTCTTCCTCTGGGATTTTTTCTTTAGCATTCATTTAAACACATTCTAAGAAAATAAAACTTTAAGGAAATATTATGGAAATGGTAAAGATTTTTGATACAACATTAAGAGACGGCGAACAAAGCCCCGGTGCTTCTATGAATACAGAGGAAAAAATCAAACTTGCAATACAATTAGAAAAATTAGGAGTTGATATAATTGAAGCTGGATTTGCAGCGGCTAGTCCGGGGGATTATGAAGCAATTTTTAGAATCTCGCAAACTCTCAAAAAAACAACTATTTGCTCTCTTGCAAGGGCAATTCCAAGAGATATAGAAACTGCTGCTAGAGCCTTAGAAAAAGCTCAATCTAAAAGGATTCATACTTTTATCGCTACAAGTCCTATACATATGGAATATAAGCTTAAAATGCAGCCTAATGAGGTGCTTAAAAGGGCTATAGAGGCTGTAAAACTTGCAAAGAGCTATTGTGAAGATGTAGAGTTCAGTTGTGAGGATGCTTGTAGGAGTGATATAGGATTTTTAAAAGAAGTCGCACTTGCGGTTATTGAAGCAGGAGCTACAACGCTTAATTTGCCTGATACCGTAGGTTATCGCCTACCTTTTGAAATAGGCTCTATCATTCGAGAGATGAAGCAATGTGTTGGAGAGAGTGCTATATTATCAGTTCATTGCCATAATGATTTAGGTCTAGCGGTGGCTAATGCTATTGCTGGGATTCAAAATGGAGCAAGACAAGTAGAATGCACTATTAATGGATTGGGAGAGAGAGCGGGGAATACTGCTTTAGAAGAAGTGGTAATGATACTAAAGACGCGTCAAGATGTTTTTGAAGGTTTAGATACGCGTATTAACACTAAAGAAATCTATGCTTGTAGTAAGCTTGTTGCAGATATTACCGGAATATGCCCACAACCTAATAAAGCAATCGTTGGTAAAAATGCTTTTGCACACGAGAGTGGGATTCATCAAGATGGGATGCTTAAGCATAGGGAAACTTATGAGATTATGAAAAGAAGTGATATTGGGATACCTGAAGATAATGGTTTAGTTTTAGGTAAGCATAGTGGTAGAGCAGCCTTTAAGGATAAATTAGAAAGTTTAGGCTTTAGTGGAATTTCTCAAGAATCTTTGGATGCCGCTTTTGAAAGGTTTAAAATACTTTGTGATAGAAAAAAGGAAGTCTATGATGAGGATATACGTTCTATTATGACAGAGGAATCTACCAAGATACCGCAAGTTTTTGAGCTTGTGAGTTTGCAAATTAGTACTTGTTCTAGCGGGTTTCCTTATGCGGCAATTTGCATACAAAAGGATAATGGACAAAAGGTTGATGCAGCCATAGGGAATGGAAGTGTTGATGCGATTTTGAAGACTATTGATAGAATTAGCGGTTATAATGGAGTCTTAAAAGATTATAAAGTAGAAGCTGTGAGTGAGGGTAAAGATGCCTTAGCTAAGGTTGTAGTAAAAGTAGAATTTGATCCAAATAAACCAGCGGTAATTGGACATGGGCTACATCTTGATACTTGCCAAGCAACTGCTAAAGCCTATCTTGGTGCGTTAAATAGCTATCTTTGTATGAAAGAATTAATTGTTACTAAGAAAATGCGGTAGATTTAGAGAATGGTTAAAAGATAATTTAAAAAAGGGATTGTGAGTAAGGAAAAGAGAATGCCAAATGCAATAGAGCTTATAGCAAGATTTGAGTCTAATTTAGCTTTCATAATGATAGCACCTGCTAAGGTCATTGTTGGCATTGCGGATTCTAAAATAGTTACTTTTGCAATGGTATTAAATTCTAAGCCTATTATCATCACTAAGAGAATAAATATAAAGGGTGCTAAAAGTGTTTTGCAAAAAATTACAAGAATTGCACTCTTATAAGAGGTTATAATCGCATTAAAGCTAAGAGAAAGACCAATAGCAAAAAGGGCAATAGGGGTAGCGGTGCTACCAAAAATTTCTATGGGAGAGAAGATAAAATCAGTAATGGGAAAAAGTCTTAATAAAAACCCTAATGCTAAGGCGATAAAGGGTGGAAACCTTATAATTTTTTTAATATTCTCCCACAAATTTATTTTTTGATAGGTGCCTAAAGCAAGAATGAAAGGACTTAAAAGCAACATAGGCAAAGCAGTGGCTAAAGAATCATAAAAAATAATCTCTCCAATAAATCTTTCACCATAAATACCGGCAATTACAGGGATACCTACAAACAGTGTATTGCCAAAACTTGTGAGTAAAAATATACTTACTAAAGTGCTTTTAGAAAATTTTAGAATATAGCCTAAAATTACTGCAAAAACTCCTGCAATAAAACAAGCAATCAAGCCCATACCAATAAGGAGCAATAAAGAAGTTTCAAAATTTAAATGGTAAATTTTGTTAAAAATAAGACAGGGAAGTGCAAAGGTAATGACAAAATCTAAAAACATTCGGGATTGTTTTTGTCTTAAAACCTTGCTTCGTTTAGCAATATATCCAGCAAATAAAAGAGAAAAAATTGTAAATAAAGGATTGAAAATAAGCATTTTTCACCTTTTTTAAAATAGATATTGTTGCTCCAAAGTGGAGTTAAGCTAACGTATGACTATACTAAAAACTCTCCCTCCACGATTGACTAACATTCGTTTAGATTGTCCTTTATAGCGATTGAGTGCTTCATTGAAGCTTTCGGCATCTTTAATGCTAAAACTTTCTACCTGTGTGATAATATCGCCTTCAATCAATCCAACTTCCTCAGCCTTACTACCTTGTTGAACCCTAGTTACAAAAACACCTTGTAAATTATTAGGAATACCAAAACGCGTTTTAATCTCTGTATTTAATGTAACTATTTCTAAGCCATTAATGCCTCCAACTACGCTTCCATTTGAATTTGTATTGTTTAGAGCTTTTGTAAGTGTGATATTAAGTGTTTGTTCTCTTTTATCGCGTAGGATTGTTAGGGTTACTTTATCTTTTGGATTATAAGTGCCAATGATATTTTTAAGCTCTGCAGCAGATCTAATAGGTATTCCATTGACTTTTGTAATTAAATCCCATACTTTCAAACCTGCTTTTTGAGCTGGAGAATCTTTTTCTATAGAAATAACTACAGCACCCTTTTGTTCTTTATAAACATCTTCTAAGTCATTATTGACATCTTGAATCCCAACGCCTAAATACCCACGTTCAATGGTTCCTTTTTCGATTAGGGTTTTAGAGATTTTTTTCACCATTTCAGAGGGGATAGCAAAACCAATTCCGTGGTTTCCTCCTGTTCTTGATAGAATAGCAGTATTAATCCCTATTAATCCTCCCCTGCTATCTACTAAAGCACCTCCACTATTTCCGGGATTAATAGAAGCATCAGTTTGTATGAAGTTTTCATAATCATTAATTCCAATTCCTGTTTTATTAAGTGCAGAGATTATCCCTTGAGTTACACTCTCTCCAACTCCAAAAGGATTCCCAATGGCAAAAACAATATCTCCTACTTGGACTTCATTGCTAGAAGCGAATTTTAAAAACGGAAGATTTTTAGCATTGATTTTGATAATAGCTAAATCAGTTTTTTCATCTTTTCCAATCACTTTTGCTTCATACTCTTTATTGGATTCTGGAAGAGCTACTGAAATCTTATCTGCACCATCAATAACATGGTTGTTAGTTACGATATAGCCATCTGAAGAGATAATCGTTCCGCTCCCTAAACTTCGCTCAATTCTATCTTTTGGGACGATAGCACCAAAGGCATCCCCAAAAAATTGTTTAAAAAATGGATCATTTAAAAAAGGATGCCCTTGAATGTTAGGAGCTTTGATCTTTTTTTGTGTAGAGATATTCACCACAGCTTTTTTTGCTTCTTTGATAGAATCATAATAAGAATAAATAGTGTTTTGTGAAATATCTGGGGACTCTCTTGAAGTAATGCTAGGAAGTTCCGCTGCTTCAAAGGCGTAAAGATTACCCATTAATAAGGCACTTAGGAATAAGATTTGAGTTTTCATTGTAGGATCTCCTTAAAGTAAAATCTATCTAACATTATCACAAAAAAATGTAAATAAATAAATAATAATACGAAATTTTACGCATTGTTTTGTGATAAGAAGTTACTTTTGAAAGTATAAATAAATTTAATACAAATACTTAAGCAAACGCTCTCTAAAATAGCCGCGAGGATAAAGGCATAATATTCCTCATTACTAATAGCATTAAAATGCTTTCCAAGTTGTGCAGTAGCTACAAGAAAAGTTAAAGGCATAGAATGGCTAAAGGCAAAAAGAATAGTTTTTTTATAACTTTTAAAATAATTTTTATAAGCAATAAATGCGGCTATAACTCTTAGAGTAACCATTATAAGGATAATAGAAAATGTTTGTGAAAAAAGACTTGGGTTGCTAGTGATGAGTTTTAAATCTAAAGTGGAACCTACATAGATAAAAAATAATGGAATAAAAAAACCAAATCCAAAATCATTAAGCTTTTCGCTTAAACCCTTTTGGTAGTGGAAATAAGTAGAGAGAATCATACCTGCTAAAAATGCTCCTAAAACAGTTTCTAATTCTAGCATCTGCACGATTCCAATCATTGATAAAAAAAGCATAATAGAAAAGCGAATATCTTGGTTTTTAGTAGAATCTTTAGGGATGGCAAGGAATTTTAAAGTTGGGAACCACCAAAAAAGTATATCCGCAATTTTGAAAATTCCTATGATAACACCTAAGAAAGCAAATAGGACAAAAAGTGTTTCATAGAGTTTCCAAGTTAATCCATAAGAATAAGTGCCATTTAAAATTACTAAAACAATAATGCTAATAAGCTCACCTAAGATTCCAACATTAAGTGCAAGTTGTAGCCACGAAATATTTTTGGGATATTCTTTAAGCATCGCCATAATCATACCTAAGCTCATAATAGGCAGTGCTGCGATATAAAATTCACTTAAATCTTTGTAAAACACATAAAGTAAGGCTGTCCCATAAATAATTAGCAAATAAAGGCTAGCGGATTTTAAAAATTTCCCACCAAATTTTTTAAATGTTTTTAAATCAACTTCTAAGCCACACAAAAACATTAAAAACAAAAATCCAATATGGGCTGTGAATTCTAAAGAAGGAGAATGTGTAAAAAAATTAAAATGAAAAGCAAAAGCACCTAATAAAATTTCTGTTACAACAAGTGGGATTTTCGTAACAGAGCTAAGAAAGGGAGCAATAACAATTAACAAAGAAATAACACCAAGGGTAAGAATATTCTCCATAAAAATCCTAGCGTTAAGATGAGATTTTGAAGTATAACAAAAGCTTCTTTAAAAGAATCAATTTATCCTCATTAAGGCTCTTGCTTATGGTAAAATACTTTAAATTTAAGATTTTAGGAATTTGGTTGTGGAGAGAGGTTTTTTTAAATCTTTATTACCCACTTTTAAAGAGCAAGAACAAAAAGTGGAGATTTTAAAAAAGCAATGTATTTTAAAAGCAGGAATGTATTATTTTGATTGGACAGCTAGTGGATTAGCAGCATTTTGTGTGGAGAGCAGGATTCAAAATATTTTGCCTTTTTATGCTAATACGCATTCTGAAAGCTCCAAACATTCTGAAATAATGGGTAGGATTTATCAAAATGCTCGTGCAATTATTAGTAAATCTTTTAGCCTTGATGAGAGTTTTGCAGTAATCTCTTGTGGTTTTGGGTCAAGTGCTGCTATTAAGAAATTTCAAGAGATTATGGGGATATATATCCCTCCTAAGACTAAGCAAATCTTAGGGGATTCTTTAAAATCCTTAGAGTTACCTTTAGTAATTGTTGGTCCTTTTGAGCATCATAGTAACGAACTAAGCTTTAGAGAGGGGCTTTGTGAGGTAGTTAGGATTCCTCTTAATGAATATGGGTTGGTAGATTTAGAATCTTTAGAGTTAATATTAAAGCAAAATAGAGGGAGAAAAATTATCGCTTCTTTTGCTTTAGTTTCTAATGTGAGTGGGATTATCGCTCCTTTTGTAGAAATTTCTAATTTAGTGAGAAGCTATGGAGGGATTGTGTGCTATGATATGGCAAGCTCTTCAGCATATTTTGATATACCTTGTGATTTTTATGATGTTGCCTTTCTCTCTCCTCATAAGCTCTTAGGAGGAGTTGGCAGTAGTGGAGTATTAATCATCAAACGCGATTTAATCGATAAAACACTTTCCCCAACTTTTTGTGGTGGGGGTGTAGTAGGCTATGTTTCACGTAGTAGTGCTAGGTATTTTGCTAATGAGGAAGTTAGAGAGGAAGCTGGGACTCCAGGTATATTAGAGTTTATAAGGGGCGGATTAGCCTATTTGTTGCGGGATGAGATTGATAAACAATGGATTTTAGCGTATAAAGAAGAAATTGCTAGAATCTTTAAAGAATTTTTAGGGAATGAGAAGCATGTTATTGTCTATGGTAATTTAGATTATAACGCTTTAGGAATTTTTCCTTTTAATATTAGGAATAAATCCCCCTATGAAATGGCAGGAATTCTTTCAAGGGAATATGGTATTCTTGTGCGTGCTGGTTGCTCTTGTGCAGGTCCTTATGGACATGATTTATTGGGACTAAAAGATAATGAGACATTTTTACAAAAGCCCGGTTGGATTCGTGTGAGTTTGCACTATACGCATACGCCTAAAGATGTAGAATATTTATGCAATGCGTTAAAAAGACTTTGTGATTAGATATTTTAGGTTTGCTAAAGTGTTTTTAACATACAATCCAACAAAGACTTAATGAGGAGTTTTTATGCGTTTAAATGGTTCTGAAATGGTTATTCACGCTTTGAAAAATGAGGGGGTAAAAGTCATATTTGGTTACCCCGGCGGTGCTGCTTTAAATATCTATGATGAGTTGTATAAACAAGATTTTTTTGAGCATATCTTAACAAGGCATGAGCAAGCTGCTATTCACGCTGCTGATGGCTATGCAAGAGCAAGCGGGGAAGTGGGGGTTGCCATCGTTACTAGTGGTCCTGGAATTACCAATGCCATTACAGGTATTGCTACGGCGTATATGGATTCTATACCTTTAGTTATCATTAGCGGACAAGTCCCTACAAGCTTAATTGGGACAGATGCCTTTCAAGAAATTGACGCAGTGGGTATTTCGCGTCCTTGCACGAAACATAATTATCTTGTTAAAAGCATTGAAGAGCTTCCTAGAATCTTAAAAGAAGCCTTTTATATCGCAAGGAGTGGTCGTCCAGGTCCTGTTCATATTGATTTACCCAAAGATATTAGTGCCACAATTGGAAAATTTGATTATCCTAAAGAGATTACCTTGCAAACCTATAAACCCACTTATAAAGGGAATATAAGACAGATTAAAAAAATCGCACAAGTGATAAAAGAATCTAAAAAGCCTATTTTATATTTAGGTGGGGGCTGTATTGTTTCAAATGCTGCTAAATGTATAAAGGAATTTTGTGAATTGACACATATTCCAGTGGTTGAAACTTTAATGGCACTTGGCGTGTTACCTGCTAATCATCCTGACTTGTTAGGGATGGTTGGAATGCACGGAAGTTATTGTTCTAATATGGCAATGAGTGAGGCGGATTTAATCATTGCTTTAGGGGCTAGATTTGATGATAGGGTAACAGGAAAATTAAGTGAGTTTGCTAAGAATGCACAAATTATTCATATTGATATTGACCCAAGTAGCATTAGTAAAATTGTGAATGCTAATTACCCTATTGTAGGAGATGTTGGAAATGTTTTAGAGGAATTAATCCCGCTTTTAAAAGGTTATGAGAGTCAAAATATTGCTAATTGGAAAGAAACCTTAAAATGTTATGAAAAGTTGCATCCTCTAAGCTATGAAGATTCCCAAGAAGTCTTAAAACCTCAATGGGTAATACAAAAAATGGGGGAAATGTTAGGTGATAGTGCATTTATTACAACAGATGTTGGGCAGCATCAAATGTGGGCGGCACAATTTTATCCCTTTTGCTTTCCTAGACAATTTATAAGTAGTGGCGGTTTAGGGACTATGGGTTTTGGATTACCCGCTGCTATGGGGGTTAAAAAGGCTTTTAAAGACAAAATCTCTATTAATATCACCGGCGATGGCTCAATTTTGATGAATATTCAAGAAATGATAACTTGTTTTGTGGATAATATCCCAGTTGTGAATGTTATTTTAAATAATAGTTATTTAGGGATGGTTCGCCAATGGCAGAGCTTTTTTTATGATAAAAGGTTTGCCCATACTGATTTAAGCACGCAACCAGATTTTGTAAAACTTGCGGAATCTTTTGGCGGTGTAGGTTATGTTTGTGATACTAAAGAAGAATTTATTGAAGCTTTACAATTAGCCATTGATTCGAATAAACCTGCTTTATTAGATGTCCGCATTGATAAGCTAGAAAATGTATTGCCAATGGTGCCAACAGGTGGGGCTTTGTTTAATATGTTATTAGAGTATAAGGAGTAAGTATGGAGATTAAACGCATTATTACCGCCATTGTTTTAAATGAACATGGTGTATTATCTCGTATTAGTGGGCTTTTTGCCGGTAGAGGGTATAATATTGAATCCTTAACTGTCGCTCCTATTTTAGAAACTGAACTCTCGCGTATAACTATTGCTACCAAAGGGGATGAGAGGGTGCTAGAGCAGATTTTAAAACAACTCCATAAACTTATTCCTGTTTTGAAAGTTTTAGAAGATGAGCAAATTGTAGAGCAAGAATCCGTGCTTGTGAAATTTGACAAAAAAGAATTTTTAAGTGAATTAAGTGTGATTTTTAACTCTTATAATGGAAAGCTTGTTGAAGTGAATGATAAATATGCTATTTTTATGGCTTGTGATAATCACGAGAGGATTAATGGATTATTAAAAGCCATCCGTTCTTATAAGCCAAAAGATGTTGCAAGAAGTGGCATTTTAGCCATTGAATCGCATTAAAGTGTATTCTATGCAGTTAGATACACTCCTTAGTTTTTTGAAAGAAAAGAGAATTTTAGAGAGGGTGGTGCAAAATAGAAATGGAGAATGGGTAGAATATCATCTCTCTCAATCTTATGAAATACAAGCAATACAATCCCCAGAATTTGCTACTAAAGATGACCTTACCTTTTTAGAGAAAGAAAAATATGCTTCTTCTGTGCTTAGGACAAAAGCCTCCGCTGTAATGCTTCGTAGTAATGATTTAAAATATCTTCCTAAAGAAAGTCTTGGGGTTTTAACCCCTAATCCTTACCTTGCCTTTGCTTATTTAACGCAGTTTTTTGTTAAGCCTCTATTTGGAAGCTCTAAAGAACCTATTGTAGCAGAGGATGTGCAGATAGCACCAAATGCTGTAATTGGTAAAGGAAGCGTTATAGCAAAAGGGTGTGTGATAATGGCAGGAGTAGTGATTGGGGAGAATGTTAAAGTAGGTAAAGATTGTATTATCTATCCTAATGTTTGTATTTATAATGATTGTGAGATTGGAGATAATGTTAGGATTCACGCAAATTCTGTTATAGGAAGTGATGGTTTTGGTTATGCGCATACTCAAAATGGAGAGCATATTAAGATTTATCATAATGGTAAAGTTGTCTTAGAAGAGGAAGTAGAAATTGGTTCTAATACTTCCATTGATAGGGCAGTATTTGGTGAGACGCGGATTAAAAGGGGCGTAAAGATTGATAATCTTGTGCAAATTGGGCATAATTGTTGTATTGGAGAATATAGCATTATTGTCTCTCAAGCTGGTTTATCAGGTTCGACAACCACAGGACGCAATGTAGTATTAGGAGGGCAATCAGGAAGTGCAGGGCATTTGCATATTGGAGAATTTACCCAAATTGGGGCTAGGGAGCAATTTCTAAAAGTCTTCCTGCTTTTGGCAAGTTTTCTGGGCATCCACTTTTACCCTTACAAGATTGGTTGAAGTTACAAGTTTTTTTGAAAAAGATGATAAAAAAGCCTTGAAACGATTAATATTCATTCAATAATTTAGGTGTAGCACAATATCTTTGATAAACAAACTAGTGTAGAGATTTTGGCAAAGCTATGTTTATCCTAAAGTATAATTAATAAAAATAGTCCCACTTAAAGGATGGTTCGCTCTTGAACTTTTGTTTAAAATAACAATCACAAAAAGTCTCATTTCACAAAACTAAGCCCATCTAAGCCTTTGCTTTAAAGGAGTGTAGCCTAAAAAGAATAAATAAAAGTTTTATGAGCCTAAAAGACTTTTAAAGAGGCTTTAAAAGAATCTTAAAAGTAAAGATTATCTGGGTGGTGATTCAACCAAAAAACTTTGATTAAAAGGGCATTTTAATATTCTTGTAATACTTAATGAAATAAGGATTCTTAAAATTAGGGCTTAGTAAAGAAATTTTCAGTCTATGGATTTTGATGATTTTTAGTAAATGGAATCTTTTTGGAGCAGAGCAAAAACCTTTTCTATAATTATTTGGGGTTTTATATCTTTAGCATTTTTACTCTCACTTTGCAAACACCATTCAATCTTCCCCCAAGTTCCCCATCTAGCAATATTTACCTTATCAAAAATTGTAATTGCTTTAGCATTACACGCCCCAAAAATATGAGCCACCCCACCTTCAAAGGCAAGAGTTAGTAAAGCTCCTCTAGCAAGAGCTGCAACTTCATCAAGTGTTTTTGTGTTTTGGTATTGACAATTTTGTAATTTTGCTAATGCTTCACACCTAAACTTATCATCGCTATCTCCTATTACAACAACAAAAGGCAGAGCTTTGATAATTTCTTCTAAATATTCTAAGGGATAGGGATTATCTTTTAATCGTCTGCTTGAGATATGAAAAAGTATATAGGGGGGCATATTTCTATTGTTATAGCAATGGGGATACGCATAAATGGTCTTCTCTCCCCCATATTCCACGCCTAGCGGTGCTAAAATATCAAAACATACCATTACTTCGTGGTGGCTAGTAATGGGGGTTTCCACAAAATTTGGTATGCCTTTAATCCTTGAATCTTCTTTGCTACCTGCCCCATAGCAGATTTTCCCCCTTGCACATTTAGCAAATAGTGTAGAATATTTAGAGGGTGCTATGCGTAAGATGGCAACCACATCATAAGATTGTTTCAAAAGACAAAATAATATCCAACCTTTATGGAATAAGGCTTTTATTTTAGTATAAACTCCCTTTGTGTGTTTGGTTTTAGTGTAGATATAAATCTTATCCAAATAAGGATTGTGACCTCCCTCCCCGATAACAACAGGGGCATTAAGACTATTTACAATAATATCAATTTGTGCTTTGGGGTATTTTTTCTTTAAGGCTTCAAAACAAGGGGTGGAGCAGACTAAATCTCCGATATTATCATTCCTAATGAGTAAAATTTTCATTTAACACTTTCTCATATACTGCTAAAATTTGCTTTCCCATAACTTCAGAGGAGAATTTTTGTAGGATAAAATAGGGGTTGATTTCTATGCAATGGGGATTGTCTAGTAGTTCCTTTAGGGCTTGTGAAAATGTTTCTAAAGTTGGCTTAGGAATCAACAAAAAGTTCTTATTATGGTATAAATCCTTAATACTCCCAACATTACTAGCAATACTTGGAATCTCCATTAAAAGAGCTTGCATTAAGCTCTGTGGCACGCCCTCCTTTTCAGAAGTTAGCATAAAAATATCAAGCATTGCTAAAAACTCTGCTGGTTTTTCAATATACCCTAAAAGCTTAATATATGCCTCCGCATTCTCTCCCCCTTCCCCGCCTTTAATAAGTCCCTCTAAGTAGGGGAAACTATCTCCACTTCCACCAATAATAAAGTAAGTATGGGGATATTTTTTATGAATCTCTCTAGCCACTTGTATAAAAATATCCTGCCTTTTGGCATATCGCATAACCCCTAAATTTCCAATGATAATTTTATTTTTTGGGATTTTATAAGATTCTTTGAGCGTTTCTTTATCATAAAGGCTCTTTTGAAATGTCCTAACATCAATTCCTGTAGGAATGGAAGCTATTTTTTCTGGTTTTATATGATTATCCCTTATCATAGCTTCCCTAACGCTCTCGCCTGTGGTAATAATAAAATCTGCTAAATTATTAATGAAATTTAATCGTGAAGGGTGGATAGGCGTGGATAAATGCCTAGTGCGAATGAATTTCTTTCCGCTTCCAATGCTTGCTAAACCCCCACACCAAGTGTCAATTCCGCTATGGGTATTAAGAATATCATAATGTTTTAATAACCGCTTTAATTGCCAAATACTAAGAATATCTGTTTTTCTCCTAAAAGGAAGAGTGAAAGTTTCAAACCCTAAATTTTGAGATTTATTTAAAATCTCTGCATTCTCCCTGCAAGCTAATGCACATTCCACACCAAGATTCCGCATTACTTGCATTTCAAGGAGGATTCTAATCTCTTGTCCTCCATAACCATTACTCCACTCTGTGTGTAAAACCTTAATCCCCATAAAGCACCTTTAAAATCGCTAAAGGGTATAAAAAATGTTCTAAGTTATGAATCCTTTGTGTATAAGATTGCAAATTCTCTTGTTTGTGTTTGATTAACACTCCTTGTGCTATTAACTCTCCACTATCAAGCTCGTTGCTGACATAATGCACGCTAACACCCCCTAATTGCATAGGAGCATTAAAGCTCTCCTCTATGCCTCTAGCTCCTTTAAAAAGTGGCAGAAGTGAGGGGTGGATATTGATACAAGGGATAGATTCTACAAAATAGGGTGTTAGCACTCTCATAAATCCGGCTAAAACACATAAATCAATCCTAAAAGATTGTAAGATTTCTACTAAATCTTTATCAAAAGATTCCCTACTAGAATAAACCTTGCTTTCTAAAACTTGTGTAGGTATTCCCAAAGTTTTAGCCCTTTGTATTCCATAAGCATTACTTCTATTACTAAGAGCTAAAACAACTTCTATTTTAGGATAATCTTGGCACTCAATGTATTGCTTATCTATCCCACTAATTAATAAGCCCTCCTTTTGAATGAAAGCTCCTGCTTGTTTGAAGGCTTTTTGGTGGAGAGTTTTAATAATTATTTCTAAATTACTGCCATTTCCGCTAAAGAGTATAGCAATCTTTTTTGCCACTTTATTTTCCAAAAAATTCGGGTTTATTTTGCTTTAACTTTTGGATATTAGCTAAAATCTCTTTGACCCCATATTCTAAGCTTTCCTCATCTAAGTCCTCAATATAAGAATCTAAAGCATCTTGAAGTTTAGATTCTTTAACACCTGAGAGTATTAAGGCGACACATAGCATATCACTAAGCTGAATGGCAAGCTCTTCTATCTCTTCTTCTAATTCTTGAATGGTTTTTTTATTCATGCTGCTCTCCTAAAATATTTTGGATATTTTCATAAATATCCTCATATAAAAAACTCTCCTTAAATCCCTCTATTTTCCCTCCACTTGCATTAGCGTGTCCTCCACCATTGAAATATTTTTTAGCTAAAACACTCACATCACAAGCATTATTGGCTCTTAAACTAACATTTCCTTTAGGATTAACATCTAAGAAAAAATGGAATTGTGGATTTTGCTTTAAAAATAAATTGGCTAAAACAGAAATACTCCCGATACTATAACTTAAAAATCCTTGGTATTCCTCGCAAGTAATATGGCATTTATCGAGGTATTTTTTCAATAGCTCCACTTGGAAGTTTGAAGCTAAATTATCTAGGGTATCACTCATTAAACTACCTTTTAAAAACTTTTTCTTTAAGCTCAAGATTTCATTATCTAAGAGGATATGCCCCCTCTCTTGGTTTAAAAATTTTGAAGCTTCCCTAAGGAGTGCAAGTTTATAAGTCCTATCTTCATTTTCAAACATAAAACGATTAAGCTCTTTGCACTCTACAATCAAACGCATAGCAACTTTGCCAAATTCAAACCCATATCCTTCCTCTCTCCATAAGTCAATGCTATTTATCATTTCAACCATTGGCTCTAGCCATAGTCTTGTAGAATCTGGTAAAGAAAATCTAGCTAAAAAAGTCTCATAAACAATTTTTGTTGCACAATTTTTAGTATCTAAATAATACCATTCATATTTATTTGCACATTCTTGTCCACTTTTATGATGATCTAATAATTCAAGCTTGACTTTACCCCCTGTTAAATTTAGCTCTAAAATTGATTCTTTGAGGGATTGACATTCACTTAAGCTAAGGTTTAAATCACTAATAATAATCCACGCTTCCTCTGTAATATTAGCTTTAATATTTCTAAAGATTTGCTCTAACCTTGCTAAAACTTCCTTTCCATAGTTTGCATTATAAAAATATACATTAGTGTTCTTGCTAAAAAATTCATAACTCACTAACTGACAACCATAGCCATCTAAATCAATATGGGAGAGGTGGTGGATTTGCATATTTTTCCTTATAGGGAGAAGTCAATAGTCCCCAAAATTTCATATTTACTTTGATAATCAATTTCTGCGGTGCTTAGCACTACCATATTACGTGCAAAGCCATATTGTTCCATAAAGATTGCTAAAGGTTTCCTAAGCACCATAGGCACTCCCCCTACAATCATAGGCACAGCACCCATTGAAGCGGATTTTTGGTAAGACTCATTAAGGGCATCTAAAAAGTTTTGCGATTCTGTTGGGCTAAGTTTTAATCTCTGCCCCATTTTTTGGGGTTCTGGAAGTCGTTCTAATAAAAATTGCTCTAAAGTGGGGGATAATACAAAATAACGCAAGATTCCATCATCACTTTGAAAATTATGACTAATGAGCCGCTTTAAGCAAGCCCGCACATATTCTGTAAGGGTTGGTAAATCCGATTTATAAGCAGGAGCACCATCAGCAATAGCCTCTGCAATGCTTAACATATCTTTAATAGGGATTTGTTCGTGTAATAGCTCTTTTAAAATATGTTGAATAGTCCCTATTCCAACGCCTTTAATCTCCTCTGCTAAAATAGGATAATCTTTGCTTAATTTTTCTAATAAATTATGCACTTCTTGACGCGTTAATAATTCTTCTGCGTATTGTTTAATAAGCTCTTGGATATGGGTGCTAATCACAGTTGCACCATCAATAATGGTATAACCCTCTATAATAGCATCTTCTTTTTTGTCTTCATCAATCCAATAAGCATCAAGCCCAAAAACAGGCTCTTTAGTTGGCACACCATCTGGAATCTCACCCACAAAACCACTAGAGGCAATGGCGAGGAATTTATCAACCATAATCACTCCGCGTCCAACTTCAATTTCTTTAAGTAAAATCTGGTATTCATCAGGAGCTAAGTTTAAATCATCCCTTAAATGCACCATAGGCACTAAAATTCCATATTCTGTTGCCATTGTTTTGCGGATAGCACGAATTTTATTCACAAGTTCCCCGCCTTGTGCGGGGTCTGCAAATTTGATGAGTTGATAACCTAAACCAACGCGTAAAATCTTAACTTTTAGGGCTTTTTCAATCTCTGCTTCTTCTCTTTTTTTACGTTCTTCCTCACTTTCTTGCGGAGCTGGAGGCGGGGGCTGTTGATCTTGGGTTGCGTTTCTTTTTAAAGGTTTGTCTAAAGATGGTGAAGAATCTGTTTCTAGGGATTCTTGTTTTTTAAATTTTTGTAGCAAGGATTCAACATATCTCCAAACCTCCCCATCTTTTTGCTTGTTTAAAAGTAAAGCTAGAGATAAAAAAAGTATGCCTACAAAACCCAAAGAAATGGTAGGGAGTCCCGGAACAAGTGCAAAGAGTAATAAAATACTTCCAACAATCATTAAAGTTTTAGATTCATTAATGAGTTGGTCGATAATCCCCGAGGCAAAATTTTCTCCCTCTTTGCTGAAACGTGTTACAATAATACCTGTGGCGGTAGAAACAACAAGGGCTGGTATTTGTGAAACTAAACCATCTCCAATGGTTAAAATGGTAAAAGTCGCCGCAGAATCTGCAACAGACATATCTTTTTGAAAAACACCAATTAAAAATCCGCCAATGATATTAATAAGTGTAATAATAATCCCAGCAACCGCATCCCCCTTTACAAATTTATTAGCACCATCCATAGAACCATAAAAATCGGCTTCAGCAGCTAATTCATCGCGTCTAGCTTTAGCTTCCTCTTGCCCGATTAATCCCGTATTTAAATCCGCATCAATTGCCATTTGCTTCCCGGGCATCGCATCTAAAGTAAATCGAGCCTTTACTTCAGAAACCCTTGTAGAACCATTGGTAACAACCATAAAGTTAATAATTACTAAGATAATAAATAAAATAATCCCAATAACATAATTTCCACCAACAACAAATTGTCCAAAAGCTGTAATAATGCTACTTACTGCCTCTGTCCCTAAATGTCCATTACTTAAAATCATCCTTGTAGTGGCGATATTTAAGGATAATCTAAAAAGGGTAATGATTAAAAGCAAAGTTGGAAAAGCAGAAAAATCTGTAGGTTTTTTGACATATAAAGCAATTAAGATAATTAAAGCAGAAAGTGCAATAGAAGTTGCAAGAAAAAAATCTAATAATCCGCTAGGTAAGGGAACGATGATAATAGCTAAGATTGCAATAATAAAAAATACAACCGTTAAGTCTTTTGAACCTGTTAAATAAGATAAAAAAGGCGTGATTTTCGCTAAAATAGACTTTTCTGCATTTGTCTTTGCCAATTCTACTCCAAAAATTTACAAAATTAGTTTGTAATTCTAGTGAGTTTTAACCTATAAAATCATAAAATCAAGAAATAATTTTTAGTATTTTTCATAAAATCTATGTTAAAATACATCTTTTTAAAAATTACCAATCAGGAGGTCTATGATGGCTCAAGATTCGGCGAAAAAAAGAGAAATTACTTCTGCTTTTGCTAGAAATCCAAAAGATACAGGTTCTGTAGAAGTGCAAGTTGCACTTTTAAGTGATAGGATTAAAACACTCACTGAACATTTAAGGGTGAATAAAAAAGATCATTCTAGTCGTTTAGGATTAAGAAAAATTGTTTCACAAAGAAAAAGATTGCTTTCTTATCTTAAAAAAACAGATTTTACCCGTTATGCAAGTCTTATTGAAAAATTAGGTCTAAAAGATAGAGGATAATCCCCTCCTTAAGATCCTAGCAGAGTTTGTGTAAAACTCTGTAACTCTAAGAGAAAGTCTTTTGTTGAGTCTATTTGTGTAATATGTTTAACAAAGGCGCTCCCAACTACTACAATAGGGACAATCCCTCTAAGAGCTATAATCTGTTCTTTGCTCTGTATGCCAAATCCTAAGGCAATGGGTTTATTGCAATTATTTTTAACTTTATGAATATAGGCTAAAAGTTCAGGGGTGATTTGTGTGCAATCCCCTGTAATCCCATTTCTTGCTACTACATAAACAAAACTCCCGCTTTTTTGGGCGAGTTTTTTTATCCGTAAGGGAGGGGTATGAGGTGCAAGTAATGCAATGTTTTCTAATCCAAATTTCTTAGCTAAGGAAAAAAGATTTTCATCATTTTGTAAAGATAAATCTGGGACAATAAGTCCAAATACTCCAGATTCTTTGGCTCTTTTTAAAAAAGATTCTATCCCATAGGCAAAAAGAATATTTGCATAAGTCATAATTAAAAGTTTGGTTTTGCAATGATTTTCTAATAGTTTTGTATGTAGTGTTTGTAGTAGTGTAAAACCTAAATTCGTATTAAAACCAGATTTTAGAGATTCCTCACAAGCGTTTCTAATCACTTCTCCATCGGCATTAGGGTCAGAAAATGGAAACTGCACTTCTAGAAAACTTGCTCCCCCTAAAGCAATTCCAAGTGCTGCTTCTAAACTCTTTTGAAAATTAGGATACCCTGCAATAATATGTCCCATTAAGGTAACTTCTTTCATAACTCTCCTATCTCTGTAATTTCATTACTTAAAAAGTCTCTCCACCGCTCTTTTTGTAAAGCTTTAGCGGTAATAAAAATATCTTTATCGCCTCTTCCAGAGACATTAACAATAATCTTTTTAGAATCAACTTCTTTACAGATTTTTAAAACCCCAGCTAATGCGTGAGAGGATTCTAAAGCAGCAATAATGCCCTCATTTTTTGCAAAGAATTCTAAGGCATTTAAAGCTTCTTTATCATTTGCACTTTTAAATTCTAAGACCCCTATTTCTTTTAAATGAGCAAGTTGAGGACCAATCCCTGCATAATCAAGCCCAGCAGAGATAGAATAAGTCTCTAGTAAATTGCCATATGTATCGCTTAAAAAATAACTCTTATACCCTTGAACAATCCCTAAATGGGAATTTGTATTATCAATCCTTGTGGCATTCTCCCCTATACCTTGTCCTATTCCCCCGCTTCTATGCCAATTAAGCGGATATTATCCTTTAAATAGGGGGTAAAAAATCCTATTGCATTACTTCCTCCCCCTACACAAGCTATCATAATATCCGGATTTCCTTTGAAAAATTTTTGCGTTTGTGTTTTCACTTCTTTGCCAATAATGCTTTGCAAATCCCTTACAATATCTGGATAAGGATAGGGACCAAGAGCACTTCCAAGTACATAAAAAATATTTTTAGAATCTTTGCTCCATTCCCTTAAAGCTTCATTGACAGCGTCTTTTAAGGTTTCACTCCCGTTTTTTACGCTTATAACCTCTGCTCCTAGAAGCTCCATATTAAAAACATTAGGAAATTGCCGCTTAATATCTTTACTTCCCATAAAGATTCTACATTTTATCCCTAATTTCGCACAAGCCGCACTTACTGCTAATCCGTGTTGCCCTGCTCCTGTTTCTGCAATAATGTGATTTTTACCCATTTTTTTAGCGAGCAATACCTGTCCAATGGCATTATTAATCTTGTGTGCTCCAGTATTTGCTAAACCTTCAAATTTCAAATATATCTCATTATTTAAGATTTTACTGGCATTTTTAGCAAAGATTAAAGGCGTAGGTCGTCCTACAAATTCCTTTAACAAGCCCACAAAATCTTGTTGAAAGCTTTTTGTAGGAAGAATGTGCTTATAAGCTTCTTCTAGCTCTTTTAAAGCAGGGTATAAAATCTCTGCCACATATTGCCCACCAAAGGCGTGTGTTTTAGAATCTTCTAATCCAAAAAAACCCTTTTTTGAACGCAAAAAAATATTATCTTTCATTCTATTTAGCTTTCTTTTAAGTATGAAGTATTATATCTAAATCCAAAATTTTTTTAGCAAGAATCTATTGTATAATACGGCTAAATCATTTAGAGAGTTTATAAAAAAATGTTTAGTTTTTTATCCCCTAAAGAATTATCTTTGCAATCTCCTTTAGATGCTAATGATTTACAACCTGCCATAGCCTTTGAAAAGATTGAGAGCCACTCTTTTACTCCTTTAATGCTTTGCCAATCTCTTAATGCTCCGGTATTACTTGAATCAGCTTATTTAAAAACTGGAAAAGGACGTTTTTCTATTTTGGTTTTAAAAGAGGCTTTTAGGATTACCCAAGAAGGTAAAGCTTATTATTTAAGAAATGGCGAGCAAAAATATTCCCTAGAGCTTATTCCTATGCCTAAAAACCCAAATTTTTTAGATTATTTGAAGATTTTTAGAGATTTAACCCCACCTTTAGGTGAGGAATTTATGGATTTACCTATTCCTTTAGGGGGAGTTGGGTATTTGGGTTATGAATTTTTTGGGGATATTGAGGCTATTGCTTTTAATAAACCAAAGCTTTATGATTGTTATACAAATGCTTTCATCTTTGGGAGAGATTTTATAATTTTTGATCATTTTTATGAAACCCTCTTTATCTTTAGCGTAGCTTACGCCAAAGAGGTAAATCCCTATAACCCTAAACAAAGAATCCAAGAAATCTTACAATCTCTAAAACATTTATCCCAACAAGAATGCACTCAAGAGAATATCACTTCAGAGATAATCTCTGCTAATAAAGAAAATTATTACACTAAAATGGTTCAAACCCTAAAAGATGAAATTTACAAAGGCAATCTTTTGCAATGTGTGCCAAGCCAAAGTATGCAGATAAAAAGTAATCTTCCACCCTTACAAGCTTATAAAAATTTACGCACTACTAACCCAAGCCCTTATATGTATTTTTATAATTTTGGAGATTTTCAAATTATTGGAAATTCCCCTGAAGTATTGATTAAAGTTTCTACCCCTAAGGATTCTAATATTGCTAAACTCACTCTACGTCCTATCGCTGGGACGCGTCCTAGAGGCAAAACACAATTAGAGGACTTACAAGCAGAAGAAGAGTTAAGGAATGATCCTAAAGAAAATGCCGAACATCTTATGCTCCTAGATTTAGGGCGCAATGATATAGGAAAGGTTGCTATGGGTGGAAGTGTAAAAGTAACACAACAAAAAGTTATTGAAAAATACGCAAGGGTTATGCACCTAGTCTCTGAAGTGCAGGGGGATATGGATTTAAAAATCCATAATAAAATAGATGCTCTTTTTGCGGCTTTTCCTGCAGGGACTGTTAGTGGGGCACCAAAAATTCAAGCTATTAAAACCATAGAGGCATTAGAGGAGCACCAAAGGAATATTTATGCGGGAGCTATTGGGTATTTTACGCAAAATTGTGATATGGATTTTGCTATTGCTATCCGCACAGCCATCTATCAAAGCGGTATTTATTATCTACAGGCTGGAGGTGGGATTGTTTATGATTCAAACCCCACATTAGAATATATTGAAACACAAAATAAAATGCTCTCTTTAATTGAAGCTATTATTGGAAAAGAGGGAAATACACAATGATAGTCCTTATTGATAATTATGATTCCTTTACTTATAATATTTACCAAGCTTTTTATCAGTTTAACTACCCTATTAAAGTCTTGCGTAATGATAAAACTTCCATTGAGAAAATTATGGCTTTAAAACCAAAATTTATTGTTATAGGACCTGGACCAAAATCCCCAAAAGAAGCGGGAATTAGTGTTGAAATTGTAAAAAAGCTTAAAGGAATTTATCCCATTTTAGGGATTTGTTTAGGGCATCAAGTGATTTTAAGTGCCTTTGGTGTAGAGATTAAAAATGCTAGAAATATTGTGCATGGAAAAGTAGAACCGCTATTTCATAATAACAAAGGAATTTTTAGGCATATTAGTCCTAATACTCCTATTGTGCGATACCATTCACTAGTAGGTAAGAAAGAGGAGATTCCTGATTGCTTTTTAGTGAGTGCAATGAGTGAAGATGGTGAAGTTATGGCAGTAGAGCATAAGTATTATCATCTCGTAGGTTTGCAGTTTCATCCTGAATCTATTGGGAGCAAAGAGGGGATTAAAATGCTCTTAAATTTCTTGCATTATACAAGGGAAGAGATACCCATTAAAGCCTATCTTAAAAAAGCATTGACTCAAAGATCTCTAAATTTTCAAGAAAGCTACAACTTTATGGACGAGCTTACAGAGGGGAATCTCACAGAAGCACAAATTGGGAGCTTCCTAACAAGTTTAGAGATTAAGGGCGTGGATGAATATGAGTTAGCCGGTTTTGCTTCTGTGCTAAAAAAGAAAGCCATTGCCTTTGAAATGGATAAAACCTTACCTATTTATTTTGATATGGTTGGCACAGGAGGCAGTGCTGTAAAGACTTTTAATGTCTCTACAACTTCTAGTCTGCTTTTAGCAACTTTAGCTAAAAAGCAAGGTTTTGGAATTATTAAGCACGGCAATAAAGCTATTACTTCTAAGAGTGGCTCTGCAGATTTACTTGCTGCTTTAGGGGTTAATGTCAATATGGATATAGCTAATATTTATGCAATTTTTAGAGAAATCAATCTCACTTTTTTATTTGCCCAAAAATTCCATTCTGCTATGCGTTTTGCGGCTTCTGCTAGATCTTCTTTGGGCTTTAAAACCGCCTTTAATCTCATAGGTCCTCTAAGTAATCCAGCACCCATAACCCACCAACTCATTGGTGTTTTTGATAAAAGCTATACAGAGATTATGGCAAAAGCTTTAGCGATTTTAGGTATCAAAAAAGCCCTTATAGTTAGTGGCTTAGATGGCTATGATGAAATCTCTTTGTGTGCTCCCACACAAATTACTACCTTAAAAAATGGGGAGATTAAAACAACTATTTTTAATCCTATTGAAGTGGGCTTAGATTTTGTCAATCATTCTTTATTGGTAGGTGGGGATTCTTCAGAGAATTTACGCATTGCCTTAGATATTTTTGAAGCTAAACCCTCCCCAAAGTTAGATTTAGTCGCTTTGAATATGGGTGCTGCATTGTATGTATGTGAGCAAGTAGAATCGATTAAAGAAGGATATTTTTTAGCTAAAACTATTATCCAAAAGGGCGAAGTCTTTGAAATCATCCAAACCTTTAAAACACTTAGCCAACAATATATGGAGGATTAATGCCGCAATCAATACGAAGTAGGGTTACTATCCTTCAAGAAATTATAGAAGCAAAATCTAAATATCCCATAAGGGCTACAATAAGGAATATCCCTATTACTAAGCCCCCTTTTGAAAACTTCCCTTTTATTATCGCAGAAATTAAACGTTCCAGCCCATCCTTGGGTAATATTAACGATATTCCCTCACTCCAAAATCTTGCTAAAGACTATCTAGATGCGGGTGCTAATGCTATTTCTATTTTATGCGAAAAGGATTATTTTAAAGGGGATTTAGAGGATTTGCAGGAGGTAAAAACTGCCTATCCTAATGCTTGTGTTTTGCGCAAAGACTTTATTACCCAAATAGAGCAGATTCAAGAATCTTATGATTTTGGTGCGGATATGTTGCTTTTAATAACCGCTTTATTTGCGGAACAAGTCAATGGTTTTAATCAGCTTAAAAAACTCTATGAGCAAACCTTAGCACTTGGATTAACGCCTTTGCTTGAAGTGCATAACAAGGAAGAAATTGATTTTTTAAAGCCCCTTAAGCCTCTGCTTATTGGGATTAACTCCCGCAATTTGCATAACTTTAAGATTGATAAAATCGTTGCTTATAATCTGCTTTTTTATGCCAAAGAGCAACTCAATAGCCAAGTGCTCTTTGAATCTTCTATTAACTCGAGCTTTGATGGCTTTATCGTTGGTAATATAGGATTTGATGGTATCTTATGTGGGAGCTATTTAGTCAAAAGTTCTAATGCCTATGAGGCTTTAAATGCCTTAAAATGTTCTGTAAGTGTTGCTAGAAACTCTCCTAATGCCTTTTATCAAAATGTTTTTAGAATCCTGCAATCTCCTTTGGGATTCTTAAAAATATGCGGAATTACTACCAAGGAGGATGCGTTAATGTGTGCTAAGGCATTAGAGAGCCATTTGGGGGGCTTGTTGCCTTTTGATAAAATAGCCGCATTGGGTTTTATTTTTATCAAAGATTCACCACGTTTTGTTTTGGAATCTGTAATAAGAGAAATTTCACAATCCCTTAAAGACTATCCCAAAATCTTAAAAATTATCGTTATACAAGATGATAAAGAGTCTATGCAACAGGCCATAAAGCTCTATGAGGAGGGGATTATTGACGCATTACAATTACACGGGGTTTGTGGGGAGAGTTTTGGCGGAATTTCACTCAAAGCGGCTAATTTTCCCTTTTATGAAGTGTGGAATATAGAAAAACCATCAGACTTTAATGCCTCTATAAGTCCTTTTGTCCTATTTGATTCTAAGAGTATCTTAGGTGGGGGTAGTGGCGTAAGCATTGATAAGGAAGTATTACAATTTCTTAAAGCAAAAGTTGATAATTATCTTTGTGTAGCTGGTGGAGTAGGAATAGACAATATTCAACAATATAAAAATTTGGGGGCAAAAATGTTGGATGTTAATTCAAGTTTAGAATCTACCCCTGCTAAAAAAGATTCTAAAAAACTTCAAGCTTTTTTAGAAAAATTTACTTCTTTGATAATGCATTCTTAAGTAATGTATTATTTTGTAAAATGCTAGAATAACGCAGGAATTTTATTGTTTTTAAGGAAGTAGAAATTTATGCGTTTTGGAAAAATTGATTATTTAAATCTTTTGCCTTTTGAAGTTTTTATACGCTCTTACCCAACACCTTCTCATTTTAAATTATTTTATCAAAAGAAAAAATCTTATCCTGCTAAGCTTAATACAGAGTTTCTATTTGGTCGCCTTGATGCTGGGTTTGTTTCTTCTATTACTGCACTCTATAATAAAAAAAATAAAAGATTCTTAGCTTCTTCTATCGGAATTGTTGCAAAGAGTAAGGTTTTAAGTGTTATTTGTCTTAATACAGAAGAGGGAAATGATTACCAATCGGCAACCTCTAATGCACTTTTAAAGGTTTTAAAGCTTAAAGGACGCGTGCTAATTGGAGATAGGGCTTTAGTAGAAGCTTTGAAGAGAAAAAAAGAACAACAAGATTTTATCGATATGGCACAATGTTGGAGCGATAGGGAGCATTTACCTTTTGTGTTTGGTAGGCTTTGTGTAAGGGGGCATTATGGTTTTTTTATAAAAATGATCCAATCTTTTCAAAAAAAGTCTATTAGAATCCCTCATTATTGGCTTATGAAATATTCTTACAAAACAGGAGTGAGTAAGAAAGATATTTTAGAATATTTAAAACTTATTTCTTACAAAATTGATAAAAAGGCATATTATGGCGTGGAAAGGTTTTATAGAGAATTACGAATTTTAGGAATAAAATCCCCAAAAAGGTTCTAAAAACATTGCTAAGAAACTGTCCTTTAATATTAAATGCAGTTTTTTTTTGTATAATATTAGCCCTAAAAATATTTAGAAATCCCCAAGAAATTTGGGTATAGGAGTAAAAATGGAGCAGACATTATCCATTATCAAACCTGATGCGGTTAAGAAGAATGTTGTTGGAAAGATTATTGATAGGTTTGAAAGTAATGGCTTAAGAGTTGCTGCGATGAAAAAAGTGCAGCTTAGTCAATGTGATGCAAAAGAATTTTATGCCGTGCATAAGGAGCGTCCCTTTTTCACAGATTTGGTAGATTTTATGGTAAGTGGTCCTGTAGTTATTATCGTGTTAGAGGGGCTAAATGCTATTGCAAAAAATCGTGAGCTTATGGGTGCTACAGATCCAAAAGAAGCAGCAGCTGGGACAATTAGGGCAGATTTTGCTGATAGTATTGATGCTAATGCTGTTCATGGTAGTGATAGTTTAGAAAATGCTAAGAGAGAAATTGCATTTTTCTTTGCTGACAGAGAAATTTATTGATTATAGAATGTCTAAAATACCTTTTAGTAAAGTTTTTCAAGTTTGTAAAAATGGAGAAAAACTACCCTTTAGGGTTGAGCTTGAAGGCGTAGTGCTAGAGGGCTTTTTATCACTTAAGAATGCTTTGGGATTGGTTAGATTAGAGGCACTCTTAAAAGGGCAAACGCCTTTGGTTTGTGATTTAAGCGGAGAAACCTATTTTCAAAACTTAAATGAAGTATTAGATTTTTATTTGAGTGATGGAGTGATTAGTTTAGAAAGTGGAAATTTTAGCGATATTGTTGAATGTGAAAGTGGAATGATTGATTTAGAAGAGATTCTAAGAAGCGAATTAGAAATGATTCGTTGTGATTATCATATTAAAAATTAAATAAGGAGTGTAAAATGGCAGTTCCAAAAAGACGAGTAAGTAAGACAAGAGCGGCAAAAAGAAGGACGCATTATAAAGTTGCTTTAGCAACCCCTATAAAGGATAAGGATGGAAGTTGGAGAATGCCTCATCGTATTAATAAATTCACTGGAATTTATAAAAGTTAATGGCTTGGATTGAATCTCTATGAGAATCGCTATTGATGCAATGGGCGGTGATTTTGGTTCTTTACCGCTTGTAGAAGGTGGTTTATTAGCATTAAAAAAATCTAATTTTACCTTAGTGCTTGTGGGGGATAAAAATATCCTTTCTCCCCTTATCCCTTCTAAGCTTAGTAGTAAAATCGAAATTGTCCATTGTGATGATGTTATTACAATGGAGGAGGGTGCCACTTCTGCTTTGAAGCGGAAAGATAGCTCTATTTATGTAGCTATTGAAATGCTAAAGGATAGAAAAGTCGATGCCGTTGTCTCTGCAGGACATAGTGGTGCTACAATGAGTCTTGCTACGCTTAAGATTGGTCGTTTAAAGGGTGTATCGCGTCCTGCTATTTGCACCTTGATGCCTCGTATTGATGGGAAAAGAAGTTTGGTTGTCGATGCGGGGGCTAATGTAGATTGTAAGCCAGAAAATCTTTTTGAATTTGCGGTTATGGGCTATGAGTATGCAACTGCTATTTTAAAGTATCCACAAGCAAGAATAGGGCTTTTAGCTAATGGTGAGGAAGAATGTAAAGGGAATGAAATCACAAAAACCGCCTTTGACTTTCTTAAAAATCATCCTAATTTTGTCGGAAATGTAGAAGGCAATAATATTTTTGATTCTTCTGTGGAGGTAATTGTTTGCGATGGTTTTACCGGAAATGTTGCCTTAAAGGCGAGTGAGGGTGTTGCGGATTCTATTATTTATCTGCTTAAGCATTACATTAAATCTTCACCTATGGGTATATTTGGCGCACTTTTTATGAAAAATGTTTTTAAGAAGCTTAAAAAGCAAATTGATTATGCAGAATATGGAGGTGCTCCGCTTTTAGGCGTTGATGGTAATGTGATTATTTGTCATGGTAAAAGTAACGCTAAAGCAATGAAGAATGCCATTTTTCAAGCTATTGCTACGATTGAAAATAATATTAATGATAGAATCTTACAAGCGCTGCATCAGTATAAAATTTAATCAATTAAGGGAATTATGGAGATGGAAAAACCAATTTATGCTTCTTTAAAATCTATTGGTGCTTATGCTCCAGAAAATATTGTAACCAATTATGATTTAGAAAAAATAGTGGATACAAGTGATGAATGGATTGTGAAACGTACCGGTATTAAAGAGCGTAGATTCGCAGAGGCTAATGAGGCTACAAGCGACCTTGCGACAAAGGCAGCAAAGATTGCATTAAAGAGAGCAAAAATAACCCCCAAAGAAGTTGATATGGTAATTGTAGCGACTATCTCTCCAGATTTTTTTTGTATGCCTTCCACCGCCTGTATCGTTGCTAATAAGCTTGGGATTGTAGGAAAACCAGCTTTTGATATTTCTGCAGCTTGTAGTGGGTTTGTTTATCTACTCTCTTTAGCTAATGCTTTTATTCTCTCAAAAATGTATAAAAATATCCTTATCATAGGGGCGGAAAAAATTTCAAGCATTTTAGATATGCAAGATAGGAATACTTGTGTGCTTTTTGGGGATGGTGCTGGGGCTGCATTAATTGGCGTTACTAGTGAGAGGAGAAAAAGTATTGTAGATGTCCAAGTTTCTTCTAATGGGGAGTATCAAGATTTTTTGATAACCCCAGGTTGTGGGAGTAGGTATCCAGCAAGTCAAGAAGTGTTAGAGCAAAGATTGCAATTTCTTAAAATGAAGGGTAATGAAACTTTTAAAGTCGCAGTAAAAACGCTTAGTAGTGATGTTGTTGAGATTTTAGAGAAAAATCATTTAAGCATTGATGATATTGATTTTTTTGTTCCTCATCAGGCAAATCAACGCATTATTTCTGCTGTGGGCGATGCGTTAAATATAGATTCACAAAAGGTGGTGCTTACGGTGCAAAAATATGGCAATACTTCAGCGGCTTCTATACCTATGGCTATTAATGAATTCTATGAAGAAGGTAGAATCAAAAAGGGTTCAAAGCTGCTTTTAGATGCTTTTGGTGGGGGTTTAACTTGGGGTTCTGCTATCCTTACTTTCAATGGGGAGTGAGAAGTTTTGCTTAAAAAACTATGAATCTTCTTAGACTTTCTTTCTTAATTGTCGCCTTGTATTAACCAAATAAAAAGTTGTAATAAAAGTGAAAGCTATAAGTTTAATACTTTTACAAAGATTCTACTAAACACTAAACAGATAGTGTTGCATTTAAAATTGAAATTGTTAAGGGGGAGATAATGAAAAAAAGATGACTTGAATCTAAAAGTGTTTGAGGCTAGTAAGGGAGGTAAAATTGATGATAATATTGAGATTAAAGATAGTAAAAATATTGTTAAAAAGGGATTACGCTATTTTTAAGCAGATTTTTAAGTATTTCATTTCCTAAAACTTTGTATTTGCCTGCATAGTAACTTTTGTAGAGGTTAAATATCAAGGTGATTAGGAAGTTTTAAAAAACATCACATAAAGATTCATCGTTGTGGAGTTTATCACTTTTGGTAGGTTGGCATTCTAAGATACCATTTTTTAGGATAAAGGATATTTTTTTATTGCCATTAATAGCTATAAATCCATTTTTTTGTGTTTGGAAAGAGCAATTACTAGGTTTTAAATCTAAATGTGTATAGAGTTCCATTAAGTCGATATTTGGGTTGTTTGTTTGGTTGATTTGTTTTTTAAGTGCAATTTTGAAATTAAAAATTTGCATCTGAAGTTTTGTTATACAAGAACTTTGTTGGTAATTGGCAAATTTTGGTAAGGCAAAAGAAAACAAAACCCCCATAATTAACAAAGCTAAAATAACTTCTAAAAGGCTAAAAGCCTTTTTGGAGTTAAAAAACAATGGAACTACTTAGGAGAGGTATAATAAGTGGGGTGTTAGTGGTTAAATGTAATTCAAAAACGAGTTTTTCACAAAGATCTCCTTTTTGGTTAGCAACAATAGGCGTAGAAATTTCTAAAAATTTTACAGATTGTGGAGTGGTTGCCTGTGTGCCATTTTCATCATTTAATAATCTTGCACTGATGCAAGGAGTAGCATTGTTATTAAGTTTGGTAGAGATTTTATAGTCCCCAATATCCCAATTAGAGGGGCTTAAAGTAATAGCCGTATTAAAAGTTCCTTGCCCTTGGGATAAGAAAAAAGCTGGAAAAGAGCTTTTTAATGTATTAATATCACTTTTGAGGGCAACGAGTTTTGCATCCTCCCTGCTTGCAGAGATTTTAGGGATTGCAACAGCAGCTAATATCCCTAAAATTACTAAGATAAAGATTAATTCTAGCATTGTAAAGGCTTTTTTACTTTTCAAAGGAATTCCTTAATAGAGTAAAACATAAGTTACGCGTGAGCCGTGAACTCCAAAAACGGTTTGGAGTTCAATATCAGCAGTTCTTGAAGGACCTGCTACAAAAATGATATTAGAAGGTAATATCTCCCCACCACTTCGGTTTTTTTCGTAAGTTTTAATGGCGATTGTAGCTTCATAGAGATTTTCAACAATACTATTTTTTTCTAAAAGATAAATGCAAGTGTTGGTAATGAGTGAAGATAGACGCGGAGCGTTGGTATTGGAGCTAAGCCCAATAATCCCTAGATTGGCTACAGCACAACGTGCCTTAACAATAGAAGTATCAATCCCAAAACATTGCTCACGCATAGTATCAATACTCTTTGTGTAAGGGATTAGCCTAAAATCTGATTGGAGGTTTTCTAAAGGCAGCTTAATATCTGTATTATACAGCACTTCTTTAGCTTTAATTTCTTTTAAGGTATCTTGCAATGTTGTAAGGAGTGTATCTAAGGTGCATTCTTTAATGATGGCTTTATTATTAGTTTGGTTGATTTTATATTCTTCGATGAGATTAGATTGCGTGATTTTCATAGGGCTTTGGTAGGATATGGGTGTGTAATTAATAGTATTTTGTTGCAAAGAAACTCTAATGTTTTTGAGAATAGCTTCTTTACTCATAAATTACTCCTTGCATTTGGGATACTTTTTTGTGAAGATTCCCATTTATTGCTGGAAACTCCCTATAGGTAACCCACTGCTTTAATAAGGGTAGGATAGGAGAGATGGGTTTGCTAAGTGGGGCTAAGAGATTGGAGAGATAGAGCATAAGACGCCATTGTTTTGGGCTTGTTGCTAGATTAGAAAAACTTTGCATGGCTTTTATTTCAGCAGGATTTTTTGTCTCCTCTGTAATTCCTATCACATTTTTTCTACCTTGTCCCACTCTCTCACTTCGTAAATCTCTAATAAGCTCTGCTAAGGGTATTTTTACAGGACATACTTCAGAACATCTCCCACAAAGTGAGCATAAATCAAGCATAGGACTAAATTTGTTTAACCCAAAGAGTTGAGGAGAAATAACCTTACCAATAGGACCAGGATAAGGGCTAAGATAAGCGTGTCCGCCGATTTTATCATAAATAGGGCAGTGATTAAGGCATGTCCCACAGCGGATACAGCTAAGGGATTGGTAATAATGAGAATCTTTTAGCATATTAGAGCGGTTATTATCTAAAAGTATAATATGCACTTCTTTAGGACCATCTAACTCATCCTCTTTTCTAGGGGAGGAAATGATATTGTTATAGCAAGTAACAGGAGCTCCTGTAGCAGATGGTATTAAAAGAGCGTTTAAAATAGAGGCTTCTTCAAAGCTTTCAATAACCTTTTCAATACCACAAAATGCGATATGTATGTCACAAGCGGTTGTACTCATCCTGCCATTACCCTCATTTTCTAGTAACCATATCGCACCTTCATTGGCAATAGCGAAATTGACCCCGCTTAAACCTATTTTAAATTCTTGAAATTCTTTGCGTAAATGAATCCTTGCAATTTCATTAAGTTTCTCTGGTTCTGTTTCTAAAGGAGCATTGAGCTTATCACGAAAAATCTCACCGATTTGATGGCGATTTTTATGAATGGCGGGAACTACGATATGCACGGGTGGTTCATCAATAAGCTGAATGATAAGCTCTCCTAAATCGGTTTCAATAGGCTCTAATCCTTTTTGTTTTAAGAAAGCATTAAGATGCGTTTCTTCACTTGCCATAGATTTGCCCTTCAAGATTTTATTGACACTATTTTGTTGCATAAGCTCATAAACAATTTCATTAGCTTCTTGGGGTGTGCTAGCCCAATGCACTTTTAAACCATTTTGGGTGGCATTTTTTTCAAAGGTTTCTAGCAAAGAATCAAGTTTGCTTAGATTCTTATTTTTGAGTTGTTTTGCCTTTTCTCTTAGGGATTCCCAATCTATAAAACGATTAGCAATAAGATTTTTGCGGTTGGTTTTAAGCGTATCCATACCATTTAAGAGATTATTGCGTAATTGTGCGTCTTTAAGCTTGCTTTGGATAATGCTATGGTATTGCTCTTTGGTGGTTTCCATACCCTATGCTCCTATTCTTTGGGCTAAGAAATCATAAAGGTGCATAGTTTTTATATTGACTCCTTGTTTTTTCATTGCTCCACTAATGTTTAATAAACAGCCAGAATCCGCACTTAAGAGATATTCTACCTTACGCGATTGTATGTCTTGTATTTTTTGGCTTACCATAGCATAGGATATTTCTGGTTCTTTAATGCTAAAAGTTCCTCCAAAACCGCAACATTCTTCTTCTCTTTCTAGCTCGATAAGTTCGACATTTTTTAAGCTTTTGATAAGAGATTTTGCAGAAGCAATACATTTAGTTACCCTTAGGGCGTGGCAATTGCTGTGCCAAGTTACTTTAGTGGGGCTTCCTTTATCCTCATAGCACACTTTAAGCTCTTTTTCTAAAAATTCGCTAAGTTCAAATACTCTTTGGCTAAAGTCTTTTGCTTGTGATTGATAAGGAGTATTTTTAAAAAGCTCTTGATAATCTACTCTCATCATACCCGCACAAGAACCACTAGGGACGATAATGGGTTCCTCTCCTTTAAAAAGATTCATTATATAAAGAGCAATTTTTTTACTCTCTTCAAAATAGCCAGAATTATAGCTTGGTTGCCCACAGCAAGTTTGGTCTTTTTTAAAAATAACTTCTACCCCTTCTTTTTGCAGTAATTTAATACTATTAATGCAGGTATCTGCAAACGCAACTGCTCCAATACAGGTCGAGAAAAAGAAAACACGCATTTAAACTCCTTGTGTTATTTCAAGGTTAATCTGAAGAAATTGTATCTGTGAAATTTATCACAAAAAACTATATTTTTCATTAAAGTTTAGAATAAAAGCAATTAAGGTAAGGATTGTCTGCAAAAATTTGTAACATATTTAGAAGTGTGAAGGAATAGTTTTTTAAGAAAAGATGTAGAGGTAGTAAAAATTTAAGAATCAATTTTTTATAATGATTGCTTATTTTATTTTTGTTGAATGTATGAATTATTTCAAGGAGAAAAGATGTGGTTTCAAATTTATGATCCACTAGGGAATCAATGGTTAAGTGCTTTTGTGGCGTTGTTGCCTATTCTTTTGTTTTTTGTTTCTCTAGTTTATTTGAATTTGCAAGGATATGTTGCAGGTTTTCTAACCGTGGTTTTAGCAATATTAATTGCTTTATTTGTCTATGATATGCCATTAACTAATGCTATAGGAAGTTTGATTTATGGCGGTTTGTATGGATTATGGCCTATTGCGTGGATTATTATTGCGGCGATTTTTCTTTATAAATTAACCGTAAAATCTGGATATTTTGATATTTTAAGGGAATCTATAATCGCCATTACTCCTGATCAAAGAATTCAAGTTATATTAATAGGGTTTTGTTTTGGTGCATTCTTAGAGGGTGCAATTGGATTTGGGGGTCCTGTTGCCATTACTGCAGCATTATTGGTAGGTTTGGGGCTTCGTCCTTTGTATGCAGCAGGGCTTTGTATGATTGCAAATACTGCTCCAGTAGCTTTTGGGGCAGTTGGGATTCCCATTATTGCAATGGCGGGTGCGTTGAATTTTCCAGTGCTTGAAATCTCATCAATGGCAGGACATATGCTCCCTCCCCTTTCTGTGTTTATTCCTTTTTTCTTAGTGTTTTTAATGGATGGGTTGAAGGGTGTTAAGGAAACTTGGCCTGTGGCATTAGTAGCAGGTGGAAGTTTTGCCCTTATTCAATACCTCACAGCGACCAAGCTTGGACCTGAGTTGCCCGATATTGCTTCCGCTGTTATTTCTATTGTTGTAGTTGCGTTATTTCTTAGGATATGGAAACCTAAGAATGTTTTTAAATTTGATGAAGAAGTTGGTAGAAAAGCTAATGTGGAAAATAAACCTAATTATAGTGTAGGGCAGATTATTTTAGCGTGGCTACCCTTTGTTATTTTGATTTTAGCCATTATAGTTTGGACCCAACCTTGGTTTAAAGCCTTGTTTGCTAAAGATGGGGTTTTGAATTTTCTTGTTTTTAGATTTGAGATTTCGGGGCTTATAGGGATTATGCAAAATATTCCTGTTGTGCCAGAGCCAAAAGCTGTAAATTCAATCTTTACCTTCCCATTAATTAATACAGTTGGAACTTCTATTTTCTTAGTGGCAATTATTACGATGATAATACTTAGGGTTAAAGTTTCTACTGCTATAAAAACTTTTGGGGAAACTTTAAATGAGATGAAGTTTGCGATTTTAACGATTGCCTTAGTTGTTGGATTTGCTTTTATCTCAAATTATAGTGGAATTTCAGCAAGTTTAGCTTTAGCACTAGCACAAACAGGTGATGCTTTTGCATTTTTCTCTCCAGTGGTTGGTTGGATAGGAGTATTTTTAACAGGAAGTGATACAAGTTCGAATCTACTTTTTGGTGGATTACAACAATTAACCGCAAGAGCACTTGACATCCCAGAGGTTTTATTCCTAGCAGCGAATTCCGTAGGAGGAGTTGTAGGCAAAATGATAAGCCCACAGAGTATTGCTATTGCTTGTGCGGCAGTTGGATTAGTAGGCAGAGAATCGGATTTATTTAAATTTACGGTGAAGTATTCTATAATTTTTGTGATTGTTATTGGTCTTTTTACTTATGCTCTTGCTATGCTTCATAAAAATGGAGTGATTGATTTATTAGCTATTACTACCCCATAAGATTAATCCCTGCTTTGGGGATTAATATTCCTAATGTTGCATAAATAGCAGCATTCTCACTGCGTAAAATATTACAATTTAATGCACTATATACGGATTTGTTTTTAAATAATATCCTCTCACTTGGGCTAAATCCCCCCTCAGGTCCTATTAAAATAGATTCCTCTTTTAGGTTTTTTAAAGATTCACCGTTGAAGTCTAAAATTGCTAAATTAGGGTATTTAGTTAATATCTCTTCAAGATTATTAAGAAATTCAATTTCTAAAGCCGTAATTCTCCCGCATTGCTCACACGAATTTTCTAGGATTTTTTTAAGCCTTTCTTTAGAGAGTTTAAAGTTTTTTTGTGAATATTCTGCATAGAAAAATGTGATTTTTCGCAAATTAAATTCATTGAGTATAGGGAGTGTTTTTTCTATATTTTTTGGTTCGATGATTGACCAAATCAAATGCCCATTTGGTGGATTAATAAGTTCTGTCTTTTTAGAAGAAACTAAATGGAGTAATGCTTCTTTTTTGTCTAAGGAAGCAATGGAATAGGTATAACAATTCAAATCCCTAAGATTCCTAAGATATAAGAATTGTGTTTTTTTGGTTCTTCTTGTTCGAAAGAGGTGATGATAACTATCACCTTGTAGTTTTAAGCACTGCTCTCCAGCGTCTTTATGGATAAGGAATTGCATTATAAAATGAGTAAAAATAAGCCAATAAAGGCACATATATCAAAAAGATATTTTCTTAATGCCCATTGGAAGAATAGCAGTCTTATATTAGGGTTAGATTCTACTTGTATAAGTTTTTGTTTTTTATGTCGTTTGATTTCAAGGATAAAGATGAGTAGCCAAAGAATAAGCATAATAAAAACTTCGGGGATTATTGTAAATCTAAGCATTGCCCAAGATACTAATCCACTAAAAAGACTTGCACTAAGAAAAGTGTAATAAGCAGGAGCCATAAGGGCTAAAAATTTTAATTTTTGCGTATGTGAGGTTTTAAAAAGAAGTGCATAAAGATTAATAAGTGGAGGCAAAAATAACAAAAGTGATAAAAGTAAATGCACATAGATTAGTTCAAGTTCTATAAAATCCATAATTTTCACTTTATATAAATAAGTGAATTCTAACAAATAAGTCAGCATTTTGTAAAGATGAGTATTCTAGAGGGGTTAGAATTTTATAAAGTGAGTATCAAAAGTAGTTGGGAATTAGAGTTTTTTTGTTATACTTCTTACTTTGAAAGTCACTTTTTTGAAATTCCATTAAATCTTCGCATTTCTTTAAGTTAAGGGAATATAGTATGCCAATTAAAATTTATGATAGTGTAAAAAAAAAGAAAGTAGATTTTATTCCACTTAATCCCCCAGAAATTCGTATGTATATTTGTGGTCCTACGGTTTATGATGATTCACACTTAGGACACGCAAGGAGTGCAATTGTCTTTGATTTATGGCGTCGAGTTTTGGCTGAAAATGGATATAAAGTTTTGTTTGCAAAAAATTTCACCGATATTGATGATAAGATTATTAATAAATCACTCCAGAGTGGCTTAAGCATTGAGAATATTACACAACACTATACACAAAAATATCTTGAAGAAATGGAAGCTTTAGGGGTTATTAGGGCAGATATAGAACCTAAGGCTACAGAGAGTTTAGAGAGTATTTTTGCGATGATACAACAGCTCTTACAAAAAGGATTTGCTTATAGGGCTGCTAATGATGATATTTATTTGTCTGTCAAAAAAGATTTAGAATATGGTAGTTTAAGTGGTAGAGATGCGGAATTAGAGACACAAAGTAGAATTCAAGATAGTCAGCAAAAAAAAGATTCTAAAGATTTTGCTTTGTGGAAAAGCTATAAAGGAGAGGGTGATATAGGATATGAATCTCCTTTTGGCAAGGGTCGTCCAGGTTGGCATATAGAATGTAGTGCAATGATTAAAAAGCATTTGGCTTATGCAGGTGAATACGCTATTGATATACACGGAGGAGGGGCAGATTTGCTTTTTCCTCATCATGAAAATGAAGCTTCACAAACGCGATGTGCGGATAATCAAAAAATTGCTAAATATTGGATACATAATGGGTTTGTAACTATTAATGGTGAAAAAATGGCAAAATCTTTGGGTAATAGTTTTTTTATTAAAGATGCGTTAAAAAATTATGATGGTGAGATTTTGCGTTTTTATCTCCTAAGCACCCATTATCGTATTGGGTTAAATTTCTCTGAAGAGGATTTGTTAAGTTCTAAAAAGCGATTAGATAAAATTTATCGCTTAAAAAAGCGAATCTCTCCTATACAAGGCATAGAAGAAAAAGGTTGTTCCAAATTTAAAGCAATGCTTTTAGAAGCATTAGGGGATGATTTAAATATTTCAAAAGCTTTAAGTGTGGTTGATGAATTTGTTAGCAAAGCTAATGAAACTTTAGACAATAAACAAGCCAAAGAAATTCCTGCTATTGCGGGGGGTTTAGCTATTATACAAAGACTTTTAGGGATTGGGGGTAAAGATGCCTTTGCTTATTTTCAACTAGGTATTAGTAGGGAGCAAAAAGTAGTCATAGAATCGCTAATCCAAAAACGTTTAGAAGCAAAATTGCAAAAAGATTTTAAGCAAGCTGATGCCATTCGTCTAGAGCTTTCTTCTATGGGTATCCAAATTATGGATACCCTCTCTGGGAGTGTTTGGGAGAAAATATAGTGGAAGGTTGGGAATTAATTAGTCTCTTTATGATTGCATTAATAGGCAGTTTTGGGCATTGTATTGGGATGTGCGGAGGCATTGTTTTAGCCTATTGTAGTTCTTTGCCTAAAGATTTAAATAAAAGACATATCTTAGCTTATCATTTACTTTATAATTTTGGACGCATTGGTGTTTATATTTTTTTGGGTGTTATAGTTGGGTTTTTAGGTAGTATGTTTGCGATTAATCCTTATTTGCGTGGAGGACTTTTTATATTTGCTGGGATAGCTATGAGTTTAGCTGGAATATCCCTTTTAGGCAAACTTAATTTTTTAGTTTTTTTAGAGCATTCTTTGCAAAACTCTCGATGGTATCAAAAAAGATTCCAAAAATTTTTATCGGTGAAAACTCCTTTAAATTTATATTTGTTAGGTGTTTTGAATGGTTTGTTGCCTTGTGGTTTTATGTATGCGTTTTTATCAAGTGCAGTGGGTTTTGCAAGTGCCCTTAAAGGAGGGGTGATTATGGCAGTTTTTGGAATAGCTACTATGATTCCTTTGTTAATAATGGGGTTTTTAGCTAATACTTTATTCTCTCAAGCAAGATTAAGAAAAATCGTTATGAATATTGCCGCTTTAGCTATTGTTATTTTTGGTGTTTTGATGGTGCAAATGGGGGTAAAGTTTTTTTATCCTACAGAAATGGAACACAAAGTGCATATGCATTAGGTAAATATTGCAAGAAGATAATCATCACAATTCTTAAAATTGGGTAAAGATATTAAGAATTAGTTTATTCTTAAGGCAAAATTATTTATCATATTATGGTTTAAGAATGGGAGTTTAAGTCAAGATGAATCTCAAAAAAGCAATCCGCTATCTTTTAGCTACTGTTGTAATAGGGGTTGAAATCGATAATAGGTTTTGTTACATTACAACAAAAATTTATAAACGTGCTAAAGTTATTGAGACTCAAACAAAAACATTTAAAACAAACCCTGGCGAGTTACCTATGTCAGCAGTTAAATACATTAATTCAATTCGGTTTAAAAAGCCTTTTACTTATATTTCTTCTTTATCTACTTCGATTATTCAAGGGGTGATGGATACTACTAATGAAGATGATTTTATTAAATATGGGGTGAATGTATCAGATATTGAGTCTAAAAGAATTGATGATTGGTTTGTGTATTGCTCTAAAGAGGGTATTGCAGAGACCAAAAAACAATTTTTAAAAGTTGGAGTGGATTTTGTGATTTCCCCTTTTGCGTTGTTGTATTCTTTGATTAAGAATACTGCCGAAGATACTTGTAACCTTTATATTTTGTTTCAAAAGTCTAATATTACAATGATGGTGGTCAAAGGAAAGAATGAGATTCTTTTTGGTGCTTATTATATTCTAGAGAGCAAGATTAATTTGAGAGATAATACTGCTAAAAAGCATTTAAGTGAAGATTTAGACGGTATTGACGAATCTGATGTAACCAATGATATAAATCACGAATTATATAATCTTCGAGACTTAGATTTAGCAGATGAGTCTGATTCTGATGAGGAGTTAATTGAGTTTTTAAAAGATGAGTCTGATGATTCCATTGAAGAAAGTATTAACGATAATCATCAAGAATCTTTTGATGATTTTTCACGTGTAAGTTATGCGGCTAAATTCATTCAATCTGCTGTTAGTGAGTTTTATAATAATAAGATTTATAAAAGCGATTTTATCACACAAATTATTTTGTTTAATCCTCACGAGATTGATAAGGAAGTGTTAAAACATATTGCTAATGTTACAATGCTGGATTTAGATGTCCGAGCTTGTAATGTTTCTGATATTTTATCAAATTTAGGCTATGAATCTTATAAATTCTTTGAAGAGAAAGAAATGATATGAATTATAGTTTTACGCTTCCCAATAAGAAAACTTTATTAAAAAAAATCTCGCGTATTTGGTGGGGTTATATTTTTTTAACCATCTTTATTTTATTGGGATTTGTCGTTACACTTAAGATTCAGGGATTTATTATGAGAGAGGAGATTGAAGCATCACTGCTTGAGAGAGAAAACTTATTGCAAGATATTAAAAATTATCAAACATTTCAGATGCAAGAAGAAGATAAGGTTAGATTTGGTAGTGCCATTGCTTCACAGAATATTATCCTTAAAGAAAGTGTTGAAAACCTCTTTGGGATGATACCTGAACAGATTACTTTAAAAAAAATAGAGATGAGTAAAACCCAACTTACGCTCTATGGAGTAACACCCTCTAAACAGGTTTATACATTTTTACTTGAAGTGCCATTGCGTTCTATTTTTAATCAAAGTCGGGCTGATTTTTATGCTTTGCCAAATGGTTGGTATAATTTTGTCTCTGTTAGTAAAATAAATGAAGAGAATGAAGAATGAAGGCATTTTTAGCACAAATTGATTGGATTAGAAATACTTTCTTTTTTGTTTTTTATTTCTTTTTGGTTGTGATTATATTTCTATCTTTAGTGAATCCCCAACTACAAGAATTTAAAAAGGAAAATACGGATTATCGTAAGGAATTACATATTACCCAGCAAGTGCAAAAGCAAAAAATGCAAACTGCAGAGACTTTAGCAAAATACCAAATGGATAATCATACCCTCTTAAGTGCCTTTAAAGCGAATATTACACAAGAAAAAATCAAGAGCAGACTTTCTTCTATTTTTGAAAAAGTAGATGTTGTTAAAAATGGTGAAGCTTATCTTAAAAATGGCTATTTAGTGCAAAATTACATTGTAAGCGGTAAAATTGTGGATATAAAGGCTCTTAATGATGCATTAATACAAGTTATGAGTTTGGAAGGCATTGTGCATCTTGTATTCCCTATTCATATAGAAGCAGAAGAAGGAGTTTTGGTATTTTCCTTCTCTTTAGAAGTATATTCTTTGCCTTAAATATCAAGAGTTTCCTTAATTGCTCTTTCGATAGCATTTTTAGAATCAGGCTCTACGACTCTCTCTCCCATTTCTATACCATTTTTGTAAAAGATTAAAGTTGGGATTCTTCTAATTCCAAGAGATTCTTTTAAGCTCTCTTCCTCATCAGCTCTCACTGCAAAGAAGTTGACTTGTTTGTCATACTCTTTAGCTAAAATTTCAAGAATAGGCTCTATTTTTCGACAATCTGGACACCAAGGTGCACCAACAGCTACAAGAGATATCCCTTCTTTGATGGAGCTTTCATAAGTTTGTTGTGTTAATTTTGTCATTGTTTATCCTTTCAAAGTTTAAGTTAATTAGGCGATATTGGTAAAAACTGCTTGAACATCATCGTCATCTTCGATTTTATCAAGCAATTTTTCAATATCCACAAGTTGTTCTTCACTAAATTCTATATGGGTATTGGCAATCCTCTCTAAAGCGGCTTTTTTAACTTCTATTTGGAGGGATTGTAGAGCATTAGCTAAAGTCCCAAAGCTCGTATAATCTCCATAAATATGCACAATTTCCTCTTCAATCTCCATAGAATCTAATCCTACATCAATGAGAGTAAGCTCTAATTCTTCTAAATCTTTAATATTTGTTTTAGCAACTTCAAAATGTGCTTTGCGGGAAAACATAAATTCTAAGGAATTATTAGTAAGCATTGTGCCACCAAATTTATTCACATAGCTTTTAAGATTGGCAACAGTTCTTGTAGGATTATCGGTAGCGCATTCTACAAAAAATAAAGCTCCATAAGGGGCTTTTATTTCATAATTTACTTCTGTAATTTGGATTCCATCTTTACCCAAAGCCCTTTTAATAGCAGCTTCAATATTATCTTTTGGCATATTTTGGGCTTTAGCAGCTAAGATAGCACTACGCAATTTAGAATTCATATCAGGATCTCCACTCCCGCCTTCTTTAACCGCAATACTAATTGCTTTGCCTAATTTTGGAAAGAGTTTAGACATTTTATCCCAACGTTTTTCTTTGCTTGCTCTTCTGTATTCAAATGCTCGTCCCATAAAACCTCGAATTCCTATAAACTTGATATGAAATTATAGTATTTTACTATATTGTTTTTCAAGTTTCTCTTTATTTTTTTAAAACTATTGACACCCTAAGGGTTTTTCTATATAATTCTACCTCTTTTATTCCGGATTAGCTCAGCGGTAGAGTAGGCGGCTGTTAACCGCTTGGTCGTAGGTTCGAATCCTACATCCGGAGCCACATTTTTTAATATCCCCTCTATTTATAAAATCCTAGCTGAATTCTAATAAACCATCATTTGGAGAACTTGCGGTTGCATAAGGTTTTTTAGGGATTCTACCTGCAAGATAACTTGCTCTTCCAGCTTTTATTGCATCACGCATAGCTTGAGCCATTAAAATAGGGTTTTTTGCCTGTGCTATAGCGGTATTTGTTAAAACACCATCTGCACCAAGTTCCATTGCTATGGCACTATCAGAAGCACAACCAACCCCAGCATCTACGATTACAGGAATTTTGACTGCAGCTTTAATAAAGGCTATGTTATAGCGGTTTTGGATACCAAGTCCGCTACCAATGGGTGCAGCTAAAGGCATTATAGCACTTGCTCCTGCATTTTCAAGCTTTTTTGCCATTACGGGGTCATCATTAGTATAAGCTAAGACATTAAATCCTTCTTTGGCTAATACCTCACAAGCATTTAAGGTTTCAATAACATCAGGATAAAGAGTTTTTTGGGTATCCCCTATAATTTCAAGTTTAATAAAGTCAATCCCAGTTGCTTCTTTGGTTAAGCGAAAAAGTGTAATAGCCTCTTTAGCATTGATACAACCTGCAGAATTAGGGAGAAAAGAGATATTTGTATGCTTAAAATAATCTAACAAATTCTCCTCATTAGGGTTTGTGATATTAACGCGTCTTACCGCTACTGTTATCATCTCTGCCTCTGAAGCTATTGTAGCATCATAAGTGGTTTTAAAATCCGGATATTTTCCACTACCTACAATCAAGCGACTTTTAAAATTTTTATTCCCTATTTGTAAAATATCATTTTCCAACATTATCTCCTTAATTTTTTGCTTAAATGTAGCGGATTTGCTCGATTAAATCAAGGGGACTAAGTGCAAAATTTGCATTTTTTGTGGCAAATTTTTTCGCACAAAGGTTATGGGTTAAAATTCCTTGTATGCAGGCTTCTAAGCAATCATATCCTTGTGCTAAATAACCCCCAATGATTCCTGCTAAAACATCCCCACTTCCACCTTTTGCAAGAGTATTTGTTCCTAAAGGATTGATAAAAACTTCTCCTTTTTTGGCTAAAAGGGTATTTGCCCCTTTAAGCACTAAGGTGGTATTTGGGTAGTTTTGGCTAAATTCTAAGGCTAAAGGAATGCGGTTTTTTTGCACTTCAGCGATAGAAATTTCTTGATTATTAAGTTGTTTAAGAATCTCTATAAATTCTTTAGGGTGTGGAGTAAGGATAAGATTGGTGAAGTTTTTTAAAAAAGCTTTAAAGTCTTCGTGATAGAACATATCTGCATCTAATAAAAGGGGAATTTCGTTATGGGGTTGTAGAGTTTTTATCAGGGATGGAGACTTTCTCCCATACCCCATTCCAAGCAAAATAGCTGTGGTATTAGCAGGGAGATTCTTTGTTTGCATAATCTCTATAGGGCAATTTGGGCATTCCCCAATGATGCTAACAAGCCCAGCACCTATCCTAAATCCAGCAAGTGCAGCAAGAATCCCAGCACCTCCCTTTTCACCTATAAAAATACTTAAATGCCCAAAATCTCCTTTGTTGCAATTATTTGTTTCTCTTAATGGGGGTTTAAAATCTTTTTCTTCTAAGAGATGAAAGGGGGAATTTGGGGTAAAAAGATTTTCTTCTATGCCTAAATGCAGTAAAAGAATGTCTCCTACAAAATCTTTAGCATAATCACTAAAAAGCCCTGTTTTTAACGCTCCCATTGTAAGTGTGAAATTTGCCCTAAAGGCTAAGGGTTTATTTTGGATAAAACGAGGATTTCCTGCTTTATCAATTCCACTTGGAATATCACAAGCAATCTTTAAAGCCTGCATTTGATTAAGCAAAAGGAGTAAATTTTCTAAGTTTTTTGGAAGTTCCCCTCTAAATCCTATGCCAAAAATACCATCAACAATAATATCAAATTTTTCTTTATGTTCTAAAGTTTGTATAAAGTTTAGCTCACAATGTGATTCTAGACTTTTTAGTCGTTGAAATTGTAGAAGAGCAAGCCTACTTTTAAGGGCAAGGGGTAACAAGATAGTTATTTTACATCTTCCACAAAGCATTCTAGCTAAGGCTAGGCAATCAGCGCCATTATCTCCACTTCCACAGACAAACAAAATCTTTGAATCTTCTTTACAAAAGGGTAACATAAATTCTCTCATTCCCCTAGCTGCATTTTCCATAAGAATTTCAGGAGATAAATAAAACTTATCAATGGCATTTTTATCAAGCAAACTTGTATTAGTAAATAATTTTTTCATCTTTTTTCCTTGATTTGCTTTTTAAAATCTTAAATAAAATATGTTATAAATTCAATCAAAGATATTTTGAATTTAAGGTGTTTATGAATTATAGTTGTTTTTTGTTACTTTTGGTGGTATGTTTAGTAGGGTATCAAGGGAATGCTAAAGAATCTATGAATAAAGAAAGTATTGATATGGCTTCTGAAACATTGTTAAAAAAAGAAAAACCATCAAGCTTAAGACAGCATTTGGATAATTTAAATTTACAATTACAACAAAAAAATTTGCGTAATTTGCAGCCTGATAGTGCAGGGTTTAAGAAACATCAAGAGTATTTTGAAGATTTTTATAATCGTAAAGATTTATCAAAACCCTCTTCTAATAATCCTAAAGGTAGTTTTGATAAAGCCTTACAAAAGCAGTTAAAGCAAATAGAAAAATTACGCGAAGATAATAATAAAATTTGGTAGATAACGCTTAGTCTTTACTTATTCATAAGTAACTTTTTAATATAATGCTTCATTTGAAACTCAAAGGTTTTATGATGATAAAGCGCGTGTTGGTAAAGTTTTCTGGTGAAGCATTAGCAAGTGAAAGTGGTTTTGGGATTGAGAGTTCTATTTTAGATTATGTTGCCCTGGAGCTAAAATCCCTAGTAGATATAGGTGCAGAAGTTGGTATTGTCATTGGTGGTGGGAATTTCATCCGTGGTGTGAGTGCGGCAAAGAGTGGATTGATTAAACGTACAAGTGGAGATTATATGGGTATGCTTGCTACAGTGATTAATGGAGTGGCTATACAGGAAGCTTTAGAATACCACGGGCTTGATGTTCGCGTTCAGAGTGCTTTAGAGATTAAAGAAGTTTGTGAAACTTATATTAATCGTCGCTCTATTAGGCATTTAGAAAAAGGACGCGTTGTTATTTTTGTCGCAGGAACGGGGAATCCCTTTTTCACAACAGATACGGCGGCTACTCTAAGGGCGGTAGAGATAGGTGCAGAAATAATTATCAAGGCGACAAAGGTTAATGGGGTTTATGATAAAGATCCTATGAAATTTAGTGATGCTGTGATGCTTAAGCAGCTTAGTTATGAACAAGCCCTAAAGGATAATATTAAGGTAATGGATGATACGGCTATTGCCTTAGCAAAGGATAATGCTCTTCCTATTATTGTTTGTAATATGTTTAAAAAAGGGAATCTTTTAAATATTGTTCAACAAAACGAAGATGCTATTTATTCAAAAGTTGCGAATCTAAATTTATATAAGGAAATAAAATGAGAATAGAACAAATTGCTTCTAAGGCATTAGAAAAAGTAAATTTTGATAGATATTTGCTTTCTAATATTTTATTTGTGAGAATTGATGAGTTAAGTCGTGGGGCTAAACCTCTAGTTAATAAAAATGTTAAAAGTGATAAACTCTCCGATATTGCACTTTTAGAAGTCGCAGAGGGAAAGATTGGGTTAGAGAAAATTGAGGATTTTAGAAATTAAGGATAATTTTTAAGGATTGGCAAGGTTGATTTTTGGATTTTTTAAAAAAAGTTAGAGAAATTACAAGCCCAAATAAAGCAATAGAGTTGCTTTATTCTATGGTTGAAGAAGTTCCTAGCATACAAAATGCGATTGCTTTTGCTACACAAGCCCATCAAGGGCAGGTAAGAAAGAGTGGAGAGCCTTATATCGTCCATCCCTTATTGGTTTCTTGTATTGTAACTTATTTTGGTGGAGATGAAGAGATGGTGTGTGCTGCACTTTTACACGATGTTGTAGAAGATACACCTTATACTTTAGAGGAAGTAAAAAGGGATTATGGGGCAGATGTTGCTTCTTTAGTGGATGGATTAACAAAAATTGTTGCCATTCGTGCAGAAGAATTACCCTCTTCATATTCTAGTGAAAAACTTGTTGTAGCAGCCCTAAGCTTTCGTAAAATGTTAATTACTTCTGTAAAAGATGTTAGAGTGCTTGTTGTGAAGCTTTGTGATAGGTTACACAATATGCTAACCCTAGATGCCCTAGCACCTAATAAACAAAAGAGAATCGCAGAGGAAACTTTAGTTGTTTATGCGCCCATAGCACATAGACTTGGTATTTCTTCATTAAAAAATGAATTAGAAGATAGAAGTTTTTATTATATTTTTCCCCAAGAATATAAAAAAATTGATGATTATTTTTCTAGGCATAAGCAAATGATTCAATTAAAACTGAATGCCTTTATCCAAAAAGTTGAAAAGAGCTTAATTCAAGGGGGAATACCTGTAGGAGATTTTAGTATTACAAGTCGTATTAAACGGCATTATTCTATATACCTTAAAATGCAACGCAAAGGAATTTCTATTGATGAGGTTTTGGATTTACTGGCTATTAGGGTAATTGTCAAAAATCCTTTAGAGTGTTATAGGGCACTTGGAATCTTGCATTTAAAATATAAACCTATAATGTCTAGGTTTAAAGATTATATTGCCTTACCTAAAGAAAATGGATACCAAACTATCCATAGCACACTTTTTGATGATTCGGCAATTTTTGAAGTGCAAATTCGGACAGAGGATATGCATAAAAGTGCAGAGTATGGGATTGCAGCACATTGGAAATACAAAACAGGTGGCAATAATAATGCCCCAAGTTTAGAATGGCTTAATAAGTTACAATTTCAAAATAATTCTGTTGAGGAATTTTATGAGCTTGTTAAGAATGACTTATACCGTGAGGATATTGTAGTCTTTTCCCCTGATGGGGATAATTATTCTTTGCCTATTGGTGCAGTTGTGCTAGATTTTGCCTATGCAGTGCATACGGAAGTTGGGAGCAGGGCTAAAGAAGCGTATGTAAATAACCAAAAAACCTCTCTTTTAACAAGATTAAAAAGTGGAGATATTGTAAAGATTGTAACTGCTAGTGAGAATATTTTGCGTTGCTCTTGGGCTGATGCGGTTAAAACCTCTAGGGCAAAAAGCCAGATTCGTAATAATTGTGCTTCTAGAATAAAAGAGATTGAACGCAAAAGTGCTATTAATATTATCGCAACAATTTTTGGTAAAAGTGCAGAAGAAATTGAAAGATACTTAATAGAAAGTGATTTAGAGGATATGGCTTATCGTGCTACAACCGATATTAGCTTTTTAAAAGATATTAAAAATCGGATTGAAAATAATTATCGTCAAAATATCGGGTTTTTAACGCGGATTAAAACGAGGATTTTAAAACTTAAAGAATTGCGTTTTGATAATTTAGCTATTTATACCAATCATACGATTAATCAAGCCGTTTTTGATTATTGCTGTCATCCAAAATTTGGCGATGGAATTATTGCTTTTAAGAATGGTTCTAAGGCTTTTGTGCATCACAAACTTTGTGATAGGGCGTATTTGGAGATTCAAAAAGGTGTTAAAATGCTTTATGTAAATTGGTTTGGGGATAAGTTACAAACTTATAAACTCATCGTTGCTTTAGAAAACCAAAAAGGTGTTTTAGCGAATTTTTTACAATTCTTAGCAAAAATGGATATTAATGTTTTAAGTGTGGAATTAGGCTCACAAAAAAGTAATTATGCCACCCATTGTGAAATGTGTTTTGAATCCCATATTCGTGATACAAAAGAAATTAAGGCAAAACTTGGTAATCGTTATAAGATTATTGATGTTTATGCCCTAAAAGATGCCTATGCGAATTAAGGAGAGAGGATGAGTTTGCAATCAAAAGTTAATTTAGCTTTAGCAGAGATTGAAAGGGGGACACAAGAAATTATAGGCTTAGAGGGAATTAAAACTTTGCTATCTGCTTATTTTGAGAGGGGAGAAACTTTTAGTATTAAAGCAGGGTTTGACCCAACGGCTCCGGATTTGCATTTAGGGCATACAGTGCTTTTACAAAAACTTGCTATTTTTCAGAAATATGGGGCTAAGGTTTATTTTCTTATTGGGGATTTTACGGGGATGATTGGAGATCCAACAGGAAAAAATGAGACAAGAAAACCTTTGAGTAAAGAGCAGGTTTTAGAAAATGCAGAGACTTATCAAAAGCAGGTAGTTAAGGTTTTAGATTCTTCAAAAATGGAAATTGTTTTTAATTCCACTTGGCTTGAAAAATTAGGCACCAAAGGAATGATTGAATTATCCGCAAAGTTTTCTGTTGCAAGAATGTTAGAGCGGGATGATTTTGAAAAAAGGTATAAGGCACAAAACCCTATTAGTATCGTAGAGTTTTTTTATCCGCTTTTACAAGGTTATGATTCTGTGGCTTTAAATTGTGATATTGAAATAGGTGGGAGTGATCAAAAATTTAATTTGTTGATGGGGAGGCATTTACAGAGATCTTATGGATTAAATAAAGAGCAATCTGTCGTAATGATGCCTTTATTAGAAGGTTTAGATGGTGTGCAAAAGATGAGTAAGAGTTTAGGGAATTATGTAGGAATCACCCAAGAACCCAAAGAAATGTTTGGGAGAATTTTAAGTATTTCCGATACTTTAATGTGGCGTTACTATGAGCTTTTAAGCACAAAAACTTTGCAAGAAATTGAAGCTTTAAAAATAGGGGTAGAGCAAGGAAAATTCCATCCAAAAGCCATAAAAGAGGATTTAGCCTTAGAAATTATTGCATGTTATTATGATAAGCAAAAGGCACAAGAAGCAAGAGAGGAATTTATACGCGTTTTTAGTAAAGATGAATTACCTAGTGATATGCCAAGTTTTATAAAATCTAAAAATATCTGGATAGCACAGCTTATGAGTGAATGTGGATTAAGTGCTTCTAATTCTGAATCTCTAAGACTTATTAAACAAGGTGCTGTAAAACTTAATCACCAAAAATTAGAGGATTGTAAGCTTAATTTGCAAGAGGGTGAGTATGTTTTACAAGTTGGAAAAAGAAAATTCATTAAAGTTTTGATTCAATAAAAGGAAATTTATGCTACAAAAAGTTCAATTAAAACCTTTAAAAATTGGTAGATATACGCTTCCAATTCCTATATTTCAGGGTGGAATGGGAGTTGGGATTAGTTGGGATAATCTAGCGGGAAATGTTTCAAAATGTGGTGCATTAGGCATTATTTCTTGTGTGGGGACAGGTTATTATAAAAATAGTGCTTTTATTCAAAAAGCTGTTAAAAATCGTCCTTTTGATACTATTAATTTCTACTCTAGAGAATCTTTATTTGAAATTTTTAAAAATGCCCGAAAGATTTGTGGTGAAAATCCTCTTGGGGCAAATATCCTCTATGCTATTAATGAATATGGCAGAGTTGTAAGGGATGCTTGTGAAGCAGGGGCTAATATGATTATTACAGGGGCGGGATTGCCTACAAATCTACCAGAATTTACTTCTAATTTTCCGCAAGTGATGCTTATTCCTATTGTTTCTTCAGCAAAAGCCTTAAAGATCCTTTGTAAGCGTTGGGAGGGTAGATACAAAAGAATCCCTGATGCTATTATTGTAGAGGGACCCTTAAGTGGAGGACATCAAGGGGTAAGTTATGAAGATTGCTTTAAACCTGAATACCAGCTTGAAGCCGTAGTTCCACAGGTGTTAGAGGAATCTAAAAAATGGGGAGATATTCCCGTTATTGCTGCGGGAGGAATTTGGGATAGAAAAGATATTGATAAATTTATGGATTTAGGTGCTAGTGGTGTGCAAATGGGAACTAGATTTTTAGGGGCTAAAGAATGTGATGCCAAACATTATAATGCCTTAATGTTAAAGGTTACTAAAGAAGATATTGAACTTATTAAATCTCCGGTGGGTTATCCCGCAAGGGCTGTTGTTACGGGAATTATTAAGGCATTAAGAGAGGGAAGAGGGGAGAAAATTGCTTGCATAAGTAATTGTGTAGCTCCCTGCCATCGAGGGGAAGAAGCAAAAAAAGTAGGATATTGCATTGCCGATGGCTTGGGTGATGGATATTTAGGAGATCCTAATAAGGGTTTATATTTTACAGGGGCGAATGGTTATAGGATTGAAAAAATTCAAAGTGTGCAAGAAATTTTAGATGAATTAATACAATGATGAGAGTTTTTTTAATTTTTCTTTTCTTTGGTAATATTCTCTTAGCGCAGTCTTTGAAGATAATTTCAATCCAACAAAGTCAAAATAGCATTATTTTAAATTTTAACCAAAATATCAAAAAACAAGATTTTAAAAACTTTTCTTTAAAAAACAATGGTGGGATTCGTTATGTTTATGATATACAAGCGGAGCTTATGGGGAGTGCTAAAGTTTTTAAGTTTGAAGATAATATAGAATTTAAGATAGCACAAAATTCTAAAGAGAGGGTACGTTTTGTGATTAACTCCTCTAAAGAGATAAAAATCCCCTTAGAGGTATCAGCTAAAAAGGCAGTTTTGATATTTCCTAACAGTAAAAGTCTCAATTCACCTTCTATTGCTTCTTTGTTTGAGGAACCTAAGATAGCTAAAACACCTCCAAAGACTACAACTACCAGCACAGCTAAGGTTACCACTGCAGTAAATGTTAATGGGGTTGGCAAAAAAAAAGTCATTGTAATAGATCCAGGACATGGAGGGAAGGATTGTGGTGCTATAAGTGTCAGCAAAGTTTGTGAGAAAGTGATTGTCTTAAATATTGCTAAATATCTTAATGAGGAGTTAAAAAAGAGGGGATATCAGGTTTATATGACACGTTCTAAAGATATTTTTATAGGGCTTAGGGCGCGAACAAGATTTGCTAATAATAAAAATGCGGATTTATTTATTTCTATCCACGCTAATGCTATTGTGGAAAATAAAGAGAAGTCAGAAGGTATTGAAAGTTATTTTCTCTCAACGGCTAGGAGTGAGCGAGCTAAGAAAGTAGCTGCTTTAGAAAATAAAGATGATACCGAAGTTATGACTTATTTTTCTAGGCAGTCTTTTTTAAATACACTCAATACTCAGCGCATTATTGCTTCTAATCGTTTAGCCATTGATGTTCAATATGGAATGTTACAAGCAGTGAGAGGAAAGTATAAGGTTGTAGATGGAGGGGTAAGAGAGGGTCCATTTTGGGTCTTAGTAGGGGCATTGATGCCTTCAGTTTTGTTAGAGGTTGGTTATCTAACACATCCTAAAGAGGGGAGAGACTTAATCAAAGTGCTTTCCAAAAATCACTTGCATTAGGAATTGCCGATGGTGTTGATAATTATTTTATAAAGAATCCTTAATTTATAAAAAGGTTAAATGATGAAAAAAAATATGCTTCCCCATTTGGTATTTTCTTCTTTATATTTTGTGTTAGCACTTTTTACTATTCTAATGCTTCTGCTTTCAGGCTTTGTAGAAGATTTTAAACAAATGTTTCGCTTAATAACACAGCCTTATGGAGTGTATTTTATAATCGCAATTATTTTATTATTAGCAGGAATTTTAGTTAGTCTTTTTCATTTTGTTAGGGTTTATACAAGTTATATTTCAAAAGTCTATAGTCTTTGTATCGCTAGTATATTGTTGGTTTTTGTTACATTGCTTTATTATCAATTTTTTATACAAGAGAGAGTATATTTAGACTTTTTTTCTTTAGAGGACGCTTCAAAATTCACTAAGGAGGGTATCTTTGATAAACAACTCCTTATTATGATTGCCGATTATCTCTTTTATGGTTTATTTGTTCTTATTCCTTGTGTGGTATATTTTTTCAATTTACATTTTGATAAAAGTAAGATAATAGGAAGAATTATCGAGTTAATGCAACCAAATTTTAATGTTATTATTGGTGGGATTTTTGGTTTTAGCATTTCTCCTTTTTTCAAAAATGGAATTATAGGCTATATAGAGCTAATATTTTTGGTCTTAGGACTTTTAGTCTTTATTTATATTGTCGTTATACGCAAGAATCTTTTGGATTCTTATGAGCATTTTAATTTATTTTTGTTGTTGGTTGTATTTGTTACTATGATGATTACTAATCATAGTTTTATGGATGCACAATCTTATTTTGAAGTGCGTAAGGCTTTTTATATATTAGTATTAGTGGGTTGGTCTAGTGGTTGGATGATGAAATTAAAACCCAAAACTTATGAATAAAGGATACCAATGAAACAATTTTATTTAAAGCAATTCCCTAATGAAGAAGGGTATTTTGGAAAATTTGGTGGAAGTTTTGTCCCAGAGAGTATTCAAAAAGCAATGCAAGAGATCGATGCAGCTTATAATCTTATCGCGCAAAATAGTGATTTTATCGCGGAATTACGAAAAATTAGAAAACATTTTCAAGGGCGTCCTACTCCGATTTATTTTGCACATAATTTAACAAGGGAATATAAAGGGGCTGGAATTTATTTAAAGAGAGAAGATTTAAACCACACAGGAGCACATAAGCTTAATCATTGTATGGGTGAAGCACTTTTAGCAAAATTTATGGGAAAAAAGAAATTAATTGCAGAAACAGGGGCTGGACAGCACGGAGTGGCATTAGCTACAGCAGCAGCTTATTTTGGGTTAGAATGTGAGATTCATATGGGAGAGGTGGATATTGCTAAAGAGCATCCAAATGTAGTGCGTATGAAAATCTTAGGGGCTAAGGTTATTCCTGTAAGCTTTGGAGCAAAAACCTTAAAAGAGGCGGTAGATTCTGCCTTTCAATCTTATCTAAAAGATCCTCATAATGCGATGTATGCTATTGGCTCTGTAGTTGGTCCTCATCCCTTTCCTAAGATTGTCCGAGATTTTCAAAGTATTGTAGGGATAGAATCTAAAGAGCAATTCCTTGAAATGACAGGAGAGTTGCCAGATATAGTTATAGCTTGTGTTGGGGGCGGCAGTAATGCTATGGGGATTTTTAGTGGATTTATTGATGATAGTGTAGAGTTAGTAGCGGTAGAGCCTTTGGGGAGAGGTGAAAAATTAGGAGAGAATGCAGCAACTTTGAGCTATGGAGAAGAAGGTGTTATGCACGGGTTTAATTCAATTATGTTAAAAGATTCTAAGGGAGAGCCAGCATCTGTTTATAGTATCGCAAGTGGATTAGATTACCCGAGTGTTGGACCAGAACACGCTTATTTGTATAGTATTGGACGCACTAAAGTAGCAACAATTTCAGATAAAGAAGCCATTGCTGCATTTTATCTCTTAAGCAAAAAAGAGGGTATCATTCCTGCTATTGAATCTAGCCACGCTTTAGCTTATGCTCTAAAGATAGCCCCAAATCTTAAAGGGAAAAAAATCCTTATTAATCTTAGTGGAAGAGGGGATAAAGATATTGACTTTATCGCTAATACTTATGGCTATGGAGAGGTTTAATTGTTATAAACCCTTATGTTTGGATAATTTGAGTCTCTTTGAGAACTTCCCTATCTAAACACATAATAACAAATAAAAATTTCTAGTGCTTAAAGCAGTGATTTGAGAGATAAAAAGAAAGTTTTATTAATCAAAATAAAAGTAGTAATGGTCAAAGAAATAGAGTGCTTAGAAAATGCTTGAAAATTGCAGTTAAGCCAATAAAGAAGAAGTTTCCCTAAAACTTCTTCTTATTAACATCTTCTAATATCTCTTGAGCTATAGCATTAACATTTTGTGTAACACTATTGGTATCATTAACAATCTCTACATTATTTTGTGTAACACCCTCTAATTGATTAATAGCTTCATTAATTTGTGAAATACCCTCTGTTTGTTCTTTAATAGATTCACTCATATCATTAATACCTTGCACTAAGACATTAACATTAGCTTCAATCTCATTTAAAGACTTTCCTGTTCTCTCTGCTAATTTTCTAACTTCATCTGCAACAACTGCAAAGCCTCTTCCGTGTTCTCCTGCTCTTGCTGCTTCAATAGCTGCATTTAATGCTAAGAGATTAGTTTGATCGGCAATATCTTTAATCACACTTACGATATTTTTAATATCCTCTGCTTGTCTTGTAACCTCTCCTGTCTTATCACTAACATTTTGCATAGAGCTAGAGATTTCTTCAATAGCAGTAGCGGATTCTTCTAAAGAATTAGCTTGGGTATGAGAGCCTTCTGTTAATCGCTTCATAGCTTCTTGTAAAGCATTAGATTGTTCCCCTAAGCTCTTAGCAGAAGTAGCACTTGTTTGAAGCATAGCTTTAATCTCTTGCCCTAAAGTATTAGTTGTTACTTCTACACTTCCTCTAGCATTAGGAATCTCTGTTGTAAAGTCTAGGGATTTATAAGATTCAAAAACCCTATTAATTTCATTCATATTAGAACCTACTTTAGATTGTAAAGTTTCTAACATTTGGTTCAAAACATTTTTTAATTCTACTAATTGAGGATTATGAGGAGTTTCTGTAATTCTTGCTGTAAGATTTCCTGCTTCTATTTCTTTAGCAGTGGCTACAGATTGTTCTACAGCTTTTGTATCTTGTTCTAAGCCTTTTTGGGTTTTTTGAATATTTTCATTAATGGCTACTGCCATTTGACCAAATTCGTCGTTAGAAGAGATTTTAATAGCACTAAGGGGTTGTTTAGTTTCGTAATTAATATAAGAAAAGAAAGAAAATAATCCCTTTTGGATACTAGAGATAGGTTTGAGGAAGCCTCTAATGATTAAAAATAGCACTGATATGCCAATGGCTAGTAAAATAAGAGCAATTATTGTATTTTTAATAACAGCAGATTGTACGCCCCGAATATAGTCATCTTGATTTGCAGAAACTCCAATTATCCATCCAAATGGCATTTGTGCATAATACACCGTTTTTAAGAAGCCTAAATTGGTATATTCTGCAACTCCAGTTCTAGACTTTTTAACAGCATCACGTATTGCATCTTCTGCTTCAATTCTTTTATTATCTAAAACTAAGCTTTGGTCTTTATGGGAGATAATTTCTCCATTATTATCGGTAATAAATACCGAAAGACTAGGTAATTCAGCAGTTACAAAGTTTTCAAATCTTTTTTGAAAATCCGTAATAACAATATCTACTGCAATGACGCCAATAAATTTGCCATTTTCATAAATAGGTAATGCTGCAGTTGCGACTTCTTTTCCTTTTAGTGCTCCAGCTTGTGAAATATAAGCAGAAGTAACAATAAATTTGCCAGCATTTTTTGCTTCTTGATACCAAGGACGCATTCTCATATCTATCTCTGGAATATCCCAATTGTTACTAAAAGTTATTTTTGGTTCTTCAGGATAGGCTTCATCAAGATAATTTCCATTTTCATAGGCTATAAAAATATCTGCATATTTTACAATTTGTGATGTGTAGCTTAGAATTTCTCTTTGTGAAACAATATCGTCTTTATTGACTTTAGAGAGCATATTAGCTGCAAATTCTAAATGCTGTTTAGCCTCAATATTCATAGTGATATTTATAGTTGTATAAGAAGCTTCTAAAACACTTTTTTGTATAGTGTGATAAAGATCTTCAACAATACGTGCTGAACTTTTGTAATACATAAAATTTAGTAATAGTATGATGATTACAAAGGTAATAATAGCTAAACCTGATATTTTTGTAGTTAATGATCGCATTTTCATAAATTATGTGTCTCCTTATTGTTCTTACATGGATACTTTTTGTTACTATTATAATATTTATTATTCTATACTAATGAATATAAATGCTCTCTTAAGCGTTTTAAAAAGAAAACTTACGACTTTTAAGCTTTAAGATAACAATAAAACAAATATTATGTAAAGATAGTTATCTCTAAGATTAATCTAGAAATGTTTATCAAAAATGAAAGGTTTTTAACTCTGCGCGGTAAATTTTGAAATTCTAAAAAGATGTATTTTAAGTCAATAAATAGTTTGAATGAATCAAGTTAAGAAGCAATAAAACAATATTCTTGTATTTCTTAATGTTAGGTGAATATAATTATTTTCCGGATTAAAAATACCAAATTAAGAATCATCTAACCCAAAATTAGCAAACTTACGATAAAAGGTTAAATTGATTAAAGCAAAATTTTCTAAGGAGATGCGAAATCAAAAAGGGGAGAGCCTCCCCTTTTTGATTAAAGGTTATTAGCATTTTGTGAGAGATATTCTTTTACACCTTCAGTTGTTGCTTTCATACCTTTATCACCTTTATTCCAACCAGCAGGACAAACTTCACCATGCTCTTCAAAGAAAAGTAAAGCGTCACACATTCTTATCATTTCATCCATATTTCTGCCAAGTGGTAAATCATTAATAACAGCGTGGCGAACAATTTGATTTTTATCAATTAGGAATGAACCTCTTAATGCAACAGCTTCGTCAATTAATACTTCATAATCACGTGAAATTTGTTTAGTAATATCAGAAACCATAGGGAATTGAACATTACCAATCCCACCTTGATTAACAGGAGTATTTTTCCAAGCAAAATGCACCACATCTGAATCAATAGAGACACCAATTACATTAAATCCTTTTTCATTAAACGCTACTACTCTTTTATCCATAGCAATAATTTCAGAAGGGCATACAAAAGTAAAGTCTTTTGGCCAAAAGAATACAATCGCACCGTTTCTGCCAAGATTTCTTGAAAGTTCAAAATCATTAACAATTTGATTATCTGCTAAAACAGCAGGGGCCTTAAAATTTGGAGCTTTTTTAGTTACTAACATAGTCAATAATCCTTTTATAAAAATAATTTGTTGATAAAAAATATCAATATCTGAATGATACTCCAAAGTAAATAAAACTAAAATTAAAAATAAATTTAAACCATCTTTTTTCTTTATTACTCCCTAAACCTTGAAAAATTTATTTGTATTCTTGTTAAATTGAAGCTTAGATCTTGATTTGGTATAAGGATTTTACTTAATTATGCTATTTTGTTATGCATACTTAAATTGACAAAGCCTTAGATTATGTATTTTTAAGCTTAAAACTTTATTACTTAGGCAGTTAATATAGTATGGTTTAAAGTAAAATCTCTAAAAGTGTTTAGATTTTAAAATTATAATTAAAGGATACACCATTCTGCTAAAGCATACTGCTTTATGGGGGTGATTTCTAATAACAAAGTAATTTTATTGTGTAATGAGATAAAAAATATTCTTTTGAATGAATATGGTAAAGCTTTTGTTAGGATTGTAAGTTTTGCTTAAAGTCTATTAGCTCTGTCTAAAACTTCTAAAGAGAGCTTTATTAAATCCTTTGCTTTGTAAAACAGGAATATTTAAAGATTGGTCGCTTTAATAACTTGATGCCTCAACTTAAATTTTTGTGTTCTTGAAATTTTTCTTATCAAAGAATATACTATACTTTATTAATGTTTGCCATTTTGCTTGTTTTCTTTATTTTAAATATCCTTGTTCTCTCACCATATTCTTGATTGCTTTTCCTTATGTATTTTTCTGGCTTTACCCTCTGTATGTGCCTAATAATGCTTGCTTTATTAAAGAAAAGTTTTACCTGTTTTTAGCTTCCCAAAAACTAGCATTAATTAGGAGAGTGCTAAACCTTTATCAAAACAATTGTTAGTAGATATTGGCATTAAAGGGTTCATCGGCTATTTATACTTTAATTTTTAAGGAGTGTTTTTTTAAAAAAAATAAATCTGTATTTTGTAGATAATTAGGTGTAATTTCTATTTGAAACCTCAGTTTGCTTACCCATTTATCCCTAAAATGCATTGTAAAACCTTTTTGCTAAAGAAATTTTGCGGGATTATTTTTAAAACTCTTCTGTATCCTTAAAGGAAGTTTGTCCTTGATAATAATATTTGTTGTTTTAAGTTTATCATTTAAGGAGTTTGTCAAAATATTTAAACGACATAATTTTATCAAAACTCAAGTGGAGTTAGAATCTTTGTCAATTCTTATAAGTGTTTGGATGTGTTCTCATCAAGAATTGCTAAATCTAAACTTGTCTTTAGCAATGAAGTTTTTGTTAATATGCTATGATTGCCTTTTATCAAAATAACCAAGCTTATTGACTCAGGTGCAAGTAATTTATCTTAAAGGGATAAAAATTTAGAAGTCTTTAAGAAAACGTTTTAAGTAATGTCAAGAATAGCTAAGGCATTTTTAAGACGCATTAAAATTTCCTCTTTTTCTAAAACAGCAAGTAAGGGTGCAATACTAACCCCTCCACTTTTTCCTAAGAGTGCAAAACGCAAGAGCATAAAAAAACTTTTAGGTTTAATGCCTTGAAAACTTGCAAAAGATTCAAGTTCTATCTCCGCTGCTTTTGTAGAATCTATAGGTTTTTTTATGGCTTTAAAATAAATAATGAGTTCTTTTAGCAAATGTATATTTTCAGAAGTTTGTAACTTATTTTTCATTTTTTCATCATAAACACTTATTGGCAAGAGGCACTCTCTTAAAAGAGCGACAAATTCTTGTAGGGTTTTAGAACGCTCTTTTAACTCTGTATAAAGCATATCTTGTGCTTTTTGGGAAGGGATTTTTTCATTATAGAGGGGGAGTAGGGCATTAATATTGTCATTTGTGAGATTTTTAAGATAGTAGCTATTAAGCCATAAAAGCTTTTCTTGATTATACGCTGATGGAGCGGTGTTTAGGTCTTTAGGATTAAAGAGTTTAAGCATTTCTTCTTTGCTAAAGACTTCTTGGTCTCCATAGCTCCAACCTAAACGAATGAGGAAGTTTAACAAGGCTTGGGGGAGATAGCCCATACTTTGGTATTCCATAACATTCATTGCCCCATCTCTTTTGCTAAGTTTATGCCCTTGTGGGTTTAAAATCATTGGCACATGAAAAAATTTAGGAATCTTAAAATTAAGTGCTTGGTAAATAAGGATTTGTTTGGGAGTATTGCTTAAATGATCATCTCCTCTAATAATATCGGTAACCCCCATTAAAGAATCATCAATAGCGACGACAAAGTTATAAGTAGGGCTTCCATCACTTCTTGCGATAATAAAATCATCAATTTCTTTAGCATTAATAGATATTCTACCCTTTACCCCATCCTCAAAGCTAATTTCACCCTCTAAGGGTGCTTTAATCCTCACAACAGGCTTTATTCCCTCTGGTGGAGTTCCTTGAAAATTGCGGTAGCGATTATCATAACGTGGGGTTTCACTTCTAGCCTTTTGGGATTCCCTTAAATCCTCTAATTCCTCTTTGCTCATATAGCAATAATAAGCTTTTCCCTCTTTTAAGAGTAATTCAATGTAATGCTGGTAAATCAAAAAACGTTCGCTTTGGTAAATAACCTCTCCATCATAATCTAAACCCACCCAATTAAAAGCCCTCAAAATAGCCTCTTTAGCTTCATTAGAATTCCTAGCTTTATCGGTATCCTCAATGCGTAAGAGAAATTTTCCGCCATTAGCCCTTGCATAAAGATAATTAAAAAGTGCTGTTCTCAAGCCTCCAATATGTAAATATCCCGTAGGAGATGGGGCAAATCGTGTAACAATATTTGTTTCCATAAAAACTCCATTCTATGATTATTATTGATGGGATTATAACCAAAATATGCCTTTTGGTTGGGCTTAAAAAAAGAGTAGTTTAACTTAAAAGATTATATAAGATTTAATGTTATTTAATAGCTCTTTATAATCTTCTCTACCATTAAAATCTTGTATCTTTATTCACTCCCTCTAAATAAAACCCCAAAATTATCCTATTTAGGAATCTATATTTTTTATAACAAGATATTTTTCAAACATTATTCCTTTAATGCTTAAATCCTTATCAAATTTGGAAACCTTTAATTCATTGGTTATCATCGAGACTAAATTCTATAGTATTGAAATTTTGTATAGGTTTGTAGATTCCTTGAATAATGCAAAAATAAAGTTTATTGTTTTTAAAAAGAGCAGATTGTATAGGAGACACACAAGGATTTTTAAGTTCCTTTTGTGGCTAAAAAGGTTAGATATTTATCTAAAATTTCTAGAATCTCTTGCTTCCTTATAATTACTTTCTGCCCCTTGCAAGAAATATACCCCCAAGACATCTTTTTCTATAAAGAAATGGGTCTTATGATTAATCCTTTGCGTTTAAAATATACCCTTAAAGTTTGAAATAATCTTTAATAGCCTCTACTTTATCAGTTTTTTCCCAAGTAAATTCTGGAAGTTCTCTACCAAAATGTCCATAGCTTGCAGTTTTTTGATAAATAGGGCGGAGGAGATTAAGGGATTCTATAATACCTCTAGGTGTGAGCTGGAATAGCTCTTTAACACATTTTTCAATTTTAGAATCTTCAACCTTGCCGCTTCCGTGCGTATTAACTAAAATAGAAACAGGCTCTACAACACCTATGGCATAGGCAATTTGAATAGTTGCCCTATCGCAAATACCACTTGCTACAAGATTCTTTGCTACATAACGCATTGCATAAGCTCCACTCCTATCAACTTTGCTTGGATCTTTTCCGCTAAAAGCCCCTCCCCCGTGCGGACAACTTCCGCCATAAGTATCAACAATGATCTTCCTGCCTGTTAAACCTGCATCACCTTGTGGTCCCCCTATAACGAATTTTCCTGTTGGATTGACAAAATAACGGATATTATCTTTAGCAAATTGCTGGGGCAAAGATTTTTTGACAACCTCTTCAATAACTGCACTCCTTAATGTGTCTTGTGAAGTCTCTGGGCTATGTTGTGTAGAAACAACAATCGTATCAATCCCTGCTGGAATCCCATCAACATACTTAATAGTTACTTGGGACTTACCATCAGGACGCAAAAAGGGCAAAGTTCCATCTTTTCTAGCCTTTGCTAAGTTTTCTGTGATTCTATGGGAGAGATAAATAGGTAGAGGCATTAAAACATCTGTTTCTTTGCACGCATAACCAAACATTAAGCCTTGATCTCCCGCACCAATTTCCCCATCTTCTCTATCAACACCTTGATTAATATCAGGACTTTGTTCGCCAACTCCATTTAATACACCTGCACTATGATAATCAAAACCATAACGCGCATCAATATATCCTATCTCCCTAATCACTTTTCTAGCAATATCTTGCATTGGCGCATAAGTATGTGTTTTTAGCTCTCCTGCAATCACACAATATCCATTAGATAATAAAGTCTCACACGCTACTCTAGCTTTTGGGTCACGTTCTATAATATAATCTAAAATCGCATCACTAACTTGATCTGCCATTTTATCAGGATGTCCTTCTGTAACAGATTCGGAAGTAAAAAGAAATTCTTTTTTCATAAATTCACCTTGTATTTAAAATATTTTTCTAATTCTATCGCTAAAAGCTTAAAATCTACCTCAAATAATTTACCCATAATAAAATTTATTAGTCTTATTTTGTTTTTGCAAGCCTTTGTTCTAGCGGGATAAGGAATAAACTCCTTATTAATACTTGTGATTCTAGCCTTTATTCCTAACCCTTATTAAGTATAAGGTAGGATTACAACAAAAACTAATAAAATACAATCAAAATTTATTGGAATTAAGCAAAATAGATGAGTTTAATTAATGTTAAAAAATAAATACCCAAAACTTAAAAATCTAATATGGTGGGAGTAGAAAGGATAAAAAATGAAAATTCATATTAAAAATATCGGAATGCTTGATGAAGCAGAATTTGAAGTGGGGGATTTGACGCTTATTTGTGGTGAAAACAATACAGGCAAAACCTATGCGACTTATAGTCTATATGGGTATTTGGATTTTATTAATAATGATACAGGATATATTATTTTAAACCTTATTGAAAACATAACGCAAAAGCTTTTAAATAATATTGCAATAGAAGATGAATGTGTAATGAAAATCTCCTCTGATATAATGAAAAATATTGTTAGTGAATTATTTAAAACATTAAATATGGCATATAAGAATAGCTTAGCTGAAATTTTGGCGGGTAAAGAAGAAGATTTTAATAATAGTGAGTTTCATATAGATATTGTGGAAGAAATGATTTCATACATAGAACAGGTAGAAAGTGCAGAAATACGAGAAAAGGTATTTGATTATTTTTCTTATTCTTTGCATTTTGAATTATTGGAAGCGACTAGAGAATATTTTTTGTTTGATTATAAAAAAAGCAAAAATCGTTTTAATGAAAAAATGCAAAAAGATATTGGTATAAGAAAGCAAATTTTTGTATCAACTTTATTTCGTTATATTGTTGTAGGTTTTTATCCTTACGCATTTATTTTAAGTGCTGAACGCACAGGTGCGACAATGTTTCAAAGAGAGTTAGATGTGAATAAAAATGAAATTGTTGAGAAAATTTCAAGGGCAAATGGAAAAAATATAGAGGAAACAGTGTTTAATGTATTAAACGCGAGATATTCTCGCTACCCAAAGCCTGTAAAGGATAATATTTATTTTGTGCGTGAGCTTGATGAGGTGGCTAAACAAACAAGCTTTATTAAAAAGGGCGAAAAAGAAAATGCCTTGCATAAAGAAATTATAGAATTGCTTTATCAAGTTGTGGGTGGAAAATATATTGTTAGCCCAGAGGGGATAGAGTTTGCCCCGGGTGCAAAACAAAGAATTACAAAAGGAAAGTTTTTAGTGCAAAGGGCTTCTAGTTCGGTGCGCTCCCTTTTAATGCTTAATTATTATGTTTTGCATAGGGCACAAGTTGGCGATATTCTAATGATAGATGAACCTGAGCTGAATTTACACCCCAAAAATCAGATTCTTGTCGCAAGATTGCTTGTCTTGCTTGTCAATGCAGGGGTTAAAGTATTTATTACCACACATAGTGATTATATTGTGCGGGAATTGAGTAATTGCATTATGCTAAAGAATCTTTCAAGCAATCAAATCCAAAAATTAAAAAGACAAGGATATAGCAAGGAATATGGTTTAGAATCTAAAAAAGTGAAAGCATATTTGGCAGAAAATATTAAGAACAAAAACACTTTAAGGGCGGTAAAAATCACGCAAGAACAAGGTATTTTTATGGAAACCTTTGATGAGTCTATTGATTTACAAAATGAAAATCAAGGATTGATTTTTGAGGAAGCTATGAGAAGCAAAGGGGATAGTAATGACAAATAAAAGTCTCTCTAACTTTAAAAATTCTATTCATCATAGCTTAAGGGCAAAAAACAAAAATGGGTGTTTATGTGTTAGCGAACAAGAAGAGTCAAGCGTGATTAAAGATATATGTTTTAATAAAGGAAACACCGATGATATTTTAATTATACAGCAAGACATTAAACATAAGAATTGCCGACCTATTGAGAAACTTTTTGAGAATAAAGCTAGGGTGGATAGTTGCGATTTTATTGTTTTGATATGCAAAAATAAAGGTTTGCATATATTTTTTTGTGAAATAAAATCAAGTAATAGTCAAAAAAATCGTGAAAAAGCTTTAAAACAAATCAACAGCTCTAAAATATTTTTTGAATATTTGTATAAAAACTATTTAGAGCATTTTAATCCTAAAGATTTCGAAATTTCAATAGAAAATAGTAAAAATATTTATATTTATCCTGCCTCAACTTCACAAAAAAATTCAACTTTTGGTGCAGATAAGAATTATTTAGAATTTAGAACAATAAGAATGGATTTAAATGGAAACACATACATAGATAATATTTGTAAGTTTTTCAAGATATGATTAATATGCCAAATCTCCTCCTCTACACCACGCAAGACAAAAAGGTCAAGATTGAACTCTATGAGTTAGGTGAAAGTGTATTTTTAGCACAAGATGCTATGGCAAAACTTTTTACCTTCGCAGGATTACATCTAAAGAAACTTTGCTTTGACACCTCAAAACAAAATATAAGTTTGCATATAAGAAATATTCTGTTAGAAAGGCAACTTGTGTGCAAAGGTGGGAGGTTATTAGTTGGTCAGATTGGGTGATAAAGTTAATATAAATCATAGAAAGCTTATAGCGTTTGTTGAAAGTGATAAAGAAAATTTAATTGCCTTTACAGGATTTTTCGTTATTTAGAAAAACAACAAAAGATTTTAAAAACCTTTTTGATGTTTTTAGTAAAAACTAAAATATTACAAGAATTGCTTATAAGATTGACAAGTGGAGCAATTATGCCATCAATAAATGAAAGTAATTTTTTAAACTTTAAAATCCCTCTCCTAGAGATTCAATAAAAATGGTCAATGCAATTAATCATCGTAGAGAAAAGGCAAAATCTTTGCAAGAGGAGACAAATAGACTAAAGCAAAATTCTTTATCAAAATACTAGAATTTTGCTTCTTATGCTAAGGTGTTTATTGATTTTTTGGCTAAGGAGCAGATAGAGTAGGAATATAAAATATTTTATAAATATTAAGGTTTTAAAGATTGAAAGGTAATGCATAAGATAGGGTGCAGGATTAAATATTTTTGGTAAAATGGCAGGTGCTTGGTGTGATATGGTGAGGAAATTAAAGTGTTTTTGTATTATTTCAATACGCAAAGCACTTCAAATATAAGTTTAGGAGTTTGAAAGATTGTGTAAAATCCACCACAAAATCTATATTTGCTCTAAGTTATATTCATACATATAAGGATAAAAATGCCTACTCATCCCTTTGCTCCTAGCGGTTTAACTAAAGATTCTAAAATCCTTATTCTTGGATCTTTTCCCTCTATTGTTTCAAGAGATGTAGGATTTTATTATGCACACCCACAAAATCGTTTTTGGAGAGTGCTAGAGCTGTTGTTTAAAGATGGAGATATTGCACCAGCTTCTATTACCCCCCAAGCTATTCTTTCAGAGCAAAACACTACCTTGTATAGTGCAATAGGTTATAAGCAAAATATCCCCTTGTCTATGCAGTCTATGGTTACTAAAATAGAGTTTCTTAAATCCCATTTACTTGTGTTATGGGATATGGTGAAATCATGCGAGATTAAAGGCTCTAGTGATTCTAGTCTAAAAAATATTGTGTTTAATGATATTTTTACCTTGTTGCATTCAAGCAAGATTCAAGCTATTTGCTTAAATGGCACAAAAGCGACAATGTTATTTAAGCAATATTGTAAGAATCAAAACTTACCACTAACACTACATTCCCACTCCCATTATAAAACCCTTACACCCTTAACTCCACAAAAATTTAGGCACAAGATAGTGATATTTTCTTTGCCTTCAACTAGCCCAGCCAATGCAAGGTATAACCTTGATAGCCTCTTGAATGCGTGGAAAATTTTGTTAAAAATATAGATCTCTGCCTTATTTGGTGTTTTTAGAGTATAATATACTGCAAAAGCTATATCTTTTTATTATGATGTTTTAAAGGATAAACTATGCAAAAATTTGATGCGATTATTATTAGTTTTGGTAAAGGTGGAAAAACATTAGCAGGATATTTAGCAAGCAATGGAAAAAAGTTGCTTTAATTGAGCAAGATTCTAATAATGTATGGTGGGACTTGTATTAATATAGGATGTTTGCCATCAAAATCACTCGTAAAAAATGCTCTTTTAAGCCCTAAGGATGCAAATTTTGTAGAAAAGCAAACTTTTTATGCAAAGGCGGTGCAAGAGGAGCAAAATCTAACCACAACCTTGAGGCAAAAAAACTATGATAAGCTTAATAATCTTTCCAATGTTACAATCTTTAATGCCAAAGGAGAGTTTCATAGTGATACGATTGTAAAGCTTACTATGCAAGGAGAAAATGAGGAGATATTCATTGAAAGTGAACAAATTTTCATTAATACTGGTGCAAAAGACATAATCCCTAATATTAAGGGTATTACACAGAGCAAACATATCTTTACAAGCAAAACATTGATGAATAGTCCATTTTGCCTAAGCATTTACTTATCATCGGTGGAGGCTTTATCGCCTTAGAATTTGCTGTGATATATGCAAATTTTGGTTCAAAGGTAACACTTTTACAGAGAAAGGAGACTTTCTTGAGAAAGAAGATAAAGATATTGCAGAATCTATTTATGAGAGTTTTCAGCAAAAGGGTATTGAAATCCTCTGTGGTGTGGAATTTGTAGAGATAGAAGATAAAGGGGATATAAGTATTCTTAGTATTAAGCGCAATAGACAATCCTTAAGGCTTGAAGCGGATGCGATTCTTAGTGCTACAGGTAGAGAGCCAAATACACAAAGTCTTTGCTGTGATAAAGCTGGAGTAGAGCTTGATATAAGGGGTGCAGTTATCGTTAATGATAAACTTCAAAGCAATGTGAGCCATATTTATGCCTTAGGTGATGTGAATGGTGGTGCACAATTTACTTATGTTTCGCTTGATGATTATCGTATTATTGTAAGTAATATGTGTAATACAGGCTATAATCGCACAAAACGCAAGGCATTGCCCTCTAGCGTATTTATTGACCCACCCTTTTCTAAGGTGGGACTAAGTGAAAAAGAAGCAATTAAAGTAGGCTATGAAATAAAGGTAGCAAAACTCCCAGCTGCGATGATTCCAAAAGCTATTGTTCTTGAAAAACCTCAAGGACTGCTAAAGGTTATTATTAATGCAAAGACCAATGAGATTTTAGGTGCAGCACTCTTTTGTGAAGAGTCTTATGAGATGATCAATCTCATTAAGTTAGCTATGGATTCCCATCTTTCTTATGAAATATTAAGAGATCAAATCTATACACACCCAACGATGAGTGAAGCATTCAATGATTTATTTAATGTGTAAATATTAATCTTGATAGCAAGAAAGTAGCCTAGTAAAGTTCTAGGTGATATATCGTAACATATTATTTGTAGATAGTTCTCTTTAGCCTTTTTTGATTTATGGGATAGATTTTTAAGTAGTTTTATTAGCCTCTTGTAACTCTCTCTCCTCCTCTTCTATGGCTTTTATAATTTCCTCATAAGTTTCTAAAGAGAGTTTGGCTTGTTCCTCATCAATCTTACCCATTACATAACCAATATGTAAAAGCACATAATCACCGATGTTTATTTCCTCATTCATTAAATCTAAACTTGCCTCTCTTTGCACGCCTAAAGTATCAAGGGTTGCGGTATTAGTAGCTTTATCAATAGAAATAACTTTAGAAGGTATGGCTAGACACATAATTTTTCTCCTTATTTTCTTTTAAGAAATTACTAAGTATTTTAAGAGTTTTTTCTTCATTAGAAAGCAAAAAAAGTGGAATATCTTTTTTGAGTCTATCTAAATCTTCTTTGACTTGTGTAACTTTAAAGTTAAAAACTTCCATTAAATCAGATTTTGAGATAATTACTGCATCTGCACACAAAAACATTGTGGGGTATTTTAGCACTTTATCATCCCCCTCTGGTGTAGAGAGTAGGACAATATTCATATTAGCACCTAAATTATAGCTTGCAGGACAGACGAGATTGCCGACATTTTCAATAAACAAAAATTCCTTTAAAGAGGCAGTTTTTTGGAGATTTTCTAAAGCTTCTCTAACCATAGAGGCTTCTAAATGGCAAGCATCTCCTGTAGTGATTTGGTAGGCATTAATTCCATATTTTGCTAGACGCTCTGCATCGCGATTAGTTTGCAAATCCCCCTCTACTACACTAAAATCTAGTAGATGGTATTTCGCAAGATTTTCTAACAGGGTTGTTTTGCCACTTCCAGGGGAACTCATAAGATTAATGGTGAAAATCCCATTATCATTGTAAAACTCACGAAGCTTTAGGGCTTCTTTGTCATTTTTGGATAGGATTCTTTGTGCGACCTCAATGCTTTTTTTACTTAGGGTTGGATTATTGATTGTTTTCATTAAATTCCTTTTAGAGGCTATTATTGTAATGATTATTTTCTAAGAGTTGCATAAAGTAAGCTTGACCAAAACTAATACCCCCATCATTGCAAGGGATTTCATAGTTTAAAAAAACCGATTTGTTTTTAAGGAGTTTTAGGGTTAATGTGGTAAGGATGAGGTTTTGAAAACATCCTCCACTTAAGGCTATATTTTGCTGATTTTGGGTGAGTGTTTGGATGATTTTTGCTAAAGTGAAATGAAAATTGAGTGCGATTTGCTCTTTATCAAGATTGTTTTGTAAGTCTCTATAAATCTCTTGTATCATTATTTCCCAAAAAATTATTGAATCTTGACATTTAAAGGTATAGGTTTTTGGCGTTTTTTTGTTTTGTAAAGCATATTTAGCAAGGGATTCTAAAATCATTCCCGCTTCCCCTTCATAGCTGGTTTTTTCTATTACCCCACAAAGTGTAGCAATAATATCAAAAAGCCTTCCCACAGATTGACAAAGGGGTTGGTTTTGTCTTTGGTGTAAATGGTGCAGAGTTTCTAGGGAATTTTCTCCATAATCCTTTTGGAGTGAAGTGATAAAGGGGAGCTTTATTTGGCAATAATCGTTTTTAAAGGCTATAAAAATCGCTTCTATGGCTAATTTTCTTGTATCTTTAATAGCACTTTCCCCTCCTAGTAGGTAAAAGGGTTGAAAATGCCATAGCTGTTTAAAGCTTAGGGGATTATTAGGATTCCATTGTAAAAACTCTCCTCCCCAAATACTGCCATCTATGCCATAACCTGTGCCATCAAAAATAATCCCTAAAACCTCCTCTTTAAGGGAATTCTCTGCTATATTAGAGAGGAGATGTGCGAAGTGGTGTTGGATGAGAATCGTTTTATCTTGAGGCTGCACCAAATGCCTTTGGTGATAATTAGGGTGCATATCAAGCCCAAAAGTATGAATCTTTGTTGTATATCTTGCAGAAAAGAGTTTTAAGGTTTTTTTAAAGTTTTCAAAGCTTTCAATATTGTCTAAATCTCCTAAATGGGGGCTTAATAAAGTCTTATCTCTAAAGTGAAAAGTAAAGGTTGATTTTTGTTGTGCACCTAGTGTAATGAAGCTAGAATAGCGTTTATGGTGTTTAATGGGTAAGGTAACATCGCATAAATACCCTCTAGCTCGTCTTAAAACCTGTGTTTTTTGATGAATAACACGTACAAGGCTATCATCAATGGGGTTGAAAATATCCCGATTATAAAGCAAGATTCCATCGCAAATGTGTTGGAGTTTTTCACAAATTTGGTAATAATCTTTTACTAAAGGCTCTCCGCTTAAGTTGGCACTAGTGAAAATAAGCGGAAAGTCTAAGTGGGCAAAAAGTAAGTGGTGTAAAGGTGCATAAGGCAAAATAATACCTAGAGTGCTTAGGTTTGGAGCAATAAGCTCTAAAGGGAGGCAGGAGTTTTTGGCTTGGCTTAAGAGGATAGGGGCAATGGGGGAGTTTAACACTTCTATTTCTTTAGCGTTTAAAGTTGCGAATTGCTTGGCAGTGTTGGTATCTTTACACATAAGCGCAAAGGGTTTTTTAGGACGATTCTTGCGTTTTCTTAAATTTAAAATGGCTTCTTTATTCCTTGCATCGCAGATAAGGGCATAACCACCAACCCCTTTTATGGCTAGTATTTCTCCATTTTTTAAAGCTAAAATAGCAGATTCTAAGGGGTTTTTTAGGGTATTTAAAAAGGGAGTGATTTGAGAATCGGGAAGTTTTTGGGGGCTAAAATCTCTTGTGAAAAAAAGTTTAGGTCCGCAATTTGGACAACAATTAATTTCTGAATGGAATCGTCTTGAAGCTGGGTTTTCATATTCTTTTTGACAGGCTTTACACATTTTAAAGTCTGTCATTGCGGTTTTATCCCTATCATAGGGCAAAGAAGCAATAAGGCTATATCTGCCTCCACAATCTATGCAGCTTATAAAGGGATAGCCATAGCGGCGATTTTTAGGATTAAAAAGCTCTTTTTTACATTTTTTACACATTGCTATATCCGCTGGAATAATCGCACTTTTAAAGGAGTGCTCTAGGCTTTTTTTAATTTCAAAGGAATGGAAGTTTGGAGAAGTTTTTAGCTCTTTTTGGGTAATAGAATCAATCCTTGCGGAATTTGGGGGATTCTTTAAGGATTTCAAAAAAGATTGTAAGTTTTTCTCCTCCCCTTGAATGCAGAGTTTAACGCCTTGATTATTATTTAATACATAGCCCTTTAGATGATATTTGGTAGCTATTTTGTAAATAAAAGGGCGGAATCCCACGCCTTGAACGATACCTTTAATAAGGATTTGAAAAGTTTTTAACTTCTGCATAGTAAAGCTCTTAACATAAATGCTACAATTTTAAAAGAATATTTTTTAAAAAGTGATGAAATGTTAAATGGAGTTTATGCTATTAGTGATGAGATTTTAACGCCTTATAAGCGTTTGTCTGTAATGTTGCAAGAAGCTTGTGATGCAGGGATTAGCTGTTTTCAATTTCGTGATAAAACGCATAAAGATAATGTCATTAAATCCTTATGTGAGGAATTGCAAAGTCAATGCCAAGAAAATGGAGTGATTTTTATCCTTAATGATAGGGTGGAATTAGCACAAACCATAGGGGCAGAGGGTTTGCATATTGGCAAAAAAGAGGATGAAAATCCCTATACGCAAGAGGAATTAAGGGAGATTCGTCAAAACTTCAAAGGAATCTTGGGGGTATCTTGTTATGGTAGTTTGCAATTAGCCCATCAAGCTAAAATGTTAAAGGCAGATTATATCGCCTTTGGGGCTTGTTTTGCTTCTAAAATTAAGCCTAATGCAAAGAATATCCCACTTGATTTATTTGGGCAAATAGAGGGGATTACTCGCTGTGCTATTGGTGGGATTGACGCACAAAATGTTAAGCGGTTAGAAAATGTAGAAATGGTAGCTTGTATTAGTGGCATTTGGGTGGGCGATATTAGGGATAATATCCATAATATTTATAAAAATTGGAAAAAAGCTTAAGAGAGCTGTTATAATGCTAAAAAGGAGTTAAAATGAAAAATTTATTTGTAATTTTAGTTACTTATACCCAAAATATAGAGGTTATTGATAAGATTTTGCCCTCCCATAGAGAATATCTACAAAAGGGTTATGAAAGTGGGAGATTGCTTGTAAGTGGTCCTCAAAATCCACGAGTAGGTGGGGTTATTATAGGTTGTTTTGCAGATAAAGAGGAGGCTAAAGCTTTTACACAAAAAGACCCATTTTTCTTAAAAAATGCCGCAAATTATGAGGTTTTAGAGTTTAATCCTATTTTGCATCACCACTCTTTAAAAGAGTTTTTAAATGCCCCTAATGGGTGTAATTAGGGAGCTCAGATTCAAAATAATACCACTCTAGCTCTGCAGGAATAGAGACATCAACAATTTTGCCTTGTTTATTTTGTGTGAGAGATTTTTTGCTAATTCCATCAATTTTACCTCCATTTAAAAAATAATAGGTAACTCCAGAACCTATCCCTGCGCCTAATAGAAAGGCGTCTGTCCTAGGAGAAATACAACCTCCTAATGCAAATAGCAATAAAAGGTAAAAAAGTGCGCTATTAAAGGTTATTTTCATAATAATGTCTCCTATATAACTAATTTCTTGATAGTTTCTAAGCACACTTTATTCCAAAATGCGATAAAATCCTCAAATTAGAGAATTTCAGCTAGAGCAGGAAGGCGATTTATGTTTGGGATGGGTTTTTTTGAGATTTTGCTCATTGCAGTGGTAGCTATTATTTTTTTAGGTCCTGAAAAATTACCAAAGGCTTTGGTGGATGTGGCAAAATTCCTAAAAGCAGTCAAAAAAACAATGGATGAGGCTAAAGAGAGTTTAGATAAGGAAGTAAATTTAAGTAAAATTAAAGAAGAGGCGTTAGCTTATAAAAATAGCCTCACACAAGGGGTAGAGAATCTCACCAAAGAGGTGGATTTAAAAGAAATCTCTTCACTTGATTTTTATGAGGAAAAAGAACCCCCTAAAGAAACAGCTACACAAGATTCTGCAACTTTTAACAAAGAAGCGATAGAAGTTAAACCTGCCTCTACAAAAGAAACCCTAGATTTTAAAAACAATAATAATCCCTAATGGATAGTAAAATAGTCATAAACTCCATAGCCATAATAAGCAATATTTACACAAAGTAGGGCAAAAAACCCTAAACGATAAAAAATAGCCAATAATGTTAAAGCATTACAAAGAACAAAGAGATAAAGACTAGGTGTTAAAGCAATGGTGGGGGATTTAAACTTAGCCATTTTAAAAGTAGGCTATCTAAAATCCCTCCAAAGCCCAAAAAATGTGCTAATAACATACAAGGATAATAGAGTGTAAAAAGAGGCGTTAAAAGCAAAGAGAAGAGGGATAAAGGAGAAAAGGGAGGAAAGAAATAATAAATAATAATCCCCATTAAGAAAAAGGTAGAAGCATTGAGTAATGCAATATAGAGGAATTTCTGCCAAAATCCTTTTGGAAGTTTAAAGTATTTAAAAAATAAAAAAATATATAACACCCCCATACAAGAAAAATAAAAACCAAGCGAAAAAATAAGATTTGGGAAAAAGGCAAGCAAAAGAGCAATGCTCCAAAAGAAGGATTCTAACTTTAAAAGATCTAATCCCCTAAAGGTGAGAAAAAACCCTACACAAGACATCGCCAAAGCCCTAAGATAAGAGGGGGATTGTGTAAGGAATAGGTAATAAAGGATTAAAAGGATTAACACTAAAATGCCTATATCAAAATAATAATTACGATAAGGAAAATAATATTTTTGCAAAGGTTTATACAATAAGCCTAAAACCATAAATCCCACAAAGCTTAAAATGCCTATATGGTAGCCAGAGATGGCAAAAAGATGGGAAATACCATAACTTTGTGAGAGTTCTCTCCAAGCAAGGGGCAGGGGGTCAGAGAGAAAAAGTGAAAGATAATATTCACGCATTAAAGGATTAGTGTGTTGTTTAGAGATGAAATCACGGACAGGTTTTCTAAAATCCTCCCCTTCTAAAAGGATAAGGTTAAAACTTGGGGCATAAAAGCCCTTTAAAAAGTCTAAAAAACTTACTTGTGAGAAAATTACCCTTAAATGGATATTTTTGTATCTTAAGTCTTTTAAGTCTTCCCTTGAAGTTGTGTAAAAGATTCCAAATTTGGTTTGGAGTTTTAATACAAAGTAACTTTTAGCATTTTTGGTTTTTGTATATTGGGATAAGACATTAGCATAAATAAGAGGTGTTTTTTGGGATTTTAAAGTATGAAATTGGTGATATTTAAAACCTAGAGAACAGATGAGGATACTGCATAAAAATAATGCAAAAACAATGCGTTCTTTAGAATTAAAAAATAAAGGAGGGGAGAGATTTTTCACCAGACCTTAGAATTTGCAAATTAAAACATCAAGATTAGAATGCTCTAAAACATCTAATGCAAAGAAACTCACTTTTCCGCTTGTAGGTAAGACTACAAGGGAGGAGTTTTTGCTCTCTGCAACACTTAAAAGACGAGTATAAGTTAAAATCCCACTATCTAATACCATATTAACATTATTTTTATCTAGCTCTTTAAGGAATTTTTTAGATTGCTCTTTCGCTTTTTCTTCTGCACTTTTATTATATTTTGAAATTTGCTCATCATCTGCCCCATAATGCCCTAATCTAATTTCAAAGGGGCGATTAATCATATGGTAAAAGGTAATTTTTATATTGTCAAAAAGTTTTTTAGTAACTTTTGCAAGTTTCAAGGAATTGTTTGAAAAATCTGTTGGGGAAAAGGCATTGATATAATCTGGTAGAGATTCGTTTTTAGTTACAAGCACAGGTATTTGAGATTTTTTAACGATTTGTTTAGCGGTAGAACCAAGTAATATTTCTGTTAAATGATGGTTTTCTCCTGCAGAGCCAACGCATAAAAGTTTGCATTCTCTTTCTTTTATGTGTTTGCAGATTCCCTTAACAATAGAACCGACATAACAAAATTCCTGTATTACAACTTCTGGACTTGGGAAGTGTTCAAGAATGAATTTTGCTAATGCTTCTTTTCCTGTTCTTTTGCTTTGCTTAGGGTCATGAAAAATAGAATGCTCTACAATATGCACAACATCTAAAGTAGATTTTGATTTTTTTGCTAAATATAAGGCTTTTGAAATGGCTATAAGGCTATTTTGTGAAAAGTCTGTTGCAACAGCTATGCGGTTCTTCATTTTAGGTTATTCCTCCTTTGTAATTGTTATTTATTATAACAAAAAAACGCCAAAAGATACAATTTTAGAATTTTCTTACCCCTTATTAATATTACCAATTATACGATGAACCCTCCGCCTAAAACTTTGTCTTGTTCATAAATAACTAAAGCCTGTCCTGATGCTACACCATAAGCGGGTTCTTTGAGTTTTGCAATGATAAATTCTTGATTATCTTTAGAATCTAATTCAATAGTAGCTTGTATCTTGTGGCTTTTATAGCGGACTTTTACTTCGCAATCTAAGGGTTGATGATTGACAAAAAACTCTTTAGGCAAGGAGAAATTCAAGGCTTTAATCTCTGAAGTTGCTAAAGATTCTTTAGAGCCTACAACTAAAGTATTATTAGCTGGATTGATTTTTAAAACATAATGCGGTGTTAGGGCACCTTTAATAGTAAAGCCTTTGCGTTTGCCAATGGTATATTGCATATAGCCTTTGTGTGTGCCAATTTTGTTGCCTTCCTCATCTAGCACATCGCCCATTTGTTGTGTATTATAATGTTTATTTAAAACATCAATATAGGAATTTTCTACAAAGCAAATTTCTTGTGAATCTTTATAGGTTTCTAAAGTCCCAAGCCAAGGAAGTTCTTTGAGTGCTATGGGTTTAATATCCTCCTTTTTTTTATCCCCTAATGGGAAGAGGATTCTAGCAATCCATTCTTGTTTGACCCCAAAGAGAAAATAACTTTGATCTTTTGTATTATCGACTGCTTGAGCTATTTTTCCTTCTTTGATTTGTGCGTAATGCCCTGTTGCGACATAATCACATCCTAGTTTATCGGCTAATGTAAAGGCAATTCCAAATTTCACAAAAGGATTACACATAGCACAAGGGTTGGGCGTTAAGCCTTGTTTGTAAGATTCTATAAAATAATCATAAACAGCCTTTTTAAACAGCTCTCGCTCATCAATGATTTCATAAGGGAAGTTAAGAACTTGTGCACATTTTTGAATATTTTGTAGGTAATAGTTATGTTTTTCTTCTTTATCGTGCAGTTTAAGGTATATCCCATAAACACTAAAACCTTGTTTTTGGAGCAAATACGCACAATAGCTAGAATCTACTCCACCACTCATTAATAATAAAACTTTTTTCATAAATAACCTTTACAAATTTCTTTGATAAATCAATTTTTTTTCCATTAACAGCGTATTATCTGTATATTTCGCCCATAAAATATCAAGTGTAAAAACTTCTCCATTTCCTAGCAAAGCATAAGGGAATCTTTTATAATAAAGAGCTCTTTCATTTTCTAAAGATTCTCTAAAAGAAGCCTTAATTTGTAAGCCTTTTATCAAATGGAGTTTTTTAGAATCTTCAGCAATGATAACGCCAACTTTTGGGTTGCATTTTGCAAATTGAATATGTTTGCAATCTTGCATACTTTTAAACACTAAACTAATGTATTTTTCGCAAAAAGCATAATAACAACTTGCGGTATAAATTTCTTGCTGATTATCTAATACACTAAGGGCTAATAAATGATTGCTGCTTACAAAATTTTTTATTTTTGCATCCATTGAGGTGGCATTATATCCAAAGAAAATTAAGGATTTTTTAAATTATACTTTCATTGTATCGTTAAAAGGGTTGTAACTAAAACCCCTACTAACTCTTACTATCTACACTAAACAATCCTAAATCCTAACAAACCCAACCAATCCTAACAAACCCTAACTAAGATTCATTAACTCTTTTAAGATAAAAAATATAAAAGAGTATTTTTAATTACTCTTGCCACTTAAACCCCTTAACTTTATTAAATCTATGAAAACTTATTAATTTATTTATTAAAAATCTTATTAAACCCTACAATAAACTTTAAAAGAATAATAAATAACCAACAAAAGATTCAAATAGAAATTCAAACAAAACTTAAGCTTTCAAAGAAATAACCTGCTAAAACTTTATAAGAACTAATAATCCTTACTCCCTTATTATTTTTTATCTTTACTATGCTGTGTGGGTATGTTATGTTAATCATTATCTTTAGTGTAGTGTATTAGCTCTAGTGGATAGGGGTTTTAGTTATTTAGTGGGGTGTAGTGTTGGCTGTTCTTTTTAGGCATTTTTATTTAGTGTAGTAGCTAGGTTTTTACTTTATTTTTATTGTGTGCTGTATGTTGGGGAGGAGGAGGGATAAGTATTATCTTTGGTGGGGGGTATGAGAGCAACTAAAGAGTCAATAAAGCTTAGTGCTTTTATTGTCTCTTAATCTTTGTCTCTTTTTGATTATTCTAAATGTTATTAACGCAAATTGTTTTCTCTTTAATATTCTCTTTAATATTTAATAGAGAGAGTATGGCTACCTTTCCCCTACCACATATAATTAAACTTCCCATACCCTGTATGCATAGTGGTATTCTTAGTCCCATTCATTCCATAGTTAGAATTCTTAAGTAGGGATAAGGATTAAACCCTACCACATATAATTAAACTTCCCATACCCTGTATGCATAGTGGTATTCTTAGTCCCATTCATTCCATAATTTAAAGAGAAATAAAAAGCATCATTTAAAGGAATAACTAAAGTAGTCCCTAAAGCATATTCTAAATTATCTAATTTACTCTCTCCTCCTCCATAATACCCTATATTAGAATATCTCCCTTTAGGATTATCTACATTAGGATTCATAGTCCAATCTACTCCTGCATACACTAAAGTCTTAAAATGTTTATGCCAATCACTATAAAAAGAAAGAGAGGTTTTAGTTTTAAATAAATTCATCTTATGGGTATAATTGCGTCTTGTAATAGTATTGATGGCATTACTCATCGTATAAGCTTTAGAATATCCTCCATTATAACCTAAACCTATCTCTGGAGTTAAAGTATGCTTAGTATTAAGCTTAATATTTATCCCCATATTAACATTAGCATCATAAGCATAAGATTTAGGTTCTCCTTTAAATTCTGTTTGTCCTACCCTTTCAGAAATATCATTTTGTATTAAACCAAATTGTGAAGAGAATTTAGAAAAGAGTTCATAATCTTTATAATTAAAAGGATGATAATACCTAACTCCTGCATAATAGGTTCTATTATTTAAAGCTAGAATATCTGAAGGATAAGTTTTAGAACTAAAATCATCATATCCTCCATAAATCCCATAAATATCTTTATTGTTAGGATTTAAATAACTATAACCAAAGATTACTCCTTTAGTATGTCCTTTAGAAGTTAATCCTCCATTTAAAGAAGTATTACTCTTAGAGATATAAGGAAGCATAAAGGCTAAATGATTCTTATCTTTAGTTTCACTAGATCTAAGTAAAGCATCACTCCCTAAATTATCAAAGTTTGCATAAATAGCTCCTTCCTCATAAGCCTTATTAAAGTTAGAATACACATTAGCACTTCCTTGATTATGGATTAAATTCACCGCATTCATAGCATTACCCATTACAGCATTTACAAAGTTTGCTCTAGCTTGGGTATTACTAATGAGTGTTTTTCCTAATGCTGCTGCTGAAGTCTTAGCAGCATCAACAGAAAAGCTTAGAGTTTTACTTAAAGCATCAACATTAACATTAACACTAGGATCATTGGTTTTAAATTCTGCTTTAGCAAAGACTTTAGAATTAATCTCTGCAGGATTGCTTATAGTAGTATCTTGAGAAGTATCAATATTAATAACATTTTTAGGATCTTGAACTAAAGAAGAGAGATTAGTAATATTTCCTGCATCAAAGGTAACATTAGAAACACTTACAACACTTAAATTAGTTCCTGTTATTTCTAAAGGTTTAACCTCTCCTTGAGAATTTGTAGAGACTAACCATTCTTCAACTTCTACTTTACCACTTCCATTGCTTTCTATTTTCGTAGTATCACTAACTTTACCTGTATTACTAATACTTAAACTACCACTTCCATTATTTTTAATATTAGCCCCTATACTAGCATTCCCTGTATTACTAAGGGAGAGATTTCCAGAACCAGAGTTAATAATATCTGATTGTAAGGTAGCATTCCCTTCATTTTTAATAACGATAGGAGCATTACCACTTACTTCAATATTTCCTGCAACCTTTGCATTATCAGAATTAGTAATACTAATAGGGGCATTACCACTAGCAGTGATAGAGCCTCCTATGCTACCACTTCCTGAATTGTTAATTTTTAATTCAGCATTTCCTGCTGTTTTAATATCTCCTCCAATACTTCCAGAATTAGAAATAGCTAAAGGAGTGCTACTTTTAGTTTCAATACTTCCTGTAATAGCATTAGCATTACTTGAAGTATTAGTAATAGAGTTAAGCTTACTACTCTCATCAATAGTAATATTCCCTGATATAGAAGCATTACCATTATTTACTAATCCTCCATTAACACTAGCACCTTTTTCTATCTTTATCTCACTCCCTATCTTTGCATTATCAGCATTAACAATATCTCCCTCTAGTTTTGTATTAGCACCACTTATGGTAATGCCTCCACTAAGGGTAGCATTGCGAAAATTCCAAATAGCTTTGTTAGCATCTGAAGTAACCGTAGCACCATCTGATATAGTGATGTTACCAGTTATATTACCACCATCATTAGAAATACCTGCTTCCCTTCCTCCTTTTATCATAGAGCCAACACCTGATATATTAATATCTCCACTAAGGTTAGCACCATTGTCAACCCAGATTCCACTCTCTGTTGTTCCCTCTATTCTAGCTCCTCCTGATATATTAATATCTCCACTAAGGTCAGCATTAAAGCCGAGTAAGATTCCATTACGACCCCCCTCTATTCTAGCTCCATCTTTAATAGTAATCTTTTGGGATTTTGTTCCAGAGCTTAAAAAAATACCATTTTCACTCCCACTAATCTTAGTATTAGCTCCACTAATTTCAAGTTCTCCTAGAGTTTGGTTTGTTCCTACTGCAATAGCTGAAAAATTTGCCTGTACTACTGCCCCATCTTGCATAGTGAGCTTTCCAAATTTGCCATCACTTACCGCAATACCAAAACCATTTGCTCTTATTGTTCCTGTATTAATAATAGTTTCAATAGTTCCTCCATCTTGTAGGTGGATGCCTGAATTTGATGATGAGCTACCCTCACCAATTATACTTCCCTCATTAATAAGGGTTTTAATAGTTCCTCCTGAAGTGAATATACCACTATTCTGACCAGTTATCGTCCCACTATTAGTAATGCTTTCTATAGTGGAATTATTAGTGTAAATACCATATTTCCCTTTAATTATCCCACTATTTGTAAAATTTTCTATCGTAGAACCATTAATATTAACACCAGTTCCATTACTATTACTTATCACTCCATTATTATTAAAGTTTGTAATACTAGATTGATTCCCTATCTCAATACCTCTCCCATCTGTCTTTATTGTCCCACTATTACTAAAATCTGTAATAGTAGTTTTATTAATATATACACCCACTGCATTACCAACAGATTCTATGGTTCCAATGTTTTTAAAAGTTCCTAAAGTAGCATTATTTTCAATAGCTACAGCAGAGGAATTACTTTGTTTTTTTATTAATCCTTTATTCTCAATAGTTCTTGCACTAGCATTATTAAGTTGTAGTGTATTTCCATTGCCATTATTTTGAAGTGTTACTCCATTATTAATAATTAAGTCATTATAGGTTTTTCCTGCTACATTACCTATAATTTTATTATTAACTCCACTAGTATTTGTTATAGTATCTATAGTTCCATTATTTTCTAAAGTAATAGTTCCTGATGTAGCCCAACTATCAGCTACTAAAGAAGTATTTAAAGCAGTTATTAGACTGAAGCTTAAGAATAAAGAAGAGCTTGGCAAGTTAGAGATCAAAGAAAAGTTATGAGATTCATTTTTCATTGGTTGTTCCTTTTATGTTAATCTTTTGGCTATAAAAAATATTTACTTTAATAAAATTAAATATATTATAACATATATTTATAATAAATTTATTTATATTAAAGAATGTAAATTTAAAATACTCTTGTAAAGTAAGAAGTTTAGGGATTAATTGATTAAAGATTAAGGCTTTAAGATTAGAGTGAAATTTAGATTCTATAATAGAATCTAAAAACTTAGGATTAAATAATTGAGAGATTAAACTTTGAGAATCTAAAGGTTTAGGATTCATAGCTTTTGTATTGAGATTAGAATCTAAGGAATTAGATTTTAAAGTAGAATCTTTTGTATGGGATTGTAAAGTTATAGTATTTGCAGTTTTAGCATTGACTTTAGAATGTAAGACTTGGCTTCTTATAGGAGTATTATTGCCCCCCCCCCCCGCAGGGCATTAAGGTTATAAGCATAGAGTTTTGCATAGGGTATTCTCCTTATATATTATGAAAACACCAAATTAATAATTGATTCTAGGTATTTTAATTCAATAAAGATTAAATTAATTTTAATTATCGTATTGGTTACTGCAAAAAACTTATATAAACTCATTTTTGATAGTTTTCTATCCATTTTTCCGCGATTCTTATAGCATTGGTTGCTGCCCCTACACGCAACTGGTCTGCTACGCACCAAAGGTGCAATACCCTTTTATTATAATTATCTACACGCACTCTCCCTACATAGGTATCATCTGTATCCGTAGCAAGGGTAGGCATAGGGTATTTGCCCTCTTGTGGATTGTCTATTAGAACTAAACAGGGGGCTTGTTTTAATACCTCCTGAGCTTCTTCTTGGCTTACTTCTTTTTCGAACCTTATCGTGATAGATTCACTATGGCTACGCAAAATAGGCACACGCACACAAGTAGCACTCACTTCAAAATTACTATGGAGTATCTTATTAGTCTCTTTTACCATTTTCATCTCTTCTTTGGTGTAGCCATTTTCTAAAAACACATCAATTTGTGGGATAAGGTTTAAGGCTATACGATGGGGAAATGCTTTAGCCTCACAAGAATCTAAACTAAAATCAAAGAATTTTTGCATTTGTATCACTAATTCTTCCATTCCCTTTTTACCCGCACCAGAAACTGCTTGATAAGTGCTAACATCTACGCGCTTAATCCCAAAGGCTCTATGCAAAGGGGCTAAAACCTGAACCATTTGGATAGTAGAGCAATTAGGGTTTGCGATAATCCCTGTTTTTTCCCATAAACCAATATCCTTAGGATTAACTTCTGGGACAACTAGAGGCACATCTTCTTGCATTCTAAAATAGCTTGTATTATCAATCACTACCGCACCGGATTTAGCTGCACTTGGAGCAAATTCTGCACTCACACTACCTCCTGCAGAGAAAAATGCGATTTCAATCTTTTGTTCTTCAAAGACTTTATGGGTAAGCTCCCTTATGGCATAAGTTTTGTCCTGATATTCTATCTCTCTCCCTACACTTCTAGCACTTGCTAGAGGGATAAGCTCTGCAATAGGAAAATCCCTCTCCTCTAATACCCTAAAAAGCTCCTCACCTACTGCCCCTGTGGCACCCACTACAGCTACATTATACTTTTTCATCACTTTCCTTATAGTTTAATATTATATTGCTCCATTTTCTGCATAAAAGATTCCTTTTTCATCCCTAAAAGGGAGGCGGCTTTATCTATATCTGAATCACAACTTTTTAAAGCTTCATAAAGCAACTCCTCTTCTAAATTTGCTATCTTTTTCGCCCCTCCGCTCTCTCTTGAGCTTAAGAATAAATCCTCTGGCATAATGGTATCTTCCTCACACAAAATAGCAGCCCTCTCAACAACAGATAAAAGTTCTCGAATATTACCTGGCCAATTATAGGCTAAAAGCTGTTCTTTTGCACCCTTGCCCCATTTTTTCTTTCCTATGCCATATTGTAAATCTACTTGCTCTAACTTCCATTCACAAAGCGGAATAATCTCTTCTTCCCTCTCTCTTAATGGAGGGATATGCACGGGGATAGTTTGCAGTCTAAAGAATAAATCCTCTCTAAACTCTCCTTGCTTAATCTTCTTTTGGATATCGGCATTAGTTGCTGCGATAAATCGAATATCTACCTTAAGGGGCTTACTACTCCCAAGCCTAACAACTTCCCTCTCTTGCAAAACCCTTAATAATTTCACCTGTAATGCAAGGGGCATTTCTCCAATTTCATCTAAAAAGAGTGTTCCTCCATTAGCTATTTCAAATTTCCCTGCCCTACCCTCTGTAGCGTCTGTAAAAGCACCTTTTTCATAACCAAAAAGTTCTGATTCTAATAAATTCTCTGGAATGGCTGCCATATTAATAGCTACAAAGGGGGAATTTTGCCGTAAAGAGTTTTGGTGAATATGGTTTGCAAAAAGTTCTTTTCCTACACCACTCTCCCCTAATAACAACATAGAAGCATCTGTTTTAGCGGCTTTATTCACAAGCTTTAGGATATTTTCTAATGCTGCTGAAGTAGCAACAAAACTTTGTTTTTGTGAAATGGCGGATTTTTTGGGAGATTTAGCGATGACCTCTTTTGCTTTCTTGGCTCGCTTTATCGCTTCTACTAAAGTTTCCACTTCAAAGGGTTTGGTTAAAAAGTCCTTGACCCCTAGCCGGATAGAATCAATAGCTTTATTTAAAGTCGCATTTCCTGTTATAATCAAAGCTTCATAACGACCATTGAGGATTTTTAAAAATTCTAATCCGTCCATTTGGGGCATATTAATATCTGTAATAATCAAATCAATAGAATCATCAAGTTTTTTTAAGGCGTCTTTTGCACTTTTGAAACTTATCACTTCAAATTCTTTATATTCCCCTAAAGCGATTTCTAAAGATTTTCGCATATTAATATCATCTTCTACAATGGCTAATTTCATCTCATCTCCTTATTTTTAAGAGCAAAAATCGTTGCGATTCCGCTCTCAAACTCTATTTGGATACGCGTTGGAGGTATCCATAAAAAGGTTAGTGATTGGCTTTGTAAATGCTGCATTTTTGTCCTATCCTCTAACTTAATCCCCCAAGTAAAAAAACATTCTAAAATCTCTTCTTTATGCTCTTTTAAAAACTCTTTTTCGCTCCTTGCTAAATGAGAGATTTCACATTTTTTATTAGGATTCTTGTCTTTATTTAGCACCTTTGCCCCTATCATTGTAGGGGAGAAATAATACTTTTCTTTTAAAATTATGCCATTTTTCACATTTAGTTGGTAGGAAAAGATATATTCAGAAGCATAAAATGGCATTGACAAAAAGAGGACAAAAATAATCTTTTGCATTATTCCTCTTTGTTATTTACTCCTAGCAAACCTATATCCTCATCACTCTCTTGTATTTCTTTTTCTTCTTTAGGGCATCGTGCAATAGACACTACTTTTTCATCATTGACATTTACAATAATTACTCCACTTGTAGCCCTACCTGCTTTGCGGATACTTTGCATATCTACCCTAATCATCTTACCGCTGCTTGTTAGCACCATTAAATCCATATTTTCATCAACATTCACAACGCCTACTAATTTTCCTGTTTTAGGGGTAAGCTTCATAGCAATCACCCCTTTACCGCCTCTTTTGGTAATTCTATATTCGCTAGCCTCTGTTCTTTTGCCAATACCCTTTTCACTAACGCTTAAAATCTCCTCATTCTCATTAGCAATAATCGTTGCACCAATCACATAATCTTTTAACATTTTAAATTTAATAGCAGTAACCCCTCTTGCTGCACGACCAATCTCCCTAACATCCTCTACAACAAATCGCACGCACATTCCCTCATAAGTAACCACTAAGATTTCTTTAATCTCTGAAGAAATAATTTTAGCAGTAACCAACTCATCATTATCATCAAGATTAATAGCCCTAACCCCGACACTTCTTATATTTTTAAATTCACTTAAATTCGTTCGTTTAATGATTCCATTCTTGGTAAAAAAGGCAATAGATTTATCATCATTAAAATCTTTAGTTGTGATAGTTGCCATAATCTTTTCATCAGGAGAGAGATTAATAAGATTTACGACAGCTTTACCAATAGCGGTTCGGCTTGCTTCTGGAATCTTATAGACTTTAAGCCAATAGAGTTGTCCTTTGTTGGTAATAAACATAATCGTATCGTGTGTATCAGAGACAAAGAAACTTTCAATAAAATCATCATCGTGAGTATTTGCAGAGATTTTACCTTTCCCGCCACGGTTTTGCTTCTCATAGGTTCTAACTGGGACTCGCTTAACATAACCTCTATGGCTCATAGTAACAACTACGGATTCATTAGGGATTAAATCCTCCATATCAATACTTTCATAGTCTTCTTCAATAGCGGTTAATCGCTTCGTTGAAAACTTCTCTTTTATCTCTAGCAATTCTTCTTTAATAATTTTGTTTAAGAGTTCCTCACTTTTCAAAATAGAGCTTAGGTATTCAATCTCTTTAAGGAGTTCTTGGTATTCATTTTCTATTTTATCCCGCTCTAAACCAGTTAATCGTTGTAACCGCATTTCTAAAATCGCTTGGGCTTGAATCTCACTTAAATTAAACTTACTCACTAATCCCTCTTTAGCCACTTTAGAATCACTACTAGAGCGGATAAGTGCTACAATAGCGTCAATATGTTCTAAGGCAACCCTTAAACCCTCTAAAATATGTGCTCTAGCCTTTGCCTTTTCTAGCTCAAAAATACTGCGGCGGATAACGATACTTTTACGATGGGAGATAAATAAGTTTAAAAGCTCTAAGAGGGTAAAAATCTTAGGCTCTTTATTATAAATGGCTAGGAGTATGATCCCAAAAGTGCTTTCCATAGGGGTAGATTTAAAAAGATGATTAAGCACAATCTCACTCATCGCCTCTCTTTTTAATTCAATAACAACCCTTATCCCCTCTCTATCAGATTCATCTCTAACTTCAGAAATGCCTTCAATAACCTTTTCTTTTGCAAGTTCAGCAATTTGTTCTACAAGTCGTGCCTTATTGACTTGATAGGGTATTTCATCAATCACAATCACATCTTTAGTTTTGGTTTTTTCAATATGGGTTTTTGCCCTAATCTTAATTCTACCTCTACCACTTTCATAAGCTTCCCTTATCCCATTTTTACCATAGATAATTCCGCCTGTTGGAAAATCTGGTCCCTCAATAAATCCTAAAACCTCATCAAGCTCTGCTTTGGGATTATCAATCATATAAACTAAAGCATCTACAATTTCATCTATTCTATGCGGGGGGATATTTGTAGCCATTCCTACAGCGATTCCATTAGAACCATTAATTAAAATATTAGGAAGACGACTGGGTAAAATATCCGGTTCTTTTAGGGTATCATCATAGTTAGGGAGAAAATCCACCGTCTCCTTATCAATATCCCGCAAAATCTCTTCAGAAGCTTGAGTCATCCTTGCTTCGGTATAACGCATAGCCGCAGCACTATCCCCATCAATACTACCAAAGTTCCCTTGTCCATCGACAAGTCTTAGACGCATAGAAAAATCTTGTGCCATTCTTACTAATGCATCATAAACTGCAGTATCTCCGTGAGGATGGTATTTACCTATCACATCCCCTACAATCCTTGCAGACTTTTTATAAGCAACCCTAGAAGTAACCCCAAGTTCATACATTGCATAAAGTATTCTTCTATGGACAGGTTTCAAACCATCTCTAGCATCAGGTAATGCACGCCCTACAATAACACTCATAGAATAATCAAGATAACTCTCTTTAATAGAATCTTCAATATTTATATTTTGAATATCTTGGTTTAGCAAATCAGACATTTATTCCCTTTAAAAATACAAAAATGTGGCTAGATTCTACCCTCATTTTACTTTAATCTTGCTAATTAGCATAACAATGTGTTTGGATAGAGGGGTATGCTTGAAAAATGGTAGTCTTACTATTAACTTCACAAAGAAAATGCACAATTTCTTTAGCTTTTAAAATTTTTTTTTGCACCTTTCCAGTAATAATTCCTGCAAAGAAATCTTCTACAAAAAAATCCTTACTCTTTACAAAAATAGGCATTCCTAAAAAATTTTCTTTTTGGACTTGTAATAAAGTCATAAATTTTCCTAAGGGTATCATTTTTCTTTGAAACTCTAGCCAATTACCAATCATGATATAAGAAATATCCGCATTTTTATCTAAAGTAAAATCTTGAGATTCTTCTAAAAGATTTAAAAAACTTTCTTCAAAAATCAATGCCCGAAAACTTCCATGCGGAAGAATATTACAATAAATATCTGTAAAGGTAGAAATTGCCAAAATCGCTAAATCTAAATTTGTATCTAAGGCTAAGACTTTAGCATAACCAAGACAAGCAATGGGATTGTTTAGGGCTTCTGTATCATAAACTAGGATATTCCCTACTTTGCTATTTTGATAAACATTTTGTGCGCTTGTAATGATTAAACCATCATTAATAATAATTCCATAACCCTCTATTTCATTATACATTCCAAAGTCTGTAACAATCTTTACACCATACCTTAACCAAGAAGGGTATAAAGACTCTGCATTAAGATTTACAGCTAAGAAAAGTAACAAAATAATCTTAGACATATTATTCCCTTGTCATTAGAGTTTTAGATCCCAATACTACAATAACTTTCTTTAAATATTATTCCAAGACTATTATATTTTCATAACTATAAGCACTCTTTTCATTTAATCCTAAATTTTTAGTAAAAAATTATAATTTTAACGCTTTTATAGTCTATAATACCAGTCTTTAAATAATAAAAAATTTAGAAAACTTAAAGGAGAATCCCAATGAAAACTAAAACATTTGATACTAGTAAAGAAGTCCTTGATAAATTGCAATTTGCTATGATAAAAACACAAAAAGGTAATATGAGCATTAGACTTTTCCCCAATGAAGCACCAAATACTGTAGCAAACTTTGCTTCTTTAGCACAAAGTGGGTTTTATGATAATCTTAATTTTCACCGCGTAATTGCTGGATTTGTCGCACAAGGAGGTTGTCCTGAAGGGAGTGGAAGAGGAGGACCCGGATATAGTATTGCCTGTGAGCTAGAAAACAATCCCCATAAACATCTAAAAGGAACCCTTTCTATGGCACACGCTGGAAGAGATACTGGCGGAAGTCAATTTTTCATCTGTTTTGCCCCCCAACCTCATCTTGATGGGGAACATACTGTCTTTGGACAAATAGAAGATAAAGAAAGCTTGAAAGTCTTAGATTCTCTTAAAGAGGGAGATATTATCTTAACCATCATCGTTTAAAGTGATAAACTCTAAAAATTTAAGCGGTTTTTAGAGTAATAACTGCAAGGATAATCATACAAATTCCAATCCAACCTATGGGTTTAAGCTTTTGTTTAAAAAAATACCATCCCCCAAGTGTAGTTCCTAAAATCCCTATACTTCCCCAAAGCGTGTAAGCTATGGCAAGCTTCATTCCCTCTAAACTTAATACTAAGAGATAAAAAGCTAACCAAACTAACAAAATCGATAAAATTCCCCATTTAAGATTCTTAAACCCATTAGACTTATTCAATGCAAGATTTGCAAAAACATCTAAAAGGGCTGCTAAAACAACATAGAGCAAGTAAATATTAAACATTGCTAGGCTTCTCTCCAAAATTTACTAGTGCAATTCCAAGGAGTGCTAATGCTAAACCTATATATTCTTGCATTTTTAATTCTGCCCCAAATGCAAAAATAGCAATAATTGTAATAAGGCTTAAGCCTACAATCTCCCAAATCGCGTAGGCTATGCCTACGCTAATCTTTTTTAGGGATAAAGACATACAATAATACGCAATGGCAATGCTAATAAAGAGTATAGATAGCACCAAAGCTTTATTATCCTCTTGTGAATAATTAACAATAGAAACGCCAAATACTTCAGAAAAAATTGCTAAAAATAAAAAAATCCAAGCCTTTAACATAATTCTACCCTTATCTAAGACTACTAAATAAATTATAAATCCCCATTCCCCATAAGCAATAAATTATAACATAAAGGATAAATAAAACAAAAAATCGCTAAAATTCTCAGTAAATTTTACTTAAGCTAAAGGCAATTATCCCTATGCAAATTACCCTGCCTAACTACTCTATCACCTTTGGTGCTTTACCCAATATCTCCCATAAAGGGAAAGTGTTAATCATCACCAATCCAAAAATTGCAGGATTGCATTTACAATTCTTACTCTCTAAAATTCAAGCTAATGAAGTCTATTGTTTAAGCCTGCAAGATGGGGAAACTTATAAAAATATGCAAAGTATAGAACTTATTTTAGAATCTGCTTTCAATCATCGCTTAGATAGAAACTCCTTAATGATTGCTTTTGGCGGAGGAGTCATCGGCGATATAGTAGGTTTTGCCTCTGGAATTTTTATGCGTGGGATTGATTTTATCCAAATCCCTACCACACTCTTAGCACAAGTTGATTCTAGTGTTGGGGGTAAAACAGGCATTAATAATCAATTTGGTAAAAACCTTGTTGGGCTTTTTCACCAACCCAAAGCGGTTTATATTGATACCCACTTTCTAAAAACACTCCCTAAGAGAGAATTTAACGCAGGAATAGCAGAAATTATTAAAATGGCAATTTGTTTTGATAAAGACTTTTTTACCTCCCTTAAAACAACAAATTGGGAAGATTCTAAGAATCTTTTAGAATGTATTTATAAAGTTGTAAGCATTAAGGCTAAAGTTGTAAGAGAGGATGAGACAGAAAAAGGGATTAGGGCAGCTTTAAATTATGGGCATACCTTTGGGCATATCATTGAAGCCCAAAGTGGTTATGGACATTATTTGCACGGAGAGGCGGTAAGTATTGGAATAGTTATGGCAAATACCTTAGCACTTCGTTTAAGTTTCATCACTCAACAACAATATCAAGAAATCTTACAAATCCTCAAACAAAACAATTTACCCACTACTTACAAGATTAAAGATATTACGACCTTTTATCAAGCCTTTTTCCTGGACAAAAAAAGCATTAACAACAAATTAAAGTTTGTCTTGCCAAAGGGGATAGGGGATTTTATCTTTAAAGAAGATATCCCCAAAGACTTATTAATGCAAATACTCAAGGAATTTCAAGAATGAAACTATTATTTTATAGTTTCATTTTTTTATTTAGCTGTATCAAGCTTTATGCACTTAGCAGTGCAGAGGAAATAAGAATCATTCAACAAATAGACCAAGAAATCCAAAGCATTGATAAAATCTCAAATAATCCTAATAATCTTTGGCTAAAAAAATATTCTAACTACCAAACTTACCAACAAGTTATTTTTAATATTACCAAACTTCAAGAAGAAGTCTCCTCTCTACAAGCACAACCAAAAACCCTTGAAACACAAAGTCAGCTTATTAGCTTAGAGAGAAATCTCAACACACTTAATCAGCAAAAAAGCCTCCTAGAAGTTCATAAGGATTCTCCTTTTATAGAATTAATCGAAAGCACTAACTTAGGGGAGATTCCTAATGTAACTAATCCTATTTTAATCATTCAAGCTTTCTCTTACATCAAAAGGAGTAAGCAAGAAATAGAAACGCTCAAAACTAATTACAAAACCTTAGAGGAAACTTTAGATAACCTCCGTAAAAAGGAAATTCTTTTAAACACTCTTTTAAAAGTCTTTAAAGACTCTAAAAATAAAGAACAATTAACGCAAATTTGCACAACTAATTATTGCCTCTTTTCTAATCCTCAATCTATTCTCAAAGCCTTGCAAGATAATGCAGAGACTATAAAAGTTTTAGAAGCCACACAAAATATATTCTCAACAACTTTTGGGATTTTTTCTAAAGAGGCAGAAGAAAATATAGAAAAATTAAGGGTACAAATTAAAGCACAAACACTCAAGGGGGTTTATATTGGAATTGTTCTTTTAATCCTTACAGCCATTGCCATTTTTACAAAATTAGGGGTGCGTAAATATATCCATAATAACGAAAGGATTTATACTGCTAATAAGATTATTAACTTTTTAAACATTACTTTAATTATTGTAATATTACTTTTTTCTTATTTGGATAATGTTAGCTATCTTGTAACTGTGCTTGGATTTGCCTCTGCTGGTTTAGCCATTGCGATGAAAGACTTGTTTATGTCAATTTTAGGGTGGTTTGTTATTATTATTGGTGGAGCCGTGCATGCAGGGGATAGGATAAAGGTTATCAAAGATGGGGCAGTGTATGTAGGGGATGTCTTAGATATTTCAGTATTAAGAATTATTTTATATGAAGATGTTACTTTAACCTCTTATAAAGAAAATCGCCGTGCAGGGAGAGTGATATTTATCCCTAATAATTTCGTCTTTACCACTATGTTTTCTAATTATAGCCATAGTGGTATGCAAACCGTATGGGATGGCATAGACTTCACCATAACTTTTCAATCTGACCACGCAAAAGCTTGCCATATCGCTAGAGAATGTGCTAGAAAATATGCTAAAGGCTATACAGAATCTACAAGGAAGCAATTTAATAAATTAAGGAATCGCTACACTTTACGCAACCTTAGTGTTGAACCTCGTGTATATAGTTTCTTAGAACCCAATGGTATTAGAATTTCTGTATGGTATCTCACAAATTCCTTTGCAACTTTAGCACTCCGAAGCAACATTAGTGCAGAGATTATTAATGAAATCCTTAAAACCAAAGAGATTGAAATTGCCTACCCAAGCACTACTATTTATTATAGCGGAGATAAAAATATCCCTATAAATGATGGTTCTATTCCTCCCATACAAGGAAATTTATGATAGCTGATACCTTAAGAAAACCTAAAGTTTATTTCAAGACTTTTGGTTGTCGCACTAACCTTTTTGATACACAAGTTATGATGAATGCTTTAAGGGATTTTATACAAACCCCCTATGAAGAAGATAGTGATATTATTATTGTAAATTCTTGCACAGTAACTAATGGGGCAGATAGTGGAGTAAGAAACTATATTAACCGCCTCCAAAATGAGGGAAAAAAAATTTATTTTACAGGCTGTGGAGTCAAAACTCAAGGAGAATCTCTTTTGCAAAAAGGGCTTGTATTTGGGGTATTTGGACATTCTTTTAAAGAACAAATCAATGAATTACTTAAACAATCAAAAAGCTTTTATCTGCAAGATGATTTAGAAAATCTCGATTCTACAATCATTACAGATTTTATCGGAAAGAGTCGTGCATTTATTAAGATTCAAGAGGGATGTAACTTCGCTTGTAGTTATTGCATCATCCCTAGTGTTCGTGGAAAGGCTAGAAGCTTTAGCAAAGAAAAAATCTTACAACAAATCACCACCCTTTGCCAAAAAGGCTTTAGCGAGTTTATTTTAACAGGAACGAATATGGGAAGTTGGGGCATTGAATCTAAGCAGAGCATTAGCACGTTACTACAAGATATTTGCCAAATTGATGGAGTGAAACGCTTAAGATTAGGAAGTTTAGAGCCCTCACAAATTAATGGGGCTTTCTTTGAAATACTAGCTAATCCTAAGATAGAGCGGCATTTACATATTGCCTTACAACACACCTCCCCTTTTATGCTAAAGCTTATGAATCGCCAAAATACTTACTCCAAAGATTATCTACTTTTTGAAAAGCTTTCTAAAATGGGCTTTGCTTTAGGTAGTGATTATATTATAGGACATCCACAAGAATCACAAAAAATTTGGGAAGAAGCGTTAGAAAATTTTAGGGCATTACCCCTTACCCATTTGCATAGCTTTATTTATAGCCCAAGAGATGGAACACCCTCAAGCACGCTTAAACGAGATGTGAGAGGAAATATCGCTAAAGAGCGTCAAAAACAACTTGAAGTAATTGTCGCAAACAATAATCTTGCTATGCGTCAAAAACTCCAACAATCTAATACTCCTCTTAATATTTTAATAGAATCGCAAAAAGTAGTAGAAAATCAAACCCTTTATAGCGGATTAGATGAATATTATAATCGAATTGAAATTACTTCTAAAATGCCAATTTCTAAAGACTGCTGGATAAAAGTAACCCATTTTACTGCTAAAGAGGATAAAAATTATGCACAAATCTAAATATCTTATTTTTGGGATTTGTCTTTCTATTAGTGCATTGATTTTACTAGCAATTCTTTCTTTAAAGGATAATGCTATGCTCATTAGCAATTCACAATTACATTATCTTATGCAAGATTCGCTCCCAAATTCTGCAAAAATAAGAGGGGATTATTTATATTTTAAAATCAATCAGCAATCTTATAAAATCTCTAAAGAAAGTGTAGATCTTAAAAGTTTTGGTGAGAAAATTCCCATAGAAATTACTACACACTCTACTTTTTTAGAAAACTTAGAATGGATTTTATTTATTTTTGCCATTATTATTTGTTTATTTTTAGTAATTAAAAACTCTCAATACTCTAAAGAGTCTGGTAAAAATCTCTCTTTTAAAAATATTCAAGATATTCAGAAACTAAGCCACGAGATTAATCAAAGCCTTGATTTAGCTAAGATACAATCCACGCAATCTAATATCACTTTTGAAGATGTAGCTGGCATTAGTGAAGCTAAGGAGGAATTAGAAGAAATTATTGATTATCTAAAATCTCCACAAAAATACCAAAACTTTGGAGTAAAGCTCCCAAAAGGAGTGCTTCTAATAGGACCACCTGGAGTTGGTAAAACATTAATTGCTAGAGCCTTAGCAGGGGAAGCTGGTGTGCCATTTTTTTACCAAAGTGGTGCAAGCTTTGTGCAAATTTATGTCGGTATGGGGGCAAAAAGAGTAAGGGATTTATTCACTAAAGCTAAGCTTAATGCACCCTCTATTATTTTTATTGATGAGATTGATGCAGTGGGTAAAGCAAGAGGAGGTATGCGTAATGATGAACGCGAAGCAACGCTTAACCAACTCCTAACAGAAATGGATGGCTTTGAAGATAGTAAAGGCGTTATAGTAATTGGGGCAACCAATAATATGGATTCTATGGATGAAGCTTTACTAAGAAGTGGAAGATTTGATAGGAGAATATTTGTTGAATTACCCAATTTGCAAGAGAGGATTAAAATCTTAAAAGTGCATTGTAGGGATAAAAATTATGATTTTAATCTTGAAGAGGTAGCAAGACTTTGCGTAGGGTTTAGCGGAGCTGGTATCGCTTCACTCATTAATGAGGCAGCACTGAATGCGATTAAAAGGGATTCTAAAATTATTCAAAAAGAAGATATTTTAAGTGTGCGTGATAAGGTGATGATAGGGGTAAAGAAAAAACTAAGCTTTAATGAAAAAGAAAAAGAAATTCTAGCTTTTTATCAAGCAGCAAAAGCCTTTAGTGCGTATCATTTAGAAATACCTTTTGAGAAAACAACTTTAATGAGTGATGGTTTAAAATACTTAGATAAAGAATTTTCAAGCAAAAATGAATTAGAAAACCAAATCAAAGTGCATCTCTCGGGGATTGCAGCATTAAAGCTACTTTATGATGAATACTACTCACATTCTAAAGAGGATTTAAACATCGCTAAAAACATTGCTAAAAAAATGGTTGAATCCTATGGAATGGGGGAATACCTTATAGGCAGTGAAGAAGATATTTTAAGGATTTTAGAAAATTGCAAAATAGAACGTATAGAATTTTTTAAAAATTACCAAAATCTTCTTAATACCATCCAACAAAAACTTTTACAAAATGAAAAATTAGAATACCAAGAAATTGGGGAATTAATCAATGCTACCCTTTAAAAGCTTTGGCACACATAGGTTTTTATCCCTCATCCCTAAAGAGCTTTTAACACCCTTTAGCGTTGTTGGGGTAAAAGAGCATTGCGCTTATGCGATAGATTATGCCTATAAAACCCTCAAAAAGCACCAAAGAATCCAAACTTTAACACTTATTCTCCCCTCTTTACTTTCAAAGCAAGAACTAAAAACCCTTGATAATATTCAAAAATATGGTTGTAAGAGTTATTTTTTCCTAAGGAAAAAGGATTTAAGTTTTGAAGATTCTAAAGCTTTAAGCCAACTAGGAATGGTGTTTTATTATAATCTCTAGCTTAAAAATTCTTTTATGGTATAAAAAACAATGGTGGGATCATAGGGGGATATATAACCTCGCCTTTTTAGTATCTTTGATACTAAGTGCAAGGCTAAGTAAAAGCACTATAAGGGCTAACTCCTTTGTAAAAATATCTTAAGCAGGAGTGGAACTAAGCTTGCTTTTCCCAACTGCTACGATATTTCTTTAGAAAGGAGAAATGCTAGGAGTTTAATAAAATAACAGGTATCCTCTCTCCCTTAAGCTTATTACCCTCTAAAATTGCTAATCCTACTCTTGCGTTATCTAAAGGACAAAAATTATTTAAAATCGCACTTTGAAAGCTTTTTTTACCTTCAAAATCTATAAAAATCTTACCCCTTGTATGCCTAATATTGCAGACCCTAAATTCTAATCTCTTATCACCTTTTTGCAAGTCCTCTTGAAGTGTAACTTCTACAATCTCCTCTTTAAAGGGCATTCCACAAAGTTTTGTTAAAATTGCTTTAACAAAAAGTTCAAAGGTTACTAAAGTAGAATTAGGGAATCCGGGCAAACCAAAAAATGGCTTTTGCAAAAAATTTGCATAAATAATATGCTGCCCGGGCTTAATCCTAACCCCCCTAAAGACTATCTTCTCACTCCACTCTTTAGAAATAGCTTGTATAAAATCATAATCCCCAACACTAGCCCCACCTGTTGATATAACCAAATCACATTCCTCTAAGGCATCTTTTAAACAAGATTGTATGCTAAATTTCTCATCTTTTAAAATGGGATAAAGCTTAGGCATCCCTCCATTTTCTTTAACTTTAGCATAAAGCAAATGCCCATTAGCATTATAGAAGCAATGGGGATTATTCTTAGATTCTCCAATTTCTAAAATCTCATTACCACTGACTAAAATCCCAACTTTTGGTTTCTCAAAAACTTCTATAAAGATTTGATTTAAACTCGCAAGAAGCCCGATATGATTAGCATTTAGCCTCACTCCTTGGCTTAAGAGTTTCTCACCTTTTTTATAATTATCGCCAACTTTTCTTATAAATTCTCCTATTTTAGGAAATTCATTAACCCTCAAACATTCTCCATCAACATTCACATTTTCAAAAGGAACTAATATATCTGCATTATGGGGTATTGCTGCACCTGTTAGAGTTTTAATAGCATAAGGTTGGGTAAGAGGTAATTCTACCTTTTTTTCATTCCCTGCTGGATTTTCACCTAGTATTGTAAAAATCCCTTTGCTTAACTCTATCATTGTAGAGCTTATGGCATATCCATCCATATTTGATAATGCAACCTCTGGCATATCCTCACTAGCAAAAATATCTTTAGCTAAAACCCTCCCTAAAGATTCATATAAAAACACTCTCTCTAAGCCTTTGGGCGATATTTTTTGATTTTGCAGTATTTCTTTTGCTCTTGCATAGGTGATTTTCTCTTCCATAAAACTTCCTAAAGTAAATGCCCCATTTTCTCTTTTTTCACTTCTAAGTAATGTGCATTATGTCGATTGCACTGGATAATAATTGGCTCTCTCTCAACCTCTACCATCTGCTTAAAAATTTCTATTTTCTTAGGATTATTGGTAAGGAGACGAATTTGCTTTAAAGCATAAAATTCAAAGATAAACTTCACCACAGAATAATCCCTCTCATCCTCTTTAAACCCTAATTCTAAGTTTGCCTCCACGGTATCTAAACCCTTATCTTGCAAGGCATAAGCATTGACTTTATTAAAAAGTCCTATGCCTCTACCTTCTTGACGCAGATAAATTACCATTCCTTGCTCTTTAGCTATCTTTTTTAAAGCCATTTCTAGCTCACCGCCACAATCACATTTTAAACTCTGCAACGCATCACCTGTTAAGCATTCAGAATGCACTCTAACAAGTGGAATCTTAGGAAGTTCCTCACTCTTTATTACAAGATGATCTAAACAATAAACCTCATCTCCAACCTTCTTTTTCTCTCTAAAAGATTGGATTTTAAAATCCCCAAATTTCGTTGGTAAGTTAGCTTCTTTAGAAACCTCTATTAATTGCATTTCACTCCTTATAAATATTTTTCTATCTTTTTTAAATCCTCTGGAGTATCAATACCAAAAGATCTGCTTTTAACCTTTGCTATTATAATGCACTTTCCATACTCTAAAGCCCTTAACTGCTCGAGTTTTTCTATCTCCTCTAAGGTAGATTTTGGGAGCTTACAAAACTCTTGCAAACTCTTCCCGCTAAAGGCATAAATACCTAAATGCCCCCAATAGCTATTTGTGCTATTAGCTATTTTATCCTCCCTATCATAAGGGATAGGAGAGCGTGAAAAATAAAGTGCCTCATTAGCAGCATTTATAACCACTTTAACAAGATTACAATCTTTTGCTTCTTCTTTGCTAATAGCTTTAGCGCAACTCCCCATAAAGGGTAATTCTCCACTCTCTTTAGCTTTTTTTGCCATAAGATTCTTTAAACTTTGTATCACTTCTTTTTCGATAAAGGGTTCATCACCTTGTAAATTAATAATCATTTCATCCTCAGCTAATCCTAAGATTCTAGCACACTCAGCAATCCTATCTGTTCCACTCTCATGATTTTTAGCGGTTAAAATAGCTTCAAACCCATAATCTTTACAAACCTCTCTTACCGCTTCTTCATCAGTTGCAATCACAACCCTATCGACTTCTTGAGCAATCTTTGCTACACGAATAACCATAGGGATTCCCCCAATGGGGATTAAAACCTTATTAGGAAAGCGGGTAGATTTCAATCTTGCTGGAATAATAATCATAAAAACCTAACATATATTAAGAATTTAAAAGGCGAACTCTAACACACAAAGACTAAAAACAACATAATTTAAGATATTTTAGATTTGATAAAAATCTCTATACCAAGCGACAAAATTGGCTATTCCAACTTTAATAGAAGTGCTAGGCTTATAGCCTAACTCATTGACTAAATCGCTAACATCGGCATAGGTAGCAGGAACATCTCCGGCTTGTAAGGGGAGCATAGTTTTTTTTGCTTCTATTCCAAGCTCCTTTTCTAAAATCTCTATAAAATCCATTAATTTGACAGGATGATTATTGCCTATATTATAAACTTTATAAGGTGCTTTAGAGCTATGGGGGTCTGTATTTTTAGGATTCCAAGTAGAATCTAGCTTAGGTATGTTATCAAGCACTCTAACTACACCCTCTACTATATCATCAATATAAGTAAAATCCCTTAGCATTTCACCATAATTAAAAACATCTATCGCCTCTTGCTTTAAAATAGACTTTGTAAAAAGAAATAATGCCATATCAGGACGCCCCCAAGGACCATAAACCGTAAAAAATCTTAAACCTGTCGTAGGAAGATTAAATAAATAAGAATAAGTATGTGCCATAAGCTCATTACTCTTTTTACTAGCAGCATAAAGACTAATAGGGTGATCGACATTATCGCTGGTGCTAAAAGGCATTTTTTCATTTAATCCATACACCGAAGAGCTAGAAGCATACACTAAATGCTTAATCCCATAATGCCTAGAGCATTCTAAAATATTTAGAAAACCTACAATGTTGCTTTGGATATAAGCATCGGGATTAAGGAGTGAATAACGCACACCCGCTTGTGCGGCAAGATTACAAACTTTATCAAATGTTTCATTTTCAAAAAGTTTTAAAAGATTTTCTTTATCCTCTAAATTTAACTGGATAAAACGATAGTTTGGGTATTTTTTGCTTTGCACTAAAGTATTATATGCTACTAATTCTTGTGGTATTCCTGCCTTTTGCAATCTGCCATATTTAATTGCTACTTCATAATAATCATTAATACTATCTAAGCCTACAACCTCCTCACCTCTCTCTAAAAGCCTTAATGCTAAAAATGAGCCTATAAACCCCGCACTTCCTGTGATTAAAAATTTCATTTTTCTACTTTATTACATCATTTCATAATACTTTTGCAAAAAGATTTGATTAGCCCTACCATCAAACTTTCTTACCTCCAATCTCTCTAAACTAAGCTCAATAGCATTAATCACCCAAGAAATTTCATTTAAAGCAATAAATCCCATATGATTAATCCTAAAAATCTTGCCCTTTAGATGATCCTGCCCACCTGCTACATTAACCCCAAAGTCATTCTTAAGAATCCTCCTTAAATCTTCACTAGATTCATTAAAAATTGTTGTCATTGCTAAAGCAGGAGTTTTAGGATAAATCCTCAATCCTATTCCCTCCATCGCCGCATTAGTTGCCAAGGCTCTAGCCCTTGTTTGCTGATAAAGTCTGTCTATACCCTTTTCTTGAAGTTTCTCTAAAAATGTATAAAGCCCTATAATAATCGTAGTAGGAGCCGTCCAAGCAGTTGTATTTTTCACTTGATTTTTAAGCTCTGTTTTGAGATTGAAATAAAACCCAATATTCCTTTCCTCAATTTTTGCAATAGCCGCTTGACTAAGCCCAATAATACTCATTCCAGGAGGCAACATAAAAGCCTTTTGTGAGCCACCAATTAAAGCATCTACATAACTTACTTCTAAAGGCTCTACCCCCATAGCAGTAATACCATCTATAATAATCATAATGTTAGGGTTATAGGCTTTAATAGCTTTTGTAATTTCTTCATAAGGATGCCTTAATCCACCCGCACTTTCACACACTTGCATACAAAATGCGTCAATATCGGGATTGTCTTTTAATACTTGCAAAATAGATTCTAAACTTACAGGGGTATCCCACTCATTTTTAATTTCTATTAAAGGGATATTAAAAGCTTTAGCAATCTTTCCAAAACGTTCGCCAAACTTTCCGCTATTAACGCTTAAGAGCTTTTTTGCACAAAGAGAAGTTACACACGCTTCCATCGCTCCACTTCCAGAGCTTGCAAGCATTAAAACTTCACGCATTTTAAGAATCTTTTTTAAACCTGCTCTTACTTTAGCAAAAAGGGATTCAAACTCTGAAGTTCGATGATGGATGGTAGGCTCACTCATAGCCATACGCATAAATTCCGGGATAGGGGTTGGACCGGGGGTGAAAAGCAACATATAAAACTCCTAAAACTCAAATTATCAAATTATAACAACTTACAACTTTAATTAGAAACTTCCCCTTGATTTTCTAGCCTTAAGTTTTGATTTTAAACTCCCTAAAATTGGGGTTGAATAAATAAAGAGCTTTGTATTTAACCGCTTTAGATAATCCCTCTCCCCTCTTTTAGCAGATGCACTAGAGATACAAATCCGTTTTATAGCAAAATTATCACAAGATTCCACACAAGCACCTCCTTCTATAGTAGAAAAAGCAAAAGAATATCCACACTCTCTTAAAGTCTCCTGGGACAAGGCATTAAATTTTCCACGGGGATAACAAAAACCAAAAATATCTTTTTGCGGAAAAAGCTCTGCTACTTTATTCTTAGAAGTAGTCAATTCAAACTCTAAAGTTTCCTTATCTTGTGTATTACAATTATAATGTGACGCGGTATGACTATCAAAAGCCATCCATTCCCTCATAGCAAAAATTTCTTCAGCGGTTAAAAAATATTCTATATCGGCAGTATAATCAATGGTTTTATGGGGCTTAAAAACAGGCTCTTTTTGCCTTTTTTCTACAATAGTATTAGTGATTAAAAAACAAACCGATGGAATTTTTAGCTCCTTTAAAACAGGAAATCCATACTTATAAACATCAAAATAACCATCATCAATACTTAAAAGCACTTGTTTTTTCAAAGGATTCTTTTTAGATTGCAAAATCTCTATGAATTGCGCATAAGAAATGAAGTTATAGCCCTTTTGCTTAATATTTATAAGAGCTTTACCTAATAATTGTGGGCTTACACTCAACCAATCCTCAAAGGGATGAATATGGTGAAGGGTGAGAATACAAATGGGATAATTCATAATTTTTCCTTTTCCAAAATTTAATGCAATGAAGCTAAACTTTTATTTAACCTAAATCTTAATTCCCTACCCTCTAATCTCTAAATAAGCCCTTAAACTATCCCTTGTCCAAGTTTCTTGCTCTCTTTGAAAGCTTTGATAACTTTGTAAAACTCTTTTAAAATCTGGATTCTTTGTGCTTTCCTCATCAAGCACTTGCACTAAAGTCTTTTTAAAGCCTTGTATTATCTCTGGAGAGAATGTCCTAACCTTTACCCCTTGATTTTGTAATCTCTCCATTGCCTTTGCATTATAAAACTGCCCCATAGCCGTCATTTGTAAATGTGCTTCTTTACTCGCAAATTCTAAAATATTTTGCACTTCTTTAGGATAGCTCTCCCATTTTTGTTTATTAAAGACAAATTCTGTAATAGAACCCGCTTCTTGCCAAGGCGTATAATAATAAGGTGCTACTTTATGAATATCAAGTTTCTCATCAAAAGCAGGAGAGACCCATTCTGCTGCGTCTAAAACTCCCCTTTCTAAATTAGGAACAATTTCTGCACCCGGTGTGCTTTTAGGTGCTGCCCCAAGTTTAGCTAAAATCTGTCCTGCTACTCCTACCATACGAATCCTTAAACCCTCAAAATCTTTTAAGGTATTCATCTCCTTTTTATACCAACCCGCCATTTGGATACTTGTTGCACCCCCTAAAAGAGGATAAAGATTATATTTCCCTGCAATCTCTCTCCACAAATCCATACCCTCTCCATATAAATACCAAGCATTAATTTCACTATCAATCATACCAAAGGGAATACCCGAGAAAAGATTAAATGCTGTATTTTTTCCCTCCCAATAATAAGGAGCGGAATGATACGCATCAATTTGCCCACTACTGACTGCATCAAAGACTCCAAGTGCGGGGACAAGCTTACCTGCTGGGAAAATCTCTATTTGTATAGAACCCTCACTTAATGTGCTAACCACCTTAGTATAATGTTTTACTATATCTGATAATATCGGCAAAGTAAGCGACCAACTCATCGCAAGGGAGATTTTTATATTAGCTTTTTTAGCAGATTCTACACCACCTGTATTCTCTCCTTGCTTTACCTTATCTTTACAACCTACTAATGCTACGACACCCGCAACACCCACTGCACCCAAAGTAGTTTTTTTGATAAAATCGCGTCTTTTCATAATATCTCCTTAAAAAATAAATTGTAAAATTTTGCCCCAATCTTCACTATTTAAGGTAAGGTTTGGAAATAAAAACATCACCGCTAAGATTAAAAGCTGCAGCAAGATAAAGGGTAAAACCCCCTTATAAATTGCATTAATCTTAATACACTCTCCCACTGCAGACTTTAAAAAGAAAATAGAAAACCCAAAAGGAGGCGTTAAAAAACTTGTTTGCAAATTAATTGCCACAAGCAAAGCAAACCATAGCATATTAATTTGATAATGCATAGCAATTCCTGCTAAAATGGGTAAAATAATATAGCAAATCTCAAAAAAATCAATAAAAAAACCTAAAATAAAAATAACCAGCATAGCAACAAGCACAAAATATAAAGGGGAGTCCAAATACACTAAGAAAAACTCCAAAATTATGCTATCTCCCCCTAAAGTGTTAAACACAAGCGTAAAACAATTCGCACCAATTAAAATAGCAAATACCATACCACAAAAAAGTATCGTCTCTCTCCCTGCAATATGGAGCAAATTAAGATCTAATCGCCCCTGCAAAAGTGCTAAGATTAAAGCCCCTATGACCCCTAAAGCAGCAGCTGCGGTTGGCTCTATCAATCCGCCTAAAATACTCCCTAAAACAAGAATAATTAAAACAATAGGTGGAATAACTGCCTTAAGCGTTTCTAGGGCTAAAGATTTAATATTACTAGAATCTTCACTAGCGGGTGCAAAATGAGGGAGAAAGAAAACAACACCCAAAACAAAGAAAATATAAGCACCTATTAGCAAAATACTAGGCAAAATAGCAGCAGCAAATAAATCCCGCACACTTAATTGCAAAACATCAGCTAAAATAATAAGGATAATAGAGGGAGGAACAATCTGTCCTAATGTCCCACTTGCAGCAACTACACCAGAGAGAAAACTCTTATTATATTGTGCTTTTACCATCACAGGAACTGCAATAACCCCCATCATTACAACCGTAGCACCAACAATACCAGTACTAGCAGCTAATAAAGCCCCTACAATAATCACTCCAATAGCAGCCCCTCCACCAAGTGAGCCAAAAAACTTTGCGATAGAACCTATAAGTCGCTCTGCAATTCCGCTACGCTCTAGTATCATTCCCATAAGGATAAATAAAGGGATACTCATCAAAGTGGTATTGTTAAAAATCCCCTCTAAACGATTAGGCAAAAAGGATAAAATATAAGGATTATTTTCAAAAAACACTAAATAGCTACCAACAATTAATCCACTAGAGCCAAAGGCAAAAGCAACAGGCACACCAAGGATTAATAAAATAATACTAGAAATAATAAGGGCGAATAATTCCATTTTAGATTTATTCCTTTAAGTCTTTTGTTTGTTATGCAGCAAACAACAAAAGGTTTTTAAAGATTCTCCAATGCTTTGTAAAGCCAATAAAATAAACCCCACTACCACAAAAGATTTAAAAATAAAATAATAGGGTATCTTGCCATTAGGCGAAGATTCACCAATGGAATAAGAGTGCATCATAAAATCAAAACTATATTTTGCAATCACTAAAGAAAAAGGTAGAATAAAGCATATATTAATAAGCAACCAGCTGATATTTTTTAGGTTTTTAGGATATTTTAGCAAATCTAAACGCACATGCCTATCTTCTTTTAGTGTATAAGAAAAGGTTAAAAGAATCATCAAAGCAAAGCAATAAAGGCTAAAATCATCTAATTGGCTATTAACATAAGAAAAATTTAATGCCACCGCTAAAGCAAAAACTAATAAACAAAGAATCCATAACAAAAAAATAGAAATCTTTGCCACCATTTCACTAATATTTTCTATACTTTCAACAATCCTTAATAAAATTTGCATTGAATAATCTTTAATGTTTAGAATTTAGCTTTAAAAAACTAAATTATCTCAAAAAATTCAAGAAAATTCAAGAATTGTAAAGAGTGCGAGGATAAAATCAAGACCTTTTTATAAATTTGGTAAAATACCCCTATAATAATTCAAAGAGTAAGGAATACCTAATGCGACAAACTATTGATTTACTAAAAGCGCATAATGAAATAAAAATCATAACAGAACCTTTAGATATTCATTTAGAAATTCCTCATTTAGCCTATTTAGAAGTCAAGAAAAAAGATTCTAAAGCCTTACTTTTCACCAATCCTATCCATAAAGAAAAAAATATTCATTTTAAAACACCCGTTTTAATGAATCTTTTTGGAAGTTTCAAAAGGGTAGAATTACTCATTGGGGATACGCAAAAAATCGCAGAGGATATTGCATATCTCCTAAGGTTAAAACCCCCCAAAGACTTTAAAACGGCTTTAAAACTCCTCCCAAAACTGCTTAATTTGCGTTTTTTAGCCCCCAAGATTCTCAAAGAAAAAGGACTTTGTCAAGCCCTCATCCAAAGAGGCAATGTAATAGATTTACAATCCCTGCCTATTTTAAAAACATGGGAGGAAGATGGGGGTGCTTTTATCACTATGGGGCAGTGCTACACACAAAGCCTTGATGGGAATGTTAAAAATCTTGGAATGTATCGTTTGCAAGTTTATGATAAGAATCATTTAGGTTTGCATTGGCAACTCCATAAAGATTCTATGAATTTATTGCAAACCTATAAAGAAGCAAAACAAAAAATGCCCGTTAGCATTGCCATAGGTGGAGACCCTCTTTATACTTGGTGCGCTACTGCCCCTTTGCCTTATGGTTTATTTGAACTTATGCTTTATGGATTTATACGCAAGAAAAAGCCACAAATGGTAAAATGCCTAAGTAATGACTTATATGTCCCTTATGATTGTGATTATGTAATAGAAGGCTTTGTTGAGCCTGATACCTTAAGGGATGAGGGCAAATTTGGAGACCATACTGGATTTTACACACCTATTGAACCCTATCCTGTGCTAAAGGTAGAGGCTATAACCTCTAAAGTCAATCCTATCTATCTAGCGACCGTTGTAGGTAAGCCTCCCTTAGAGGATAAATACCTAGGTTACCCCACAGAGAGAATCTTTTTGCCACTCTTGCAGACAACAACTCCTGATTTAATAGATTATTATATGCCAGAAAATGGGGTATTTCATAATCTCATCCTAGCGAAAATTAAAGCACGTTTTCAAGGACAAGCCCAACAAAGTATGCACGCATTTTGGGGAGTTGGACAAATGAGCTTTGTTAAACACGCCCTCTTTGTAGGAGAGGATGCTCCCTCTTTAAAAGAAGAGGCTATTATCCCCTATATCCTTAATCGCTTCAAAGTTGAAAATTGTCTTATTACAGAGGGAATTTGTGATGTGCTAGACCACGCTTGCAGTGAATATGCTTATGGGGGTAAATTAGGTATTGATTGCACAGGAGAGGAAGTGCAAAAGTCCTTGGAAATATTAAGTGATAAATCACTACAAGAGCTATTAAATCCCCTCTTTAAAAATATCAAACATTTAAAACAATTTTATACTTCCACCAAAAACCCCATTACCCTAATTAGTATCGATAAAAAGACAAGCTTGCAAACAGCTTTTAAGAAAAATATCCCCAAAATACTTAATCAACATTTAAGTATAGGCATTTTCTTAGACTACCAAAAAAACGACTTGGATAATCTGTATATGATTCTTTGGAGAGTAGTTAATAATATTGATGCTAAAAGGGATATAAAAATTATTCACTCAATGATTTTTATTGACGCAACTGATAAGAATAGTAAAGATGGTTACACCAAAGAGTGGCCAAAAGAAACAGATTGCTCTCAAAAAGTTTTAAAATCTCTTCAAAAAAAAGGCTTATTAGAGGATATTAAAGATTTAGAGGCATTTTATAAAAAATTCCATATTGATAAATCCTATGCGTAAAAGTTAAGAAATTCTTTTAAAGATTGTTAAAACTTCCTTAACAATTTTGAGGCATAATCCCATCATTTCACTTAAAGGCTTCAATCAATGAATGAGACTATGAAAGAATCCCGAAAAGATTGGATTAAAAACCTAAAAGCACAAATTGTCAATTTGCGTTTATTGGATAAAAACGACAAAGAGATTAAAAAACAAACCAACAAAGAATTTACACAACATTGCACTTTTATCGAATTGTGTGTGCAAAAAATATTTATGGTGCTACTGCTTGCTTTTGTTCTCTTTGGTGTGCATATTAGTTATGCCATCTTAATGTGGGAGATGAATATTTATGAATTTAGCACAAGCTTTTCACCCTATATTTCTATGCTTATATTTGCATCTATTAGCATACTTTTATTAGGTGTTTTTGCTTTTTGGTTTAGTTTTTTTGTGGATTGGCTAAAATATTATAAAATTATCAATGATGCCTTAGATGAGCATTTTTATCTAAAACTTTCTAAAGCTTTATTGATCTTAACCTTCATAGGATTTATTATCTTTATGATTATGATTTTTGTGGTAGGTTGGCGTATTTCAGAAATATACCAAATACCGCTAGGAAGAAGTTTATTTGATACTTTCATGGAGATAATAGATTGATAAAAATAGGCACTCTACAAAAACTTAAAATTTGCAAATTTAGCAAAGCTGGTGCTTATTTGCAACATTACAATCAAGAAATTTTGCTACCTAATAAATATCTCTTAGATACTTTAAACATTGGTGATGAAGTGGAGGTTTTTTTATATCACGATTCAGAGGATAGACCTATTGCTACTACTTTAAAACCCAAAGCACTCAAAGGAGAAATCGCCATTCTCACAATAAAGGATAAAAATAACTTTGGTTGTTTTTTAGAATTGGGTATCGCAAAAGATTTATTTATGCCCTCTTCTAAGCCACAAAATTTCACTTTAGGGACTAAAATAGCAGTTTTTATAGACACTGATAAAGAAAATCGCTTAATCGCTAAATATAATCTTAAACCTTATTTAAAAAACTTCAAACCCCCCTATCCTCTTAACACCTCTGATAAAGTCAAGATTATTCCCTTTAGGGAAACTCCTTTAGGCTATGAATGTATTATTAATAAAACTTATTTAGGGCTTTTATATAAAAATGAAATTTTTGAAAGCCCAAATCTTTTTGAAGAAAAAGAAGCCTTTATCAAAAAAATCTATCCTAATGGCAAATGCGATTTATGGCTAAAAAATCCTAAAGAAAAAGTAAATATTCAAAAAGACTGCCAAAAAGTTTTAGAAGCCCTTAAACAACATCAAGGAATCTTACCCCTTCATTATGATAGCCCACCACAAGAAATTACAAAACTTTGCTTCTTAAGCAAAAAAGCCTTTAAAAAAGTTCTTACACAACTTCTTAAAGAAGAAAAAATCCTTTTATACCCTAAAAAATATATCCAGCTACAAACATCAAAATAATTCCTTCAATATTTATTCCTCTATTTAAGGCTATACACTCTTAACACAAAGGGCAAGTTTCACTCCTTTTTAAGTCTAATTTTAAGCAAGTGTTATAAAATCTTTTCATCAAACCCTAGTTAAAAGGACAAAAATGCAAAATATTCAAAGACCTCTTCCCTTTATTTTAGCCTCTACCAACACAGGGGCTATGATAGTAAATTACCTCGATAGAAATGAAAATGCCTATGGTGCTTATGGCGTAGGCTACCAATACCTACAAACTGCAAGTTTTGATGCCCTAGAAGTGGGCAATGTGATAGAGCTTTTAAAGCTTAGGAAGCAGTATTTTAAAGAAGGGGTTTTTGCCCTTGATTGTGGTGCAAATATAGGTGCCCATACCATTGCTTGGTCTATTGCTACAACTAGCTGGGGGGGGGCTTAGCTTTTGAGGCACAAGAGAGAATTTATTATGCCTTAGCGGGGAATCTCGCCTTAAATAATTGCTTTAATTTTCGTGCGTTAAATGTAGCCCTTGGTTGTCCCAAGAAAAAAGGAGAATTTCTAGAAATACCTATGCTTGATTATACTAAACCCTCTTCTTTTGGAAGCCTTGAATTAAAATTTGATGAAAAAAATGAATTTATAGGGCAAACCATCAATAAAGACAACACGCAAAAAGTGCCATTAATTAGCATTGATTCGCTAAAGCTTGAAAGAATAGATTTCATCAAAATTGATGTAGAAAGAATGGAAATGGAAGTTTTAAAAGGAGGGGCAAAAAGCATAGAAAAATTTTGCCCTATTTTGCTAATAGAAATCATTAAGTCAAACCAAAATGAAATCCAAGAATTTTTACAAAATTTAGGGTATGAAATTTTTTCTATGGGTATAAATATACTCGCTATCCACAAACAAGATCCTTGCATTAAACATATCAAACAAAGCTAAGTATGAATAATTTTTACCCATAAAGAATTTATTAAAGATTTAAAATTCTACTACTTAAGATAAGTTTCCATCTCAATTAACACCTACACAATGACCTGGCTTAATATTTTCTTAATTTCTTGTGTATTTATAGATATGCTTAAAGGTGAAACATGAAGTTATTAGGATTTTGATAATTATCATTTAGTGAAGTAGGGTGATTCTAATAATCACCTAAATTTGAGACAAATCCTAAGGATAAGTTTTGCTTTTTTGGGCAAATCACAAAAAGTGCGATTTGTTGGTTAGATTTTACTTGATTCTTCTTGCAATAGTTAGTTAGATACACAAAAACATAATAAAAGAAACCAATAAGGAAGAAACTACATTGAATATTTTAAAGCGCAATAGAGAAACAATAATCAACAACAAACGAGTTAATTTATTGTTCCTAAAATAGGCAATTATTAGGTTATAGGTGTGATTTACAAATTCAAAAACTCATCAAATTTATTTTTAGTTGTTGTGAAAATTATTTATACCTACAACCGCAAGGGTAATATTTAATTCCCTATCAACACGCTCAACAAAACCAAAACAATAAACCCTAAGAAAAATAGTAAATGTGGGATTGTTTAATATCCATATAGAATTACTTAATACCTAATATGGATATAATTACAAAATTCGTTATAATTGTTGGTATTTTCCTTGTGAGTTATCCATATAAAAATTGCAACAAAAAATACCCAAACAAATACCTTAAAGACAGAATATCATATTTTTGAAAAATTACAGCAGAAAAAATCCATAAGCGAAAAAGTAAGTAAATCATTTACAAAAGCAAAAGAGTAGTAGTTTAACGAGTTAAATTTGGTGTGTTTGTATGCATTAAAAGGCTATTCTACAACAAAATATTTTCTCTTAATACGGGAAAGCCAACATTATCAATGCACAAAATACTTCTAATCTCCCCGCACAAAGCTTAGAAATTAAAATCTCAAAAGAGATTGTAGATATAAAGCCTTTTTTCTTGTCTTTGCTCAATAATTGAAACCCTTATTGCTCTAAAAGAAATGTTATTAACTCCAAGACACAACTATTTAGCTATTAAAACATAAACACTTCTTACTTATGGCATATATAGGCTTGATGGTAAATGGGGCAGTAAATTAGCCTTTTGATAATAGCTCAAACTCCCTCTCATTGAGAATTTTTACTCCTAACTCCTGTGCTTTTATTAGTTTAGAACCTGCCTCTTCACCACAGAGTAAAAAATCTGTTTTTTTAGAAACACTACTGCTAACTTTTGCACCAAGAGATTCTAAAATCTCTTGGTAATATTCTCGCCTTTGTGAGAGTGTGCCGGTGATAACAAAAGTCTTTCCGTGAAGTTTTGAATCTGTTTTAATAGCATTTGCATGACTTGGGGTTAGAATCTCAAGAAGCTTTAAAAGCCTTTGCTTATTAACCCTGCAAAACTCTAATAAAGAATTTGCCATCTCCACGCCAAACCCCTCTAATTCAAGAAAATCCTCAAGATTCTTTGTATGAAACTCCACCCCAAAGGCATTAGCTAACTTCTTGCTCGCCCCCTCTCCAATATGTTCAATCCCTAAAGCATTAATTAAACGCCAAAGCTCTACCCCTTTAGTTTGTTTAATAGCCCTTAAGAGATTATCAATCTTTTTTTCCTTAAAGCCCTCTAATCCCTCTAAATCCTTTAAAGTTAGAGAAAAAATATCTTCTAACTTTGTAATCTTTCCCTCATCAAAGAGTAATTCTACAATCCTCTCCCCTAATCCATCAATATTTAGAGCTTTTTTACTCACAAAATGAATAATGGAATTTTTCACCCTTGCCTTACAATTAAGATTTTGGCATTTAATAAGTTTCTCCTCAATTAAAAGCTCACTTCCACAAATGGGGCAATTTTGGGGGATTTTACACTCTCTTTGCGTCCCATCACGCAAATTAGGGAGTGATTTAATAATCTTTGGTATTACATCCCCACTGCGGATAAGAATCACCGTATCGTTAATGCGAATATCTTTTTTCTTGATTTCATCAAAATTATGTAAAGTTGCTCGTGATACCTTTGCCCCCTCTAATTTCACAGGCTCTAAAATAGCCACAGGAGTAACCACTCCTGTCCTACCTACTTGCAAGTCAATATCTAAAACTTTCGTTCTTTTTTCAATTGCTGGAAATTTATAAGCACAAGCAAATCTTGGAGATTTTATCGTAAATCCTAAAGCCTCTTGCAAAGCAATATCATCAAGCCTAATAACCATTCCATCTAAAGTAATAGGATAAGAATCCCTTTTTTTGATTAGAAGCTGATAGGAAGTTTCAATATCTTTAATATCTTCACAAAGTTTAGAAAAGGGGGAGGTAATAAACCCAAAAGAACGAATCTTTTGCATTAGGGCAAAAAAACTCTGTTCTTTAATCTCACAATACCCAACCCCCCAAGGGATAAATTGCAATTTGCGTTTAGCGGTAATTTTATAATCTAATTGTCTTAAACTCCCTGCAGCAGCATTTCTAGGATTTGCAAAGAGATTCTCGCCCTTTTGCAATCGCTCTTGATTAATGTTTTCAAAATCATCTTTAGCAATCACACATTCCCCACGAATCTCAATTTTGTCTTTATAAGGAATACTTAAAGGAATGCTTTTAATAGTCTTTGCATTTTGTGTTACTTCCTCGCCAACAAATCCATCCCCTCTTGTTATTGCCTTTATGAGTAATCCATTCTCATATAAAAGATTTAAACTCGCCCCATCAAATTTAGGATCAACACTAAAGGCAAGATTCTCCCCCTTACCCACTCTTTGTATCCATTCTTGGAGTTCTTGTAAGGTAAAGACATCATCTAAGCTCCACATTCTTTGTATATGGGATGATTTACTAAAAGATTCTAAGATTTTATCCCCAACCCTCTGCGTTGGAGAATCTTGAGCGACTTTTGAAGGATTTTTAGTTTCAAATTCTTTGATTTGGTGATAGAGCTTATCATATTCCTCATCGCTAACTAAAGGGTCATCTAAAACATAATAATGCCTAGCCCATAAATTTAAAGTTTTAATTGCTTCTAAATACTCTTGATAATCCATTATAAATTAAGCTTTAGCGATTCATTATCCATAATGCCGATGCCTTTATTGAGAGTATCTTTTGCTATTGCTTTAGCAGCGTCTAAAGAATGCATTTTATAAGTTCCACATTGTAGCTCATTAGCCTCTGGAATCTCATTAACCTTTAAAACATCTTGCATACTTTCTTCCCACGCCTTTTTGACAGATTGTGAGCTTGGCTTACCAATTAAACTCATATAAAACCCTGTCCTACAACCCATTGGCGAAATATCAATAATCTCGACTTTATCACTATTTAGATGATCCCGCATAAACCCTGCAAAGAGATGCTCTAAAGTATGAATCCCCTCTTGGCTTAAGATCTCACTATTAGGCTTACAAAAACGCAAATCAAAAACACAAACTTCATCTCCACTTGGAGTATGCATAACCTTACCTAACCTCACAGCTGGGGCTGGCATCCTAGTATGATCGACTTTGAAACTATCTAAAAGTGGCATAATATTCCTTTTAATTATTTATTTTTAAAATGCTATAAAAACTTCCCTCATTTTAACTTTAATTTTTTACACTTTCTTTAAAAATTTTAAAATTTTTAAAGTCATACTAGAAATAGGAAGAGTGTCTAAATCTTGCAGATTAAATAAGGTTATATCGTCCTCAAAAACTCCTAAATCCTGCACCTTATACAGGTGTAAGTCCAAAAGATATTTAGTGTAAGAATGTTTTACGATTCCTAATTTTTCCAAAGATTGATGGGATTTTAACAAAGGAAAATTATAGAGATTATAATAAAGCCTCTCTTGACTTTTATAAAGGGCAATTTGAGAATCTTTTTCAAATACGCCTAGATGAAGACTTTTCTTAATGCTCTTAGGAGTCTTTTTAAGATTTAAAGCCTTTAAATCCTCTTTGCCCTTACAAAACTCACTAAGGGGGCACAAAAGACATTTGGGATTAGGGGTGCAAATCAACGCCCCTAAATCTATCAAAGCTTGATTATGATTAAAAGGATTTTCCGTATTTAAAATATTTCTAGCTTCACTCTCTAAAAGGCTTTGAGTAGGATTATACATAGCAAAAAGCCGAATAAGGATTCTTCTAATATTAGAATCTACAAAACTCACAGCCTTATCAAACCCAAAACAAGCCACCGCTCCAGCAGTATAACTACCAATACCCGGGAGGGTTTTTAATAATTCCACGCAATCTGGCAAACACGCATTAAAATCACAAGAGCAAATCCTCGCACATTTTAAGAGATTCCTAGCCCTTGTATAATACCCCATTCCCCTCCATTGTAACAATACTTCCTCCTCACTAGCCTCTGCTAAAGATTCTAAAGTAGGAAATTTTTGCAAAAAGGGAAAATAATAATGCTCTAAGATGGTTTTAACTTGTGTTTGTTGAAGCATAATTTCACTAATTAAAACCCTATAAGGACGATTAGGCATACTCTTATCCCTCCAAGGTAGAGTTTTTCTCCCACATTTTTCATACCATGACAAAAGTTCTGCTTGAAATGAATAAATATCCATACCTATTTAACTCAACCACCTTTTATTTTTATCAACATAAAAGCTTGCACTCAAACAAATCCATACCCTTATTTCCTTTACAAAAACCTATGTATCTCACATCCTACTCTCTTTACAATTTAAGGTAATCTAAAAACGATAATCAAAGCCCTTGTAAAGCTGCCTCATCATCACTTGCATATCCTAATATATTCTAAATAAGATTAACCCCCCCCCTCTAACAAACCCAAGAAGGAATCTTTATCCAAGGGTTTCTAGTTTTCTACAAAATACTTCAAAGACAGCTCTTTAATCCTCCAATAAATCTCCTCAAAATCCACCCCATAGGCTCTACAATCACCAATAGTTGTAAAAAAATTCGTATCGCCAAAAAATCTAGGAATAAGATGCAAATGGATATGCCCTGGAATACCTGCACCGCCTACTTGCTTGATATTCATTCCCATATTAATCCCCTTTGCTCCAAATTCATTAAGTAACCCCACGCCCTTTTGTGCAAATTTTTGCAAATGCAACCAAATATCTTCTTTCAAATCACAAGGGGTATCGGTATGATGATGAGGAATAATAAGAAAATGTCCCGGAACATAAGGGTATTTATTCATCACACAAAATATTTTATCATCACGATAAAAGACTCTATTAGGTATATCAAGATTTTGGTTTGAAATTTGACAAAAAATACATTCCTCTTGACTTTCTTTAAAGTATCCACTCCTCCAAGGTGCATATAAATATTCCATTATCCCTCCATTAAATCCACATTAAATATAACTTGGAGCATCATTAGCAAATAAGATTAAATCTCCGGGTTTTGTTATAGATTTTAAAATCCCTTCAATATTGCTTTTATCTTTTAAAATTACTTTCAGAGGATTAGAAATATTCTCTTGTAAAATCTTTGAATTTAGCTCCCCTGTGATAATAGCAACACTAAAAACACTATTAATAGCCTTAGCTAAAGCGACATTAAATTCTTTATTACTCTCTACCAAACCAGGAGTAACAATAACTTTTCTACCATTATGCAAAGAAGCAAGCCTAATGGCTTCAAGCATACCATCAAGATTCCCATTATAACTATCATCTAAAATAACCTTGTCATTCACAACAATTTTACTTAAGCGATGATTAATAGGCTCTAATTTAGAAATTTGCTTAATAATGCTCTCATTTTTCATACCCAAATCTTTAGCTATAGCAATCACTGCACTAATATTAATAGCATTAAAAGCTCCCAAAACAGGGGTGCTTAGATGCAATTTCTCACCTTGTATTTCTAAATCAAAATCTGTGCCATTTAAAGTTGCTTCTATATTACTAATATTTTGCGGAAAATTTACAATAGGCACAAGACAAATAGTAGGTTGAATATTATCTTTATAAATATACACCCTCTGTAAGCGCCTACTCTCTAAAATCTCATATTTTGCCTTATAAATTGTCTCTATGTTTTTAAAGTATTCAATATGGGCTGCTCCAATCTTGCCTACTACGACAATTTGAGGAGCCACTAAATCAATAATTTCTTGAATATCCCCCAACCCTCTAGCTCCTGCTTCAACAATATAAACATCATTCAAAAGTGAAAGGTTTTGGTTAATATCTGCAATAATACCTGTTAGAGTATTAACACTGCGTGGGGTGGCATAAACTTTAAAAGATTCTTGCAAAACTTGAAACAAAAAATTCTTTAAGCTTGTTTTACCATAACTCCCTGTAATAACAATAATGATTAAATTATGCATACTTTCTAATTTATCTTGAGCGAGTTTCTTATAGCGATTAAGCAAAATTTTCTCTATTACCAAAGAAAGAGCAAGAGATATAGGCAAAGGGAATAAATAAACAATTTGTATAAGAATAGAGGGTTTTGCAATACTCAATAAAAGCAACTCATTAAAAAGAATAAAAATAATATAAAGCCCAAAAAATCGAAGCACTCTCCCTGTAAAAATAAGTTTGTTACTAAGATTGAAAATCCAATACCCAAAAAATATAAGATAAAAATAAATCAAAAGATAAAAATAAATATCATAGGGAAGAAAAATAAAACAAAGAATAGGCAAAACAAAATAAAGTAAATGCCATTTTTGCTTATGATGTTTAAAAATAACGCGTGAAATTTTATAATGATACCATTGTAAATTAGTAATAATGTAATACCCAAGTGCAATAAGAAAAATCCATCTTGTTGTCATAATGAAAAAATCAATATTCTGCACCATTTAATCCTTAAATCTAAAAATTTAGAAATTCTAACAAAATAAAGTTAAAGAATGAATCAATCACTTTATTCTTTTAAGAAAATGCTCCCATAAGGCTAGTTTCAATGGCTTTTGCTTGGGTTAGATAGAAATAATGATCTCCCTGTAGAGTAAAAAAGCTTGAATCTTTGATTAAAGAATGTATTTTCTCTCCTGCATACAAAGGAGTTACCCTATCATCCTCCCCCCAAAAAATCCAAGCTTTATTTTTAAAATGTGCAAATGTTGCTGAAAAATCCTCATCAACGACATTTTTAAAAGTTTGATACATTACCTCTTCCATACCAGCAACATCCTTAGAGCGTAGAAAAACTTTCGTAATATTATGAAAATAGGGAAAATGTTTAAGGATTTTGCTTATCTTAATCTTAGAAGTTACACAAAAAGGCTTAGGTAGCAAAATCCCAGCACTACTTAAAAGAACAAGATTCTTAGGATTTAATAAAGTCGCAATCTTGCCTCCAAAACTATGCCCAAAAATCGCAAAAGGTTCTACCTTTAAAGCCTCTAAAAAAAGTGTTAAAATGGCTTGATAATCTTTAGAAGTAAGCCCAAAAGATGGGAGTGTAGAGTTTCCAAATCCAGGCATATCAATATATAAATGCCGGTATTCTTTAAAGCAATCCTCAAAAGCCTGTTTCATTAAAGCCTTATTTGAACCCCAGCCGTGCAAAAAAACCAATGTTTTAGAAATGTCAAAATTTATAAACTCATAAGAGATACCAAACATTTCACCCCTAAATACTAGTGTCTTTTGTGCCACTATTTACCTTTAGCAAAGTGAATTTTATGCAAAAACTCATAAGAAATTTTAAGATTCTTTTGTATCGGGAGATTTTGTGCAAGATTTTGTAAATCTTTAGAAAAATCGTAGAATAAATAATTTGCCATACTTCCAGGTATGGGATTAATCTCATTTAAATAAATAATAGAATCTTTAAAGAAAAAATCACAACGGATTAAAGCCCCCTCAAAGCAATTCTCATAAATCTTTTTAAAGGCTTCTTGCAAGGATTGTTTTAAAGTCTCATCGATAGCAGCTTCTTTAGCATTTTGTGTGCGTGCAAAATCAAGGTATTTTTTCTCAAAATCTAAAATCTCTTGTTTTTGTGGCTCTTCAATAAAAGAAAAGTGCATACCATCTTTAGCTTTATAACCCGCTAAATTATATTCTTTAATATTCTTAAAAAAGGGTTCAATCAATACTTTCTCATCATATTCAAAAGCCTGTTCTATTGCATATTCTAACTCTGTTTGGTGTTTGGCTATAGCAATACCTAAGGAACTACCAAGCCTTGCAGGTTTTATAATTACAGGATAATCTACCCCATTAAGCGTATCGCCTTTATAGAGAATCTTATAATCTAGAGTTTGTATTCCCCGACTTTTTGCATAAAGCTTAGTAAGCTCTTTATCACAGCTTAATACACAAGCAGGATTCCTAGGTCCAATATAAGGAATATTATAAAATTCCAAAAGTGAGGCAATCACGCCATCTTCACCATCAAAGCCGTGGATAAGATTTAAAATCACAGAAAAATCTAAACACTTCTCACCCCATAGAGTCTTATAAAAAAATCCACCTTCTTTAGGGTAGATTTGTTTTTCTTTTTTATAATCTTTAGAGCTAAAAAGTTTTGATTGCATCTTATTAGAGGGGATAAGATAAAAACGATGATTATCATCTAAAAAAATAAAAAAATGCAAATGTGAAAAAAGTTTTTTTAGAGCAATTGCACTGACAATACTAATTTCATGCTCATAGGTCTTTCCACCAAATAAAAGACAAAGATTCACGACTTTCCTTATGTAGAGATTAATAACGCAATCATACCATTTATATTATCTTTTTGGGTATGCTAGAATGCAAATGCACTAAAATCTCATAAGGAATAGTATTAAAAGCCTCTGCCCATTTCTCTACATTATCAAATACACAAATCTCTTCTTTTTCACTCTCTACACTAAGACAATCCATAGAAGCAGGAGGTAAAATCTTAAAACCCTCTTTGGTATAAAGCTCCATTCCCTCCCTTAAGCGAAAAAGCCCATCCCCATAACCAATATCATAAGTGCTAACTACACAATCCCTACTTAAGACAGAAATTCCTCCATAACCTACCCTCTCTCCCTTTTTAAGCATTCTTGAAGAAATTTTTTTCGCCCAAAGAGAGGCGATAGGCTTCAAATGTATAGGTATATTTAAAATCTCTTCTTGGCATAAATACCCATAAAAAGCGATACCGATACGATAACAATCATCTTGTAAAGATTGAGGAATGCTAAGGTCTTTATTAGCCCTTAATCCAGCTGAAGAGCAAAGAGAGTGAAAGCGAGGCTTAGGTAGGGAGTATTTCTCACAAAGTTTTAAAACTTCTTTTTTAATTGCTAAAAATACAGCATTTTGGGTATAAAACTCACAACCAAAGTTATCCCCAAAACCATTATGGGTAAAGATTCCTACAAGCTGCAATTTGTTTTTAACAATAAGCTCAAAAGCTTCTTTTAAAGAATTATAAGCAATGCCATTACGATTCATCCCTGTATTAATCTTTAGTTCAATCCTACTTAAAGGCGGATAATCCCGCAATTTCTCTAAAGCAGAGATACAAAAATAAATATTAGGAGACTCCAAACATTGTTTAAAAAGAGAGGGATTTTCTAAAGCATTTGGGTATAAAATACTAATATGCGGAAACCAATCAATAACCTCTAACGCCTCTTGAATATTTTTAACAAAACAAGAAATAATTCCACATTTTTTAGCTAAAGTCGCTATTTCTTTTAACCCGTGTCCATAGGCATTATCTTTTAAAACAATACCAAGTTTTTGAGGATTATTAGGGGATATTGCTTGAGAAAGCGTATGAAAATTATCAAAAAAATTCTGTGAATGGATTTGGATATAGGGCATATTGTCCCCAAATAAGGGGAGGATTATTTTTTAGGAAGTTTTGAGATATAGTCTGCTACAGCTTCAATATCCGCATCTGACAATTTCCAGCTTTTCATATTAGCATACATAATTTGCTTTGCACCACCATTATCAGCTGTTCCTGCTGCATATCCGTGAAGCTGTTCAATCAATCTTGCTTTATCCATACCACCAATTGTAACTCCACCTTTGCTTCCAGGGGCTACTTTGTCTCCATTAACCCCGTGACAGGCTATACATTTTTTATAAATATCAGCACCATCAGCTGCCATTAAAAAACCACTTGCCAACACCAAACTTAATAGAACTTTTTTCATAATGTTCTCCTTAATTCTTTTTCAAGATTCAAACCTACTTGTTAGGTTTGAATGCAATCATACACTTTTTGCATAAAAAAATTATTAAATAAAGTCTTTTTTAGGATAGAATTTTAAAAATTTCATTAAGAGGTTTAAAAAGCTTGGGAAAAACAAAATTATTTGGGACTTCTTTAGAAGCAAAAGCTCGAATTTTAGTCTTTAATATTGCCTCTGGCTTACTATCTTTAGCTATTATTTCTTATATTTTCTATTTTAGTTTAAAATCTGATTATGATAGTCTCTTTACACAATACAATCATTCCTTGATAGAATTAGAAGCAATCCGACAAATCATCAATCAAATGCAAAATCTACCCTCTATAGAGGAAGAAAAAATTATCTTTTTAGAAAACCAAGAAAAAATTCAAGAAATTTGGGAAAACTATCAACAAAGCCAAAGCCATTTAGCAAACCATAATATCCTTAGAGAACTCGGGCTTAGAATTTATCACTTTTTCATTGAAGAAACCAAAACTACTAAAGAAAGGGATATTTTAAAAAGCAATTTAGAAGATTCACAAAACCTAAATAGACAAATTCAAGAGTTCTTAACCCCACTTAATGGCATCTTAGGAGGAGAAAATATCCAAGAGGAATCCCTAAAAATCTCTATTAATCAATTAAACAGACAAATTTCTAAGATTATAAGTAATAACCTTAAGCTTATTGAAATAGAAAAAGAACGTAATAATATACTCTATAATATACTTCATAAAGTAGTGTTAGGGATTATGTGCCTTATTATGCTTATCACTTTATGTTTAAGTTTTTTAATCTTACAAAATATCAAAACCCTCCATATGCTCTTAGAATCAAAAGTACAAGAAAAAACCAAAGAATTACAAAATCTCAATAACTCCTTACAAGAAACCATTGAAAAAGAAGTCTTAGAAAGCCGAAAAAAAGACCAAATTATGTATCAACAAGCAAGATTAGCAAGTATGGGAGAGATGATAGGGAATATTGCACACCAATGGAGACAACCCCTAAATGCTCTTATGCTACTTATCCAAGCTTTTAAAGTTAAATCCCAAAATGGAAAGCTCACCAAAGACTTCATTGATACCCAAGTAGAGGATGGATTAAAAATCGCTAAAAAAATGTCAAGAACCATTGAAGATTTTCGGAATTTTTTTCACAATTCTAGCCAAAAGGAATCTTTTAACCTCAAAGAAAACTTAGAGGATTCTATCTCGCTTGTAGATGCCTTCTTAAAACAAAGCGAGATAGAATTAAACATATTATGCCCCCAAACAACGATGCTTTATGGTTATAAAAATGCTTTTTCCCAAGTAATTTTAAATCTCATTAAAAACGCTCAAGATGTTTTACAAGAGCGAAAAATCCCAAACCCTAAAATCCTAATCCTTGTTATTGAAGAATCGGTAATTCAAAAAGATTATGTTAAAATATTTTTTATGGATAATGCAGGAGGGGTAAAGCTTGATGATATTCAAAAAATCTTTGAACCTTACTTTACTACAAAGCATAAATCCGTTGGAACAGGAATTGGACTTTATATGTCTAAACAAATCATTGAAAAGCAAATGCAAGGAAGTATTGAAGTAAAAAACACCTATTGGAGAGCAACACTACCAATGCTACCACAACCCTTTAAGGTTTTAGAAAATGATTTTTATGGGGCGCAGTTTATCATTTCTATCCCCACAAAAAATAATGAAATGACGAACAACAAAACTTAGGAAGATAAAATGCCCTCAAAAAAGAATGAAACACTCTTAAAAAAACTAAAAATCCTCTATGTAGAGGATGAAGAAGATATTTTAAAATTCGCAAAAATGGCTTTAGAAGACTATGTAAAAGAATTTTTTACCGCTAGAAATGGCAAAGAAGCCCTAGAGATTCTAAAAACACAAAATATTGATTTAGTAATTACAGATATTTTAATGCCAAAGCTAAACGGTATTAATCTCATTAAAGAGATTAAGAAAAACCCCCTATGGGATATGGCAATTATTATCGCTACAGCCCACACAGAAACCCAATATCTACTAGATTGTATAGAATTGAGGGTAGATGGATATATCCTAAAGCCCATTGATATAGAGGATATTTTAAAAACCATTCTAAAAGCGACTTTACCAAAATTCCAAGCTAAACAACTCCACGAAAAAAATGTTTTATTAAACGCTATCTCTGTTTTTGTCGGGGGTAAAAAAATAGAAATTATCAAATACTTAATCGAAAATAGCGATAAAGATAATATCTTTTATGGCTCCTATGAAGATATAGTAGAGCAGCTTAAGGTTAGCAAACCCACCGTTGTAAAAACCTTCAGACAGCTCATAGATACAGGATTATTAGTCCGATTAAAAAACAAAATCTATAAACTCCAACCTGATATTTCAATTTATAAAGATTCCCTATAAACGACAAAATCCTCCGATGAAAGCTTCTAAGATTACCCTAGCCTAATCCCAAAACTTCCATAAACTAACCTCTCCCTCAAACTTCCATAAACTACCCCAAAACTCCTAAAAATTCTTAAATTTAACTTAAACATTACCAAATCCCACAATTTTTAAAAATTTTCACAAAAAGGCAGGATTTAATCAAATATTCAGCGGGGGGGGGGGCAGAATAAAAGTCTCATTTTATATTTTCAAACAAGGAGAATGAATGAATATTTCATCAATTAGTTCAAAAGCTTTAATAAGCTTTGGTATTTTAGGTTCTATTTCTGTGCATGCGGTAGATATTGCAGATAATAAAGGCTTTACCGATAACTTTCAAGTAAGCAATGGAAATTGGAGTGTAAAAGCAGATTCTAAGATTAAAGATGAGGGTGTAACCCTTAAAGGAGGATTAATTGAATTTGAAAACCCCATTAACACTATCACACTCACTACTGATAAAAAGATAACTATTGAAACTGATATAGAAGTTGGTCATTATACCGATAAAGCTAAGCAAGACAAAATTTATGGCTTTACCGCTATTGCTAAAGAGGGGATAGATAATAAGGGGGATATAAGTGTTTTAAGAGATTCTAAGATTACAGCTAATACCACTTTACAAACAAATTCTAACTTGAATATTCTAGGGAGCCAACTTGATATTATAGGTAATGTTGATACAAAGAATAATACTAACATCACCCTTGCTACTCCTAGTAATGCAGATATTAATATTATCCATATTTTCGACAAACTTATTAAGGATAAAGTTACACTTAATAATAGTGCTACTAGCACTAGTAGCAATACCCTTTCTGAATATGAATACCATATTCGTATGGCTAATACTCTAGGGAATAATACCAACACTTTGGGGGTAGCCACTTTAAATATTAGAGGAAACCTTAAGACAGAGGGGAATACCACTTTTAATTTTTGGAATGATGGCTTTATCAATGTTAGCGGAAAAGCCACGATTAATTCCCAAAGTAGCCTTGGCATAACCACCAAGAATAGTCCTCTAAGTGATGATAAAACACTGCTTTTTGCAAAAGGGGGAGTGGATATTCAGAAGGATAACCAAAGTGTTTTAGAAAAGCAAGACGATAAGACTTGGAAGCCCTCTAGCGGAGGATCCATTAATGTAACCTATGAAAGAGAAGTAGCCTCCTATCTCTCTAAACCCTCCTTATTGGATGGGATAATAGTAGATGCAGTGGATAATCTAACCAATGATAATTACATCTATGAGGTTCGTGTTGATGAGGATAAAAAGAATATTTTTGTAAAAGTCAATGTAGATAACTCCAAAATAAACACTACAAACCTTAAAGATTCTAAAACCATTAGTGAGTTCATTAAAAACCAACTAACAACCCTCTCTGCAGAAGAGACAACTAACCTTGAAACTGCTAAAAAGAATCTTGAAAATGCAAAAGAAACCTACAATAAAACAAATATTAGCAATAAGGCACAAATTATCAAAAATATTGAGGAGGCTCTTAAAGATATTGATAGCAAAATACAAGCTACAAACACTTTTAACAACACAAACATCACAACAAAAGATATTCTTAGTGTGTTGGTAAAAGGTGCGGATGCTAGGGTGGCAGAGAATGTATTAATAACTTTAGTGAATAAAAAAGACAATAAACTCTTAGCCACGCTTAATACAGCAACCCTAAAAGATTCTACAACATCCATCTCCCAAAGCGGAAACACGCAAGAAGCATTAAGCATTTTAGATTCTCTTATCAGTTCTAGTATCGATTATGATATTCTAATAAAAGCTATAAGTAATGGTATAAATGATAGTAAAACTAGCGATAAAGTTAATAAATTCTCCTTCTTTAAAGATACAAGAACACAAGGACAAGTAGCCACACAAACTTCTAATGCTTCTAGCCAACTAGGGGCTATTAATGTGGCTAATGATATGGCAATTGGGGATAGAATTGCAAGATTTAATAATCCCTATATAGAAACTAAACGATTTGCAGCCTTAAGTAGTGATGCAGCTTATAGTTATTATGATGCGTATAAATCTAGTCTTTGGGCAAATGCCTTTGGGGGATTAAATATCATTGGGGATAATGATGGGGGACTTTATGGTATCACTGCAGGGATTGATAGAAACATTAATACTAATCTCTTACTTGGTGGATACTTTACTTATGCAAACTCTACCCTTAAGAGCATAATTAATAAGCAACAAAGCAATAACTACCAATTAGGGCTTTATACTCTCATAAAATTCGCACAAGATTGGGAAGTAGGTGGAAAAGCCTATACACAACTTAGCCCCATTAAGCAATATGATTATAATTCCTTAGGAACAGATTCTGCAGATTTTACAAGAAGGCTCTTTGGCTTTAATGGAAGCATAGGAAAAGTATTCCAAATTTCTAATGCATTTTTTATTAAACCCTTTGGTGGCGTGAATTACTATTATAGTTTCACCCCTAATTATGCACAAAGCGGAACCCCTTTAGCTAAAAAGATTCGCTCTTTAACAAACAATGCTCTAAGCTTAGAAGCAGGATTAGAGGCTAGGAAATACTTTGGGGCTAACTCTTATCTTTATATCACTCCTAAGCTAGAGCAATATGTTGTTAATAATGGGGATGATTATATAGCAAGATTTGCAGGTTCTACTTCTGTCTTTAAAATCAGTAATGATGAAAAGAAAAAGACTTATGGACAACTTACTTTTGGGGGGAATGTTTATATTAAAGAAAATCTCTCTTTAAATATCGGAGGAGGTATCAAGCAAATCTTAGTGGGTAAATCTAACTCCACTAATGAAACTTATTTAAGCATAAATACAGGACTTAAATATAAGTTTTAAGAGATAACATCAATAAGAAATTACAATAACAAATACTACAAACTTAAATAAGAAATTAAACAAGCTTCTTAAGTTTTTATTATGGGGGACAATCTTTTTAAGATTGTCTCTTTCTGCTGTATTCTTTTTAACCCCTTTAACCTAAGATTTTATTTCAACTTCTTAATGAATTTTTAGCGTTTTTTTAGTAAAATTTACTCCAATTTTTCCTTATAAGTTAGGTTTAATATGCAAGAACACAATGAAGCTTTAGCACTCAAATATCGCCCCTTAGATTTTGATGAACTTGTAGGGCAAGAATCTGTTAGCAAAACACTCTCTTTAGCCTTAAATACCAAGCGATTATCTCACGCCTATTTATTCTCTGGATTAAGGGGAAGTGGCAAAACTTCAAGTGCTAGAATCTTTGCTAGATCTTTGCAATGTGAAAATGGACCTAAGGCAAAGCCTTGTGGAGAGTGTGCGAATTGTATCGCTGCTAATCCTCACAAAATGCGGCACATTGATATTATTGAACTTGATGGTGCGTCTAACCGCAAAATTGATGATATTCGCGATCTTATAGAGCAAACCAAATACCACCCTAATATGGGAAGATTCAAAATCTTTATCATTGATGAAGTGCATATGCTAACTAAAGAAGCCTTTAATGCTCTCTTAAAAACCCTAGAAGAACCCCCCCTTATGTTAAATTCATCCTTGCGACAACAGACCCTCTAAAGCTACCTGCTACGATTTTAAGCAGAACGCAACATTTTAGGTTTAAAAGAATCTCCGATAAAAGTATCTTAGAACATTTAAAAAACATCCTTCAAAAAGAAAGTATCCCCTATGAAGAAGAAGCCTTAAAAATGCTAATACGGAGTGGAAGCGGCTCTTTAAGGGATACATTAACACTCCTAGACCAAGTTATTATCTATTCTAATTACAATATCACCCCCAATGCCTGTGCGAATATGCTAGGGCTTATCAACCCCCAAAGTCTGCAATCCCTCTTTGAATGCATCTTAAATAATGATAGAGACAAACTACTTAAAGAAATGGAAGGGTTTTTAGAATATGAAAGCGAAATGCTCCTAGATGAAATGAGTATTTTTCTTAAAGATAAACTCTTAAAAAGTGATAGCACTTATAATGTTATACTTATTGATAGATTTTTTCGCATTATTGCTCAAGCTAAAGAACTCCTCTTTTTAGGCTCTGATGATAATTTTGTGCTAACTTTAAGCCTGCTTAAAATGCTAGAAGCTATGCAGATTCAAGAAATTGATATTGCCATAGAAAACTTAAAAAACCAACACCCACAAATCCCAATATCGCCTAACCCCTCTCCTATCCCTTCACCTACCCCCACACAAACGCCTACTTCAACTAAACAAAACCCCTCTTTATTCCAATTACTCCTTCAAAAAATCTATGAGAGGAATTATGACTTAGGGGAGTGCTTTGAAAGAAATATTACTTTTATATCCTTTGATAATAATCTTCTAGTATGGGAGAGCAAAGCAAAAGATGCTGACAAAGAACGATTAAGAAATAGTTATTCTATTATTAAAAATCTCGTTTTAGAGATTTTTGGCTTACAAACGCAAATTAAATCCCTAAGTAAAGAAGAATCTTCTAAAACCCAAGAAACTACGCCCGTTAATCCCAATGTTACAAGCCTAGATACTACCTCCCCCCATACCACTAATCCTACAACCCCCCAACAAAACCCCAAAACTTCTATGGCAAATGACCCCAAAGCAGAAGTTACACAAGCCCTAGAAACTCCGCTTCTAAAAAATGTAAAAGAATTACTAGAAATTAGACAAATCAAAGTCCGCCCTAAAGAAGAAAATCTATGCAACTCTTAACTTCACTCACTCTAAAAGAAAATGAACTTACAAAGCTTGCTGAAAGCCTAGCAATTCAAAACAAAAAAGGAATTTATCTTTTAGAGGGGAATTTAGCAAGCGGCAAAACAACTCTAATCAAAGCCATAGCAGAGTATCTAGGAAGCACAAGTCTTGTTACTTCACCAACTTTTTTAATAAAACAAGAATATGACCATCAAATTTACCATTATGATATTTACCAAAAAGATTTGCAAAGTCTTTTAGAGCTAGGATTTTTAGAGGAGATTGAAAAAGAAGGTTGGCATTTTGTAGAATGGGGGATGAAAAATTAGCTAAAATACTGCAAGAAGTCGGAATAAGCTTTACAACTATTAAGATTTTACCCCAAAAAGATGAAAGGGAATACCAAATTTATGTATAAACTAGAAGCTAGGCAACTATCTAAAATTATTAAAAAAACAAAAATTATCTCTAATATCTCCGTGAGAGTAAAAAGCGGCGAAATTGTAGGTTTATTAGGACCTAATGGGGCGGGAAAAACAACAAGTTTTTATATCATTTGCGGGCTTTTATCCCCAGATGTTGGAGGAGTATTTTTAAATGATGAGGAAATTACCCATCTAAGTTTGCACCAAAGGGCTAAATTAGGTATTGGATATCTCCCTCAAGAAAGTAGCGTTTTTAAAGACTTAAGCGTAGAGGAAAACCTAAGGATTGCCGCAGAAATATCTATTCCAAGAGAAAAAGACAGAATTAAGCGGATAGAGGAACTCTTAGAGACTTTTAACATCGAACCTATAAGATACCGCAAAGGCATTAACTTAAGCGGTGGAGAGCGAAGAAGAGTAGAGATTGCAAGGGCACTTATTAAAAAACCAAAATTTATTTTATTAGATGAACCTTTTGCGGGGGTTGATCCTATTGCAGTTTTAGATATACAAAATATTATTAAAAAACTTTTAACCTTTAAAATAGGGGTTTTAATCACCGATCATAATGTGCGTGAAACACTGAGTGTTTGCGACAGGGCTTATGTGATTAATAAAGGGAAACTTTTAGCAAGTGGCAATTCAGAGGAGATTCATACTAATGAACTCGTTAGGAAGCATTATCTAGGAGAAAATTTCAAAATATGAAATTAAAAACCCAAGCTTCTACGACACTTAAAAGCAAACTCTCCTCCACGTTAAAAAGCTGGTTACCTATTTTGCAAAGTGGTATGCAAGATTTAGAGGAAACCTTAGGAGAGTTTGCAAAAGACAATCCTTATTTTGATATAAAATCAAAAATAACTAATAACTTCTCCTCTTACAAAAAAAATAGAAATCTCCCAAAAGGTTCTAGAGCAGGACAAGGAGGGGGATTAAGTGATAGTATTGAAAATTTTTGTATCCAAGAGGAGAGCTTAGAAGAGAGCTTATTAGCACAAATTATTCCCCCTCTTTTCCCCACACAAACTTCACAAAATATCGCCCTAAAAATCATAGAAAACCTTAATGAGGAAGGGTATTTTGAAGGTGATATTGAAAATATGGCTAAAGAATGTCGCTGCAGCAGTGAAGAAATAGAAAAAATCCGCAAACGTTTTGCCTATCTTGACCCACCAGGAATTGGGGCAAAAAATTTAAAAGAATCCTTTTACTTTCAACTAGATAATATGGATATAAAATCTGAAATTTTTGAACTTTGCTCAAAAATCTTAGAAGATTTAGAACATCATATTCACTTTAAAGACGAATGCCTTTACAAAGAGGCTATGCGTGTAATTCAAAGCTTCAAAAACCCTCCCGCACTAGATTTTTATGAAAAAGAAGCAGTGATTATTCCTGATATTTTAATCCGACAAGAATCTAATAATATTCAAGTGCAAATCAATGAAAAATATTATCCAGGTATTGAAATAAATCTCCATAAAGAAAAAAATCTCAAAGCCAAAGAAGAATTTATTAAAATAAAAACCAAAGAGGCTAGAGATTTGGTAGATGCACTAGAGATGCGAAAAGCAACGCTTTATAAAATTGGCATTATGATTGTAGAATACCAATATGAGTTTTTCACAGGGGGAGAAATAAAACCGATGAAACTTAAAGATTTAGCCCAAGAATTTGGACACGCCCCAAGCACTATTTCAAGAGCAATTTCTAATAAATTTCTAGAATGCTCCCGTGGCATATTCCCGCTTAAAGTATTTTTTGCTACCGCTATTGATGAAGAAATAGCTAATGTTACTATTAAGGATTTTGTAGCGGATTTAGTTAGAAAGGAAAATAAACAAAAGCCCTTAAGTGATACAAAAATCCTAAAACTTATCGAAGAAAAATTTGACATTAAAATAGTGCGTCGAACTATCACAAAATACAGAGCCCAACTCAATATCGCAAGTTCTAGTGAGCGTAAAAAACTCTATAAAATGTCCCTTTAATTTATTTTATCCTACAATGCTTTAGCATTGCAAAGCGTGGTTAGCAAAGAGGGCGGAGGGTGAATTTGCTAACCTAAGCCCTTAGAATTTTCTCCCTTAAACCCCCTCTCAAGTTCCCTCCAACCAAAATATTTGAGCGATAGTTTTTGCGTTTTTATAGCTTGTCTATAAAAACAAATTATGCAAAAAGCTATCAGCGAAAATATGGGATTAAAAGGGGGATTTAGGGGAGAGTTTGAGAGGGGATAAGGGGGAATAAGGGCGAAAAAGCTTTGACTTAAATTTATCCGATTAAAAGTAGCTCGGTGCGTGGCAAAATGCAAATTTACAAAGCGTTTATGCTTTTAATTTGCATTTTATAGCGTAGATTCTAAAAAACGCACTGTGTTAAAGGGAGCGTAGCTCCTTGCCACGCCACGGCGTTAGCAGCAGCGTGCCCTAGTGGCGTGGCGTTAAATCGCTATGCTATCGCCTCGTGCAAGTGCGTAGCACGACTGCCTTAGATAGTAACACCTTACTTGTAAGGCAGAAGCGAGGCGACCCCATAGGGTAGCATAGCAATCAGCAGAGACCTTGGCTCTGCGTAAAGTGATGAGACTGCAAGACTCATCACTACGAACGCAATCTAGTTGCGTGAGTTACAAGCACGAGACTTTGACTCGTGCTATTGCGTAAGAGACCGCAGGGCTCTGTAGCCCGAACAGACCGCGTAGCGGGCTGTGAGGTTAAGCATTACAGCAGGGGTTGGTTTGTTGCTTGGGCGTAAATTACGCTTTGGATTCAATGGTGGTTTGGGCGTAAGTAATCGCAGATTCTTTGTATTTTCCATTAAATGTAGAATCTTAAATCATTCTTTAACAAGCTAAAAAAGCTCATTTTTTCTTTGAAATTTTTTGTATATAGCAGGGGGTGGTTTTTGTATTAATAGGATTTTTCAAACTATTAATATAAGGGATTAAAGATTTTTTAAGAATAATACATACGGGGGGGGGTGTATTTTGTATAATTAGTTCCTATCATTTGAAAGGTTAAAAATCTCCTTGTGTGAAACATTGAAGTCTTAATTTTCACTTAAAATATATTTTAGCTTCAAGCGACTTTTACAAATTATTTAGGGAGGTATTTTAATTTTCCTCTTTCTTTATAAAAAGTGTATAAATGTATAAATATTTATACAAATGTATAAATTGTATAATTTTTGTATAATCAATAAATATCGTAAAATACGAGGCTAGATAATAAATTATACACTTATACAGAGAAAATATAGATTTTTTTCTTTATTTGTATAAAATATCGGTAAATAGGCACTTTCAAGATTTTTGTATTTTTTTAATAAATTATACAGAGAGTGTATAAATTTATACAAGTGTATAATTTATTCTAGATTTTTTATTTGGTAATTAAACAATTAAATGTAGTTTGTGCAAGTTTTTTATAGAAGTTAAAGTATAATTTTGTGGGGTAATTGCCACAGGCTCTCTACCCCCTGTGGCAAAATCTATGCCCCTAAAGGAGCTAAGATGAAAGCTACGAAATTCATCTTGGTTGCGATTATACTACTTTGTATAATTGCTGTCAAGGCTTATTAAGCTTTAGCCCAGCTTTTGCTGGGTCCAAGATGGATTTAACCTGTGGTTATAAATATAATATTTCTTGTGGCTTTTTGCTATTATTTTTTTTCTTTTTTACGATTCTATTCTCTAATATCTCATCTAAGATTTCAGCACTCATACCACGAATATTTAATGCTTGACTTCTTGTAATTTCTTTAGTAGGTGAAGCTTCAATTTTCTTTATGAGTTTCTCCTCTATGGAATCTATTTTAAAGTGTATCTTGTTGTTTTCTTTCAAACACTTTAAAAGCTTATCGCTTTCTTCTCTAAAAAGGGAAATAATATAAATCGCTTCTTGCAAATATTCAAGCTTGATTTCTGGCTTAATACTGCAAATATTTATCCCTTTGCTAGTCTCATTAAAGATTTGACTAATTAGAGCAATTTTTAGAGCATAGGTGCTTAAGCGATAACTTGTCGTTAGCTCTTCATCTGATTCTGTCTCATAAGCAGTTTGTGAGTATTCATTGAACCATCTTTGATAATAAACTCTTGATTCTTTATCTAGCTTAAAGATTAAAGCCTCTTCTCTATCAAATCCAAGCTTATTTAACACTGCTTTGGTTATTTCGCTAAAGTCTAGCATATGACTAAATCCTAATTCTTTGGCTTCTAAGGGTTTAAAATCGCTTCTTTCATTGAAGCTTATTAAATACCTTTCCATAAAATTTTTGCGTAAGATAAATCTCCTAAATATTGTGCAATATATAAAGCATTTAACCTTGAACCACTCCCATCCGTCCTATTAGCTAAAACAAGTGCTATATCATATTCTCCTTACATTAAATTTTATTCTAGTTTTAATCTATATTGAAACTCGCCAAAGACTAGATTTGTTTATAGGGGGTATTTTACCATTATTTAAAGGATTATCCCCTACCACATATAATTAAACTTCGTATATCCTGTATGCATAACCCCATTTTTATCAAAATTCCCTGTATAGTTTAAAGAAAGATAAAAAGCACTATTTAAAGGAATAATAAAAGAAGCTCCTATAAACTCACTAACTCTAGGTAAAAGATAAGAATCCTTAGCATAGATTGTCCCAAATCTAGCAGAAGAAGTGGTTAAAGGATTAATATTAATCTTCACTCCCCCTTCAGCTAAAGTTTTAAAATGAGGATGCCAATCCCTATACCAACTAAATCCTGTTTTTGCACTAAAGAGATTAAGCTTATTGACATAATACCTCTCTCCCCCTTTTACAGTAGCACTCCCTTGTATATCTTCCATACTATAAGATTGTGTATAACCTCCCTCATAAGCAGCACTAATCTCTGGAGAGAAAACATTATCCCCTTGTATGAAGTTTATCCCTATAGAAGCTGTTGCTGCATAACCATAAGTCTTAGGATTAGCCTTAGCTAGATTATCACTTATCTTTTTCGTTAAATCATTATTAATAAAGGTGAATTTACTATCTAGCTTTATATAGATTTCTTTATTTTCATCTAAAGCATAGAAATTATTAAAATACTTCAATCCTGTATAATAAGCCTTATTGTTTATATCAAAATACCTAGATTGCATATTAATCTTTTCATAACCTATATATATTCCATGTAAAGCATTATTAATCTTTGTGCTATATCCTGTAATTATCCCATTAATATTCCCTTTACTATATTCCCCTAAAGAAAGTTCTGTTTTTTGGTAGGAATGATAAGGAAGAAAGAATAAAGAATGTTTTTTGCTTTCTTTTGAAGAGAATAAAATATCACTAGAGACTAAAGAGGAGAGATCAGCATAATAAATATCCCTATCTTCAAAAGAAGAGACTACAGAGGCTGAAGGAGTATTAAACATATTACTTAGGCTTTTCATAGAATTACCCACTACAGAATCAATAAAAGCACTCCTTCTTATAGCATTATTCATTAAGTTCCTATAAGTAGCTCCTGCTATACCTGCATTTAAATCTACACTACTACTTAATAAACCACTAATGGGGTCATAACTTAAACTTAAATCTCCTGAACCATTAGTAACAATAGAGCTTATATTCTTAGTAGGGATTCCTGAAACTACATTACTAAGATTATCAAGTTGGTTTAAATCTAATCCCCCTTGTTCAATAATAATTTTATCAATCTTTACGCCATTTGTATTACTTCCTGCTATGGTTAGTGTATCTAATTTACCTCCTGTATTAGTAATAACCCAATCTTTAATAGTAACTCTACCAGAACTATTATTGGTAATGTTCTCCCCCTTATCATTTTTACCAATACTTCCTGTATTACTAATACTTAATTGTGCATCCCCTGAGAGAGTAATGCCTTTATTAATCTTTGCATCATCAGAGTTTGTAATACTTAAAGCTACACTATCACTTGCACTAATACTTCCTGCTATCGTTGCAGTTCCTTTATTTTCAATACTAACTTTACCACTTCCACTTGCAATAATATTTCCCCCTATATTTCCACTTCCAGAATTAGAGAGATTTAATCCTCCACTTCCACTAGAGCTAATATTACCTGTAATGTTTGCATTCCCTGTATTTGCAATCATTAAAGGAGAATCACTACTAGAGCTAATATTTGCACTAATAATCCCCGCATTAGAAATACCAGTTTTTGCTTCTATCTTTCCTGCAATATTAATATCTCCTGTGATATGATTATTAGGGGCTACTGCAATAGCTGCATTCTCACTTTTTAGTGTTGCTCCTTTTTTAACTTCTATGCCTGCTATGGTTGTTTTTTTGCCTGTGCCATCGTCAATATCAAGACTAATCCCTCCTGCTTTCCCCTCCGTTACACTACCATCTTCTAAGATGATTTTGCCTATCTCACCATCATTTAATTGATAATAAGATTTTTTAATATAAATCCCATATTGTTCTGCTTCAATCGTGCCTTTATTGATAAAAGTTTCTATCTTAGCCCCTGTTTCATAGAAAATACCATTATTCTTTGCTTTAATCACTCCCTCATTGGTGAGAGTTTTGATATGTGGTTGTGTATGATCATAAGCGGTAGCAACAATTCCTCCATTCCATACAAGTTCTGATACTGATGTATTTGTTCCTGTAGATTCTATGGTTCCTTTATTGGTTAAGTTTTCAATAGTGGAACCCCATATATGTATCCCTGCTTTACCTTTTAATATTCCTTGAGTGTTATTAACAAAGGTTTTTATAGTGCTCGTTTGTAACCATATACTATCACCTTGACCCTCTATCGTCCCTTTATTCTCAAAATTACTTATACTACTCCCCACTAAGATATTAATCCCTACACTATTATTCCCCTCACTCTTAATACTCCCACTATTACTAAAAGTCTCTATCGTAGCTGTATTAACAAACACTGCATCTTTACTAAGAGTTCCTTTAGTTATAATACTCCCACTATTACTAAAAGTTTCTATCTTAGAAACGTGTAAAACAACACCATAAGAATTCTTTGTCTCTGCAGAAGTAATAGTTCCTTTATTTTGAAAGTTATCAATGGTTCCTTGTTTAAGTTGAATAGCAAAATTTTTAGTATTAATGCTTCCTTCATTAATAAAAGTCCCTACTTTAGAACCACTTTGGATATACATACCATATCCAATATTATTCATAGTTCCTGTAGCACTTATAGTTCCTTTATTATGAATACTCCCTATCGTAGCACCTTTGTTTATATCAATAGCATTAAATTGGTTAGTTCTATTATTGGTATTTTGAAGTGTTACTCCATTATCAATTACTAAATCATTATAGGTTGTTCCTGTATTAGCTATAACACTTCCTGTAGAGTTAGTATCTATTGTATCAATAGTTCCAGTATTATTAATACTAATACTAGTTCCTTGTGTAGTCCAGCTTTGAGCTGCACTTAAAGGAGTAGTATTTAAAACACTTATTACACTTAAACTTAAAAATAAAGTAGAGCTTGGCAATAAAGAATAATTAAGGCATTTAGGATTCTTAAGATTAGAATCAAAGGAATTAAACTTTAATGCTTTAGATTTAACATTACTTTTAGATTCTAAAGCATTAGGATTCATATTAGATTTTATCTTTATAGATTTTTTAGATTCTAATTTAGAATCTAAAAACTTAAGACTATCTTTATAAACATTAGATTCTAAGCAATTAGAATCTATTTTAACATTAATCCTAGAGTATAGAGGTTTAAGATTAGAATTAGAATCTAAAAACTTAGGATTAAATAATTGAGAGATTAAACTTTGAGAATCTAAAGGTTTAGGATTACTTTTAGAATCTAAGACTTTAGGATTTAAAAGTTTAGAAGTCTTAGAATAAAAACTTTGAGAATCTAATGTTTTAACATTACTCTTAAAATCTAAGTTTAAAACATAATCTTTAACATTAACCTTGATAGTCTCTATAGGAGTATTATTGCCCCCCCCCCCCAGAATTTATAATAGGGCTTACATAAAAAGATTTATTACTCATAATTTCTCCTTTTTTGCCCCCCCCCCCCTAATATATATTATATTAGGAGATTTAGGCATTTTTACTATGTATTTGTCATAAGTTATTTTTAACATTTCTAGTATAGCATAAAATTTAAACTTTGATTTAAGTAAAGAGGATTATTCATTGCATTAATTTTTAGCTTTTAAAAAGGGGGTGGGGTGAGTTTATAGAATTAAGCAATTCATTAAAAGCAGAGCAAAAAGCAAATTTACAATATATAACTATGGTGTTGTTAAAAGGTAGATTGGCTTTACTCCAAAGCTTAATTTTTTCTTTAAAATTTTTTATATATACTTAACTTTAACTTAAATTTCTTTTTCCTAATTTTTTTTAATAATCGTTTAAATAATGGCTTTGATTTTTTATTGGGATTGTGGCTGTAAGATTATAATTCAAAAAGGTGTTTACCTCTTGAAAATACCTAAAAATAGGGATTAATAAGGACTTTTAAAGTAAAAAGCTTATATAATATATGTGGATTTAAGGTTAGGCTTTCTTAAAAGGAGGTCTAATGGCAGAAATTACAATTGTCTTAGTCGTGATTCTGCTGCTTATTCTAGCTATAAAATGCTAGTCTAAAGCAACAACATAATTAAAACATTCTAATCTTATGCCACTTCCGCTTATAAAAGCCTTAAATCCCTTGCAAATCTAAAGCCACTTTAAGCGGAAGTGGTTTTAGTATATTAGCTCTAGTAGAATCTCTTTTTATATTAAAACTTACTTTCTAATTCTTTATACCCCTAGAATTTATTACTTTCTCTTATTTCAAACCTCTTTTATTCTTAATTTTTCCTTTTTCTCTTTCTAAAAGTGTATAATTTGTATAAATCGTGTATAACCGATAAACATCGTAAAATACATAGATAGAGTAGGATTTATACACTTATATAGTATAAATATATTATTTTTCTAGGGATTTTAATTAGTTAATAATTGCTCAATCCTATCTTTTTGGGGAGCAATTTCTGTGATTTGGATACCAAAGTTTCCATCCACAATTACCACTTCGCCTTTTGCGATAACTTTCTCATCTACTAGCACTTCCAGAGGGTCATTAGCTAGTTGGTTAAGCTCTACAACACTTCCTATATCCATAGCGATAACATCTTTTAAGAGCATTTTTTTCTTCCCTATTCGGACTTTTATGTCTAATCTTATATCAAGAAGCATACTCATATTTTTCATCTCTGTATTATTTAAAGTAACAGAATTATGGCTATTATCATTAGGAATAGCTTGCGGAGTGGATTGCTCATTAGGGTTAAAAAGTTTTTCAAAAGCGGGAGAGAGTGCAAAATATAAATAATCTTGGATATTTCCTACATTAAACGCAAAGGTGTAGAAACCTTGGTAATTATCAAGCCCTAAATCCCCCTCTGCGATAAACTCTATATTATTAATGGTGAAGCTTAACTTGGGGAGCTCTTTTTGCCCGCTTAGTGAAGTAGAAATTGCCCCAAAGATATTTGAAGCGATTTCTTTTGTTGCGTCTAAATCATCGCTTTCCATTGTTTCTTTGGATTCTCCCTCTCCCCCTAACATCATATCTGCTAGGGCAGTTCCTGCTTTGGCAGATATGAATAGGGCTAAAGAGGCATCTTGGGTTTGGATACTAATCTTTGCAAGAGGGGGCTTAAAATCATCTTTTTTGCCATCTTGTGTTTCTATATGATGAATATCAGGGGCTTGCCCTAATAATCCCTCAATGGTGGAGATACTTTCTTGAATAATGAGTTTTAAAAAGTCTTTTAGCATAATCCCTCCTTTTAATCATCTTCTATTTCATTAGCTCTTGATTTGCGTTGTATTTCAAGCATTTCAAGGATTTCTTTAACTAGATCTTTTTCTGTTTTAATCATTTCTTTAATTTCAATAGTTTTGCGGTAGCGGTGTAACCCAATACTTGCTAGGAATTTCTCTCTACCATCGACATTGATAATTACTGTATCATCTGCTGGTCTATCAAGCCTAATAATATCATTCACTTCTAAATCTAAAATTTCTTTTACCATAAGCTTTGTCTCCCCTAACATTGCGGTAACATTTACCTTGGCTCCACCAAGTAGGGCTTGGAGCTCTTTGTTTCTGGATTTTTTAGAGCTTGTTTCGCTTAACATAATATCACGACTTGCAAGACGCGAGAGGATGGATTCTAAGGATATTACAGGATAGCAAAGATTCATCATCCCACTACTATGTCCTATGATAATCTCCATTACCACCATAATAACGATTTCATTTTGTGCGACAATTTGGACAACATTTGGGCTAGATTCTTTAACATCTACGGTGGGAAAAATCTCTGTTATGGGTCCCCAAGCGTCTTTTAGGGTTTGCATCATTTGGCGTAAAATTGTATCTAGTAAGTTTAATTCAATATCGCTAAACTCACGCGTGGATTCATAAGGGTCTCCTTTGCCACCTAAGAGCCTATCAATCATAGAAAATGCAATGCTAGGGTTAATTTCTAAAACTCCTGTGCCATCAAGGGGTTTCATAGAAAAGACATTGAAACTTGTAGGGCTTGGTAAGCTCATTAAAAATTCTCCATAAGTCATTTGATCCACACTATGGAGCTGGATTTCAACGATGGAGCGCATAATTGCAGAAATTTGGCTAGAGAGTGCTCTTGCCATTTTGTCGTGAATCCCCTAAAGGCTCTTAGCTGTTCTTTGCTTACACGATTTGGACGTTTGAAATCATAAAGTGTAATTTGTCTTTGGTGAGAAATTGTTGGTTTCTCTATTGTTTCCTCTGTTTCATCTGCGTCATCATCAACGACTTCTAAAAGGGCGTCAATTTCTTCTTGACTTAATATATCAGCCATTTATCCCCCTTTGTTCAAGGTGTTGGCGAATCTTCCTAACTATGGATCTATGGATTTGGGAGACTCTAGATTCGCTAAGCTCTAAAATCTCGCTAATTTCTTTGAAATTTAGTTCTTCATAATAGTAGAGTTGGATTAAGAGCTGCTCTTGTTTGGAGGCTTTTTCTAAAATTTCTTGGATAATTTCTATAAGCTCTTCTTTTTCAATTTTGTTATAAGTTCTATCCTCTTGTTGTCCGCTTAATTGCTCATCAAGGGGTAAAACCCCATAAATTTCACTAGCATTTCTTGCTTCTTTGATTTTCTCTTCTTCTTCACCTAATATTTTACTTAAGTAAGTATTATCCGGTTCTTCTTGGTAGTCATTGTAGTATTTTGTTATTTCTTTATCGATTTTTCGTATCAAGCTTCTTGTATGTCTTCCTACATAATCAAGACTTCTTAGGTAATCAAGCATTGCACCATAGACTCTAGGTCTTGCATAACCCCAAAAGGAATCATTGATATTTTTGTCGTATTTTCTTGCAAGTTTTATAAGCTCTTCAGTGCCTATGGATATAAGGTCAGAAAATTCCACATTTGCAGGTAAGCGTTCTTTTAGCCGAAAAGCAAGAGCTTTAAGGGCTGGGAGGTAATCTAATGCTAAATTATCTTGATTTTGTTTAATCGTGCTTTGGTAGCCATTAGAAGTTTTTAGCATAGGTATTCTTTTGCTTAGATTTTGGAGCATCATCAATGTCTTCTTCTTTTAATGTTTTTTCCATTGTCCTTAAGAAGCTTCGTATTTTGTTGGTGATTTTCTCACGTTTATCAAATTCCTCAATATATTCTTCTAAAAGACGATTGTAAGAGGGCTTTTGGGTAATTTTTGGATCTTGGTTAAAGAATTTTACACATAAAGATGCGCTTAAAAGGAAAATTAGATAAAACCCGATTGTAGAGATTAAAGTTCCTGCTACAATCATCTCTGGCTCATCAAATTTTATAAAGGATAATAAAAGCCCTATAAAAAATCCAGAGACAACAGCAAAGCTTAAAAAATTATCCATTCTTAGCGTCATTGGTATTTTGCTCCTAAATTAAAAATGTCCTAAAATTTTTTTAAAGAATTTGCCAAATCTTTTGTCTTCTTGCACTAGCACATTTCGTTCCATTTTTTTAGCAAGAGATCTTGCGATTTCTTCAATTTCTAAGGAGGGATTGCAATTTGGTTCTTCTTTTACAAATATTCCACGATTTTTACTATAATGGTTAATTAGTGGATTTTTAGTAATTTTACCGAGCAGTTCTAAATTGATATTTTGAATATTATGCTTTGCGATTTTTTGGATTTTTTCAAAAATACTCAAAGATTCCTCTTGGTTTTTTGCCATATTAATTAACATAAAGATTCTTTTTTGAAAATTAGCCGCTAGTTTGATAGTCGCATAGGCATCCGTGATAGCTGCTGGGTCTGGAATGGTTAAGACAATAATATCATCGCTATTGTGTAAAAAGGTTTGTGTGTATTCCCCAATCCCTGCTCCTGTATCAATAAGCACAAAATCTAAATGGTCTAAAAGTGCGGAATCTTCGATAAAAGTTTCAAACATAAATTCACTTTTGTAGCGAAAAATATCAGCCCCTGAATCTCCGGGTATTAAATATAGATTGTGTTCTATAGGGATAAGAATATCTTTAAGCTTTGCTTGATTTTTTAAGACATGTAAGAGATTTTTCTCACAGCGAACACCAAAGATAATATCTAAGTTTGCAAGCCCAATATCTGCGTCAAAAACCCCTACTTTAAAACCTAATTGCCAAAGTTTATAGGCTAGATTTGCACTAAAGGTGGATTTGCCAACTCCGCCTTTTCCACTTGTGATGGCGACAAAGTTTGTATGAGACTTTTTTTCTTTTGCTACTAGATCTTCTAGGTTTGCTGCTTGATTTTTCATCATTATGCCCTAATAAAGCCATCTAGCAAACAATCAATTAAAAAATCGCTACTTGCTACTTTTATATCATTGGGAACTTCTTGCCCGATTGAGAAATAGTTTGTTGGTTTTTTGGTTTCATAAATGAGGGAGAAAATATTGCCATAGTTGTTAGTTTCATCAAGTTTTGTAAAGGTTAGTGTATCAATCCCTAGTGTTGAAAAAGTGTGGTAAATATCTTTTAAGTCTTCATATTTTGTTGTTGCACTCATCACTAGGCTAACATCTACTTTAGAATTTGAGTCTGCATTGACAAAGCTTTTTAGGGCTTGTAATTTAGCTCTATCGTGTTGTGAGCTTCCTACAGTATCAATTAAAATATAATCGCAGTATTTTAAAGAATCTAGAGCATTAATAAATTCTTCTGTATCTACCACCGTATCAATACTTAATTTCATCTTTTTAGCATAAAACATTAATTGATCGACCGCACCTATTCTATAGGTATCTAATGTGATAATTCCTACTTTATAATGTCTATTGAGTAGCCTTGAATAACGCGCTGCAAGTTTTGCTAAAGTGGTTGTTTTGCCCACACCTGTTGGACCTACTAACATCATAATGTTTTTGGCATTGCTATTTAGATTTTCTGTTCTTGCATAAACCATTTTGCGTAAAACTTCCCTAAAATATCTTTTGATGAGTATGGAGTTTTCACGCATTTTAATAGGCATTAATTCCAGTGTTAATTGCATAATTTTTTCTAAATGTTCTTTTAACATTCCGCTTGCTTTAGCGATTCTATAAATTTCAGCAAATTCGTGAGGAATGATTAATCCCTCTTTTTTAGGACCTCTTTCTTCCCAAAACATATTTTGTATAAGCTTTATTTTGTCATTTAAGCGGTTAATTTCATTTTGGATAATTTTTAACTCCCCTAAACCTTGTTTGTATTCCTTGCTTTTTTTGTGTTCTTTTGTTGGGGTTTCTTCTTTTGGGATATTGGATTTTAGTTTATCTTCTTGTGGATAGGGGGATTTTGCGGGGGGCATTTTTGTCGCAACACCAGCAATTTGGGAGATTTGACGCACTGCATCAGAGAGCTGTAAGGATACCTCTTCAGGGAGGGGGGATTGTGTATTTTGCAAAGAACGTTTTCTTTCTAATTCTTTTTGTGCGATAAGCTCTAGTCGTTGTGCGATATTATTAGTTTTAATCGAGGATTCTTGATTGTCTTGATTATCTTTATTTTTGTTAAATTCCTCCTCACTAATGGCAACAGAGATTTCATAATTTCCATTAGCTAGTTTTTTTTGAGAAATGATAGAAAATTCATCACCTAATTCCTTTTTTGCCTGTGTAATAGCAAGTGCGGAAGTTTCTGCATTGTAGGTAAATAATTTCATTGAAACCCTTTTAGTGGAATTAAAACACTTTCTCTCTTAGCCCATTCTTTATGGGGAATGTGCAGTTCCTTGAAAGTAATTTTCATATTTTTAAAGCCTAAAATATCTATATCTAGGGTTCGCGGTGCATTTTTAAATATCCTTTTTCTATCCCGCTTAAAAATACGTTCTAAATAACTACAATAACTAAAAAAATCAATGGGGCAAAGATTGGTTTTTACCCAAACTATCCCATTATAAAAATCTGCTTGTTGGGTATATCCAAAAGCGGGATTCTTTAAAAAAGGTGAATGATAGATTATAATATTTTTATTTTTTAGCTTGTTAAAGAATTTCCAAAAAGTCTCTAAAACATTGCCTTTGTTACCACCAATTCCTAAGATGGCGTAGGATTTTAAGGCTTTGTTGGTAAAGAGATTATAAGGATTTGAAGTTTGAGTGAGAAAGTTTGATAGTTTTTTACGAATTTTAAAAAGATATTTTGGTTTAAAAAGTGTTGGGGTGATATAGAAAAAATTGGGTTTATATTCCCTAATATTATAGGTTTTTGTTGCATAGTATGATTTTTGGGTGAGTATCTTTTTTCTTAAAGATTTTTGTTCCATTTTTCCTAATTATCCTAAAGTCAATAAATTTTAACATTATCTTTGAGATTTAATTTTGTTGCATAGTTTGTGCTTGTGCTTGTGCTTGTTGGATAGCTTGAATTTCCCCCAAGATTTGCGAGAGACCTTGGAGTGCTAGATGATAACTCATAGGACCAAATCCAGTGATCATTCCAGCACATACTGCCGCTGTAATGCTTTTGTGCCTAAAGTCTTCTCTAGCGTAGATATTGCTAATATGCACTTCAATAGTTGGTAGATTAACCGAGCTAATGGCATCACGGATAGCAACAGAAGTATGGGAATATGCTGCAGGATTAATGATGATACCATTATATTGTCCTAGGCATTCTTGGATTTTATCGACAATTTCTCCTTCAAAATTGCTTTGAAAAAAATCCACTTCGATATTCATTTGTTCAGCGTGTTTTTGGATATTTTCGTGAATGGTTTGAAGTGTTATATTTCCATAAATTTTTGGATCTCTAACACCTAACATATTGAGATTTGGACCTTGGATTATCATAATTTTCATTGATGCTTCCTTTGTGTTTAATTGAAATAAAATGAAGTAAATATTCTAAAAAGATTATAACAAAATATTCTAAAAAGAATCCCAAATGCTCTTTTATCTTTAATTTAGTTTTTTAAAAAAATGCGTTAGAATTTTGGGTTCTTTAATATTTTTAAGGATTGTGGATTTATTAATTCTTGAAAATATTTCAATGCAAGATATTTCTAAAAATATTTTTATAAAATTTTTAGTTTCAAACTTCAAACTATGTTGGAGTCATTAAAATATCGTATTTTTAGATTGTTGGTGTGGAGATTTAGGAGTGTTTAAGGATTTTAGCGTAAAGGTTAAGGATTTTAGCGAACTTGTAATGTTTGAGCATAGTATTTTTTCTATGCCTTTTATTTTTATTGCGATGTGTGTTGCTGCTAATGGATGGTTTGGTTGGAAGTTATTAATCTTTGGGGTGATTGCAACCCTAAGTGCTAGGAATTTTGCGATGGCTTTTAATCGTTGTGTTGATAGAAGGTTTGATAAGACAAATCCACGCACACAAAATCGCCCTAGTGTTGATGGTAGAATTTCTGTTAAGGCAATGATTGTTTTTATTGGAATTAATGCTTTAATTTTTATTCTTGTGAGTTTTTTTATCAATCCTCTTTGTTTCTATCTTTCTTTTCCTATTTTGGGGGTTTTGGCGGGGTATTCTTTGGTGAAGCGGGTTTCATCTTTAGCACATTTAGTGCTTGGATTATGTTTAGGTTTAGCCCCTATTGCCGGAGTAGTGGCGGTTAGTGGAGAGGTTTTATTATGGTCTTTGCCTTTATGTGTGGGGGTTTTGTTTTGGGTAGCTGGATTTGATTTATTGTATTCCTTGCAAGATGTTCAACACGATAAAAAGGAGGGATTGCATTCCATACCAAGTTTTTTAGGGATTGAGAGAACCTTGTATTTATCAAGAATTTTTCATATACTAGTTATTGTTTTTTGGGCTTTATTTATTTATTGGGCTAAACTTGGAATTTTTATGTGGGTTGGGCTTGTAATTGCTGCTTTGTTTCTTGCTTATGAACAATACCTTGTGGCGAAAAATTTTCATAATATTCCACGAGCATTTTTTAGTGTTAATGGTTATTTGGGTGTAATATTTTTTGGATTTTGTATTTTAGATTTGGTAATAAGAGGGTAGAGGTTATGAAAAGTCGTTTAATTGATACTTTATTAAAGATTGAATATGAGGAGGTTCATAATAATTCAGAGTCTTTTGTAATGGAATTTAATAAACTCACACAAAGTGATGAAGACCCCATTGGGGAATGGTTGCGTTTAATGCGTGCTAAAAAGGGGAATTTAGAAGGGGAGAATACCATTATTTTAGAATTGCTAGTTGAGATTTATAGAAAAATAGAATCTTTAGAACAAAGGATAGAGGGGAATAAAAAGACTTATATTCCTTTGGCAAATTCGGATTTAGTAACAACTATAGGGCATAGTTGCTTTGTGTTAAAAGATTCAAAAATTTCAGAGAATATTTTGTATTATGGCAGGATTGAACTTCCAACTTTTCCTATAAGGATTGTCCCTATTTACTTTGTATTACGTGATAATCTTGCTTGGATTGAGAAGATTCATACAAGAGATGAAATGGAATGGGATAGCTATGTAGCTTCTAAAGAAAGAGCACTTATTCGCTTTATGAAGTCTAATAAATAAGGTTGATGTTAATGATAATTGGTAATGAGAATATTTTGTTATGGGTTGGTGTGGGGGTTGGTTTAGTTTTTGCTTTATTAATTATTTATTTTTATCTAAAAGATGCAGAAAATACTAAAAGATCTAAACGTTATGAGAAATCTATTGAGGACTTAAATAAGGAGATTTATCGTTTGCAAAAAAAGCTTAAAACTTATGAGAGTGATTTAGAGGGTTTTAAGCAAAGTATTAAGCAGCAAATTTATCAAGATACCCGTTTAGAAATGAAGAATCTTATTGATACAAATTTGCATTCACAAGTAATGCCTTTAAGGAGTCAAATAGAAAGATTAAATGAGGAATATAAACAATATAAAGAGGAGGTGGAGGGAAAGGTTTTTACACTAGAAGATAGGATTAAGGAATTTGCTTATACCCCAACAAATCCTAGTAATATCGATGAGGGACGCATTATTTCTATGTTTAAAGATGGTTGGAGTGTAGATTCTATAGCTAAAGAGCTACGTATTGGCAAAGGTGAGGTGGAATTTACCTTAAAATTTGCTAATTTGGATTAAAAGGTATTTAATGCAATTACGTGTTCCAGCAACGAGTGCTAATTTAGGACCGGGGTTTGATAGTTTAGGGCTTGCTTTGAAGCTTTATAATTATTTTAGTTTAAAACCCTCTAAATTCACTTCTATACAGATTTTGGGTGAGGGTTCAAAGAATCCAAAATTGCGTATAGATAATGCTTTTGTTAGGATTTTTAATGAGCAGCTTAAAAAACTCATAGGTGAAACGCCTCCTTTTAAATTTGTTTTTAATAACTCTATTCCTATTTCTAGGGTTTGGGCAGCTCTTCTGCTGTGATTATTGGTGCACTTAGTGCAGCTTTTAAAGTTGCTGGTGAAGCTTTTGATAAGCAAAAGATTTTAAATGCAGCTTTGCATTATGAAACGCATCCTGATAATATTACTCCAGCTTGTATGGGAGGGTTTAATACTTGTATGATTCATAATAAAGAGGTGCGTTTTTTAAATAAACAATTGCCCCATTGTATTTCTGCTGTTGTGGTTATTCCTAACCAATCTATTTCTACATATTTATCGCGTCAAACATTGCCCAAAAAATATTTACAAAAAGATGCCTTTTTTAACCTTTCGCATTCTGCATTTTTAAGTGTCGCTTTTTTTGAGGAAAAGTGGGAGTTACTAAAAGAAGCAAGTATGGATAGATTACACCAATATTATAGAATGCGACAAATCCCTATTTTATTTGATGTGCAAAAAACTGCACTTACTAATGGTGCACTTATGAGCACTTTATCAGGGAGTGGATCGACTTTTTTTAATCTTTGTTATGCAGAGGATTCTAAGCATTTATATGAAGCTTTATCTTCTAAATTTTATAAATTAAGAGTTTTAAGTCTTGAATTTGATAATTTTGGTATGGTTTTTGATGATGAATTTAAGTTCTAGCTTGTTATAATGTGGGAATATTAATGTCTAATCCGGTTAGAATGTGTATTGTTTGTAGGGGTAGATTTTTAAAATCCCAATTAATACGTTTGCAATATAAAGAGGGAGAACTTATCAAATTTAGTGGTGTAGGAAGGAGTTTTTATGTGTGTAGAGATTGTGTAGATAACAATAGAATTGTTGATTGCATTATAAAAACTTGTAAGATTGACAAAGGGTTGAAAAAAATTTTAAAACAATCATTAAAGGAGATTTTTGTATATGGATAAAATCCGTATTAGTCAGATTGCCAAAGAAATTGGGAAAACAAGCAAAGAAATAATCCAAAAAGCTCAAGAGCTAGGTTTTGAAGTAAAAACTGCTTCTAGTGGTGTAACGGCTACACAAGCTGAAGAATTATATAATTATATTTTATCAGGAAAAAGTGTTGAGAGGGCTCAAGAGGAAGTTAAAAAAGAGACTAAACAAACAGCTGCTAAAAAAAGTAATTCTTTAAAAGAAACTCCTATTATAGAAGCTAAAGAAAGTAAGAATACTATTAAAAAAGTTAAAGAAAAGAAAAAACAAATTTCTGAAATATCTACACAAGAGATTGAGGAGAAATTAGATAAACCTAATAATGTTATTGAAGAGTTACATTTAGACTTTACTCAAGATAATCCAGCTATTAAACGAACAGGGTTAAGGATCGTTAAAAAGCGGGATATTAAAGAAGAGTTACCAAAAGTAGAGAAAAAGAAAGAAGTAACGGGTAAGACTTTGCAGGATTTGCTTGGAAATTTAGATGAGAGTTTTTCTAAAAGGGAAAAGAAAAAGAAAAAAGATAAACCCCTTGTGATGAAAAAAAACCAGCAAAAAATAGATTTATTAGATAATAGAGAATTTCATACTTCAAGTGATGATGAGGAAGATGAGGGCATCATTTTATTTGATTTAAGTGTGCAAGATGAAGTAGATATTGATGAAGAGGAGAATGAAAAAAAGGTAGCTACTGATAGAATCAAAGTTCAAAGACATAATCCTTTTATGGAGCAAGGCACAACGAGACGATCAAGCCGTAAAAAAGCCCCAAAACCTCAAAAAGTAGAAGAATCCATTAGTGGAGTTGTTAGAGTCCCAGAGGAGATTAGGGCTTATGAATTTGCAGAGAAAATTAAACGTTCTACGGGTGAAGTTATTAAAGTGCTTTTTAATCTTGGAATGATGATTACTAAAAATGATTTTTTAGAAAAAGATGCTATTGAAATTTTAGCTGAAGAGTTTGGTGTTGAAATTGAAATTATTAATACCGCGGATGAATTAGATTATACGCAGCTCCACGATGATGAGGACAAAGAAGAGCATTTAGAGCCTAGAGCACCAGTAGTTACGATTATGGGGCATGTTGATCATGGAAAAACTTCTTTATTAGATGTGATTAGGAATACAAAAGTAGTTTCTGGTGAAGCAGGCGGCATTACACAACATATTGGTGCTTATACAATCACCAAAGGAGGGAAGCAAATCACTTTTATTGATACTCCCGGACACGAGGCTTTTAGTGAGATGCGTTCTCGTGGAGCACAAATTACAGATATTGCTATTATTGTCATTGCAGCTGATGATGGGGTAAAGCCGCAAACTATTGAAGCACTTAATCACGCCAAAGCCGCTAATGCTTGTATTATTATTGCGATTAATAAGATTGATAAACCTGATGCTAATCCTGATAAGGTTAAAGCAGAAGCGGCGGAATTAGGATTTACTCCGCTTGAATGGGGGGGAGACTATGAGTTTGTGCATATTTCCGCTAAGAGTGGAGAGGGTATTGATGATTTGTTGGAAATTATCTTATTACAAGCAGAAATTTTGGATTTAAAGGCTAATCCTCATAGACCTGCTCGTGCAGTCGTTATTGAAAGTAGCTTAGAGAAGGGCAAGGGTCCTGTAGCGACTTTAATTATTCAAAATGGGATTTTAAAAGTTGGTGATAGTATCATTGCAGATACGGCATTTGGGAGAGTAAGGGCTATTAGTGATGATAATGGCAAAAATGTTACGAATCTTTTGCCATCTGGGGTTGGAGTAATTACGGGATTCAATGAAGTGCCTCCAGCAGGTTCTATTTTGCTCGTGGTGGCTAATGATAATATTGCAAGAGAGTATGCACAAAAACGTTTAGCACATTTGCGACAAAAAGAGTTTTCTCATTCTACAAAGGTTTCTTTTGATGAATTAAGCACTATGGTAGCACTTGGGCAATTAAAAAATCTTCCCGTTATTGTTAAAGCCGATACACAAGGAAGTTTAGAGGCTATTAAAGGAAGTTTAGAAAAGCTTCAAAATGAAGAGGTAAAAGTTAATATTGTTCATAAAGGTGTAGGAGGAATTACAGAGGGTGATGTAACTTTGGCTGCTGCTAGTGCAAATTCTGTTATTTTGGGATTTAATGTGCGACCAACTGGAAGTGTAAAAAATAAAGCGAAAGAATTAGGAGTTGAGATTAAAACTTATTCTATTATTTATGCACTTATTGATGATATTAAAGCATTATTAGGAGGGCTTCTCTCTCCTGTGCTTGAAGAGGAAAATACTGGGGAAGCTGAAGTTAGAGAGACTTTTAATATCGCAAAAGTTGGGACTATTGCGGGCTGTTTTGTAACAGATGGTGTTATTCAAAAAGGTATTAAAGTGCGATTAATTCGTAATGGAGTGGTAATACATAATGGCAATATTCTTTCCCTTAAACGTTTTAAAGATGATGTAAGAGAGGTAGCTAAAGGTTTTGAATGCGGGATTGTTTTAGAAAATTATAATGATATTCAAGTAGGCGATGTCTTTGAAACTTATAAGGAAGTGGAAAAACAAAGGACATTATAAATGAAAAACATTAAATTAGAACGAATCCAATCTCTCTTAAAAGAGCTTATTCCCTCTGCTTTAGCGAATTTAGAGGATACAAGATTAAATAATCTTAGTGTGTTAGAGGTAAAATGTTCTAGAGGAAAGTATTTCGCACAAGTTTTTTTAGATCCTTCTTTTATCACACAAGAGGAAAAAAAAGTTATTCTTCACCAGCTAAAAAAAGCAAGAAATATTATCAAAGGATATTGCTTAGAAGAGAGTGGTTGGTTTCGTTGTCCAGATTTTAACTTTGTTTTTGATGATTCTTTAGAGAAAGAAATGCGTCTTGATAGGATTTTTCAAGCTTTACAAAAAGAGAGGAATATAAAGCAGGGGGACAAAGCAAGAGGGTTAGATTTAGGAGCATTAGAGTAATGATAAGCTCGGATTTAGAAGCAAAAATTTCTATTTTAATCCAAAGTTTGGGTTGTGAGCTATATGATATGGCTATTATCAATGAAAATAATCATAAAATCTTACGCGTTTATATTTCTAAAAAGCCCTCTGTTAGTCTTGAGGAATGTCAAGAGGTTAGTCTTGCCCTCTCACCACTTTTAGATGTAGAAATGCCAAATTTTGAGAATTATTTTTTGGAAGTTAGCTCACCGGGAATTGAACGCATTTTAAAGACATTAACACATTTTCAAGGTGCTATTGGTGAGCTTGTGAAAGTTAAAATGCTCGATAAGAGGGAATTTAAAGGTAAATTAGTAGAGGTTTATGAGGATTCTATAAAGCTTGAAAGTGGGCAGAGTATCCCTATAGAAGCCATCAAAAAAGCACAAACTTATTTTCTATGGTAGATTCTTTTTATCTTGATTTAGCGATTAAAAAAGCTTGGGATTATCAGTGTCAAACTTTGCCAAATCCTGCTGTTGGGGCTGTTATCTTAGATAAGTTTGGGGCGATTTTAAGCATTCAAGCTCACAAAGTTGCAGGTGATCCGCACGCTGAGGTTTTAGCATTGCAAGAATCTTATTATCGCCTAAGCGGAGATTCTTCAATTTTTAATCTTTTTCAATCTCAAGAGATTCATCAATTTCTTTTAGAAAATGCTAAGGATTATTTCAAAGATATAACCCTTTATGTTACTTTAGAACCCTGCATACATCGTGGAAAAACTCCCTCTTGTGCAGAACTTTTAAAATTATTAGGGATTAAAAAAATCATTATTGGGACACAGGATTGTAATAAAGAGGCTAAAGGAGGGGCTAACGCACTTAAAAGTTGTGGAGTGCAAGTTATAAAGGCTTGGGAGGAAAAAGAGCTTTTGAGGGCTTATGAAGATTCTAAGGCATTATTAATTCCTTTTAGTAGTCTGCAAAGCAAAGGGAGTTTCATCCTTTTTAAATATGCTAGTCGTTTAGATGGCAGCATTGATGGAGGGCAAATTAGCTCTAAAGCCGCACAAAGTTTTATGCATAATTTAAGGACAAGAGTAGATATCCTTCTAATTTCTGGTAAAAGTGTGCGTTTAGATAATCCCATACTTGATTGCAGGTATGCAACCTTAAAGGATAAAAGACCACCTTGTGTAACAATCTTAACGCATTTAAGAGATTTTCCTAAAAAAGCTCCTTTATTTTTTGTTCCTAAGAGAGAAGTAAAAATACTCCATAAGATAGAAAAGTTTGAAGGTTTTGTGATGTGTGAGGGGGGAGCAGAGTTGTTTAAGACTTTGATCCCCCAAATTGATATGGTATTGTTTTTTCTAAATCCTTCTATGCAGAGTGATTTTCAGCTTCATATGCAACTTCAAGCTAATTTTAGGATTTTGTATTCACAACAAATTGGGGATGATTTAATATTATGGCTTCAGCCTTTTAGGGATTAGAAAATCTTATAAAGGGAATTTGCCTCTGTCATCCAATTTTCTAATTCCTCCCATTTTTGGTTGTTAATTAACTCTTTTGCAAAGTTTATTTCTTTTTGGAAGTATTCTAAGGATTTTAAAATTTCTTCACGATTTTGTTTAGAAATATCACTCCACATTTTAGGAGAGCTCTTAGCGATTCGCACCATACTTTTAAATCCTCCGCCTGCTAGGGTTAGTATATCTTTTGGGTTTTGTTGGGATAGCACGGTATTTGCTAGGGCATAACTAATGATATGCGGTAAATGGCTAATGAAAGCAGCGTGGTTATCGTGTGATTTTGAATCCATTTTGATAATATTCATTTTCAAAGTAATGAATATTTCTTTTGCCATTGAAATTTGAAATTCTCCGCTTTGTTCTAAATCTGTTAAAACTATGATATGATGGGGCAAAAGGTCTTTAAATGCTGCCTTTGGTCCAAAATTTTCTGTCCCACTCATAGGATGAGCACAGATAAAATTTTTGCGAATACTTGGGGGGATATTTTGGGATATTAAATATTTTGTGCTACCTAAATCAATAATTGTGGTATGTGGGGATACGCCAATGAGTTGAGGAAGAATCTCTAAGATGGCTTCTACGGGTGTTGCAAGAAAAATAACATCGCATTGCTTGATTTTCTCTAATTCTACACCTTCATCAATTAAGCCTAAAGACAGGGCTTGTTGCAAATGAATCTCGTTGTTATCTAACCCCACAATCCTTTTAAACATTGCACTTTCTTTTAGTGCTAATCCTAAAGAACCACCAATTAATCCTAGACCAATAATTCCTGCTTGCATTTATCCTCATTTAAAGTTTTTTGAAAATTATATATTTATTTGCTTTAGTTTTAGTAGGTTTAATGTCAAAATTAGGGTATAATTGGAACTTTAATATTAATTTTGCTATTTAAAGTTGCGAGGTTTTATCATTAATGAAAGCTCTTAAATCATTTTTATTGGGATTAGTTGGCTCTTGTGCTTTGGTTGTTGGTGCTGAATTGCCTATTATCAAAGAGGTGCGTTATGATGGGCTAAATTATATTTCTCCCCTTATTGCTAATGAGATTGCTAAAGTGCAAATTGGTAAAACGCTTGATGTTCAAAGGATTAATCAATCTATTCTTGATTTTTATAAGCAGGGATATTTTAAAGATATTTGGGCTACAGAAGAGGGTGGGATTTTGGTTTTTCATTTTGTTGAAAAGCCTGTTATTGCAAGTTTAATTATTAGTGGTTATGGAGCAGGTAAAGATCAAACTGTTATTAATAAAGAAATAGGATTAAAAAAGGGCGATGTTTATGATGAAATGAAAATTAATGCTACAAAGAAACGCATTATTGAAATGTTTGAAAAACAAGGTCGCTATGATACTATAATAGAATCAAAAATTGAAGAAATTAGCCAAAATGCTCTTAAAGTAACATTGGAGATTAATCAGGGTGAAGAAATTATTATTCGTAAAGCTAACTATTATGGGAGAGAAAATCTTAAGGTATCTCGTATTGAAGCTTCAACTGCTAATAAAGAAAGAGATTTTTTAGGTTGGATGTGGGGGTTTAATAGTGGTAAGTTGCAAATTAATGAGATTGAGACAGATTCGCTTAGGATTCAAGATCTTTATTTGCAAAAAGGTTATTTAGATGCTAAAGTTAGCCAGCCTTTTTTAAGGACGGATTTTACAACCTATGATGCAGAGTTAGATTATTATATTGAAGAGGGAAAACCTTATAAGGTTTCTAGTATTGATATTGTTCAAGAAGAAATGGTAATTGATGATGAGGATCTTTATAGTGCTATTAAAACTAAGCAAAAAAAAGTTTTTAATATTTCTACAATGCGTAAAGATGCGGAAACTTTGAAATATAAAGTTGGGGATTTAGGGTATGCCTTTGCTCGTGTTACTCCTGATTTGGATAAAGATGTAGAAAAGTCTGAAGTTCGTATTGTCTATTATATTCAACCTGGAAAAAAGGTAAAAGTTAATGATGTTATTATTTCTGGTAATTCTAAAACTTTGGATAGAGTAATTCGTAGAAATATCCTCTTAGCACCCGGTGATGAATATAATATGACAAAAATTACACGTTCTAAAAACTCTATTATGCGTTCAGGTGGTTTTGATGATATTCAAATTGAGGAGAAACGGATTGATGAGGAAAACATTGATTTGCTTGTTAAAGTAAAAGAAGCTAAAACAGGTGAATTTAGTTTTGGTGTAGGTTATGGTAGCTATGATGGTATTATGGGGAGTGCTTCGATTAAAGATAGGAATATTTTCGGGACAGGCTTAACGGCTGGTATTTATCTTGATAAAAGTCAAATTTCTACTTCTTATCGTTTTAATATCTATAATCCTGCAGTTTTAGATAGTAATTATAGTCTCTCAACAGATGTTTATCAAAGTCAATATGATAACTTTGATTATAAAGAAAAAACAAGAGGTTTTAGTCTTGTTGGGGGAAGAAGGATTACTGATACTTTAGAGACAACCTTGGGCTATATGTATCAACAATCAGAGCTTTCAAGTTTTAGCAATTCTTTTTATTTGAATTATTATCGCGGAAAATATACTAAGTCTTCCATAATACCGGGTGTATATTATGATAATACAGATTCTTACTTTTTTCCTAAAAATGGTTGGAAGGCTAATGCAAGTTTAGAATATGCAGGAGTTGGTGGTGATGCAGAGTTTTTGAAGTATTTTGGTAATTTGTATTTTTTTAAAAACTTAGAGGATTTGATAGATGTAGATTTGACCTTTAGATTCCGCTCTAGGTTAGGATATATTCAAGATAATGGTTATGTTCCTTTAAATGAGAGGTTTTATTTAGGGGGGATAAATTCGCTTAGGGGTTATCAAACCAATTCTATTAGCCCAAGGGATAGATTTGGCACAAGGATTGGTGCTAACAAAACTTCTTATAGTTCAGCGGAGCTTAGTTATGGATTGTTTGAAACAGTGCCTATGCGTTTGAGTGTGTTTTATGATTATGGTATGCTTGGAAAAAATGATATCACTCAAATACGAAGAAGTTCTACAGGTATTGCTTTAGAATGGATTTCACCAATTGGTGCGATTACTTTTATTATTCCTAAGGCACTTGATAATAAACCCGGAGATAACACTTCATCTTTTGAATTTACAATGGGACAGAGATTTTAATTATGCAGATAAAAAATAGAGATAGTGTAAAAATAAAACTCCCTAGAGTTAGCCCTAAAGAGATTTTAGATTTGATGCAAAATGCTTCTTTAAAAGAGCTAGGAGAAAGAGCTTTTGCTATTAAAAAACAATTGCATCCTGATAATATCACGAGTTTTATTGTAGATAGGAATATTAATTATACGAATATCTGTTGGGTGGATTGTAAGTTTTGTGCGTTTAAACGTAGAATCAATGAAGCAGATATTTATATTTTAAGTTTTGATGAGATTGATAAAAAAATTGATGAATTGCTTGCTATTGGTGGGACACAGATATTGTTTCAAGGTGGGGTTCATCCGAGTTTAAAAATAGAGTGGTATGAAGATTTACTCTTGCATATTACTCAAAAATATCCACAAATAACTGTGCATGGGTTTTCTGCTATTGAGATTAATTATATTGCAAAAATTTCGAGAATCTCTATTTTGGAAGTTTTAGAACGTTTGCAAAAATGCGGTCTTGCTTCTATACCAGGGGCAGGAGCGGAAATATTAAGTGATAGGGTACGTGATATTATCGCACCTAAAAAGTTGGATTCTGATGAATGGATAGAAGTTCATAGGCAAGCTCATAAAATTGGTATGAAAAGCACCGCTACAATGATGTTTGGAAGTGTAGAGAGTGATGAGGATATTATAGAGCATTGGCAGAGGATTAGGGGTTTACAAGATGAGACTAATGGATTTAGAGCTTTTATTTTATGGAGTTTTCAACCAGCCTTTACGCCTTTGCAAAAAGAGTTTCCTCATTTGCATAAAGCTTCTTCTAATCGGTATTTAAGACTTTTAGCTTGTAGTAGGATTTTTTTGGATAATTTTGCTAATATCCAAAGTAGTTGGGTAACACAAGGTTCTTATATCGGGCAATTAGCCTTGTTATTTGGTGCTAATGATTTAGGCAGCACAATGATGGAAGAAAATGTAGTGGCTGCAGCAGGAGCTAAAAATTCTATGAATCAAAATGAAATGATAAGTTTAATTAAAGATATTGGGGAGATTCCCGCAAAACGCAATACGGCTTATGATATTTTGGAGTGTTTTTCGTGAGAGTTTTTTTACACATTTTTTTATTTTTACTTGGAATAAAAGGATTTTTAATGGCAGCTGAATTAAAGAATGTTGAAATAAAGGGTGTGGATATTCCCATTATTTATGAGCAAAATGTTCAACTTCCTTTGTTTTATGTGCAAATTATTTTTAAAGGTGCAGGAGGGATTAGTAATAAAGAGATTTATGGATTGTCGGATTTAACAAGTAGCATTTTAAATGAAGGGACTAAAGAATTGGGGGTTACGAAATTTTCTCAAAAATTAGAAGAAAAGGCTCTTTCTTTAGAGGTTGAGAGTAGATTTGAAACGATGAGTTTTACTTTAAGTGGTATGAAAAAGGAAAGTCAGGCTGGATTTAGACTCTTAAAGTCTTTACTTCAAGATCCAAATTTCACACAAGCTACTTTAGAGAAAGTAAAAGAAACTGCGCTAACTTCTCTTTTAGAAAAAGAAAGTGATTTTGACTACCAAGCTAATCGTGCTTTGAATGCCATGATTTTTAAGGATTCTCTCTTAGAATATCCATTAAGTGGGACAAAGGAATCTATTCAAAAAATTACTTTAAAAAATATTCAAGATTTCTATCAAACTTTCATTAATTTAAAATCAGCGATCGTTATTGCAGGAGGGGATATTGACTTTTTAACAATTACACAAAGCCTAAATGATGTTTTAGGGGGTTTGCCTGAAGGTAAAGCAGTGCAAATTAAGCCTATCAAAGTTCATCAAGATGAAGGGTATAAACGGCAAGTTAAAGATACCAAACAAGCTTATATTTATTTTGGTGCTCCTTTAGAGGTTAAAGATGTTCAAAAAGAAATTGCAAGGGTTAAAGTTGCCTCTTTTGTTTTAGGTGGAAGTGGTTTTGGTAGTCGCATGATGGAAGAAATTCGTGTTAAACGTGGATTAGCTTATTCTGCAGTTATGCACTTAAATGCAGGTCAAACAATTTCTTATGCACAAGGCTATTTGCAAACAAGTATTGATAATGAAAAAGAGGCTAAGAGTATTGTTAAAGAAGTTATAAAGGAATTTATACAAAAGGGGATTACACAACAAGAATTACAAGAAGCTAAACAATATTTATTAGGTAGTGAGCCATTGCGTAATGAAACACTCTCGCAAAGATTAAATGCTGCTTTTAATAATCATTATAGAGGCTTGCCGCTTGATTTTAATCATAAAGTTTTACAAGAAATTGCAAACCTTAAACTTGAGGATGTCAATGCTTATATTAAAAATCACCAAGAGATTTCTGCTTTAACCTTTTCTGTTGTGAGTGCGGATTAATTGGAGATTCCAGAGAGTATTAAAAAGTTAGGTATTCAAACCTTTTTTGGATTTGTGCTTCATTTTACTCCTAAAGGCTATACCAATAGTTATTTATCCCAAACTTTAGAGGCAAATACCCAAGTGGTGTTAAAAATAGAGGTGTTAAAATATTTTTCTTATAAAGCCGCTAAGGTGCTTTGTTATGCTTCTTTGTTTGATAGAGAAATAGAGCTTGTTATTTTTAATCCAAAGCCTTATCATAAAAATATATTCATTCCAGGTGAGCATCTAATAATCAGTGGCAAAATACAAAAAAATGGTGGATATTATACGCTTATTCAGCCAAAAATATTAAAATCTTTAGAGGGGATTTTTCCAAATTTTGGCACAAGGGGGACTCAAGAAAGCTTGTTGCGTGATTTTTCTAAAAATATTTCTTTGCAATCTTTGCAAAGTTTTTACCCAAGGATTCCTGTAAAATATTTAAAAGCTTTATTAATGATTTATCAACCTAATCTTGATTTCTTTGAATCTTTTCAAAAACAAGGAGGATTTTTTGGGGATTTTTTAGATGCTTTGAAGTTTGTAGAGATTTATGAATATATGCGGAAGTTAAAAACTAAAAAGAGGGAATTTCAAAGTTTAAAGTCTCTGCAAGGAGAGATTGAAGGTTGGATAGATTCTTTGCCTTTTAAATTAACTTTAGGTCAGATGAAGGCTATTTATGAAATTAAACAATCTCTTGCTAGTAACAAAGCTGCAAGAAGGGTTATTATAGGGGATGTTGGGTGTGGAAAGACTTTGGTTATTTTTGCTTCAGTGCTAATGGCATATCCTAACAAGAGTTTATTAATGGCTCCAACTTCTATATTGGCTAGACAAATCTATGAGGAGTCTCAAAAGTTTCTACCTCCTTTTATCAAAGTTGCTCTATTCACTCAAGGTGCTAAAGAAGGGGATTTGCATACTAGTGATTTTCTTATTGGCAGTCACGCACTTTTATACCAGGATTTGCAAGATTATTCTTTAGTGATGATTGATGAACAGCATCGTTTTGGAACTGCACAACGTAACACTTTAGAGAGAAAATTTGAGAAAGACTTGAAACGTCCTCATATTTTGCAATTTTCTGCAACTCCTATTCCTAGAACTTTGGCAATGGTTCAGTCAAATTTTTTAGATTTTAGTTTTATAGAAGATTTGCCTTATAAAAAGGATATTGATTCAGAGATTATTCATAAGCAAGATTTTAAAAAACTTTTAGTCCATATCCATAAAGAAATTGTTAAAGGGTATCAGATTATTATTGTGTATCCTCTGGTGGAGGAGGGCAAAGATGCAGATTATGTCCCTCTAAAGGAGGGAGAAATATTTTGGAAAAAACATTTTCAAGGGGTGTATGTTACCTATGGCAAGGATAAAGCTAAAGAGTTGGTGTTAGAAGAATTTAGAGATAAGGGAAATATTTTACTCGCAACAACGCTCATAGAGGTGGGAATTTCTTTGCCTAAACTTTCTACTATTGTAATTGTAGGTGCAGAACGTTTAGGGTTAGCAACTTTGCACCAATTAAGGGGCAGAGTTAGTCGTAATGGATTAAAAGGTTATTGTTTTTTATATACTAATAAAGATAAAATAGAACGTTTAGAGAGGTTTTGCCAGATACAAAATGGGTTTGAAATTGCTAAGTTGGATTTACAATATAGAAATAGTGGGGATTTATTAAATGGCGAGCAACAAAGCGGAAAACAATTTCTTTGGATAAATTTAAACTCTGATGAATCGATTATAAAAATAGCTAAAGAGAGTTTGGGTGGGTGAGAGTTAAGAGTTTAAGTATAGCTTCTTAGAGCCCTTCTTTAGTTTATTTGAGTATATTTATTAAAATTTACATTCTTTAAAGAAAAAGTTTATTATAATCCAAGCACTAAGATTCTATATATTTAGGGCTTGATTTATGAGATATTTTGGACTTTTAATAATATCTGTATTTTTTAATATTTTTGCTTTTGCCTCCCCTTTTGGCAATAAACTTATTGTTCCAATTATTGAAATGGATGAAGATTCTCAACATTATGCTTATGTTCCAGCTTTTGACTTAAAAGTAGGCGAGAGTGGTGAGATTATTCGTTGGTTTAATAAAGATCGTTCTGGAATTGTAGCTAAAGCTGCAGTTATTGAAATTAAAGACAATAAAGCAAAAATTGCTTTTGAATCTTTTAAAGGTTTTGAACAAAAGGCATTCCCAATACCCCTTTTAACTCCACAAAAGGGTGATGAGGTAATTTTTAGAGCTTTTAATGATAGAGCTTTTCTTATTGCTCCTACCCAAGAAATTTATGAGAAGATTAATGCTGCTTATCCTGATATAACTTGGCTTCATCCTGATTTGTTTGCTGCTTATTTAATGGATATTGGACATACTGCACCTGTTAAAGGAGATTTTAGGCAAATATGTTTGCAATATGCTACGGGTGTCGTATATTTAGTTAATCTTAATGAAGGGCAAGTTTTAGATTGTCAAACCTTTAGTGTGCTAAAGAAAGATTATATTACTGGGAGAGCACCCATTCAAGAGAGAGTCCTTCCCTTTTATTCGCGTATAGGGGATGTAAATAGTAATTGGTTTTCTTATATTATTAATGATGTTAAAACTCAAGATTATTATTTGTATTTTGACGCACTTTTAAAAGGTGAGATTAAGGATGAGGATGCAACATTTTTTGGACGTATTACTAATTATTTCACTCAAAGCATTAAGAATATCTTTTAAGGTTTAAAATGACACAAGAGCAGATTAGGGATTTAAGGGCTATTGTTGGAGAGGAAGATTGTTTTGATGATAAAGCTCACTTAAGTGCTTATTGTTATGACGCAACAAGAGAAAGAAAATATCCTGAATGTGTCGTGTTTCCTCATAATGAAGAAGAAGTGAGTAAAGTTGTAAAATACTGCAATGATTATAAAATCCCTATTGTTCCACGTGGTGCTGGTAGTGGATTTACAGGAGGGGCATTAGCAGTTGGTGGCGGTGTAGTTTTAGCCTTAGAAAAGTATATGAATCAAATTTTAGAAATTGATATGGAGAATATGGTAGCAAGAGTGCAACCTGGTGTTGTTAATATGCAACTTCAAAAGGCAGTAGAGGCAGTAGGATTGTTTTATCCACCCGATCCTGCAAGTGAGCATTATTCTACCTTAGGGGGTAATGTAAGTGAAAATGCAGGAGGTATGCGAGCTGCTAAATATGGTATTACAAAAGATTTTGTAATGGCTTTGCGGGCAGTTTTGCCTAATGGAAATATTATAAGGGCGGGTAAAAAGACTATTAAAGATGTGGCGGGTTATAATATTGCTGGGATTCTTATTGCTAGTGAAGGAACTTTAGGGGTTATTACAGAAATTACTTTGAAGCTTTTAAGTAAGCCAAAATATAGCAAAAGTGCTATGGGCGTCTTCCCAAGTATTAAATCTGCAATGAATGCGGTTTATAAAACAATGGCAAGTGGTGTTACGCCTGTAGCTATGGAATTTTTAGATAATCTTACCATTAAAGCTGTGGAGGAGAAATTCCATAAGGGCTTACCAAAAGAAGCAGGAGCAATCCTTATAACAGAGGTAGATGCTAATTTAGAAGAAGAAATTACTCACCAAATTACAAAGATACAAGAAAAATTTTATGAAAATGGAGCAAATGATTTTATTGTCGCGAAGAATGAGGAAGAATCTGTAAATTTATGGTTTGCTAGAAAGAATGCAAGCCCTAGTATTAGTATCTATGGAAGTAAGAAACTTAATGAGGATATTACCGTTCCTCGCTCTAAACTTCCGGAGCTTTTAGAGAGAATTGCTGAAATTTCTAAAAAATATAATGTCCTCATTCCGTGTTTTGGTCATACTGGGGATGGTAATGTGCATACTAATGTGATGGTGGATGGCACAAAAGAAGAAGAAGTTAAAAGGGGTTATGAAGCTATTGAAGAGATTTTTAAAATTACCATTGAACTTGGTGGCACATTAAGTGGAGAGCACGGCATTGGTCTTTCAAAGGCACCTTTTATGAAACTTGCTTTCACGCAAGAAGAGATGGATTTATTCCGAGCTATTAAAAAAGCTTTTGACCCTAATAATATATTAAATCCCGGAAAAATGGCATTATGAGTTTAAGATATAATATATTTATTTTTTAAGGATGTTAGATATGGTTTATGATGTGCAAAAAATTAGAGACATTCTTCCTCATCGTTATCCCTTATTGCTTGTAGATAGAATCACCTCCATTGCTTATAATAAGAACATTGAAGCTTATAAAAATATTACCATTAATGAGGAAATTTTTAATGGGCATTTTCCTATACAACCTATTTATCCGGGTGTTTATATTATAGAGGGAATGGCACAAGCAGGAGGTGTTTTAGCCTTTGTTAGTATGTTTGGTGAAGATTCTAATAACAAAGGCGATAAAATTGTATATTTTATGAGTATTGATAAGGCGAAATTTAGAAATCCTGTAAATCCTGGTGATAAACTTGTTTATAAGCTTGAAGTGGTTAAGCAAAAGGGAGGTATTTGGGTTTTGCAAGGTTATGCTTATGTGGAAGATAAGCTTGTAGCAGAAGCGGAGCTTAAAGCAATGATTATTGATAAGAACTCAAGAGAGGGTATAAAGTGAGTGTTGCAAAATCGGCCACTATCGCACCAACTGCCATTATAGAGGATGGTGCTGTTATTGGTGAGTATGTAGAGATAGGTCATTATTGCGTGATTGGTAAAGATGTAAGAATTGGGGATAATACAAAAATTTATAATCAAGTAACTATTGTAGGGAATACTACTTTAGGAAAAAATAACGAAATTTTTCCTAATGCAGTGTTAGGAACGAAACCTCAAGATCTTAAATATCATAATGAGCCTAATGCACTTATTTTTGGGGATAATAACAAAATTCGTGAATTTACAATGATTAATCCTGGCACAGAGGGTGGAGGGAGTAAAACTATTATTGGGAATAATAATCTTCTTATGGCTTATGTGCATATAGCTCATGATTGTATTGTTGGAGATGCTTGTATTTTAGCTAATGGTGTTACCTTAGGTGGTCATATTATTATGGGGAGTCATATTAATATTGGTGGATTAACCCCTATTCACCAATTTTGCAAAATTGGAGATTATGCGATGGTGGCTGGAGCAAGTGCTTTATCTCAAGATATACCCCCTTTTGTTTAGCAGAGGGAAATCGTGCGGTGATTCGAGGATTAAATTTACACCGCTTAAGAAAAAACTTTGAGCATCATCAAGTTGATAAGATTCATAATGTTTATAAGCGTTTATTTTTTGGGAATAAACCTATTAAAGAAATAGCACAAGAAATTTTAGAAGAAAATTATAAGGATGAAAATATTTTTAAAATGTGTGAGTTTATTATCCAATCAACAAGGGGAATCCCTTTTATAAGGAGGAATGATGAGTGAGAGAGTGTGTGATTTTTGTAAATCTGAAGAAACACATAATAATCCTGTTATTTCAGGTAATAATGTTTGTATTTGTAAAAATTGTGTGATTGCCTCTTATAAAATACTTTTTGGTGAGAGTGATTTTAATCCTTATGTAGATACTGAAAGTATAAAGGAATTTGAAGAAAATATTACTTTACTTCCGCCAAAAGAGTTAAAAATTATTTTAGATGAGTATGTAATCGGACAAGACAAAGCCAAAAAAGTTTTTAGTGTTGCTGTTTATAATCATTATAAAAGGATTATGCAAAATATTGAAGATGATGATACAGAAATTGCTAAGTCTAATATTTTATTAATTGGTCCAACAGGCAGTGGAAAAACTCTAATGGCACAGACTTTAGCGAGATTTCTTAATATCCCTATAGCCATTTGTGATGCAACGAGTTTAACAGAGGCAGGATATGTTGGAGAGGATGTAGAAAATATTTTAACAAGACTTATTCAAGAAGCTAATGGAGATGTTCAAAAGGCACAAAAAGGAATTGTTTTTATTGATGAGATTGATAAAATCTCACGGCTTTCTGAGAATCGTTCTATTACTCGGGATGTCTCTGGAGAAGGAGTGCAACAAGCACTTTTGAAAATCATTGAAGGTAGTGTTGTTAATGTTCCTCCCAAAGGAGGTAGAAAACACCCTAATCAAGATTTTATCCAAATTGATACCAAAAATATTTTATTTATTTGTGCAGGTGCTTTTGATGGATTAAAAGATATTATAGAAAAAAGGATAGGTGGTAATACTTTGGGGTTTAATAACTGCATAAACTCTATACAACGAAGTGGAACAATTTTAGAATATGTAGAACCTGATGATTTAGTAAATTTTGGATTAATTCCTGAACTTATTGGGCGTTTGCATATGGTAGCTACCTTGCAAGATATTGACAAAGAAGCAATGATGAATATTTTACAAAAGCCAAAAAATGCTTTAGTTAAGCAATACCAAAAACTTTTTGCTTTAGATGGAGTTCAATTAACTTTTAAGTTAGAGGCTTTAGAAGAAATTGCTAATCTTGCCATAGAGCGTAAAACGGGTGCTAGGGGTTTGCGTGCCATTATGGAAGATGTGATGCTTGATATTATGTATGAATTGCCTGAATTAAAAGAATATGAGGTGGTAATTACTAAAGAGGTGATTTTAAAGAAAGCAAAACCTATGTTAGTTAAACACAAAAAAACAAATAAAAAAAGTGCCTAAATTTATTAAAAGAGAGAGAATATGTTGATAGATAAAATAATTGGTTGGTTTTCACATGATATTTCTATAGATCTTGGGACAGCAAACACTATTGTGCTTATCAAGGGTCAAGGTGTTATTATTAATGAACCTTCTGTGGTGGCTGTGCAAAATGATCGTTATGGCAAAAATAAAGTCTTAGCAGTTGGGCACGAAGCTAAAGAAATGGTTGGGAAAACACCAGGGAGCATTTTAGCGGTTCGTCCTATGAAAGATGGCGTTATTGCAGATTTTGATATGACAGAGAAAATGCTTCGTTATTTTATTGAAAAAGCCCATAAAAGAAAGGCTTTAATGCGTCCTAGAATTATTGTGTGTGTGCCTTATGGGCTAACAGGGGTTGAAAGAAAGGCTGTAAGAGAGTCGGCTATTAGTGCAGGTGCTAGAGAGGTATTTTTAATTGAAGAGCCTATGGCAGCAGCTATAGGTGCTGGACTACCCGTTAAAGAACCAAAAGGAAGTTTGGTTGTAGATATTGGAGGGGGACGACAGAAATTGGAGTTATATCACTTGGTGGATTGGTAATTTCAAAATCTTTAAGAACGGCAGGAGATAAGCTAGATAATGCAGTTGTGGATTATGTGCGTCGTAAATATAGTTTGCTTATTGGGGATAGGACAGGAGAAGAGATAAAGATACAAATTGGTTCAGCTATTAGTCTTGATGAACCTCTTAATATGCAGGTTAAAGGGAGGGATCAAGTAAGTGGGTTATTAAATACTATAGAGCTAACAAGTGAAGATGTAAGAGAGGCTATGAAAGAACCCCTTAAGGAAATTTCTAATGCCTTAAAAGATGTATTAGAACAGATGCCTCCAGATTTAGCGGGAGATATTGTTGAAAATGGCATTGTTTTAACCGGTGGAGGGGCTTTGATTCGAGGTTTAGATAAATATCTTTCTGATATTGTCAAATTACCTGTTTATGTTGGTGATGAACCATTATTATGTGTTGCAAAAGGAACGGGAAAGGCTTTAGAGGAAATCGATGTTCTTCAGCAACTATCTTATGAGTAGTGAATGAAAAAAGTCTTTCTTTGGATTGTTTTTATTGCTGTTACGCTTTTTGTTTCTACAAAAGTATCTAAAGAAATTCATTCAGAAGTCTTGCGTCTTAGCAGTGCTATTAAAATAGGAATCTTAAATATTAATAATAATATCATTAATACTATTACGCGTCATTTCCAGCAAGCGGAGCAAATCAAGTATTTAAACAATGAATTAAGGGATAAGCAACAAATTGAATACTTTTTTAATGCTTTAAATGTAGAATATAAAGAACTTTTAGAATCGGTTTCTTCAAGGTTACCAATAGATTTGCCAAATATTCATTTTGTTCGTAATATTTCGTATGTGGATATGAATAATTATGCAAAGATTTGGTTGCAATCTGATTTTGATAAGAAGCCTGATGATAAGCTTATATTTGGGCTTATACATAATAACGTTGTGGCGGGAATTGCCAAATTTGAAAATCATCGCCTTATAGGTTATTTAAATGGTGATGAGAAATGTACCTATAGCACGGTAATTGGTGAAAATAAAATACCGGGTATTGCAAAGTATGATGCTAATAAAGGCTTTATTGTGGATTATATCCCTCTTTTTCCTCCTGTGCAAATAGGAGATATTGTTTATACAAGTGGCTATGATAATATTTTTTATCCTGAAATTTTAGTGGGAGAAGTTCAGAGTGTAGAGTATAGGCAAGGTTATCAAGTTGCACTTATTAAACCTGCTTTGGATAAAGTTGCACGATTTTATTGGCTTATAGATATTCAAAACTATGATATAGAAATCGGGAATGAAGATTCGTAAATATAATTTTATAACTTTGAGTTACATAATAATTTTTTATAACTTAGTATTTTTTAAGCATAAAAGAGATAAATTTAATTTTATCAAAAAAATCATAGTATTAAGGAGATGATATGGAGATGCAAAGAGAACAAGTCCTTCTTGAAAAGGCACAAAAGAGACTAGAAGAGATTCATAAAATCCCTGCCCTTAAAAAAGGGAATAGTATAACTAAAGCTTTAAGGCGAAATGGAATCTCACGAAGAGATTTTATGAAATGGGCAGGAGCAATGACTGCTATGCTTTCACTTCCTGCAAGTTTTGTTCCTCTTACTGCAAAAGCGGCTGAAGTAGCCGATAGATTACCTGTTATTTGGCTGCATATGGCAGAATGCACGGGTTGTAGTGAGAGTTTGCTTAGAAGTGATGGACCAGGCATTGATAGTTTGATTTTTGATTACATCTCTTTAGAATACCATGAAACACTTATGGCAGCTTCAGGATTTCAAGCAGAACATAATTTAGAAGCTGCTATTGAAAAATATAAAGGTCGTTATGTGTTAATGGTGGAGGGAGGAATCCCTACTGGATTAGAAGGGCAGTATCTAACTATTGGGGCACATGGAAAGACGGGTTGGCAAGGCACTGTAGAGGCAAGTGAACACGCAGCAGCTATTTTTGCAATTGGCACCTGTTCTAGCTTTGGTGGAATTCAAGCAGCTAATCCAAATCCAACAGCAACAAAACCTTTAAGTCAAGTTATTAATAAACCAGTGATTAATGTTCCTGGTTGTCCGCCAAGTGAAAAAAATATTGTTGGTAATGTTATTCATTTTATTCTTTTTGGGACATTACCAAGTCTTGATGCATTTAATCGTCCAAAATGGGCTTATGGACTTAGGATTCACGATCTTTGTGAGAGAAGAGGGCATTTTGATGCAGGAGAGTTCGTGCAAGCTTTTGGGGATGATGGTGCAAAAGATAGTTATTGTCTCTATAAAATGGGTTGTAAAGGACCTTACACTTTTAATAATTGTTCTAAGCTCCGTTTTAATTCCCATACAAGTTGGCCTATTCAAGCAGGGCATGGTTGTATAGGCTGTAGTGAACCAAATTTTTGGGATACAATGGGTCCTTTTGAAGAGCCTATGGCTAATAAGCTGTATAATACACCATTCTTTGGTGGTGCAGATAGAACCGCTGATAATATTGGGATTACTTTGCTAGGTGCTGCTGCAATTGGTATAGCAGCTCACGCAGTATTAACTAATATCAAAAAAGATAACCAATAAAGGAGGGGCTTATGTCAAAAAGAATTATTGTTGATCCTATTACTAGAATTGAAGGACATTTAAGAATTGAAGTGATTGTTGATGATAATAATGTTATTACTGATGCCTATTCTAGCTCCACTCTATGGAGGGGTATTGAAGTTATTGTGAAAAATAGAGATCCTAGAGATGTTGGTTTTATGGTGCAAAGAATTTGTGGAGTTTGCACATTTTCTCACTATAAAGCAGGGATTTCAGCAGTAGAGGATGCTTTAGGGATTCAAGTTCCTTTTAATGCAGAAATGGTTCGCTCTTTAATGAATGTTTCTTTGGTCTTACACGATCATTTAGTGCATTTTTATCATCTACATGGGCTTGATTGGTGTGATATTACTTCTGCCCTTAAAGCAGACCCAAAAAAAGCTTCAGAACTTGCCTTTAAATATGTAGATAATCCTATTGCTGCAGGAGCAGATGAGTTAAAAGCAGTTCAAGAGCGTGTGAAGAAGTTTGCAAGCTCTAAACAAGGTCTTGGTCCCTTTGCTAATGGTTATTGGGGGCATAAGACTTATAGATTTTCACCCGAGCAAAATCTTATTGTTTTATCCCATTACTTAAAGGCTCTTGAAGTTCAAAGGGTGATGGCTCAACTTATGGCAATTTTTGGGGCTAAACAGCCTCATCCTCAGAGTCTAACTGTGGGTGGAGTTACTTGTGTAGTAGATATTTTAGATCCTACAAGATTGGGTGATTGGCTAACAAAGTATAAGGAATGTGCAGATTTTGTAAATCGTGGTTATTATGCAGATATTGTAATGGCAGCAGAGGTTTATAAAAATGAACCTAGTGTTTTAAAGGGTTGTGGAGTAAGAAATTTCCTCTGTCACGCAGAGATACCTATTAATAGAAAAGAAACTTTATATAGCACTGGTATTGTAAGAAATGGTGATATTTCAAAGCTTTATGACTTAAATGAGGAGTTAATCACAGAGGAAGCTACACATTCTTGGTATAAAAATAATCAACCACTTCACCCTTATGATGGAGAAACAGAGGCTAATTATACAGGTTTTGTTGATGCTGATACCATTGGACCAGATGGCAAACCTATTCATACTAAGGCTTTAGATATTAAAGGAAAATATAGCTGGATAAAATCTCCTCGTTATGAGGGAGATGCTATGGAGGTTGGACCTTTAGCGGCTATGGTAGTTGGGTTAGCGGCGAAGAATCCTAGGATTACTCAAATTGTAAATCAATTTTTAAAAGATACTGGATTACCTGTAGAAGCTCTTTTTTCAACATTAGGAAGAACTGCAGCTAGAGCATTAGAGTGCAAACTCTCTGCTAATTATGGGATTGAAGCTTTTAATTCTTTAGTTGAAAATCTAAAAACTGGCGATCAAAGTACTTGTGCTCCTTATAAAATTGATAATAATAAAGAATATAAAGGGCGTTACATTGGTAATGTTCCTAGAGGGACGCTTAGCCATTGGATTAGAATCAAAAATGGCGTTGTATCTAATTATCAATGTGTTGTTCCTAGCACTTGGAATGCTGGACCAAAAGATTCAAAAGAGCAAATGGGACCTTATGAATTTTCTTTAATTGGTACTAAGATTGAAGATATTACGCAACCTTTGGAGATTATTCGCACTATCCATTCTTTTGATCCTTGTATCGCTTGTTCTGTGCATTTAATGGATACAAAAGGGAATGAAATAGGGCAGTATAAAATTGATCCTATTGCTACGAATCTTAAATGCTAAAGGAGAAGAATATGGAGACAAAATACCGATCCATTTATGAGTTTTCAAGACTTACAAGGATATTCCATTGGATAAGAGCTTTTTCTATTTTTGCATTAATAGCAACAGGCTTTTATATTGCTTATCCTTTTTTAGCACCGAATAATTTTACAGGAGAGCCAGTGGGCTTTTTATATGCTTTAATGCGTAGTTGGCATCTTATTTTTGGCTTTTTGCTAATTGCGGTTTCAATTTTTAGGATTTATATTTTTCTCTTTTCTAAAGAATGCCATATTGAAAGACGTTCATTTTTAGATCTTATTAATCCTATTGTATGGGTTAAGATTATAGGGAATTATTTATTTATAGCAGCGCATCCTCATATAAAAGGAGCTTATAATCCCATTCAGCTTGTAACTTATATAGGTGTGATGTTTTTAATTCTTTCTATTTCTCTTACTGGATTAATCTTATATGCACATGTTTTTCACGAAGGGCTTGGTGGATTTTTATCTTTTCTTAGACCTTTAGAGGTATTATTTGGAGGTATTGCAAATGTTAGAGGGATACATCATATATTAACTTGGGCATTTATTATCTTTCTTCCTGTGCATATCTATATGGCAGTTTGGAATGCAACAAGATATCCCGGAGCTGGTGTTGATACCATTGTTAGTGGCTATAAATTTGAAAAAGATGGGTAACATTAAGGTAATTTTTGAAGATTTTAATTCTAGGCATAGGTAATATTTTATTTGGAGATGAAGGTATTGGAGTTCATCTCTCAAATCTTCTTAAAGTGAATTATGCTTTTAGCGGAGAGAGTAGCGTTGATATTGTCGATGGAGGCACTATGGCACAACACCTCATTCCGCTTATTACTCAATACCAACAAGTTTTAATTTTAGATTGTATAGATGCTAATGATGCAAAAGTTGGTGATGTTTATTTTTTTGATTTTAGTGCTGTTCCTAATAATATTACTTGGGCTGGAAGTGCTCATGAAGTTGAAATGTTGCAAACTTTGAAGATGATTGAAATGTTAGGAGACTTACCACCTACAAAAGTCTTAGGTGTGAAACCTTTTATTATTGGCACAGACCCAACTTTTGAATTATCTCAAGAAATTTTGCAAGCAGCAAAAATTATGGAAGCAAAAACTATTGAATATTTAGAATCCTTAGATGTAAAAGTTTGTAAAAAAAATAATCAAAATTTGCAAGAGATTGCGCATTTTTCTTATAAGGGCTATTAAAGTGAATATTTCTCTAGTTTTTGGTTTTATTGAAGAATTCCATAATTCGCAAAATGTTAAGAATTTTATTTTAAAAATTTTGGATAATGCGCTTATGCAACATTCTCTAAAGGGTAGATTCTATGGTGATGATAAAGAGTTTTTTCTGCAAGTTTGTGGTGAAGAATCTGTTGTTTTAGAATTTAGTGATTATTTATCAAAAGTTATCCCGTTATCTTTGCAATGGGGTTTTAAAGAAATGAGGGTATTAGAAGATAATCAAAGCATTAATAAACCCCTTTAGAGACTTCTTATAATATCCCCTCTTTGTATCTGAGTGCTTTGGAGTTACAGGCAATAAGCAGTAGGAAAAGTGAAAATTTTTGTAATTTATGGGGAGATTTTATTAATTTTGCTCAAACTCCTTTGAATTTTTTTAATAATGAGACTGAGATGCTTATAAATTCAAAGGTTTTATTAGAAGATTCTTTGGGGCATTTAGCCCAAGCTTTAAAGAAAGGAGAGAGGGTTTTTTTAAAGACTGTTTATGGAAAAAAAGAATTGGTTTTACTAGATGAAAAAAATCCTAAAAAAATAGAAGGTGATTATTGGTTTATGCCTTTTTGTTTGAATAATGCTCAAATAATTTTTAAAGCTTCTAAAGAAGAGCTGCAAGCTTTAGCAACTTTAGAAAAGCCTCTTATAAGGCTAAAGCCAAAATCCATTTTTACAGAGTTTTTTTCCCAATCTTTTGTAGCGTGTGTTTTGCCCTATGAACCGCTTTTAGTGCTTTTGACAAAATTTTTAGAAGAGTATAGTGGTTTGTATTTGTTACCGCTAAAAGAAGAAAAAATAAGGCTTGGTCTTTGTTATTTCATTACTCAAGAGTCCTCCCCAGTTTTGATTAGTGTGGGTAAAAACTCTTTAATTCTCCAACATCGTTTTGAAGAAGCAAAAGACATTTCTTATGCCACTATGAAAGAATTTGAAAAAGCTCTTTTAAGAGAAAAATTAGAAAAAGTGAATCTACTCTATTTAGGTAGAGGTCAAACGCGTTTTATGCTTTATTTTAATCAAAGTTTTAAAGAACCATTAGAATTTGCTTTTGAATCTAATATTGCTTTAAGGATTGATGAATTAAAGGTATTTAATAAAACTACACAATCTTTGTTGAAAAATTTTACTAAGGAAAATCAAGATTTAATAAGGGAATTAGAGACTTATTCTAAAGAATCAAAAATATCTTTTAATCTTTTAGAGTTAATAGGGATGTGCGGTATTTTATTGGATTTTAAAGTAGATTCTATGGATTTAATGTTGCTTGCTTATGAAGTTTTAGAGTGTGCATCAAATTTTGTTGGGCAAAAAGGACCTCGTATTGATTTTAAATTAGAACGTAATGAAGAAGGGAAAGTGTATCTTGATACTTTGAAAACTTTGCGTTCTGTTATGAGTTTTAAATTAGCAGGAGTAGAAAAAGAATTATTGTGTTTTGGGATTATAGATTCTTTTGCAGAATTTTTTGCTAATTTTAGTAGAGATATGGAAGAGAGCTATAATACCAAAGGTATCATTGTTTGTGGCGAGATATTTTTAAATAAACAATTCCTTGATCAATTTATCCATTATTTACCTAAAAATTCAGAAATTTTTTCTACCTCAATCATTGATTTTTTTACTATAAATTTAATTTCTAATTGAGGAATTTTTATGAAAGAGTTAAAGTATCAAGCAGTTACCCCTAAAGAATATCAAAAGGTAACGCCTGAAATTTTTTTTAAACAACGAAGAAGGTTTTTAAAGCTTGGAGCTGGTAGTTTAGTCGCTGCATTGAGTGTGGAAAGTCTTTTAGCCGATATAGTTAATAAAACGGATAAATTGCATTATCGCCCAATGAGTGATAAAGAAATGCTAAAGATCAATAGAAATGTTATATTCCCAACTCCAGAGGAATTAGCGACAAGTTATAATAATTTTTATGAATTTGGATATTCTAAAAGCGACCCAAAAAATAAAGCAGGTTCTTTAAAGACTTCTCCTTGGAGTATCAGTATAGAAGGGGAAGTGCAAAAACCTTTTGTGATTGATGTTGAAGAATTAATCACTAAAATGACTTTAGTAGAGAGGATTTATCGATTTAGATGTGTAGAAGCTTGGAGCATGGTAATTCCTTGGATTGGGTTTGAGTTAAGAGAATTTATTAACTTTGCTAAACCCACTAAAGAAGCAAAATATATCCGTTTTACAACCCTCTATGATCCTAAGCAATTCCCAATGCAAGGAGGATTCTTAGGACTTGGTATGGGATCAAGTTTTCTTGATTTTCCTTATAAGGAGGGTTTGAGGATTGATGAGGCAAGGAATCCTTTGTCTATGCTTGCAGTTGGAATGTATAAAAAAAGATTATTGCCACAAAATGGAGCACCTATTAGATTGGTAGTACCTTGGAAATATGGTTATAAAATGATTAAATCTATTAATAAAATAGAATTTTTAAAAAAACAGCCTGTTTCAACTTGGGAGGCAGAAAATTCTAGAGAATATGGTTTTTATGGTAATGTTGATCCTGAAGTTTCACATCCTAGATGGTCTCAAAGTAGCGAACGTGTAATAGGACAAAGAGGAAGGGTTCCGACTTTATACTTAAATGGTTATGCAAAAGAAGTAGAGCATCTTTATGCAGGACTTGATAGAAAAAAACTTTATTAAGGATAAAGGTGAAAAAACATTATGGGATTTTTTTAGACACCCTTTTGATGTTTGGAGTTTTTCTGCTCTTATGGCAGATTGTATTAGGTGTTGAAAGCTATAAAATTGGTGATTTTGCTGACCCATTAGCGAGTTTATATTTTTTTAGCGGATGGGTGAGTATTGTTTTTTTGGTGGTTTCTTTGGTTATCTTTAAACCTATTAAAAAAAGTTTTGGATTGTTAGCCTTAGTTGCAGCTCTTCTCCATAGCGGAATCTTTTTTGCAATAGACTTTAATTGGGAATTTTCTTTGATTTTAGAAGAGCTAAAAAGCAAACATTATTTGTATTTTGGGTTTTTAAGTTTAATACTTCTTATAGTGTGTTTTATATTGGGGAATTATTTTCATCGTTTCAAACTTTATTACGCAGTTTATATTGCTGTTATTTTCGCTCTTATTCATTTTGTATTAATACAGAAAATTTTAACGATGAATTATTTTATAGTGATTTTTGTTATTTTATCAATTCTCATTTTCAAGCTTTTGCGGCTTTTTAAAAGGGGTTGATTTTATGCTTGTATTAGATAAATTTTAGTAGAATCTTAAGAATTTTATTTTTGAGGTAAATTATGAGTGGAATTTTATTGGTATTGCAATTTATTTTAGCAATTTTTGTTACGATTATTGTAATGTTACAAAAAAGCTCAAGTATAGGGCTTGGGACTTATAGTGGAAGCAATGAAAGTCTTTTTGGTGCAAAGGGTCCTGCTGGGTTTTTAGCAAAATTAACTTTTGGATTAGGATTTTTATTTGTAATTAATACTATTGCTTTAGGATACCTTTATTTACAAGATTCTAAACGTTCTATTTTAGATAATGTAAGTATTTCTCCTGAAGTTGATAATCAAGTTCCTGTTGCACCAAGTGTTCCAGTGTTGCCACAAGAGAAGTAAAGATTTTGAAGGTAGAGAAATGAGTTTGCAAGATATTTATGCACATACACAAGAGATGATGAATAAAAGTATTGAATCTATGAAAAAAGAGTTTGGAACTTTAAGGAGTGGAAAGGTCTCTATTTCTATCGTTGAGCCTATTTGTGTAGATTATTATGGCTCCCCAACTCCTCTTAATCAAGTGGGCTCTGTGATTGTTCAAGATGCTAATACAATTTCTATAACTCCTTGGGAGAAAAGTCTTTTAAAAGAGATTGAAAGGGCGATACAAGAGGCAAATATTGGAGTTAATCCTAATAATGATGGTGAATGTATCAAGCTCTTTTTCCCCCCAATGACAAGTGAGCAAAGAAAAGAGACTGCTAAAGAAGCTAAAAGTATTGGTGAGAAAGCTAAAGTGGCAATTAGGAATATTCGCAAAGATTCTAATGATAAGATTAGAAAATTAGAGAAAGATAAGTCTATTAGTGAAGATGAGTCTAAAAAAGCCTATGATGAGATTCAAAAATTTACAGATAATGCAGTAAAGAAAATTGATGAGTTAGTTAAACACAAGGAAGAAGAATTATTAAAAATTTAATTTAGTAATAGAGAGTATTTAACATGTTACATAAAATATTTAAGAAAGACATTTTTCATAAAAAAGTTGAAAAAATAGAAGATGATGAAGCTATTCTAAAAAGTATTTTATTTAAACTTGGGATTGGTTGTGGAGATAATGTTCAAAATAGCGGAGAGGAGCTTGTATTTGAAATTTTAAAACAAAATTTTAACCCTCCCTATTGTATATTTGATGTGGGTGCCAATAAGGGAATGTTTTTACAATCAAGCCTTAGGAATCTTCCTTTTATGAAAGAGGTAGCGGAGGGGGGGGCAAATTCATTGTTTTGAGCCATCTATTTATACTTTTGGGATTTTATCGCAGAATGACTTTTCAAAAGTTAATAACATTATTTTAAATAATTTTGGTTTGGGAAAAGTCAATGAGGAGAGAATCTTATTTTATAATAAAAAAGGCTCTGGGTTAGCTTCTTTAACCAAAAGAGATTTAGCATTCCTTAATATTCCTTTTGAAGAGAGTGAGAAAGTTGAAATTCTAACTTTAGATACTTATTGTCAGCAAAAATCTATAAATCATATTTCTTTGTTAAAAATTGATGTAGAAGGGCATGAGCTCGATGTTTTTGCTGGTGCTAAAGAAATGTTTGCTAAGAGGGCTATTGATATTATTACTTTTGAATTTGGAGGTTGTAATATAGATACAAGGACATTTTTCAAGGATTTTTGGCTTTTCTTTGAAAAAGAAAATATGGCTCTTTATCGATTTTTGCCTAGTAAAAAATTATTAAAACTTGACAAATATAAAGAATCTTATGAACAATTTACAACCACTAATTATTTAGCTATTCAAAAAACTATAAACCTCAATGCTTTCGTTTGAAGTTTGTGTATTTAAGCAGAATAAATAAGAAGTATTGGTATTATTGAATATGTATTAATGCTTTAGATGCACCATATAGACTTCATAGGAACATACCTTTAGTCTAAATAAGGAGAATTTATGGATATTATGCGGATTTATAAGGAGGCAAATGCACTTTTAGAGGGGCATTTCTTATTAAGTAGCGGTAAGCATTCCCCCTTTTATCTCCAGTCTGCTAAGGTTTTAGAAAGCCCAAAACTCGCTTATGAATTAGCACAATCTTTAGCAAAAGTTATTCAAGAATCTAAAATACAAGTGCAATGTGTTTGCTCTCCGGCATTAGGTGGTATTTTGGCAGGTTATGAGCTTGCACGATGTCTTGGTGTGAGATTTATCTTCACAGAACGCGTTAATGCAGAAATGACTTTAAGAAGAGGATTTGAAATTTATAAAGAGGAAAAAATTTTAATTTGTGAGGATATTATCACTACTGGGGGTTCTGCTATGGAATGTGCTAGGGTTGTAGAGTCTTTGGGCGCTAACATTGTAGGCTATGCAGCTTTAGCTAATCGTGGGATTTGCAAGAGGTTTAATGCTTTTAGGGCTGGTGATTACCTAGAGTGTAAGTTGGATTCTTCTTTACCTTTATTTGCTTTAGAGGATTTTGTTTTTGATACTTATGAAGCTGCAAATTGCCCTTTATGTAAGCAAGGTAGTGTGGCTATTAAACCCGGTAGTCGTGGGAATTAAATGAGGCAAAATGCAAAACGTTGGAGAAAACTTAAGCGAAATTCTCAAGAACATTTAAATCAAGTGTCGCATAAGCATACTAGAGATTGTGCGATTCTTGCAGCAAGTTTTATCCAAAGGGCAAAGGCTCAAATTATTGATATTTTTATGATTTATATGCCTATTTTATATTTCCTTACCTATGTTGTTATAGGGAACGCAAAAGATTTTCGTGAATCTATTTGGGGTCCTTTAGTTGGGGTTTTGCTTTATGGCGTGATTATTTCTTTGTTTTTAACATTTAAGGCTCAAACTCCGGGCAAAAAAGCTTATGATTTATTACTTATTCGGGATGATGGCAAAAAAGTTACTTTCTTTTTAGCTTTTGTAAGGTTTATTTTGTTTCTTATTTCTGGCTCTATCATTATTGGTATATTGTCCCCTTTGTGGAGAAAAGATAGAAAAACGATGTATGATTTAATCCTTAAAACCTCCGTTGTTGCTAGAAGTTAATTTAATATTAAAATTTTTTTGGCATAATTAAGTGATTTTTATTTTTTGGGAGCTAAATATGGATGGGAGACTTTTTACATTTGCAGGATTAATTAGCCACAATCACGATTTTATTATTGCATTTCATACAATTTTAATCGCCATTATTGCCGTTGTTTTAGCAAAACTTGCAACTTCGAGAATGCAAATAGTGCCAGGTGCTATTCAAAATGTTTTTGAAGTTTTTTTAGGTGGTGTTATTTTTATGGCAAAAGATGTTATAGGAGAGGAAAAGGCTAGAAAATATTTACCCCTTACCGCAACCATTGCATTTTTTGTTTTTTTAGCCAATGCTATTGGTATTATCCCAGGTTTTGAAGCCCCTTCTTCAAGCCTTAGTTTTACGCTTACTTTAGCCTTGATTGTATTTGTTTATTATAACTTTGAAGGAATGAGGACTTTTGGGATAGTAAAATATTTTTCCCATTTTGCGGGTCCTGTGAGTTTATTAGCTCCTTTGATGTTTCCCATTGAAATTATTTCCCATTGTTCGCGTTTAGTTTCTTTGTCCTTTCGTCTCTTTGGGAATATTAAAGGTGATGATATGTTCTTACTTGTTATGTTGATGTTAGCACCTTGGGTAGCTCCTCTACCAGCATTTTTAATCCTCACCTTTATGGCATTTTTACAGGCATTTATCTTTATGATTCTAACCTATGTCTTTTTAGCAGGTGCTGTTTTAATGAGTGAGGAAGATCATTAAAGCTTACCTTATTACTTCTCCTACTCTTTATCCCACAACTCCTTTAGAATTTGATACTTTTTACAAGAAGATTCTTGATACCCATAAGATTGATTTTGCTTGTTATCGTGATAAGACATTGGCTTTTAATCCTAAGCTCTTAGAGGTATTTTTAAGACTTAACCAATCTTATAAAATTCCGAGCCTTATTAATTCAAATTTTGAATTAGGGATGTGCTTTGGTTTTGATGGATTGCATTGTAATGCTTCACAAATGGATTTAATTTTAGAGGCTAAAAGAAAATTTTCTCTAGTTTTTTTTAGCGCACATACAAAAGAAATACTGAAAAAAGCGGATTTATTAGGTGTAAATGGAATCACTATTAGCCCTATCTTTAAAACTCCTAATAAAGGAGAGCCTTTAGGGGTAGAGTTTTTAAATACCCTCAAATTAGAAGATTATAAGGCAGAAATTTTTGCTTTGGGGGGCATTATAAACTCCCAAACTCTCTCTAAAATTGCCACAACTCCTATAAAGTCCTTTGCTTCAATTCGATATTTTCTTAATTAATAAAATATTTTGTAAAAACTTGTTATATTATTTAAGACAAAGGAATGAAATGAAAGATTGGTTTATACCCTCTATTGGTTTTGGACTATTTATTTATTTTATGTTATTTGTGATACTTTATACTATTAAGATTGGTGGAGCAAATGTGCCTTTATTTGATTCACAGCACCAAATTGCTCCGCCTCAAACTGATGCAGAAAAGTTTTTGCAAGATGTTTCAAAAAGTATAAAAAATTCGTTTTAGTTTTTTTGAAAAAAGCCGATTTAGTTATAGTAATGAAATAAATTATTAAAAGGAGGCAGAATGATTAACCACTTGATGAATAATTCTAATTTTTCCAATGCCATTAATCAGGCGAATAATAAAAATACTTCGTCGGTAAATACCCCTAGAAATGAATCTATGGATGAGAAACACAAAACACAAAACACAAAAGTTTTTAGCTCACGCACAGAAACCATTAAGCAAGCAATCTTAGATGGTAGTTATAAAATTGATTTGAGGAGTAGTGCAGAAAAAATGGCACAAGAATTGCTTGGATAATAGATAAGTCTATATTAGGAGTTATCTTATGTCCTTGCAATTTTTAAAAGATGCTTTAGAAGATGTGAAAGCTTTAATAGCTATTACAGAGCAAGATATTACCGATATTAAAGTTGCCAACAATGATACGATTTTTGCTAGAGTTTCACAAAAAGAAGAATTGATAGCTTCATTTATCAAAAAAAAAGAAGCTTATGCTCAAGGTATAGAAGCTAAACTTAGGGAATACTATCCCAATGCCGCAATTACTGATTTGACTTATGAGGATAAACAAAAATTATTAGGTGAGGGTGCTAATGAAGTTACTGCAGAACTTCATGATAATCTTGAAAAGCTTAAAAGGCTTAACTCTCATTTTGGAAAGATGTCTTTAGCGGTTTGCGAGTTTTATAATTCGCTTCTTAAAAATATTGTTCCAGTAGAAGATGGAGGATATAAGAAAAGCACTTTAGGTAATTCTACATTTTTAAAAGCTGAAATATAAGAGAGGAGGATTCTTATGGGCGGAATACTTTCATCTCTTAATACTCCTTATACAGGACTAATGGGTCATCAAGTAATGGTGGATACCGTTGGTAATAATATTGCTAATGCTAATAATGAATTTTATTCAAGACAAGTTGTTCGGACAGCAGCTGAAATTCCACTTTGGAACCAAAATTATGCTTTAGGGCAAGGACTTTCTGTCTTAAGTATTGAGAGAATTCATGATGAATATACTTTTTCTCGTTATAAAAGAGCAACTTCTGAAAAAACTTTTTATGATACTAGTTTTAGAGGACTTAAAGAGGCTTCCTCTTATTATCCAGAAGTGGATAAAGTTGGGATTTATAATGATTTACAAAAGTATTTTAACGCTTGGAAAGATTTATCCATTAAAGCTGGGGATTCTGCTCAAAAAGTTTCTTTAGCAGAGCAATCCCAGACACTTATTAATAATATCACAACAACAAGAGAACGTTTGGTTAATCTTCAAAAAAGTCTTAATCAAGAATTAAAAACTGCGGTTGAAGAAGTGAATCGTTTAGGGGAACAGATCGCTATTTTAAATAAGCAAATAGCAGAATATGAGAGTAAGGATTTAAACAAAAAAGCTAATGATTTAAGGGATTTGAGGGATCAATATGAATTTGAAATTAATAATCTCATTGGTGCAGATGTTTTTAAAAATGGTTTGCAAGGAAGTGCACCTGTCAATAAAAATATTGCTGATTTTGAAGAGAGATATACACTCAATGTTGGTGGGAGAGTTATTGTTGATGGTGCTTCTTTTCAACCTTTAACTTTAGATAACTTTGATAATCCTGATGGACTTTATACGATTAAATATCTAAGGACGGATCATAAAGAATATAATCTTTCTAATTCTTTAAATCAAGGGAAAGTAGGGGCTATTTTAGATTTAATCCGCACAGAAGATATGCTAGAAGATGGAACTGCGGGGGGTATAGGAAAACTCCAGGTTTATATTAATGATTTAGATAGTTTTGCCAATGGGATTATAGAAACGACTAATAATTTATATGCACAAAGTGCTAGGTTGAGTGCTTCTAGTGATATTTTAAGGATTAATTACCAAGATGCTTTTACGACAAGCGGATATAATATTAATGAGGGAAGTTTTGATGTGGTAATGTATGACAAACAGGGTAATACATTGGGCAAAAGAACCGTGGTTATTGATAATCTTACGAATATGCAAAGTATATTAGACCAGCTTAATGCCAATGTAGATGATAATAGCAATAATAATGCTAGTGATGATTTTGATGATAGGTTTGTAGCAACTTTTACTAATGATAATAGAACTTTTGCTATAACTTCTAAAAATCCTTCTGAAGAGATTTATATTTCTATACAAGATAAGGGGACAAATTTTGCAGGAGCCTTTGGGGTAAATAGATTTTTTGAAGGTAGTAATGCAAAGGATATGAGATTAGCCCTTGAATATAGGGAAGATCCTACTTTAATTCGTGCTTATCGTGAGCCAGTATCGGGGAATTTTGAAGTAGCTAATATGATGCAACAACTCCAATATGATAAAGTTATTTTTACAGATTATGAGGGGAATAAGCATTCTGAAACTATAAGTGGATATTTTCGCCTTATTGCTGGCAAAGTCTCTTCTCAAACAGAAGCAACGAAAACCACTCAAGAAACTAAAGAAGCTGTTTATGTAGCTATTAAACAAGAATATAAACGCTCTTCAGAAGTTTCTGTGGATGATGAGTTAGTGAATCTTATACGATTTCAAAGTGGTTATAGTGCTAATGCAAAAGTAATTTCAACTATTGATGAAATGATAAACACGCTTTTAGGGATTAAGAACTAATGAGCTTTAACTGCCCGATTCTATAAAGTGCAAAATCATATTTAATAGGGTCGTATTTATCAAGGGTTTTTAAGAAATTGCTTACTTCTAGTGCGGCTTGTAGATCATAAGTTTTTCGCTTTAAAATCCCAAGCCTTTGAGAGACTCTAAAAGTATGCGTATCTAATGGAAGGATTAAATCACTTTTTTTAATACCTTTCCATAAACCCAAATCTAAACAATCTTCCCTTACCATCCAACGCAAAAACATATTCCAACGTTTCATTGGAGAATTACAATAGGGTTTGCCTATTAAGAATCTTAAGCCTTTTGTGTTGAGTGATAACTTCTCATAAAGGAGATGTTGTAGGGCATAGATACCTTCAATGAGGGAACCATTTTTATAGTTTTTATAGAAAGTATGATAGAGGCTATTGCAGTTTATGAGGGATTGAAAAAAGTCTTGTATTTCTTCGTTGTTTTGAAAGCGGTAAGATTTGCTAGTGCATTTTGAGATTTGATGATTTTTTAGGGAGTGGAGATTGCAAGATTGTAAGAAATTCATAATTGCCCTTACATTGCCATAAGAAAATAATGCACAAAAGAGGGCTATTTTATCATCTCTAAAATCTCTTGCTATACCTAAGGGATCAGGTAATGCTTGTGAAATGCTACAAGAGGTATTAAAGAGATGGTAATGTTCTTCTAAAAGATTAGAAATAAATTTTTTAGAAGGTTTTTTAGGGATTTTAAGGGAGGGTGTAAGAGTCATTTTTAAAAAAGAAAATTATAACCTAAGAATAATCCTGTGCTTGAAGTCTCACTTAAATCAAGCGTAGTGGAAGTGGGGACATCATTAATAGGGATGCTGCTATTTGCTTTGCCAAAATTTAGTCGTCTTGCTTGAATCCCTAATTCTAACTCTCCATAGGTGGTTTGATAAATAGTTCCTGCTTTTACTCCATAAGTAAATCCTGTATATTTAAGTTTTCCCATAGCACTATTATTGACAACAAAGCTACCTTCATTAAAATTGGCTAATGCTATTCCCACATTTGCACTTAATAATAAACGCCACTTTATAGTATTTGGGATTTGTGGAGTGAAAGCATAGTTTAGGGTAAAGGTTTGGTAAGAGAAACCATTTTTCTTAAAAAAGTTTTCCAAATTCAATAAGATTCTATGATTTGGGTTGAGTAAATACCCAACAACAAGTCCAATTCCAGAGAGTTTTTCGCTAAGGCTATGGTTTTGAAGATTATTCCCTGTAATGCTTAAGGTTGCATCAGAATTTGTTTTATTGCTCACTCCATAAATACCTAGTAAGCGATTGCGTCTTTGTTCATATAAAGGATGGTAGGAAACTTGCGGAGAAATTGTATTAGGGGGTTGATAGCTTTGATAGCCCAGTGTAAAGCTTGATAGAAAAATAAATAAAACTAAGAGTCTCATCAGGAACCTTTATTAGGAATTAGAGAGTTTTAAGCAAAAAAGATTCCATTTATTCTCTAATATCTAGCTTTTTTGCCATAAAACTTATAGTTATTCCTTGCAAAAGCACAGAAATAATTACCATAAAAAAGACAATATTAAAAATTGTCGAAGAAGATTCAAATTTATAAACATAAGGATAGGTTGCAAGGATGATGGGAACAGCTCCTCTTAGCCCTACCCACGAAATATAGATTTTTTCTTTTTTATTATATTTGCTTTTATAAAGTGAGATAAATACACTAAGAGGACGAGCTAAGAAAATTAAGACAAAGGCTAAAATCAATGCTTGAATCGCAACGCCGGGTAATTGGGAGGGAAATACAAGCAATCCTAAGACTAAGAAAACAACGATTTGCATCATCCACGCAATAGCATCGTGGAAAGCAATGATATTAGATTTGTTGGGAAAGGCATATTTATTAGTAATGATACCAGCTAGATAAATACTTAAATAACCATTTCCATTTAAAAAGGATGAAACCCCAAAAATCATAAAAAGCCAAGCTACGCTAATAAGAGGGTATAAACCTGCTTGTGAGATATTAATATGTTGGCAGATTTTAGGAAAAAGATAGCCGCATAACATACCTAAAATTCCGCCGACGGCAAATTGGGCAACAAATTGTAAAATCCACTCACCTACTGAATGGGTTTGTGGCATAAAAATAAGTTGTAAGATTGTAATGGTTAAGAAAATAGCCATAGGGTCATTACTGCCTGATTCAAGCTCTAAAAGCGGTCCTATATTGTTTTTAAGCTTTATTTTTTGGGAACGTAATATCATAAATACTGCTGCAGCATCGGTAGAAGAGATGATTGAGCCTAAAAGCATAGATTCTAAAAAGGTAAAATCCAACACAAAATAAATAAAACAAGCCATAATCACAGCAGTTAAGAGAACACCAAGGGTTGCAAGGAGTATTCCATTTATCATTACAGGCTTGATTTCTTCCCAAAAAGTATCAAGTCCCCCACTATAAAGAATAAAAATAAGGGCTATCATACCAATTATTTGAGCTAAGAACACATTATCAAATTCAATCCCTACAATCCCTTCACTTCCAAGCAACATACCAATCCCTAAGAACACTAGCAACAAAGGGATTCCTATCTTTTCTGAAAGCTTACTTGCATAAACGCTTATAAAAAGAATAATTCCTACTACAATAATGGTGAAATTTATATTACCAATGATTTCCATAACTCAAATTTTATGCCCTTTATAGTAATTTTTTGCCTAAGATACCATATTTTACTTTAAATACCAAGAATAGAATAGAAAATGAATATTAGTTTAAGTGCGATAAAAAGCTTTTTATCGCACTTTTTCTAACTCTTATTTTGAATTTAAATATCTTTAAGAGATGGTGTGGAGTAGTTCCACACTTTTAAAAGATTTTATTTTGTGGAGATTTTTATAATTTCTTGTAAGAGTTTATCAATATTTGTAACGACTTGCTTATTTTTAATATTATATTTTTTAGCGAGTTCTTTAATGTCTGTATAGGTTATATAAGTATTATGTTTAGTGTCTTCATAAATAGAAATTTTAAGTGGTAATTCCATAGAAATTTGTGGATTTTCTTGCATTAAAAATGTTCCAATTTTTGGGTTACCAAAGACTATGACTTTGGTGGCATTTAATTCTAAACCAACTTCTTTAGCATTTTTACTATGATCAAACTCAGCAAAAATAGGTATATTCTTTTGTGTTAGAAAATTTTTAGCATTTTCATAAGTGGTATTAAAATCATATTTGCTTTTGATAGGCTCCATTGCATTCACTAAACTAGCAAACATAAAAAAAGAAAGTAATGTTTTTGTAATTTTCATCTTATGTCGTCTCCTTAAATTTTCAAAATTTATTTTGCTAGTATAGCTTTTTAAATTAGATTTACGCTTAAAATACTAAGGGATTAGATATTAAGTAAAAGCCCATCAGTATTTATGGAAAGCTAAAGATTATTGATTATAAAAAGGTAAGAGTTTTTAAGAATATTTTTATAAAAATAGTTCTACACTTCCACATTAAATTTATATATGAATATATAATCATATATTAAAAGGATAAAAGTTATGCCAGAGATTAGTGTAGATAGGCAAAAGATTTTACAGCAGATAGTTGATGCTTTGCCCCAAGAAGAATTGCTCTATGAACTTGCAGAACTTTTTAAGATATTTGGGGATTCTTCACGCATTCGTATTCTCTCACTTTTGCAACAAGAGAAACTTTGTGTTAATGAGATTTCTTTTGCTCTTAATCTTTCACAATCTGCTGTATCTCATCAGTTAAGAATCCTAAGGCACGCTAGACTTGTTCGTTATCAAAAGCAAGGGAAAGAAGTTTTTTATGAGCTTGATGATGATCATATTCAAAAGATATTTGAACAAGGCTTAGAGCATATTAGTGAAATGTAAATTAAGGATAAGAGATGGAAAATACACTTCGTTGTAATTGTAATTTTGATATTAAAGGCATATATGGGTTAAAGAAAAATTTTGCAAAAATACTATTAATCTTTAGCGGCTTACTTTATCTTATTGGATTAGTCTTTGAGTTTAAAATACTTCCTTACTCTATAGATAAAACTTTTTTATCTTTTGTTTTTATCTTTTGTTATTTTGCTTTGGGTTATGGGGTTTTACAAAATGCTTTAAAAGGGCTTTTAAAAAGGGAGTTTTTTAACGAAAATACTCTTATGACTTTTGCTTCTATTGGAGCTTGGGTTATAGGGGATGGGGCTGAGGCTGTAGCGATTTTGTTATTTTATAGAGTAGGAGAATTTTTAGAAAGTCTTGTAGTAGAAAAGTCTAAAAAATCTATCCAAATGCTTGCTTCCCTCAAGGTAGAAAATGCGAAAATTTTACAAAATGATAAAGTTGTCAATATCGACCCAAAAAAAATTCAAAAAGGTGATATTTTAGTGCTTTTAGCAGGAGATAGAATCCCTGTTGATGGGACTATTATTCAAGGTGAGAGTAGCATTGATAATTCTAGTTTAAGTGGAGAATCTATTCCACAAAATGTAAGTGTTGGCGATAATCTTCTCTCTGGTGGGATTAATCTCAGTGGTGTTTTGCATATGCAAGTTACACAAAATTATGAAAATTCTGCTTTTAGTAAGATTATTAAACTCTTAGAAGAAGGGAATGCACAAAAAAGTAGGAGTGAGGAGTTTATCACTAAATTTGCTAGATTTTATACTCCCATTGTTGTTTTTCTTGCCATAGGTATTAGTGTATTGCCTCCTATTTATTTTGGAATTATTGCTCCAAATGGTTTTATAGAGGGTTTTAGTGAAGTTTTCTATACATGGTTGTATCGCGGGATTGTTTTTTTAGTTGTTTCTTGCCCTTGTGCGTTGGTTATCTCTATACCCCTTACCTTTTTTGCTTCACTTGGTAGAGCCTCTAAAGAAGGAATTTTAATCAAGGGTTCAAGTTATCTTGAGACACTTTTTGATACTAAGACTATTATTTTTGATAAAACCGGCACACTTACAAAGGGCACATTAATTGTTAAGGCAATACGAAATTATTCCACCTATGATGAGCAATGGATTATGGCTTTAGCAAAAACTTTAGAATCCCATTCTAATCATCCTATTGCTAAGGCTATTGCAAAACTAGATGCGGAAGTTTTAGAGGTTGAAAACCTACAAGAGAGTGCTGGAGGGGGAATTAGTGCTATATGGGAAGGTAAAAAAGTTGCATTAGGTAACGCACGATTTATAGGAAATCTTACGCAGCAATTCATTGGAGATGATTTAATAGGCGAATGTCAAGTTTTTCTTGCGTTAGAAAATGAAATTGTTGGAAGTATTATTTTAGAGGATACTATTAAAGATGAGGCACAAGAGGCTATCACTTTGTTAAAAAACCAAGGTTATAAACTTCATATTTTAAGTGGAGATAAAGAATCTGTTGTCAAAGAAGTCGCTAAGCAAGTTGGGATTGATGCTTTTGTTGCTAATTTACTCCCTACTGGGAAAGTAGAGTGTTTAAGGAATATTTTACAAAAAAAGGGCAAGAATAAAGTCGCTTTTGTCGGAGATGGGATTAATGATGCCCCTTCCTTAATGCTTTGTGATGTTGGTATTGCTATGGGGAAAACAGGCAGTGATTTAGCCCTAGAGGGGGCGGATGTTGTAATACTTAATGATGATTTAAGAAAGATACCACAGAGTTTAAGTATTGCTCAAAAAACGCGTAAAATTCTATGGCAAAATATTGCCCTTTCTTTAGGGGTAAAAGTTGCTATTATGATTCTTGGTGCTTTTGGATTTGCAAATTTATGGATGGCATTATTTGGCGATGCAGGTGTCGCGTTGCTTGCATTATTGAATGCCACAAGAACAATTCACTAGAAATTTACCTATTTACCCTCTTTTAATAAAGTTTGCATTAAAGAATCCCTAGAATTTATAGAAGAATCTTTAGAGAGTTTTTCTTTATACTTAAACATTTCTAAAAGGGTTTGGTGATTCTTTTCTTTATAGCTTAAGATTAAATTCCCTACTTTATCAAATGGGAGTGTAACACTTAAAGTTCTTATTCCTTTTTCTACACTACTTTCAATAATAAGACCATTTTTAGTTTTAATATTTGAAATATCGTAATTATCCTGAATATAACTTTTCATTATCCCTAAATAATTTTTAATCTTTTGGAGATTTTCTGCAGGTATTTTGCTATCTGCAAGTGCAAAGAACCACCACATAGTAGTTATTCCACCACTAGCAATTTGCACTATGCTTAACTCATACTCTAAATCCTCTTGCGCTTTTACAATCCTTTCTTTATCTTTTGTCTTTAATGATGAAGCAAATTCTCTAGCATTTGATTCTAATTCCTCATTAAATACTTTATCTGCTCTATCTATTGAAGATATATGTCCTCCCAGTAAAAGCAAAGTCCCTAGTAAATCTGATTTTCCCTCTTCTTCATAAACAGCAAGAGCAATTTCTTCCATTTGTTGATAAATATAAGCTTTAGCACTTTGGTATCTTTCTTCACTTACATTAGTGAATCTTTGGGAATGTTCCTCTATAACGTCATAGTTAATCTTAGCAGTAGCTTCTCGTGTCCTTATTATCTCTATCTGTCAAGGAAGTTCTATGGAAGCACTTATGTTTAGATAGTCTCCTGGTTTTTTCAGCCAATGTCTTATTGTTTCCCTATTTTCTTGATTCTTTACTTCAACCCTTTCTTGTTATTGTATAGAGGCTTTAGCACCTCTTTGGATAAAAGCAGTATCGGGAGTATTTGAGCTAGTATTTAACATAAATTCTCCTTTTAAGATTACAATTTATAACTTTGTTCCTTAAAGGTATCAAAGCAAAATATTCCCTTGCTTTATGCAAAAAGTTATCTTAAATCTATGTTTTCTTAAGTAATTGGGGGCGATATTGAAGTAGAAGTGGGATTAGAGAATCTATAAGGTTAGAAAGATTAAATCTCTCTATAATAACCTTAAAGGAATAGAAATACTAGTTAAGCTTAAGCTTAAATCTTTATGCCTTTATATCTAATGCCCTCTCTAAAGTATTAGAAGCATACTTCCTATCTACATTTTGTGCTATTCCTTGCACAATAGCAATAATATCTTCTTCAAAATCGGGATTATTTTCTAGATTATTTTTAAGAGTTTGTTTATCAAGCTTGGTAAGTTTTTGGATTTGTGTAAAAATGGGGTCTTCATTTTCTGTGGCTTGCGTTTGGATTTTTTCTAAAAGCTCTTTAGTGCTTTGCGGGGATTCCACAATTTTATCCATAACTTCTTCTAAGGAAGCGTCCGCTTCAATAGATTTGTGTTCCATCCCAGATTTTTTTAACTGCTTTTTTAAGAATTCTTTGGTTTTCTTTAAAAGCTCCTTTAATAGATATTCCTTTAGATCTTCCTCGGTGGCAATACTATCAATCTCCTGCTTTTGAGTGTGGATAATCTCATCAAGATATTGTGCGTATTCTTGCTTGCTTCCTAATTGGTTTAATCGGATAGAGCCATTAGCTTTTTGGTCTATGGTAATCATTTTATTAAGTTCTTCTTCAATCGAATGAGAGGTATATTTCTCCATTAAGGAAGTAGAAAGGTTAGAATTCCCTGGCATCATTTGGGAGTGTTTAATATAGGTTGAGACATTCCCTAGATTTACATCTTTATTCTTTGTGCCACCATAAAATTGCCTTTGCATTGTATTAAAAGAATGAGTGCTCATCCTCTCTGCCCTATCTAAGAACCCATCTTGATTGATATCTTCTCTGAGATAACCTCTCTTATAAGTAATATCTGCATACCAACTACTCACAAACTCTTCTGCCCTACCTTTAAGCAAGATATTCTTTCCATCAGTCTTTAGAGCATTTTCTCCAAAGACTTCCTGTAATCTATCTAAATTTTCATAGCTTAAGCCCACATTGACATAAGCACCATTAAGAGGGTCTCTAAAATAGACATTATTTTGGTATGGGGATTCTGCTTCTTTTCTTACTTTGATATTGCTAACTAAAATATCACTAGCTTCTATCATCTCCTGCATTTTTCTTATATCCTCTTCTTCTCCAAAAGACACATGAGCAGATTTATAGGCTGTTGTAGATAATTTCATTTCTAAATTCATATAATTATATTTACTTACACTAGGAAACATATTATCCCTTCTTTTTTCTATCAATATTTCTTAAATTAGCATCTTTTGCTAACATAGCATCTCATAAAGGCGTTAACCATATGTTGATTGCTTTGAGGACGAGAATTGGCATTATAGCTATTAGTAAAAGGCATAGTATTTATGTAGTAATTCCAACCTAATGTATAAGGTCTATAGCCTCCTACAACTTCTTGTTCTTCTTTAATGTTTAAAACCTTAACTCCTGCAGAATTATCACTCACTTTACCTTTAGTAACAAGTGCTAATACATCTACTTCCTCCGCATTAGTTACGCCCATAAGCCCTAAAGCCAACACTGCAGTTAAAAACACCTTTTTCATTAAATCTCCTTTTGTATAGGATTTAATCCTAACAAAATGTTGATTAAAAAAGCAAAAACTTTCTTAAATACTTAAAAAAATTTTTGGGTTGTTTATTATGGTTACAATAAAATAAATGAGGAATTTTATGCAAAAGGTATCAAAAATTTCATTATTTTATGTTTTTCGCTTATTTTACAAGCTGAGTTTGTAGTGAAGTCTTACCAAATGCTTAAAAACCAAAATATGGTGAAACAAAGTTATGAACAATCTTGTGGTGCTTCCTCTATAATGAATCCCTAAAGTTAAAATTCTAATGTAAAGATATTTCATTAACACATATTGGAACTTTCAATGTATCTTAAAAAATACAAAGGTGAAAAAGCATTGTAAAAATATGTTTATTTCTGATACAAAACAAATCCATTATATCAGGATTAGCACAATGAAAAAACCTTAAAACTTTTAGCTTTTTTCATTTTCTATCCCTTATTTAAGCAGAATTTATCATTAAATGCTACAAATGTTACCAAGGGCTAAAAACTAATAAGTTATTAGATAAAAGTAAATAAAGCTAGTTGCTTCTTATGTTTATCAATCTTATGAAAAACTTAGTAAATTAGAGCTTTAGCATATAATAAAGAATGTTTGGAGGTTTTATATTAATAGAATTGAATATTTATAGTTAGGTTTGATAGTTTTTTGAGATAAAATTAAGGTGCTTGCTTTAAATAATGTTATTTGGTGGATTTTGCATTTATGAAGTCTGATAATTTTCTTCCAAAAAACTTCATTGTAAATAAACATAATGAGTTCATTACGATAACTATGAGTAAATGCTCAATGTCCTTGTTGCAAAATAGAATTTTTGAAGCAGTGATTGCTACTATCTAGCATTTGATAAAAAATAATAGAATTAATAAAGATATGTCTTCTAAAACAGATAAAACAATAAGTATTGACTATGATTTATTTTATAATTGTCTTTTAGAGGGGACTTCGTTAAAAAGAATCCGCAAGAAATAGCTAAACAAGCACTAGACGATTTAGTTTCTTTAACAGTTTAATTTGAAAATAAAAATAATTTTGGATCTATATCCATTTTTTCTAAAGCTGTGATAGATACGAATACAAATATGTTAATTATTACTTTTAATCCATATTTTGATAGTGCGAATTTGTTGCTACAAGCAACTTATACAAAAATGGTGTATCACAATCTAAACTCTTTTAAATCAATGTATTCTGGGGTTTTATACCAGTATATAAAAGATTCTAGAGTTAAAGCAATTATCTTTAAATTCTATTTTTTAAGTTTTGAGAATATACAAAAGATTTTTTCAATGAACAAAGTTGGTTTTTTGCAATGATTTGGGCTATCTATGCACTAAGTCAATATAGAATGGATAGGAAAATACGGGAGGTTTTAAAGAACAAGTGGTAAAATTCTATAAATACCAACAAGCAAAGGCAGCCTATGCAATACATTAGTTATTATCAATCTCCTCTTGGAAGTATCCTTTTAAGTGCAAACAATAATGGCTTAAGCGGACTATGGTTTGAAGGGCAAAAATACTTTGCACTTACTTTAGACAAGGAGCATCAAGAAAAAGAAATGCCCTTATTCAAACAAGTTAAAAATTGGCTAGATAATTACTTTTTAGGGAATAAACCAAATTCCTCTTTACCCCTATACCTAATAGGAACAAACTTCCAAAAACAAGTATGGCAAATTCTCTATTCTATCCCCTATGGAGAGACTAGGACTTATGGAGGAATCGCAAAAGAACTCTCCATAAAAAAAGGATTGTCCCGTATGTCCGCACAAGCAGTGGGTAGTGCAGTTGGGCATAATCCAATTTCAATTATCATTCCTTGCCATCGCGTTATGGGTGCAAATGGTGATTTGAGAGGATATGCTGGAGGCATTGAGAAAAAGGTTAAGCTCTTAGAATTAGAAAAGGTTAATATATAATTCTTATTCATCCTAAAAAATGCAGGTTAAATTAAGTATATGGATTTAAATTATAGTAAGGCCAAACTAAAAAGTATTTTAGCTAGTTAGTTTTATTCAGATGCAAAGAATTATTAAGGAATAAACGATGACATTTTTTACTCAAATTTTACACACTCTACAAAATTTTATTCTACTTTTTGTAGAAATTTCCCTTTTGTTTCTTAGCGTAGATATGCTTGTTAGTTACCTCAATACGCGTTATTCTAACGCTATACAAAAGCATTTAAGCACCAATGCCAAGCTATCTTAAAGCGATTTTTAGGCACAATTACACCTTTTTGCTCGTGCTCTACGATTCCATTTTTCCAAGCTCTTGTGCGTAATGGCGTTCATTTAAGCGTGAGTTTTGCTTATCTTTTGACTTCTCCACTCATTAATCTTATCCTCATCTCAATGCTTTTTATAACTTTTGGCTTTACACTTGGGTTAAGTTATATGTGCTTTGTGATTCTAGCGGTATTTTTCCTCGCATTAAGCCTCAAAAACGCTAATGCAAAATTCTTGCTTAAAGAGGAGTTTTTCACAAACTTTCCTACAAAGTCAAGGCTGTTGCGAGGCAAAGGCTCTTTTACTCTAAGCCCCAAATCCCATTTTTCGCCGCATTTAGAGCAGAATACAGCGATAAAATTCCACTCTCAAGCTCCACAAGTGGAATCTAAAGCTAAACGCAAAATTTTGCAATCTTTTTTCACCTCAAGCTTTATAAATTACAAAAAGATTCTTCCTTTTCTTGCTATGGGTATGGCTATCTGGGCTTTTATACACGATTTTGTTCCACAAGATAGCTTGCAAGAAATTCTTACAAACTTTAACTATTTGGACGTGATTATGGCGGCTTTTATAGGAATTTTTCTTTATATTCGCGTAGAGGTGATTATTCCTATTAGCTTAGGGTTAATCAATGCTGGAGTGCCACTTGGCATTGTGATGGACCTTTTAATTGCTGGTGGGGGCTGCTCTTTGCCTGAACTCATTGTGCTAAAATCAATGTTTAAGACGAAGCTGATCTGTCTTTTTGTAGCAAATGGTATTGGCAATCTCCATAGGCTTTGGGTTTTTGGTTGTATTGTTTGGTTTGTGAGGAAAAAGATGAAAATTTTAGATAAACTTCTCCCACTTTGGATATTCTTAAGTGCGACTTTTGGCTTGACACTAGGAATCTATTTCCCCCCAAATTGTAGATTTTATCAGCTTTTAGAATTTAATGATATAAATCTAGCCCTTGCTTTAGGGCTTATTATAATGCTTTACCGGCCCTTAGCAAAGGCTAATTATACGCATATTTTTAAAGTCTTTAGCCATAAGAAAATCCTTTTTGTTTCTTTGGGCTTAAATTTATTGATGTTTGCTTTAGCATTCCTTGCCTATTTATTTCTGCCAAATTTTACTCTAGCATATATGCAAGGAATTATTCTCATAGGACTTGCACGATGTATTGCTATGGTTTTGATATGGATAGACCTTGCCTTAGGGGATAAAGAGCTGGCTCTGAGTTTAGTGGCTTTCAATAGCTTTTTTCAAATCTTTTTCTTTGGAATTATGGCTTATGTTTTTATGATAGTTTTGCCTTCATTTTTGGGTATAAATTTGCAAGGCTATACTCTATCTTTTGCTTTCGTTGCTAAAAATGTAGCCGTTTATCTTGGCATTCCTTTTATTTTAGGGTTTTTAATTCGTTTCATTCTCGTAAAATATAAGGGAGCAAAATTTTATGAAGAAAATTTCATTGCCAAAATCAGCCCTATTACCCTTATATTCTTGCTTTATATCGTTATAGTGATGTTTTCGTATAAGGGCGGATCTTTGCTTAAACTGCCCTTTGACACCTTGCTTGTTGCTTTGCCTTTGGTGGCTTATTTTGTAGTAATGTTTTTTATTGCTTTTTATTTGAGTAAAAATTTTGGCTATGAAAAAAAACTTGTGCTATCAGTTTTATCGCTTGTGGAAATAACTTTGAACTTAGCCTTGCCGTTGCCATTACTTCTTTTGGGATAAATTCTCTTCAAGCTCTTGTAAGCATAGTAGGAGTATTGGTTGAAGTGCCTGTGATGCTTTTTTAGTCAATGCGCTTAAAACTATCAATTTGGCAAATATTTCGCATGATGCAACTGTTTGTCGGTGATGAGCTTATTGGTGGTATTGGTGTAGGCGGAGGTAGCAAAGCATAAGATAAGCAAATCGCAGAAGCTGTTCTTTTATGTCTTGCTAATAAGTTTCAGCCCCACTACACTGACGATGATAAAACTGAGGAATAAAATCTTTAAAAAATATCTCTTCTTTGAATAGCATAAAGCCAACAATAGAGATAAGTAGCACTCCCACCCCCAGACCAAACAGCATAGCCTACGCTCAAATCAATGCTTTTCATAGCATAGTAGAGCAATGCAAAACTGCTGCTCATAAAAATGGCAAAATAAGAATAAAAAGTGCTTACCCGATACACTCACTTGTTTGAGCAAATTAGAAGCTAGAATCTCACAAATAATTGCCAATGCTAATAGTACCCAAGCATTCATAGTGTGCCTCCTTTGTTTGCAAGGGGCATTTGTAACTCACTTATCCATAAATGAATTGGTGAATTCTAACACAATTTTTTATAAATTATAAATCAGCCATTATTTATAGAATTTGCAATTTTATTACTTCATAAAAATAAATTTGTAGTAAAATACAAAAAGTATAAAGGAATAAATATGCAAAGTATTGAGGATTTTTTAAAAATCACAGGGGCAATCAATGATGAAAGTCGCATTAAAATTCTTGCCTTTTTAGCACAGCATTACCAAAAACAAGGTATGCTTTGCGTATGTGATTTACAAGAGTCTTTAAATATGGTGCAATCTCGCCTTTCGCGCCACTTAAAAATTCTTAAAGACGCAGGATTTTTGGAGCTTCAAAGGCAAGGCGTATGGGCGTATTATGGAATCAAAAAAGATTTAAACGGCTTTTGCAAGGAAGCTTTAAGGCACATTGAACTTTTAAACCTCCCTTTACCCAAACTTAAACGCATTTCTTTAGGGAACAAGCACTCCAACAAAAATACATAAAGGACTTTAATGCAGTATTTGACAAAAATCATATTAGCCAAAGCTTTACTTTGTTTCGTTTTTAGTTTTACTTTGTATGCAAATACTCTAGCAAAAATTCCAGAAGTCGATGAAAAGCTTATTGATACAATGCTCTCTCGCCTTATTTATGGAGCGAAATGCGATGAAATGGCGATGATTTCACATTTTGACCCTAGTGTACTTTGGGTATATGATAAAGATACAGTTAATATCCAAAAAATATCAGATAAAATTCGCTATCTCCGGTTTGCAGGGAAGATTTTATCAGGGGGTATCTCAAGTGGAAATAGCACTTATACAAGCCCAGGTAGAGATTTTTTCTATACACTTAATGGGACAGATTTAGAGGTTACAAGTATTTGTGATAAACAGCATCTTATCTTAAGTAATTATGATAAAGAAAAAGAGCCTTACAACCTCAAGCTTCGTGAAAAACCAGCTAAAGAAGTTGCCATCGTGATAAATGTTGCAAATTCAATGAAGGATTATATCTTTGCGTTTAAGGATATTGCCCCTCTTATTGCTCAACATATACTTGAAAAGGACAAAGATAGCTATGCTAAAATCACACTTGTAAGCTTTAGCGATTATGATGTCGAGGATTATGATGATGTGTTGAGTCCAAGCGAATTTGTGGAGAATGCAAAAAAATTAAAAGCCCTCAAGTCTTATACAAAATTTGTAAATTATGCCCTCATTAAAGCGATGAGTCATTTTACAAAAGATAATGGACTGAAGAAAGAAATTTATCTCATCACCGATGGCGATCCAAACGATATGGGAAATGTAGATAAAATGCTCTACCTCACAAAGAATCTTAATCACAATATCGTGCAAAATAGCGGTGGCTCTAAGAAAAATTGGGTTACAATCCACACTTTAGCTTTGAATAAAAATTTAAATGCTTTAAAAGAACTTGCCCTTGCCACAGGTGGAAATTTCTATGAGCCAAGCAGTGCCTATGAGTTTAAAAAGTTGCTTTTAAGACTAAGCAATAATGGCAAAGATGTAGATCCTAGAGAAATCAATGTGATTATTCCAAGCAAAACACATAAAATCTATGACCCTGATAACCCAGATAATCCACCTCAAAAATAGAATCTGCAGCACTATTTACTTCTTCAAAGAAGTCTCCGAAGTAAAAATCTTGCTTTACAAATAAATGATTTGAACACACTTTTTTAAGGTGCTGTAAAAACGCTCCATACACAGAAGTGGTATGTGAAACCTTATAAGAAATTTCACACTGACTTCACACAAAAAGGCTATACTACCCTTGAAAAAATTTTATGAAGTCTTGATGAGACTACTATGGCTCTAATACCCTTGCTAAACCGACAAATCAAGCTTAGCAGCTTTTCAGCCTAAAGGGAGTGAGCTTGCTGCCTTATTATCTGACTAATCCAAAATGCACTGGTGCTGTGTGTTCGAGTTCTAAATATCTTGCAGAAGTGATCACAGAAAATATCGGCATTGAACAAGCTTGCAATATCGTTGAAATAGGACCTGGAATGGGTGCTTTCACAAAGGTGATTTTACGCAAAAAGCCTGATTTAGGGCAGTTTTTCGTTGTTGAAATTAACACTAAAATCGCCAACAGACTGCACAAAAAATTTCCACACCTTGATATTGCGCTTGGTTCAGCTGAATTTTTGCAAACAATGATGCAAGAAAGGCAAATGCCCTTTGTCGATGTGATTGTTTCTGGGATTCCGTGGGCGTTTTTAAACCAAGCATTGCAACAGCGAATTTTAGAAAATATCCACAACTATTTACGAATGAGCGGCATTTTTGCCACCTTTGCTTATATTTTGCCTTCTGCTGGTGCTAAACGATTCCGCAAAAGAATTTACAGCAAGGAGATGTTTAGCGAGATAAAAAAGTCCGCAATCGTGTGGAACAATATCCCGCCTGCATTTGTGTATTATTGTAAAAAATAATTTTTCCAAAAATTCACCGAATTGAAAAGTTGTTCTTATATAATGCCAAAAACGCATAATCAAGCAAGATTTGATTTGAATTTTATGAAAAGCTTTGCACCAAAAGCACTTGTGTGAGAAAGATTGATGATTTTTGATACCTTAAAAGGGCATTTGCTCGCTATTTTTACAATCTTGGTTTGGGGTGTTACCTTTAGTTCCACGAAGATTTTATTGCCTGACTTTGCTCCTGCGGAGATTCTCTTTATCCGCTTTTTTATTGCTTATGCGTTCTTAAATCTCTTGTGTGTCAAATTGCACACACAACGCATTGCCTTTGTCGGCTTTTCTAATGAAATTCTCTTTATCCTTGCGGGACTTAGCGGGGGTTGCTTGTATTTTCTCGCCGAAAATGTTGCTTTGCTCTACACCACCGCTTCAAACGCCTCATTGCTTGTGGCTATCAATCCCTTTTTCACAGGACTGCTCTTTGCCTTTGTCTATGGCAAAAAACTAAGCAGATTCTTTATTTTAGGCTTTTTTGTGTCATTTGTAGGGATTTTTTTGGTGATATTTCGGGGCGAATTTGTCTTACAAATCTATCCTATCGGCGACTTGCTTTGTCTGCTTGCCGGCATTATTTGGTCTGTTTATACGCTTGTTTTGGAGATGATTTTTGCTCGTTTTAAGGGGATTTCACATCTTGTGATTCTAAAAAGAATCTTTTTTTATGGGCTGCTTTTTGCTTTACCTTTTGCCTTGTATCAATCGGGCATTTTGCAGGGAGATTTTCACACATTGCACGATTTCACGCGCTATGTTAAGGCGATGAATCTTGCCAACTTGCTCTTTCTTGGGCTTGTCGCCTCTGGACTGTGCTATTTGTCGTGGAATGCTTCATTAAAACTGCTTGGCTCTCTCAAAGCAAGTGCGTATATTTATAGTGTGCCTGTCATTGGCGTAATAGCTGCGTGTGTGAGTTTGGGCGAGGTGCTAAGTGTATATATTATCATCGGTGGAATCCTTACGCTCCTTGGGCTGTTTCTAAGCCAAAGAGGATAAAATAAGGGATAAAAAAATTTACGATTTTTAGCTAAAATACAACATTTCAAAAAAGAGGATAGAATGTCGCAAACACAAAAACAAGAGCTATACCATACGCTTTGGAGTATAGCAATCACATTAAGGAGCAAGATTGATGACTAGGATTTTAAAGCCTATTAATTTCTTAGAATTATCCTTCTCCTCTCTTAGCTTACATAAACAATGCAAATAGCATGAAAACTAAATGATTTCTTAACTTGCACTACTTATACAATCCACCTAATTTTAGCAAATCTATCACCTTTAGCCTCTATTGCTTTTTAGTTTAAACTCTCTAAAATACCACTAATATCTCACGTAAATATTTTAAATTTATCGTTTCTCTTATGCTAGATTATCTAGTTTTAAGCCCACATAAATAGTATCATACTTTAATTTATTTTTACTCATTCCTAAAAATGCTCATATTATTGAATAATTTTATAATTATTGGTAAATGTTTAAAAACCTAATAATTTTTTAAGATAAAACTATGCTATGCTAGAGAAATTAATTTTTCTAATGAATATAATTGTCAGATTTAAAAGATATAGAATAATTTTTCTATTAAGGAGAGCTTATGCATAAAACTCATTTAGATACCTCATTTATAGGGCATCCAAAGCCCTTATTTAGTCTTGCTTCGACAGAATTATGGGAGAGATTTTCTTTTTATGGTATTCGTTCTTTGCTTGTATTATTTATGATAGCCACAATTAATGATGGTGGTTTAGAGCTTGATAGGCAAAGTGCTAGTGCTATTGTTGGAATCTTCGCTGGAACTTTATATCTCGCCACATTACCCGGGGGTTATTTAGCCGATAATTGGCTAGGGCAAAAAAACGCCACATTAATTGGAGCATTGCTTATTGCATTGGGACACTTAAGCATAGCTTTATCAGTATTCTCTCCATTTATGTTTTTTCTAGGGCTTATTTTTATCGTTTTAGGAACAGGTTTATTTAAAACCTGTTCCTCTGTAATGGTTGGCTTACTTTATAAACAAAAGGACGAAAGAAAAGATTCTGGCTTTACCATATTTTATATGGGTATTAATATCGGAGCATTTATAGCACCTCTTATTTGTGGGCTTGTAGCTAAAGAATATGGTTGGCATTTAGGCCTTGGTATTGGCGGGATTGGTATGCTAATATCCTTAATGATTTTTTATTTTAAAACTATTCCAGATTTTAAAGAGTTTGAAGAAAAAATAGGCATTGACTCCACTTGGGCTAAGCCTACTCAATCCAAGAAACATATAGCCATTTATACTTTTATTGCCTTAGGCTTATTATCAGTCTTTGTGCTATTATGTGGAATTGGCATAATACAGCTTAGTGCAGTGAGTATTTCAAAGAATATGATAGTAATCATTAGCATAGTCGCTTTACTTTATTTTGGATATTTATTCTTTTTTGCTGGACTTACCCCTAATGAGAGAAAAAACCTCATAGTCTTTCTTATTTTATTTATCACGGCAACCTTTTTTTGGTCTGCTTTTGAACAACAACCAACTTCTTTTAATCTCTTTGCACAAGATTATACAGATAGGATAATTTTTGGTTGGGAGATTCCTGCTGCTTGGTTTCAATCCGTTAATTCCTTATTCATCATCACAATAGCACCTATTATGAGCACAATATGGATAGCATTATCCAAAAGAAACAAGGAAATTAGCAGTATCGCAAAATTTAATTTAGGCATTATTTTTGCTGCTATATCTTTTGCCATTATGATGTTTGCTTCTTATTTTGTATTAAATAATGGAGGCACTCAAGTCTCCCCTTGGTGGCTTATTGTAAGCTATTTATTCTTAGCTATTGGTGAGCTTGCCCTAAGTCCCATAGGTTTATCCTTAATGACTAGTATAGCACCCAAAATAATTAGAGGACAAGTTATGGGGCTTTGGTTTATTTCATTATCACTTGGAAATGTAGTAGCGGGACTTATTGGTGGTGGCGTAGAAGCGGATAAATTAGAATCCCTACCAAGTCTTTTTGGAAATGCCGTTTATGTATTATTAACCTTAGCAATTATCCTTTTTCTCCTCAAAATCCCCCTTAAGAAAATGCTAAAAACAAATCTAGAAAAATAATTTAGCTACTTAGGGTACCTTTTAAAAATAAAGGGTTAAAAAAGTAAATCTTTAATCTGAACCATATTTTAAATACCTTTAACCTTTTAATTTAAAAATTACAAAACGCTTGACTTTATAAATTTTTACCATAGAATAGTTTTTCTTATTAAGTTAAGTGGTGTTAGGGTTTTTTCTAAATCATTTATAGGTGTAGCAGTTGCACCTAGAGATTATCCTCTTGAAAATCGATTATCCTTTGAGATAGTCCGATTTTCATAAAACTAAACTGTCTAATTCAGGGTTAAACCATATAGCTCTTTCCCTTTGAATTGCTGGGAAGTCTTGCAATACAAGAGGATAAAGTAAAAGATATATTATTGTCTTCAAAGGGTGTTATTCCTCTTGAAAAGCCATACATTGTCTTTTTCTGTCTCTCCTTGTTTAGAGTGTTATACTCCAACTATTAGAAATAATAGTGCATTATGCAGTAACAATTAACACTTAGAGATAATCAGCAGCTAAGCTTCTAATGGGTTAAAGTCTTCAATAAGAGCAAATAACAAATAGGTTTTGTAAAGCTTTTAACTTTTTTCCTTCAAAAATCCTTTTACTTTACAAATCCTTTTAATATGTTGTTTTTAAGTTTCTATTTAATCTTTAATCCTATGAAGAAAGTTCAGAGACTATCCACAAGATAAAGTAATAGATTGTAATATTTAAAACCTTAATGTTTTGTAGAAATTCATAAATTACAAATTCTATCCTTTATCTAGGAGTAGGCTGTAAGCAAGTATATTTACCTCATTTATTCTCTCATTATTATCCAATCTCTTTTTTTAAGTAGTCTATAAACATAAGCTAAAAGATGATTATCTATATAAAAAACAACAATTAAATAATAAGGAGCTAAAATGGCTAAAATCAAAGCAGGACAACAAGAACAAGAAATTATTGTTGAAACAAATAATCAACCCATAAAACCTACACAAAATAATAATCCACCATCAAGACGAAGTATTATTGAGGCAAACCAAAAACGAAAGATTGCAACAATTGAAAAGAACATTAATGCAGAAGTCTTTGTCCTTAAGTCTTTAAATACTATAAAAATCTTTAGAGAATTAAGGGCAACAGATGCACTAGATTCTACATTAAGGAATTTTTGGGTGATAAAATTAGTGCAAAAGATATGGAAAAATGGATTAAACTTGTTGATGAGATTTATACAAAAATTACAGAAGCAAATATGTATGGTAAAGAATTATTAGTCAATAATGGCAAAAGTCGTGGTATAGAAAACTTCTTTTTAAGACAAGAGATTAAAAAATCTATTGAGACAAAAGAAGCTAAAACTAAAAAAGCTAAAACACAAGAGAGTAAGAAAGAAGAAGCATAATAGTATAAGAGAGAATGAGGAATTACTAAGACAGTCCAAGCGGAGGGACACTCTTTTTTAGAGTGAAGATATAGTCCGTTCTCTATGGTGACATAGAGCAGCTCTTAAATCGTAAAAAATTCATAAAGGCAAAAAGCCTTGTATTTTAATTACGATTTAAGGCGTGTATAGTGTTGCCAACTATGCAGAACATAAAGATAAATTAAAAATTATCACTAACGCCTAGTTAGTTAATTTAATAATACCTGAAAACTTTAAAAGTCTTAAAGGCTTTTCTACTATAGGGGGTTGATGTTGATATTCCAGAGTGTAGATTTATTTAAGACTTGGTTTTTTTGGGATACTTATATCTTTTAAGTCTTTCTGCCTAAAGGAGTTTTACACTTCATAGGAATTTCTTTTTTAGATTTTAAGTTTGTTAAGGTGCTTATGTTTTTAAAAGCATTTCTGTCATAGAGGAATGAACAAGGATTTCCTAGTGTAGATTTTCTTTTTGAATATAAGTCTGTAATTTTTAAGAAGCACTCTAAGGTGGTCTTTACAAGCAAATTCCACCTTTAGTGTTTGTTTTTAAAGGCAACTTTAGTTTGTCTAAATTTATCTTAAAGGATAGAAATGTTTAACAAAGTTATTTTAGTAGGAAATTTAACTCGTGATGTTGAGTTGCGTTATTTACCCAATCAAAGTGCATTAGCTAAACTAGGACTTGCTACCAATCGCCGCTATAAAAAGCAAGATGGCTCACAAGGAGAAGAAGTATGTTTTATTGATGTGAATCTTTTTGGTAGAACTGCTGAAGTAGCTAATCAATACCTTAAAAAAGGTTCTTCTGTGTTAATTGAAGGTCGTTTGGTATTAGATACTTGGATGGATAATAATGGACAGAAGAAAAGTAAGCATAGCATTACAGCAGAAAGTATGCAAATGCTTGGTGGCAATAGTGCAAAAGCAGATGCTAATACTTCTGAAGTAGTTGTTGATAATGAACCTAATGCAGTTTATGAAGGACAGCCACAAGTCAATCAAAACAATACTGATGCTGGAGAGGGCATACCTTTCTAGTTCTTATTGTTTTAAATCTAAACCCTCTAGGCTTTTATCAATCTTATAAGCAATAAAACTCTTACTGCCTAAGCAAGAGTGATTTATTTACTTTCCTTTAGATTGAAATAAAACCTAAGAGACTTTTTAATATTAAATATTCCAACAAGGGATTATTACTTCCCTTGTGGGAATATAAGAATCCTTTCTTAGAGTATTTTTACTCTAAGTATCAGTTTTAGGTGCTTTAAGCTATACAATTATCCATAGATTGTCTTGCAGTCATTACTAACTTGTAATGATGAATAGAGAGTTTGTGGTATAATAGAAAGAATTAAGGAATTAATATGCAAGGAAATATGATGCAAGTTATACAACCCAATCATACTATTTCACAAAGCACAATAGCTTTAATAATGAAGCTTATTAAAAAAAGCTATAAAGAAGAGGAACAACAAGAAGTTTTAAATGATATTGTTGCTATTGTCGATGAAGTTAAAAGAGATAATAGAATCTCCTCTGAGTTAATAAGAGAAGAAGTAGTTGAAAAGCTAAAAGGAGAATTAGCTACGAAAGATTTTGTTAGAGCGGAGATTGCAGGAGTAAAATCAGATTATCGCTCTCTTAGGCAAGAGATGAAGTTCTATGCAATAGGTTTAGGAGTCTTAATAATTATCCTCCAACCTAAAGTCTTTGATTTTATCACTGCTTTTCTTAAATAGCTAACACTAAAATACTTACAGCCCAAGTTGGGATACAAGTTATCCCACTTAGGGATACTTCTATCCTTGTTTTAGTTTAAAAGGTTTTAATCTAAAACCTTTTAGTTTTCTATGATAATAAGGATAAACAATGAAAAATATTACTACAAAAAACAATCCCCAAAACCTAGCTGAACAAGACATTGAATTTATTAAAAATCAAATGTTTCCTTTAGGTGCTTCTGTAAAAGATATAGACTTTTGTTTAAAGGTTGCACAGGAGTTAGGATTAAATCCTATTACAAAGGAGATATTCTTTTTAGAGAGGAAGTCTCAAGTAAATGGACAGTGGGTAGTCAAAGTTGAACCTTTAGTGAGTCGTGATGGCTTATTATCTATGGCTCACAAGAGTGGAAATTTTGGAGGGATTGAAGTGTCCTCTGAAATTAAGAAAACTCCAAAAATGGTTAATGGAGTTTGGGAATATAAAGAAGATTTAGTTGCTAAGGCTATTGTATATCGCAATGATACACAAAAGCCTTTTATTACTGAAGTAGCATATTCTGAATATGTTCAAAAAACTAAAGAAGGAAATCCCACTAAGTTTTGGGCAGATAAACCTGATACTATGATTAAAAAAGTTGCTGAAGCACAAGCTTTGCGTAAAGCTTTTAATATTAATGGTATTAGGTCTATTGATGAAGTAGATGGAATCATTACTCCACAATCCCAAAACAATAATGATGAAAGCTTAGAAGTTAGTGCTGAAGTTGTGGATATTAATCAAGACTTACAAGCACTTAAAACTTTAGGCTTTGATTATGAAAGAAAAGGTGATTGGATTAGAGTGATAGGGGATACCTATAACAAAGATTCAATTTTAGAGAATCTTGGCTTCTTTGAAAGAAAAGATTCTAGTGGTAATCTCTGCTGGGTTAAGCAAGTTGCATAAAGGAGTAAGTATGGCTACACGATGTTATATTTTTACTTCAAAAGACAATGCAGATAGAGTCAAAGGCATTTATTGCCACCACGATGGATATGTTGATGGTGTTGGTAAAACCTTAAAAGAGCATTATGATTCTGATACATTAGCATATTGGCTAATTGAATTAGGAAACATAAGTGCTTTAAGAGAAACAATCAATGAAACAAAAGAAAAAGCTTATGAAGAAGAGGCACTAGAATGTTCTTTAACTAAATTTTTAGAAAAAGAATCCAAAGAATATTATATTGAATATGTTTATCTTAGAAAGAATGGAAAATGGTTTGTTGCTAAATTAGATTTTAAAAATAAACAATATACTCCATTTAAAGAGATAACAAAAGCATATTTAGCTTCTTTATAAGAACTTGTATTACTCAGCCCCAAGTTGGGATAGATTTATCCCACTTAAGGGATAGGTATATCCTTGTTTTATTAGTCTTTTTAAAGACTTTATTTTAAAGGATTAAAAATGAATAAGGTTTTAAAAAAAGTTGAGCTTTCAGATATGCACAAGGATTGTCTTAGAGACTTTTTAAAAGTGGAAGTTTCTGCTTATAGTGGTGAAATGAAAATGCCAGTGTATCAGTGGCAAGATTTGCAAGAGCATTGCAAAAGAGAAGCACAAAAGATTGTGGATTTTCATCATAACAAATTGAACGACAATTTGAAGAGTTGGATTGCTTATTATAAAACCTTAGAGCGTATTTGTAAATTTAAACTTAGAAAGGTAGCTCAATAGCTCCCTAATTAAAACAAATTAAATTTAAAGGATAAAAAATGGGATATAGACCCCATCATATATTGGATTATCAAGTAAAAATTGGTAGAGAAGTAGGTAGTAAAGATATTGAAGATACTTTGACTTTTGATGAAGTAACAAATACTTTAGAGGAAGCAAAGATTCATTATCATATACAAGAAGATGAGCATATCATTAATTATGAATCCTTGATGGATTTTAATACAAATGCTATCTATCCTATAACCCCTAAAAGTATTGCAATTATTAATGATTTGCAAGAAGTTGCTTCTAAATGCGATTATGCAAAAAGAGAGGGTGAATATAGAATCTGGTGGTTTTAGTGTATAATAAGAAAAAGGAATAAAAATGGAAACAACAATGCAACAAAAAGAAGTTCTTTCTTATTCTACAAAGCTTTTACTTGTTGAGATGATTAAGAAGTTTAAGCAAGAGGATAAAAAAGATGAAATCATAGATGTTGTTTTAGCAGTAGCTAATGATATTAAAACAAATGATAATATCACCGCAAAAGCTATTAAAGATGAAGTGGAGGAAAAGTTTAAAAATGAACTTGCGACAAAAGAGTTTGTTAGAGCAGAGATTAATCAAGTAAGAACTGAAATTGCAGAAGTAAAATCAGACATCATTAAATGGCTTATTGGTTTGCAAATTGCTCTTGGTGGCTTTATTGTAGCGATTTTAAAACTCTTCTAACACTAAAATACTTACAGCCCTAGTTGGGATAACTTGTATCCCAATAGGGATAGTGTATCCTTGTTTATTATGGTGTAATCAACACATGTAAAAATAAAATGTAAAGGAGTTAAAAATGCAAATTGAAGTTACACAAGAAACTTATGATATTTTTAAAACTCTACAAAAAGAATGGAGATTAGACTCCATTACCGATGTAGCTAAAGAGTGTGCCACTATGGTTGCAAAATTTAGTGCAGAAGACGAAGAAATTGTTAAAATTGCAGAAGAAAGAATGCGGAATCCTAAATGGATATCCGAAAAAGAGATGAAAGAGCGGCTTAAAAATAAGGGACTTATTGTTTAAAGTCATCTATAAAGAAGAAGTCATCTCTGATTTATCTATTCTGCCAAGTGATGTCTTTTTGGAAGTTATGTCTTATTTTGAAAAATATAAGACTAATCCATACCTTTATTCTAAACCTTTATATAACAGAGGCAATATTAAGTTGCAAGGACTTAGAAAAACTTATGTTGCAAATGCTACTTATCGCATTGTTATACATATAGAACAAGAAGTTGCAAAAGTAGTCTCTGTAATTGCAGTTGGAAAAAGAGAAAATAAAGATGTCTATAAAATAGCAAATCTTCGTAATAAATAAGTTAAATACTTACAGCCCCAAGTTGGGATAGATTTATCCCAGCTTTGGGATACTTCTATCCTTGTTTTAATCTTTTAGACTATGATATATCTTTACTCCACTTAAGGGATAGGTATATCTTTGTTATTAGTCTTTAAGACTTTATTAATAAGGATAAACAATGGAAAAAAGAGCCATTAATTTTAAAGAATTATGGACTAAAAACTTCAAAGAAATTTTAGAAAAAGAAAGTTTTGAGAATTTAGGTGATAGAAAGCTTTATGTTGGAAGCTCTGATATAGCAGGGTGTTTGCGTAAAGCCTATTTACAAAAAATGAACAACAAGGAAATATCCATAGAACAATCTATTACTTTTGAGCGTGGTCATTTAGCAGAAGATTTAGTGAAAAAAGGCTTTGGAAATATTCCTTTTAAAGAGCAATATGAGGTGAAAAACAATGATGGTTCTTTTAGGAGTCATATTGATTTTTTGATAGAAAGTAAAGATGAGGCTATCATTGTAGAGTGCAAATCACTTAGTGACAGTGTTGAATCTCCTTATGAATCTTGGGTATTGCAAGTGCAATTTCAAATGGCACTTTTAGCACAAGAAAAAAAGAATAAAAAAATCTCTGCTTGTATTGTTGCCCTTAATGTTAATAATGGTTGGCACGAATTCTTTTGGATACAACCCAATACATCCTTACAAAAAATAGCGATGAAAAAAGCAGAGGAATTAAGAGATGCAATAGAGTTACAAATTGAACCCAAAGCAGAAGCACAAGGTTATTGTGGGTTATGCCCCTTTAATAGTGATTGTCCGCTAAGACTTAATGGTTGCACACATATTAATGAAGCACTCAAAGAAGAAGCAAAAGAAATACTAACTTTAAATGAAACTACAAGGGTATTAAATGAGAGATTAGATTCTTTAAAAAAGTCTTTTGTAGATAAACTTAATAATTTAGAAATCAAGAAATTAAGTGTTGATAATAAAATTTTAAGTTTAGCAGGTGGAATAACAAGCACTTCTTTAGATATTAATGCTTGGAAGCAAGGAAATCCTCAAAGCTATGAAAATGTCTTAAAAGATTTTTCAAAGACTACCACAAGAGCGAAATACCTCTTGATTAGGTAAAAGGAGTTGAAATGCTTAAAATAATCCCTAGTAATCATTTTAAAGAGCGTTTAGGTAATAGGAGTTTTGACCTATCTTTAGTCGCCCATATTGTTACTGAAATTTCAAAGAATCCTGCAAGGAATCTTTTTGAAATTACTAGCGGTTCTACTACTTTTGTAGTGAAATATGAGAGAGATACTCATACTGCTATTTTAGTAACAGGATGGAATGGCAATAGAGGTAGGCAAGTTATAGGTAAAAATAGGTATTTAGTTACAGAAAAATAAGGAAGCTTAGGCTTTTTTATATTCCAACAAGGGATTATGTATTTCCCCTTTGGGATAATAATCTCTTTAGAGTATTTTACTCCATCTTAGAGCAAATACTTCAATGGTGGTTCAAGCTTGGTTTATCTTAGCTTGATAGGTTTTAGTTATTTTTAAAAATTAAACATTAGTCTGCAAGGGACAAATTATCCCTTGTGGATTAATTGATTGTCGTTTTCCTTTGCAGACTTCTTAAGGAGTTTTCAAATGTCAGCGACAAATATTCATTTTAACAGAGTATCGTTAAACGATTTAATAAATATTATTTCTGAAAAAACTGCAAAAAGCGTAGCACAAAAAGAGAGCAAAAAAACAAAAGCTAATGAGAGCTTTTTATATAACAATCTTTTAAGGTCTTTTAAAAATGGGATTAAAGTTACCAAACATTTTGCCAATAGACTTCAACAAAGATTTATCCTTGATGAAGTTCAGGTTTTAAGTAGTGCTATTTCAAGAGCAATTAGACAAACCCAAACCCAAGAAGTAGGTTGTAATCATAAGAGCATTTCTCAGAAAATCATTGATAAGATGACAGGAATTGTTGTAGTTTTAGAAAGACAAGGAATGTATAGTGCAGTTCTTGTAACAAGCTACAAACTTGGAGAGGAAAATCTACTTTCTGATGAGGAGCTAAGAGATTTAAGAGCAAGGGGTTTATTATGAGCCTTTGTGATGTTGGTTTTTTTACGCTTATTTATTTGGGACTTTGTTTAGTTTGTGGGTTTGTAGCTCTTTATTTTCAGAGAGATAAGTTGGAGCAAGAAAAAGAGTTTTTGTCTTGGACTCTTTTTGTGAAAATATTTCTTATCGCACCTATTGTGTGCTTGGAAATTTTAATCGAAGTCCTATATGACTTTGTGAAAAAAAGCAAAGGGGACAAAGATGAAACAAAATAGAATCTTTGCTTATATACTGCAAAAAAATAATATTAATCCAAAAAATATGTTTTTTGATAAAAAGAGACAATGTTATTGTGTGATTAATGGTGAATCTTGGTGGAGGTATTACATAAAATCTAATATTTTAGGTATCTCTACAAAAGAAATGCTTTATAGGGGTTATTTTTATGAAAAACAAATCCTAGAAAAACTCTTTAGATTACATTTTGACAAAGTTAATAACACCATTAAATTAGTGCAATTGCATAAATGAGGAGTAAAAATGAGAAAGGCGAAATTACTAATTTAGTGATTTTAGTTATCCAGATGAATTTGTTTGGAATAAAGAAATATAAGGAATTACACAAAAATACAAAGAAAGGAATAAATAATGCAATTAACAACTTTTAAAGAGAATTTTGAAGTCTATGATGGCGAAAAATTATGGTTTAAGTCTGATAATATTGATGAAGTTAAAAGTGTTATAGAAAATACTTTTAAAGACGCAAGTATTATTTATGAAGAGTATGAAGAAGCAAGAGAAGTAGAATACATTGATAGTAAAGACTTTGTTAGAACTAAGATTGCAGAGGTAAGAACTGAAATTGCAGGAGTAAAATCAGATTATCGCTCTCTTAGGCAAGAGATGAAATTCTATGCAATAGGTTTAGGAATCTTAATAGTTATCCTTCAACCTAAAGTCTTTGACTTTATCACTGCTTTTCTTAAGTAGCTAACACTAAAATACTTACATACAGCCCTAAGTTGGGATAGATTTATCCCAGCTTTGGGATACTTCTATCCTTGTTTTAGTTTAAAAGGTTTTAATCTAAAACCTTTTAGTTTTCTATGATAATAAGGATAAACAATGAAAACAATGAACTTTTCAGAATTTTTAATAGAAAATAAAGTCGCTATTAGGTCCCAATTAAGTGCAATCATAGACCCAACTTTCAAAGGAATTGAAAATCCTTTAGATTATCAAGGGGATATTGATGTGCTTTTAGAATTAAAGAGAAAACCCTTCCCAACACAAGCTACTATTATTACTGCTGGTGTTAATCACTTGAAAAAAAAGAAAATCCCTTCTTTTATCTTGTGAGATGGGGACAGGAAAAACTTTAATGGGGATTAGCTTATCTTACTCTTTATTGAAAAATGGAGGGAATGTCTTTATTATGAGTCCATCGCATCTTGTTCCTAAATGGGCAAGTGAGATAGAAGTAACACTTGGAAAAAGTAATGAAGCAATCTTAAATTATGAAATTGTGATTGTTCGTAATTTTAAAACCATCATTGACTATCAAAATGATAGCAAAGATGGGATTTTAAGATTCTTTATTTGTAGCAAGGAAGTTGCAAAGCTTTCTTATCCTAGAGAAAAGATTATTGATACAACAGAATCTATTAAGGCAAAAAAGATTAATTCTAGCCTTTGGCGGTTTTGTTGCAGTCAATGTGGAAAAGTTTTAGAAGAAGTATCCAATTCTTTTTGCTCTGAGCCTATCAACTATATAGAAGTTGATGAGTATGGAGAAGAGCTTAAAAATACTCACTTTACACTTAAAGAGGTAAAAAAATATTTTAAAAACAAAGAAGCAGGTTTTGTAACAAGGCGATTTTTTAAACAATTACATAAATGTAATTGCAGAAATGTTGTTCCAGAGCTAAAACAAACTTCTTTTAAAGAATGGTATGCAGGGATTAAAAAACCCTCACTAAAAGGCGTTGCTATGCGTTATGGTGTAGCTGAGTTTATTAAAAAAAGATTGAAAAATGGATTTATTGACTTTTTAATCTTAGATGAAATCCACGAATTAAAAGGTGGCGATACCGCTCAAGGCACTGCTTTTGGAATGCTTGCTTCTTGTTCTTCTAAAATTGTTGGATTAACAGGCACACTTCTAAATGGTTATGCTTCCTCTCTCTTTTATATTCTTTATAGAATGAATCCAGACTTTATGAAGCATACAATGGGCTTAAATTATGAAGATTTAGGTATTTTTGTAGATAGGTTTGGTGCAGCAGAGAAGGAATACACAAAAGAAAATTGGGAGGATTGTAGTGTTGAAGATGGTGTGGTCACAAAACGGGGCAAAAGTAAAAAGTTAAAAGAGATTCCCAAAATTAACCCTTTGTTGATTAAGGAGCTTTTAGATTTTACTTTGTTTTTAAGATTAGATGAGATGAATTTTGAACTTCCAAATTATGCAGAGGAAGTTATAAGTGTTCCTGCAAACAATGAGTTTATAAAGGAATATCGCTCTTACATTCAATCTCTAGTTGGAGCTATTATTGAAGGGGATAAATCTTTGCTTGGTGTATTAGCAAATGATAGCTTGTCTATTTTAGACTTGCCACATTTGGCATTTTCTACAAAAAGCAAAAAGAATCCTGATGGATTTTTCTACTTTCCTCCTGTGGATTCTAGTTTTACCACTAACAAGGACTTAGCACTTATAAAAGAGCTAAGAGAAGAATTAGAGCAAGGACGAAAATGTATCGTTTTTGCAACCTTTACCAATCTTGGTGTGAGTGAAAAGCTAGAAAATCTTTTATCTGCAGAATTTAGCGATTATGTTGTAAGAGCATTAAATGCTAGTGTTTCAGCAGATAAAAGGGAGAAATGGATACAAGATAATCCTGCGATTAGTTTGTATATGTGGTAGTTTTATAGTTTGTATTGTAATTTTGTATAATATTAATCATTGTAAGGAGATATTATGACCATAGCCTATGTAAGAGTTAGCACAAATAAACAAGAAACGGATTCTCAAAAGATTGAAATTGAAAAATATTGCCTTTCTAATGGCATTAAGATTGATAAAATGCTTTCTGTCGAAATTAGTTCAACAAAATCTCAAGAAAAGCGAAAAATTACAGAATTGAAAGATATGCTTAATAGCGGAGATACTCTTATTACAACAGAGTTATCAAGATTGGGTAGAGATATGCTTGAAATCTTGCATTTTATATTAGAACTTGACAAAAAAGGCGTTAAAATAATTTTTATAAGACAAATGATTTTATCAAATGGTGAGAGCTCTTCTAAGTTAATATTAGCGATCTATGCTTATATTGCAGAAGAGGAAAGAAAATTAATAGTAATGCGGACAAAAGCGGGACTCGAGAAAGCTAGAGAGCGAGGAAAGAAGCTTGGACGCCCATTCAATGCTCTTAATAGTTACTACGACAAAGATATTAAAAAAATCAAATCTCTTTTGAAGCAAAAAATGTCTGTGAAAAAAATATGGGAAATACTCTATGAAAAGGAGAACAAAAACTATAATGGTCTCCTTTGGTTCTGCAAAAAACGAAAGTTAATTTTAAATTAATTTTTAATATTATAAAATCGTGAAATCAATATAGATTAATCGCAAGAAAAATTTGTGTTAATAGAAATGCCAATCATTCAATAATCAGGGCATACTCTCACTCTCTCACAACATTTTCTGCAAATGATTTGTTATAGTTGGATTCATTAATGTATTAATCCCAAGAAACAATGCTCCACAGATATAGGCAATTACTTGGTCGGCTAATCCGCTAGTTCTAAATCTTAAGACTTTAGGAAGTGCAAAATACTTTTTACTTTTAAAAGGCAAAAAGATTGGCACACCACTTAAGGTCATCATATCTCCAACTATATGCAAAAGATTACCTAGAATAAATCCAGTTACTAGAAATACTAAAGCATTTTCATAAAAGCCATTTATAAATGTCCTAACACTCTCAAAATTACATAGCACCATTAACAAAAGGATTAAGATAATAATAAAAGGCAAACTATGTGTAAATCCCCTATGCCCAAAAATAGCATTCATTAAGTGAGATACCCCTATAAACATTCTACCTATTTTAGAATGTGGTTCATCAATATCAGGGAAGATTGCCCCAAAGGCTACTGCAAAATAAAAGATTAATAAATGGGTGCTTTCAATAGGTATAAATGGCTGTATTATAAAAACACCTACTGAAGCTAAAGAGAGAGCAAAGGTAATATGTGTTTTAGCTAACATAAATCTCCTTTGTATTATAATTGCTTATCCATTTCGTTTTGGTGAGAAATGGAATAAAAGGTTTGATGCCTATATGTGTTATATAAGCTCGGCTTCTTTTTGAGGCTGGGCTTTTTTTTGGCTATGAAGTTGGGTGCGTGGGAGGAGCTTACCATAATAACCAACCTCATTAATTTGCCTTCATACTATTAATAGTATGAATACTTTGTTGCACTCTATCCTTGATTTTCTCTGCCTGCCCCTTAGCAAAACTATCATTAACCCTAAAATTTAAAGAATTGGTAAATTCACTCAAATCCATCTTAGAAAAATCTAATTTTTGAAACTCCTCTGTGGTAAATCCAGAACAATTAGGAGATTCTCCACTCCCCCAACCTTTACCTATTTGCTGCCTACCTTGTTCATTAAATATCCTTGCTAGGAGACTATTAAAGCAACAATGGGATTTACTTTTTTGAATACAAACTTTCGCAAAACCTAGTTTAATCCTTTTAGAGCAATATTCTCCAATCTCCTTACATAGGCTCTGCTGGTTAAGCTTTGCAAGATTCTTTTCATTCTCTTTGCAAGATACTAATCCTAAGAAGACTTTGTTTTTATTACAACACCCGCCCCCGCTTAAACCTAAGAGCTTATCACTACTTCTACAACTATGGCTTTTCCCATTAAAAACTAAAAGTTGTCCTCCACAACTTCCATCTTCCCTCCAACCATTATTAGTAGAATCATTAACCCCTACATTTTTATTAATATTTTCTACTAATGAAGCATTTCCTCCACTACCTCCTGCAAAACAAGGATGAGGAGAACATTGTAATTTCCCATCATATTGCACACAAGCTCTATCTTTATTAAAGGGTAAAAACTTTGTAGTGCCTTGACAATTTAGAGGTGGAGGAGTGCTATTAGGGCAAGAATCCCCTATTCCATCTCCATTGGTATCTACCAAATCCCTTATGCTTTTAGGGTGGCAATTCCCACCTTTATTGATAGCAGAATATCCACTAGGACAAGTGTATTCATAGTAGTTATAATCCTCATATAAAAATCCACTAGAACAAGTTTGACCCCATTGTGGAGTTACATTAGCACAAGAAATACCCTCACCTATAATTCTAAAGATAGCATACCAACTTCCTCCATCCCAAGTTGAAAAAAACATTCTTATAAAATTGCGTCCATTTCTTAAATGCCCACGCAATTCTAATCTATTCAATGCCTCTGCAATTGCTCCATTATATCTAGCAGTTTCCCAAAATCTCCCATTAGAATTATAAGGAACATAAAGTAATCCTTGTTTATCCCTTTGAGAATCTGTAATAGCTCTATTTGGCGGATAAAGAATTGCCCAATCATCAGCTCCAAAAGCAGTAGCCTTAAAAGAAGTGATGGTTCTAATATCGTTAATATTAAACTTTATATCTACAAACCCTGAATACCAATAAATTCTACCTGTGCTATAGGTTATATCAATATACCTTTTCTGCATTTTTGCTTTAATTTTTCTTACCCCACCATTTACCTTATCCCCATTATCCACTCTACATTCTGTTAAATTTATCGGACAAAAACTTGTTCCTTTAGGGTCTTTCAAGCAAGAGAGGTTTTGCACTCCCTTAGATTCATCAATAGGGTAATTTGCATCATCACTTATCCACGAATTACATTTTCCTAATAAATCTCCATCATTAAAAATATCAGTTTGTGGGGCAGAATGGCATACAGGTTGAGTATCAAATTCTACTAAAGCATATTCTTTCTTAGGATTTTCCTCCCCAGCGTGATTCCCCATATCTGCCCATTGTCCATTAAAAGCCATAGCTACCCAATGCTCTCCAAGTGGTGAGATAACTTCTTTTCCCTCTATAACATCATATTCTTTTAACAAATTATCAGGTTGATTGGTTGCCCAATTAGAATAGCCAAGAGGTTTATTGTTTATATCCCTAAATCTTGTATCACTAAAATGGCAACCTCTATCAGGGAGACAATGGTTTTGCGTAAAATTTGGGTCGTGTATTCCAATCCACGCATATTGACCTCTAGGAACAAGAGTAGAAAGAAATTGATTTTCTTGTGCGTTATTAGGAATAGCTAAATAACCTCCATTCCTTTTTGCCAAAGTCTTAGCCTCCTCAAAACTCATTCTTTTAGCAGTAGTGGCGTAATAATGCCCTCCATAGTATTGAAATTCTCCAAAAAAATGACAATCTATGCTATAAAGATAAGAGAAAAAACAACTAAAAAATAGGATAATTTTAAGGATTTGATTCATTGTCTAAGCCTTATTTTTTCTTTTTAAAAAGATTTGTGAAAAACCAAGATTGGAGCATTTCTTCAATTGTTTTGTATTTTTGCCTTATCATAGTTTCAGCTGGATTTAAAATGCAATAACTATAAACAAAATAATCTTTATTGTTTTTGCAAATAACAACATTTATTTTTTTATCCTCAAAGGAAACACTTGTTTCTTTAAATTCTTTAACACTAAGGAATTTCTCTAATTCTTTTTTAGTCATTTTTGTTACCTTATAAATTTGTGCTATAATCATTTATCCATTTGGCAAGATGGATACAAAATTGCAAACCTGTGAAGTTGGTTAAGCTCAATCCTTTTTTGGGATTGGGCTTTTTTTTTGGTTATTTGGTTGGGTGCGTGGGAGGAATCCAACTTCAAAGGAGTCCATAATGCTGGAACTTCTAAATTTCTGCATTGCGATACTTGCCATATTGCTTACCTTATTTCGTGAAGAAATTAGGAAATGGTTAAGGTTAAAGTAATTGCCGTTTTGCAATTTTTCGCAAGGACTTGCCACCCTTGCGATTTTTAAATGTATTTCTCTCATTCTAGCTTCCTTAATGCACTTTCACTTTGCTTAAACTTCTAGGGTTTGTATATATCCTTTCTCTCCTTGCAGAGTTGAAAGTAATCTGACTTTGTAGCCTTTTTTCAACAATTGTTCTGCTTCCTCATTGACACTAAGTGTCAATTTAGCCATAGTTGGCTCACTTATATGCTTCATATATAGAAAATGGTATTCTTTGTTTTTAAACATTGTTTCTCCTTAATTTTGTGATTATTGCCTCAACAAGTATTGAATGCATTTCATCTTGCACATACCATATCACTCATCACTTCATTAACACCACTTAATATTCCGATAGTCTCTGCAAAATCATCAACTTTCCCACATTGGTGTTTAATTTTCTCTCCACTACTTAGAGGACAACGATTATTTACACATTCTTTAATAGCAGTTTTAGTTGTGGTATTAGAATTTGTGGTTTTACCCCTTATAGTGTTATCAGAAAAGAGTGTAGGGGAGACTTCAGAATATTCTATCTCACAATATAAAATTTCATTAATATCTTGATTTTGATAGTTTGAAGATTGTTTATTTCCTTTAGAATCAACATAGGAAAAATCATATCCTGTTGCATTTTTCTTATAAGTTAAAGAATTGTCTATGTTATTAATTGAGGATTTTAAAGAGTTTTCTACTTCTTTATCAAGGGGAGTATTATTATCTGTGGATTTTTGAAAGATAGAATACACACTATTTTCATCTCCGCTTTGCTCTGAAGCAAGTTTTGTAGAGGCATTTTTTAAACTAGAACCTCTATTAACATTTGGCATTTCTCCTATATACTCACAAGCCTCAGCACTTGAACCATAATATACTAAAGAATCATTTTTTATTTCACTTCCACCCACTATAAATTTATGAGAACTTTTTGCAAGAGTAGAAATTAAACCACCACCAATATCTTTTAAGATTCTCTCTTTTTCATTCCTTGCTAATCCACCACAAGCATTACTGATACAATAACAACTTAATGCTTCTTGTTCTAGTATTTCTTTGACTTTCAAAGAATTACCAGCACTCTCCCACGCATAAAACCTACAATTATTATTTTTAATAGAACCATTAGAAGAACATCTAGCAAATCCATTAGAGCAGATATTATTAATACCACTAAAAGAATAATGAGATTCTTTAATACCATCACTATCCATAGAAACAGAAATATTAATAAAATCACTTCCTGTATAGGAAATGTTTAAAAACTCAACACTTTTTTCATTACAAGTAAGGCTAACCTTACCACTTGATTCTCCATCTACACTTCTTAATGCACCACCATTTGTAATAGGACTTGTGATTGTTGTGTCCATATTCCCTTTAAAATGATTAAGCAAACTATTGGCACTCTCACTACCACTAACAAAGGCATCATTACTAAGAGCATAGCTAGTTATGCAACAAAAAGCTAAAAGGGTTTTTTGTAGTTTTTTCATATTTACTCCTTTATTTTGCACCTTTACTTCTAATGAGACATTCTTGATAGAGTTTTTGTAAATGGGTATTTGCGTTTAATGTTTTTTCATTATACTCAAGTTGCTTATCCATAGTATTTATAATAGCTGATGAGATTTCTCTTATGTCTTTTTGGAATGCACTTAGAGCCTCTTTAGCTTCAGGAGTATCATATCTGCCATTTGCACTCATTTGTCCTATAATGGTCGCAATTTGGCTATAAACATTGTTTGCAAATTTGTTAATTAAGCCTTTAAAAGCATTTGTGGAGATGATTTCTATATAAGCATCTGCATTCATACTATTTGCAATCGCAATATTAATTGAATGCCAAGTTGGCAAATCAATGGAGCTAATTAAGGAAATATCAGCTTGTTCTAAAGGTTGGTCAGTTATTCCTTTATCAATAATGGCTTGAATTTGTTTTTTTAAGATTCCATAATAAGATTCTACTTTTATCTCTTCTGTCCCTAAATTTTTAATGCTATACATTCCACTATCACCTATTTCTGCAATCTCATAATTAGTAATAGTAAAAATAGATTGTTCAGGATTATTTTTATCGCCCCCTAGTGTTTTTACGAATTCTTCAGTATTGATACTTGGTGGCAAATGTGTGTATTTAGGGATAACATCTTCTTTATTCTCTGATTTATGCCCAATAACATCTCCAAAAACCGCACGCAAGATTTTCTCATATTCTTTCTCTCCCATTAATCGCTTAAAGACACTCTCAAGATTTTTTAAACCCTGTTGTAATAAAGAGCCTTGATCATAAATGATTGTCGTGTTCTTAGAATCTGGATTATTGTCCAGTCCATTAATAAAATTATTGGATTTCTCTACCCATTTGGATAATCCATCATTCATACCTTGAAGCCAACTTGCTACTTGCCCTCCTTCCACTCCTGTTAAACCGACGCCTGATAATTTCTCTCCTGCTCTATTAGACCAATTAGATAGTGCTTGACAAGAATCAAAGTTTAGTTTATTAATTTCATTAGAAATATCTTCTAACGCTGTCATTATGGTATCACAATCCTTACAAAGGGTGGATAATGCCATTTTAAATGCAAAAGCAGGAGCGGCAGTAGAGATTTTTTTAAGCTTTTCAATTAAATATTCAAAGTTTAAGTAAGAGAAACCACCAAAAACCATATCAATACCACTACAACCCACATTAATATGTGGAGTTTGCACATTAAAGGGGCGAATATTATCTACTCCACCCCATCTAACTCTAGCACCTCCTAATGTTGCTAAACCCGAAACTTGTGATTTATAGTATCCAGCCGAAGTTTCTGTCGTCTTGGCATTAAGAGATTTTTGAATAAAATCAGAAATTCCAGCATTAACACTATTTGCACTAAGTGCCATAACTAAAGCTAAACTCATTGAATGCTTTTTTAATATTTCCATATTGCCACTCCTTTAATTTTATCTTTAGTTAAAAATCCCCAATATCTACTATCAAAACTATTAGGATTATCTCCCATTACAAAATAGGAATCTTTAGGAATTACCCCATTAAATACAAATTGCTTCACAGTAGCTCCTTTGCTATCAGCTATTCTTGCTTTGCCTATATGATAGTTGTTACAAAAATAATCCCTATCTTGCGTAGAGAGATTATCTCCTCCTTGACATTTCACTTTTTTTGCAAAAGGGGTATCTTTTTTAAAATATTTTGTATCAAGGGGAAAGTCAAAAGCAATTATTTTGCCTTTTAAATCAAATTTATATTTATCCACATCTTTTTGTAATAAAACCCAAGTTACATTTGTCAAACTATTGGTTTTTAAAAATGCAAAGGTATAATGCTTACTAAAAACCTCTATTAGTATAAGCATAAAAGATAAGATAATTAAACATAGAATAAAAATAGAAAATATGGGTTTGGTGTTAATCTTGTTTTCTTTAAAAATGCTCTTTAAGCCATTTAATTGTTTATTTTTCAAATATTCTCCTTTAAAAATAAAACTTTACCACCAAAACATACCCAATATTTATGGAAATGAAAAAATTGAAAAATTCACTGAAAAAACTCTAGTTTGTAAAAAAAACCTACTTTCCCCCTAACACCATTCCATATACGCAAATCTTTCCCCTAGTTTGTAAAATTTGAGTTTCCCCTGTTTATATAATAAATTATATAGCTAAATCTTTCCCCTGTTTTTTCTGCCTTTTTCAAAAGGCTTTCATTCCGTTTTCATTTTTCCATAAATATTGGGTATGTTTTGGTGGTAAAGTATTAACAATATCTTTATAGGCACAAAGGAACATTATGAGTAATACAAATTCACAAAGAGGCAATGAATTAAACACTCAAGAGATACAAGAGATTTTAGATACCACACAATCACAAGAACTAACAGAACAAGAATCAAAACTCACAAAAATAATAGAGGGATATGTCTTAGCTTTTGAGTTTAAGTCTATGAAAAAACTAACTAAGCCTGTTGGAGTAAGAAATGTTAAAGGTTTTTTAAAAAACATTTTTGGAGAACAAGCAATGTATGCTATTTATTGTAAATATGGCAAACCTGCACTTTTAAGAGTAAAAGAAAGAGTTAAAAAGCAAAAAAGAGCTGTTAAACAATCTGAAAAGATTTTAGCTATTCAAAAAGAATACCCACAATACAACATTATCAAAGCTTATCAATATGGCTATATGAAAGGCAAGTTTCATTTAAGCAGGGAAGATATTGAAACTTTTATTGCAATGCTTGAGATTTTAAAACACACAGAAAACAACGAAATACAAAAGCAAGAAAAATCACAATGAAACTTTTCCAAAAAAAATTTACTTTCATAAATATTGGGTATGTTTTGGTGGTAAAGTTCTTTAATCTTTAGAAAGAGGAATTTCAGTGCAAAAACAATTTTTCTTAATACCGCTAATGCTTGGTTCATTCTTATATGCTAATAATTCCACAAATTCTTTTTTCACAGATGCAAAGCGTGGTTGGCACTATTATGAGAAAGAGCCACTAGAGGAGGAAGTTAAAAAAGGGGAGAAACAAGAGGACAAAGACCAAATCTTTATGCAATCTATTCCTCTAAACTCTCTTGATACTTTAAGTGTTAAAGAATACACAGAAACTTTTGAAAGGGTGAAATCCATTGCTACAATGAAACCAACTAAAGAAAATGTAAAAATATTACAAATTATGAATAAGTGGCAAATCGAACAATCTGAGAGATTTGCAAAGGTTTGGACTATTAACTTACTAGAAAATCCAAATTTAGAATTTCCAGATATTGCAGAGACGAAGTTTGCTAAGACTTCTAAAACGACACAAAAAGATAAAGATACACAAGAGTTTTTTAAAAATAAAAAAGACAAATTAGCCTTTGTTGTTTTCTATGGAGACTTAAACCAAGAAGCCATCAATAAACAAAAGGAAGTTTATAAACATATCCAAAGAATTTATGGAATCCAAGCTGAATTTATTGATATTGACAAAAACCCCCATTTAAAAGATAAATTTAAGCTTACAACAAGTCCTGAAAATTTCTTTTTATATAAGAATAAAAATGATGAAGCCATATGGCATAGAATAAAAGCTGGACTTGCAACACAAGATGAAATCCTTAATAACACAAAATTCTTATTTGAGAATGCTATTATGCAAAAGGACAAATAATGTTTAAAAATTTTATAGCTCTATTATTGCTTAATCTTTTATTAGCAGACTCTAATACCTTATACTTAGGAGAAGTCTATGAGTTTGCAGAGAAAAATCTCTTAGAATTAATCCAAGAACATTTGATAAAAAATAAGGATTTAATAGAGAAAAGAGCCAATCAAGCAAGAGAGGAAGCAAAAGAGAACATTAAAAATTATAAACCTAAAGGAATGATACCTCTCACACCCGCAACAAGAGATAGAGAATTTAGCCCTGATTTAACTTATACGCTCACACAAGATATTAAAGACATTAAGGGCAATATCATCTATCCACGAGGGTTTACTTTTAATCCTGCAAAGTATGCAAAAATCTCTTATGGGATTGTTGTAATTAATGCAAATAATCCCAAAGAATTACAATGGCTAGAACAGAGTGATTATTTAAACACTATGGCTTATAGGATATTTTTAAGTGATGGAAGTTATTATGAAATGATAGAGAAATACAAACAAAGCTTTTATTATCTCTCACCTGAAATTGCTAAGCGTTTTGCCCTCAAACATACACCCAGCATTATTAAACAACAAGGAGATAAAATCATTGTTAATGAAATCTGTTTAGAAAAAGATAAACAAGATAATACAAGCAATAAGGGGGCTAAAAAATGAAAAAGGTTTTAGGAGTGTTTGTATTCTTAGCTTTAATCGCCCAATTAGCATTTGGAATGTGTTCAGTAAATCCTACACAAATTTTAAAGACATTAGCGGATATGTGTTGGAATTGTATCTTCCCTATTAATATTGCAGGTATACCTGCAATAAAAGGAAGTATGCCAGACTCTCCTGCTGCAGTAAGAAGTCCTATTTGCACTTGCCCATTTCCTCCTCCACTTTTTATTAGAATTGGAATTCCTGTTGGATATTTTGAACCAAGCAGGAGCATTGATGTGAATAAAGATGCCTTTTGTTTTGCGGGTTTAGGGATAAATTTTTCGGGTTTATCTTCTACCCAAAAGGGAACAAAAGGAGATGCTAATACAAAAGATAAAACAAGAACTTTCTTTAATGCCCATTATTATATTTACCCTGTATTTCAACTAGTGGGTATGTTTGTTGATAGTATGTGTGTTAGAAGCACGAAAGGATTTGATATAGCTTATATGACAGAGATTGACCCATTATGGAATGATGATGCATTAGGGGCATTAATTAATCCTGAAGCTTTATTATTTGGGAATCCTATCACCAATATGGCTTGTATTGCTGATAGTGTTGCTTCACAAGCAAATAGACCTTTAGACCCATTATTTTGGTGCAAAGGAAGTTGGGGCAATGCTTATCCACTCACAGGTTCTACAAATACTAAAAACTATGTAGAAGATTCTGCTAGTGTGGCTTCATCTTTAATTTATAAGTTACATAGACAATTCGTATTATGGAATTCTGCTTCTAAGAGTGCTTTATGTGGGGAGCACCCTTTACCTATCTGGATGAAATCTGCTTATAGGCTTCAACTACTTTTTCCCAAAGCCCACCCTACTGCAATGGGTATAGGACAAACAGGGATTATTTGGACGCCTAACAAAAATCTACCAGCAGGTGGGGATAATTTTAACTACCTCCTTTTTAAAAAAGTAGATTGTTGTGCTTTTTAAGGAGAAAGAATGAAAGTTTTAATACCAAGTTTAATATTACTATTACTATCCACCCAAACGCTTATTTCTAAAGAAAATACAAAAACACAAGAATACTTAGATAGTTTGCCTAAATATGAGGGAAGTATTGATATTAACCCTGATACGCTAAAGCAAAAAGCAGGAGAATTAAACATAGATTTTCTAAGAGACACAATGCAAGAAAGTAAAGAATTTGAAAATCTACAAATAGAAGCTCCAAGTATGGAATATCTCGACAAAGCAAAAGAAATTAAAGATTTAACAAACATGGAGGATTTCAAAAAAGAACTCAAAGCCAATGAAGATTATATTCTTTATGACAAAAGTATTGATTTTAGTAAATATACAGGGCTTAATAGGGAGGAGTTAGAATCAATAAGAAATGGCTCACATAATTTACAAAGTGGTAATAGATTTCTATCTAGCGATGAAAAGATATTTATTGTCATTAGCTCATCAATGCCAAAAGAAACAATTATTAATTATTTTAAAACTTTAGAAAAAGTCAATACTGATGTGACTTTCATTCTACAGGGATTAGTGGGTAATGATATATCAAAGTTAAATCCAACACTGGAATATATTAGAGACTTGTTAGTAAAAGACAAGAATACATCTTTAGAAAATCCTGAGAATATATATTCTTTTAATATTGATATTAATCCCAAAGTTACACAAAAATTTAATATTACACATACTCCAGCAGTAATTTTTATCAGCAATTATGATAAAACACTCCAAGAGCCGCAGGAATTAAAAGAATCCATTAATGGGGAGAGAGTTTATATTGCTTATGGTGCAGTAAGTGCAGATTATGCCTTTAAAGAGATTAATAAAAAAGCAAAATCTAAAGGCTTAGAAAAGCTTTTAGCACAACTTAATAAATCTTTTTTTACAGAACAAAGGAGTAAAGAATGAAAGAAGTATTACAAACTGCAATTAATGATTTACCACCCCTTCCTAAAACAGCATTAGAGCTTAGAGAATATGTGGATACTGCTAAAGATATTAAGATTAGTGAAGTAGAAAAAATTATTAAAAGTGATTCTTTAGTTTTTATGGAACTCTTAAAGTTAGTTAACTCTGCTTATTATAGCTTTGCTAACACAATCAATTCTGTATCCCACGCTATTTCGTTATTAGGTGTTATAAATGTTAAGAATATTATTCTAATTAACGCCTTGCGAAGTAGCTTTAAAGTAGATACAAGACTACAGAATCTAATTTGCAAATACTAAAGATTCTGTAATAATAAAACAAACTAAAGGCTAACACCTAAATCTTAAAAACATCTCCCACTTATACATTGATTAAGTAATTCTGGTAAAGGAATAAGTGTGTTTCCTCTTCTGCCCTCACCTTCTCCTGTGCAATCACGAACAGAAATTATGGATTCAAACTCATTTCTATGCATTCCCCTTACTTCAAAAATACCCAGACCTAACAATTCTCTTGATTGACTAAAACTCCCCGCCCTAGAAAGTTCTGCATGAAGCTCATTGACATTTCTTGCGGGAGTGAGACTTTGAGTAAAAGCCTCTAAAGTAGTTTCTATATTTGTAGGGATGGCAATCACACCATTATTTATCCTTAATAAGACCATAGCATGCACAGCAAAACCGCTCCCAGAAGCACCAGTTCTAACATATACCGCAAGGTAGACTCTACCTGCACTTGCACTAAAAAGTCTAGAAAGTAATGTATCAATATCAGCTATTCTATCAACTCTGCCAAGCAAATGCCATTCATATTGAGGGAGCATAGAAATAGAACCCGCATAAGCTCTATCTAATATGCGATAAAAAGCATCACTTACGGTGTTTAAAGGTCTATTGATATATTGCGAAATATCCGCTAAGGTATCGTGCAAGATAGAATGCCTTTCCCTAAAAGAAATAAATGGGTTGGTATGGGCTGCGGTATTAAAAAAATACCCTCCACTATGGCGTGGTTGATAAGGATTTTCTAGCAGTTCAGCAATCATTTGGTAAGAATGCAATAAACATACTCCACAAAATCCACTTGTTGCAGGAACACCCGAACCTGCTACAGGAGCACCTGCAGTGGTTTGAGATATAGCATAAAGCCTTTGTATCCATTCTTGCGTAAGCTCGAAATTTGAAGGAAACCACGGGCTTTGCTTTAATGTTCTTTGTAGATTATGCCCACCAGCAGGACAAAATTCTAAATTTGCACCTACATTCGCATTAATAAAACGCGTTAATTCTTTAAAATCTCCATCTGTTAAAAACTCTGAAGTTTGACTTTTTCCTGTATCTTCTTCTAAAAACATTGGTTTAACAGTATAAGGCACACCCCAATGTGCTCCATACCCTGTAACGCGCAAAATGTTCCCATCTTTATCTTCAAAGGCAAATTTATTTTCAGAAATACTTACCGGATTCCAAAAAGTTTTATCTTTCTTGTTAGACTTTGAATCATTACACTTTTCCCAACTTACCCAATTCCAATCATTACTTCCTACATCAGAATACATACAATATAATGTTCCACCTAAACTATTATATTGTGCTATATATCCTTTATCTAGATTGTAATATAGGGGAGTTGTATTTTTCTGTGAAGCATCATTGTAGAGAAAATAACGCTCACTTCCATCTTTAGTTGGTAACTCCCAAGAAAGTGAAGTAACGATGCTGATATTTCCTGGCATTGCGATAGTATTTATCCATTCATTCATAGAAGCAGTGAGTTTATGCCGATTGAGCTTTTTTGTAAGTCTATGCACTGCATATAAATAAGAACCATCATCTTGAATACTATAGCTTTCATCAAGACTATAAAACATTCTATTTTTAATTTTCCATTTTTGTTTTGGGTCATTAATCACACAAGGGGCAAGATAAACATAATCTGCTATCCATCTATCATAGGTAGCAATGCTATCTGGAGCCGTGATACATTGCCAAGTATCATTGATGTAATAGCCTATTCTGCCAAATAGATCATATCTTGCAGGTCTCGCTTCCCTTACAGAACAATTAAGAATCCCTATATAAGAACCATTGTCTGCCCCTAAAGAAAAGGTAGGGATATAACAAAGTTTGCCTGAGTATGTATCAACTTGAACTGATCTATCTTTTGGTTTTTGTACGGGTTTTTGGATAATAGAATCCCCAAAAGCAAAATCCGTAACAAAAAGCAATAAAATGGTACAAAAAAACAACTTTCTCAATAAAACCTCCTTTTATTTATGTATGATATGATGAAACTAATATCTTAAAATGTTTTAATTAAAGCTTAACATTGATGATAATATTAAACTCTTCAGTTTTTTATCTTTTTGTGCAATTTTAGAAGTCTTAGCAAACTTCGTCTCTGCAATATCTGGAAATTCTAAATTTGGATTTTCTAGTAAGTTAATAGTCCAAACCTTTGCAAATCTCTCAGATTGTTCGATTTGCCACTTATTCATAATTTGTAATATTTTTACATTTTCTTTAGTTGGTTTCATTGTAGCAATGGATTTCACCCTTTCAAAAGTTTCTGTGTATTCTTTAACACTTAAAGTATCAAGAGAGTTTAGAGGAATAGATTGCATAAAGATTTGGTCATCATTAAAATATTCTTTATTAACCTCAGGCAAGAAAACTCTTATTTCTTTAAGCAAGAGATGAATTGCCCACCACTATTTTGACGGTAGAGAAAAATTAACAAACATACAAATAAACTCAAATACTTTGAATTTATTATCGACACAATAAGTTATTTGAAATACACTAAGTCTATGAAAGCAATATATGATACAAATCAACGATTAATTTTTTTGATTAACTTTGGGTATTATATGCAAATAAAATTAATTCTAAATTAAATTTCGTTTTTTGCAAAACCAAAGGAGACCATTATAACTTTTTCCTTTTTCTTCATAAAGTATTTTCCAGATGCTTTTTACAGGAACTTTTTTGTCTAGAAGTTCTTTAATTTTAGTAACATCTCTATCATATTGACTATTTAAAGTATTATAGGGACGCCCCAATTTTTTACCATTTAGCCTTGCTTTTTCTATTCCTGCTTTAGTTCTTTGACTGATTAACTTTTTTTCTTCCTCTGCTAGATAAGCATAAATTGCAAGTATTAATTTAGAATGTTTTTCATCCCCATATAGCTCTTTTTGCCTTAAAAAAATTGTTTTTACACCAATCTTATTCAATTCCAAAATAAGATTTAAAATTTCAAACATATCTCTACCTAATCTTGATAATTCAGTTGTAATGAGTGTATCTCCATTATGGAGCATATTTTTTAGCTCACAGATTTTGCGTTGTTCTTGAGATTTTGTAGAGCTTATTTCAATAGATAACATTTTATCAATTTTTAAATTATTGTAATTGCAGTATTCGTATATTTCTATTTCTTGAGATTCTGTATCTTGTTTATTAGTGCTAACTCTAACATAACCAATTATCATTCTTTGTCCTTTAACAATTAATTTTTAATTATAGCTAAATTAAATGTATAAAATATATTTATTTATTTTTATTAATAAAGATTAAATTACTTAATAATTTTGTTCATTTTTGTAAATTAATCGTTCCATTAACTTACATTATACATAGCATTAGGGAGATGCAATGGGTGCTTTTAATGATAACTTTGCCTCGAAAAACAAAAAAGTTAGAGATTTTGTGAAGCTACATTTCCATACAAGTTTAGAATTTTATGATGATTTAGAAATTGAAGATAAGCGTAAATATTTTGTTCACATAAAGCGTTCAAGTAACCCACTATCTCCTAATATGTGGTATATACAATGTGAGTATAAAAGGTATGAATACTCCTTTGAGGAGATAGCTTTTGTTTTAAATTTGACAAAACAAGAGGTGATAAATAATTATGTAAATGCGATGAAAAAATTAAAGTTTTTAGTTAACCGTATAGCAGATATTAAGTGAATACCTATTTAAAGGACAATAAATGAGTAAAATAGAATGGACAGACAAAACTTGGAATGTGATAACAGGCTGCACTCAAATATCTGCTGCGTGTGATAACTGCTATGCTAAGGCTATGACTAAGCGTTTGCAAGGTATGGCTAGAAAAGAAGTCGCAAAAAGAATTGCTTGCCCAAAATGTGGGCGTGGAATGCTTAATGATGATAGCACAGGAGAGATTGAATATTTTTGTGAATGCAAAAGCGTTATGAAAAGATTAGTTGTAAAGAATTTTCTCAATGAAAACAAATAAAAGAGCTTTAAATTATCAACAAAATACAGAGATTAGGCAACAAGGAGATGAAATGAATGAGGTTGAAATTGCAAATGAAGTAATAAAGATAGGAATATTTAAGGACAATTTAAAACTGCGTATGATGAAATAAAATTCGGTAATCCGCAGTTTAAAGTAGTATCTAATACTTATCCTTTCAATCAATACGCAGTTTTTCATTTGCAACTTCGCGAGTATCAAAAGGGCAGAAAGAGAGTTTTACTTCATATTCAAAATGGGGAATCTACTCATAATTATGAGTTTGGAGTAAAAGAATTTGAATTTATCATAAAAGAGTGGAGGTAGATAATGGAACTACAAGTTCTTGATTTTAGAGTGTGGAATAAGCATTTAAATAATTATGTAACTTATTCTACAGGGATTATTTTTTTATCCCTAAAAATGATAATGACTTAGAAATTGAACTCTATACAGGATTTAAAGATGCAATAGGAGTGAGAATATTTGATGGAGATATTATAGCTCATTGTGTTGATGGAGGAGGCATTGAATATCATTCAAAAGTAGAATTTAATCAGCAGCGGGGAATGTTTGAGTTTGTTTGTATAGAGCACCCAGCTATTAGTGATATTTCATCCCTACCAAATCCAAATATAGAAGTTATCGGCAATATCCACGAGAATCCAGAGTTATTAGGAGAATGAGACTAAATGAAAAAAATTTCTCACAAATTCTTAGAATCTTTAATTGATAAATATGATGGAATTACTATTTCTGAAGCTATCTTGGCTCTTGAAAATGCCCTTTCAAGACATTATGGTGGTGTTGAAATTAAATCCATTAAAAAAGATGGGAATTATCAATTCTATAAAATATTCTATAACAAGTTTAATGAGCTTAAAAAAGATGTCGTGTTTTTAAAACCTAGTGATACTAAAAACATAGAAAAAATATTAGTGAGAAATTTAAAACTCTATTCTTTGCAAAACACCTTGCAAAAAATCAATTATTGTATCTCCAAAGAAAAAGGCATTGTTATTGGAGAGGTATTAGACAAAAAAAGAAACTCTTATGTTGTTGCCACAAAATTTGGAATTGCTTTATTAAATAATAATGATTTAATTGTATCAGAAAAGAAAAAAGGTTTCTACAATAAAGGTTCCGCCTTAAAGTTCTGCATTAAAGAAGCAAAAATACAAAAGGGAGAGTTAAAAATTTTATTAAGCAGAAAAAATCAAGCTATTTTAAAATCCGACATTAAAGATATTTTTACTAAACCTGATGATTTTTATGCCATTGATAGGATTATAGGTGAAAAAATTTTACTTTTTACTAAAAACAGTAGAAACCCCAAAAAAGAAATTATAGAACTTGCTAAATTGTATAGAGAGCGTGTGAGAGTAGAGGTTATACGATGAATGTAAATTTAAACAATCAAAGAGATACCAACCAAAGAGATTTTATACATACAAGAAATCAAGGTAATGATAAATGGAATAACCTTTCCTTTGCACAAGGACTTACTGGTAATACTAGAAATATTTTTGCACTCCTTAGCGAAATTCAACGCTATTATGTTATTGAATCACGCATAGAAGAATTACCTAAAGAATACTTTACAACAAGTCAAATATTAGAATATTTTAGAGCAGGGTTTAAAAGAGGCTTATTAGAAAGCTTCCTATTTGTAATTATTGTACTTTTTAAAAAACCAGATTTTATTAAAAATAGTTTTCTTAAAAAATTCTCTGATATTGATGAACTGCTAGATTATTGTGATGAAACACAAGAAATTGAATGGAGAGGTAAATTAATGATTGTCTTTAAATATATTAACTTAGATATTCCAAAGCTTATAAAGGAACTAAGAGATTTAAGCGTTCCACCAAAAGAAGCTGATTTTATCCTCGCTACAGGACATAAATCAAAAGGACTAGAGTGGAATTGTGTAGAGATAATGGATGATTTTATAGACTTAAAAGAGATTGCTTCCAACAAAAAAGAAACTATTGTTGCTAAAGAGGAACTTAATCTTTTGTATGTAGCTATCACAAGAGCTACGCAAACACTCTATTTAAACGAGAAGTATTTGTTGGATTTAGATTTTATTAAAACAATGAAAAAATGGGTAGTGTTTGAATGAAAATAGGTGATATTTGAAGTGAATATTTAATGTATATTTATAGTTTATAGATTATTTAAAGCTGTTTTTAACCCCCTTGAAAATACCTAAAAATAGGGATTAATAAGGATTTCTAAAGTAAAAAGCTTATACAATATATGTGGATTTAAGGTTAGGCTTTCTTAAAGGAGGTCTAATGGCAGAAATCGTAATTGTTTTAATAATTATACTCTTGCTCATTCTAGCTATAAAAAGCTAGATAAGTAAAAATAATAATTTAAACATTCTAATCTTATGCCACTTCCGCTTATAAAAGCCTTAAATCCCTCGCAAATCTAAAGCCACTTTAAGCGGAAGTGGTTTTAGTATATTAGCCCTAGTAGAATTAAAACTTACTTTCTAATTCTTTATGATGGAGATTCTAATAAAGTCTCTTAACTAAAGCTAACTTTTAAGAGCAATCTCTTTTTAATTTTAACATCTTGCCTTGCATTTTAAGACATTTCTTCTAGTTTTTCTAATAAGCCAACAATCCATTCTGGCTCTTTAAAGATATTTAAAAAATTATCTCGTTTCTCTAAAATTTTTTCAAATGTTTGAGTGTTATCAAAAACAATAATGCTATTACAAAGAGGAGCAATTGTATTTAGATTTTTTAAAGATTTATAATATCTTGTTTCAATAACATTAGGGTCAATGCTATGTCCGCCTTTTGCCACCCTTATTTTTACTCTTTCTTTAGCAATCTCTGGATTCTTAACACCTACATAAAAGAGATTAATACAATATTGGGAATCTTTTAAGTTTTGGAATAAAGATAATATGGAATTTCCACATAATGTGCTTTCTTGGTTAAAATCTTTTCCTTCTTTAATATACTTTTCTCTAATTTTTAGGGCGATTTTAGCAGCTCTTATTTGGTCTTTTCCATTTTTCCAATCTCCAAAAGAGCTCACAATTTCATCAATATTAATCCTTAGACCAAAATCCTTTGCAGATTCTAGCGGGGTAGAAGTATATTCGGTCATTTCAGCAATCATTTGATAGCTTTGTAGCAAACACACGCCACAATCCCCAGCTCTTTCTAAAACGCCATCAGTTGTTGTCGCAATCTGCCATAATCGCTTTTTCCACTCTTGCGTTAATATAAAGCTAGGAGGTAATTGCATGGTAGCTTTTAGATTCTTTATATACGAGCCATTTGCGGGGCAAGTGGGAAGAGAATCTGAAAGATTTGCATTTTTAAATCGCTCCCAATCTTGCATATCATGCCTGAATTGAAAATACGAAGTCTGCCCCTCATTTGTATCTTTAGCTAGAAAATCCGCCTTAGCAGTATAGGGCACACCCCAATTTATGCCATATTTAGTAACGCGTAAAAAATTGCCTAAATAATCCTTAAGCATTGCACTATCATTATCTGCAAACATAAAAAGATTCCAATTTTGTGCATTTGGCTTAGAGGATTTTGCTTTGCCTTCTTGTAGATTTTGCTGCAAACATTCTTCCCAACTCGCCCAATTCCAATCTTGTTTTGCATTCTGCTTAGAAGTGAGGCAAAACATCTTTGCGTTTGAGGGTTCATATTGTGCAATACTGCCATTTTCAAGGTTGAAATACAACTCTTGGGGGACATTTTTGATAGATTCATTGTTGCGCAAATAATACAAATCAAAACCTTGAGTGGTGATAAACTTCCATGCAATAAAGCTCCTTTGCATTAAAGGTGCAGGAGTGGCTATTGTATTGAGCCATTCTTGCATATTATGGAGGGTGAGATTAGATTGTGTGCCTTTAGATTGGCTTTTTTGCAAGGTAAGGAATCCATTGCTCATCTGAACTATAAAGCGTAAATCAGGAGTGTAGAGCATATTATCTTTGATTGTAAAACTTTGCGTTTTATCATCAATGACACAAGGTCTTACAATCAGCCGCTTGCCTTGAATATATTCTTCATTTTCTGCACTTAAACACACCCAAGTATCAAGCAGTTTCCATGCTATGCGGCTAAAGACATCATAACGCGCATCTATTGCTTCTTCGCAATCTTTTACACCCACATAACCTTCAGATTGCGTAAAGATAGGCGTAAGGCATTGCGTTAGCGAATCGGGTTTGCTTTTAAATGCAATGGGTCTGTCTTTGGGTTTATCGGCAAGTTTTTGTAGGACTTGTTGTGTATTTGTAGTATTTTCAAGCGTAAGAGCAGAAGAAAAGGGCACACAAAAGATAAAGGAGAGGAAAATAAGTGCATATAGGAATGAGGCAAGGCTTCTCATCGTAATCCTTATTATAATCGTAATCCTTTTATAGTGGAATAACTTGTTTATTATAGTAATCTATTATATCAATCTTGGCTGAATAAAACAATATTTCTTCGCAAATACCCTTTATCCTTGAAGTTTGGTGGTGAGTGCATTTAAGACTAAAGTTAAATATTGAGGTGCAATCAGTCTTTTTTTTTCGCTTCTTTTTTAATTTTTAAATGCAAAATTGCTGCGCTTGTAACGCACTCTAAATTTTTTTCCACATAATATGCAATGCCAAAGCTATCATTCTTAGTAAAATCGTATCTTTTTTGGGATATAAAGATTCCAACTCGCCCTCTCTAAAATCATTAGAATCTAAACAGATTTCACTTGACCCTATCTCAAAAGGATTCAGGTTGCTAACGCGTATAAATGGGATTTCATTTTCTCTATATGCCTCGCTCCCGGGCTCTATGGATTTTTTAATTGCTACTATATCCTTTAGTCTTGCATAAGGTTTAGATTTTATTACCGCTTCGTTTCTTTCATACTTAACTTGATAATATTCTGAATCTAACCTACCGCTTACACCAAAGCTTTGGCTTAAAGATTGAATGCTGATATTAAGTTTTTGGATATATGAATTTTTGCTAAATTTAAAAGATTTTATATTTTTATCAAAAGATTTTTTAGAAAAAGATAAGGTTTTTAAACCTAGCAGATCTTCTAAAAGCTCCCATTCGCCTAAGCGATAAGCCTTTTTAGAATCGCGTAATTTTGCTTTGATTTGTGGGAAATAGATCCTAAAGATTGTAAGCTTTATGCTCATAAAGAGGACATTATTTGCCCATCCCCGCCACTAATAGCGGATTCTACTTTTGTTTTAGCTTCCTCTAAAAGTGCTTTTGCCTCTGCTCTTAAAGCAAAGCTTTGGGTGATTTTAGATTCTATTATCTTTTGAAGAGAAAGTTCTAGCAATGGGATTAAGAGGTTTTCAATCTCACTTATTTTCCAATGCGCGATAATTGAGCCTCCGCTATCCCTTTGCGCCTGAAGTTTGGTAGGCAATGCATTTAAAACTAGGCTTAGATATTGAGGTAGAACAAGGGCTTGATTCTTAATTGTTAGATGCAAAATCGCCCCGCTTGTAACACATTCTAAATCGTTCTCTAGGCAATAGCTAATCCCCACGCTCCCATCTTTGCTTAGTAAAATCGTATCTTTTTTAGGATACAAAGATTCTAATTCGCCTTTTTTGAAATCCTTAGAATCTAAAAATACTTCACTTTGACTTATGCCAAAGGAGCTAAGATTACTTACTCTTATAAAGGGGATTCCATTTTCTCTATATGCCTCGCTACCGGGCTCTATGGATTTTTTAATCTCTACTATGTCCTTTAATTTCGCATAAGGCTTAGATTTTATCACTGCTTCGTTTTTCTCATACTTGACTTGATAGTATTCACTATCTAGTCGTCCTGTTTTTAGGAAAGATTCTTTTAGGGTAGCAATGCGAAAGTTTATGTTATTGCTATGAGATTGCAAAATACTTTGCAGTGGATTTTGTGGGTTTAATCCAAGTTCAGTATAGAGCAAATCCTCCGCTTCTTTATATAAGGCTTTGCTTTGTTCTAGGGCAAGGTGAGAATCTTTTACAAGCTTTTCAATCTCTAGCTGAAAAGACATAGGGAGTAGGGGGATTAAATAGTTTTTTATGGTTTTCAAGGAATTATATTCTATGCCATTGTTTGCAACTTCTCTTAATTTTTGAAAGGTAAAAAATGAAGTCATCATAAAAATATAAATATAGGCTGGATTTATATTTTTAACTTGCAACTTAAAAACAGAGCCATTAAAAATCATTTTTTCTTGTGGCTCATCTACGATAAATAATACGCCATCATCATTTCCTATTGTTGCACCTTTAACTAAAAATAAAATATCATTTTTATGAATACAATAACGCTCGTCAAAATAGTCAAAAGGTACTTTAACTAGATTTGTAATTTCTAAACTAGAATCTCTTAAGTCTTTACCTCTAACCAAACATAAACCATTTTCTAAATAATCATCGCTTTTAGGTAAGATTCCGTAATATCCACTCACCATTAATTTACTAAGTTTTTGTGATTGCGGTAACAAAGCTTGAATTTTCTCCAAATACTCTTTTCTAAAATATTCACTATCAATCCGCTTGGTTTCATTATCCTTTTGCACTTCACTAAGTTTTAGCACACTTAGCTCAAGATGCGGGAATTTTTCTTGCAAGGTTTGATTTAATGTGTTCATTTCGTATCCTCTGTGGGAAGTTTGCAAATAAAATCTTTAAATAGCAGATATGCTAATTTATATACTTTGCAAACATTTTCTTCTTTGGGGTCTATTTCACTATGGAATAGAGCATTTCTTAATTGATATAAAATCTCTACAAAACCCTTATAAATGAGTTGATAATTTGTATTTTCTGTATCTTTTGTTGTTTCAATCTCGTTAATGGTATTCGTAAGGTCTTGATTGTATTGCTGAATCTCTTTATCAAAACAAGATTTTATAGTATCTCTTTGTGGCTTTGATAATTTAGTATCATTTAATTTTTTCTCTAACTCACTATATTTGCATTTTATTTCTTTTTGAAGAGTTGTTTCTCTAGTATTTTTGCACTCAAAAGATATTTTTTCATCTTTTCCAGAGTATATTTTTAAAATATATGTGATTCCATTTTTCTTTATAGGCTGATTGTTTTCCATTATATCTTTGTTTTGAAAGGATTGAATTTTTACTTTTCCAAAGCTAATTATGTTGTCTGCATTTTTAATTTGGGCTTCATAGAGCTTTTGTTTAAAATCCTTTAAATTTGAGCAAAAAATAGCATTATTTAATAATTCTTTAAATCTGTTCTGTATTGTTGAATCTTCCTTAAGTTGGTCAATTTTTTCTCTATCATTACCTTCAAACTTTACTTTTACATAAGCATTTAACGCGAAATAGCATTTTGAAAAATATGCATAATAATCTATTTCTATAAACTCTTTAAAATGTTGAAATCTTTGAAAATTTGACACTACTCCCTCCAAAAGCTTAAACCCTCACTTTTTGCGAATTCTATGAAAGCTTCTGCGATTCCGTCTGATTGTAAGTCTTTGTATTTTTCACAATTTGCTTTATATTCTTGCATTCTTTGCTCAAATGCTTCCTCACTCTCGCCCTTTTGTAAAATCGGTTCATCACCCTCTAAATGTGGGTGAAACAAATCGTGTTTGACGATTAAATGTTCGTGTGAGTCTAGCTTTTCATAGTAGATTTTCTCGCCTGAATTATCCTTGCTAGGCAGACTTTGTGTCGCAAAGAAAATATTATAATCCTCTTTTTTAGGGCAAAGCTCCCCACCTTTTCCATCATCTCCACCCCATTTTTGCAGGAATAAAACGCTTGTTTTTGTGCCTGTATGGGGCTTAAAGACATTTTGATGTAGCCCAACTACTGCCAAGATTCTAGCCCTTTGTGCTATAAATTCTCTTATGTATTTATCGCTTGAATTGTTGAATCTCCCTTGTGGAAGCACGATAGCCATTCTCCCACCCGGTTTTAACATATCAAGATTTCGTTCAATAAACAAAATATCGCGTCCCACCTTGCTTTGTGTCTTGCCGCTCGCATTTTTGCCTAGTTCATAACGCGCTAGAATCTTGCTTTCTTTAATGTCTCCCGCAAAGGGCGGATTTGCCATAAGAATATCAAAGTTAAAATCTCTATTTTCATTTTTGTTTGCCCTTAGTTTCTTTAGCCTTTTAAAGCCCTCATTATACACATCATACCAATCCTCGTTTTTCGTCCATTCTTCCCATTGCATATAGTCAATAGAATTAAGATATAACACATTTGTATGCCCATCACCTGCGATGAGATTGAGCATTTTTGAAACTCGCACACTTTTTTCATCAAAATCCACGCCAAAGATTTTTTCTCTCACATAATCCTCGCATTCTGGAATTTTTTTCTCTGCTGTAAAAAGATGACTTGCTTCAATACCTTTTTGTTTATAAATGCTTCTCCATACATAAAAGCAAGTATGAATCGGGAATCCACAGCTTCCACTTGCGGTATCTATCATACTCTCTTCTTTTTTTGGATTTAACATTTTTACACACATATCAATCACATAACGCGGTGTGAAATACTGCCCTTTCTCGCCTTTAGCAGATTTATTGACAAGATATTCAAACGCATCATCAATGACTTCTAAATTAGAGTTAAAAAGCTTGACTTCTTCTAGTGAGCCTATACAAACACTTAGATGCGAGGGACTTAGGCGGATTTTCTCATCATCACTAAACACGCCCTCCCACTTTTTCTTTGCCTTAGCAAAAAGTTTTTCTATTTTTTCTTTTAGTTCTACATCAGATTCACCATAATTTTTAAATTCTAAATTTCTTTGTGTATCTCTTGCACCCTCTAACTCATCATAAAGCTTAATAAAGATGAGCTTAAATACCTCTTCAAACACATCTACTCCTGCATTTGCTAAAACCTCATCTTCCATATCCACAATAATTTTTTTCAAACTTTTCTTTTGTGTCTTTAACTTATCTTTTTCAATCAAATCTGCAAAGGTAAAATTGCTTTGCAAAATATCTTTAAGGCTTTTATCGCTTGTGGGGATATTAGGAATTTCTTGGAAATAATTTGGGTCTTTGCGATGATAATAACTAATTTGGCTTCCATTGCTCCATACTGCCATAGTCGCACCTGTGGCATTGCAATAACTTTTAAGTTGCTCTTTGCCATCTCTTAATTTTGGCTTTTTAAGCTCAACAATAATATACGCACTTGTGATTTGAAGTTTATCCATTATCACAATATCCGCTCTTTTAACCTCACGTCCAAAATGCACAGCATATTCCACTTGAATTCTGCTTGTTGGATAGCGGTATTCATTGATAAGTTTATCAAGGTAGAGTTGGCGGATAATTTCTTCTGGAGTAAGTTTGATTTCTTTATTACGGATAAGACAAGGGGTGTAGTAGGCTAAAGCACTCGCCTTTGTCTCTTTTGTGATAATCCTTGATTCTAAACTTTTAATAGAATCTTGGCTAAATAGCTCTAAAGCATAATCTGAATCTAACAAAATGTCTTGAAGTTTCATCGCCTCTTTATCCTCTATTTTAAGATAATTGTTTTTACCATTCTATCCAAAGGCGACTTCAAATTCACTTTGTCAAATTTACTTAACGAACCAAAATATTTCCACTTACTCATATTTTAAATTCCAATACTAATCTTCTTATTCAAACAAATCCTCTAAATCCAAAATATCCCAACTAAGCCTATTCTTACCTAATCTAACTTATAATTTTTACCACACAAGGAGAGTAAATGATAAATGTAATTTTTGATATGGATGGAACATTACTTAATAGTGAGGATTGCATTTGTGCTGCAGTTGCTGAAATTCGCCAAGACAAACAACTACCAAAGATTCCAAAATCCACCATACAACACGCTATACACACACCCGGCGTTGATTGTGCAAAAGTTTTTTATGATATTGACAATTTTCCCCATAGAAGCTACAAAGTTGGCTTTGAATCATACTTTAAAAAGCATTATGAGCAAAGTGCGACACTATTTGAAGGTGTGCGTGAAATGCTCCAAACTTGCAAGACAAAAAATTATTTTTTAGCTCTTGCTTCTAACGCTCCCCAAGAGAAACTAAAACCAATTTTGCAAAGGCATAATATCGCAGAATATTTTGATATTATCATTGGCACAAATCCTAATATAGAATCTAAACCTAACCCTATGATGATTTATTTTATCTTACAAAATGCTCCTTTCAAACAAAGTGTTTTTGTGGGGAATTGTCTTAAAGATGAGGAAGCAGCAAAAAATGCAAAAATCCCCTATCTCCAAGCCAAATGGAAAGAAGTTAATGCTAAAAATCAGATTCTTCAAAAAAACGAATTTTCCTCAAAAGATGAACTTTTAGCTATGCTTGAAAGGTATGAATAAGGTTTTAATCATTCCAAAATCCAATTTTAGAGCGCAAAAGTTTCCTTTTGAAAAAATCACTACATCTTTAATACAAATTTGAGAGCATTTATTAAATAAGCAATGTTATTGTGAAATATAAAAACGCATTTGCAGAGATTCCTACTCTATTCCTGCCCCCGCGATTCTTAAATTAGATTCTTAGTTAGATCCTTACACATTCCCTTTGACAAAAATATTAAATTTTTAAGCAAAGATAATCATTTTAATTTAATATATCTAAATATATTGATATATTAATTATTTTATATTATACTGCATTATATTCATTCTAAATACAAAGGATATTCTATGATTTCACACCAAATTCTTAATGCCTTACAAAACTTTGTAATACTCTTTGCAGAACTCTCGCTTTTATTTATCAGTATAGATATGCTTGTGGGATTCCTTAATGCACGTTATGCAAACACTATCAAAGCATTTAACCTAAATTATTCAAGCTACCTAAAAGCCATTGTTTTGGGAGCTATCACGCCATTTTGCTCTTGTTCTACCATTCCATTTTTTCAAGCCCTCCTGCGCAATGGAGTACATTTGAGTGTGAGCTTCGCGTATCTTTTAAGTTCTCCACTTCTTAATCCCATTATCCTTGCAATGCTCCTAATTAGCTTTGGAATCACCCTTACAATGGCATATACAATCTTTGTAGTGGTGGCAGTTTTTTTACTCTCGCTTGCTTTGAAAAATTGCAATTCCACACTTTTGCTTAAGGGTGAATTTTTCCAAAAAGAAAGTGCAATGTCTTGTTGCTGGGCAAAAAGCACCAATGCACCAAGTCCTATTAAGATTTTAAAAACTCAAAATTGTTATACGCAAAGTCAAGATTTGAAAATATCTTTTAAATCCACGCTCAATGCAAGTCTTAAGCAATACAAAAAACTTCTACCCTATCTTGTGGTAGGTGTGTTTATTGGAGTTTTGATTCACGATTTCATCCCGCAGGGAAACTTAGAATCTCTACTGCAAAATTTTCATTATTTTGGCATAATCCTTGCTGCCCTTGTTGGAATCTTGCTTTATATCCGCATAGAAACCATTATTCCTATTGGGCTTGGGTTTATCAATGCTGGAGTGCCACTAGGTGTGATAATGAGTTTTTTAATCGCCGGTGGGGGCTGCTCTTTGCCGGAATTGATTTTGCTAAAGTCAATGTTTAAATTACACCTACTTTTTATATTTGTCGCAATGGTATTAGCAATTGCCATTGGGATTGGATTTTTGGTTGTGTTACTAGGCTTATAAATTGTATAATATCTTTAAATTTTAAAGGCTATTAAATGCAAAATATAGATGATTTTTTAAGGGCAAAACTTTGTAGTGCCTTGACAATTTAGAGGTGGAGGAGTGCTATTAGGGCAAGAATCCCCTATTCCATCTCCATTGGTATCTACCAAATCCCTTATGCTTTTAGGGTGGCAATTCCCACCTTTATTGATAGCAGAATATCCACTAGGACAAGTGTATTCATAGTAGTTATAATCCTCATATAAAAATCCACTAGAACAAGTTTGACCCCATTGTGGAGTTACATTAGCACAAGAAATACCCTCACCTATAATTCTAAAGATAGCATACCAACTTCCTCCATCCCAAGTTGAAAAAAACATTCTTATAAAATTGCGTCCATTTCTTAAATGCCCACGCAATTCTAATCTATTCAATGCCTCTGCAATTGCTCCATTATATCTAGCAGTTTCCCAAAATCTCCCATTAGAATTATAAGGAACATAAAGTAATCCTTGTTTATCCCTTTGAGAATCTGTAATAGCTCTATTTGGCGGATAAAGAATTGCCCAATCATCAGCTCCAAAAGCAGTAGCCTTAAAAGAAGTGATGGTTCTAATATCGTTAATATTAAACTTTATATCTACAAACCCTGAATACCAATAAATTCTACCTGTGCTATAGGTTATATCAATATACCTTTTCTGCATTTTTGCTTTAATTTTTCTTACCCCACCATTTTATTATTAGTTCCACTATTACTAATATTAATAGTTCCTTGTTGAGTCCAGCTTTGAGCTGCACTTAAAGGAGTAGTATTTAAAACACTTATTACACTTAAACTTAAAAATAAAGTAGAGCTTGGTAAGTTAGGGATCAAAGAGAAGTTATTAGATTCATTTTTCAATGGATTAAGAATATTTACTTTAATAAAATTAAATATATTATAATATATATTTATAATAAATTTATTTAAATTAAAGAATGTAAATTTAAAATATTCTTGTAAAGTAAGAAGTTTAGGGATTAATTGATTAAAGATTAAGGTTTTAAGATTAGAGTGAAATTGGATTCTATAATAGAATCTAAAAGCTTAGGGTTTAAAAGTTTGAGGGTTTTAGAATTTGTTTTTATAGAATGTAGAGTTTTAGTTCTTAGGAGAGTTTGTAAAGGGTGGGATTTATTTTGCCCACCCCCTAATATTTATTAGTAGATTCATTAGGTATCCTTTGTGCTGTTTGTGATTGGATTATGGCATAATTTAAAAGATTTATTATCGCTACTTTAAAAATTCAAGCTCTCCATTTTAGTTAGGATTCCTATAACTATTAATCCTAATATCCCTGCAAAAAATCCTGCGAGTAAATCATCCCCCATTACCCCCAAGCCCCCTTTGATATTTTTATCTGCTTTGCCTATAATGGATGGCTTCCATATATCAAAAATCCTAAAGAAAATAAAAGATAATACAATCCCAAGTGTGGTATTGCCAATTATAGCAATACTTACCCAAACGCCCGCAAGTTCATCAATTACAATTTCTTTTCTATCGTGTTCTAATCCTTCCTTTTCATAATGGTCGATGATTTTAATACCAAGTGCAGAAATTAAGAGGGCAGAGAGCAAAAGTGTAGTGTGCGAGAAGGAAGCGATATAATAAGCAAAGGGTATTGCGACTAAAGTCCCGATAGTTCCAGGTGCTTTGGGGGATAAACCGCTAAAACATAGCGTAAGATACATTTTAGCTAAGAAATCTTTTGGATTTTTAAAAGTTAGAAAAAAACTTTTTTCTTGCATAAAAATTCCTAATTTAAAGATGTGTTTGGTAAAGTTCGATAAGTTTTAAATAAAAATCTTCTTCACTTTGCTCTTGCAAGATACCATTTTTTGAAAACATTGTTTGGTATTGTTTAATAATGTGTTGAAAACGTTTAGGAAAAAGGTGGCTAAGGATTTTTGCTGATACTTCTTTTCGCACTAAAATAGTAGGAGGGATTAATCCTGCTTTTAAAATGCTTTGGATGAAATTAGAGGAATAATTAATATGGTGGTGTTTCCCGTGTGGGCAGGTTTTGGTGCTAATAATTGTGTTGCATTGGTTGCAATAAACAAATTCGCTAAGGAGTTTTACTTTGATTTTAATGTTTTTGGTGGTATCAAAAATAGAATGGATTTTTTGGTGGTCATAGTAAATAGCTAGATTGGGATAATTTTCCCCAATAACTATTCTCTCACAACCTAGATTTTGAGAGAGGATAGCATCTAGGATAATCCCGTGTGCTCCAGCAAAAAGATAGATGTTATCTAAAGGAAAAATCATAATTTTGCCCTTTGGTAAGAAGTTTTCAATCACATATTCTAAACATTCTTTGCGGATTTGAAAATCTAGTAAATCTTCATTTTGTTTGCGCAGCAAGAGCAGGATTAATAATTGGTTTTTATCTAAAATAAGTCGGAATATATGTTCGTGAATCCTTGTAATAGGGGAGGCGTCTAATACCATTGAAGTAATGCTTTGTGCTTTTGCGTTTTTTTTGAATTGTAGGATTTTGTCTTTTGCAATTCTATTATCAAAGCAATTATTTGCGAGTGAAGTTATAATGCTGTATTCTCCACAAATGGCATAATTACCTAATCGACGATAAATATCTTGTGCTTTTTGCGAGTAAATATCTCCACTCATAATCTTTAAAAGTCTTTCTTTTTTATCAATAAAAAAGCTTGAATTCACCTTTAGTGTCCCATAGACTTGGTTGTTATAGACTAAGTCTAATACTTCCCCTTTAGTAGCGGTTTTGATAATCTCTTCATTGCGTTTTCCTGCGGGTGCTAGAATGAAAGAGAAAGGGAAGCTTTGGTTGTTATAAAGTCCGGTTTTATCTACCTCTAGCATTTTTGCTTCATCCATTAAATGCGTTACTGGATAAAGTAGCCCCTCTTGGCATAAAAGGAGGGCAAAAATAGCTTCTTTGTCGATAAATAGAGATTTATTTTTTCTTTGCAATTCCATATTTTTTTCTTTTCTCCCATAGACTTTTTCTGGACATTCCAAGCTTTTTGCTAAGCTCTGTATCAGGATATTTATCTTCAAATTTTAAAATCGTTGTTTTGACGTATTCATCGACACTCAAAATATCTTCTTCGAGATTTTCAGTGATACTTTTGGTGCTGATTTCATAAACATTGCTAAAACTATCTTCAATTTCTTCGCCTAAGTAAGAAAGCATTGCGGGAGTATTTTTTAATTTTTTTAAAAATTCCTCTCTTTTTTCTTTTGTAAGTGTTTCAAAGCCAATGATGTAGTTAAGCTGTTGCCTAGAAGTATTTTTTAGATAATCTTGGAATTTGGGGTTTTTGTAAAAAGAATGGAAGTTAATGGATAGTTTTTTTATAATAGCGTAATTAATCACATGAGCATCAATAATCTTTTGGGAAATGCTTTTGATGATGAGAGGAAAGGAAACTATTGTATTAATAGAATGGTTTGGGTTGATTAAGGAACTGCAAAAATAATCTTTATAGAATAAAATTTCTTTTTGTAATTGTTTGTAATGTGTGAAATGTTTGATTTTTCTAACAAGTTCATCAATCATAAAGGGTTTTACAATATAGTCACTCGCTCCAGCTTGCAGGGGAAATGTAACGGTATCATCGTTAATATAGGGAATCATTAAAATAACAATGGAGTTTTTAAATTTTTCAATGAGTGGATAGAAATCCTCTCCTGCGATATTTGTAGATAATAAAACAATATCTACTAGTTGGATATTAAAGGCTTCTTTGATGTTGGATACATTTTCGCAGTCAAATCCTAAATGATTGAGTTTTGTAGCGATGCTTTGTGCTAAGTAAATTTCATTTTCTATAATTAAAATTTTCATTGTTGTTCCTCATTTGTTTTATTGTGCCATTGGAAGTAGGTTAAAACCACATTAGAATGCACCAAAATCCCCTCTTGCCTACCGATAAAACCAAGCTTTTCTGTTGTTGTGGCTTTTACATTTACACAAAATAGGGGAATCCCTAAGAGTTTAGCAATGTTTTTTTCTATGGCTTGTTTGTAGGGAGATATTTTGGGTTTTTGTGCAAATATCGTAATATCTACTTGTTGGATTGTATAGCCAACATTTAGGGTAAAATTCGTAATTTGTTCTAAGAGTTTTGCAGAATCTGCATTTTTATAGGTTTCATCATTATCAGGAAACCACTCCCCAATATCTCCAGCACCAATTCCCCCTAGTATGGCATCGCTTAAAGCGTGCAAACATACATCCCCATCACTATGGGCGATGAGCTTAAATTCACAAGGGATGAAGACTCCTCCTAGTAAAATTCCTTCTCCTTTTTTGAGAGCGTGAATATCACTACCACAACCAATAAGGGTTTTCTTGTCAGGTGGGGGCAATGAAAGGCTTGATAGATCTTCTAAAGAGGTTAATTTTCTTGATTGTAGTGAGCCTAGCACAAATCCTACTTTTCCACCATTTGCATAAATAGCACTGCTTTCATCGGTGTAAGTGTGATTTCCTAAGGCATTTTTTAGAATCTTTGTTTTGCTTAGTTGGGGGGTTTGAATGATTTTTATTTGCTCCCTTTGGAGATATTCTAAGCCATCCTTATCATAGGCAATAGTATCATTAATGGGGATATAAGGGACAACACAATCATAGTTATTAGCTTCTAATAGGATTGTATCAAATATGCTTCTGGGGATACTACAACGTGCAACATCACTTACTAAAACAAATTCTTCATCTACTTGTGATAGGGCGTTTTTAAGAGATTCTTGCCGTGTCTCTCCACCCGTTGTGAGTAGGAAGTCTAATCCAAAAGAGTCTAAATACCGCTGCATATATTTCTTTTCACATTCTTTTGCACTAATAAGGACTTTGTTAAAGGGGTAATAACTGCTAATTTCTTGAGCTACTTTTAGCCATAAGGGGAGTTCTCCTATGCGTAACCATTGTTTTTTAGGAATCTTTTTTGTTTGGAAGCGACTGCTATCTCCTGCACTTAATACAATCAATGTAATTTTATGCAAATATAACCCCTTTTTTGCTTTGTTGTGATTATATTATAAATAAGCTTTGATACTTCTTGAATAGATTGTAAAGCTAAAGTTGTGGTATAGGGTTATTGCCTTATTGCATTGGCAATTAATTCTAAAGGGTGTTTAAAGGGAATATCAACCTTTTCTTGATAGAGTGCATTGCTTAGTTGCATTCTGCAAGCACTGCATTCTGCACTTACATACATTGCTTGTGTTTTATCTATCATTTTGGCTTTTTTGCTCCCTACTTTACTAGCAAGTTCAAAACGTTCAGTTTGCATAGTAACTCCGCCAAAACCGCAACACATATTAGAATCTTCCATTTCTATTAAAGTATAGTTTTGTGCTAAAAGATCTCTTGGTTCTTTCCATATTCCTAATACTTTTCTAGCGTGGCAAGGGTCGTGATAGGTTAAAGTGGGCTTATGGGTAGTTTGGAGATTGCTTAAGTATTCTTTAAGATGAGTAGCATTTGCTAGGTATTGTGTCGCCATATGAATTTTTGGCAAGATTTTTTGGATTCTTTGTTTAAATTCTGGGTTGTTTTTCATAAACTTTTCCCAATCTTCTATTACCATCGCCGCACAAGTTGCTTCTGGGATTAAAATCGCATCTACTTCATCAATAAAGGTTTCGAAATATTCTACATTGTGTTTGATAAGCCTATCCACACTTTCAAAATCCCCTGTGAAATATGCCGGTGCTCCACAGCATTGTTGTGCCTTTGGAATCATCGCATTAATCCCTAATTTTTCTAAAATATAAAGTAGCGATTCACCAATTTCTTTGTAGTTGTAATTCCCCAAACAACCAATAAAAATTGCTACCTTTTTTTTACTTTTTGAATCAAAAGTTAAGTGTTCTTTATGGGTGTTTAAAAAGCTTTTTTTATAAGTTTTAGCAAAGATTCTATTTTTTATAAGAGGCAGTTTAAAGCGGGGAATTATAGAGCTTTTATCGGGGCTTTCTTTGAAAAGTAGGGGAGTGAAAAATGCGATAATTTTAAAACTAAAATCCATAATTTTGCGGTGCTTTAGGAGATAAAAAAATATGCGTTTAAACCAGCTAATTCCGTACTTCTGCATAAGCTCATAGCGGATATTTTCAATGAGTGTATCTGTAGGCAGAGAGATTGGGCATACGCTAACGCAAGTCGTGCATAAAAAGCATTTTTCAAAAATTTCTTTTGCGTTTTTATCAAGGGGAATTTCTTTCCTTTGGTAAGCACCTAATAGGTCAATAAAGCCTCTAGGGGAAGTTGCTTCATCGCCATTAATAGCAAAAATCGTGCAATCTGGAAGACATTTTCCACATTTAACGCAAGCATCACTTGTTGCTAGATAGTTATAATTTTCAAAATGTGCCATTTTTATCCTAAATTGTTTTGCTAAAAACTTTTTGTCCTTGCGCGATTTTTTTTAGGTAAATATCAAAAACCATCGCGATATTACGGATTAATAAAGTTCCCATCTCACTAACTAGAATTTCATCACTCTTAAGAGTAATGAATCCTGCTTCATTCAAGGGCTTTAGATTTTCTAATTCTTCTTTAAAATAGTCTTTAAAATTAATAGAAAAGTCTTTTTGGATTTGTGTAAAATTGAGTTTAAAATTACTCATTAACTGCATAATCACTTTTTTTCTAATTTTATCATCTAGGCTAAGCTTAATGCCTCTGCAAAAGGGTAGTTTCCCCTTTTGTAGAGATTCTTGATAAAGAGGCATTTCTTTGTAGTTTTGGGCATAATAATTCTCTCCCTCTCCAATAGAGGTTAAGCCAATGCCTATAGTTTGTGTCCCACCTTTTGTGCTGTAACCTTGAAAGTTTCGCCTTAATTCACCTTTTTGTATAGATTGAAAAAGTTCATCATCTGCTTTGGCAAAATGGTCCATTCCAATCATTTTATATCCTGCTTCTTGCAGGTAGGTAATGGTGTATTCTAGAATCTTTAGCTTTTCTTCGGGATTAGGTAAGGTAGTTTCATCGATTTTTCGCATAGTTTTTTTTAGCCAAGGCACGTGGGCGTAGTTAAAAATAGCAAAACGTTCAGGGTTTAAACTTATGCAAGATTTGAGGGTTTGTTTAAAGGTTTCTAAGTTTTGATAAGGTAGTCCATAGATTAAATCAAAATTAATTGAGGGGATGTCAAAATCTCTTGCAATTTCGATAGCCTTTTGCACTTGGGTAAAGGGTTGGTATCTATGGATAGCCGCTTGCACTTCTTGATTAAAATCTTGCACTCCAAAGCTTAGTCGGTTAAAACCTCCATTTTTTAGCACTTGCATTTGTTCTGTAGTGAAATATCTAGGGTCAATCTCACAGGCAATTTCTGCTTCTTTATCGAAGTTTGGGAAAGTGTTTTTTAAAAGATTAATAATGATTTCTAGCTCTTTTGCGTTAAAAAAAGTTGGTGTTCCCCCTCCAAAATGGAGTTGATAAACGATTTTTGTAGTATCCATTGAATCTTTTAAGATTTCTAGCTCTTTTTGGAGGTTTTTTATATAAAGTTGTTTATTTTCTTCTTTGCTTGTATAAATAACATTGCAACCACAAAAATAACAAGCGGTGCGGCAAAAAGGGAGATGAATATATAAAGAGAGGGGGCTTTTATCCTCTCTTAAGTCTTTGAGGTAAGAATCTAAAGTATAAGATTCATTAAATTCTATAGCGGTTGGGTAGCTTGTATAGCGGGGACCGGGTTTAGAATAAGTGGCAAACTTTTTAAAGTCTATGGTAGGTTGCATTAGTTATATTCTTATGTTATTCATAGAATTATTTAAATCAAAATTTACAAATAAATAGGGATAACGTTTTTTGATATTTTGGATAATCTTTTTGGGGTCTTTTTTGTAATTTTTGATTTCTTTTAAGGCAATGCACCAAACATCATCAAAATCAATAGGCATACTCTTGTAGATTTCTTGCTCTAATTTAAAGAGGTATTTATCCTCTTCTAACTTTTTTGCAGATTCCATAAGGGCTTTAACAATTTTTGTAGAGAGTAGGTAATATTCTTCATTATTGTTATCTTTGAGACAATAGGCTAAAGAATCCTTGGGGAAGTCTTGAAGAGATTCTGGTAAATCAGAGACATATTTGTGAGTTTGTGTAATTGCTTGTTTAAGTTTTTGGTAGCAATTTGTTTCTTTGTGTTGTATTAACGATTTTGATGTAGCCAAACCATAACTCCTTTTTGTATATGTAAGCGATTTTCTGCTTCTAAAAAAACTTTACTCTGTGTGCCTTCTAAAACTTCTTGCGTAACTTCTTCTCCTCGATAGGCGGGTAAGCAGTGCAAAAAGATAGAATCTTGTTTTGCTAGGGATAAAAGTGCTTTATCTACACAATAGCCTTTAAATGCTTTTTTTCGCATTTCTTTGTCTTTTTCTTGTCCCATAGAAGTCCAAGTATCTGTGGTAACAACATCTGCATTTAAAATTGCTTCTTTAGGGTCTTGCATTATTAATAGCTTTGAGCCAGAAATTTTAGCGAATGCTTGGGCTTGTTGCAGAATTTTTGGTGAAACTTGGTAATTTTTAGGGGAGGCGATTCTTAATTCAAACCCAAGTTTTGCAGCAAGCATTAACCAAGAATGTGCCATATTATTCCCATCTCCGATATATGCTACTATAGGGTTTTTATCTTTATGGCATTCTTGCATTGTGAAAAAGTCTGCGAGTAATTGCATAGGGTGAAAGTCATCGGTTAAGCCATTAATTACAGGCACACTAGAGTATTGTGCGAATTCTTCTAGGCTTGAATGTTTAAAGGTTCGCATCATTATCATATCTACCATAGATGAGAGCACTCTAGCGGTATCTTTAAGGGGTTCCCCACGACTAAGTTGTATATCATTATTTGATAAAAAGATTCCTTTACCCCCTAGTTGGTGGATACCCACTTCAAAGCTTACACGAGTTCTTGTGGAGCTTTTTTCAAAAATCATTCCTAAGGTTTTATTTTCTAAAAGATTGCTATATTGACCATCTTTTAGCTCTTTTTTGAGCTTTTTAGCGATTTGTAAAATTTCTAAAATTTCTTCTTTGCTAAAATCCGCTAAAGTTAGAAAATGTCTCATTGATTGCCTTGCAAAAATCTAAAATTTCTAGTGTTTTTAAGATTAAAAAAAATATTTTACAATATGATAACTAAAAATATTTTAATTTGTAGAAATAGTAGGAAAAAGTATGCACGAATTTTCAGTAGTCTCCTCATTGCTTGAGAATTGTGAGCAAATTGCTAAAGATAATCAAGCCAGTAAGGTGTTAGCTATCCATTTAGAAATTGGGGAGAGGAGTGGAGTAAATGCGGATTTATTAAAAAGAGCATTTTTGGATTTTAAGATTGGGAGCATTTGTGAAGATGCTGAATTGTTTATTAGATTGGTTAAAGTGAAGCTATTTTGTGAGAATTGTAAGCAAAGTAGTCAAGCTGTAGGGATAAATTATACACAATGCCCTTTGTGTGGTTCTTCATCAGTTGCAATAATAGAGGGCAATGAAATGCTTTTATTGCGTTTAGAGATGGAATAAATCGCGTTGCCTAATGCCTTCATAAAGAACAATCCCTACACTTGTCGCAAGATTTAAACTTCTTGCATTATTTTGCATAGGAATAGTGAGTGTTTGTTTGGGGTATTGAGCGAGTAAAGAGGGATTTAATCCAGCATCTTCTCTCCCAAAATGTAAATATGCACCATTTTTTAAGTCTGCTTTATAGTAAGCTAAGGTGCTTTTGGTAGTGAGGTAAAAATGCTCTAAGGCAATAGCGGAGTTTAGAAAAGATTTAAAATTATCCCACTCATAAAATTCTAAATCTTTCCAATAATCCATTCCAGCCCTTTTGAGTTCCTTTGCAGAAATTTTGAAACCTAAGGGGTGAATAAGGTGCAAAATAGAATTGCTTGCAAAGCAAAGCCTTCCTATATTTCCTGTGTTTTGAGGTATTCTTGGCTGATGGAGGACGATATGGAATTGCATTTATCCTTCAATATTAAGGGGAGGTTTTGTGAGGGTTTTTGTTAATGGCTTAGAATCTGTCTTTGAGTTTTGGGGTTTTGATAGGGATTTATTATTGGTTTGTGAAGTTTTTTCTTCTCTAGGTTTTAATAGGACATCTTTGGGATAAAGTTTTTCACCTCTAATGAGGGCTTTAAAAAGTAGCGCAATGGCTTTTGAGTTTTTTTTAAAAAGTCGGTTTAGATGGTTAGTTATCACTGTATTTTGAATATTTTGTATATTGTTTTGTTGGTTTGGCATAATCCCTCCAAGAGGAGAAATTGTAACATAAAATCACATTTGTTTATTGGCTAATTCCATTCTTACTTCTTTGCGTTTAATAGCGTTTTTATGTCGCCTTTTTTCTTCATCGGTTTGCGGGATGAATTCTGGAACCTTAGCAGGTTTGCCCTCTTCATCAACACATACCATTGTAAAGTAGGCACTATTAGTATGAGTATTAGAATGATTATAAACATCTTCAGCAATAACCTTAATGCCTATTTCTAAAGAACTAGTGCCGGTGTAATTTACCGATGCGTTAAAGGTTACAAGATTGCCTACAGCTATGGGTTGTTTAAAGGTAATACTATCAACAGATAGTGTAACTGCATATTTGCCACAATATCTAGCCGCACAAGCATAAGCAACTTGATCCATAAGCTTCATAATATCTCCACCATGAACCCTTCCGCGGAAGTTTGCCATACTAGGGGTCATTAAGATAGACATTGATAGGGATTTTTTATCAAGAATATTCATTTCTTCCATATTTAAGCCTTTATGATATTGGTGTATTTTAAGGAGATTTTACAATTATTTTTAATACTTTTTGTAAAAAAGTATTATTTTATTTAAACTTTTGTCATAAGAGGTTGCATATTCTACACATTTTAAGAAGTTGCTATGCCTTTAAAGTATTCTTGTGTTAAGATTTTAATAAAGTTTTAGAGGAATTTAATGAAAGTAGTTATTACAGGTGGTGGGACAGGAGGACATTTAAGCGTTGCAAAAGCTTTTTTAGAAGAATGTTTTAAAAATGGCTTAGAATGTATTTTTATAGGGAGTAATGCAGGACAGGATAGAATCTATTTTGAAAATAATCCTTATTTTATTCAAAAATACTTTTTAAAGACTTGTGGGGTTGTTAATCAAAAAGGAATAGGTAAAATAAGGTCTCTTTGGCATCACTTTAGTGCTTTTTATGAGGTTTTAGGAATATTAAGGAAAGAAAAGATTGATTTTGTCTTTTCTGTGGGAGGATATTCTGCAGCACCTGCAGCATTTGCTGCTATTGTTTTGAAAATCCCTTTAATCATTCATGAACAAAATGCAAAAATTGGACGATTAAATACTCTTTTAAAGCCTTATGCAAAACTTTTTTTCTCCTCTTATTTGGATACTTCGCCTACTAAATTTTATCCTATTAATCAAGCATTTTTTCAAACCGCTAGAATAAGGCATAGGGTGATAAATGTTTTATTTATGGGAGGGTCGCAAGGAGCTAGAACGATTAATAACTTTGCTTTAAGTGTGGCAGAGGATATGAAAGCTAGAGGAATAAGGATTTATCATCAATGTGGTAAAAGAGATTTTGAACGAGTATATAAGGAATATCAATCCCTTAAACTAAAATTAATGGTTTTTGAGGATGGGGATAATTTAGAGGGTGATTTTGATATATGTTTGTTTAAGTTTAGCCAACAAATGCCAAAGATTTTTAGAATCTGTGATTTTGCACTCTCAAGAGCAGGTGCTAGTTCATTGTGGGAGTTATGTGCTAATGGGTTGCCCTCTTTGTTTGTCCCTTATCCTTATGCGGCTAGTAATCATCAATATTTTAATGCAAAATTTTTAGAAAATAAGAATTTAGGGTTTTTATGTGAAGAAAAAAATTTATTTGATGAAGTATTATGGGATATTTTGGGGTATTTAGAAGAAGAGAAAATAAGCCAAATAAGTAAAGAATTGCAACAACAATGTTCCAGTAATGCTACAGAAAATATCTTACAAATAATTTTAAAGAATATCTAGGCGAGATGAAGGAGAAATTTAAAACCTGTTATCATCATTTTTACCCCCATTGCCATAATAAAAACTAAGACAATTCTTGAAAAGACTTGTAAGATGAGTTTTCCAATAATGTGTTCAATGGTTGTAGCATAATGGAATAAAATCAGCATAAAAATAAAAGCTACTATGATGGCAAAGATAGTAATAACTAAACCACTTTCTTCAGCAATTACCGTAATAGTAGAGAGTGTCCCAGGGCCAACTAACATAGGAAAAGCCATAGGGACAACACTTCGATTAAGTAATTCGTTTTTACTTAAATTTTGGTAATGGGAAAATTCTTCTTCTTTTTTGGGCATAATAAGGCTTTTAAGGCTAATTATGATTAACAATAAGCCACCAGCAATTCGTAAGTGATTAATATCGACTTTAAAAAGATAAGTCATAATAAAAGAACCAGAAAATAAAAAAACCATAACAATAACAAAGGCTGTATAGAGTATTTTTCTAAAAAGATCTTTTCTAGTATTAAGTGCTAATCCCTCTGTCATATCAAGAAATTGTGGGAGATTTCCAAAAGGGTTTAAAACCGCTATAATAGCAATGGTAGCGAGGAGTATGAAGTAAAGTTCGGATTGAATCTCAACTAACATAATTTATTCCTTATTTTAAGGATTAGAATATAATTGTAACATTTTTGTTAAAAATTTTTATCGCGAATTCTTAAAAAAATAGGAAATTTTGGTAGCTTATTTGCTGTGAAGCCAAAGTATCTGTAAGTAATAATGGAGTGAAGAGGAGGGGGAGATTTTCGCTCTTTATTGCTAAAGCCTGAACCAATCTTGAAGGTTTTATAAGCACCATCAATAAATGCTTGACAGAGAATGGCACCTAATTGTCCTTTAAACTTCCCTTTGCCCTGCGTATAACCTATAACTTCACATTCGTTATCTTCATAGGCTTTGTATTTATAAGCGATATTGGAGTTAATATTATCCCGCAAAATTAATCCTTCACCATTTCTTGCTAAAATTTCTTGAAAATAAGATTGTAAATGCTCTTGGTTTTGGATAGGAATTTGTGGAATTATTTTTATTTGCGGCGTGAAATGAGATTTTAAATATTCCTCTAAAATCCCTAAACGTTCTTTTAGGTTACATTTTTCACAAATATTAGGCACATCAAAGACATAATAAGTAATTTGTTTCCACTCTTTTAAGGTAGATTTAGAATTACGAATAATACTTGAAGTCTCTTCAAAAGCATTATAAGATAGCCATAATTCTCCATCTAGACTAAATGGCGGAAAGTTCTCTAGCCATTCTTTAGGGGGATTTATGGGATAATTATTTTTGCTAATGAGAGTTTTTCCATCCCAAATTCCACGAATCCCATCAAGTTTTTCGCTCATAAGGGAGGTTGGAGTTATTACAAAGGAGTCTTTTGAATAGGTCTTAAAAGTTAAAGATTCCCCATATAAGGAATCTAAACCTAAAAATACTAGTAATAAAAGAAATATTTTATACAAGACCTTGCTCAATCATCGCATTAGCAACTTTTCTAAAGCCTGCAATATTAGCTCCTAATACTAAATTGGTAGGGTCTTTAAATTCTTTTGCAGCTTCACTTGCACTTGTATAGATATGTTTCATAATATTATGAAGCTTTTTATCCACCTCTTCAAAATTCCAAGCAGTCATAGAGGCATTTTGACTCATTTCTAAACCACTTGTTGCTACTCCACCAGCATTAGCAGCTTTACCCGGACCATAACAGATTTTTGCATCAATGAATTTATGGACAGCTTCAATAGTTGATGGCATATTCGCACCCTCACTAACACATTTACATCCGTTTTTGAGCAGATTTTCAGCGTCTTTTGCGTTAAGTTCATTTTGTGTAGCACTTGGGAATGCAGCAAATGCTGGAATCCCCCAAAGAGGATTATAATCTTTTGGATAGTCTTTTATACCTGTCCATTTTGCACTTTTTTTTGTTTTTGCGTAGGTTTCAAGACTTTCTCGCTTAACTTCTTTAATCTCTTTAAGAAGGGCTAAATCAATGCCATTTGCATCATAAATCATACCTTTTGAATCACTAATAGTTACAGGTTTTGCCCCTAATTGTTGGAGTTTCTCAATGGTATAGATAGCCACATTTCCACTTCCTGAAACTAAGCAAGTTTTGCCCTCTAAAGTCCCAAATTTGCTGTGCTTTAACATTTCCTCTGCAAAATACACGCTTCCATAGCCTGTTGCTTCTGTCCTTACTAAGCTTCCACCCCAAAGTAAAGATTTACCGGTTAAAACACCATCATAACGATTAGTAAGTTTTTTATACTGCCCAAAGAGATAGCCAATTTCTCTTCCGCCAACACCAATATCTCCTGCTGGAACATCTGTATGTGCCCCGATATGGCGATAAAGCTCATTCATAAAGGCTTGACAGAATCGCATAACTTCTCTATCACTTTTGCCTTTAGGGTCAAAATCACTTCCGCCTTTTCCTCCTCCCATTGCTAAACCTGTTAGAGAGTTTTTGAAAATTTGTTCAAAACCTAGAAATTTAATAATCCCCTCTGTAACACTAGGATGAAATCTTAAACCACCTTTATAAGGTCCTAAAAGTGAACTAAATTCTATTCGGTATCCTCTATTAACTTGAATCTCTCCTTTATCATCTTCCCATGTTATTCTAAAATTTAGTTGTCTTTCTGGAATCACTATTCTTTCTAAAACTTTGAACTTCTCGTATTTTTTATCCTTTTTTAAAGCAGGTTCTATGGACTCTAAAACTTCTCTGACTGCTTGATGAAACTCTATTTGGTCAGGATAGAGTTTTTGTACTTTTTGAATGATATTTTGCACATAAGACATAATTGCTCCTTTTTTAGCCGAAATTTTATGGTCAAAATTCTATTAAAACTTTATTTAATATAAGCTTATAAAACTAATTTTTTTTTTAAGCTATATTTTATAATTAGTATTTTTGTGTAAGAATTAGCAGAATTATTGTGAAGTTATTGATAGCATTGTGCTAATTTTTAAAAATAGTGGGGGGGGGGGTTAAAAGATGAGGGTTAAAGCACTCTAATTTTTATATTAATTAAAGAATTAAAATATTTTAATTCTTCTTATTTAATGGAGATTAAAGTATGGGAATATGTTATTATTTTATGCACTAAAGCCTTAAGGAAGGAAGTTAGAATTAAATATTATGAAAATTATAGAATTGTTAAAAAATAGCAGTTGTGAGGAAATTGAAGTTTTTTGTCAAAATAGATTTAGAGAGAATCTGATATTCTTTCAGCAAGAAAACTCTGCTATTTTTGAAGCTTTGCAAAAACCCTCTAAAGAATATCAACTTTATATTGGTAAAGAAGGGGTAAATATAATTAATCTCCAAAATAATGCTTGGCTCTATCCTTTAGAAGATGGACAATCTACTATGCTTACAATTCACGAAAATTTAGCCTTTGAACCTCCTATTAATGATAAATGGAATCGTGTTTGTGGGAATAAAATGTCAATGATGGATGAAAGATTCCCTTATAGTTCTATTTGGGTCAATGGGATTTTAAATTTTGCTCTTAATAATGGGGGCATTGAGCATTATCATTTGCCAAGTAACTTTCTGCCTAATCTTAGCCTTTTTGGGCTAGGTGGTGGAATCTTTTTGCAAATTTTGGTGGAGAAGTATCAAAAAATTAATAATTTTTTTATTTTTGAAGAATCTTTAGATTTATTCCGCATTTCTTGTTTTTTTGTGGAGTTTGCTTTATTATTTAGCAAGGTAGAGCGTAAGGGGGGATATATTTTTATAGAAAGCATTATGCAAAGAAATTATGCTTTGAATTTTTTTGCTTCTCGTAGGATTAGCACGGCTATTATGAGGTTTGAGCTTGTGATGTATCAAACCCCCATTACACAAAGTGCTCGTGCTTTGGTTTATGAGTTACATTCGCAATCTCTTAGAGGTTGGGGAACTTATGAAGATGAGATGAAAGGGATTATTAATAAGAGAAGTTTTACTCTTAATCCTATGTTGATAGAACCTAAAAGGGTGAATGCTCCTATTTGTGTTGTCGCTACGGGTCCAAGCCTTGATTTTTTATTGCCCTTCATTAAAGAAAACCAAGGTAAAATGATTATTTTTAGTTGTGGGACAGCTTTGAAGCCTTTATTAAAAGCTGGTATCAAGCCAGATTTTCAAATAGAAATAGAAAGGCATGATTATTTAGATGGGATTTTAAGAGAAGCTCCTTTAGATAATATACCTTTACTTTGTGCTTCTGTGCTTGATAGAAAGGCTAAAGAGGTAGCAAAAGAAATTTATATGTTTGAACGTGATGGCTCTAGTGCGGCGAACCTTAATGAGCCAAGGTTTAAAGTGAAATTTACCGCTCCTTTAGTTGGTAATGCAGGTGCTGCTTTAGCAAGTTATTTAGGAAGTGATGTGATATTATGTGGGCTTGATTGTGGGTATAAAAAAGGGGTGAAAAAACACGCTGCAAATTCTTATTATGGAGAAGAGCAAGAAATAATACCAGAGGATGCTTATAGGGTTGATGGGAATTTTAGTAATGATATTTATTCAGACGCACTTTATTCACTCTCAAGAACTTCTTTAGAGGAGACTTTTAAGATATTAAAACCCTTTAGTATTTTAAATTTAAATGATGGGGCGTATATTAAAGGTGCCATTCCTACACATTTTGAAGATTTTGAATTAAGATCCATTAATAAAAAAGAAGCCATCTCTCAGTTAAAATCACTTTTTAAAGATCCTAAAGAAGAGCAATTTTATACAAAAGATACGCAAAAATATCTCTTTGAAATAATTGTTTTTAAAAACAAGATTTCTGATTTATTTAAAATAGAGGTTCATTCTAAAATTGATTTATTTTCTAAGGTAGATGCTATCTATGATGAAATATCTGCTATTGAACAAAAAAATGCGTTTATTGGGATTTTATTTGGAGGTTCTTTAAGTCATTTTCTTTATACTTTAGCTTTAGCGAGTATTCATTTACCTTATGATGATATGCAAAGTTTTTGGCAAAGAGCAGGAGAACTTTATGAGGAGGGAATGGAAAAAATGGTGGGAAATTTAAGGGAAATACTTGTAAAATGAAATTTGGAATGCTAATTGCTTCTTAAAATATATCTTAAATCAAAAGGATTAGAATGATCACAAAAAAAACAATTTCATTAGTTTTAGCAGGAATGCTTTTTGGTTCAAGTTTAGCAGTTGCTCAAACTACTACTTTAGTAGATAGTCCTCAAATAGCTTCTACAGCAGGTTATGGAACAAACTATACAATAACAAGTCCAGTGGGTAATACAGAATTTCAAGGAAATCATAGAAACTCAAATACTCCTGCTGTGCCTCTACAAGGTATTGAAGCGGGCGGAGATGATATAGTTATCCCCAATGCCCCAATGATTACTCCATCAAGTATTATTGAAATTAATGCTATTGGAATGGGTGTTGCTCCAGAATCTACATTATCTCCAGCACAAGCTTTGGCTTTGGCTAAAAGAGCTGCAATTGTAGATGCTTATAGGCAAATTGGGGAGAAAATGTATGGAATTAGAGTAAATGCTCAAGATACTGTGAGAGATATGGTGTTGAAAAACTCTACTGTTAAAACAAAAGTAATGGCGATTATTAGGAATGCTGAAATTATAGAAACTGTTTATAAAGATGGTTTATGTCAAGTAAGTATGGAATTAAAACTTGATGGAAAAAGATGGTATCGTATTTTAACAGGCGAAGAATTTTAACCATTCTTTTGTTCTCTTTTGGTTTTTTGATAGTTTTGGGTTGTGCAAAACATAGTCCAAAGCTACAACAAACCACTCCTAAAATTATTTTTTTCTCCACTAAAGATTTTCGATTCTATGATACAGGTTTTATTAAAGTATTGCCTAATGAGACAACCTTAGAAATTTTTAATACTGGGCATTTATTATTTTCTCTTTCAAGTTTTAAAAATAAGATTTGCCTTAATCAACAATGCTATGCCAAAGATACTATAATAAGAAAGCATTTTGGTGATGATTCCTTAAGAGGGTTAGATTTTGGGCTTCTTTTGCAGGGTAAAGAGATTTTTTTAGGAGAAAATAAGGTGCTTTTGGAGAATGGTTTTTATCAAACCATAAAAAGAGGAAATCTTGAAATTTATTATGAAGTCTCAAAAGAAGAAATATTCTTTGAAGAGAGAGAGAATAAATTTATTTTAAAAATAGAAAATTTAAAATGAAATTTTTGGGAGATTTAGAATCTTCCAAAATATCGAATAGCTCCGATTTTTTTATCAAGATTTTTTAATAATTGTAAGTTTTCTGCACTTAAGTTGGAAGTTTCTAATATATTTTTTGTTTGTTGAGGATTTAAACTGGGATTATATTTTTGTAAAATATCAAATCCCATTTTTTCCTCTTTAGTAATGATTCCATTGTTATACATCGCTTCTCCTAATTCCGATAAATTCTGATTAAAAGTAGCAGCAAAATTTTGTATTTTAGTCATTGCATTACTCTTTTCAAAGGAATCTTGAATTGTGCTTGGTGCATAGAGATTAGATTTATTGTTAAAAATATTAAATAGAGATTCTGTCTTGGTTGTTTCTTGTGCCTTGAAAGTAGAATTATTCTTTGGTGAATATTCAGAAATACTATCACTATTTGTGTTTTTGTTTTGATAAGCTTTATTTAATAAACCCCACATAGAGTTATTTTTATCATTAACATTCATTAATTATCCCTTGTTAATAAATATTCCCAATTAAACAAGCAAGAATTATTCCAAAAGCTAAATCCTCCCCCATTCTCTTAATTAACCAACAACATCTACTTAATACCTAACTATCTCTGTATCCCCTTTAATCTTTAATATTCACTTAATACTTACTCAACACCTAACTTAAATAAATACTTAATATCTCCTCTAATCTTTAATATCTACTTATTAATCTTTAACACCTAATATCTCCTTTAATCTCTACTCTTTGCTCTACATTAATACCTAACTATCTCTGTCCCCTTTAATCTTTAACACCCAAGACTTACTTAATCTTTAATCCACTTAATCCACTGACTTACTCATCTATCTACCTAATCTTAACCAAACAATCTTCTTTGAAATTCAATCAATCATTTATCTAAAACCTAATAGAACATTTATAACTCCTTTAATCCATTAATCCGCCCCTTAATCTCATATTAAGCTATTTTTACTATAATTTCACTTCCTTTTTTGCATTTTAAAAGGGTTCTTTGAAAATTCAGCTTGATTTAGGATATTAATAGAGATAAGTTCCTTAAACTTTTAATGAAGTTAAACTAGAATTAGTAACTTAACTATTTAAAAGGTTGTATTTAAATTAAAGTTAAAGCCTTAAGTTTTTAATATTTATTAAAGGCTTAAAGTTAAACATTTAAGTTTTTAATATTCAATAAAGAAGCTTAAGAAATACAATGAAGCATTCCCTACTTCTATTGATAAAAATAGAAAACTAAAGAGACATTATCCATCTTTTTAATAAGGTAATGCTCTATTATAAAGCTTTAGTATCTCTTTTAAGAATGAAAGCATTCCAAGATTTAGCCTTAAAGAAATTTCAATAACTCAAATAGATGTAAAAATGTTCTTTAATCTTTTAATGTATTACCACATTAAAGTTAAATGATCTTTGACAACTAAGCAGGAAATTCTTAAAGAAAGACATTTCTTATTGAATTTTCTAAAATCATAATAGAGAACTCATTTATTACTTTGGTGTTTTATAAGAGTTAAAGAGATTTAAGTATCTAATTGCAATAGCTATGGTTAGAATCTTATTAGCTAGTAATTACTAGCTATTATATTATTTTAATTTAGAGATAACCAATAAAGATTTCTTAACTTCTAATGCTTGTAAAACAAAAGTTTAAACAGAGATTTTGAGATTTTAGGACAAACTAATCCAAAGCTAAGAATCTACATTAAAGCTTTTAATTAAAGAAATTAATTAGATTCTTATTCTTAATTTTTAAGAAACTTCTTAAGTTAAACTTCAAGACTTCAAGAATACTTAAAAATCCTAAAGAGTTTTTCATTATCATTGATTATCATATCTTTAATCTTTCAATGAATAACACTTTTGTTAGAAGAGTTTATGTTTAATTTATGTTTAGTTTAAACTTTGATAGGGAGAGTGGCTTACTATGTATTTAGTTTGCCATACTCCTTATCCTTAGAAGTTTATATCCCAATTAATTAAAGAGATAAACTTCTAACTTTTTTGGAGAGTTTGATCCTGGCTCAGAGTGAACGCTGGCGGCGTGCCTAATACATGCAAGTCGAACGATGAAGCTTTTAGCTTGCTAGAAGTGGATTAGTGGCGCACGGGTGAGTAATGCATAGGTTATGTGCCTCATAGTCTAGGATAGCCATTGGAAACGATGATTAATACTGGATACTCCCTACGGGGGAAAGTTTTTCGCTATGAGATCAGCCTATGTCCTATCAGCTTGTTGGTGAGGTAATGGCTCACCAAGGCTATGACGGGTATCCGGCCTGAGAGGGTGAACGGACACACTGGAACTGAGACACGGTCCAGACTCCTACGGGAGGCAGCAGTAGGGAATATTGCTCAATGGGGGAAACCCTGAAGCAGCAACGCCGCGTGGAGGATGAAGGTTTTCGGATTGTAAACTCCTTTTGTTAGAGAAGATAATGACGGTATCTAACGAATAAGCACCGGCTAACTCCGTGCCAGCAGCCGCGGTAATACGGAGGGTGCAAGCGTTACTCGGAATCACTGGGCGTAAAGAGCGCGTAGGCGGAATAGCAAGTCAGATGTGAAATCCTATGGCTTAACCATAGAACTGCATTTGAAACTGTTATTCTAGAGTATGGGAGAGGTAGGTGGAATTCTTGGTGTAGGGGTAAAATCCGTAGAGATCAAGAGGAATACTCATTGCGAAGGCGACCTGCTAGAACATAACTGACGCTGATGCGCGAAAGCGTGGGGAGCAAACAGGATTAGATACCCTGGTAGTCCACGCCCTAAACGATGAATGCTAGTTGTTGCGGAGCTTGTCTCTGCAGTAATGCAGCTAACGCATTAAGCATTCCGCCTGGGGAGTACGGTCGCAAGATTAAAACTCAAAGGAATAGACGGGGACCCGCACAAGCGGTGGAGCATGTGGTTTAATTCGAAGATACGCGAAGAACCTTACCTAGGCTTGACATTGATAGAATCCTATAGAGATATGGGAGTGCCCTTTTAGGGAGCTTGAAAACAGGTGCTGCACGGCTGTCGTCAGCTCGTGTCGTGAGATGTTGGGTTAAGTCCCGCAACGAGCGCAACCCTCGTCCTTAGTTGCTAACTATTTGGTAGAGCACTCTAAGGAGACTGCCTCCGTAAGGAGGAGGAAGGTGAGGATGACGTCAAGTCATCATGGCCCTTACGCCTAGGGCTACACACGTGCTACAATGGGAAGTACAAAAAGATGCAATATTGTGAAATGGAGCAAATCTCAAAAACTTCTCTCAGTTCGGATTGTAGTCTGCAACTCGACTACATGAAGCTGGAATCGCTAGTAATCGCAAATCAGCAATGTTGCGGTGAATACGTTCCCGGGTCTTGTACTCACCGCCCGTCACACCATGGGAGTTGTATTCGCCTTAAGTCGGAATGCCAAACTGGCTACCGCCCACGGCGGATGCAGCGACTGGGGTGAAGTCGTAACAAGGTAACCGTAGGTGAACCTGCGGTTGGATCACCTCCTTTCAAGAGAATTAACTAAATATTTGTTTATTTAGTTTATGTTACATCTTTCTTTTTCCTGCTTAGTTGTCAGAGATTGTTTGGCTTTAAAAGTAGGGGCTTATAGCTCAGGTGGTTAGAGCGCACCCCTGATAAGGGTGAGGTCGGAGGTTCAAGTCCTCCTAAGCCCACCAAAAATTGTTCTTTTTGCGATAAAGCACTGATTCTTTATTGTTTTTTTGGTTATTACCTATTTGGTAACTCCTTTCAAAAACAATTCACAATCAGCACTTTCTCATCAAAAATAACCAATTTTAAATTATCAAACTATTAAGAGAAAGAATAGAAAAACTAGATTCTCATTTAATAGTCCTCTTGGGGAATTAGCTCAGCTGGGAGAGTGCCTGCTTTGCACGCAGGAGGTCAGCGGTTCGATCCCGCTATTCTCCACCAAAATATAGCATTGATGAAGTGAATGTAATCAAATAATAGAAAATCTAAAGATTCTTATGTAAGTGTTTAATAATATATCCTTTTATGTTATGCATAAAGTAGTATAAAAGTAAGATTAAGACTTAGAGATAAAGTAGAAAATAAAAGATTCTTTCTTTGTATGAGTTTTCTTTTTGGGTTAAATATTTACATTAAAATCTTAAAAATTTTAAGTAAAATGTGTTAAGAGTGTAACTCTCTTTAAGGAATATTAATATGAAATTTACCATACCTATCTTTTATTTGATTATAAAGATATAGGGGTAGATATTGTTACTTTGAAGTCTAAAATTGCTTCTTTTTATGGTGAATTCCAACCTGATTACTATTTGTTGCATAAGAGAAAAATTGACTTCTTATTCCAAAATAATTTATTAAAATCCAAAGATTACACAATAGATATTGCTTCTTTAGATTTGCCTAATGGGATCACTAAAACTTTAGATTCTTTTGTTTCTAGTAGAAAGCGTTTAATTTCGGAATATAGAATCAAAATTAAGGAAAAAGATATTAATATTCTAAGGATTCCAAGCCCCCCCTTTGTCCAAGTGAATGCAAATTCACTAGAAAATCAGATTACAGGCACTATGCAAGAAAGTTTAAAGAATTGCCTAATGAATTATTTGATGACAACCTTATTGAGATTAGTTTTAGTATTATTACTTTTGTCTATAAAGGAGAGTATTCCCCCATCTTTAAAGCATTTTATTTAGATGAATTAAATGATTTAAATGAAAGTGGAATTCTTTATAAAGTTTTAAAACTTTATAAAGAAAATAATATTAGTATATTTAGTGGTATCAGCTTTCAATAGAGATTATATTTTTGTGGATAAGAAATATTTTAATCAAGTATTAAGTTTAATTAAAGGATTGGAAAATTGATATTGCTTTTCTTTAAAGGTTTCTTGCTCTCCTTCTCTTTAATCGCTGCTATTGGTGCACAGAATGCTTTTATTATTAAACAGGGTATAAGTCAAAATCATATTTTTATAGTTAGTGGAATTTGCTTTTTGTGTGATGTTGTTTTAATGGGATTTGGAGTATTTGGAATAGGGGAATTTTTCGCAAAGAATCCTGTTATTAATCTAACTATCGCCATACTTGGGATTTTATTTATTCTTTATTATGGGTTTCTTTCTTTAAAATCTGCCTTTTTATCTCAATCAAGCTTTGAAATTTCTCAAGGAAATAAATTATCCCTTAAAAAAACAATTTTATTGACTTTAGCCGTTACACTTTTAAATCCCCATGTATATCTGGACACCGTTTTTGTAATAGGTGCTGCTGTATTAATGTTTAGCTTTGATGAAAAAATTATTTTTGCCTCTGGAGCATTAGTTGCATCTTTCTTATGGTTTTTTGGTTTGGGGTATGGTGCTTTGAAGTTAAGTCAGATTCTTATTAAAATGACTAAAACAATAGATATTCTTATAGCAATTATAATGTTTTTTATAGCTTTCTCACTTATCCGCTATGTTTCCCTTTCATCTTCTATTAAGCTTCCTATTGTATAATTTCACTTCCATTTTTTAAAACACCATCTTTGTATTTTCAAACTTTGTCTTTAAAAAATGATGTTCTTTGACAACTTATTGTTAAAGCCTATATTAAGTAATAACTACAATCACGCATAAAACTAAAGATTGTCTTAATGGATTTACATTCATTAAGGCAGTGGCGTTAAGAATAATCATTAAAAACTCAGTTAAGCTTATAAAGGGCAGATGGTGGATGCCTTGGGTAGTAGAGGCGATGAAGGACGTACTAGACTGCGATAAGCTATGGGGAGCTGTCAAGAAGCTTTGATCCATAGATTTCCCAATGGGGCAACCCAGCTAGTAGCAATACTAGCTATGTGAGTAACAAAGAGTAGAAAGAAAGTATAAGAAATCTTTCTAATTTTTAAAACTTTGTTAAGAGACTTTAATCTTTATAGTCAGTCTTTAAAGATTATAAATACTTTTATACAATATCTTAATCTTAGTAATTTTCTAGATTAAGAATAATAAAATCTTTTCTATTCTTTGTTGCTCACAGGCGAACCTAGTGAAGTGAAACATCTCAGTAACTAGAGGAAAAGAAATCAAACGAGATTCTCTTAGTAGCGGCGAGCGAAAGGGGAAAAGGGCAAACCCAATGCTTGCATTGGGGGTTGAGGACTGCAATATCCACTAAAATACATTAATAGAACATTCTGGAAAGGATAGCCATAGAGGGTGATAGTCCCGTATATGAAAATGTATTTTTAGGTAGCAGTATCCAGAGTAGGTCAGGACACGTGAAATCCGGGCTGAAGCAGGGGAGACCACTCTCCAACCCTAAATACTACTACTACACCGATAGCGAACCAGTACCGTGAGGGAAAGGTGAAAAGAACCGCAGTGAGCGGAGTGAAATAGAACCTGAAACCATTTGCCTACAATCATTCAGAGCCCTATTGTGGGTCTCATTAAGAAATTAGAGAGGCTTGTCTTTTGAGCTAAAGATGTGTGAGTTCGCTTTTTGCTTGTGCGATAGCCCTAAGGCTAGTCTCCGTGCAAAAAACTTCACAACGCACATTTCTTATCTAAAATACTGCACTATAGGGTGTTTCTTATTTGCGAAACAACAATAGAGAGAATCTTAATCTTTAAGATTCCATTAGAGTTGAATCTTTTAATAAGAACAGCTAGAAATTCTAGCATTGTGGATAAGATGTGGGTTATCAAGAAAAAGTCGCAAGGAGTTACGTAGCGGTAATGACTAAGACTTTTTCGTAGATTCCCACAAGCCGAATTTAGCTTAATTTTTTAGTGAGACTCACAAGGGTGATGGACTGCCTTTTGCATAATGATCCTGCGAGTTGTGGTATCTGGCAAGGTTAAACCAATGTGAAGCCATAGCGAAAGCGAGTCTGAATAGGGCGTTTAGTCAGATGCTGCAGACCCGAAGCTGAGTGATCTATCCATGGCCAAGTTGAAAGTGGGGTAACACCCACCGGAGGACTGAACTCGTACCCATTGAAACGGGTTGGGATGAGCTGTGGATAGGGGTGAAAGGCCAATCAAACTCAGTGATAGCTGGTTCTCTTCGAAATATATTTAGGTATAGCCTCAAGTGATAGTAATAGGGGGTAGAGCTCTGATTGGGCTAGGGCTGCTCACCGCGGTACCAACCCCTGTCAAACTACGAATACCTATTACCGTATCTTGGGAGTCAGGCGGTGGGTGATAAAATCAATCGTCAAAAGGGGAACAACCCAGACTACCAACTAAGGTCCCCAAGTTCTATTCTAAGTGGAAAATGATGTGAAGTTACTCAGACAACCAGGAGGTTGGCTTAGAAGCAGCCATCCTTTAAAGATAGCGTAACAGCTCACTGGTCTAGTGATTTTGCGCAGAAAATATAACGGGGCTAAGATAGACACCGAAGTTGTAGATTGTGCTGATGCACAGTGGTAGAAGAGCGTTGCATACAGCGTCGAAGCCATACCGGTAAGGAGTGGTGGAGCGTATGCAAGTGAGTATGCAGGAATGAGTAGCGATAAAAGTGGTGAGAATCCACTTCGCCGAAAATCTAAGGTTTCCTACGCTATGCTCGTCATCGTAGGGTTAGTCGGGTCCTAAGACAAGTCCGAAAGGGGTAGTCGATGGAAAATTGGTTAATATTCCAATACCAATATTAGTGTGCGATGGGGGGACGCATAGGGTCAAGATGAGCCAAGTGATAGAAGTCTTGGTCGAAGGGTGCAAGTAAGAAGATTGGCAAATCCGCTTCCTTTTCCCAAACCCAACAGGCTCTTTGAAGTCTTCGGATGGATAGGAGAATCATTAAGATCGTCGTGCCAAGAAAAGCCTCTAAGTTTAGCTAATATTGCCCGTACCGTAAACCGACACAGGTAGATGAGATGAGTATTCTAAGGCGCGTGAAAGAACTCTCTTTAAGGAACTCTGCAAACTAGCACCGTAAGTTCGCGATAAGGTGTGCCACAGCAATGTGGTCTCAGCAAAGAGTCCCTCCCGACTGTTTACCAAAAACACAGCACTTTGCAAACTCGTAAGAGGAAGTATAAGGTGTGACGCCTGCCCGGTGTTCGAAGGTTAAGAGGATTAGTTAGCAGCAATGCAAAGCTTTGAATTGAAGCCCGAATAAACGGCGGCCGTAACTATAACGGTCCTAAGGTAGCGAAATTCCTTGTCGGTTAAATACCGACCTGCATGAATGGCGTAACGAGATGGGAGCTGTCTCAAAGAGTGATTCAGTGAAATTGTAGTGGAGGTGAAAATTCCTCCTACCCGCGGCAAGACGGAAAGACCCCGTGGACCTTTACTACAGCTTGGCACTGCCGATGGGAGCATTATGCGCAGCATAGGTGGGAGGCTATGAAATCTTTACTCTGGTAGAGATGGAGCCATCGTTGAGATACCACCCTTAATGTTTCTGTCTGCTAACTAGCTAGAGTTATCCTCTAGTAGGACAATGCCTGGTGGGTAGTTTGACTGGGGCGGTCGCCTCCTAAAAAGTAACGGAGGCTTGCAAAGGTTGGCTCATTGCGGTTGGAAATCGCAAGAAGAGTGTAATGGCATAAGCCAGCCTGACTGTAAGACAAACAAGTCAAGCAGAGACGAAAGTCGGTCATAGTGATCCGGTGATTCTGTGTGGAAGGGTCATCGCTCAAAGGATAAAAGGTACCCCGGGGATAACAGGCTGATCTCCCCCAAGAGCTCACATCGACGGGGAGGTTTGGCACCTCGATGTCGGCTCATCGCATCCTGGGGCTGGAGCAGGTCCCAAGGGTATGGCTGTTCGCCATTTAAAGCGGTACGCGAGCTGGGTTCAGAACGTCGTGAGACAGTTCGGTCCCTATCTGCCGTGGGCGTAGGAGAGTTGAGGAGATCTGTCCCTAGTACGAGAGGACCGGGATGGACATACCACTGGTGTAGCTGTTGTCCTGCTATGGGCATCGCAGCGTAGCTACGTATGGATGTGATAAACGCTGAAAGCATCTAAGCGTGAAGCCAACTCCAAGATGAACTCTCCCTGAAGGTCGCAAGAAGACTACTTGCTTGATAGGGTAGAGGTGTAAGCATAGTAATATGTTTAGCTGACTACTACTAATAGACCGTTTGGCTTAATTGATAAAAGCCACTGCCTTAATGAGTGTAAATACACTCCAATCTTTTTAAAGTTAGATTGATTATTACTTAAATTCTAAATATATTTTTAATAACAAATAGAAGCTTTTAAGAAAAAAGAAGTATAAAACCTTTATTGTGCTTGATAAATTATTATTTATAGAATAAAAGTAAGCCTACAAGTATTGATAATACAAATATAATTATTACTTAAAACTATAAAACTTAAGAATAAAAGAGAGATATTGTATTAAAGAAAAAAGTATTTTATTAATAGGTTTATAATGACTCTATAGAGAATAAAAATTTTTAATAAAATTTAATAAATAATTGATAGCTTAGTATAAATAAAAATTTGATATTTCAATGAAACAAACTTTCATCTATGTAGAGATTACATAGATGAATTAATACTTTCTTTAAGGGTTTAATATATTGGAGGTAAATTGAGTCTTTAACAAAATATAAAATCCCCTTATATTGTCATCTTCGTGCTAATAGAGAAGAGGTTCCACCTAGCTCCATTCCGAACCTAGAAGTTAAGCTCTTCTTCGCTGATGATACTGCAACTTTCAGATGTGGTAAAGTAGGACGGTGCGGAGATGAGAGTATAAGGATATTTTATCCCCCTTACTTTATGATTATTTCTTTATGCTTGTATCGGTTATATTGTTGTCTGTATTTGAAAAGAGTTTATTTAGACTTTATCTTATGTAGTATATCTTTGAAGTTAAACCTTTTATATAAGTCTCTATGTTTTTTAAGCTTTCTTTTTATCAATAGCTCTTAGATTTATTAATGATTAATCTTTTTAGAATTTAGAGTAAAGTTTTATCCTCTAGATTAATAGCGTTGTATTATTATCTTAATATGTTAAGCCTTCCTATCTCTTTAGTAGTTACCCTATTGTATAGGGAGTAAGTAAAAGAAATATAAGGGATAAAAGTTAAGTTTTATTAGTAGGATTTAGGATTATAGAATTGTGAGTTGTAAGATTTAAGATTGTAGGGTTTGGTGGTGTTAATAAAGTTTAACTAAGCTTGTTATTATTGCAAGAGATTATAAATCTCTAAAGCTTTTTTAGAATCTACCACTTTTTGCAATTCCTCCAAACTTGCTTGATAAATAGATTGAAAGTCTCCAAAATAAGCTAAAAGTTTCTTTTGTGTGCTTTTACCAATACCTTTTAACTCTAAAATCTTGCTTTTATACATTGTTTTTTGTTTTTGTTTTTGGTGAAAGGTAATAGCGAAACGATGGGCTTCATCCCGTAATTTTTGTAAAAATTGCAAACGTTTATCGCTAACTTTAAGCCGATATTCCTTTAAACGCTCATCTCTTAATACATCCCTAGCTCCACCCTTAGCACGATGGGCTTTAAAATCAATTTTTTCTTTAGCAATGCCTATCACTTCAATATTTATCCCCACACTTTGCAACAATTCTTTAGCTAAATTTATCTGCCCCGATCCTCCATCTAAAAGCCATAAATCTGGAGGGAAATCTAGGGAAAAAGATTCAATGCGTCTTGCAAGCATTTCACGCATTTGGGAGTATTCATCACTTCCGCTTAATGTATAATGCCGATAAGATTTTTTAATAAAACCCTCTTCATAAACAATCATAGCCCCGACACTTTGAGCACCCCTATGGTGGGAGGTATCAAACACTTCAATCCGATAAGGAATGTTTTGCAGTCCTAATAATGCTTTCAAATCCCTTAAAATGTTTTCTTCTTGGTTAGTAGTTAATCTTAGAGTTTCTTTAGCATTTTGCAAAGCAAGGTTACAAAGCCTTTTTTTCTCTCCATTTTTGGGGAAATGGATAGAAATTTTTCTTTGCAATTGCAAAGAAAAGAAATTCTCTAATTCCTGCTTGACCTCGCCTAAATCATAGGGAATTAATATCTGTTTGGGGATTAAGGGTAAATCCTTATGGTAATAATCAATGAGGGCTTGTTTATAAATCTCCACTATTTCAAATCCATAGTCACTTTTAATGTTTTGTAAAGCACTAGAGACAATCCTCCCATTACGCATAAAAAACTTCACTAAAACCCCTCTTTTCTCCTCTAACACAAGCGCAAAAATATCCAAATCCTCCAATCTAGCAAAATCCACACTAGAGAGGGGGTTAATCTGCTGAATTTTTAGGATTCTATCGCGTAAAATCATCGCTTCTTCAAAACGCAAATGTTGCGATAAAAACTCCATTTTTTCTTCTAGTTTTGTAAGAATCTTTTTGGGATTTTCTATACATTCTAAGGCTTTTTCTAAAATTTTTGCGTATTCTTCTTGACTCACCCTCCCCTCACAAGGTGCTAAACAACGTTTGATTTGATAAAACAAACAAGCCTTTTTACCGCGGATGCAACTCTCCTTTTGCACAAGCGGAAAAAACTCATAAAGACAATCTAACAAATCCCTTCCTCCACTAGAATAAGGACCAAAATAACGAATGTTTTGTGTTTTTTTCATTACTTTACGCGTCAAAACTATACGCGGATAATCTTGGCTTTTATCCACACATAAATAAGGATAAGTTTTATCATCACGTAAGAGGATATTATACTTAGGCTTTAATTGCTTAATAAGAGAGTTTTCCAAAATAAGTGCATCGTGTTCATTTTCTACAAGAATATAACGCAATGTAGCCACTTGTGAGACCATTTGTGTAATTCTTGGGCTTAAATTAGGCGCAACACTAAGTTTGGGGGTAAATCGGAAATAGCTTTTAATGCGATTTTTTAAATTCCTAGCTTTTCCGACATAAAGCAATCTCCCCTCACTATCAAAATAATGATATACGCCACTTTGTGAGGGGATTTTTTTTAATTCTTTCAAAAGATATTCATTTAAAGGTGCTAATGGTTGCATAAAATAGCTTTTCTAATCGATTCAAAAATTTCTCTAATTTCTTTATCTTTGGCTAGATTTTCAAAATCCCCCTTAGCTATTTCCCCATAAACTTCCAAATTCTCTGCTTGTTGTGTTTGGAATTTTTGGTAGGCATTATTACTCACAAAAGCTTTAATATCCATAACCCCCAATAATTCCTCTTTGCTTTGTTGGTATTGCTTTAATAACTGCTTTATTATTGTTAGTTTATAATCAAACTCCTGTTTATAACAAGGATGTTTTAAAGCAAAAAATAAAGCTTGGTTTTTGATATAACAAAAACAAACACCATCACGCAAACTTTTAGGCAAAGCCCATAAAAACCCTTTGATTTGTTGAGTTTGGTGAAGTTTTTGATAAGAAGGAGTATTAAAGAGATGAGACAAAATTTGCGATACCTTTTTCATATGCTGATTATAGCACAGATTATATTCTTTAATGGATGTGGCTTTAAAGACGACCCTTTTAGAGATACTAACACCAGCGTTAAAGAAGACTACTAATGCATTATGATGTTATTATCATTGGTGCTGGAGTTGCAGGACTTTATGCTTCCTTAAACTTACCTAAAAATCTTAAAGTCCTTATTCTTTGCAAAGATCAACCTTGGGAGTGCAATACCTTTTATGCACAAGGTGGAATTGCTGTTGCAAAAGATAAAAAAGATATTCCTTTACATATTAATGATACCCTAAAAGCAGGGGCTGGTATGTGTGATGAAAAAATTGTCAAACTCCTTAGCCAAGAGAGCTTAGAGGTATTAGAAGATTTAATTGCTAAAGAAATCCCATTTGATAGAGATAAGGAGGGGAATTTACTCTTTACCAAGGAAGCTGCTCATAGCACTTCTAGGATTATACACGCTGGAGGAGATTGCACAGGTAGAGTTATACATAGTCATCTTATCTCACAAATCTCCCATGCTCTATGGAAAAACGCCACCGTTACAGAGCTGCTTATAGATAACAATCACTGCTATGGCGTAAGTGTATTAACCAAAAGAGGAAATTACAATCTGTATGCAAAAAATATTATTTTAGCAAGTGGGGGCATAGGCGCTTTATTTGAATACCATACCAATGCCTATACAACCTCTAGTGAATTACACGGGATGATTTTAGAAAATGGCTTAGAGCTTCAAGATATGGAAATGCTACAATTTCATCCCACTGTATTTGTCAAAACGCCTTATGCTAGGAAAATGCTCCTTAGTGAAGCTCTAAGGGGTGAAGGGGCTTATATCATAGATTTTTGGGGAAAGCGATTTTTATTTGATTATGATGATAAAGGAGAGCTTGCCTCAAGGGATAAAGTTGCACGTTCTATTTATGATTATAAATTACAACTTTTGCAAAAATACCCTGCTAATTCTCAAGAATCTGAAGTTTATTTAGATTTAAGTGCCTTCTCTAAAGATTATTTTCAGACAAGATTCCCCAATATCGCCCGCAATCTTAACGCATTTGGCTTCGATTTACCTAAAGATAAAATCCCTATCTCCCCTGCTTTTCATTATTGTATGGGGGGTATTAAATCCGATGAAAGGGGCAAGGTATTACATATGGATAATCTCTATGCTATAGGAGAGTGTGCCTGCACAGGAGTGCATGGAGCTAATCGTCTTGCCTCAAACTCCCTTTTAGAAGCTCTTGTATTTGCGCGTCGTGCTACATTAGATATTTTAGGAAAAGAAAGCACCCTTAATAAAAGGGAATTTCCACTCCATACCCAAACCCTCCATAAAGAACAAGATGAAAACCTCAAAACTATTTTACGCAATCTTATGTGGAATAAAGTTGGTATTATTCGCAAAAAAAGCGACCTTAATGAAGCCTTAGGAGGCATTGAAGTTATGTTACAAAGCGGTGTTGGGAGACTTTTAAAACTGCGTTTATTAACTGCTAAAAATATTGTTGAATCAGCACTCAAACGTTCCCATTCTGTTGGTGCACATTATATGCAATAAGCAATATTTTCTTAAGTTATAAGTTAATCTTAAATAAGATTCTCCATAAATTTTCATTAGGGATTTTTATGAATAATTTACAAATTTTAGTGCTAGATTTTGGCTCTCAATACACACAGCTTATCGCAAGGCGTTTGCGTGAATATGGGGTTTATACCGAGATTGTCCCTTACTTTGAAAAGCTAGATTTTATTAAGGGTAAAAACCCTAAGGGTATTATCCTAAGCGGAGGACCTGCAAGTGTATATGAAAAAGATGCTTATAAACCAGATTTTGGCTTATTTTCTCTTGGTGTGCCTGTGCTTGGAATCTGCTATGGTATGCAGCTTATTGCTCAACATTTTGGTGGGCGCGTGATGAGGGCAGAAGCGCAAGAGTTTGGCAAGGCGATGTTAGAGATTATGGAATCCTATGCGGATAAAGATTCTAAAACTTCATCTTATCCCACACTTCAAGGCGCACAAGTGCCAATGAGCCTTTCTTTTACGCTTTTTAACTACAGCAAGTTTCCTCAAATGCTTGATACGCTAATAGATTTGTGGGAAGATTCTGTGCGAGTAAGCCACACTTTTTTAACTAAGCAAGACATTGCAGAGATTAAGCCAGAAGTCAAAGCAGCACTCAAAAGCTCCCAAAATATCATCACTGCGACAGATAAAAAGGATTTTTTGGGCTTTATTGGTGTGGAAAAGAACAAGATTGAAATGCTTTTTGTCGCATCAAGTGCCTTTAGAAAAGGTGTGGGCAAGGCATTGCTAAAAGAAGCATTGGAGCGATATTTGAAAGATTATCCTTACATTTTGGTGGATTGTAATGAGCAAAATACGCAAGGCTTGGCATTTTATCAGTACTTAGGCTTTGAAATAATGAGCAAAAGCGCGCAAGATTCCGCAGGGCGAGACTTCCCCATCGTGCATTTGCAAATAAGTAAAAAGAGACTTCAAACCGCTTTAAAATCTTACGACACAGTTACTGCACCTATTTTGAGCACAGAACGCACGATTTTACGCCCTTATACACAAGCAGATTTTAAGGCGTTACACGAAATTTTAAGCGATGAAAAGACGATGTATACGTGGGGACACGGATTTAGCAAAAAGGAGAGCCAAGAATGGCTGGATAAGCAGTTGACGCATTATAAAAAGTATGGCTTTGGAATCTGGGCGATTATAGAGAAGCAAAGCGGCAAGATTATCGGCAATGCAGGGCTGAATTACGAACAAATTTGCCTTGAGCCTTTAGAAAACAAGGCGCAAAAAACCAAAGGGGAGTCTAAAAAAATTGTAGAAATCGGCTATCTTTTACACCGCGATTTTTGGAACAAAGGCTATGGAAGCGAAGTGGCTAGAATGTGCGTAAAATATGGCTTTGAAACTTTGGGATTAGAGGAAGTGTATTGCCTGATAAAAGAGGATAATTTAAGCTCTATAAAAGTTGCCCAAAAGCTTGGAGCAATGTGCGTTGGCATAAATAGCAAGATTAGCACACATAAGGAGCAAGTGTGGGAGATAAAAAATACCGATTCTATCCACGCACTCTTTAAAAATGTGAAGCAAGATTCTATCGTATGGATGAGCCACGCTGATAAAGTAGAAACTATCCCTCAAGGATTTAAAGAGCTTGCAAAGTCTGGCAATACACATTATTGTGCGATTGCAGATTTTAAGCGCAAAATTTATGCCTTGCAGTTTCACCCTGAAGTCGTGCATAGTGAGTGCGGGGGGCAAATTCTGCAAAATTTTGCCGTAGGCATTTGTGGTGCAAATACTTGCTGGAATATGCGGAATTTTGCGCAAAATGAGATTGTAAAACTGCGTCAAATCGTGTATGGAAGTGGGGTTAGGCAATGTGTGAATCCTGTCTTTAAGGACATAAAAGAAGCTTTTAAAGAAATAGGCAAAGCACAAGCGATAAAAAAGCTCCTTAAAATTTGGGAAGATTCTGTAAGAGCCACGCAGCAAGTAAGTGAAACTTTTATTACCCACAGGCGCAAAGAGATAGAAAAAGATTATATTGCAAAGGCAGAGGAAATATTGATTGCCAAAAAAGCGGGGGAATGGCTAGGCTTTACTGCAGTGAAAAGCAATGAAATTACTCTGCTTTTTGTTGCTTCGCAACACTTTGGCAAAGGGATTGGCAAAGCATTACTTAAAGAGGCTTTGAATCGGCATTTATACCCATTTGAAAAAATCAAACTTAATAGTCGTAAGCAAGCCCTCTCTTATTATAGCGAACTAGGTTTTTACAAAGTAGGAGAACCCTTTTGCGTTGGAAATTATCGGGAGATTATACTAACTCCTATGGAGGTAGCAAGGGAGGACTTAGAGTGCGCTTTGGAATCCCTAAGGGATTCTTTGCATTTTATCACTCTTGTGGAATCCTTTAAGCAAGTTGGTAAAGCACAAGCCATAGAAAGGCTTGTTGAAATCTGGGAGCAGGGCGTAAAGGCGATATACCCAAATTTAAGCAAGAAGCAAATTGCAGGTATGAGGGAGGAAATCAAAGCGGATATTGGAGATTCTAAAAATCTGCTTATCGCACAGAGTGCAGGGCAATGGCTGGGATTTATCGCGGTGCAAAAAGATGAAATCACAATGCTTTTTGTCGCAGTAGAACTTTTTAAAAAAGGCGTGGGTAAAGCTTTGCTGCAAGAAGCATTTACGCGATATTTAGGCAAATATGAAGTGATAAAGGTAGCAAGTTTAGAGTGGGCTTTGGGCTTTTATCAACATTTAGGATTTGCAAAAACAGGAGAGAAACCTATCCCCGCAGGGAGTGCAGGTGCATTTTCACCCGAGCTTATTCCGCTAAATATTACGCGTGAGAGTTTGCAAAAGTCTTTGGGGCTTGAGGTGCAAGGAAAGTGTGAGAGAATGCGCTGTGCTTGGGCAACAGACAAGGACGAGGTGGCGCGTAAATTGTATGAAAACTATCATGATGATGAATGGGGCGAACCACTGCACGATGATAGGAAACTTTTTGAGTTTCTTGTTTTAGAGAGTTTTCAGGCGGGGCTTTCTTGGATTACGATTCTTAAAAAGCGTGAGGGTTTTCGGGTGGCGTTTGATGACTTTGATTACCATAAAATCGCCGCTTATAATGAAAGCAAAATAGAATCTTTAATGCAAAATGAGGGGATTATCCGCAATCGTGCCAAAATAGAATCTGCAATTACCAATGCTAAGGCATTTATGGCAGTGCAAAAGGAGTTTGGAAGCTTTGATAAGTATATTTGGGGCTTTGTGGGAGGTAAGCCGATTATCAATGCCTTTGAGAGTATTGCAGATTTGCCCGCTTCTACACCGCTTTCGGATACAATCGCTAAAGATTTGAAAAAGCGTGGATTTAAGTTTGTCGGCACTACGACTATGTATGCGTTTATGCAGGCTATTGGAATGGTGAATGACCACCTGATTTCGTGTTTCAAAAGGCATTCAACTTTGGGCAATCATTCCGCAGATTTTTGGGATTTTGAAAGTTCGCAGACCATTAGTCTAGCCTCACCCCCAAAATCCCAAAAAAACTACGAAAGCACTACCGCAAATCTTAGAATACTAGATGAAAAGCAAAGCAAAACGAAAGTGGAATCTAAAGATTTTGCCAAAGATTCTAAGGCGGAAAGATTTTTGAGGGATTTTAGTGGTTTTGGAGCGAGGGGCGAAGGGAGTTACCTTGAGGGTAATGACCAAGCACCGAGCGAACAATCCGCTAAAAGCACCAAAAAGCCAACGCCTTCTAAGGTTTTATGTGCGGTGAGTGGTGGGGTAGATTCTAGTGTCGTTGCAGCTTTGCTTTATCGTGCCATTGGGGAAAATCTTATCCCTGTGTTTGTGGATACCGGGCTTTTGCGCAAGGGTGAGAGGGAAGCGGTGGAGAAAATGTTTAGAGAAAATCTCAAAGTGCCGCTGATTACTGCGGACGCGAGCGAGCTATTTTTAAGCAGGCTTAAAGGCGTGCTAGACCCAGAAAAAAAGCGTAAAATCATCGGCGAGACTTTTATCGAAGTCTTTGAAAAAGAGGCGAAAAAGCACAATACCAAAGGTGAGATAAAATTCCTCGCACAAGGCACGCTTTATCCTGATGTAATAGAATCTGTGAGTGTCAAGGGTCCCTCTAAGACGATAAAGTCGCATCACAATGTCGGGGGGTTGCCTGAATGGATGAAGTTTGAGCTCATTGAGCCTTTGCGGGAGCTTTTTAAAGACGAGGTAAGAGCGTTAGGGCGAGAGCTTGGAATGCCCGAATCTATGCTAATGCGCCACCCATTCCCAGGACCCGGGCTTGCCATACGCATTATGGGCGAGGTGAATAAGGCGGATTTGGACTTATTGCGTGAGGCAGATTCTATCTTTATAGACGAACTCCACAAACAAGGCTATTATGACAAAGTGTGGCAGGCGTTTTGTGTGCTTTTAAATGTGCGGAGCGTAGGTGTAATGGGCGATAATCGCACTTATGATAATACGATTTGTGTGCGTGCGGTAGAAGCAATTGATGGAATGACAGCGACTTTTGCGCATTTGCCCCACGATTTTTTAGAATCTGTGAGTAATCGCATTATTAATGAAGTAGAGGGCATTAACCGCGTGGTGTATGATATCACAAGCAAACCCCCGGGCACAATTGAGTGGGAGTAGTAATGATACAAATTTTAATGAAGGAATATAAATGCTAATAGAGAAAATCAAAAACTCAAAAATGTATGATGTCCAAGAAATACAAATGACAATAACAAATGATATACACAATAATCTAAAGAAAAACAACACTATATTCAACTATAAAAATATAATGCTATACAATGATTCTGTGCTCAATAAACAATTGCTACAACCTCAAAGCCTTGATTTAATCATTACTTCGCCGCCTTATAATGTAGGGATAGAATACAACTCCAATGTGGACTCTAATGACTACAAAGAATATTTAGAATTTTGTAAAATTTGGTTGAAAAACTGCTATTTTTGGGCGAAAAATGGAGCAAGATTCTGTCTTAATATCCCTTTGGACAAAAATAAAGGCGGACAACAAAGTGTAGGAGCGGATTTAACACAGATTGCTAAAAAAGTGGGTTGGAGATACCATAGCACGATAATATGGAATGAGGGCAATATCTCAAGGCGCACTGCGTGGGGGAGTTGGCTCTCTGCTTCAGCTCCTTATGTGATTGCCCCTGTGGAGTTAATCCTCGTGCTATATAAGGGCGAGTGGAAAAAACAATATAAAGGACAAAGTGATATACAAAAGCAAGAATTTATGGATTGGACTAATGGACTATGGACTTTCAATGGGGAATCTAAAAAGCGCATCGGACACCCCGCACCCTTTCCTAGAGAATTACCACGCCGCTGTATCAAACTTTTTTCTTTTGTCGGCGATGTAGTATGCGACCCTTTTAGTGGGAGTGGCACAACGATGATAGAATCTTATCTCAATAAGCGTCAGTTTGTAGGCATTGAATTAGATTCCACCTATTGCGAACTCTCGAAAAATCGTTTTTTAGAGATAATTAAAAAAGAAGGGGGATTGTTTGAATGAGTGAAAAACAAGGTAGCCAACTTGATTTAATAATGGAATTTTTTAAAGCAAATCCCAAGAGGGATATTCCACACCCCGAAGTTGTGGATTGGGTTGTCAAAGAGTGGCAAAAACGCACAGGAAATGTTTTTAGGGACCCGGATAGAGGGATTCGGAGTTTGCACCAAAGGGGTTATTTGCAAAAAATTGCAAAAGGAGTCTATCGTTATGACCCTGATTTTGTTGCTTTGCGGGAGGATTTGGAGGATTTTACCCCCGCACTTAAAAAGCAAATTTTAGAGCGAGATAACTATCAATGTGTTATCTGTGGAATGGGCAAAAAGGAGGGCGTGGAACTACACATTGACCATATTAAACCTAAAGATTTGGGCGGTAAAGCCACTTTAGAAAATGGGCAAACACTTTGCAGTAAGCATAATTTCTTAAAGAAAAATCTAAAACAAACCGAAACAGGCAAAAAGATGTTTTTAAGAATGTTAGAAACTGCCAAAAATGCCAATGAGAAAGAATTAATAGACTTCTTAGAAGACGTGCTAGAGGTTTATGAGAAACATAATATCAATGGGCATATCGTGTGGAAGAAATCATGAAAACTGCATTTTACCGCAAAAACTATTGTTTTGGTACTGGAAGCGTAGGTGTGATGGGCGATAATCGCACTTATGATAATACGATTTGTGTGCGATCGGTGGAAGCAATTGATGGAATGACGGCGACTTTTGCGCATTTGCCCCACGATTTTTTAGAATCTGTTTCTAATCGCATTATTAATGAGGTTGAGGGTATTAACCGCGTGGTGTATGATATCACAAGCAAACCCCCGGGCACGATTGAATGGGAGTGAGGGAGTTATATGAACTTGGAGCAAGAAATGACTGCAAATTTATTTACTAATGCCATTTTGAAACAAAGAGGCAATCAAGACCTTACAATAAAAAAATTTACTTTTATAGATTTATTTGCTGGGATTGGCGGAATAAGGTTGGGGTTTGAAAAACTAGGTGGAATCTGTGTCTTTTCGTCAGAGTGGGATAAGGAAGCTGCAAAAACTTATTTTGCAAACTTTGGAAAATATCCACAAGGCGATATTACAAAAATAGATTCTAGAGCTATTCCAAATTTTGATATTTTGTTGGCTGGATTTCCTTGTCAGCCTTTTAGTATTATAGGGGGCAAGAAGGGATTTAAACACGAGACACAGGGGACATTATTTTTTGAGATTGAACGCATTTTAAAGGATAAGCAACCCAAAGCCTTTATGTTAGAAAATGTGCGTAACCTAACCGCCCATCATCAAGGACAAACCTTTAAAACAATCCTTTCACATCTGCAATCTTTGGGATATTTTGTTCATAGTAAAGTATTAAATGCTCTTGATTTTGGACTTCCGCAAAAACGAGAGAGAATTATTATTTGTGGTTTTAAAGAAAATGTGCCTTTTAGTTTCCCGCTTCCTTTAGAATCTAAAATTACACTCAAAGAGATTTTAGAATCTAATGTGGATAAAAGGTATTATGTGAAAGATTCCATTAAACAATCAAGACAAAATAGAATGAAAAAAACTATTGCTAAACCTTATATCACACACGAAAATGTAGGTGGCTCTATTACGCCCCATCACTATTCTTGCGCCCTTAGGGCTGGTGCTTCAGCGAATTATCTTTTGGTTGATAATGAGAGGCGATTAACAGAAAGAGAGATGTTACGCTTACAAGGATTCCCAGAAAACTACCAAATTATAGGCTCTTACACACAATGCAAACATCAAATAGGCAATAGTGTGCCTGTGCCACTCATTGAAGCAGTAGCAAGGGAAATGCTAAAAGTATTGCGTGGGTTTGCGTCAGCACAAAATAAGGAAAAAGTATGCTAAAAGCTGCAAAACAAGCTTTAGATAAAGTCATTACAAAATCAAGAATCCACTTTTATAAACCGATTCAAATTGCAGAGATTCTTTATCGTGATAGAACCTTTGGCGATATAGATTTAGGTAATCTTGAGACATACAGAACCAAAAGCAAAGCTTGGAGAGACGAAGTTTGTATTGCATTACTTGGTAGAATCTCTACAAGCTCGGCAAAGTTTCAAGATGATTTATTTAACGCGATTCCTCCCCAATTTATTGTGGAATTAGGAAAATTTAATAGAGAACATAATGGAGCGATTGAAAGCTATATCTATAATAAGTTTATTGGCAAATATATACAACTCAACAATGCCCTTGACTATTGTTTGAATACAGATAAAGCAAGTTTTGAGATTTCACATTTTATTAATTTGTTTTGGTATGAAGCTGGATTGAAGCGCAGTTTGGATAAAGTCTATGAAATTATCACCCATTCACTCTTTGATACATTAGCGCAAACTTTAGAATTAAGTATCACCCTCTCAATCAATCAAGACAAGCTCAATATTTTAAAAGAATTTGAAGATTTTGCAAAATCTGTAATGTGCTTGGATTCAAATAATCTTTTCACCACACAAAAAGCACGCATTTATAGAGTTGGTGTAACTAATGCGGCAGATAGAGGGCTTGATATGTATGCAAATTGGGGAGTGGCAATACAAATTAAGCACTTAAGTCTTGATAACGAATTAGCAGAAAGCATAGTATCTCATATTCAAAGTGATAGAATTATTATTGTGTGTAAGGAAGCTGAAAAGTCTATCATTTTGTCTTTGCTCACACAAATTGGCTGGAGAAATAAGATTCAAAGTATTATTACAGAATCCCATTTGATTGCTTGGTATGAAAAAGCAATGCGTGGAAAATATGCAAACTTGCTCGGCGATAAGCTCCTTGAAGCACTTTGTTTGGAGATTACAGAGGAATTCCCATCTGTCAAAGAATTGCCAGAAATTCTTAAAGAGAGGCATTATGAGAATATTAAAGATGAATTTTAAAATACAATTTTTTACCCACGATTTTTTAGAATCTGTTTCTAATCGCATTATTAATGAGGTTGAGGGTATTAACCGCGTGGTGTATGACATCACAAGCAAACCCCCGGGCACAATTGAATGGGAGTGAGTGGAGTATGGATATATTATAATTTTGTTATAAAATTAGATATAAGGAATGAAAATGAGTGAGCAACAATATCAGTCTTTAAGAGCTATTGCAGATTTGGGGGGGTAAAAATTTTATTGTCCCAAGTTATCAAAGAAGCTATCGCTGGGGTGAGAGGGAGATTCAAGCTTTACTGCAAGATATTTGGGATTTTGCACAAATGCAGAATCAATCTGATTTTTATTGCCTACAACCTGTGGTTGTGAAAAATAATAAAGAAAAATATAGAATCATTGATGGGCAACAAAGACTTACGACAATATTTTTAATCATAAAATTCCTTGAAAATAAAGATTTCTTTAATATTTCCTATGAAACTCGTCTCAATAGCACTGATTTTTTGAAAAATATCAAAGATAAAACTCAAGAAGAAATTGAAAACATAGATTTTTATCATTTTTATAAAGCTTATGAAGTTATACAAGGTTTTTTTAACAATGAAAGCATTGACAGAAATAAGTTCTTAGAGGTATTGCTTGATAAATGCAAGGTCCTTTGGTATGAAATCGCCCCTAAAGAAAATGAAAATGAAGTTTTTATTCGCCTGAATATTGGAAAAATCCCTTTAGTGGAAGCAGAGAATATTAAAGCTTTATTTTTAAGCAAAAATGATGAATTAGATTCTGATGATTTAAAAGATAGGGCAGAACTTTGGTATCGAAGCGAAATTGAAGCAAGAGAAAATAGGGATTTTAGGTATTGTGTGTTAAATAAAATTAATAAGAAAGAAGATATAGAAAATAAAATACTAAAAGATGATATTCAACGAATTGAGGCATATTTAAAATCACTTGTTCCTCCCTCAAATAAAAAACATTATTTGTTTGAGTATTTTTACAAATGCTATAAAGACGGAACACTCAATAATCAATGGAATGAATTAGAGAATGCAATCAATACACTCTCTGGCTTTGCAAGCGGACAAGGAAATGACAAAATAGATAGAGAAATTTTTCACTATCTTGGATTTTTGATTTTAAGTGGAGAAAATATTTATTCCCTCTATAAAGAATGGAAAAATGATACCAACAAAGAATTATTTTCGCAAAAGCTTTTAGCAAAAATTCAAAATAAAATTTCAAAGATTGAAAATATAGAGGAACTACAGTATAAAAAAGATGATGCAAAAATAAAAGAGATTCTCTTACTTTTTAATTTGGAATATCTTATCTGCGAGGAAAGTTCCAATGAATATTTTAAATTCAATCGTTTTGTGCTGGAGCAATGGAGTTTAGAGCATATTTACGCTCAAAAGTCTGAAAGCATTCAAGGGGCTATAAAAGGCAAAGACAATAAAAGTATTATTCAATGGCTCGAGGAAACTTTATCATACATTGATGATGATATGCTTAAGCAAGAAATTGACCAAAGCATCAAAGAATCTAATTTTGACGATGAATCATTTAAGAAATTATGTAAGAAAATTAATGACAATTTTGAAAATGATGATACTTTACATACAATCCAAAATCTCACATTGCTTGATAAAGAGTCAAATAGTCAAATTGGTAATCAAATATTTAGTCAAAAACGCAAAGCAATACAAAAACTTGGCGAACAGGACAAACTCATTCCCATTGCTACAAGAAAAGTGTTTGAAAAAGTATTTTCTGAAAACAAGAGTAATCCTGATATTTTTGAACAAAAAGACCAAGAGGATTATCTTGCAGCCATTAAAGAGTCTTTAAAAAGATACACAAAGGAGAATAAATGAATCTCAAAGAATTGCTAGAAAAATATAGAATTGAAATTCCTATATTACAAAGAGACTATGCACAAGGCAGGGAGTCTCAAAGTAAAATCGCTAATGAGTTTCTATCTGCAATCTTTAATGTATTAAATGGTAAAAGACAATCCTTGCATATTGATTTTATTTATGGCTATCAAGAAAATGATAAATTTTTACTCATTGATGGGCAACAACGTATTACAACACTTTGGCTATTGCATTTTTATCTTTATAAAAAAGCGGGTTGTTTGGAGCAAATAAAAGATTTGTTGGCAAAGTTTTCCTATAATACTCGCAGAAGCTCTGCAAATTTTTGTAAAAATTTATTAAAAAAGGACTTTGATATAAGCAAAAAGCCAAGCGAGGCGATTAAGGACAAAGGCGGAGAGTTTGAGAAAGCAGAAAATCTCAATAATGACCCTACCATTAAAGCAATGTTAAATATGCTTGATTGGATTTTTGAAGAAGTTAAGAGCAAAAGAGAGATTAAAAAACTTGCAGAAAACTTAGATAATATCACCTTTGATTTATTTGATATGGGAAAATTTGAACTTGGTGAAGAGCTATATATCAAAATGAATGCAAGAGGCAAACAGCTTAGTAAATATGAAAACCTTAAATCATTCATTGAAAAAGATTCTAAAATCTCTAAAGAACAAGAACTTTTAAAGAGTATGGATACGAATTGGAGTGATTATTTTTTTGATAGTGAAAATCCAGAAAAGTTTGATACGCGAGGGTGTAATTTTCTCCATTATGCTACTCTCTTTTTTGCATTAGAAAATAAAGAAATAGAATCTAAAAATATTAAAGAGGCTATTGAGAATCCCAACCAACCCATAAATGAATTTTATGAACCTTTGCAAAATGTTGAAAACATCAAATTGCTTGATAGAGTGGTAAGCTTGTGTATATCATTTCATAGTTTAAAAAAAGACGAGGATTTAAAATTAAAAAACTCGTCTTTTTTTAATAAAAATAAAACATTGAGTTATCCAGATATTTGCTATTTTTTCTCTATTTTATTTTTTATGAAAGAAAATATAGAGGTAGAGAATGTAGAGAATATTGATAAATCTGCATTTAATGATTATTTAAGAGTGTGTAGGCATTTTATTGAAAATCATCGTCTTGATAACCCAGAAGAGCATATACCCTCATTTTTTAAGCTTTTTAAACATCTTTCACAAGGACATCAAAATATCTATCAATTCTTGATAGATAATCCTACCTATGAATTTCATAAAAATATTTATACTTTAGAAGTAAAAAAAGCAGAACTAATTTTGGCTAGTCGTGAGGGAGGAGAAAATTGGGAGAACATACTTAACCAAACAAGTGAGCATAAAGTTTTAAAAGGTTGGGTGGATTTCCTCCTTGATTTTAGCGATGAAGAGTTTGATTTTGGATCTTATGAAGAAGAATCCGAATTCTTAAAACAACCAAACCTATATAAATTTCAACAATATGCGAATATAACAATGGAAATTTTAGATAACGAGCAATTTTTAGATAAGAATCTTACGCTTTTTCAAAGAGCCTTTTTATGTATAGGGGATTTTGGTTTTTATCACAGGAATTACTTTTATGGCAATTCCCCCTATGATAATTTTAGAGATAGGGAAGCCTTAAATTGGATTCTTAAAGGAAGCAAAAACCGTTCAGAATTACCTTATTTCAAAGAATTTTTAGATGCTTTACTAGAGTGTAAGGGTGAAAATCTAATTGATAAAATGCAAGAGGTTATCAAAAACACTGATTTATCACAAAAAGAATGGCGGGAGCAACTTTTAATTGGAGAGCCAGCACTATTTGACTTCCTTAATGAGAGAAAAGAGATTTTTCAAAGATATCGTAGAATCCGATATTTTGATCATATCAATAAAGTTGAACTTTTACCCGGCTTAAGTAATACAACAAATGTAAAAGACTTGCTTGATTATGGGTTTTATTGCTATTGCAAAGATTATTACAAAGATAAAAGTTTAAAAGTTTCAGAGTATGAATGTAATGAGAAACAATATGGAGATAAATTTGAGTTATTACCACATTTTTCTTTAGATAATATGAAAGTTTTATGCAATAGTATGGAATCAAAGATTTGCTTTGGCAATAAAGAATATCCAATCAATCTTGAAAAAGGTAACAATATTTTTAATGAGTTTGATAGAATTTTAAAGCTAATTGATGAGGATAGAGTCATCAAATAAACCACTTCCTAAACCAAAGCATAGAGCTTGCAAATCACCTATATTGCCTATTCTAAAAGTATTAGCACCGCTTAACTTACCCGGATAAATCACAAATCCATTGAATTTCAAATATTCATACATACTCTTAAAAGTAAAATCTTTGAAATTAGGATAGCAAAAAGTGGTAATAATAGGAGAGTGATGGCATTTAGTGATATAGGACTCATAGCCTATTCTCCATACCATAGCTTAGGATTTCTTGCATTTGCTTATAGCGATTATAATGTGCTAATATCCCACCCTCTGTCTCAAGTTCTATTAATGTAAAGTCTTTATTTGTTGTTTCTGCAAAAAGTTCGACTAAACTTTCACTCCACAACATAATTACTATAAAAACCAAAAAGGCGGTGCTAAAAATATAAAATGAGAGATTTTAGCCTTGTCTTGTCCTTTTTGCGTAATTATAACTGAGGGCGGGTTGCATACCCTCATATAAATCATAGTAAAAGTAACGATGAAAGTATCTATATGAAGAATAACAGAGAATGTCTCCACATCGCTTTGTCTTGAAAGCTTAAGTAATAAAAGGTTTGCGACAATCGTTAAAATTGAACCTGAAATATTGCCTAAAAATTTAGAACTGCCATTGTAAAAAATATTTACAAGTGTTTTTAACTTAAAGAGAATCCTGCTAAATTTTAGCTCCACATTACCAAAAATAAAAGGCAAAAAGCCCAAAATTGTAGTCAAACTTAAGCCTATGCAAGTAGAAAGTGCCGCAGAAAATAATCCCCAACCAAATACTGCGATAAACAAATAATCCAAAAAGATATTGCAAAGTGCCATTAAAATGTTAATCAACATACTATACATATTTTCGCACAAATTTGCAAAGCATTATCTAGAATAAAATACAATAAATGATGTAAAGTAAATAAAAATACTTATAAACTCCCTTGCTTTTGCCTTAGAAGATTTGTGAATCTCTAGCAAATTTACCAAAAAAGTACAAAGAAGAACGCATATATCGCCATAAAACGACAATAAAAACAATCCCAAAGAAATGCTAAAGAGAATTGAAACCTCCTTTGACTTGCCCTTACCTAAAGGAAGACTAATCCACACAGATGAACCAATAAAAACCATATTTTGTAAGTGCAAAGCCAATAAAGCTAATAATGACAAAAGGCATAGATTCCATCAATAATATAATAAATAGAGAAAAATACGTTACTCACACAATTAGGCAACGCACAAGCAAATACAAAGAGTGTTTTGTAAAAATATTGGACATAGGATTCCTTTTGAGATTTCTAAAATTTAAATAAGAAAAATCAAAAAGCTAATAGAGACTTTGAGAGGCAAAAGACATTACCGTTTAGCACAATTAGTTAAATTTTGCAATCTCTTTTGCGATGGAATCCTTATTTTTATTAATGCTTGAAGTCTCATCTCGCGGCTTTTCACCATTTTGAGATTCTCCACCAAAACTTAGCCAATTAAAGCTCCCTATAATCATAAATTCCCTATCACAAATGAGAATCTTTGAATAACTATTGTCTGATTTGAACATAAAAAGCTTAGGATAATTGTTGCTCCATTGTGTGGTAATATTTTTTGAAACCTTATCTATGCCTATCTTATCAAATCGGTTTCTAGGTTTTAAGCCATATTTAATCTGCACTTTAACACCTCTTTTGAGTGCAGATTCTATATCACTTTGATATATTTCAAGGATATTTGCTCTTATCCAAGGACTTTGGATATATACTGCTTCTTTTGCATTAGCCAAGATATATTTCAAATATTTTTTATGCTCTTGCGTTTCTAAAGTCTTGCCCTCGCTTAAATCAATGTTTAGTTGCTCCTCTATAACTTCAGGAGTGAATTCTTCAAATTTTTGTTTATTATCTTGATAGGTTTGATTTTCACTGGGATTGAAATTGCTGGCATCTATGAGTTTATCAAGAAGCTTGGTCGCGTCTTTATCAATTTCTATCCTTTCATTTAAAGCCAAAATTTTTTCTTCCTCACTTTTGTTTTTATAAAACAGGCAAATGTATTCTTTGAAATATTTTTTAGATTCATCTATGGCACATATTTGCTCTATATCGTAGGATTCGCTTCCCTTTGTTGGACTTAGAATCTCCCTTAACATTTGCTCTAGGCCTAAAGTCTCATCTTCATTAAATAATTCATCTAAATTTTCAAATCTCAATCTTTTCTCGCCTTTTGGTTTAAGCTCTATAACATCTTTTGAATCTTTTGGTCTTGATAAATGAAAATCTTTACTTTTTCTGCTTTGTTTAGCATTTCTCCACAAATGCCATCACTTAACACATAATCAATCTTGTTTCTCCTATCTTCTCTTTTTCTTTCTGCAAGGCTTCTTTGCCACTATCGCTAAGCTTTATAGAATCTGCTGTCTTAATAAAGCCCTTTGTCTCTAAATCTGCTAAAATACTCCTAAGTATCTCGCTATCAAGCTGTGTGATGTCTCCCAAAGTTTGCCCTATATTTATATCTTGCAAACTCTCTAACTTTTTAATGTTTTTTAAAATACTAAGAATGATAGGGTGAATATCCTGCTCCTGCACAATATCGTATGTTACCTTGCTGACATACATAGGATAAAGCACCCATTTTGTATCATACCAATAATAGCTCGTGTCTTGTTGCTCTTGCATATCTATTTTTTGCACGAGAAAGCGAAACATTCAGCCGCTTTTCATCGGCAATAAAATCAATCTGCCCCTTTTCTTTGCCTTTGGCTTTGTTTGCTATTTTTGCCTTTAGAGGAGCACACACAATCATAAATGATAATATCCCTATCACTGCCTTGAAAGCTATCCACCGTGCCAATATCTAGCCCAATATTAGAATCCTTAAAATTATTTCTTATGGATTTAAGCTTATTTTTAAGCAAATCAGCTTTTGCCTTATAAGGCGTGATAATGCCTATATCTTGAATAGAATCTGGATTTATTTTTTCTTTAAGTCTCTTAAGTGTGCGTTCTATAATCTTTGCGTTGCAGTGATTAATTTTCCCCGTGCCTTGTTGTTTATCTTCTTTATCACTTTTTTGCTTGTATCAAGCCAAATTGCATTTTTTGAAAAACAAGTGAGATGATGTCGTTTTAGCTCATCTTGCCCCTCTTTTGTTTGCAATTCTCCCCCATAAAAGCTGTGGCTATATAGCTCACAGATACTAGAATGGGTGCGATAGTTAAAAGTTAAGCGATGTTTGAAATACCCTAAATACTCTGTTTTATCTTTTATTGCATTCTCCATTCTCTCATATAATCGCTCAAAAAGAGAGGTGGCTACCTCTTGCTTTTTCGCATCTTTTAAATGCTTCGCTACCTCATCATCTACTACTGGAGCTAATTGTTGATGGTCGCCCACTAAGATAATTTTCCTTGCTTTAATACAAGGCACTAAAAGCTCACTTAGCGTAGCTCTCCCAGCCTCATCAATAATTGCCACATCAAAGACAATTTCTTTAAAATCTTTCTAAGAAATACCAAGCAAAGTGCCAAAAAAGAGGCGAATATTTTTTAAAAATAAATTTGCAGTATCACGGCTTTTGTCTTTATCTGCACCAATCTTTGCACTTAAGGTTTGTAGCTTTTTGTCAAACTCATCTTGCAAATTTTTCAGTTCCTCTTGAATGCCCTCATTTTAGTGCTTAATGGGATTATTTTTGATTCTCTCTTGTGTCTGTGATGATTTTATTAAGCACTTTTTGTGGCACAAATTTCTTTGCTCCCTCCCTCATTTTCTTTTCATCATTTCCAATGCGCAAAATCTTATCTTCCTCTTTTGCGATTTTTTCTAGCACATTATCCACAGCTTGATTACTCTGTGAGGAGATAAGAATCTTATAATGCCGATGTCTTTTCATAAGCTGCTTTACTATCTCTGTGATAGTTGTCGTCTTACCAGTTCCGGGTGGCTCTTGAATGAGTAAAATTTCACTTGCATTATCTAAACTCAAAGCCTTTTGCACGGCTTTTTGTTGATTTTCATCAAGTGAAGAATCTATGAAAGATTTTATCTCTATAAGTTCGTTTGCTTTTAGCTCTTTGGGATTATTAATTTTCCTAAGCAAATTTGGAATGAGAGTGTTTCCATCGTTAAGCTCCTCTAATGTGCGATTTTTCTTATTCCATAAAATTTCCTCTATTTGATAATCGTGAGAGATAGAATAAGTCATTTTTGGATTGTTATTTATAGCAACAGAATCATATTCTTTAGGGAGTTTTATTGTAGGTTTTTGCGTAGCGCAATCATAACTTTGCACTTCGCCTTTAATTGGATCTTTTTCACCATTTTCCTCAATAATAACTTTATCTTTAGGTTTAAAGACATTTTGTGTTTTGTTTTCTTGTAATGCTTTGGTATCGTTTATATCCTCCTGATTTTGTAAATCTTGTAAGTTTTTGCTATCTCGAGATTCTAGGTTATCTTGCTATTCATTGATGATTTCAAAGACAAGCATATTATCTCCTCTTTTTACCTCCAACATTTTAGCTTTTTGTGTACGTTTCTTTGAAACTAGCCATTTTCTCTCTGCCTCTAATAAAGCCTCTTCGCTTTTTATGGCTTGCCTATCAATTTCTTTACGCTTAGCTTGTATTTCTGTTTCTTTAAATCTTGCGTTAAGTTCTTGTTTAAGAAATAGTATATCTGTAGCGCGATTTTTAGCTTTATAACCTTTTGTTGTAATCACAAAACGATGATTTATCTCAATACCATCAATTTGTATATTGTCAATCCAATTAGATTGATTTTCAATAATCCCAACACAAAACAAACATTCATCATCATTTTGCTCTGTTTTGCAAATAAATATTAAATCTCCTAAAGCAATTTCTAACTGATTTTCCTCTCTTTGTTTGTTGAGAGTTTGCCGCATATAAGCATTGCGTCCATTTGTCCTTTCTTGTATATGATTGAAAAAATTTCAGGATTTTTTTCAATATTATGTTTATCGCAATATGTGTGCATAGCTTTTTCAAGGCAATGTATTTCAAATGTATTTTTTGATATAAGTTTATTATAGATTTTATGAAGTTCCACACCTAAATCCTCTAAGCTTATACGGATTTTGTGGCTCTTCTATTGTCATTTGTTGAATAAGCGCGAAAAGATCCTTTTCTTTGTCTTCTAAGTCAAATTGTTCTGTAACTGCTTCAAAAATCCTCTTTAGGTCTCTAGGATAGGTATAAAGGTTTTCAAACTTTATATTCTTCTCTGGTAAGCTATCTAAAAATATCTTCAGTATACACAGCCCAAACGCATAAATATCACTTTTTGCATCCACATTGCTAACATCTTTAATCTGATCTGGTGCATAAAATCGTTCATCAATGTTTTGGTTAGAATTAGTTTTTAGGGATTCATAAAAATAGCTTTTTCCAAAATCAAGCAAAAAAGCTTGATTGTTTTCATTGATAAGAATATTGCTAGGATTGATATTGCCGTGATAAAAATCTTTATGGTGAATATGTTTTATGGCTTTAAAAATCTGCAAATAACATTCAAGCAACTTTTGGTATTGAAATTTCTCGTCATATTCTTCAAAAATGCTATTATCAATCTTGCGAACTTCTTGGAGTATCTCTCTAATAAGATAGAAAGATGTTTCATCTTCATCAAGTTTTAAGTGTGAGATATTAGAGCGATGTATATCGTTAAGATTTTGTGCTATGTGTGAAAGTGTGCTTTGGGTTAATTCGTTGATATTATCTTTGATATGGTGGTAATTTGAAAATCTTTCCCTGCAGATTTCGTCTTAAAAATCCTATTATGTGAAGTATTGCATTCTTCTACAATTTCCATAATAGTGTATTTGCCTAAAATCTTTTCATTATATGTGTGTTGCATTGAATGTTTCCCCAATTTTCTTTTTGTGGAATTGTAGCTTAACAATACAAAATGCAAAATTATAGCGTAGAATCTTAAGCTTTACTTGCAAAATTCTACGCTACTTAAAATTAGCCTATCGCCTTAAGCCCAATGACTGAAGCGATGATGAGTGTGATAAAAAAGAGCTTTTTAAGATTCTTGCTTTCTTTAAAAAATAAGATTCCAACTAGCACACCACCCCCCGCACCTATGCCTGTCCATATCGCATAAGCTGTTGCCATAGCAATCTCTTGCATTGCTAAAGAAAGCAGTGCGAAACTTAGCATAAATTGCACCAAGATCCCAAGTAAAAAGATATTGCGCCCACTTAGAGAGTATTTTTTCATCGTAATCACACCGACAATCTCCATACACCCCGCAAGAAGTAAATACACCCAACTCATCTTTGCTCCTCCTCAAGTATTGTATCAAGCCCCAAATCATGTGAGAAGTTTGAGACAAGCTTTTCCTCTTGTGCCTCTTCTTTCTCGCTGCTAGAGAGCTTTAAGCCCACCACGCCAACAAGCAAGGTAGTGATAAAAAGAATCTTAAGCGGCGAGAAAGGCTCACCAAAAATAAGAATCTCTGCGAGTGTAATCCCCGCTGTGCCAATGCCTACAAATACGCTATATGCAATTCCAATCTCTAGCACCTTAACCGCTAGAATCATAGAGATAAAGGAGATAAAAATCCCAATGCCTGTGAGGGTAAAAGCAAACAAATTATCGCTATACTTTAGCCCACTCGCCCAAAAGCACTCTACAATGCCACCAAAAATCACCAATCCCCACGCTAAATTTGGGGTAAGCTTTATGTTTTTCATTGAATTTCCTTTATGTTTATTTGTGTATTTAGGGCTTTGCCTAAATGTTATTTTAGAATCTTGGATAAAAGCAATGTAAGCTAATGCGAGGTTTTAGAGAAATAATATGCAAGAATGGAGTATGAATAATAGCCTTGGTCCCAGAACATTAATCTTTCTCTTTTTTAGAATTTCAAAAGATTATAGCATAAAAGTATTTATAGGTAAAATTGCAACAGGAGATTCTAAAAACTCCCCGATAAGCAGTTGCGTTGAGAGCAAAGCATATCTGCCCGCCGCTATCATCACAAAGGGCAAGAGTTTGGAAAGCAAGACAATTTCTATAAACTGCACCAAAATCGCACCCACCGCCCCAAAGAATGTAGCAATAAGCATTAATGTGCGACTTTCTCTCATATCCACCAAGCCTTGATGATAATAATGCGCCGCACTGACAAACGAACCGACACAGGCTTGAAGCTTGTTTGTAGCTAGGGCTTTGGAGAGGATTTATACCGCTTACAAGCAATAAGGGCATTGTTATCATTCCTGCACCACCCTAGAGTGTGCCCACAACCTCACCTACCACAGAGGCAAGAAACAAGATGAAATAAAGATATACTGCTATACCCTCAAAGGTATGGGTTGTGAAAAATCAAGCATAATACCAAGCCTCACACAAGCTTATTTGCCACAAGCTCGGCTTGTTCTATGACTCTATCCACCGCGAGTTTTTGCATATCTGGCGGATAGCCATATTCTTTAAGTACCCTTTTAACCGCTACTCTTAGCTTCGCTCTCACAGATTCTTTGTGCTGCCAATCTAAGCTGACATTTTGCCTTAGAGTTTGAAAAATCGCTATGGCAAGTGCCTTTAGCTCACTCTTACTCATCACTTCTTTTGCGCTTTGGTTTTGAGCAATCGCCTCATAAAAGGCAAATTCATAATCTTTTAGTCCCATTTCCTTTCTCTGCGTATCACTCGCAATGAGTTCCTTGCTTAGGGCGATGAGCTCCTCTATGGCTTCAACCACGCTAATAAGGTTATTTTGATATTTTTGCATTGTCTTTTGCAGTCGCTCTATCAAGCTTTTTGCAGAGAGTGCAGAACTAAGGCGCGCACTTAATTCATCGTTTAAAAGCTTTTGTAAAGTCTGCAAGGCAAGGTTTTTGTGCTTATGGGAGGCAAGCTCGCTTAAAAACTCCTCTGAAAGGATAGAGAGATTGGGCTTTACAATCCCTGTGCTATCCAAAATATTCACCACTCCCTCGCTCACAATCGCATCATTAATGATTTGTTTAATCGCACTTTGCGGCACAAGAGATTTTCCCTCCTCCTCTCTTTCGTATTTTTTCAAAGTTCTTTTGATGAGGTCAAAAAACGCTACATCTTTTGCGATTTTCTCCGCTTCCTCGCAAGGTAGAGCCATTACATAGGATTTTAAAAGCCTTGTTGCATTATCCAAAAACCGCTTTTTGCCATTTTCTTGGGCTAGGATACATTCTAAAACTTGGGCGATAAGCTGAAGCTTCTCTCGCGCTTGTAGCGTAAAATATTCCAAATAATTAATCCCTTGCAGCATTTGGGCGGTAATTTCATAGTTTTCTTGCATTTTTTCTATGATTTTTGTCTTTTCTTGTATAAACGCGCCCTTGCCTCCGCTTTGGGTATAAAATTCTAGTGCGTTTTTTAGCTCATTGGCAATGCCTAGATAATCCACGACTAGCCCCGCAGGTTTGTCCTTATACACGCGATTTACCCTTGCGATAGCTTGCATAAGGTTATGTCCGCTTAGGAATTTATCCATATAAAGCGTATGCAACGGTGGCACATCAAAGCCGGTAAGCCACATATCGCACACGATAACCATTTGCAGCTCATCATCAATGCTTTTAAGCCTTTTAGCGATTTCGCTTCGTTGCGCCTTGCTCGTGTGGTGTTGGCTTATCTTTGCTCCATCATCACTCTTTGCAGTGATTATCACTTTGATTTTACCCTTTGTGGAATCCTCATTATGCCACGAGGGGTTTAAATGCACGATTTGCTCATATAACGACACTGCGATTTCTCGGCTCATACAAACAATCATCGCCTTGCCTTGCAAAATCTCTTGCCGCTGCGTAAAATGCTCCAAAATATCCTTTGCAATAGTCTGCAACCTCTCCTTTGCCCCGACAATCTCGCATAACCTAGTGGCTTTGGCGTTGATTTTCTCTTGCTCCTCGCTTCTACTTAGTTTAGAATCTAGCGCATTTAAAAGCTCTTGCCCCTCTGTGCTTAAAGCGATTTTGGCTAATCGGCTTTCATAGAAAATCGGCAAAGTTGCCTTATCCTCTACCGCTCTTGCAATATCATAAATATCAATATATTCTCCAAAAACGCGCCTTGTGTCCGCATCTGCCTTTTCTATCGGTGTGCCACTAAAACCTAGATAAGTTGCATTTGGCAGCGCGTCTCGCAAATATTTTGCATAGCCATAGCGGAGTTGCGCCTCCTCATCAAGTCGCGCTTCAAAGCCATATTGGCTTCTGTGGGCTTCATCGCACAGCACGAGGATATTTTCCCTCTTGCTTAGGCATTCAAAGCTTTCTTTCTCGCTTCTAAACTTTTGAATCGTGCTAAAGACAATGCCCCCACTTGCTCTTTTAAGCTTCATTTTTAAGTCCTGTGTGCTCGTTGCGAGGATTGGCTCTGTGCGTAAAAGCTCCTTTGCCTTAGCAAAAGTGCTAAAAAGCTGCTCGTCAAGGTCGTTTCTATCGGTGATGATTAAAAGCGTGGGATTAGCAAAGCTCATAATCGCCTTTGCGCTAAAAAATACCATCGTGAGACTCTTGCCGCTGCCTTGCGTATGCCAGACTACCCCGCCTCTTTTGTCTCCATTCATTGCGCTTCTAGCGGATTCTATCGCCTTTTGCACTGCGTAATATTGATGATATGCGGCGATTTTTTTAATAATTTTTGTCGTGGATAAGCCTGTTTTGTCGTTAAAAGTCTCTTTTTCAAAGAGGACAAAAAAGCGCGTAAATTCTAAAAGATTGTGAGGTTTTAACACATCGGGCATTAGGGGTATTTGCGATTCCTCATTTTTCCATACCATAAAGCGCGTAAAATCCGCACTCAAACTCCCCACCTTGCTATTTAGTCCATCACTTAGCGCACACAGCACATTAGGGATAAATAAAAAGGGAATCTGCGCCTTGTAGGTTTGCAGTTGGTTATAGGCATTTTGCAAGGTAGCGTTTTCATCTAGGGGATTTTTAAGCTCACATACACTCAAGGGTAAGCCATTGACAAACAGCACAATATCGGGACGTTTGGGCATTTTAGATTCAAAATGGAGTTGGTTACAAGCCAAAAAGTGATTGTTTTGCGGGTTTTCAAAATCTAGCACTTGCAAGAGAATGCCCCGCATTTCGCCATCAAGTAGCACTTCAAGCGGGATACCTTGTGTAAGATAAGCGTGGCATTTGGCATTAGATTCTAAAAGTTCCTCATTTTCGAGGGCTTTAAGCTTTGCCAATGCCTCGTTTATAAGCTGCTCTTGGGTTTCTTGGCTTAAGATTAGATTGCACTGCTTAGAATCCGCAAAGTTAATCCTCCACGCCGCCTCCCTAAACTTGCCTTCAAGTATCCACTCCTTGCTGACGCGCTCTAACTCTTTGCCGCTTTTGTAAGTGTATCCTGCGTTTTCTAAATGCTCAAGGAGTAGGGATTCTATGGTTCTTTCGTTGAGGGAATCAGTTTGCATATTGTGTCCTTTCGTTGCGCTTGGTGATTTGGAGGTGCGACTTTAGTCGCACCTCCGATATAGTCGATGATTATAATAAATCATATTTTCCATAAAACCTCTCTTCATTTTTTAATCCAACTTTTAAAGCATTATGAACAATATAACGATAAGTTCGTTCAAAATGTTTTTGGTTGCGTATGGCTTTATCATAATATCCTTTCTCCCAGAATCTCCCCTTAAATCCCAATTGCTTATTGATAGCTTTTGCACTAATACCTTTAAGTTTTTTGATAATTAGGGCGAGGGATTCTTTTTGTTTAAAGAGAATATGCAAATGATTAGGCATAATGCAAAAACAAGCAAGCTCATATAAAACAGAATCAAACGAGAGCAAAAACACATAAAGATATTGAAGAATCTCTCCATTTAATAATTTCCTTTAAGTGATAAATCCGCATATTCATCTTTTTTAAATTGTTCCTTTGAAATATCCTTATCAGTGATAGAAAGAAATGTTTCATCAATAGAATCCTGTGTGCGTATGGTAACAAACTGCCAATACCCCACTTAGTCAATATGTGGGAGGTTAGTGTGTTTTTGAATCATCAATTCCATTGCCTACCTTTTTGGAGGTGCGACTTTAGTCGCACTTATGGTTTGCCTCATTAATCATTTTCAATATTTTTGCTTGATTATATTGATTATTTTTTATTTTGTCTTGCAAAGGATTTTCAATAGTTCCATTTTCATTTTATTACTCCCATTTTGTTTGAGTGCGACTAAAGTCGCACCTCCAAAAGTGTGAGAAATAGAAAATGCAAAATTCCCAATATCGGAGGTGCGAATTGATTCGCACAAAGCCTATGTTTTGTCCCAAAAGCTTTTACAAAAATGTATCCCGCGTTTTCTAAATGCTCGAGGAGCAGGGATTCTATGGTGCTTTCGTTGAAGGGTTGCATTGGGTTATCCTAATAATTTAATCATTTTCATAAGATTTAAAGGCTTCTATAAACATTTCGTCAAGCTTAATTAAAACTGCAAGATAAAACAAAAAACCTTCAAATCTAATATTTTTATTGTTTTCATTTTTGGCGCAAAAGCTTATGATACTTTTATCAGGGTAAAATGATTTGAAATGCGCAATAAAATTTCTTTGCTCTCGTAAATCTGTAATTAAACTATTTAAATCTTTTTTAGGAATTTCATTTTCAAGAACAAAAAAATTATATTCTAACTCTTCAAATAAAGAGGACGAAGATTTTATTATTTCTTTGATGTTGTCTAAAATATTATTTTCATTCTCTAATTTAAGAGCATTGCTTTTATTTAGTTTTTTGTATAGCATACTTAATTCATTGTATCCTATGCTTTCCATGCGATAATCTTTAAAAATTTTATATCTCTCTAAATGCTCCCTATATCCAATCTCCCATACAATACAACTGATTTTTTGCTCCATAAAACCTACTGATTGTAAAAATAGCATAGAAAGAAAAAAGTAAGTTTGTGGGGTTGAGATATTATCGCCAAAATACTCTATATTTGATTGTAGATGTTCTCGCAATGTTTGATTAATTAATTCTACGTTATTCATTGCCATATTCCTCTGGATAAACAACTTGAAATGCTATCAATAATCTTTGTGCAATTCTCTTGGCTGTATTAGGTTCTTTACGATAATTTTCCAAAGTATCTTCTTTACTATTTTTTAGATTTTCCAAATATTCACTCATATTTTTTCTGGCAGATTCCAGTAATTCACTAATTTTATCTTTGCTGATTTCTTTCTTACTAAAATAAACATACAGAATAAAAGAAAATAAATATACATCTTGATAAGAAATATTTCTTTCTTTATAATTTTTTTTATTTTCTCTAAAAAAATCTAAAAAATAACTTTCTGAATCTTGAAATCTATCCTGATTATTTTTTATACATTCAATATCTTTTTTATCCCAAATATTATTATATTCTCCTTTCCCATAGCATAGAAGAAAATCAACAACGTATCTACGAAACTCTTCAGTATCACGACTATACTTGTTTGTTATTTCTTTCATATTTTCCATTATTTTTCCAGCCCTTTTCTTTGAATTACAAACTATTGCAAAATAACCCAACATATCACTATCATTTCCAAAAACTCTTAATTTTTTAAGCTCTTCTTCAAAATTTTTGACCCTATCCGTGTAAATATCTTGTTTTATATTCTTATAAAGCCAAAATATAGTTCCTCTTAGCTCTTTTTTACTCAATTGTTGCCCTAATGTATTCATTCTTCTAAAAGTTTCAGCAAAAAAATCTCTTTGGTCTTTATATTCTTTTAAGTTTGGCATAATCAAACAATAGGGCAAAAATATATTCTCTATATCTTTAAATTTTAATTCTTGTTTTTCTAAATACTTAGTACTCTTTTCAAATATTTCTTTTTGAAACTCATCAGGATCTCCCAGTAAGGTTTTCACGCTGCCTAATTGCAAATCTTGTAGAATCTTAAATGTAAAATTAGGAGAGAACTCTTTCTCATATTCTTGTTCCTCATCTTCTTTTTGTATATTTTTCTTATTTTTATCTTTAGGCCACACCCCTAAATAAAGACATATTATACTTGTTAATCTTTGCTGCCCATCAAGTAAATAAATTTTGTCATTATATTTTGCAAGTGTTACAGGAGGGATATAATAACCTTTCTCTAGCGATTCCTTTAAATTTTCTCCATTTTTAGAATTCCATGTAAAATCCCTTTGATACTCTGGCAACTCAATCTCTTTTTCAAAAATTTTTCTAATCCAAGTTTTTAAGCTATATGCACCCATATAGATAATATGTTTGTATGCCATTTCACACCTCTATTTTTTCATTTAAGATTTTTGATAACAGCATATCCCGCATTGATTGTAGATTTAAAATCTCTCTCATATTATGGGATATTTTATTGAAATAGACTTGTATTTGAGTTTCAAAAACTTCTATTAATTCTTTGGGGTAATGTGGCATTTCTAATTCCATTATATGACTTGGATAAATATGCGGTTGGGCACTCCCTTCTTGCTTGTCGTAGAGGATATTTTGATTTATTTTTAGAAATAGATAGAAAAAATACACATAAGGTGTAATAGTTTGGTCAATATAAGACGAATCTGACGACCAAACAGGGCGATAATGAATATTAACAAAACCAGCATTTGCCCCAGAAGCACTAATTGTAATCACGGGAGATTCTGTATTGCTTTGATTATGATAATATGCAGGTTCAAGCCCTCCCGCAATTACAGGATAAATCCCTTTGATTGCATTCTTTTGTGTAATATTTTTACCCTTTTTAGGCATTACATAATCCCCTAACTTGCCGATTTGCCATTTTTCATTTGTAGATTCTGCTTTGTCGCCTTTGCAAGTGTGGGCATTGTCATATTTGCTAGTGAGGGTGAAATCCTTGCGGATTGCACGAGGCGAAGCCGAAATATCTCTTAATGTGGAATCTTTTTTATGAGGGAGGGGAGGGGCTTGAATGTGCAAGTTTAGGCTAGTTTCTTGCGAAACGAGCGCGAAGTCGCTCCCTCCCCCTCTCAAACTCTCCCCCACCCCGACAACGCTTTTTGAGTTATTCTGAAGTTTTGCAAAAACTGAAGAATCTCTATTTAATTTTTGAGATTCTTCCTCTTGAGATTCTTCCCTTTCGTTGCACTCAAGGTCAGAATGACAAGCAGGGGATTTAAAATGACAAGGGACATTGGGGTTTTTAGGATTCTCTATAAAAGTATGGCGGAAGAGAGTGAGGGCTAAGGATTCCAGAGTTTTGTTTTGGCGATGAAGCAAATCTATCTTATCGTCCAAACTACTTAGAATCTCCGCGATTTTATGCTGTATCTCAAGGGGTGGGAGTAAAAATTCATAATCCCTTATCACCTCTATTTGCACTCTTTCTCTACCTGAACTTCCTGTCATTGATTTGATAGCAGTTTCTCTAAAATTTTCACTTCTTGCCAAATAATATAAAAAGTGTTTGTCGCTTATATTTTCCCTTTGTCTTAAAACAATAAATTCGGTAGAACCAAAAGCAATTTCGTTGTTTTCTAAAAAATCAACAAAAGCAGTTTTGCCATTTTCTAAACAAGGCGTAATTCTTGCTAATAGCGTATCTCCGTTTTTGAATTTGCTTCCACCTTTAAAAGATTCCATACTAAAAGAATAAATTTTCTTATTAAATGGTTCTAAATTATCCATAGAAACTTTTTTGGCAAGTGTATTTTTCTTAATAGATTCTGGTGGATTTATCTCCGCTACTTCCCCCAACTTCACCCTTTGCCAAGTGGTTTTATTTATCATCACTTGCCCTTAAACATCTTGTATATTTTGCTTCTGTGATTTATATCTACTACCACGATGATAAGTTCATTTTCTTGTATCTTACAAAGCAGTCTATAATCCCCCACACGATAACGCCAATAATTTTTCAAATTCCCACTTAGAGCCTTGCCAAAGTCTCTAGGATTCTCTAAATTTTCAATTTTCTTAAGGTATTTTAGAATCTGTATTTGTGCGGATTTTGCGAGGGCTAGAAACTCTTTCTCTGCTTTGGCTTCAAATTTCACTTGTATTAAGTTTTGCCTTTTTTGCCAAATCCTCAATGCCAATAAAAGAAGTGCCGCTAAGTAGTCGCTTCTCTGCTTCTTGCGCACTTTTATAATCCTCTAAATCCTCTAAATAATTTGCCAATGCCTTTGTGATAATCGCTTCTATTGGCTGTTTTGTATTTTCTTGTGCGAGATGAAGTAAGTTTTGTGCTTCTTTGGATAAGGTGATATTCATTATTTTTCCTTTGCTTCCTTATATTTATTTTCTAGGCATTATAGCAGATTGTAATGAATCTTTTACATAAATCATCACGGCTTGTGTGTCAATATTAAATCCCCCAACTTTAGCCTTTGCCAAGTGGTTTTATTCATTGTTTGCCTTTGTGTGTTTTATGTATTCTTGAGGTATTAATACTACAATTTTCGCTCATTCACGGTGGTGCTTTACCGCTTTGTATATATATATCTTTCATTTCTCTACCAACGCAAGATTAGCCAAAATCCTTTGATTTAATGCCTCTTCCTCTTGCATTTGAGATTGTAACTCCTCTTTTAAGCGCGTAAATTCTGCCTCAAAGTCAAAATCTTGCTCGTTTTCTTCTAGCCCTACGAATCTGCCCGGCGTGAGCGTGTAGCCAAGTGCGGCGACTTCTTGCAGGGAAGCAGATTTGCAAAAGCCCTTGATGTCGCTATAAGGCGGGAGAGATTCTAAACTTTTAGAATCTTGCTTGGATTTTATAGATTGAGATTCTTCGGCTAAAGCCTCAGCATGACAAAGGGGAGAGTCAGTATGGGAAACTGGATTTTTAGAATCTCCATCTTGTGGATTCTGCGCTTTTCTCCACGCGTGGTAGGTTTGGCTTATCTTTTGTATATCCTCATGAGTTAAGATACGATTTTTACGATTAATCAACTCGCCACAATTTCTTGCGTCTATGAAAAGGATTTCTTTATTTGTTTTAGAGCGGCGGATAAACCAAAGACTTGCGGGGATTTGTGTGTTTAAGAAAAGCTTAGCGGGGAGATTGACAATGCAATCAATGAGGTTGGATTCTATCAAGTTTTTGCGTATCTCGCCCTCTGTCGCGGTATTGCTTGTGAGGCTACCTTTGGCAAGGACAAATCCCGCCACGCCTTTGGGGGCTAGATGATAGAGGAAATGCTGAATCCACGCATAGTTTGCGTTTGTAGCAGGGGGAATGCCAAACTTCCAACGTCCGTCTTGCTTTAAGAGTTCGCCACTATAATCGGAGTCATTAAAGGGCGGGTTGGCGATGACAAAATCTGCTTTTAAGTCCTTGTGTGCGTCATTTAAAAAGCTACCCTCACTATTCCATTTGACTTGGCTAGAGTCAATTTGCCGAATGGCAAGGTTCATCTTTGCAAGTCGCCAAGTCGTTTGGTTGCTCTCTTGTCCATAAATAGAAATATCATCAATGCTGCCTTGATGGCTCTGCACGAAAAGTTCGCTTTGCACAAACATTCCGCCACTGCCACAACAAGGGTCAAATACGCGCCCCTTGTAAGGCTCTAGCATTGTGATTAAAAGCTCTACAACGCTTTTTGGGGTGTAAAACTGCCCACCTTTTTTGCCCTCACTTAGCGCAAATTCACCTAAGAAATATTCAAAAATATGCCCTAAAATATCGCTACTTTGGGCTGTCTTACCTCCTCCTTCCCCGCTTAAAGAGAGATTAGAGAGCAAGTCAATCAGTCCGCCTAAGCAAATGGAATCTAAATTTTCTTTGGCATAGACTTTGGGTAAAACACCCTTTAGGCTTGGATTTTCCTGTTCTATGGTTTGCATTGCAGCATCTAAAAGGCTACCGATATTGCTTTGTTTGGCGTTTTCCATAATATAACCCCACCGCGCCTTTGGGGGCACAAAAAACGCATTGTGTGCGAGATATTCGTCTTTGTCCTCTGTGTCTCCGCCATCATTTTGCACTCTTTCAAAAATAGCTTGGAAGCTATCGGAGATATATTTTAAGAAAACTAAGCCCAAAACGATATGCTTATACTCGGCGGCGTCAATGTTTTTGCGGAGTTTGTCAGCGGATTTAAAAAGTGTTTGCGCTAAGGTTTGTGTCATAAAAGTCTCTTTTGAAGTTGGGATTGTTTAATGTATTTTCGCATAATTTCACTTATAGATAGGATATACTCTCCAACAGAAAATCTCAATGCTCTCCTTAAGGATTAATCGTTTTTGCTTTTATAATAGCAACCGCAACTTTGGCAGATTGTATTTTGCATTAAGAATCCTTTGTCATATACTCTGCGAGGAAGTTAAAAAACTCTTTAGAGACTTCAAAATGCCCAAAACGTAGTTTGCTTGCGTATGCTTTCCATTCTGGGTGTGTCTTTGCCACACTTAAAGGGCATTCTCGCTTAATTTCGCTCCATAGCACATCACGCCTAAAGGGAAAGAAGCCCTTAAACATCTCCACTTGATACACATTTTCATCAGCGATTTCACCAAGTGCCGTAAATGCTTGATAAGGTTCTTTAGATTCCATAGTAAGCTTTGGGCTATAATAGATGATTTTATCCCCTTGCTTCATTCTTTTAAGCGGCGCGGCTTTGCCGTGGCAGAGTTGGCAAAATCCCCCTGTTTGCCCTATTTGAATATGATTTTTTGATGCTATGCCGATGAAGTAGCGCATTGGGTGTCCTTTAGGATTTAGAATTTAATTTACTCTAAAAAATCTTTAAAAAAATCTCTTGCCCATTGCGTAAAATTCTCATTCTCCTGCTTTATGTTCTCTTTATTGAAAGATAAAAAATCCTCTCTATTTGCAAATTCTACATTATAAGGAATCTGAGAATTTCTATAATTTTCTTGCTTTTTGGCTAATCCGTAATCTTTATTTGCGCTATTTAAATTGGATTCCAAAACAAGTAAATTACCAAAGGTATTTTTTAAAACATCAAATTCTTCTCTGTCTTTAAAGCCATATTGTTGCAGTGAGCCATTTTCTATTGCATTTTGTGGAACAATATGTTCAATACTCATAGAATACACTTTTCCTCCCAATAGTTTTTCAAAGGTTTTAATATCCATATTTTTTGAATGGTAAGTTAAAAACATATAGTGAAAATATTTTTTCCAATCAAAATTATTTATAGCTACTTCATCTATAAAACTATTAATATTCTTATATCCACCTTTACTGCATTTTTTACACATATCAATTATGTTGGTTTTCAGTGTATCTTTATTGTCTACAAATTGGTAGAGCTTGTAAGCACTAGAATCATTTGCAGAACCTAAACCATAAAAGCATATTTCAGCTTGTGCATAAAGTCTTAGGCATTCATCATCTAGGATATTATTCATTTTTAGTCTTACTAGAGAGGAATAAAAATAGGGATTGATTCTTAAAATATACAATAGCTTAAAAGATTCTATATTGTTTTCTGTCATTTTAGCAATTTCCAAAAATGCTTTAAAAAATTCAAGTAAATCTTTTGAATAATGATTAAGCCAATCGTGCAAATCTTGCAATTTTTGTTTTCTATTCATTTCATTTGGCAGATTTTGCAAATCTTTCACTTTGTTTTTGAGTAAATCTTTTAGCTTCTTGTAGGATTCATCTGCGCCATAGCTATAATGTCCTATTTCTTTTTGTCCCAATGCGTGATAATTAAAGATTCTAGCCTCTATCTCTTTACTAAAATCTCTATCGGCTAAAGATGCAGACAAAGGGTGCTTTCTTATTTCTGTGATGATTACAAAAATCTCTCCAAAACGCTCATTAATTGTTTCATCAAGTTTGCCTTCGCAATATTTATTAGAATACAAAATAAGCAAAGATTTCAGTTTGTCTAAAATTAAGAGCGGCATACCTCTATCATTCACGGTTTGAAACATTCTAATTGCCCTGCCAGAATCTTTTTCCTCTAGCCACATAAGCACCATTTTTTCAAGCACATTGAGAAGTGTCTCTGCCCTTTGATTGTCTAGGTTGCTTACATAACTCCAAATGCTCTTAAAAACTTCATAGAGTTTTCTTTGCCCATCGGTTTTAATTTCTTGCTCCAACGCACTATTCAATACACCTTTTTCTGCTTGTTGCAAAATTTTTGAAAAAAACTCTCTATTTTGCTCAATTACTCTTAGTCTAGGATTTCGATTTTTGTCTAAAAAATTGTTAAGTCCCCAATTAGTGTCCTGTGTTTTATAGTGTAGCGCATAGCGTAACATAAAAAGTGTAGTGGCTCTCTGCTGTCCATCAATAATGTCATACACATTTGAATCTTGCGGATTTTTGGCTACTACAATTGTGCCTAGAAAATGTCCCATTTCATCATTTTTGGCTTGTTCTGCTTCTAGCAAGTCTTCCCACAAATCCTCTACATTTTTTGTTTCCCACGCATAGTCTCTCTGATAATTTGGAATCTCAAAAATTCCATTATTAAAAATTTGTGCAACCTCTTTTTGCATTCCCTCTCCTTATTTTCTATAATTATTTCCAAACTCATATTCTATCAAAAAAAAACAAAACAAAATTGCAAGGCAATGAAGAGAATGTTGAATGAAGAATAGGCACAAAATCTTTTTACATAAAATCTGTGCCACTATACCATTTAGAATCTACACTTTAATGAGGTTTATCTTTGGCACATTTTAATCTCTCCACTAGAAAGTAGCTTGATAAGAGCATTTGCATAAGTGCTATAAGACACTCTACTTTCACTTTTTGTATTAACTTTAAATTCCCTCACCTATTATTTCATAATTTTGCGTCTTTTCACCCTCATAAAAAAGTGCTGCAGGGCTGATATAGAGCGATTTGAGATTGCTTTTGCACACAAACTCAATCTTTCTTTTATGCAAACTTTTAAGGATTAATTGTTTTTGCTTCTACCAAAGGAGGTAAGATAAGCATAAGTTTACTCATATCTATACTAAATATTTTATCCATACTACAAGGAGTAATACTAATGCCTATTCTTGAAGGCAATCGTGGGTTAAAAAACGCTGCAATACATTCTGTTTTATCCAAAACAAAAGAGCGAATTTGCACTGCAGCACTCGTTATGGGAATAATTGTAAATAGAGTTTCAAACTTTTTACTTTTTAAATATTCCTCACAATCTTTCAGTGCAAAAAATCTGCTTTCATCAATCCCTAAGCACAACTTGGAAACCTCTGTATTGACAAATTGTGAAGCCCCTAAATTAAAGCTATCAAAAGGATCGCTTTTGCGAGTTTGCTCATCAAGGAGAACTTGTTTGAGATTCCAATTTGGTTTTCTATTATCTAGCGCATATCTAGCGTAAGCAAATCTCTTGTTAAAAGATTTCTTATAGAAAATGGAGCGGTAAAATCCGGCAAATCCTCTGGCTCTACCCCATATACAAAGTTTGAAATTAATATAAGCAATAAAGTAATTTTTTCATTTTTCCCCCTAAAATCGTCCAAAATGCACAAGTGAATAGTCAGATGAAAGGTGTGCGCGTATATTTGCTACTATAAGCAACGCGGTAATGTGTGGCAAAACTAGGGCGGAACGAGAAGGGATTGACCTACAAACTACTGCATAATCAAGGATTCTATTCGCACCTCTTGTGCTAATGTGTAGCAGAGTTTGGCGCAGCAATACGAATATGGTTAGTAATCCTTGTATCAAGTCTAGATTGCAAAAGTGTTGGGTTACGATTAAAATCCCCTGCAATAAGCCAATTTATTTATGGCATATTGATAAAAGTATCATATATTGCTGTAGCCAAAGCAGATGTATTACCTCCGCCACTTGCTAAAGCGTGGATATTAAAAAATATATCATTGCCAGTACAAATGCCTATGGCTAGACGCGAAGAGTCCGTTGCAACGATATTTTGACGCACCACAATGACTTCATCAGTCCTTCTATCAGAGACTATAGCAAGATTCACTCTTCTTGCTCCTACATTAAGCGGAGCATAATAAATATAAACGGAATTTGGTCGAGAATAAATCCCAAGCTTCCAAATAAACTCTTTCACAGGTGTGCCACTTAGCTGAACCACTCGTCTGTCCTCCTAGCACTTGTAGGCATAGCACCTACTTCTTGCACTATAAGGATATTAGTGGGATTATCGCCTGTGATAAGGTGCTAGATATTTATATTCTATTTGCTTTCAGTATTTGCTGAAGAGCCTTGTAGGTTTCAAGTGCTTACTCTATAATCCTCAAGATTGGTAAAGGCAAAGGTAAAGCTCATTAAAAAACATAATAATATTCTCATTTACTGCTCCTTAATTGATTTATTTAGTGAAAAAAATAGGATTTGATTCTTCTAGTACTGGGGTGATATACCATTGTTGGTCAAGGTTAGATTCATTGATTGCACACTTTGTTAAATAAATACTATAATATGTCGTTGTTCGTATAGTTGGCGTTTGCAAACAAGTTTTTGCACCTACATTTTGAATTTGGACTGCTTGGTTATTAAAAAAATTGATATTCCATAATTGTGTTTGCATTCGACTATCGCATAGCTCATGAACTACCCCATTTTTATAAGCTTGAAGACAAGTGTTTTTTGCTAGATTTTTAATCATCACCTGTCCATTTGGAAAACTGATAATACGCCAAAATGTTGCCTTACCAAGTTCAAGACTATCAATAGGCGTATATCCCCATACCCAATTTCCGGGTTCTAGTGCCCAAAGCGTTAGGAGTCCTCCCGATGAAGACATAATTGATAGAGGATTGGAAACATTTCTGTCTATGGCTAATGCGCTATTGACATCATTGTTAGAGCCTATTATGGGGATTTTTGTTGTTTCCATACTCATTAGCAGTTTTCTTGATTCTTCATTTGGTATGGGTTCATTAAGCGGAGGTGTGGGCGTTGAGCCTATACCTAAATCTTCTCCATTCATAGGTAAATACCTTAGTGTATTAGTCTTTGGGGTTGAAGAACACGCTATGAATAAAAAAATTGCAAAAAGAAAAATATATACCGCATAAATACCCTTTTTAAATGAATTTTTAATAGCTATTGTTGAAATTATATCTTAATAGTTAAGATCAAATTATAAAATGCATAAGCATTTATCTATAAGGTTATTACTCTCCTTGTATCTTTTTATTCATTAATTTGACTTTATTTGTTTTATTTATAATAGTTGTTTTAAAATCATTTAAAGATCTCGTCTATGCTGTGTGATTAATATCCTTAGAATACTTAGCCTTAAAATCACTAACATTTTCTTATATTTTTTAAAAAGCTCACACTGAATAAGATTTTGTAAATTGAATTCCTCTATCCACTCTTGATTAATCTTGATCACTTCTTTGCTCTCATTAATACCTATAAAATTGCACCTAAGCAAATAGGAATTTTTGAATCCAAACTTGCACTCATCATAAGCCTCAAGATATTATTTGCAACAAAATGAAAATCAATACAAAGTTAAATCAATCCTACCTTATTTACTAAGATTGTTGGATGTTTATAGAATTATTTATGACTTATAGAAAATTTTCTGCAAGTAGTCGGAAAATGTTTTATGTTTTAATGGGTATCGAAACTCTTTTGCTAATCATCTCTCTTATTTTCTTTAATACCAAATGGTGGCAGCTTCTTGGAATGCTAGTTATTATGTTAGAAGGTATCCTTATCTTTCTATGCTATCACTACAAAGTTTATACTAAATTTTTTTATCGTGCAAGGAAGTAGAAGTTATTTTTATAGATTTTATAGCTGGATAGATAATTCTTTATTTTTAGTATTTTGTTTCTTTTGCCCTATATGGACAGATGTTTTTTAAAACGTGGGTAGTGTTACTTGTTATATTCCATCATTTTATCTTTAAATTTCTCTCATTTAATATTCTTTTAATAAAAATATTTATATTAACTAAAATTTATTACATTTTAAGGGGTTCATTATACAAAAGACAATATTTAGTTTTTTAATTTCTTTTACTTTTCTTTCTACTTTTACTTTCGCACAAAATAGTTTTACACAACAAGAAATAGAATCACTTTTTATAAAAGATTCTAAACCTTTAGAATTAATAGCCCTCTCTAATGAAGAGATGAAAACCACAGAGGGAGCGTGGGTACCATTGTTAGCATTTAAGGGTTGGAATGAGTCTAACAGTTACTAATTTGACTTATTTAAATGCTCTAGGACCAAAAGATCCTGTTTATTCTAGGCGACCTTGGAAATTCTGGTAATTGTATGCATGAACCAACCTTAATAACGGATATAGCTAATATAATGCTTTATATTTATTCTCTATTTTCGTTGTATGTTTTATGCCATTTAGATGATTTTACTTACAAGCGATTTTATGCTTATTTACTCTTAACATTCCTAATGATGAGTATTAGATTTGATAGTGATATACTTAATCTAATCTTTGTTATATTAGGCTGTGTCGCATTAGTTTTAATAATTTTCTTTAAGAAGTCCATTAATAAAACTTAAAATCTTTTATCGGTGATTTAATGTTTTCTTTGATTATGATTAAGGTATATCTTCTTAATTTGGTAAGAATCAAGGTTGGAGTTGGTGGAGTTTTCGGGGAGCTGTGGGAAAGGGAGGAGTAATGGGTCCAATAGGAGGGCATATGTGGAAAACAGGGGTAACAATGTATAGAACATTTAAGGGATTACCTCCTATTGTTACTAAGCCAGCACCAATACGACAAGCAATCACTACCGGTGCTATGCAGGGAATTACTACTTATGGTGGGGCTATGGGTTATAAATATTATAATTATCATAGATAATTGTGTAATGCAGTGCCGTTTTCTTAGAGCGTATAAAACAAGTTGGAAATTGTTTTTTAAAAGGTTGCTAAGGATAAAGAATAATGAGAAAAAGGTTTTTATCTTAACCTTTTCTCTCTTTTTTATGTTATTTATCTTGTCTGCTTTGTCGCAAAATTTAGCTATTATGGGGGGATTTATTGTAGCTACAATGATTCTCCCTCCCTCTATTGGATATTTATACTTGCCCTCATTGCGTAAGCTTCCTATAACTCCATTTTTGGTAATTATTATGGGTTTATTGGTTTATTTGGTTTTAGATATATTTTTATCCTTTATGTTTTATGCAGTGGGTGATATTTTTGCAAGATTTAATTTGTAGGAATGGTATTGATTACTAAAAGAATCTTATGGTAATTAAGGTGAGGGCTTAGTGAAAAATAATCATAAAAATACTCGCTTCTGTGTTCTATTAAGTAGTTATGCCATTATTGGGATTGTTACTTTATGGTTTTATCCTTATCAAAAAGCTAGTTTGTGGCATAGTATAATAACCTTTATTGTCGTGCTATTAATATTTGTTTGTCTTTATTGGTTTTATAAAAATGAAGCACCCCGCTATTTTTCTGTAGAATGGCTTTATAAAAATAATTTTCAATATCCCTCTAAAGCGTCAGGTTATATTCTTATAAACCTATGTTTTGTGGGGCTTACAATATTATTAATGGCATTACTTGATTAAGGTAAGTGTTACTTTTATACTTTACATAACTTTATCTTTAATTCCCTTTCTCACCTTAAGATTATTTTAATATCGTTAAAAATAGAATAATTTTATTAAAAATTACACTTTAAAGGGTTCATTATGAAAAAGACAATATTTAGTTTTTTAGTTTCTTTTACTTTTCTTTCTACTTTGACTTTCGCACAAGATAGTTTTACACAACAAGAAATAGAATCACTTTTTATACAAGATTCTAAACCTTTAGAATTAATAGCCCTCTCTAATGAAGAGATGAAAACCACAGAGGGAGCGTGGGTACCATTTGTGGGTGCAGGTCTTATTGGCGGAGTCTATGGAGGGATACGAAATATTGGATACCAAATCGGTAAAAATCAAGGTTGGAGTTGGTGGAGTTTTGGAGGAGCTGTAGCGTGGGGGGCTTTTACTGGCATAAAATATGCTAGAAATCCTATCGGTGCTATCAAAATGGGTTTAGGGACTCCTATATGGGTGCTTGGTGGAGCTGGTGCTGGAAAGTTTGTAGGAAAAATGGGATGGTAGTCTAATAAAGCAAAATATTTTATGTTTATAATAACTTGTATTGTCCTATTGTTAATGTTTGTTTGTTCAGAATGGCTTTATAGAAATCAAGCACAATATTCCTCTAAGAAATTGCGTTATGTTTTTATGAGTTATGTGCTTTTTGGGCTTACAATATTATTAATGACATTACTTGATTAAGATAGGTTCTATTATGTTTTTTTTTACTATGATTGGATAGTTCCTTGTTTTATTGGTGCTTTTTGGTTTTTTGTCCCATAGCGGGCTTTTTAAAAGAAACTCATCTAGGAGATAAAAATGCTTAGTAAAAAACGAATCATTCTCTCTACAAGGAGTGTAGTATGGGGTATCACACTTTTTAACTTTGGGCTTGTAGTTTTAGGGGTTATTGGTTGTGTTCTTTATTATGAATCTCCTGGCATGTATATAATATTTGCGATTCCTTTTTTTCTTATTTTTTATATCCTTATGCTTTGTTACATAGAGCAGAGATGCCATAAGTTCTTTGCTATTAGGATTTTTAGGATGAATGGTAAGGATACCCTTAATGAAATATTGTTTCACATATTCCATCTACCCCCTTATCTCTATTAATAAAAGTTATTCTATGTGGTCGAGATTTAAAACGCTTTTAGAATCAAGAAAAGAATCTGATGCTTTTAAAGTATTTTTTTATTTTCATATTTTTATCGAAACTCTTTTTCTAATTATCTCTCTTATTTTCTTTAATACCAAATGGTGGCAGCTTCTTGGAATGCTAGTTATTATGTTAGAAGGTATCCTTATCTTTCTATGCTATCACTACAAAGTTTATACTAAATTTTTTATCGTGCAAGGAAGTAGAAGTTATTTTTATAGATTTTATAGCTGGATAGATAATTCTTTATTGTTAGTATTTGGTTTCTTTTGTCCTGTATGGACAGATATTTTTTAAAAATGCGTTTTTATATTTTTAAGGTATTGATATGAAATTTCTATTATTCTTTTTTGTTATTTTTTGTGCGTCTTTATCGGCAGATATGCCTTTGTTGGTAGAGGATTTAGTGAGTGGGAAAGGGAAGTTTAAGCTTGAGAGTTCCCTTAGTTATATCAATTCTAAAAGTCAGAATCTCTCTACAGGAGATCCTATTATCGTCCCTATTAGTAATACTGGTTTTGTGGCTATTCCCTCTAGCTTTGGGGAGAGTGAGCAAGAGAATGATAATCTTATCGGGACTTTAGGGGTTAATTATGGGATAAGCAATAAAGCAGATCTTTATATCCGTGGTAGTTATTTAGGGAGCTATAGGCAGCAAAAAGATCCTAATACTTCTGCGAATACCTTTACGCATAAGCCTATAGATGGTTGGCTAGGTGTGAATTATGAGTTTTTAAAAGATGATTCAAGTGTTGGTGTTTTAGGCTACATAGAAACCGCACTTTATGAGAAAAACCTTGATAAATCCTCGTATTTGCATTCTTTGCAAGTAGGAAGCATTGTGTATAAAAGTATTGATCCTGTGGTTTTGGTTTTAAACACCACCTATCGCTATAGTCATAAACGCAAAAGCAAAGATGGAACTTATAAGCCCGGAAATGTGCTTTTGCTCCATCCTAATGTTGGCTTTGCGGTTAATGAATGGATTACTCTAAGTTTAGGTTTTGAATGGCTTCACCAAAGAGCAAGTAGATTTGATGGCAGGAAAGAGGGGCTTCATCGTAGCTTCCTCCAACCAACCTTTGGCTTGGGATATGGTTTCTCTGAAGGGAATATCCTAAACCTTAGCTTCAAAGCTGCTACGCAAAAAGATAGTAATAGTAGTGCCACTTTGCATTGGAGTTATACTTTTTAGGGCAAGGCTTTTAGGTTTTATACTTTAAGATTCCTCTTAAGGGGTAAAGGTAAAAGGAGATGATGATTTGCAATATTTTCAATTCAAGGTTTTATACTTTCTTTTATGGATTTCTTTGTTAGAAGCTAAGGATTATCGTTTTTTTATAAACTCCTCTCACACTCTTTCTATAGGAATAAAAAGCTATAAGGAGCTAAGGGATGAAAAAATCATCAAGCAAGATTTAGATTACTCTTGTGGGGCTGCTTCTTTAGCTACAATTCTTACTTTTTATTATGGTAGAGAAACTAGCGAGGAAGAGATACTTCAAGCAATGGATAAAGGAGATAATAAATCAAGTTTTGAGGACATGGCAAAGGCATTAGCAGGATTTGGGTTTAAAGCACAGGGTTTTGCTGCTAGTTTTGAACAGCTCTCTAAGCTTAAGGTTCCTGTAGTGGTGTATCTCAAACATCGCAAGAGTGATCATTTCTCTGTGATTAGAGGTATTGATGAAAAGATGGTGTGGCTAGCAGACCCATCACTTGGAAATAGGACTTTAAGTAAGGAGCAATTTTTGGCAATGTATGATACAAGGGGGGAATTTGAAGATGGGGAGATTTTTAGGGGGAAATTCCTTGCGATATTGCCCCTAATGCCTCGAGAATCTAAGCAAGATTTTTTTAGCAATACCTTTAAGAGGCAAACACTTCAAGCCAAAAAGCAAATTATTTTTAGGGGATTCTAGGCTTTACTTCCCTAAGCAAAAATCACTAAACATTTTATCTAGCATTTGGGAGTATTCATAGGGTCTTGTAAGGGAGGCAATGGCTTGTAATGCTTCATTGATATGGAAGCTAAAGAGTTCTAATTCTCCATTTTGCAAAGGAATAATCGAGGCTTTAAGCACTTGGACGCAAGTTTGTATTGCCTCAAATTGATATTGGGAGGTTAGCAGTAAGGTATGATTATCATCTTGGGAGCTTAAAATAGTCTTTAAATGGTTTTTAAGAGATTGCAAGGAATCTTTGTTTTTTAAAGAAAGCAATAAGGGTTGAAAGGGTGCTAGGGATTCTTGGTTAAAGCAAGTTTCTAAATCTACTTTATTGATAATGACAACAATTTTTTTAGAATCTTTGTATTTCTCTAAAAGATCTAAAATTGCTAAATCTTCATCATCTAAGATTCTGCTATTATCAAAAAGAGCAAGGAGTAAATCACTATCTTTAGCCTTTTGCAAGCTTCTTTGGATGCCCTCGTTTTCAATAACATCTGCATTTTTTCTAATTCCCGCAGTATCAATGAGCCGTAATAAATGCCCATCTAGCATAAAGCTCTCTTCAATGCTATCACGTGTCGTGCCTGCAATATCACTAACAATAGCACGATTATCCTTTAAGAGTGCGTTTAGAAGTGAGCTTTTACCAACATTGGGTTTGCCAATAATGCAGATTTTGTAGCCTTCAAAGATATTGCGTTTTTGATGGGATTGTTCGGAGAGATTAGAGAGTGTATGGAGGATAGAATCTAATTGGTCTTGGATGCTTTGGAGTAGGTTTTGTGGTAATTCTTCTTCCGCATAATCGATAAAAACCTCACTATGGGCTAGTATTTTAAGAAGAGATTCCCTTAAGTCTTCGCAAAATTCTTGCATTTCTCCTTTTAAATGTCGCATTAGCATTTTGTGAGCTTGTGCATTATTAGATTGGATAAGTTTGGCAACCGCTTGAGCTTGTGTTAAGTCAATCCTGCCTCCTAAAAAGGCTCTTTTAGTGAATTCCCCGGGTTTTGCAAGGGTGGCTCCATATTTGATGCATTCTTCAATGATGCTTTTTGCGATAAAAGTGCCTCCGTGGCATTGAAACTCTACTATATCTTCTGTTGTATAGCTATGAGGGCTTTTAAAGTAAATGATAATACATTCATCTAATAAAATGTTGTTTTCAAAATAGATTTTTGTAAGTTTTGCAAAGCGAGGTTGGAGAGTGGTTAAATCTTTTTTAGCAAGTTGTGAGGCTATATCTAAGCTTCTAGTCCCGCTTAAGCGGATAACATTCAGTGAAGAGTTTCCGTAAGTGGTCGCGGGTGCTACAATAGTGCTATGCGTGATGGAAGTCATTAATGATAATATACCTTTGCCCATCGTTTGTCAAACGAAAGGCTATGTATTTATTGGGAAATTGCTCCCTTAATTGTGTAATGGCAATGTGGGCTAAAACTCCATCTAAAGGCTTAGTTTGTGCTTTACCTGTTAATTTAATTGTTTCAATAATGGGTAATAAATAATTCGCAATCATTTCTTCTTGATTCTTCAAAAATTCCGCAATTTCTAGCCTTATCATCAAGCCATATTTGTGATTTATCCAATTAAAAAGCAAATAAGAAATAGCCTTGTAACGATAACCCTCTTTACCAATGAGTAAAGCAGAATCTTCTCCATCAAGTTTAATATATAAGGTATTTTCATCATAAGGCTTGACTAGGATTGTATGGATGTTATAAGGGAGTAGGCTTAGCAATTCTTTTAATTCTTGTTGGATAGTTTTTGCAATAATTGCTATGTCCTTTTCTTGTCGTAAAGAAGATGGGGTTTTGTGTATTAAATGCTGTGGATTTTCTTTTTTAGATTCTTCTTTGGTGGTTTTTATTTTTGGTTCTACGCAAATAATAGAGGATTTTTTACCAAATCCTAAAAAACCTTTAGAAGGGTTTTGAATGATCTCATATTCTAAATCTATTACCGAGCAATTAAACTCATTAGAGGCTTTTATGAGTGCATCTTCTAAACTATCAGCTTCTATTTTTTTCATTTAAGAATCTTTTGGGTGATGTTTATGTTCTGCGATTTCTTTGGATTTTTTATAGGCTAAAGATTTGTTAATAGCAAGTTGTTGGAGGATTGAAAAAACATTATTAACAAACCAATAAAGCACTAATCCTGAAGGAAAAGTAACAAAAAATATCGTGAAAATAAGGGGTAGGAATTTAAAGATTTTTTCTTGCATAGGGTCGCTAAAGGTTGTGGGTGTTAAATGTTGTTGTAAAAACATTGTAAGCCCCATCAAAATAGGTAATACAAAATAAGGATCCATAACCGATAAATCTTGTATCCATAAAAGCCACCCTGCACCTTTTAATTCTATGGCATTATATAAAACACGATAGATAGCAAAAAATACGGGTAATTGTAAGAGTAATGGCAAACAACCACCCATAGGGTTGGCTCCGTGTTTTTTATAGAGTTCCATCATATGGGCTTGGAGTTTTTGGGGTTCGCCTTTATATTTGGCTTGTATTTCTTTAAGTTTAGGGGCTAAGTCTTTAAGCTTTTGCATAGACACCATACCCTTATAGGTCAGTGGATAAAGCACAATTCTAACAATAAGTGTGAGTAAAATAATAGCCCACCCCCAATTACCTGTTAGCTTGTAGAGTGTATCTAAAAGTAAAAAAAGAGGTTTTGCAAAAAAGGTGATGATTCCATACTCTATAACATCTGTAAGAGAGGGGTTAATACTCTCTAATACTCTGTGATCTTTAGGACCAATATAACCTGATAAACTAATATTTCCATTAGCACTAATAAAGGGCATAGGGTCTTTATTGCTATTATTTAAAATAATAGAATCTATATTTCCTTCTTGTTTAAAAAATAGGGTTGTATAGTATCTATCAACAGCGGCTAAGATAGTGGAGGCTTTGAAATTAGTTTGTTCTTTAGCATCTCCATCTTCTATAGTTGTGATAGTATTATCAGATTCTTTAATAATTACGCCTTTAAAGATATAAGCATCACTTTCTACATTAGGACGCATTCCCGGAGATACAAAGTAAACGTAGTTTTGTGGGGCATTAATATTTATCTCATAATATCCATTAGGATAAAAGGTAATATGCTTTTCAATGGTAATTTCTTGAAGTTTTTGTGTGAGTATTAGGGTTTGGGGATTGCCTTCTATTTGGATATTGGTGGTATTTGCTAAATAGGGTGTGCTAAAAGCTTGCTGATTGATTAGGGGGTCAGAAAATCTTATTTCTAAGGGCTTTGGGTTATCTTGTTGGGAAATATCTGTGGAGAAAAGTGGTAAATCTTGGGAGTCCTTTTGGTACTTGGTGTCTTTTAAAAAAGCTTGCGTGATTCTTCCTAATCTATCAATTTGGTATTCAAAATTTTTAGATTGAATGGTTGCAATAATTTCTTTTGTTGGATTATTACTTGTGGGGAGATTTTGTTGTATGGGTTGGGTGCTTTGCTCTTGTATAGTTTGTGGGATGGCGGAATTGGTTGTTTTGTTTTCTTGTTCTGTGGTTTGAGTGGGTTTATAAAGATAACTATAAGGGATAAAAAACAAGAGTGCTAAAATAACGGCAATTAAGATTCTTGCTTGAGAGCTTAGATTATCAATTTTATTAAACACTAGGATCCTTTGATAGATTTTTGATGATATAAACTTGTCGTTTTGTGAAGTTTTTTAGGCTAAAAAGTATAGGTTGTGTAGGGATTAGCCAAAAGTTAAAATGTTTTGGTGAAGTAAAAATGGGTTGTATAAAAAGCGTTGCTTTTGGATAATTAATCCCTCCTTGAAAAAACTGATTACAGCTTAAAATGCGTAAGAGTGTTTTATAAAAAGCCACAAAAGGATTATGGAAGTGGAAAATTTGTTTAGAGTATTCTGAACAACTGGGGTAATAGCGACATTTTGCACCTAATAAAGCAGAAATATAACATTGATAAAAATTAATAATATTAATACTGACTTTACTTACTTTTTTTAACATAAATTTACCCTAATTTTTGCATTAAATTAAGTCTTAAAAGTGCATAATTATAGTTATTCCTTAAGGTTTCATAGGTAATTTTATCTACTCCGCTTTTAGCTAATAAAATCATATCTCCATTTTTTAGCTTTGGTATAGATTCCTTATAAATATTACGCAAACGTCTTTTTATGGAATTTCTACAAACCGCATTTCCTATCTTTTTAGAGACACAAAATCCTATTCTTTTTTGAGAATGGATATTCTCTTTAAAAAAAAGGATAAAATAGGGACTATGCCATCTTTTTTGACTTTTATAAACACTTTCAAACTCTGCTTTTATTTTTAAAGTAACCAAAATAATTCCAATTTTAGAGAGCTAATTTTTTTCTTCCTTTAGCACGTCTAGCATTGATAATTCTTCTTCCATTTTTGTTTTGCATTCTAGCTCTAAATCCGTGAGTTCTTTTTCTGGGTGTATTATGAGGTTGATAGGTCCTTTTCATTAAAACTACCTTAATTTAAAATAAACTTTTATTCTATTATAAAATTACTTAAAACAAGTTTTTAATATCTATACTTCCGTATGAAATAAACTCTTTTATTCGTGCCTTAGAGCATCAATAGGATTAAGTTTTGAAGCTCTTTTAGCGGGAATATAACCAAATAAGATTCCAATAAAAGCAGAAAATAAAAAGGCAAATAGCGCAACACTATAATCAAAGCTAAAAGGAATATCCATTAAGTGGCTAATACCCAAAGAAGAAAAAAAGGCTAAAATAATCCCTAAGATTCCACCAAGAGAACTTAGGGTTATGGCTTCAATAAGGAATTGTAATAAAACTTCGCTTTGCAAAGCACCAATAGCTAAACGAGTCCCTATTTCTTTGGTTCGCTCTGTAACAGAGACAAGCATAATATTCATAATCCCAATGCCCCCTATAATCAAACTAACTCCTGCAATAGCACCTAAAAATAGTGTAAGATTATTCGTTGTATTTTTCATAATTTCAAGAATCTGTTTAGTATCCATAATTTCAAAATCGTTTTTTTGCCCCTTTTTGATATTGCGTATTTGTTGTAATGCCATAGAGATTTGATTAAGTGCAGTAGTGGAGTTAATATCATCTTTAAGGGATACCATTAAGCGATTAATATTATAAAGGGAATCAGATTTTGAGATACTTCTTTGGTAGGTTTTAAGCGGAAGTAAAATTACATCATCTTGATCATTTCCCCAAGCACCTTGTCCTTTGCTCTCTAAAACACCTATGCAATCACAAACAATATTTCCAAGTTTAATGCGAGAGCCTAAGGCATTACTAAGATCGTTGTTGAAAAGGTTTTTTAAAACACTTCCACCAATCATACAAACATTACTTCCTGCTTTATATTCCTCTTTGCTAAAAGTCCTTCCTTGAGTAGTTTCCCAGTTTGTAGCGATGAGATAATCCTCATCAATCCCAAATATCTCTGTTTGCGTATTGTTTTGTCGGAATTGTGCTAAAAGACTTGTAGAGGTTACAGGAGCAATTGCACGAGTTAAATGCCCTACTTGGAGTTTTAAATCTTCTACATCTTTTAGCATAAATTGTTTTCTGCCACCTCTTCCGGGTGTTTGATCTCTTGCGGGAAATATAAGCAAAATATTGCTCCCTAAGCTGCTCATTTGCTCTGTAATAGCTAATGTCGTGCCATTACCTAAAGCAATCATAACAATCACTGCACCAACGCCAATAATTATTCCTAACATTGTTAAAAAAGAGCGTAAAAAATTCCTTTTAATTTGCCGAAAAGCTAGAAAAAAGGCATTTAAAATCATATATTGCCTTTTAAGTCTTGCTGAATTAAACCATCTAAAAAGAGTATTTTTCTTGTTGTGTATTTAACCATATCAGGTTCGTGGGTTACCATTAAGATAGTGATTTTAAAGTCTTTATTGAGCCTTGAGAGGATCTCCATAATTTCTATGCTTCTTTTTGTATCAAGATTCCCTGTTGGTTCATCAGCAAGTAAAAAAAGAGGTTTAGAAGCAATAGCTCTTGCAATAGCTACTCTTTGTTGTTGTCCTCCACTTAGCTCATTATTGCTATGGTTATACCATTTTTCTAATCCTACCATTTCTAAGGCTTCCATAGAGATTCTTAAACGCTCTTTTTTGGGTATTTGGCGATAAATAAGGGGGAGTTCAACATTTTCTAAAGCCGTTGTTTTAGGTAGGAGATTAAATCCTTGAAAAATAAAGCCAATATAATTTCTTCTTAAGAGAGCTTTTTCTTTGAGGTTTAAAGCACAGACATTAACACCGCAGAACTCATAGATTCCACTTGTTGGGCTATCAAGGGTTCCTAGAATATTTGCCATTGTTGATTTGCCACTACCACTTGGTCCCATTAGTGCGATAAATTCCCTTTGTTCTATTTGGAGATTTACTCCTTTTAAAGCCTCAAAAGTATGAGGGGGTTTTCCATAGCTTTTATGGATATTGCTTAATTGTATGAATTGCATTAGCTACCTTGTTGTCCTATGATAACTTGTGTGCCTGGTTGGATTAATTCGCTAGAGATTTGTGTGTATTCCCCATTGCTAATACCAACTTCAACTTCTATTTGTTTGGGTAAGTTATTTTCTAATATCCAAAGGGTTTTTCCTTGATTAGCCGCTGTTTTTTGCGGAGATTTTCTCCTTTTAACATTGCTTAAAGGATTGAAAGGATTTTTATTCTGTGTTTTGGTGGTGATTTTGGGGGTGAAATATAAGGCACTAGAGGGGACTAAAAGAACATTTTGTGCACTGGCTACTTCAATATCGGCTGTAGCACTCATTCCCGGACGCAAAAGTAAATCTTTGTTATGGACATAAATTTTTACTTCATAGCTTACAACGCCATTACTTGAAGTGCTAGAATTAGAACCATAATTGACACGATTAATTTTTTCTTCAAAGGTTTTTGAGGGGTAGGAATCTACGCTAAAATTCACTTTTTGTCCTACTTGCACTTTCCCAATATCTGCTTCTGAAACACTTGCGTTAAGCTCCATTTCTTCTAAGCTCTCTGCTACGATGAAAAATTCAGGAGCTTGAAAAGAAGCCGCTACACTTTGTCCAGCTTCAATGGAACGTTTTAAAATAATACCATCAATGGGGCTTATGATTTGAGAGTTTTTTAAATCCACTTGGGTAGAGCGGATAGAGGTTTCAATTTCTTTAATATTGGCTTTTTTAATTTCTATATCACTGAGGGCTGCATTATAGGAAGTTTTTGCACTTTGTAATTCTAACATTGAAGGGGTTTTACCTTGCGTTTTTTCATAGAGATTTTGGAGTTGTTGGTATTGCCATTTTTTCTCTTCTAAAGCCACTTGAGAGCTTTTTAATTGAGCCTTTGCACTTTCTAGTTGAGCTTGAAATCGGTAGAGATTTTGCTCAATACTCTCTGAATCAATTTTAGCTAAAACCTCTCCTTTGCTTACCCTATCATTAACATCTACAAAAACCTTTAAAACAATACCTGAAATAACACTTCCTATAGAAACTTCATTGGTAGGAGAGAGTGTTCCATTAGCACTAATAGTGCTTGAAATATCCCCTAGGAATACTTCTTTGGTTTGGTAGATAATAAGGGGTGCTCTATTGCTAAAATAGTAGATTCCCCCACCTAAGAGGATGAGTATTAAAAGGGCTATAATCCACAATAAAAGGAGTTTTTTATAGTTTCTTTTAGGATTTAAGTTTTGCAAAATATTTTCTGAAGTATTCATTGTATTCCTTTAGAGAGATAAAGATTGCCGCCAAAAGCTTTAAATAATGTAATAAGTGCTTGAAGTTTAGCATTTGTTGAAGTATTAAGGTTTTTTTGTGAATTATTTAAAAAGGTGGTATTGTTTAAATGTTCTAAATCATCAATTAATCCCATATTTCTACGATTATTAGAGAAGTTATAATATTCTTTAGCGTTTTGTAGTCCGTGTTTGTTATTTTCAAGTTGTAATTGTGTATTTTGGGTGTTAAAAATGGCATTTTCTATTTCACTTAATGCAGTGTTTAAGTTTTTTTGTAAAGTTAAATAGGATTCTTTTAAGAGTGCATCTTGTAGCAAATAATTTTGTGTTAATTGGGTGCGATTAAGTAGGGGTGCGGTGAGTGAAGCCGCAAGTTGCCACGCAATATTTCCACTATTTTGGGCAGAGGAGTGCAAAATTTCATTAATGTTTGCATTAAATGATAAAGTAGGAAAAAGACTAGCTTTAGCATTGGCTTTATTATAAACTTGTGCATAGAGACTTTGGATACTTGCTTGAATATCTGGACGCGATAGAAGCACATCTGCTGGAATAGTGTCTGGGTTAAAGGGTTGAGGATTATGGAAGACAAAAGAATCGTGAATATCAAAAGGCAGGTTGTTTAAATCTAGTAAAACTAAAAGAGCATTTTTGTTTTCTTCTAATTTCATCTTAAGAGATTCTAGGGTGTTTTGCTCATTATTGAGTGAATCTTGTTTGTTAAAAAGTTCTGTGCTATCTAAAAGACCATTTTCTACTTTAAGGTGCGTTAATTCTAAGGCTTGTGTTAGGGCAGTAATGTTTTGTTGGGTAAGGAGAATATTAAGAGCAGTTTCTCTAAGGGTAAAATAAAGACTTGTAACCTCTGCTAAAAGGCTAATTTCTGCATTTTTTAAATTTTCTAAACTTTGATAGTATAAGGATTCTTTAGCACTTTTATTCGCATTTAATCTCCCAAATAAATCTATCTCCCAAGAAAGTGTAGCCCCTATTTGTGTGCTTTGTGAAGAGTTATGAGTGGCATTGTTTTTGCTATGGCTATCATTAGTGTTGAGGTTTCCATTAAGGGTTGGAAAAAGTCCTCCCCAAGCACTTTTTAGCTGTGCTCTAGCTTGTTGTATTCTTGTTTGCATAATCTGTAAGTCAGTATTGCTTGATAATGCGATTTCATAAAGCTTTTCTAAAGATTCATCAAGGAATAGGGAATTTAATTGTTCTTTAGGGGCTAAAGAGGTTGTAAGATTAATATTGGTATCGCTAAGGTTTATAAGGATTTCTTTGTTAATAAAGTTTTGTGGGATTTTATGTGTAAGCTCCTGTGTGTTTGGGAGTTTAGCACAACCCAAATATAAAATTGCTATAAGAATACTTAAAAAATGTATCAAGTTTTTCATCCTTAAAAACTAAAATTTCATTACTGCAACTAAAAAGTTTAATAACAAGGTAAAGTTAGGAACTTTTATCTTTTAGCTTTGTTTTGGGGTAGAGAGAGGAATGCCATAAAGAAAATCCAATGAGTGCTATGCCAGCACCTATGTGGATTCTCTTTGCTAAAGTATGTCTTAAAAACAAAGCACTTCCAGCAGTAAGGAGCAAAGAGGTGCTCATGCCAATTTTTGCTATTTCTCTTTTTTGTTCTAGTGAATCTTTAGTTTTCATCATCATTCCTTTTGTATTTTTTGTATTTATAATAAGTGTTTTTTAGGGTAGATGCTAATATAATTCCACTAAGTGTTGTAGCTATTAATAATAAAAGACGCATTATTTTTCTTTAATTTTTATTCTTTGTAAGGCGTTAAGGAGCAAAGCTATAGTCGTTCCATTATGCATAAAAGCAGTTTGGATAGCAGAGAGTTTTCCTAAAGTGGCAAGTCCTAAAATCAGGCTATTAACTATTACGGTAATTTTAAAGTTCCTATGCACTTTATTTAAGCACATAATAGCGATTTCTCTGGCTTCTGCAACCGCTTCTATATCATCATGTAAAAGTACAACATCCGCACTTGCTTTTGCAATATCTGCACCTTTATGCATACCAATACCAGTATCTGCACGGATAAGAGCCGGGGCATCATTAATTCCATCTCCGACAAAAGCTACTTTTTTGCCCTCTTGCATAATACGTTCTAAAATCTCTGCTTTTTGGGTAGGGAGTAATTCCGCATAATAGCGGTTAATTTCTAGCTCTTGGGCTATTTGTTTGGCTTTTTGTTTAGTATCTCCTGTAAGCATAATAATTTCTTTTACACCACTTTTTTTTAAACGTTCTAGTGCTTTTTTAGAATTTTCTCTTAGCGTATCTTTGAGTAAAATTACTCCTAATAGCTGTTTGCCATAACCTATAAATAGAGGAGTTTCGCCGCTTAAGAGAATTTGCTCTATTTTTTTATTATGGGTGACAAAGGGAATTTGCTCGTCATTTTCTAAAAAATGGCGACTCCCTATCACGACACTTTTCCCATTAATTTCACTTTTAACTCCACGTGCTACTATGAAAGTTACTTCGTCGTGGTGAAAATGCGTAAATTTTTTTTCTTTAGCGGCTTTTACAACTGCTTGTGCTACAGGATGAAAATAATGCTCTTCAATACTTGCGGCAAGATTTAAGATGGTTTCTGGGCTCCATTCTTCGCAAAAGGAATAAACATCTAAAACTTCTAAATCCCCTTTTGTTAAAGTCCCTGTTTTATCAAAGATAAAAACTTCACTAAGTTGCAAGGATTCTAAGCTTTTTGCTCCTTTTATAATAATGCCCTCCTTTCCTGCACTAGAAATAGCGGATTTGAAAGTAACAGGTGTGGTAAGTTTCAAAGCACAAGAATAATCACCTTGTAAAACACTAGCGGCGCGCATTAAATCACGCGTAAAAAGATAAGAGAGGATTGCCAAACCAAAGGTGATAGGGACAAGAGAATCTGCCATTTTAGAAGCATTTAATTCTTGTGAGGATTTTTGGACTAGGGTTTCTTCAATATAACTTTTAATCCTTGCTGTAGCGGTATCTTTACCAATAGATTCTGCCCATACTTTGATTTTCCCCTCTTGAACGATGGTGCCAGATAGCACCTTATCTCCACGTGCTTTTTGTGTGGGGGTTGCCTCTCCTGTCATAGAAATTTGATTAACAAGAGCTTCCCCTTCAATGATATGCCCATCAATTAAAATTGTATCTCCTGCACCGATAACAACAATATCACCAATTTTTAGGGTATCACTTGAGACTTTTTTAGTAATAGTTTTATTGTTTTCTTTGAGTTCAATCCATACTTCACCTGATGTTGGTTTAGCCAATTCTTTAATGAGGTCATCACTTTTATACATTGTCATTTCTTCTATATATTCGCCTAATGCCAACATAAAGTTTGTAGAATTTGCAGTTTTAAAGTCTTTCAAATAAAGAGAGATAGCCACTGCTAAAGCTTCTAAAGTGCGTGAATTAATGCCGTGTGTAAAAGTTTCTGTTACACCGCTTAAAAGCAAAGGCGCACAAGCTACAAGAGAAAATCCAGTTTGTATGGTTAGATTATTCAAAAAAGGTGAAAGCACAAGAGCGGTTCCAGCACGGGTTACTTCTGCAGAGCTTGGAATCTCATCTCTTAGGGCTATGTAACTTTCTTGCTTTTTGGGATTTTTTCTTTGCGTGATATGTTTAAGTAAGGCTTGATAGATTTTCGTTTGGATTGTTTTTAAATCCCCTTGGTAGTCAATGATAATGTTATTTAAAATAGCATTAATTCTAAGAGAGGAGATATTTTCTATATTATCAAGTTCTACGCGTAGATGTAAAGGATTAATGGTTGAATCTTTTGGGTAAGCGTATTTAAACCTTGCGCGTTTTTTGGTTGAATGAATGAGGCTTAAAGTAAGTTCGTATTGTGCCAACATAGTTATTCTTGTTTATTCTTCAGAATTAACTTCAGCCTTAGCATCTTCATAACGTTCTTTTAGCTCTTCAATTCCTGCTTCAAAAATTCCACTTATTTTTGCAAAACCTTTAAAAATTGCTCTTTGTGCGTTTTCATTGGTTAAAATAAAAGTAGCCACTGCACCTATTAAAGCCCCTTTTAAAAAGTCCTTTTGTGCATTGGGATTGGTATTTCCAAAGAGACTATTTTTATTATTTTGTGTAGAGGTATTTGGATTGTTTTTTGTATAAGGATTGTTTGGGTGAGGTTGTGTATTCATTATTTTTCCTTTTGTGAAGTAAGCTTTGTATTAATTAATTGTGAGATTCCATAAACACTGGCTAATCCTAAAGCAATACAGGCAGTAGCTTCTAGAGTGTTGCGTAAAGGGTTTTTGGAAGTATTCCCTAAAGCATTAGTAGCAGCAATTCCACTAGCAGTGATAATGCCACCTTCTAATGTGGCTTTAAGTGTGCTTTTTAAAGCTTTGTTTTTGGAAGTATTTCCTTGTTTATATTGTGAAAATTCATAGATTCCACTTAGCATACCGCCAATGATTGCTCCGCTAATGGCGTGCCCTACAATAGATCGTGATGTTCCTGTGTTTATAACCATTATTTATCCTTCTTTGTGCTTTGTGTTTTTTCTAGCACTACTTGTTTTCTTTGTAGCAGTTTCTTTATTAAGAAATTTTTGCTCTAAATCACCTTTTGCATCTTTAATGCTTTTTGAGAGTTTATTATAAGCTTTTAAAGAAATTTCTTTACCTTGATGAAAGCTTTTTTGGATATTTTTAGATTCTAAAATCTTTTTTAATGTCTTTCGTTTAGTAAATAACAACGCGGCTGTTGAACCTATAGCTAATCCTGCGATAAATGGTAATGGCATTTTTACTCCTTTTCTCTATTTAAAAATTCATTTAAGATGATTGCACCAAATGCACCTAGTATTATTCCCCCAATTAAAGAATAATTGAGTTTATTAAGAAAGCCCTCTAATTCTCCTTGTGAGAGATTTCCATTTTGTAATTGTGTGATGATAGTTCCAGTCTCATCTAAAAGAGCTTTTCCTTGATGAATCTGTTCTAAGGGATTTTTATTATTTTGCCTCAAACCATAAAGAAAGTTTTGCAAAGTAGGGATATGGTGATTAAAAGAAGCTGCTTGTAATAAATAGAAAGTATCTAAAGCCCTCATATCTGTTTCTTGAGTGATTAAGGTGTTATAAAGAGTAATGCCTGTGTTTTCGTTACTTATAGCATTTTGTAAAGTTTCTTCTAAGGTATTAGGCAAAATAGTGTTAATGTAAGGGTTGGTGGGTATAGGGATATTTAGGCTAGTGAGGTGTAAATTTAGAGCGTTAATATCTTGGAGTTTAGTGCTAAAAATTTGGTTAAAAGGAAAACCAAAAGTTTTAGAGGCATTAGCATAAAAACTATAGGATTTGTATTCATTGTCTAAGGCTTGAGTCAAGTTTTCTTGTGTTGTCATTATAAGTCCTTTAGCATAGTATTAATGGTTTGTGAAATTTCCTCTAGTCTTTCTCCTTTAAGGGAGAATTCCCAAAAACTTGGTTGCAAAAGATTAAAGTCATATTCAATCGTTAAAGAACCCACGATTTTATTAAACTTTATCGCTTTAATAGCTGGAATTTTTTTAAGGCATTCTAAGAGTGATTGTGCATCAACAGAGTTTTCTTCTACAGCGTTTTTGAGTTTTGAACTTGCCCGAAGTCTAATCCTCCCTTTGCTATGATGAATAATAGAAAAGTAAGTAGCAAGTATTTCTAAATCTTTGGGAGTGATTTGGTAGTTTTTAAGAGATCTTAGATTTTGAGGTTGATTAGGAGACATTGAAACTTCTTTTCTTTTTTGGTTTTTAATCAAAGAATTGTAGTATAATACCATTAAAAAAAACTTAAATCATTAAAAATAAAATGAGAACCAAAAATAATCTTGAAATTACCTTATTTATTGCTATTTTTTAGGAGTAATATTCATAAATAAAAATAATAATAATTCTATATTTTTTACTTTCATACCCTTACAAATCTTTGCAAATCTTTAAGAATATAAACTCCATTAAAGTTTTAATTTTTGAAGCTTAAGAAATTGAATACTGCATAACCAAATACTAATTTATTAAAGTTTTATCATTAGGGTTTTTGTGTAAATTTAATGTTTGGTGTTTTTGGGAATACTTTAAAAAATTATTGTTATAATTTCGGGGTAAATTAATTGAGGAATTTAAGGAATAAACAATGAAAGAGGCTCTAAATAAACCAAAAGTTGATAAACAAGCTATAAAAAAATTTTTTGAAGTGTGTAAAGAAAATGAAGTAGAATTTATTGATTTTAGATTTACTGATATTAAGGGTATATGGCATCATTTGTCTTTTAGTGCTACTGCCATTGATGAGGAGAGTTTTGAGGGGATTGCCTTTGATGGGAGCTCTATTCCTGCTTGGCAACCTGTTGATAAATCCGACATGATTTTAATTCCTGACCCTATACGATATTTTATTGATCCTTTTACAGCTGATACTACTATGGTGGTATTTTGCGATATATGGGATATTTATAAAAATGAGCCTTATGAGAAATGTCCGCGAAGTATTGTTAAAAAAGCTATGCAACATTTAAAAGATTCTGGCATAGGGGATATTGCTTATTATGGTCCTGAAAATGAATTTTTTGTTTTTGATTCTATTAAAATGCGGGATTCTATAAATTGCCAGTATTATGAGATTGATACAGAAGAGGGGGAGTGGAATCGCTCTAAAGAATATGATGGCGTAAATTTGGGGCATCGTCCGGGACTTAAAGGGGGTTATTTTCCAGTAGCACCTGTGGATTCTATGGTAGATATAAGAGCAGAGATGGTGAAAGTTCTTAACCAAGTGGGATTAGAAACTTTTGTTGTGCATCACGAAGTAGCACAAGGACAAGGGGAGATAGGTGTGAAGTTTGGGGATATGCTTGAAGCGGCTGATAATGTGCAAAAGCTTAAATATGTTATTAAAATGGTAGCACATCTTAATGGTAAGAGTGCGACTTTTATGCCTAAGCCTCTATATAATGATAATGGTAGCGGAATGCATACACATATAAGCATTTGGAAGCAGGGAAAGAATCTCTTTGCAGGAGATGCTTATGAGGGAATGAGTGAGGAAGCTTTATATTTTTTAGGCGGAGTCTTAAAACACGCTAGAGGATTAGCGGCTTTTACTAATGCTTCTACAAATTCCTATAAACGATTAATACCCGGCTTTGAAGCTCCCTCTATTCTTACTTATTCTGCACAAAATAGAAGTGCGAGTATTAGGATTCCTTATAACAGCGGAGAGAAAGCTAAAAGGATGGAATTTCGGTTTCCTGATAGTTCTAGTAACCCTTATTTAGCGTTTGCTGCCTTATTGATGGCGGGATTAGATGGGATTAAAAATAAGATTCATCCCGGAGAGCCTATGGAAGTTAATCTTTTTGAGCTGACTTTAGATGAAGTGCGTGAACAGGGTATTAAACAGCTTCCTCATACACTAAGGCACGCTATTGAAGAAATGTTAGTTGATAGAGAATATCTAAAGGTTGATAATGTCTTTAGTGAAGCCTTTATCCAAACTTATAAGGCATATAAGTTTGAAACAGAGATTTGGCCTTGGGAGGGAAGACCTCATCCTTTTGAGTTTTTAACGACTTATAGTTGTTAATCCTAAAGCTTTCTTAGAATCTTATTAGCTTTTTAATAATGCTAAAAATATAATCTTTCATTTGGGGATTTAGTTACCATTAGAGGTTTTAATCCTCCCCTTTTTTTGTGAGATACAATTAAAGTTCTCTTAATTGTGTATTAACATTACCTAAAGATTATCCATAATTCTCATTGAGTTATCTAACATTGTGCATTGATAATGTTAATTTACCACATCTTGTAAGAAAATGTTTTCTGTAAAATAGCCTTTTATTGTATAAAAACCTACAATTCCAAATCTCACAACCCCACAATCTACAATTTCAAACCTCAAATTTTACAATTTGTAATCTATTATAAGGGGGTAGTTTTATTTTAAAGTGCAAATTTTAGAAAGTAAAGTGTTTTGAAGTGCGATAAAATGGTAATTTGTGCTTAAAAATACTTCGATTTAAAATGGAAAATTAAGTTTAGATTTTTTCACAAAATGGCTATTTTTTCACAAAACATTACAAAATCAATCACAAAATGCCCTTAAAAAAGTGGCTTAAACCTCGTATTAAACACTATTAAAAACACTCATAAAAATCATCACAAAATTGTCAGAAACTTAAGAGACATTCTCAAAGTTCGGTTTTTTTGAAATAGCCCACCACACGTCCTATAATTTTAAAGTTTGCGCCGTCTAATTCTATTGGGTCGTAGTTTTATTGTCGCTAAAAAGCTTCAATTTTGGGCGTTTTTGTAGGCGTTTGACTAAAGCTCGTCCTCAATCCTAGTTACACAAATTTCACCCTCTTTTGTCTTTCCTCTTTGTATTAAAAGGAAGCAATTTTGCGGCAGTGTAAGATACATAGAATCTCCTATACTTCTAATAATAGACAAATCTTTAAAAGAAATAAGCCCAAAATACTCACCAAAAAGTCCTTACCAAAAGTCATTACACGGCTTGTTTCTGTTTCATTATATGCACCGCTTCCTGCATTTGCTGTTATATCCTCGTAAAAGGGAATGGATACAATATCATCGTTTAAGGTTTGCAGTTGGTTTGGTGGAGTTATGGACATCACTTATGGACAAATCATCCAAGTGTGCCAAGTAATTATAACTAACGCCTAATTGTTCAGCCGCCATAATTAAAAATTCCATAGTAATTGGCACTTTATTTGTCTCATAATTATAAATCGTTTTTTCTGCTGTATCTGTAAGTTCGGTTAATTGTTTTCTAGTTAAACCTCTCTCAAGCCTTGCTTCTTTAATTCTAACACCAAAATTATGCACAGATTATCCTTACTATGTAAAAAATTACCTTTATACCTTGATAAAAAAGTAAAATTTTACTTATAGTTTCATTACTTTTAAAGAGTTTTATCATAAAAAGATAAAAAACCCAAAAGCGGTTTGGGTAGGAAGAATATCACTTTTGGAGCTTTAAAATGCGAGTTTTAAAGTATAAAAAGGTGGTTGTAAAGCTCAGAGTTTGGAAGTTAAGAATTACTTTCAAACTAGAGCCATAATCACTTTCTCCACTCCCTCGTTGGGGTGGTTAAGTGTATTATAACATAAAAGTAAAGGTGTGGCTATGAAAGATAAGAAAATGCGTAAAAAATCTACTTGTCTCATCTACAACTTCACAATTTACAATCCCCGACCTCAACCCTTAAACCTCACAAATAAGAATACAAAGACTAGCTTTATCATAATCAATGATTATGCAATAGATAATAAAGGCTTTGTTTATTGATTGTTTATTTTAAGACTTGAAGATTAGGTTAATAGAATTACTAAAGATTTTTTAAAGTTTAAATTAGAAGTCATTTTAAAGCAAAAGCATAATTTTATAAAGCCCTTTATTGTATCAATCCTGCAAAATGTTTTTTATACTTCTTGGTGTGATTTTTTATCCTTGCTCTTTATTTACCCCCTTTTACTCCTCCCTCTCCACTCCCTTACTATTCTCTTAGATTCAACAAAATAAAACCATAGAATGCCCCCCCCCCACTATAATTAACATTATTAGCTTTTAAGTAAGGAATAGGAAATTTAAAGAAATTTTGTTTCTTAGCTTTAATAAAAGCTTCCCCTAATTGATAAGAAAGTGTATTTTTTATTTTTAAAGCATCTTTATAATCTCTATAAGATTCTAAGGTAGGAAGTTTTAAACTAGGATTCTTTTTTATCTTTTCTTGGTATTCTTTTTGTTCTTGTTTATGTTTATCTTTGATATAAGATAATACATAAGGCATTCTTATATATCCCCATAGACTTTTAGAGTTTAAAATCAAAGCTTGTCCTAGTTTATAAGAGAGATGAGATTTAATGCGGGAGGAGGCTGTGCCATAGGTTAAATCAAATTGTAACGTTTGCACTTCTGTTTTTAGAGTTTTGTTGGTATTTTCTAAAATAGTAGCATTTGTGCTTTGCTTTATGAAATCAGCCATTAGTAAGGTATTTGGCATAGGCATACACATTTTTACATAAGGATGATTAAGGTAGTCTATAAAAGCATCACAACTGTATTGCTTTAATTGTATAAGGGCTTCTTTTATATCGTGTGATAATAGGCATTCTATAAGGAGTGCTATATAAAGGCTGTTTTGAGGATCTAAAGTATGTGCTTCTTGTAAGATTGTTTTTAGCTCTTTAGGGCTTTTATTAAGGGATTTAGAGAATATAAATTCACAAAATAGTGAATACGCTCTGCATAGAGGATCTAAATCTATTTTGTCTTTATTTTTATCAAAAATATTTACAATCTCTTCAGTACTAAAGAGATTCGCCCAACCCTCTGGTTCTTTAGCATTTCCTATAAGACTTGCTAGTCTTGCAAATCCTGATGTAGAATAGATAATTTTACAATGCGACATTAGTTGGATTTCAAATAAATCAATTTCAGATTTTGTAATATCTTGGGGCAATAAATCCTTTGCTAAATAAAGCTTAAATCCATAAAACTCTAAAAAATGTTTGGATAATTTCTCTAAAATTACAGGATTATCACTAAAGAGCAGGATATTTTTGTCTCTATTTTTTAAGATAATCTCATAGGCTATCTCTATAGGCATAGCTTTGTCTTTATACATACCACAAATAAATACACCCCTAGAGGCTCCATAGACAATATCGCCTAATCGGATATGAATAGCAATGGTGATTTTATCTTTAAAAGTATCTTTAAAAATAGTATCAGCTTTTAAGAGCAGGTTTTTAATAAGAGGGGTAAAGCCAATTTCTTGCCATAAGGTTTTGTATTCTTTTCTAAAATCCTCTGGAATGTTTTTGATATGTGAGCCTAGATTATAATGTACGATATAATAACCAAAGTCGTGGTAGAATGGTTTTTGTTTATAGTCTTCTATATTATCCTTTCTAGGTAGAGCATAGAGACCGTCGTAGTGACTATATACTATATTGGGTTTATGGGTGTAGGAATAGATGTCAATGAAATCCTTTTCAAAGATTTTGGATTCCTCATCAATGATTATGGCTTGATATTTATTAGAAACTGAAAAAGCATAGGAATTATTGATTCTTCTCCAGGCAAACCCAAACTTAAATCCTGTGTGTTTAGCAAGATACATCGCATTTAAAAGTGCAATCATTCTATCGCCCCATCCAGCACCTAATGCCATTAGGAATAATCCGGGATATTTTCTTATTAAAACCTCTATTTTAGGTTTTTTAGAAGTTTGTAGATGAATCTTTATATATCTTGCTTTGAGATTATAGTGATTTTCTTTAGTTTGTAATGATTCCCAAGAAATTCCATCGTAGGAAATATTAAGGAGAAAATTGGTTTCATTAATTTTTAAACAATCTATTTCATAAATAGATTGCAAATCCATAATAAAAGTATTTTTGTCAATTTCCTTGAATTCTTTGGCAATATTTTTTAAATCAATATCTTTAAATAGCACAGTAACCCTCCTTACTTGGTTTTGTAAATCTCTTTAAGGTGGCACTCATATATGTAAAATATGCTTTAGTGTAGGTGGGGGGGGGGGGGATTTAGTTGTTTGTAGTTTTAGTGGTATTTTATGTTTCATAATAGGACTCCTTTAATAAGTGCTTAGTTTGTTTGCTTTGTGGAGTGCTTTTTAAGCACGAAGAGTGTACAAACATTTGCCGAAAATGCTTTAGTATAAAGAGGGATAAAACCCACTTCTTTTAATTCTAAAAGTAACTTTTCTTTAGTTAGAAACTCTTCAATAGAATCTGGCAAATACCGATAAGCCCGATAGTTTTTAGAGATGATACCACCAATTAGGGGTAGAATGTTTTTGGTATAAAAGCCCATTAAATTCTCTAAAAAGTTTGGATTATGGCATTTAGTAAATTCTAAGATAACTAGAATTCCACCCTCTTTTAGCACCCTCATAAACTCCTCTAAGGCTTTTTTACGCTCTAGCACATTGCGGATTCCATAGGCTATAGATACAATATCAAAACTTTCATTTTCTAGTGGTAGAGCTGTCGCTTCACATTGAGTAAAGCTAATGGAGGGAAGCTTTTTTTGTGCGATTTTTAGCATTTCCGCACTAGGGTCTAAGCCCCTAATTTCTTGAAGTGTAATAGCGTTTTTTTGTGCGTTCTTTTGCCAATGTAGTATCATATCCCCCGTTCCACAAGCAATATCTGCAATATGCAAGGAATCTAAACTTTGCTTAGGGAGATTAGAAAAGGCTAAATTACACGCCTTTTTCCTCCAAGCAATATCAATCCCACAACTCATAACACGATTAGCTAAATCATAACTTTGTGCGATTTCATCAAACATTGCGATGATTTCTTGTTGTTTATCTGCCATTAGTATTCCATTGAAGCTTTAGCGGTCTGAAGCCAAGCTTGTAGGCTCTGGATTTGTGTTAAAGTAGCTTGTTGTGAAGTTCCTCCATAGGAGTTTCTAGCTTCCATTGAGGCAAATAAATCCAACGCTTTATGAGCTTGTTTTGGGATTTTTGGGTTAATCCTACAAAGCTCTTCTATGCTAAGTTCGCTTAAATCCTTGCCAAGACTCTCTGCGTAGGCTACAGCTTCACCGGTGATATGATGAGCTTCTCTAAAGGGAATATCGCAATTTGTTACTAAAAAATCCGCTAAATCTGTTGCACTTAAATGCCCCTTTTTGCACGCTTGCAACATATTATTGGTATGGATTTCCATAGTCTTTAACAAGTCATTGAGGATTCTTAAGGAGATTTCTAGGGTATCAAAGGTATCAAAAACACCTTCTTTGTCTTCTTGAGTATCTTTGTTATAAGCAAGGGGTAAGCCTTTCATAACTGCTAATAGAGCAAAAAGGTTACCAAAAACCCTCCCACTCTTTCCTCTTAAAAGTTCAGGAATATCAGGATTCTTCTTTTGGGGCATTATTGAGCTTCCAGTAGAATAAGCATCACTTAAGGTAATAAATCTAAATTCATAACTACTCCATAATACAAGCTCTTCTGCAAGTCTTGAGATATGCATAGCAATAAGGGAACAATCATACAAAAAATCTAGTGCGAAATCCCTATCACTTACGCTATCAGTGGCATTAAGTGTAGGAGCGATGAATCCTAAAGCCTTAGCGGTATAAAATCTGTCGGTATTATAAGGCGTCCCAGCTAATGCTGCTGCACCTAAGGGGCAGTAGTTGTTGCGTTTAAAAGAAGATTCTAAACGTTCAAAATCACGCACAAACATACAAATATAAGCACACATTAAAAAACCAAAATTTATCGGCTGTGCGTGTTGGAGATGCGTAAATCCGGGCAAAATAGTTTTTGTATGCTCTTGTGCGATATTTAAAAGTGTGTGGATAAGATTAAGACATAAAGATCGGAGGGTTTTATTGCAATCTAATACAAAAAGTCTAAAATCAAGGGCTACTTGGTCGTTTCTACTTCTTGCGGTATGGAGCTTTTTACCTGCTTCTCCTATGATTTGGGTGAGTCTTTTTTCTATTGCCATATGAATATCTTCATCACTAAGTGTGAATATGAATCTATCCTCTTGTATCTCTTGCTCTATTTGTTCTAAGCCTACACAAATACTTTGCATCTCATCATTAGTTAAAATTCCGCATTTATGGAGCATTTTAGCGTGGATTTTTGAGCCTAATATATCTTGCTTATAAAGTCTTTTATCAAAAGGAAGTGAAGCGTTAAACTCCTCTAATAGCTGTGAAGTTTCTTTATGAAACCTTCCTCCCCATAGTTTATTACTTTTTATATTTTGCATTTAAAAAGGTTTAAGGATAACTAAAATAGTGATGATAATAAGGGCAATACTAGGGAATTCATTAAGGATTCTAAAGAATCTTCCTGTATGCATATCCCTATCTTCCCTTAGGGCTATCATATAGCGGTATAAATTAAAATGGTAAGCCACTAATAGCACAACAATAAGGATTTTAGCGTGTAACCAACCACTTCCTTTTAAGAGTGTAGGCTCTAAAGCTATCATTGCAAGACCGGAGAGTAGTGTGCAAATCATTGCAGGATAACCAATAAAGTTAAAAAGTTTTTTTTGCTGAATCTTGACTACATCACAAAAGCCTTTATTGCCTTTATGTTCTGTATGATAAACAAAAAGACGGGGGAGATAAAAAAGCATTACCATCCAAGAGACAAAAGAAAAAATATGAAAAATTTTGATATATAAATATAGCATTAAAATCTCCTTAATTAAAAGCTAAAATTGTAGCAAAAAATAAAGGGATTAACCACTTTATTAACTAATTTTATTATAATTCTAAAATTAGATTGAAGATTTGGGAGAAATTGATGAATATTCCTACTTTAGAAGAGGCATTGAAGTTTGATAAAGGGGCAATCCAAGCATTAAAGAAAACTTTGAGAGAAAAAATACAGGCAAGCAATCTAAATGCTTATATTGGCGAGATTGAAGATTATCAAGAGGATTTTTTGCCTATTGCTATTAAAGATAATATTAATGTAAAAGGATGGAATATCACTTGTGCTAGTAATATCTTGCAAGGTTATATTGCTCCTTATAATGCTAGTGTAGTAGAAAATCTTTTGAAGCATAAATTTGCCCCTTTTGGACGCACAAATATGGATGAATTTGCTATGGGTAGCACCAGTGCTAGTAGTTTTTATGGCAAAACCCTTAATCCTAACAATCCTAACAAAACACCCGGTGGAAGCAGTGGAGGGAGTGCCGCTGCAGTAGCTGGAGGGATTGCTCTTGCAGCTTTAGGCAGTGATACCGGGGGGAGTATTAGGCAACCTGCTAGTTTTTGCGGTTGTGTTGGATTAAAGCCTACCTATGGGAGAGTTAGCCGATATGGGCTGATTGCTTATAGTTCTAGCCTAGATCAAATAGGACCTATTACCCAAAATGTAAAAGATAGTGCGATTTTATTTGATTGTATTGCGGGATATGATAGATTAGATTCAACTTCTGTTAATAAAGAGTCTAGTAAAACTTACCAAAAACTTAATCCTAATAGGAAAATGTCTATTGCCATCATACCCTCTTTGCTAAAAGATGCTGATGTAAATGTGCAAGATGCTTACCAAAAGAGTATTGATATTTTAAGCAAAAACGGGCATAAAATTGTAGAAAAAGCAATGATTGATACAAGTTATATGCTCTCTGCTTATTATGTGATTTGCACTGCTGAAGCAAGCTCTAATCTTGCAAGATTTGATGGAGTGCGGTATGGTAATAGGGCTAAAGAAGTGCAAAATTTAAAAGACTTGTATATAAAAACGCGCTCTAATGGTTTTGGGGATGAGGTGAAACGAAGAATCTTATTGGGTTCTTTTGTGTTAAGTAGTGGATATTACGATGCGTATTATATTAAAGCACAAAAGGCAAGGACACTTATTACAAGGGAATACCAAGCTATTTTACAAGATTGTGATGTGATACTCTCTCCTGTTGCTCCTAGTGTAGCTTTTGGATTTGAGGATTGCAAGACCCCTTTACAAATGTACTTAGAGGATATTTATACCATTGGTGTTAATTTAGCGGGATTGCCTGCTATCTCGCTTCCTGTATCTAAAGATGAGGGATTACCTATTGGGATGCAGTTTATAAGTTCTGCCTTTAAAGAGCAGGAATTATTAGATTTGGCATTAAATTTAGAAAATTCATTAAAATAGGAGCAAAAAATGAGAATCCGAGCTAAGGCTTTAACTTTTGAAGATGTTTTATTAGTTCCTGCATATTCTGAAGTCTTACCTAAAGAAGTTTCTTTGCAATCACAATTAAGCCGAAATATCACTTTAAATGCTCCTTTAATCTCTGCAGCTATGGATACGGTTACAGAATATAGGACAGCTATTGCAATGGCAAGGCTTGGAGGCATTGGGATTATCCATAAAAATATGGATATAAGCTCACAAGTTGCTCAAATTAAAAAGGTTAAAAAAAGTGAAAGTGGAGTGATTATAGACCCAATTTTTATTAGCCCTGAAGCGACTTTAATGGAAGCAAGGGCTATTACGGATAATTATAAAATTTCCGGTGTTCCAGTGGTAGATGATAATGGGGGTTTAATTGGGATATTGACTAATCGTGATATGCGTTTTGAATCAGATTTAAAACGTCTTGTTAAAGAAGTAATGACTAAAGCCCCTCTTATTACCGCACAAGTAGGGACTAGTTTAGAAGAAGCAAGAAATATTATGAATAAGCATAAAATTGAAAAATTACCTATTGTGAATGAAAAAGGAACTTTAAAAGGATTAATTACGATTAAAGATATACAAAAACGTATTGAATATCCTTATGCGAATAAGGATGATTTTGGACGCTTAAGGGTTGGGGCTGCTATTGGCGTATATCAATATGATAGGGCTAAAGCATTAGTAGAAGCAGGTGTTGATATTTTGGTTTTAGATTCAGCACACGGGCATAGCAAGGGAATTTTAGAGACTATTAAAGAGATTAAAAAATATCTTAATATTGATATTGTTGCAGGTAATGTCGCTACAAGTGAAGGTGCAGAGGCATTAATTGGAGCAGGTGTAGATGGGGTAAAAGTAGGGATTGGTCCAGGAAGTATTTGCACAACGCGTATTGTAGCGGGTGTAGGTGTCCCACAAATTACTGCTATTGCCGATGTTGCAAAGGCTTGCCATAAGGTAGGGATACCCTTAATTGCCGATGGGGGGATTAAGTATTCTGGCGATATTGCTAAAGCTCTTGCAGCAGGTGCTAGTAGTGTAATGATAGGGAGTATGTTAGCAGGAACAGAGGAATCACCGGGTGAGACTATCATTTATCAAGGCAGGCAATACAAAAGCTATCGAGGAATGGGAAGCTTGGGTGCTATGAATAAGGGGAGTGCAGATAGATACTTTCAAGAAGGAATGGCACAAGAGAAATTTGTCCCTGAAGGGATTGAGGGAAGAGTCCCTTATAGGGGTAAAATCGCAGATGTAATCCACCAAATGGTTGGTGGTTTGCGTTCATCAATGGGATATTTAGGAGCTAAAGATATTACTACACTTTGGGAGAGAGCAGAATTTGTAGAGATTACACAAAGTGGATTAAGAGAATCGCATGTTCATGATGTCTTAATTACAAAGGAAGCCCCAAATTATCACATTAACCATTAAAATGGAATCTTGACAAAAAGTTGTGAAAACATTATAATTTTGCTTCGTGTCGGGGCGTGGCGCAGTCTGGTTAGCGCACTTGGTTTGGGACCAAGGGGTCGAAGGTTCGAATCCTTTCGCCCCGACCATTTTGGTGGGCGTAGCTCAGTTGGTTAGAGCATCAGATTGTGGTCCTGAGGGTCGTGGGTTCGATTCCCATCGCCCACCCCATCATTTCTTCTTATCTTATCAAATCCGCTTATAAAACAAAAGTTGTAGTTTATTCTTTTAGATGTGCTGGTATTCAAATAACCTTTTTGTTATCTGCTAATTGGTGATGATATTGCGTATATTAACTTTGGCAAAATAGCAAATAAAATAAACCTTGAGAGATTGCAAGATAAGGGTTTAGTGTAACATAACACTTGGAATGTAAAATGTAGAATATCTCTTAAATGCGAATTTATAAGCTTTTCATTGCCTTTTTAAATTTTACTAAAACCTATTTTGCAATTTTATAATCTTATTTTTTATCCCCACGATGAATGTTGATTTTGTTGGTAGTTTTATTATTCATAAATGCCTTTTAGCAATAGGATATTTTAGAATCATTACTTTGGTTATAATTAAAGTAAATCTTAAGTTTATTGGAATATTTTTAGTATGCTGTATAGACTTTGTTTGGGTGTCAATGCAATCTTTGCAATAAGGACTTTAAAAGCGTTAAAGGTGCTTTTTAATCTATTTTGATTGCAAATGCAGAATTAATAGAGATTCTTGGTTTTTGTGCTTTTTATGTCCCATTGTTGATAGTTTGCTCCATCATATATCCGTTAAAATCATTCTAGGTTCTTTTTTAAAAGGCTATTCATTCAATGCCTTCCTTAAGAATCTTAGTAGCATACACTTATTATAGCCTTATCCTAGTTTTCTTAATTGCTTGTTCGGAATCGGAATTGTCCTTTTTTAAAAACCATCTTAAAGCCTCCGATGCTATAAAGCCATCGATTTTCAATCGTGTTTTTCATAAAAGCTGCTATCTCCCCACCAATATTTTTATGATAAATAATGCCTACTCCATCGGTATGCCCTATCGAACAAACTGTCCCTCGATGATGGAATTTAAAGGGTTTATTGAAAGGGAGGTTTTCTAGTTTTGCGATTAAAAGCTTGGCTAAATAATCTCCCATTTGTGCAGAAAGCTGTGCTGTTGGTGCGTGAATAGCATCTTTACTTGTAGCTAAGGCACAATCTCCTACTACATAAATATTAGGAAAAGCTTCACATTGTAAATTAGCATTAACAGGGATTCTACCTTTTTTATTAGGAATTTCTGAATTTTCAACAATATCATTGCCTTTAACACCAGCACTCCAAATGATAATATTCCCTTGAATTTCTAAAGATTGCCCATTTTGTTTAAGCAATACTTTATTTTCTTGAATCTCTTCAATAGTTCCATTAGAAATTAAATTAACTCCTATTTGTTTTAGTTTGTTTTCTGCACATAGGGTGAGTGTCTCATTAAAAACAGGTAAGATATGTGGGGATCTCCCTATGCAAGTTACTTTGGGTATTTTTCTATCAATACCGCAAATAAGACATAGTTCATCAAGTTGTGTAGCAAGTTCTGCGGCAAATTCTATCCCCGTAAATCCTGTCCCACATACTATGGTATGCAAGTCTAAAGGGTTTTTGGTATGCACAAATTCCTTGAAGTTGTTTTCAATATTTTGAGTAAGCTTTAAAGAGGCGTTAAGAGAGGATAATTTGTGGGTATAAGAATCAACACCTTTTATCCCAAAATTATCGGGTTTAAACCCCAAACCAATAACTAAATAATCATAGTGATATTCTCCACCATTACCTATGACCTTGTTTTCTTTAGGGCAGAGCTTGGTAATCTTGTCTTTAATGAAGCAGATTTTATTGAGATTGAGGATTTTACGATAGTAGATTCTTGCTTTTCTTGAGCTTAAAGTCCCTACCGCTACTTTATGCAACAGGGTAGTTTGGTAATGATAGTCGTGCTTGTTAATTAAAGTAATTTTTGCCTTGCTTTTGAGTTGTCTTTGCATCCCAAGTGCCACTTTTAATCCACCATATCCTCCCCCGATAATTAGGATATTTTGTTTATAAACCTCCATAGATTATTTCTCCTAAATGTATGAATTTATAAGGTGAATTTTTATTTTACTTATTTTTTGTAAAGTTGTGCTGAAATAATATTTAATAATGGGATTTACTCCTTTGATTTTGTTATAATGGTAGCCTAATTTAATCTTTTAGGAGTGTTGGTGCAAAGTTTTAGACGTTCTATTTTAGTAGTTTTAGTGTTTGCTTTAATGTATTGTTTGGTGGTTTTTCCTGAATTAGCAAAGATATTAGCAGGAGTGGCTATTTTACTTATTGGAATGATGAATCTTAGTGCAGGTTTTAAGGTTTTTAGTGGAGGGTTATTAGAAAAGATTTTGACAAAATCCACAGATACACGTTTTAAAAGTATCGCTTTTGGGGTTATAACCACAGTTTTAATGCAATCTTCTACGCTTGTATCCATAATTTCTATCTCTTTTCTTTCTGCTGGATTAATTACTCTAGCACAAGGAATTGGGATTGTATTTGGTGCAAATTTAGGGAATAGTGCCGGTTCTTGGTTGATTGTTGGATTAACAAATATTAATATTTCTACTTTAGCAATACCCTTAATTGTTAGTGGGACATTACTAGGTTTTCAAAAAGATAATATTTTAAAAGGTGTAGGTTCGATTTTTATGGGGATTGGCTTTTTCTTTTTGGGTGTTGATTATATTAAAAATGGATTTGAATCTTATAAAGAAATTATGGATTTATCACAATTTAATTTTGTAGGCTTTAAAGGAGTTTTGATTTTTGTTGCTTTAGGGGCATTAACTACGGGGATTGTTCAATCAAGCCACGCAACTTTAGCCATTATTATCTCTGCCCTTGTTAGCGGACAGATTGGTTATGAAAATGCTCTTGCGGCAACTTTGGGGACAAGTGTTGGAGGTGTAGTTACTGCAGTAATTGCTAGTTTAAGCACTAATATTGAGGGCAAAAAACTTGCTTTAGCTAATTGTATTTTTAATTTTACTATTGCACTACTTGTTATTGTATTTTTTCCTTATTTTCTGCATCTAGTGGATATTACTGCTAGTATTATTGGAATCTCTCAAGAGAATTTACCTTTAAAAACCGCTTTATTTCATACCTTGTTTAATCTTGTAGCCGTTATATTTATTTCTTTGTTTATTGCCCAAATTGTTTTATTTTTAGATAAAGTTGTTAAAGCTCCAAAAGATAGAGAGATGGATGCGCCTTTATATTTAAATAAAAATATTATTGAATATCCTAATACTGCTATTGAAGCTTTGCAAAAAGAAAGTATGCATTTATATAATAATGCTTATGCAATGATCGCCCATACCATAGGTTTTAATCGCAGTGACATTCGAGGAAAAGTAAGTTTTGATGAGATTATTGCGAGTAAAAAATGGTTTAGCGGGGATGTCGATTTAGATTATCTTTATAAACGCAAGATAAAGGTGCTTTTTGATGCAATTATGGAATTTTCTACAAAAGCTCAAAGTTATATAGAAGATGATGATAAAAATAATAGAATTTTTTCTTTTAAACTTGCTTCAAGAGATATTGTAGAAGCTACTAAAAATCTTAAAATTATCCAAACAAATATGAAAGCTTATGCAAGTTCGTCTAATGAATATTTAGCTAATGAGTATAATATAATGCGAAAAGATTTGGGAGAGCTTTTAAGAAGTATTGAAGAATTGAAGCTAATGAAAGATGAAAACGTGCGTTTGATACTTATGCAACTAAAAGCCGCTAAAGAACTCTTAAAAGAAAAGGATTACAATGCTTTGCGTAAGGTTGAGAATTTGATTGCAAATAATAAAATTAGTGTTACTAATGGAACTTCTATTTTAAATGATAGTGCTTTTATCATTCAAATCGCTACTCAGCTTATTGAAGCTGTAGAGATAATTTTTACTAAAGAGGAATGGCTAGAGGATAAACAGAGCAATGAGAAATTAACTTAAAAGAGATTAAGATTTCTTTTGTTTGTAGATATAAATTAGGATTCCAAATCCTACAAGGACAAGAAGAGAAAGTATGATAAAATGGAGATATTGTTTAAGGAGTTCTTCATTTTGTCCTAAGAAGTAACCAAGTGTTGTTAGGATAATTACCCAAATCCCTGCCCCTAATGAAGTATAAAAGCAAAATAAAGGCAGATTCATCTTTCCAACCCCAGCAGGTAAAGAGATATATTGACGCACCACAGGGATAAGTCTGCCACTAAAAGTTGAAATGTTGCCGTGTTTGGTAAAAAATGCTTCCATTTTTTTCATCGTAGATTCTTGAAAAAAGAAATATTTTCCATATTTAATAAGAATCTCTCTCCCAAAATATAATGCGAGAAAATAATTAATTAAAGCCCCACTAAGAGAACCTAAGATACCAAAAAAAATAGCTAAGAAAAAATTTATTTCTCCTTTATGGGCTAAATATCCCGCAGGTATCATAACAATTTCACTAGGAAAAGGAATAAAGCTACTTTCTAAAAGCATCATAACAAATATCCCAAAATAACCTAAATCTCCAACACTTTCAAGAATAAAATCAATTATAGTTTGCAAAAAAAGCCTTGTTTAAGATTTATAAATAATACAATTATAACCAAATACAAGTTATAATGATAAAGAAAAAGATTTTTAGAGGAAGCGAATATGGCAAAGGATTCTTGTCCTGCTTGTGATTGTCCAAATGGTGTTCCATTATGGCTTGGGACCTATGGGGATATGGTTACTTTAATTCTTACATTTTTTATCCTTTTGCTTTCTATGGCAACCTTTGATACCCTTAAAGTTTCAGAGGCAATAGGTTCTCTAGAAGGGTCTTTATCTGTTTTAGAAAAAGGTTCTTTAACACAAATTAATCCTCCAGCATCTATTCAAGCAACGCCTATAGAAACAGAGGTAGAGATGGATAATGTTGTAAATATTTTTGCAAGTTTAGTCGCGGATTATAATGAAGTAAATAAAATAGCTAGTGGTCCTGCTGTCGAGCTTGAGGAATCTGAAAGAGGGGTTATTATTCGTATTCCTGAATCTTTGCTTTTTGAGAGTGGCAGTGCAATATTGAGTAATACAGGTGGTATTGCCTTTTTAAAGCGATTATCTTTAGAGCTTGCAAAAATGCCCGATGGAGTGCTTATAAAAGCAATAGGTCATACAGATAATACGCCTATTCAACCTAATTTAGAGTTTAAGGATAATTTAGATCTTTCTATTGCAAGGGGTGTCAATGTTGCAAATTTAATCATACAACAAGGGGTGCTTCCAAAACGTATAATAGGTGGAGGGGAAGGGGAATTTTCACCCATTGCTAGTAATGAAATACCAACACTTAAGGCTAAAAACAGACGAGTGGATTTATATCTTTATAGTATAGGTGAGGATTTATCCGCTGCTATGGAATCAGTTAGTAAAATAACTCCATAAAAGGTTTATAGTGGAAAGTTCAATTGACAATTTATTTAAGGGTGCTATAGCTTTCAAAGAGAAAGATTTTTTAGCCTATAAAGAATTATTTGAAGACCTTAAAGAAGGACAAAATCCTCATACACTTTTTATTGGTTGTTCAGATTCAAGGGTTGTGCCAAATTTAATCACCAAGACATTGCCAGGTGAACTTTTTGTTATCCGCAATATCGCAAATATTGTCCCACCTTATCGCCAAGCTGATGAGTATTTAGCAACCACTTCTGCTGTTGAGTATGCCCTAGAGGCATTAAAGGTTGAGAATATTATTATCTGCGGGCATTCGCATTGTGGTGGATGTGCAGCTTTGTATGAAGAGGAGCATTTTAAAGCAAGAATGCCTAATGTTAGGAATTGGTTAAAATTAATCCAAGGAGTAAAAGAGAGAGTTTTAGCACTTCAACCAAAGGATAAAATTATCCGCTCTTTTTTAACAGAGCAAATTAATATTGAAAATCAAATCAAAAATCTTTTCACTTACCCTAATGTAAAAGAAAAATACCTTGCACGCACACTTCATATTTATGGTTGGCATTATATTATTGAAAGCGGTGAGGTTTATAGTTATGATTTTAAAAAACACGAATTCAATTTATTAAAAAAGGATACGAGATGATTATAATCGCTGGACCTTGTGTAATAGAAAATGATGAAATTTTAGAGGAAATTGCCGAGAGCTTAAAACCAATAGCTAAAAACCCTCAAATAGATTTTTATTTTAAGGCAAGCTTTGATAAAGCTAATCGGACAAGTCTGGAGTCTTTTAGGGGACCTGGGATAGAGAGGGGTTTAGAATCTTTAGCTAATATCAAAAAGAAATTTGGTTATAAACTCTTAACAGATATTCACGAAACTTATCAAGTTAAACTTGCGTCCCAAGTTGTAGATATTCTACAAATACCTGCTTTTTTATGTCGTCAAACAGATTTGATTGTAGAGGCTGCTAAGAGCAGAGCAATTGTTAATATTAAAAAAGGACAATTTATGAATCCCAAGGATATGCAATATTCTGTTTTAAAAGCCATTAAAACGCGTGGGGGACAGAGGCAAGTTATGAGCAATCCCAAAAATATAAGATTACACTTACAGAAAGAGGGAGTAGCTTTGGTTATGGGAATTTAGTCGTGGATATGCGTTCATTAGTGATTATGAGAAAATTTGCACCTGTGATTTTTGATGCAACACACGCCGTGCAAATGCCAGGTGGTGCAGATGGAAAGAGTGATGGAGATTCAAAGTTTGCACCTATTTTAGCAAGGGCAGCGAGTGCTGTAGGGATTGATGGCTTATTTGCAGAGGTGCATACTAATCCCAAAAATGCTTTAAGTGATGGACCTAATATGCTAATGCCCGAGGTTTTAAATGAACTTATTAAAGAATTATTGCAAATTACTAATTTTATACAAAAGGAGCAAAAATGCAGTTAATTGAAGGGGAATTGTCATTAATTGGTGATGAGAAAATTGCCATTATTTCTAGTCGTTTTAACCACTTAATCACTGATAGATTGGTAGAGGGTGCTAAAGATTGTTTTTTACGTCATGGTGGAGTGGAGGAGAATTTAACACATATCTTAGTTCCAGGTGCTTTTGAGATTCCCTTCGCATTAGAGAAGATACTAGCACAAGGTAATTATGATGGTGTTTGTTGTTTAGGTGCTATTATCCGTGGTTCCACTCCGCACTTTGATTATGTAAGTGCTGAATCCACTAAGGGTATCGCTAATGTTACTATTCGTTATGGTGCTGCCGTTACTTTTGGCGTTTTAACAACTGATTCCATTGAGCAAGCTATTGAGAGGGCGGGGACAAAATCTGGCAATAAGGGATTTGAATCCATGAGTGGTTTGATTGAACTCATTAATTTATACCGAAAGATTGGAGCTTAAGTGGCTACAAGGAGCCAAGCACGTGGAGTTGTTATGCAATTACTTTATGCTTATGGTAGCGGGAATGAAAATATTGAGAACTTTATAGAAGAGGTTTTACAGGAGCAAAAGATAAAAAATACCCAAAAGCAGTTTGCTATGAATCTTTTCTTTGGCGTTATTCATCATTTAAAAGCAATTGATTTACGTATTACCCATCAATTAAAAGAATGGAATTTTTCACGTATTGGAGAGATGGAAAAAGCAATTTTAAGGCTTGGTGTTTATGAGATCGTTTATACATCAACTGATAAGGCAATTGTGATTAATGAAGCCTTGGAAATTACCAAAGGTTTTTGTAATGATAATTCTACAAAATTTGTTAATGGAGTCTTAGATGGTGTTTGCAAAAATTTACAAATACCTTTAGAAGAGATTGAAAGAATGATCTGCTCTAAAGGTTGATAGAGCTAAATTTTTGTATTTTTAAGTTATTTATTGTAAAATGTCGCCGTTAAAAATTATTATTTAAGGAGAAAAATTAAATGGCTGGTTATATTGAATTAACAGGACAAAATTTTGACGAAACTATTAAAGACGGTGTTGCGTTAATAGATTTTTGGGCACCTTGGTGCGGACCTTGTAGGATGATTGCCCCTATTATTGATAAGCTTGCAGAAGCATATGAAGGAAAAGCAAAGATTTGCAAAGTCAATACTGATGAGCAACAAGAATTAGCAGAAAAATTCGGAATCCGCTCTATCCCAACAATTTATTTTTATAAAGATGGTCAAAAAGTAGATGAGATTGTTGGTGCTTCAACAGAACAAGAGTTTAAAAATAAGCTTGATAGCTTGATTTAAATTGAATATAGATAATTAAAAAGGGTAAAAGTGAAAAAATGTTGCCCTGGTTTTTCTATAGCGTTTATCATTGTTTTTGCAGTAGGTGCATTTTTATATTATCAATATTCTTTTACTTCTGTTTCAAAAATATATTTTAATCAGGATTCTTTTTATGAGGAAGAGGATGGAGAAGTTAATTTATTTGAGCCTATGAGTGAAAAATACCAATTATGTTTTTATAGCTCTTATATGCCTAAATGGGAAGAATTTTTAAAGAGCAAAATAAAGCAAAATGAAAGTATTTTAGCTATAGATATGTATCAATTAGGGCAAAACAACTCTAAAGAAATTATTGATTTAAAAGTTTCTAGCGGAGTTATGTTGAAACTCATTCACGAATTTGATATTAGAATGCTTCCACAATGTTTTTTAATTAAACAAAATCAAGAGAATTTAATGTTATATCAAAGAGTTAAAAATAAAGGTATTTATAAATTATTAAATTTTAAATCTATGTAAGGAGAAAATTATGTTAGAAGTAGCTATTATTGGTGGAGGACCTGCTGGACTTAGTGCTGGATTATATGCAACAAGAGGCGGGTTGAAAGATGTTATAATGTTTGAAAAAGGAATGCCTGGTGGGCAAATTACTACAAGTAGTGAATTGGAGAATTATCCCGGAGTGGCTGAAGTAAAAAGCGGTTTTGATTTTATGGCACCTTGGCAAGAGCAATGCTTTAGGTTTGGTTTAAAACATGAGATGGCAGAAGTTATACGCATAAAAAAGAAATTAGATTTTTTTGTCATAGTTTTAAGTGATGGCAAAGAAATAGAAGCTAAATCTGTTATTGTAGCCACAGGGGGCAGCCCTAAACGTTCTAATGTAAAGGGTGAGGATACTTATTGGGGTAAAGGAGTTAGTTCTTGTGCGACTTGTGATGGATTTTTTTATAAAAACAAAGAAGTTGCTGTTTTAGGGGGAGGAGATACCGCTATTGAGGAGTCCATCTATCTAGCAAAAATTTGTTCTAAAGTGACAATTATTCATAGGAGAAATGAGTTTAGAGCAGCACCTATAACAGTGCAAAGGGCTAAAAGCCTATCTAATATCGAATTTTTAACCCCTTATGGAATTGAAGAAATTTGTGGAGATAATTCTGGAGTTACAGGATTGAAATTAAAAAATTTAGAAAACAATGCGACCAAAGAGATTAATATTGCAGGTATTTTTATGCTCATTGGATATAATGTGAATAATGCAGTGTTAATGCAAGAGGATGGGACATCACTTTGTGCTATGAATGAATATGGACAAGCAATAGTTAATTTAAAGATGGAAACCAACATTCCTGGATTGTTTGTAGCGGGTGATTTAAGGCAAGATGCTCCCAAACAAGTAGTTTGTGCAGCTTCAGATGGTGCAACAGCAGCTTTAGGGGCTATAGAGTTTGTTGAGCATCATAAATAAGGAAATTATATGTTGGGTATTGGAGTTTTTGGGGCGAGTGGTCGTGTTGGGAGATTAATCGTTGAATTTATAAAAGAAAGTCCTAATATTAAGTTAGGAAGTCTTTATACGCGTAAAGTTTTAGACTTTTGTGTCGAATCAGAAACTCTTATTACTAGTGATTTAAAAGCTTTTTTAGAGAATTGTGAGGTTGTGATTGATTTTACTACCCCACAAGGCACAGAACAACTTTTAGAAGTAGCTTTATCGCACCCAAAACCTATTGTGATTGGAACAACAGGCTTAGAATTTCATTGTGAAAATCTTATTAAAGAGGCTTCTAAAAAGATGCCAATCTTTTATGCTAGTAATATGTCCTTGGGAGTAGCGGTTTTAAATCGCACTATTGCAATGGTGGCGAATGCTTTAAAAGATTTTGATATTGAAATTGTAGAAACGCACCATAAGCACAAAAAGGATTCACCAAGTGGGACTGCACTAAGTCTTGCTAAGACTTGTGCAGTAGCTAGAGGATTAGAACTTGATAAAGTTAGAATAAGTGGAAGAGATGGGAATATTGGAGAGAGGAGCGAAAGGGAAATTGGAGTTATGTCTCTTCGTGGAGGTGATGTTGTAGGGAAGCATAATGTTGGCTTTTATGGTGATGGAGAGTATTTAGAATTAATTCATACCGCAACTTCAAGATTGACTTTTGCAAAGGGTGCTATTAAAGCAGCAGTTTGGTTAAAAAATCAGCCAAATGGATTTTATAGTATTGAAGATTTTTTAAATTTTTGAGGTTTTTTGTGGAAAATAAAGACTGGAAAGAAGAATGTGCTGTAGTAGGCGTTTATAATGTAGCAAATGCTGCTAGTATGGCTTATTATTCACTTTTTTCTATGCAGCATCGCGGACAGGAAGCAACAGGGATTTCTTCTTCTAATGGAGAAAAAATTGTTACAATCAAAAGAAAGGGATTGGTAACAGAAGTTTTTGATAATGAATCTTTAAGCAAACTCAAAGGATTTAGTGCAATAGGGCATAATCGTTATTCAACCGCTGGTGAGGATTCTATGGCAGATGCACAACCTATTTTTGCCCGTTATGATTTAGGGCAGGTAGCCATTGTGCATAATGGAAACTTAACCAATGCTAAAGAAATTAAACAAGAACTCATTAGGGATGGTGCCATTTTTCAGAGTTATATGGATACAGAAAACCTTATCCATTTAATAGCAAGGGCAAAGCAAGAAAATCTTGTAGATAGAATAAAAGAAGCGATTTTACACCTTAGAGGTGCTTTTTGTTTTATTATACTTAGTCGCAAAAAAATGTTTGTTATCCGTGACTGCAACGGATTTCGCCCCTTAAGCCTTGGAGAGATTAAAAATGCAGATGGTAGTGTTGGGTATATTGTAGCAAGCGAAACTTGTGCTTTTGATTTAGTAGGTGCTAAATACTTGCGTGATGTTGCACCAGGTGAGATGTTAGTCTTTTCGCAAAAGGGAATGCAAAGCTATAATATTATGCCACCCAATCCTTATCCTTGTGTGTTTGAATATGTTTATTTTGCAAGACCAGATAGCCATATTTATGGGAATGTCGTTTATAACATTAGGAAAGCTATGGGGGAGGAACTAGCTCTTGAAAACCCTATAGAAGCAGATTTAGTAATTCCTGTGCCAGATAGTGGTGTAGCTGCTGCTATTGGATATTCCCAAAAAAGCGGCATCCCTTTTGAATTAGGAATTATTAGGAATCATTACATTGGCAGAACCTTTATTGAACCTACACAACAAATTAGAGAGTTAAAGGTTCGATTAAAATTAAATCCTATTAAAGATCTTATTGAAAATAAACGCATTATAGTTATTGATGATTCTATAGTTAGAGGGACGACAAGTAAGCAGATTGTAAAAATTTTAAGAGATTGTGGGGCAAAAGAAATACATATGAAGATTTCTTCACCTCCAACGATTTCTCCCTGTTATTATGGTGTTGATACTCCAGATATTTCTGAACTTATTAGTGCAAGAATGAGTAATAAGGAAGTGTGTGAATTTATTGGTGCGGATTCCCTATCTTTTCTTTCATTGGAGGGGTTAAAACGTAGTGTTGGCTTAAAGGATTATAAATTCTGTCAAGCTTGTTTTGATGGTAAATATATTCTATAAAGGTCTTGTATGAAGCAAATGCTGACTTTTGGACGCTATTGCAAACGTCGTTTTGGGCAAAAGGTGAGAAAAATACCTATAGCACTTGCGGGTTTTACTTGTCCTAATATTGATGGAACGGTTGCAAAGGGTGGATGTATTTTTTGCAAGAATGAAAGTTTTTCTCCCACATTAGAGCACGAACCTAAAGTAGCTTTAAAAATGAATCCTAATATGCAAGAAAATCCTTTATTACAAACGCAACTACAACAACTTCATAATCAATATAAATGGCAAAGTGATTTTCACAAAAATAAATTTGGTATTGAACGTTATATGATATATTTTCAATCCTTTACCAACACTTATGCTCCTTTTTCTACTCTACAAAAGCTTTATACACAAGCTCTTAATCTCCCAAATGTCGTAGGAATGTCTATTGGAACTAGAACCGATAGTGTAAATTTAGAGCTTTTAGACTTCTTAGCCACTTTGCAAGAAACAAAACGGCAGGAAATTTGGGTAGAATATGGGATACAATCTGTTTATGATGAGACCCTAGCCTTTATTAATCGAGGGCATAGCACAGATGGAATGGAGTATTGGATTAATGAAACTAAAAAAAGAGGCTTGAAGGTATGCTCTCATATTATTTATGGTTTGCCTAAAGAGAGTAAAGAGATGATGCTACATAGTTTAAAAACGGTCTTAAAATGGGGGAGTGATGGAATAAAGGTTCATCCTTTGTATGTGATTGAAAAAACAGCCTTAGCACAAATGTATCATAAAGGAGAGTATCAGCCTATTACCCTTAGGGAGTATATTGATATTATCGTAGAATCTTTAAAGATAATCTCTCCAAATGTTGTGATTCACAGAGTAAGTGCGGGCGTAAGGAATGATACCCTATTAGCCCCTAAATGGTGTTTTGACAAAAATATTCAAATGCGTAGTATTCGGGAAGCCTTAAAAAAAGCTGGTATTGAGTATTAGTTCTATTTAAAGGCGTTATAAGCCGATTTGCTCTATCATCGTAAGATTTAAAAGGAGATGATATGCAAGTTTGTTATGATGTAAAAACAGAGCCTTCTTTAAAGAGAGAAAAGACTGCTTTTGTTTGTGTTGATATTCAAGAAAAGATTTTTGAAGTAATGCAAGAAAAAGAGAGGTTATTAAAAAACGCTAATAGGCTTTTAAAAGTTTCAGAAATATTAGGATTTAAGACACTTGTTTTAGAGCAATATCCAAAAGGACTAGGAAAGAGTATTGTGCAATGTAGTATAGAGCCTTTAGAGAAGCTCTCCTTTAGTGCTTTTGGGGAAAAGAAATTTTGCCACTCTTTACAAGAGGAGCAAATACAAACTTTGGTTATTTTTGGGATTGAAAGCCATGTATGTGTGCGTGAGAGTGCTTTTGATGCTAAACAAAGAGGTTTTGAAACTTATGTTATAGAAGATTCTTGTAGCTCTAGAGATTTATTGCATCATCATTTAGCTATGCAAGAATTAAGGAATGGAGGGGTTAGGATTATAAGCAGTGAGACTTTACTCTTTACTTCCTTATTGCATTGTAAAGAGGAGCATTTCAAAGCCATTAGTGCGTTGGTTAAAGATTAGTTTTTAAAATAGAGGTTTATAAAAATGCTATAATTTCTACCTTAAATTAGAATTGAAAGGAAAGATATTGCCAAAACAACAAATGCAACTTGAAAATAATACGGAAGTATTAGAGAAAATTCAAGAGCCTACGCGTTATAAAGTAATTTTGCTAAATGATGATTATACAACACAAGAATTTGTAATGGAGATATTACAGAGTATTTTTCATAAAAATTTGGAGGAATCTTTAAATTTAATGTTACAAATTCATCATAATGGCAAGGGTGTTTGTGGTGTGTATCCTTATGATATTGCTGAAACAAAAGCTATGCAGGTTAGAAAGAAAGCCAAAGAGAATGAATTTCCTTTGCGAGCAATTTTAGAAAAGGTTTAGAGTAAAACAATGATAGAAATTAGTAGAGAATTGAATTTTATTTTAAAAAGTGCACAAAACAATGCGAAAGATTTAGGGCATGAATATTTAACTTTAGAGCATTTATTTCACGCTCTTTTAAGCAATCCAAAGATTATTAAAACACTTCAAGAATGCGGAGGAAATGTAGAGATAATAAAGGAGCAAATTGAAGCTTATTTATTAAATCATATTCAAAAACACCAAAATCATAGTGAGATGCCTATAGAAACTTTAGCGGTTACTCGTGTTATAGAAATTATGATTAATCATGTAAGAGGATCGCAAAGGAAAGAAGCACAAGTAGGAGACTTACTAGCAGCTATTTTAGAGGAGGATAAGGCTTTTTGCTCTAAGGTATTGCATAATCAAGGCATTTCACGTTTAAATATTTTAGAATATATTACAGAACATCAAGGTTTATTTGCTCAAGATAAAAAAGATTCAATACAAGAGGGAAGTTTTTTGGAAAAGTATTGTATTAATCTTACTCAAGAAGCTAAAGATGGAAAAATAGATCCCATTATTGGAAGAAGTAAAGAAATCAAACGCACTTCCGAGGTTTTATTGCGTAAAAAGAAAAATAATCCTTTATTAGTAGGCGAGCCAGGAGTTGGTAAAACTGCAGTAGCAGAAGGGTTAGCTATTGAGCTAAACCAAAAAAATAATCCTTTATTTGGTATGGAACTTTTTTCGCTAAATATGGGTGCATTAGTGGCAGGGACAAAATATAGAGGGGATTTTGAAAAACGTATTAAAGCCTTAAGTGATGAGGTTTTAGCAAGAGGCAATGTGATTTTATTTATTGATGAGATTCATATGCTTGTTGGGGCAGGCTCTACAAATAATGGAAGTATGGACGCAAGCAATTTATTAAAGCCAATGCTTGGAAGTGGTAAGCTAAGGTGTATTGGTGCTAGTACTTATGCGGAATATCGTAATTTTTTAGATAGAGATAAAGCATTATCACGTCGCTTTGCTAAAATTGATGTGGATGAGCCTACAGAGGAAGAAACAATTTTGATTTTAGAGGGGGTGAAGAAGTATTATGAGAAGTTTCACAATGTCGTTTATACTAAGGAAGCATTGAAACTTGCTGTCGAACTCTCTGTAAGGTATTTGCACGATAAATTTTTACCCGATAAGGCTATTGATATTATTGATGAAGCGGGAGCTAGTTATAAGTTGCAGGGTAAGAGCGGTAGAGTGAGTTTAGAAACTATTAAACAAATGGTTGCAAAAATGGCAAAGATTCCTGAAATTGAAGCTACAAAAAACGATAAAGGCATATTAAAGCATTTAGATAAACATCTAAAATCTAGGATTTATGGACAAGATTTAGCTATTGAAGAGGTCGTAACTGCACTAAAACGCAATAAAGCAGGATTAAATCTCCCTAATAAACCCATTGGCTCTTTTCTTTTTAGTGGTCCAAGCGGAGTTGGTAAAACAGAACTTGCAAAGGAATTAGCAAAAGCTCTAGGAATAAACTTTGAACGTCTTGATATGAGTGAATATATGGAAAAACATTCAACCTCGCAACTAATAGGAGCACCAGCAGGATATGTTGGGTATGAAAGAGGAGGTATTTTAACAGAGATGATTAAAAAAAATCCTCATACGCTTTTATTGCTAGATGAGATAGAAAAGGCACATCCCGATGTTTTGAATATTTTTTTACAGGTTATGGATTATGCTAAATTAACAGATAATGATGGTATAAGCAGTGATTTTTCATCGGTTATCTTGATTATGACTTCTAATGTAGGCTCTAAAGAATCTCCAACTTTGGGATTTGCTCAAGATTCTACGATGAAGTTTAATCGTGCTATTAAAGAGAGTTTTTCCCCGAGTTTCGGAATAGATTTGATGCGATTATCGCCTTTAACCCTCTTAGTCATAAAGAAATTTTAAAGATTGTGGATAAAAGTATTATGGATTTAAATGCTCAAATTGCAGAGAAAAATGTTAAAGTTATTTTGCAAAAAAATGCTAAAGAATATCTAGTGCAGAAAGGATTCAATGAAGAATTGGGTGCTAGACCCCTAAATTTAGTCTTACAAAAAGAAATTAAAAATACTCTAAGTGATTTAATGTTGTTTGGTGATTTAAGTAAGGGAGGAGAGATTGTTTTTGAATATTCCAAAAAAGAAGACAAGCTAATTAGTAAAATCAAAAAAAGCAACTAAAATATGGAACTAAATTGGGAGTTTGATAGATATTTAGCGAGTATTTATCGTAGTAGTGGTTATTTGCATTGTATTGAAGAGATAGAATTCATCGATTTTAAAGAATTTGTTGGTTTAGAAAAAGAGATTGCCTTGCTATGCCAAAATACTCAATCTTTTCTCTCTAACAAGGAATGTGTTAATGTGCTTTTATGGGGAGCTAGAGGTTGTGGAAAGTCTTCACTCATTAAAGCTCTTTTGGGGAAATATGCTAAAGAGGGTTTAAGGGTTTTACAGATTTTAAAACAAGATTTACAAAAGATTCCTGAAATTTTTGATTATTTGAGAAACAAGCCTTATAAGTTTATTATTTTTTGTGATGATTTGAGTTTTGATAGGGATGAGAAAGAATATAAAGTTCTAAAAACATTTTTAGAAGGCAGTATTGAAGCATTCCCTAAAAATATTTTAATTTATGCAACTTCTAATAGGCGGCATTTATTGCAACAATTCCATGATGAAAATGAGATTTTTGGCTTTGAGGGTGATGAGGATAAGATTGCACTTAGTGATAGATTCCCTTTGTGTATAGGTTTTTATAGTTATGGGCATAAAGAATATTTGGAGGTCTTAGCGCAGTGTTTTAAAAAATCTAATATTTATGATGAATTTGCACATATCCAGCAAAAGGCTATCAATTATGCTACCCAAAAAGGTTCTAAAAGCCCAAGAATTGCTAAGCAGTTTTTCAAGCTTTACCAAAGTGGCTTAATAGATATTTTATAAAGGAGAGAGAATGATTAAGAAATGTTTATTTCCAGCTGCTGGTTATGGGACACGTTTTTTACCAGCCACTAAGGCTATACCTAAAGAGATGTTGCCAATACTTAATAAACCCCTTATACAATATGGTGTAGAAGAAGCCATTGAAGCAGGTATTACGAATATGGCAATTGTTACAGGGAGGGGCAAAAGGGCTTTGGAGGATCATTTTGATATTAGTTATGAATTAGAGCACCAAATTAAAGGGACAAGTAAAGAGAATTATCTTAAAGAAATACGAATGCTTTTAGAGAGATGCACTTTTTCTTATACGCGACAAATGGAGATGAGGGGCTTAGGGCACGCTATTTTAACTGCGGAAAATCTCATTGGCAATGAATCTTTTGCTGTGATTTTAAGTGATGATTTATGCGACAATAATCAAGATATTGGAGTACTTTTACAAATGTGTAAGATTTATGAAAAATATCGTTGTTCTATCGTTGCTGTGGAAGAAGTTGCTTTAGAGGATATTAGCAAATATGGCGTTATTGAAGGCAGAGAAGTGGGCGATGATGTATTTATGGTAGATAATATGATAGAAAAACCCTCTCAAGAAGAAGCTCCTAGTAATTTAGCTATTATTGGGAGATATATTTTAACACCTGATATTTTTGATATTTTAAGAGAGACAAAACCGGGTAAAAATGGAGAGATTCAAATCACGGATGCACTTTTAGAACAATGCAAAAAAGGTATGGTATTAGCCTATAAGTTTAGGGGAGAACGTTATGATTGCGGGAGTATTGATGGTTTTGTTAGGGCAACAAATGTTTTTTATCAAAAAATTCAAGGAAACTAGTGTATAGTCTAGACTTCTATATTTTTATTTGGTGCCTTTTATTTATAGCTTTACTGCCTTTTATGATTCTTTGTATTATTTTTGTAATTTATGAAAAAATAAAGAATTCATTAGAGTATCAGAAAAATAGGGAAGCAAAATTTAGAAATATTGATTATTTAATTTCTGTATTAAAAGGCACGCCAAGCACAGAAGTTACACAAGAAGTTTTAGATGCCTTTACTACGCATTTTATGCCTTTTGGGGATATTTCAAAAGAGAGTAAAGAATATCAAGGCAGAATGGATTTTATTTCTGCATTTGCACTTTGTAGCTCCATAGATATTGATAATGTAGTGCGCCATAGGGAAGAGTTTGTAAAAAGCAATCCAAATTTTAAAAAAGAAATTGAAACCGCCATTGGTTCAGCACTCAAAACTCGAGAGAGTGAAAAAAAGAAAAAATAGGATTAAGAAGATGGATTTTTTATGCGTTGAAGGTGGTAAGAGACTGCAAGGCTCTATTAATATTTCAGGAGCTAAGAATGCTGCTTTGCCACTTATTGCATTAAGCCTATTAAGTAAAGAACAAGTAACTTTGCATAATTTACCTAATGTTGTGGATATAAAAACTTTTTTTTTACTTTTAAAAATGCTTGGGTGTGAAGTGGAATTTCTTGATACTCACACAACAACATTAAGAATCCCAAAGATTCATAATACCAAAGCCACTTATGATATTGTGCGTAAAATGCGTGCTTCTATTTTGGTGCTTGGACCACTTTTAGGGAGGTTTAGGTATTGTGAGGTGAGTTTGCCAGGTGGCTGTGCTATTGGTGCTAGACCAGTAGATTTACATATTAAAGCATTAGAAAAGATGGGTGCTAAGATACATATACAAGGCGGATATATTGTTGCAGAAGCTAAGGAAGGATTAAAAGGAGCAGTGATTAATTTTGATAAAATCACCGTTACAGGTAGTGAAAATATCCTAATGGCAGCAGCTATGGCTAAGGGAAAAACAAAAATCATTAATCTTGCAAAAGAACCAGAAGTAATTCAGCTTTGCGAAGTTTTAAAAGCAAGCGGTATAGAAATTAAAGGTATTGGTAGTGATGAGGTAGAAATTTATGGAAGTGGAGGAGAGGCTTTAGAGTTACCTTCAAATATTTATGTTATTCCTGATAGGATTGAAGCAGGGACTTATTTATGTGCAGGTGCTATTACAAATTCCCAAATTACCTTACACCAAGTTAATCCTTCACATTTGGGAGCTATTATTTCAAAGTTAGAAGAAATAGGCTTTAAACTCACCTTTAATCAAGATTCTATTACGATTTATCCAACAAGTAAATTTTACCCCTTTGAAGTTTCTACTGCTGAATATCCTGGCTTTCCTACTGATATGCAAGCACAATTTATGGCATTAGCTACTCAATGTGAGGGAGCTAGTATTATTCAAGAGAGATTGTTTGAAAATCGTTTTATGCATGTTAGTGAATTACAAAGAATGGGAGCAAGTATTTCTTTGCATGGGAATATGGCTACTATTAATGGAGGTTATGAGCTTTTGGGGGCTGATGTAATGGCAACAGATTTGCGTGCTTCTAGTGCTTTAGTGTTAGCTGCATTGGTAGCTAAAGGAAAGACAAATATTCATAGAATCTATCATTTAGATAGAGGTTATGAAAAATTAGAAGAGAAATTTAGTAAATTAGGCACAAAGATTATAAGAGATAAAGAATGAGCATCCCTCATAATCCTGTTTTATTACAAGAAGTTTTAGAATCTTTTTGCACCCCTTTGGTGGTTGAAAATGGTGGTGTCTTCATTGATTGCACTCTAGGATTTGGGGGGCATAGTCAAGCCCTTTTGCAGAAATATCCTAAATTAAAAATTATTGGCATTGATCAAGATGAAGTAGCTATTGCTTATGCCTTTGAACGATTGAGTAAATTTAAAAATAGGTTTGAAGTAAAGTTTGGAAGATTTAGTGAGGTTTTACCAGATATTTGGAATGATGATATTGTAGGAATTTTGGCAGATATTGGCGTTTCTTCTATGCAATTTGATGATAAACAGAGGGGATTTTGTTTTGATTCGCCTTTATTGGATATGCGTATGAATCTTCATAATGCCCTAAATGCTAAAGAGATTGTTAATACCTACTCATTAACGCAATTAGAAAGAATTTTTAGAGATTTTGGGGAGATTGGAGAGTGGAAGAAACTAGCACGTTTAATTGTAGATTTTAGGAAAAAAGAAAAGATTGTTTGTGCGAGTGCTTTAAGTGAGTTAATTTCAAGGCATTTTAAACATACAAAAATACATCCAGCAACTCTTGCTTTTCAGGCTTTAAGGATTGAAGTTAATGATGAATTAGGGGAATTAGAGAGAATGCTTAAAATTTGTCAAGAAAAAAATTTTCAAAAAGGTGCTAGAGTAGGGATTATTTCTTTTCATTCTTTAGAGGATAGGATTGTAAAAACTGCTTTTAGGGATTGGGAAAGGAATTGTATATGCCCCAAAGAAGTGATGAAATGTGTATGTGGAAATCATCATAAAAGAGGTAAAAACTTTTATAAAAAGCCCCTAAGTGCAACAAAAGAAGAGATAAAGAATAATCCACGCTCTAGGAGTGCTAAATTAAGAGTGTTTGAGTTTGGTAATTAAGGCAAGAGAGTGGAAAATTATGAAAATTTGCGTCTTGAAGAAAAAGATAAAATAAAAAAGATGAATGTCTTTCAAAGGATTTTTACAAAAGATTCACAAATCTCTAGTGAAGATTTAGAATTTTTGGAAGAATATGAGAATCACTCTAAGAATATTAAAGATGCACAAGAAAAATCAGAAATTGATACTTTATATTTGCAGCAGCAGAATGCAAATATCTCATTGAAAATAGAAGAAAAAGAAGAAATTTTAGAAGAATTGGTAAAAAATTCAGAAGGTGAAATTCCTTTTAAAATGGTTAGTTTTGTTTTTTTGTTAATGTTTTTTGTTCTTGCTTTATTTGTGCCAAAAATCTATATTCGTAATAATATTTATTTTACTAGCCGTAATATTATTCAACTACAAGCACAATTAGATTCTTTAAATGAAGAGAATAGACATATTAAAAAACAATTAGAAGATATTAAGTTTAAAAATTTAACCCACGAACTTGATTTTTAAAAATTTTAAAATTGTGCTATAATGTAGCCTAATATTTTTGAAGTTTAAGGCGATTTTTAATGTCTGAAGTAATTGGTATTAAAATAGATAATCAAATTTATGATACTCAAAGTGCTAAAGAATTAGGCTTAGATGGTCAATCTATATATTTTGATAATTCTAAAGATTCTTTATTTATTATGCGTCATACCTGTGCGCATCTGATGGCTGAAGCCATTAAAGCATTATATCCAGAAGCACAATTTTTTGTGGGACCTGTTGTAGATGAGGGGTTTTATTATGATTTTAGAGTAAATCAAAAGATTGGTGAAGAAGACTTAATGCAAATTGAATCTAAAATGAAGGAAATTGCAAAAAAGGGTGAGACAATAGTTAAGTATTATTTACCAAGAGAAGAGGCTATAGAGAGGTTTAAGTCTGATGATTTAAAGCAAGCTGTTATTAAGAACATTCCATTAGGAGATGGGAGATTAAGCATTTATTCACAAGGAGAGTTTGAAGATTTATGCCGTGGTCCTCATTTGCCTACTTTGAAGTTACTCACTGCTTTTAAACTTACTAAAATTGCCGGGGCTTATCTTGGGGGAGATGAACAAGCAGAAATGCTAACGCGAATTTATGGCATTGCTTTTGCGGATAAGGAGAGTTTGAATCAATATTTAAAGCAACTTGAAGAAGCTAAGAGACGTGACCATAGAAAAGTGGGAATGGAGATGGAGCTTTTTAGCTTTGATGAGGAAATAGGTGCAGGATTGGTTATATGGCTTCCAAAGGGTGCTAGACTTAGAAGAAATATTGAAAATCTTTTAACACAGGCTTTAATTGAACGCGGATATGAGCCTGTAAGAGGTCCAGAGATTCTAAAAAGTGCTGTATGGAAACGTAGTGGGCATTATACAAATTATGGTGAAAATATGTATTTTACGACTATTGATGAGGTAGAATATGGCATTAAACCTATGAATTGTATTGGGCATATTAAAGTTTATCAAAGCACTTTGCGTAGCTATCGGGATTTACCTTTGAGGTTTTATGAATATGGTATTGTACATCGCCACGAGAAAAGTGGAGTTTTGCACGGGCTTTTGAGAGTGAGAGAATTTACACAAGATGATGCTCATATTTTTTGTCGCCCTAGTCAAATTGCAGAAGAAGTGCAAAATATTATTGACTTTACAAAGAAAATATTAAACGCCTTTGGATTTAGTTATGAGATGGAGATTTCTACACGTCCAGAAAAATCTATTGGCGATGATAAAATTTGGGAGGAAGCAACGCAAGCTTTAAAGTACGCCCTTAATGAATGTAGGATTGATTATGCAATTGATGAGGGCGGTGGAGCATTTTATGGTCCAAAAATTGATATTAAAATCACCGATGCCATTGGCAGGAAGTGGCAATGTGGGACTATACAAATTGATATGAATCTTCCAGAGAGATTTCAGTTAGAATATATAAGTGAAGATAATATCCCACAGCAACCTGTTATGATACATCGTGCTATTTTAGGAAGTTTTGAACGTTTTATTGCGATTTTAACAGAGCATTTTGGTGGGGAATTTCCATTTTTCATCGCACCTACACAAATTATTGTGATTCCTATTAATAGTCTTTGTAATGCTTATGCTAAAGAATTGTGTAAGGATTTATTAAAAAATGGTGTTTATGCAGAGATTGATGAAAAAAATGAAACCCTTAATAAACGCATTAGGAATGCTGAAAAACAGAGGGTTCCAATGATTGTTGTATTAGGAGAAAAAGAACTTGAAGAGAGAAAGATTTCTTTAAGGGACAGAAGGGATAAACAACAATCCCTTTGGGAATATGATAATTTTATCAAAATTATGAAGGAGAAAATGCGTGAGGTTAGTTTTTGAGTAAAAATGATAATATAGTCCTTAATGAGGACATTAATTTTCCAGAGATTAGGTGTATAGGCGATGATGGTGGGCAGTATGGCGTTATTAGTCCTAAGGAAGCTTTAGAGATTGCAGAGAGTAAGGGTTTAGATTTAGTCTTGATTGCTCCTGATGCTAAGCCTCCTGTTTGCAAGATAATGGATTATGGTAAATTTCGTTATCAACAAGAAAAGAAGCAAAAAGAAGCAAAAAAGAAGCAAAAACAAATAGAAATCAAGGAAATCAAGCTTTCTGTCAAGATTGCTTCTAATGATATAAACTATAAAGTTAAGCACGCTAAAGAATTTTTAAGCGAGAATAAGCATGTCCGTTTTCGAGTATTTTTGCGTGGGAGGGAAGTAGGTGAGCCACAAGCTGGTTTTGAAATTTTAAATAAGGTTGCTTCAATGCTTGAAGATGTTGCCAATGTTGATAAAGATTTTAAAGTAGAAGGTCGTTATGTGAATATGTTAGTAACACCTAAAAAATGATTTATCTTATGAAAGGAGTGAAAATGCCAAAAATGAAAACAAATCGCGGTGCAGCTAAAAGATTTAAGTTAAAAAAGAATCTTATTAAACGTGGTTCAGCTTTTAAAAGTCATATTTTGACAAAAAAGCGTCCAAGAAAAATTGCAAATCTTAATGCACCTAAATATGTTCATGATGCAAATCTTGAATCGGTTAAAAAAATGCTTTGTATGGCATAAATTTGAGTATGAGTTATTCCCCTTTAAAGTAAGGGTAAGTTTGGTAGAAATACCACACCATAAATGGTAAAGGAATTAAAATGGCAAGAGTAAAAACAGGCGTAGTTAGAAGAAGACGTCATAAGAAAATTTTAAAATTAGCACGAGGTTTTTATAGTGCAAGGCATAAGCACTTTAGAAAAGCAAAAGAACAGCTTGAAAGAAGTTTATGTTATGCTTTTCGTGATAGAAAACAAAAAAAAAGAGATTTTAGGAAGCTTTGGATTGTAAGAATTAATGCGGGTTGCAGAATGAATGCTATTAGTTATTCACGTTTTATGTTTGGTTTAAAAAAGGCTGGTATTGTATTAGATAGAAAAGTTTTAGCAGATATTGCGATGAATGAGCCACAGAATTTTGCAAAGATTGTTGAAAGTGCAAAAAAGGCTCTTTAAAATGGATTTTAATAATCCTAATGATTCCTATCTTAATAGAAAATAAAAGCTTTATTGATGGTTAAGAAGATTCTTATTTTTTTGGGTTGTATGGAAGCTCTCATAGGAACTGAAATGCTTGTATATCAAAATATTTCAGTAACGACAAAGATAGAACCTGCCTTGTTAATTGCTAATCCACAAATTAATGAGAGTGAAAAACTTAGGAATGAAAAGAATCTCTCTACTGCACAAAAAAACCAAATTATCCAAACCTTTAATCTTGTAAATCAAGAGATACAAAAATATGGAATTTGTAAGGGTGGTGGATTTGAAATTGCACCTTATTATATTTATGATAATGGTGGTATTAAAAAGCAAATAGGCTATCAAACACATTGGAGTGTTACTTGTGAGTTCAACAAAGATTTTTTAGAAACTTTCAATACTCATTTAAATTTTATTCAAAGTCAAATAGAGAAGAATCCTTATTTGGTTTTTACTCTTCCAAGTATTCACAGAAGTGTGGATGAAAATCAAGATAAAGAACTTGATGAGGAGCTTAATATTGCATTACTACAAAAAGCACAGGGTATTGCTAAAAAATATGCGAAAACCTTGCGAAAAAAATGTGAAATTAAAGAAATTACATTAGGAAAAGTTGAAGAGCCTGTAGCACCACTTTTTGCTCTTGCAAAGAGCAGTAGTAAGATAAACTCTAATGCTAGTTTAGATAGTATTATCTCCCCTACAGCAAAATTACAAAACAAGACTATTCAAGGTAAAATTATTTATCGCTGTTATTGATTTAAAAATTATAATTAGTCTTTATCATAATATTCTTTATTCCAACCACCACCTAAGGTTTTATAAAGATTGATAGCTGCACTTAGGTTTTCTAGTTTTACACTTTGTTGATTAAGCTCTGCTGCAAATAGATTACTTTGTGTTGTGAGAACTTCTAGATAGTTGGTGTAGCCCTCTTCATAACGAATCTGTGCTAAAACTAAAGCTCTTTTTAAGGCTTCTACTTGCTCATTAAGGCTTTGAATACGCTCATTACTAATAGAGTAATTAAAAAGCGAATCTCTAACTTCCCCAAAAGCCTTATTAATAGTTTGTCCATAGGTTAAGAGCATTTCTTGATATTGGGCTTTTGCAAGATTAATATTGGCATTTGTTCTACCTAAATCCAAGAGATTACTTACAAAGTTACCCCCGTAATTCCAAGTTGAAGAGGAGTTTTGTATTAAGTTATTGAGTTCTGGGCTAACATATCCCGCTAGACCTGTCAAAGAAATAGTAGGAAAATAAGCACTTCTTGCAATGCCAATAGCGAAATTAGCCGCCTTTAAATTTTGTGTTGCCGCTTCAATATCTGGACGTTGCTCTAAAATAGAGGAAGGCAATCCAACAGGTATAATAGGTGCATTAGGGAGCGTTTGTGGTTGTGTTGGAATCTCCACATTAAAAATACCCTCTGGGTCTCTTCCTAATAAGATTAAAAGTGCTGTCTGTGCAGCATTTTGTTCTTTTAATAAACTTTGTAATTGAGCTTTTACCGACGCTACTTCTGATTTTGCTTGTTGCATAATAATTTCTGAAGTTTGTCCTACTTCAAATTCTTTTTTACGGTATTGATAATTTTCTTCTCGTGCCTTTAAGGTATTTTGTGAAATTTGTATTTGGTTATTAAGCGTAAGGATACCAAAATAGCTTTCTACGACATTAGCAATAAGGCTTAATTTGATAGCATCTTGATTGGCTTTTATTGAAAGCAAAGTAGCATAAGCTTTTCTATCGGCATCCCTAGCTCTTCCCCATAAATCAAGTTCAAAGCTAACAACGCCACTTAGGGAAAAATTATTATAATTTTCTAGCTGGCCTTTATTGGAATCCTTTTTATTTCTTGTTGCCTCACCTTGTAATTTTATATTAGGGTATCTATCGCTTCTAGCATAGCTCCAACTACTTCTAGCTTGCGATACTCTTGACATTGCTAAGGCTAAATCATAGTTATTTTCTAACGCCTCTTGAACAAATAAATCAAGGGTTGAATCCCCAAAATCCTTCCACCAAGTTTCAGAGATTTTCTCTTCTGTTGGTTCTAAACCAAGATATTGAGGAAGATTAATTACAGGTTGGTGATAATTTGGGGAGAGGGAGCAGCTTGCTAGTAAAAAAGCAAAGCAGATAATACTAATTATATGATTCATTTTTATTCCTTAAGCGGGCTATAAATTCACTAAGTTTTGCAAAATAAGTATAAAAGAGGGGAATAAAGAGTGTAGCAATAAAAGTTGCGGCTAACATTCCCCCAATAACCCCCGTCCCAATGGCGTGCCGACTAGCACTTCCTGCACCTGTGCTAATAGCAAGGGGTAAAACTCCTATGGTAAAGGCTAATGAAGTCATTACAATAGGTCTAAATCTAAGTTTTGCCGCTTCAATAGCTGCATCAAAAATACTCTTTCCTTCTTTTTCCCGTGCTTGCATAGCAAATTCAACGATAAGTATCGCATTTTTCGCAGAGAGTGCAATGAGTGTTACAAGACCAATTTGAAAATAAATATCATTTTCTAATCCCCGAATCCAAGTTGCAAAAATAGCCCCAAAGACTGCAAAAGGAACGGCTGTTAAAACCGCTAATGGCATTAACCAACGCTCATATTGTGCGGCTAAAATTAAAAAAACAAAGATTAACCCAAAAATAAACGCAACTGCTCCTGTCCCACTGCTTGTTTTCTCTTGATAAGAGCTTCCAGACCAAGCAATGGTATAGCCATCGGGTAAAACTTCATTAGCTACTTCTTCAATAGCCTTTAGGGCATCGCCTGAAGAATAGCCTTGATTAGTGTTACCTGTAACTTGTGCGGCTGGAAAAAGGTTAAATCTCTGTAAAATATCTGCCCCAATTACTCTTTCAAAAGTTACTAATGCACTAATAGGGATTAATTCACCACTTTGAGAGCGAACAAACACATTGCGTAAATTCTCCGGAGATTCTCTAAAGGGGCTTTCAGATTGTATATTAACCTTGTAGGTTCTTCCATAGAGATTAAAGTCATTGACATAATAAGACCCAAAGGTAGATTGTAAGGTTGAGAAAACATCGGCTATATTAACGCCTAAGGATTTAGCCTTATCCCTATCAAGTGAAACATTATATTGCGGGATATTAGCATTTAATGTAGTCCTAAGTCCGGTTAGCTCTTTTCTTTCACTAGCTTTTTGTAAGACTAGTTGAGTGTATTTTTGAAGATCCTCTATACTGCCTCCTGTCCTATCTTGGATATACATTTCAAAACCTTCTGTTAAGCTAAGACCCATAATAGGAGGGGGATTTAGGGCAAAGATAATAGCATTTGGGTTTTGCATAAGCTGTTTAGTTAGAGAACCTGCTAATACTTGTGAGCTTTGGGAGGATTCTTTTCGCTCACCCCAATCTTTTAATTTAGCAAAAGCAGCACCCCCAAAAGTTCTAACCGCACTAGATAATATATCATATCCTGCTAAAACCATAATAGAATCTACTTCTTGATTGTTTCTTACGGTGCTTTCTACAAAGGAAGCCATTTGTGTTGTTTTACTAAGAGCAGTAGCGGGAGGGAGTTGCATAGAAATAAGCAAAATTCCTTTATCTTCAGCAGGGACTAAAGAGGTAGGAACGCGAGTAAATAACCCATAAGTAATGGCTAATAATCCTATAAATAAAATAAGGTATAGCATTCCTCGTCTAATAGAAATAGCTACGCTTTGTGTAAATTTATGGGTAAGCCAATCAAAAAAATTATTAAATTTTTTAACAATATAAAAAGGTTTTACTTCTTGATTTTTTAGGATAGAAACACAGAGTGCTGGAGTAAGCGTTAATGCTACAAATCCCGAAATAATCACAGATATAACAATAGTAATGGCAAATTGTTTATAAATCTCTCCAGAAAATCCACCGATAAAAGCTACGGGGATAAAAACTGCGGATAAAACTAAAACAATAGCTATAACAGGGCTTGCTATTTCTTCCATAGCTTTTGTGGTGGCTTCCTTAACAGAGAGTTTTTCTTGATGAATTATCCGCTCGACATTTTCTATAACAATAATGGCATCATCAACAACAATTCCAATGGCTAAGATGAGACCAAAGAGTGTTAAGAGATTAATAGAAAAGCCAAGTAAATAGATTCCCCCAAAGGCTCCAATAATGGATACTGGGACAGCTAATACAGGAATAATAGTTGCTCGGAAGTTTTGTAAGAAAAAATAGATAACAATAATCACTAAGATAATGGCTTCAATAAAGGTTTTAATAACTTCTTTTACAGAAATATGTACAAAGGCTGTTGTATCATAAGGAATAGCGTATTCTATGCCTTCTGGAAACTTTAAAGAAAGTTCTTTCATCTTTGCTTCGACATTACTAGCAACCTCTAAAGCATTTGCTCCAGGCTGCAAGAAAGTAGCAAATGCAACAGCGGGTTTGCCATTATAAAAGGCATTCACACTATAATCTTCTGCCCCTAATTCAACCCTTGCTATATCTTTAAGCAGCAAAGAAGAACCATCCGCATTAGTGCGGATTAAAATATTTTCAAATTCCTGTGGTGTGGAAAAACGTCCTTTGGTTGTAACCGTGTAGGTAAAGTCTAAGTCCTCTCTAATAGGCTCTTGCCCAAATGCACCTGCTGCAAATTGTGAGTTTTGCTCTTGAATAAGTGCGATAATCTCAGATGAGATAAGGTTGTATTTGTTGAGTTTTGCAGGATCTAGCCAAATCCTCATTGAATATTCTTGACGCGAAAAAAGTGTCGCATCGCCCACTCCGGGAATCCTTTTTAGCTCATCAATGATATTAATGGCTGCATAATTTGCAAGATAAGTTGGGTTTTGGCTTGTAAGGCTAGAGTAGAGAGAATAAACAGCTAAAATGGTAGAAGAACGTTTTTGGACACTTACTCCATACCTTTGCACTTCTTGAGGAAGTTTGCTTAAAACCGCCTGGACGCGATTATTAACATTAATAGTTGCTTGGTTGGGGTCTGTTTCATTAGTAAAAAAGACATTAATGGAAAGAGAGCCTGATGAAGTGGAGGAGGATTGCATATAAATCATTCCCTCCACCCCATTAATGCTATTTTCTAATACGCTTGCAACATTGTTTGAAATAACTGCCGCACTAGCTCCGGGATAAGTTGCTGTTATAACCACTTGTGGGGGGTAACTTGAGGGTATTCTTCTACAGGCAAAGAAAAGATTGATAAAGAGCCTGCAATAACAAGGACAATAGACATTACCATTGCAAGAACAGGGCGATTGATAAAAAACTTAGAAAACATAGAAACCCTTATTGATTTGTGGATTGATTCATTGGAGTTACAGGAGTGTTTGGACGAATTTTAATAAGTTGATTAGTGATAATAGTATCACCCTCTTCCAAACCTGATTGAATTAAAAAGGTATTTCCTACGCTATTTCCTAAAACAACTGGTGCTGGAGTGGCTTTTCCATCAATAATTTTATAAACATAGCTACCCTTAGAATCTTGCATAAGGGCTACTTGGGGAATGGCAATAGAATCTTTAGCTACTAAACCTTCTAGGTGGATACGTGAAAATTCTCCGGGAATAAGTAGGTTATCGGTGTTTTCTACAATAGCTCGTGCTTTAATAGTTGCTGTGCTAGCATCAATGATGCTATCAATAAAGTCTAACTTGCCTTCTTTTTCATAAATTTTGCCATTAGGTAGAATGTATTGCACGATGAGATTATCTTGTTCTAAACTCCTTAAAAAATAATAATCGTTGTTAGGGATTGAGAATTCTGCGTGAATAGGATTTAATTGAGTGATGGTAACAAGAATGTTATTCCCTCCTGCACCACCTACTAAATCCCCAATATCATATTTTTTGATACCGATTTTTCCACTTGCGGTTGCTATTACATCTGTATATCCTAAATCAATAAGAGCATTTTCTAAGTTAGCCTTAGCATTTTCAACCCCTGCACTAGCACTTTCATAAAGAGATAGAGCTTGATCTCTTTCTTTTGGACTTAAGGCTTTTTCTTCAAAAAGTTTTTTAGAACGTTCCCAGTTTCTACTAGCTTCTTTGAAATTCGCTTGTGCGGATTGAAGTTGTGCTTTGGCAATATTAACATTTGCTTCGTATTTTGCAGGGTCGATTTTAAAGAGTTTATCGCCTTTTTCAACAAAAGAACCCTCTGTGAAGTTTTGCTCTAAGAGTATTCCTTCTACTCTTGCATAAATATCAACACTTTGAAGGCTTTTAAGTTGCGTGGGGTATTCAAATGAGATGGGAATATTTTGTTTTTGAACCTTGTAGATACTAACAGGAATAGCCATATTTTGCGGTGAATCTTGCTTTTTGTCTTCGAAACAACCAGAAAGAAAGAATAAGCCACAAGACAAAATAAGTAATAATTTAGAGTAATGTTTCATCTTTATTCCTTAAAGATTTGATAGCCTCATAGAGAGATTGACTTTTAGTTTATAAGCTTGTTAAGATTTTATTTTAGAATGTAATTTATGTTACATTTAGCTTTAGAGTAATTATAGTTAAGAATGCTTGAATTCTTCTTAAAATCTTAGCTGTTTCTATGTTTATAATCTTCGTAATTAAAAGTTTTAAAGAGTTCAAATTCGCCATTTTTATGAATTATTCCAATACTAGGTAAGGGGACACCATTAAAAGTATTGTTTTTAACAATTGTATAATGTATCATATCTTCAAAAATAATTTTATCCCCTATTTTTAATGGCTTTTCAAAACTATAATCCCCAATAATATCCCCTGCAAGACAAGTTGGACCGCCAAAGCGATAACAATAAGGTTTTTCTCCTTTTAATTTGAGATTTTTCCCTTTTTTTACTTGGGCATTGAAACTATTACGAACCATTGGACGATAAGGCATTTCAAGACAATCTGGCATATGTGCTGCTGCACTTATATCTAAAATAGCTATATCAATGCCATTATGGATAATATCTATAACGCTTCCTATTAAGAATCCACTTTCCCAACCAATAGCTTCCCCGGGTTCTAAATAAATTTGTGTTTTAAACTTCTTTTTAAATTTTTTGAGGATTTTAAGGAGTAATTCTACATTATAGTCTTTGCGTGTAATGTGATGACCGCCACCAAAATTAATCCATCGCATTTGGGAGATAAAATCTTTAAAATGCTTGATAAAGTGCTGCAATGTCCGCTCTAGCACATCACTATTTTGCTCACAATGGGTATGAAAATGTAAGCCACTAATGCCGCTTAGACCATATTTTTTAAACCCCTTTTGGAATTCTTTAGGAGTGATTCCTAATCTTGAGCCTTCTACGCAAGGATTATAAATTTTAGGCGTTACTTCACTATATTGGGGATTAACCCGAAGTCCTACTTCAATGATTGGTCGTTTTTTAGTCAATCTTTGGAGGTTTTCTTTGTCAATAAAGGGTTTATAGGTTTGCCATTGCAAAAAAGAATTAAAGATAATATGATGAGAAATTTTAACAAGTTCTTGCATTTCTCTCTCTTTGTATGCTGGAGAAAAAGTTGTAATTTCTTTGCCAAAAGTTTCAAACCCAAGCTTTGCTTCATAAATTCCACTTGCAGTAACTCCACTTAAATATTCTTTAGCTATTCCAAAACTTTTCCAAAGAGCATAGCCTTTAAGTGCTAGGAGAATCTTAGCTCCACTTTGTTGTTGGATAAAGTTTAGAAGCTTTAGGTTTTTTTCAAATTTTTCTTCTTCTAGCACATAACAAGGGCTTGGGATATTTTCAAAGTTTTTTGGGTAATGGTTAGTTTTCATTTAAATTGCCTTGTAAAATACTTTTTGAATTTGTAAATTTTAGCAAATCATAGCTTGTGTAGATATTTTTATCTAGCTGTTTAAGGCATTTTTTAAAAATTTCTAAAGTAATTTTAGAATCTTCTAAGGCTCGGTGTAAAGTATGATGATGGATTCCTAAAAAATCATTAAGGAAACCTAGGGAATATTTTGGGGATTGGAGGGTTTTTTGTGCAAGTTTAATTGTGCAAAGACGCGGATTATAAAGATAGCCAAAATGATTACAATAACAAGCATTGCTAAGAAAATTAAAATCAAAATCGACATTATGGGCTACAAAGATGGAATCTTTTAAAAATAATTTAAAAGATTCTAAAACTTGATGAATCTTTGGGGCGTCTTGAAGCATAGAATTTGTAATACCTGTGATTTCAGTAATTTTTTGTGGGATATTTTGGCAAAAGATAAAGGAATGGAATGTTTCTTTAATCTCCCCATTTTGATAATGAATAGCTCCTATTTCTATGGGTTGGTGGATATAAGGATTATGCCCATTAGTTTCAATATCAACAATGCAAAAACTCTCTTGCAAATAAGGAGTAAGGGTGGTTCTTAGATAAACTTTATTATGAGCAAAAAGCAGAGGAATACCCGATGTTTTAATGATTTCTAGTTCTATTTGAGGTTCTGCTAATAATCCTCCTAATTCGCAAAGCAAGGATGAAAATTCATTTTGGCTTAAAGGACGCTTTTGTAGTTTTCTTAGAAGTTTGTCATAATATTTTGGCATTTCAATCCTAATTTTTAAAAAAATTTAGAATATTAGCTTTTTGAAACTTAAAGTAAAAAAGTGTAAATTTATACAAAATTTGATGAGAGTTTAAAGAATGCAAAAAGATAAAATTATTTTATTTGATTTAGATGGGACATTAATAGATTCTACAAAGGCGATTTATGAGAGTTTTTGCGTAGCCTTTGAAACCCATAAAAAAGAAATACCTGCTAAAGAAATAATAATTGCACAAATAGGTTATCCTCTAGAAGATATTTTTGAAACTTTAGGGATTGATAAAAAAGAAAGTATGCCTTATATTTTAGCTTATAAAGAACACTATAGAAAGATTTGTAAAGCTAAAACTTATCTTTTAAACAATGCTAAAGAAGCTATTTTAGAATCTTATGAGTTTGCTTATTTAGGAATAGTTACAACAAAAACTGCTCAATATTCAAAAGTGCTTTTAGAATATTTTGGGGTCTTAGAATATTTTGAATGTATTATAGGGAGGGAAAATGTTACTAAGCCAAAGCCTGATAGTGAGGGAATATTAAAGGCTTTAGAGCTTATGCCAAAATGCGATAAAGAAAAAGCTGCGATGATAGGGGATACTCCTCTTGATATAATAGCCGCACAAAGGGCTACTATTAACGCTATCGCTGTATTAAGCGGTTATGCTTCTTTGGAGTTATTACAAAGATATACCCACCAAATTTCTACAGATGCCCTAGAAGCCATTAGAAGTCTTAAGACTTTATAAGATTTCAATTTTAGTGAGTTATTTTTACACAATAAAGTATTTTTTGATAAATTATTTAATAATTAAGATTTTCTAATTACAATTTTTGGCAATATAGAGAAATAAAATTTCATTATTAGGAGGTATTATGCTGGAAATTAGATGGCATAGCCGTGCAGGACAAGGTGCGGTAACAGGTGCTAAGGGCTTAGCAGATGTAATTGCAGGCACAGGTAAAGAAGTGCAAGCTTTTGCATTTTATGGTTCGGCAAAAAGAGGTGCAGCAATGACAGCTTATAATCGTATTGATAATAACCGTATCTTAAATCACGAAAAATTTATGAAGCCTGATTATATTCTAGTTATTGATCCGGGCTTAACCTATATCACAGATATTTGTGCTAATGAAAAATCTACTACCAAGTATATAATCACCACGCATTTAAGTAAAGAAGAATTTTTAGAGAGCAAGCCTGAACTTAAAGCTAAGGAAGTTTATATTTTAGATTGTATTAAGCTTTCTTTAGATGCTTTTGGTAAGTCAATTCCTAATGCACCTATGTTGGGTGCATTTCTAAAGGTTTCAAGAGCTTTAGAACTTGATTTTTTCTTAGAATCTTTTAGGAAAGTTTTGGGTAAAAAATTGCCCCAAAAAGTTATTGATGCTAATATGGAAGTTATTAAAAAAGCTTATAATGAAGTAAAATAGGAGTTAATTGTGGAATATAAAGGTTGGAATGAATTTGAAGCAGGATCAGTATTATTCCCTTTTGAAAAAGAGGGGGTTGGTATGGCACAAAAACACGCAAATGATAGAGAATATCGCCCAGATAGCTCCTATAAAGCAAGTGTTGCTCACTGGCGTGTTGAGAAGCCTATATTTAATACAGAGCATTGCATTAATTGTTATTTTTGTTGGGTGTATTGTCCTGATTCTTCTATTTTAGTTAGGGATGAGAAAATGTCTGGTGTAGATTATGTGCATTGTAAGGGCTGTGGAGTATGTGTAGAAGTTTGTCCGACTAATCCAAAATCCCTTTTAATGTTTAATAATTATGAAACTGATGAGGTTGCACTCTCTAAATGGCCAGCAAAAGAATCTAAGAAAAAGGATAAGTAATGGCAGAAGTTTATGAACTGCAAGAAGTAGAAGTATGGGATGGTAATATGGCAGCAAGTCATGCAATGCGTCAAGCACAAATTGATGTTGTTTCTGCTTATCCTATTACTCCATCAACCCCAATTGTGCAAAACTATGCAAGTTTTTTAGCCAATGGTTATATTGATGGGGAATTTATTATGGTGGAATCAGAGCATGCTGCTATGAGTGGCTGTGTGGGAGCAGCAGCTGCTGGAGGTAGGGTAGCAACTGCAACAAGTTCTCAAGGCTTTGCTTTAATGGTGGAAGTGCTTTATCAAGCCGCTGGTATGCGATTGCCTATTGTGTTAAATGTTGTTAATCGTGCATTAGCTAGTCCTTTAAATGTTAATGGCGATCATTCTGATATGTATTTAGGACGTGATGCAGGATGGGTGAATCTTTGCACCTATAATCCTCAAGAAGCTTATGATTTTAACCTTATGGCATTTAAAATTGCCGAGGATTATGATGTGCGATTGCCGGTAATGGTGCATCAAGATGGTTTTATCTGTTCTCATACTGCACAAAGTGTGCGTCCGCTAAAAGATGATGTAGCTTATAAGTTTATTGGAGACTATAAACCTAAAAATGCTATGCTAGATTTAGAAAAACCTGCAACCTATGGTTCGCAAACAGAGGAAGATTGGCATTTTGAACATAAGGCGCAACTCCACAACGCTATTATGCAATCTATGAGTGTTATAGAAAAAGTCTTTAAAGAATTTAAAGCTCTAACAGGTCGAAAATATAATGTTGTCGAACAATATGATTTGAAAGATGCGGAAGTGGTGATTGTAGCTTTAGGAACAACCGTTGAATCTGCTAGAATTGCAGCTAAAGAGGCAAGAAAAAAAGGCATTAAAGCAGGAGTGCTTAGTGTCCGTGTTTTGCGTCCTTTTCCTTATAAGAAATTTGGAGAAGCTTTAAAAAAGGCTAAAGCGGTCGCTTTTTTAGATAGAAGTTTGCCAGCAGGAACTATGGGAATGCTTTTTAATGAGGGAGTAGCAGCCTTGTATCAAATGGATAATAAGCCTATAGTGAGTAATTATATTTATGGGCTTGGTGGTCGGGATTTAACCCAAAACAATTTACAAACAATCTATAAAGAGTTAGATGCTGACGCAAAAGCGGGTAAAATAACCCATAAAAGGCAGCAGTTTATAGGGCTTAGAGGTCCAAAATTGGGATATCATTAAAAGGAGATTGATATGAGTGAAATTAAGAATTTAAAACAATATTCTAGATCAAGTGAACGTTTTGAAGGTGCAAATCTTTTGTGTCCGGGCTGTGCTCATGGAATTATCGTTAGAGAAGTTTTAAATGCAACAGAATATCCGTTGCTTGTAGCAGCTTCTACGGGTTGCTTAGAAGTTAGCACTGCGGTATATCCTCATACTTCTTGGGATGTGCCTTGGATACATATTGGATTTGAAAATAGCTCTACGGCTATTGCAGGGGCTGAAGCTATGTATAAAGCCTTAAAAAGAAAAGATCGTTTATATAGTGATAAAACACCAAAGTTTGTAGCTTTTGGTGGAGATGGCTCTACTTATGATATTGGATTCCAGTTTATCAGTGGTTGCTTTGAGAGGGGGCACGATTTTACTTATGTTTGTTTAGATAATGAAGTATATGCAAATACAGGGGGACAAAGAAGTGGTTCTACACCTCTTGGGGCTTCTACTACTACAACCCCTGCAGGACGTGTTAGTTATGGTAAAAAAGATAGAAAAAAAGATTTACTTTTTATTATGGCGGCACATGGCTCTCCTTATGTTGCGCAGGTGGCTCCTAATAAATGGAAAGATATGAGTAAAAAAATAAAGCAAGCCATTGAAACAGAGGGTCCTACATTTATTAATGCTATGAGTGCTTGCACGACAGAGTGGAGATTCCCCGCTCATCAAACCATTGAGATGAGTGATTTAGCTGTTGATTCTTTGGTGTTTCCTCTATACGAAATAATTAATGGGACAGAGCTAAGAATTACCTATCGTCCTAAAAATAAAGTTCCCGTCCGTGATTACTTAGGAGTTCAAGCGAGATTTAAACATTTATTTAAACCAGAAAATGAATACCTTATTGAAGAATGGCAAAAAAATGTTGATAAGTATTGGGAGTATCTACAAAGACGAGAAGAGGCAAAGGTATAATTTTCATTTTCATTAGTTTTAACCATATATTATTTATTGGGAGTATTGATAATCCACTAAAGTTTTAGATGCATCATTACGCAAAACGATAAAAGTTCTGCAAATAGGAGGGGGTTATTGGTATTTTCCTATAAATGAAAGTTTATTATACTTTTTAGGTAATAAATTCATTGCTTATTGTTGCCTAAAGTTTATTTTATTAATAGTTTGGATTTTGTTGTTTTTGGGAATTTATAGGACTATAATTATAAAAACTTCCAAAGTTTATATGAATGTTATTTGATTTGGTGTTTCTAAAGAGATAAACTTAAGGATTCATTCTATATATTAAAACTTTCAGCATTTTACTAAGATATAGCTATATAAGATGTAGGTTTAAATATATTTTAGTAGGCAGTTGATTTATTTTTTGCTTTCTACTTTGGTAGAAGTAGTGTAATGGTTATTTTAGAAACATTGATGGTATGATTTATATTTCCCTTAGTAATTTATTAGATTAATGAGGTGTTATATAAGTAAGCTTAAAGCCTTTTGAGGACAGAAATCTATTGAAAAATTCGCATTGAAAAGTAAAATTTATCTTGTGTTCTTATATTTATGAATGACTTCATTGGATAAGTGAGATATTTGGGATTTATTTTTATAAAATATTTTAAATTTGTTTATGTTGCAGTAATATAGAAAATATTTAAATTAGATTTGTTAAAAAATTAGAGATATTTATAAAAATTTTATAGACTTAATCGAGTAATGATCTATTAAGAAATAATATTTTTATGATAAAATATATTATATAATAAAAATTATTAAAGGATAATTATGGAATTTACTTTTTCTCAAATTATATTTGCCTTGTTTTTAACGCTTTTAGCAGGATTTTCTACTTCTATTGGGGCTGTTATAGCATTTTTTTCTAAAAAAGATGATTTGAGGATATTGTCTTTTGGACTTGGATTTTCAGCAGGTGTGATGATATATATCTCTTTTATGGAAATATTACCTGAATCTTTGCATCAGTTTTCAGAATTTTATCAGTCTAAATGGGCAGAACTATTTGGTTTGATTTGTTTTTTTGCGGGCATTATCCTAAGTGGTTTGATTGATAGATTTATTCCGCAAGATGTTAATCCACACGAACCTAAGGATTGTTCGGAGGTGAAAATATGTCCTGTTGTGCAAGCTTATGGAAAAAAACCTATTTATTTTGTAGAAAATACCATAAAGATTAATACAAAGGCACTCAAAAGAACAGGTATTTTTACAGCTATAGCGATTGCTATTCACAATTTTCCTGAAGGGTTTGCGACTTTTGTCTCAAGTTTAGATAGCATCTCTCTTGGTATTATGGTAACTATTGCCATAGCTTTGCATAATATTCCAGAGGGAATGGCAGTATCTTTACCTATTTATCACGCTACTGGTGATAAGAAAAAAGCTTTTGTTTATTCCTCCTTATCAGGATTTGCAGAACCTTTAGGAGCTGTTATAGGGGCTATTATAATTTTCCCTTTTATGGGAGGGCTAACTCTAGCTACTACTTTTGCTATTGTCGCTGGAATTATGGTATTTATTTCATTTGATGAGCTTTTGCCTACGGCCAGAACCTATGATAAAGCACACGATAGTCTTTATGGATTAATTGTTGGAATGGCGGTTATGGCACTTAGTTTAAATCTTTTACAATAAGTTAAAGTTTAAGGTATAAACAAAGCCTTTGTGCTTTTCTTGAAAGAAAAGAGTATATTTTGTATTTCATTGCATAAAGTTTATTTTTGTTAATTTTTGTTTTTTCTTCTTGTAGGGCTTTAATCAATACATTAGGAGAGCAAGTCTGCAAGGTTTTTGGGTGAATGTATTGAGGGTAGAGAATATATGCCCCTGCGATTAATTCCTCTAGGTTTAACTTACGATTTCGTCTTGGGTTTGTTTGCTTATCTATGGTAAGCCCCCAACCTGCATAAAAAGGCATTCCATAAGTTACGACTTTTTTACCATAAAGCAAAGCTTCAAACCCGCTAAGTGAAGTAAGAGTATGCACTTCATCTACCACTTCTATAGCAGAAGATAAACTCACATTATCTATGATTTCATCGCAATATTTTAATGCAATTTGTGGTGCAATTTGTCCGATACGATTCCCACTTAACACATCAGGGTGTGGTTTGTAAAGGATATAGCTTTGCGGATTTTCTTTTCTTACTTGCTTAAGCAAGGAAAGATTTGTCTCTCCAGGCGAACCATAAGCAATAGAAGCATCATCTTCAACTTGTCCAGTTACTAAGATAATTATCCTATCTTGAGAAAGATTTAGTGTTTTATGAGAATCAATATTGTATTTACTAATTTTGCTTTTTAAAATCTCTTTTTTTAAAAGTTTTGCTTCCTCAATTAAAGCAGGAGGGAAAGATGTATTTTGTAGGATATGTTCTAATCTACTTGGTTGTGTAGGGTCAAAGTAGATTCCTATATTATCAAAGACAAGCGAAAAGGGACGAGTAAGATCGGAGCCAAGCGAGAGAGAGCGGATAAACCCATCTTCAACACGAATGATTTTCAAGCCATTTTTCTTAGCATAAGATTCTACTTCTTTGAAACTTTTACGCCCCCAAATAAAAATATCACTTGTCAAATCTAATCCTTTTTTCAATGCCACCTCTAGCGGACTAGCCGAAATTGGATTGATAAAAATCAAATTTTGGGGGGAATAATTACGAACAAAAGGCTTAATAAAATTATGTTTCCAATAAGAAAATCCAAAAAAATAAGCCTTATGGCTTGTTTTAACATACAAATGCTTATAACGAATCACCGTATAGATGGTATCTAAAATATCGCTTTTGTGCTGATAAATAGGATTATAGTATTGTGTATAAAGTATATAACTTGCAGCAAAAACCTCTTCTAAACTTAATTTGCGATTCCTCCTTGGGCTAGTTTGCTTATCTATGGTAAGCCCCCAACCTGCATAAAAAGGCATTCCATAACATACACACTCACAACCTACAAACAAGGCTTCAAAGCCCATTTGAGAAGTTTTAGTATAGACTTTGCTAAAATATTTTAGCAAAGAGAGAGGATTAAAATCCTCTGTTATCACCTCACAAAATGGTGGAATCTTATGAGATTCAATATCAGATTGCCGCTTACCACTTAGCACATCTGGGTGAATTTTGAGATAAATTTTAGCATTTGGGTTTTCTAAGGCAGCATCTTCTATCATCTCCTTTGTGCTAAACTTCTCACCATAACCATATAATAAACTAGAATCCTTGTTGGTTTGTGCGATAATTAAAACTCTCTTTTTACAAGGTTTAAAGTAATCTTGTGGAACCTCTTTAAAACAATTATATTTAGAAATATTATGCTTAACAACCAACTCCATTGCCTCTTTAGCGGTATTAATAAGCATAGAATCACTTTTAAAATCATAGGTGTTTAGCAGATTTTCTAATGCACTTGGAGAAGTTGCATCATAATAAATACCCACCTCATCTTGCACTAAAGAAAAGCTAGATGAACCCTTAATCCCCAAATCAAAAGAGCGAATAAATCCATCTTCTAGTAAAATAAATTTGCAATGGTATTTTTGTGCTAAAACTATGGCATTCCAACCCGTTTTTTTGCGTCCCCACCCATAAAACACAGAATCTTTTGTAAGATTAGATTGTCTTGGAAAAATAGGCAAACAATCTCCTAAAAGCTCTTTAGGATAAGCTCTATTGGGCTTTATAAAGTCATAAAAAGCCCATAGATAAATAAAAGTTGGAATCTTTAAATGCCCTATGTGTTGAAACAATGCACTATCACTAAAAAATTCTTTAGGTCTTGTGAGGAGTTTTCTTATCTTACCACCTATAGGCTTTTTTCTAGGTTTTACCCCTTTACCAAGTTGAAAAAACCCACTATAATCCTCTTTCTCATAGCCATAGCAATTCATCAAAGAGAGTATAAAAAGGCGTAAGTCTTTGGTAGGATTGTGTGAATGCCATACACAATTTGCATTTTGGATATCAAAGCAACGCATACTCTCTAACAAAAGGGCTTCATTAGGTTTGCGTCTGAAATAAAAAATATTCATAAGAGGGCGAGAATGCCACCGATGGAGCAATACTAAACCTTTAAAAAAGTAAGGTAGTGAATAAAAGCTAAGATACGCTCTAAAGCCTTTTGCATCACCTAAAAATTGATGCCGCACATCAGTATAATAGTCTTTTGGCTTTTGGGAATGGGGATTAAGGGCTGCAAGTCTATGCAAAAACTCAAAATCCTCTCCCCCATGCCCCAAAAAACCCTCCCTAAATCCCCCTAAACTTTCAAAGTATTCCTTTTTTAAGATAATTGCTGAGCTATTAGCAGAGAGGCTTTCTACCAAATGATTTTCACCCTTTAAAAAACTTATTAGTAATGTAGTAAAATCTCTTGTATTCTCAAAAGCCTTTGTCCCCTCAAAGGTTAAATATAAAAATGGAAGTGAAATAAACCGCTCCTTGCCACTTTCTAGCTTAGATTCTATCTCTTGTGATAATAAAGATTCAAAATCACTAGCATAATCCATATCCACATCATAAAAAAACAAATATTTTTGTGTTGCAAGATTTACCGCTGCATTCCTAGCATACGCAGGAGAAAAAATCCGTGCCTTAGAGGGTGAGTGGAGGATTTTAATATGTGTATAATTGCTTTTTAATAAACAATCTTTACTACAATCCGCAAAAATCACTTCAAAAGTTTCTTTTTCTTTGAACTTTTCTATTAATTCTAAAGCTCTTTTATAAATAAACGAATCAGCATTTTTATAAAAAACGGGAATAATAAGACTTAACAAAGATTGTGCCTTTAAATGCTCTTAAAGATAAAAGGGTAATTATATACTAAATTCATAAATCTAAACCTGCAAGTCTATAAAATTGCGGAATTGATTAATCCCATTTTTAGTGCTTATAATGGTGGATTGCTTCATCATTTCACTAATCTAGGGGGTTAATAACAAACTGCCCTTTGCAGGGCATTCCCTTTTTCTCCCTAAACTCCCTCTTTAACTTACGCACTTCTTTGAAGAATGTGATGTAGGCAAATAAAGGTGCAAATATTCGCCCCCCCCCCCCGCACAGAATTAGCCTTTATTAAAGCTTCCCCTAATTGATAAGAAAGTGTATTTTTTATTTTTAAAGCATCTTTATAATCTCTATAAGATTCTAAGGTAGGAAGTTTTAAACTAGGATTCTTTTTTATCTTTTCTTGGTATTCTTTTTGTTCTTGTTTATGTTTATCTTTGATATAAGATAATACATAAGGCATTCTTATATATCCCCATAGACTTTTAGAGTTTAAAATCATTGCCTCCCCTAGTTTATAGGAGAGGTGGGACTTAATGTGGGAGGAGGCAGAATAGAAAGGCAGCACACTAAATTTCCAACTAGATTCTCCATATAGATTGGAATAAACATATTTTTCATAAATGTTTAAATTAAAGGATAAAATACCATTAACAACTTCTTGTCTTAATGCCCCATTAATCCATATATTTTTCTTTTGGAGATAAAAATCTGCTCCACTTTCTAATCCATCAATACAAACTATTTGTGGAAAGCTTTTATCGGCTTTAAACCCAAGTAAAGTCCTCATTATATAAGCCCTACGATTAGAAAAAACCAAATGAGAACTAAGGATGATTTTAATACATTCCAAAAATGAAGCATAGTCTTCACCAATAATAACCTTATCAATTTCTTTTAAGTCTTTAATAACATTGATAAATTCTTCTCCATATTTTCTAGCCACCGTGGAATCATAGCTTATATTAAGTCCCAATAAATGCTTTTTAGCAAGTGGATGTTGCTCTAATACTTGGTGAGCCATTTCAAAACCATCACTAATAAAATAAATCCTTGCTTTATGAAAGTTTAATTTCAACCTTTGGATAAAATCTTTTAAGGAATGATTCTTGCAATATTCACCATAAAGCCATTGGGAACCTTTCTTATTTTTTAAATTATACCAACCATATTGCTTGTATTTATCTTCTCTTTTAATCCAATCCGTGCTAATAATATCCCCATTAGAATTTATCTTAACAATACCGCTATCACCTATTCTTTGGTGAATGCAAATATTCATAGGAGAATAATCAATAGCATCATAAAAGCCTTTTTTATAAAGATTCTTTTGCAATGTCTGGGTAAATCCATTATCATACAAATCTATCCCAAACTGGTAGGCAAATATTCCATAATCATTGGTATAAAACAAAGTAATAGGGGCTATACATATTATAGAACCTCTAGGGGCTTTAGAAAGTTGCATAATTAGAGATTCCATATCAAGCAAAACATTATTAACTTCAATGATAAAAACTTCATTTTCGCTAAAATGCATAAAATTAATATCTTTTAAAAATTTTTCATAGAATCTATTCCTCCAAAAATAGGGAAACAACTTTATGCAATTACTAATATCATCATAACAAGCAACTTTTGAAGTAATACCTTTAAATTCAAGCCCTAAAATCTGTGGAACAACAGATGATATACTGGCATTGGTAATAATATCCCCAAATCCTGAATTTACAATACAAGCGACATATCCACTAATAGCTTTTTGTTCTAAAATTATTTGAATTTTTCCTAAATAGCTAAAAAGCTCTTTATATTGCATCATTACTCCTTTATCTAGCTAACTTTACGCTTTGACAAAGTTCTGAATGGATTAATGCCAAAATACTTTCTGCAAAATCTTCCCCGCTATTAAGACATTTTGCTACACGATAGTCTTTAATACCCAAGGCTTGAGATTCTCTTTTATATTGGATAGAGAGTTCAAAATCTGTTTCGGAGTTATCAATACTAAAGGCAATAGGATAAATAAGGAGTTTTTCATTTTGATAATTTTTAAGAATATCTTGCAAATTTGGTTCTAGCCATTTTATAGGACCTATTTTAGATTGATAAGCTATGCTAATACTTTTAAAATGTAACGCCATTGTTTCTAACATAGGTTTTAGGGTTTCTACATTAGCAATAATTTCTTTTTGATAAGGATCACCTTTGTCAATATTTCTTTGGGGCAGAGAATGTGCGGAAAATATCAAATGAAACTCTCTGCAATCATCACCTCCTAAAGCCTGACAAATACGATTAATCACAGCTTGATTATACATTTTATCGGAATAATAATTCCTCACAAAACATAATTTTGGATGATAATCAAGCTCCTTTAAGGCTTTTATAAAATCATCATAAGAACTCTGCGTTGTAGTATAACTAAAATGCGGATAGAGGCTAAAAAGTATAATCTCCTCTATAGCCTTTGCTTTTAGCTCTTTAACAACATCCTTAGCAAAAGGTGGGGTATAACGCATAGCATAAGTATAAAAATAACTTGAATCTAGTTGGCTTAAAGTCTCACAAAGGGCAAAAGTATGCTCTACAAGAGGAGATTTACCTCCAATTGCTTGGTAATTACTCTGTGCTTCCTCAAGCCTTTTATGCGTAATAAAACTTGCAAGAAGGCTGCGAAAAAAGCTACTTTTAATCGATAAAATATAGGGGTCATTAAACATATTTTGCAAAAATGTTTTGACTTCTAAAAGATTATTAGGACCCCCCATATTTAGGAGAACAACTGCTTTTTTATGCTGCATTAGTTTCCTTTTTTATATTAATCATCCCACAAAAATTACTCCCTTTATAAACTTCAATACGAAAAATCTTTTTATCCTTATCTAAGGAATAATTGCCATCAATCCAATCAAGTTTAATCTCCATATTATCCTCACTTACTACTCCCTTTTTTGCATAACCAATCACATTGACCCTTATTCCCTCTCTACCTTCTACTAAAAACTGCTCTTTAGCTTCTAATATTGCCCCAAACTTCACAGCTTGTAATGCTTGCTTATCTAAGGAAATATTCATATCTTTAATATCGCATTCCATAGCAAAGTAATCAGGTTTTAACAAAGTAAGCTTTTGATGCCCAACAAAAACTTCATAGCCTTGTTTGCTTTGATAAATCTTGCCTAATGGATGAGTGAATATAAAGTTATTCTCTCCTTTTTTTAAAGGCATAAAATTTATAACATTTCTAATATTCTCAAGCTCTAAAGTAATATTTTCATTAATACTTAATTTTCCATATTCTTTAATTTTTTTACCAACTTCCTCTAAATTCATTTCAAAGCCCCGCTCATATTTAATCCCCATAATATCCATTAAAACCTCAATAGAGCTTAGTTGATAAAAAGTCTTTAAAGCTAGCTTTTTAATATTCTTGCTAGTTTCAATAGCAATAGCAGGTTTTAGATTAGTAACCGCAAAAAAGGTTAAAGAATTTTGCTGTTCTTCATCATTAAAACGCGTTTGTGTATTACGAACTCCAAAGGTATGAAAATCATAATGCAAATTTTGATTAAGCTTCATCTCAATTTGCTTAGTAATATTATCCAAATCACCAAATAGCACATCACCTAAACTTTTTTGATCAATAACATAAGTCTGCCCCCAAGCCTTAGGATTAAAAATAGAATTTTCCCATTTCTCTCTATAAAATCCATGCCCATCGTGAAGATTAACAACAAAATTCACTTTAGGATCTTTAATAATCTCTTTAATTCTAACAACATTATCAAAGTCTGGATCTTTGGGGCTAATATGTGCAAATTTACGATTCATATCTTTATAAATGCCTCGTTTAAATGCCATTATGCTATCAGGATTAAGATTAGGCACAATCCAAACATTACCCTTTTTAATCGTATAATATTGTGCTAAAATCGCTGGAGCAAAATACCCTCCGGGTTCATCGCCGTGAATCCCACCAATTACAAGTAAAGTATGCCCTTCTTCTTCGCCATTTAGAGTATAGAGCGAAAAAGGAGGGTTTTTTGCTAACAACACACCCCCTAAAACCATTACCCACAAAAAAATACTAATAACTCGCATTTATTTATCCTTTAAAATCCACTCCGCCATCTCTAAGATACGATTGGAATAACCCCATTCATTATCATACCAAGCCATAATCTTTGCCATATTTCCTTCTAATACAAAAGTTAAATCACTGGCGATGATACTACTTAGAGGATTATTAATAAAATCTTGAGAAACGCCATAAGATTTATCAACACCTAAAATACCCTTTAAAACAGAGCAAGAAGACTTTTCAAAAAGTTGATTAATCGCTTCTTTAGTCGTATCTTTTTTCAAATTAATATTTAAATCAATCATCGAAACATCTGGGATTGGAACCCTTACACTATGCCCGTGAAGCTTGCCTCTCATTTGTGGCAAAACTAGATGTAATGCCTTAGCAGCTCCTGTAGTTGTAGGTATGATATTAACCGCTGCTGCTCTAGATCGTCGTAAATCGTTTTTCTTATGAACGCAGTCTATGAGGTTTTGATCATTAGTATAACTATGAATCGTAGTTAAAATTCCTTTTTCTACACCAAACTCCCTATCAAGAAGCATTACAATAGGTGCTAAAGCATTAGTCGTGCAACTAGCATTAGAGATTATAGATTCTCCTTTATAAAGATGATGATTAACCCCCAAAACAAAAGTAGGGGTATCATCTTTAGCAGGAGCAGAAAAAATAACTTTCTTAGCCCCTTTTTGTAAATAGCATTCCACAAAATCTCTCTGCAAAAACAACCCACTACATTCAAGGATAACATCCGCACCTTTAATATCAATTTCAGAGGGATTATTCTTTGCGCTAAAGGGGACTTTATAGCCATTAAATTCAAAGATATTATGTTCTGTTTGTTTAGCTTTTATGCTTTGATTATGGATAGAATCGTGTTCTAAAAGATAACTTAACACTTCACAATTTGCTAAATCATTAATGCCAACTATTTCAAATCTATCAGAGCTATTGCATAAAACAACACGAGCTATACAGCGTCCGATTCTACCAAATCCATTGATAAAGATTTTTATCTTCCCCATTTGATTTTTCCCTTAAGCATTTCTACAAATTCCAAATTAAACAAATATTCTAACATACAAAACCTTACATCTTTTACCCCTTTATGGAATTTTACTAAAAAATACGCTACAATATTGACCTTATTAAACTCCATATTTTAAGGATGAATAATGTCTTTATATAATAGAAATTCTATTAAAAGCGATTATAATTCACAATATGTGGAAAATAATCTTGCACAAAACGATGTTGCTTTAATTAGTTTTGTTAAACAAACTTATCAGCTTTTTGCCGCTTCCCTTTTAGCTGCAACAGTTGGTGCTTATGTTGGAATTAGCAGTCTTGGTAATATTGTATCCCAATACTATATTGGATTTGTTATTTTAGAATTTGCACTACTTTTTGGATTATTTTTTACCAAAGCAAAACCCGGTATCAACCTTGCTATGCTTTTTGGCTTTACTTTCGTTACAGGCTTAACATTAACCCCTATTTTAAGTAGAATCCTAGGAATGCCAGGTGGTGCTTCTATTGTTGCTCAAGCTTTTTTATTAACTACCGCTATTTTTGGCATAATGAGTATTTTTGCACTCCGCACTACCAAAGATTTAGCCAATATGGGGAAAATGCTCTTTATTGCACTTATTGTTGTTGTAATTGGTTCTTTAATTAATTTATTTTTAGGTAGTCCAATCTTACAAGTTATCATTGCAGGGGTTGGAGCAATTCTTTTTAGCTTATTTATAGCCTATGATACACAAAACATTCTAAGAGGTCTTTATGATAGCCCTGTAATGGCCGCAGTTAGTTTATATTTAGATTTTTTAAACCTCTTTGTTTCTTTATTACAAATTCTTGGAATCTTCAACTCAAGAGAATAAAATTTGAATCTAGAAGATTCAACATTTCGTATCCTTGATGCTAATCTCAATCGCTTACGCGAGGGGATTCGCGTTATAGAAGATATGCTTCGTTATGTTTTTAATAATAAAAACCTTGCGTTAAAACTCAAAAAATTGCGTCATCAATGCAAAGTTTCTTTAAAAGAAAACCCGCTTCTTGCTAGAGATTCCCAAAATGATATTTTAAAACTTACCACCCAAGAGGAAATGCAACGCACCAATCTACAAGACATTATGATCGCAAATTTCAAACGCACACAAGAATCTTCACGCGTATTAGAAGAAATATTAAAGCTCTACGACTTAGAAAAAAGCCAAAAATTCAAAAATATCCGCTATGAACTCTATACCTTAGAAAAAGAAATTTTAATAGCAACTATCGCTAAATAACCTTTTAATAAAGTATTGAAAATTACAAGTTTAGAATCTTAGGGTATTTTAAGCTAGAACCTATTTTAAATCATTTAATAAAAAATTTTATTTTCTTAAAGCTTCTTTTTTCTAGCTCTGCTTTAGACTCATCATAAAAGATAATACCACTACTTGAAAACTCAAAATCTATAAAATTTTCTATAAATTACATTGGCAATTGCTTTGATTTTTCTTGAGATTGTAGGAGTAGGATTCTTTTTTATCTTTTAAAAATCACTAGAAATAAGACTTAAATAAGGATTTTAAATTAAAAAGCTTAGGATAGGTTTGGATTTAAGGTTAAGCTTTAATTAACATTAATTGCCTAAAAAATTTCACAAAATATATCCATCTCTAACCCTTAAAAATGAGATTAAAAGCCTCAAGAGTAACAATTACATCTTAATCACATAGGATAATCTATGGCAATCTCAACATAAAAAGACTTTCAATCTCTTAATTATAAGCTTCTAAATAAATATTTATACAACTCTATACGCTTAAGTTTTAGTCTTAAATTATCTTTAAATAAAGCATAAACTATAACTAATGAGGGATTAAATAATTAAAACTTTCTATATAACATTATCAAACAACACTAAATTACTACACATTATCACCTACACTATTCCCTACCTATGAAATCTTAAGACTTTAAAAATTAAGATTAATAATATTTGATAGCACTAAAAGATTCTACATTGATTAATACCCGATATATTAATACTTCCCACTCTATTTTTTGCCAAAAGCAGCCAAACTTCCACCTAAGACTATTAAAAGCATCCCAATAACCACAAAGATATTAGGGACTTTATCCCCCAATAAAATACCCGCAAAGGTTGCCATAAAAATCGTCATATAAGACATAGCACCAATAATAGGAGGATTCCCCATACTATAAGCTTTAGTAAGATAAATTTGTGCATAAGTTGAAACCACACCTAAACCCAGGATAAGAATCCACTCCCAAAGAGTGGGCATAACAAATCTCTCAAAAAGAGCAATGGGGTATATCTCATAAGGTATTAATTGCGTAAAAAGCGGAAGAATAGAACCACTAAGCATTAAAGAAGCGATAATCACCCTTGTATCATAAGCTTTAGAAAGTTTAGCGATTGATAAATAAGCTAAAGCAGCCCCTAAGCCACTATAAATACCAAGTATCAATCCAGAAAAACTTAAAGAAATACTCGTTGGATTGCTAATTAATAAAATCCCAAAAAAACCTATAAAAATAGCTATCCATACTTTCAAAGAAACCTTTTGGTGTGTAAAAATCACTCCCAAAAGTGCCAAAAAGATGGGTGAAGTTGCAGAAAAAGCAAAGGCGGTTCCTAAAGGCATTACCGACATATTATAAAAATATGCCATCATTGCACTACCTCCAGCAAAACCCCTAAAAAGTAGCACAAAAGGCTTTCCACCTTGTTGCATTTTAGGAGGATTAAACCATAAAGCCACCATAACCCAAATCAGCCCAAAAAAATTCCTTGCAAAAACTATTTCCATAGCCGGTAAATTAGGCGTTAAAACCTTTACAAACATTCCCATAAGCGTAAATAAAAAACCAGCAAAAAGTATGGATAAAATCGCTTCGCTCTCTTGTCTCATCGTTTAATTCTTTATTTTTTTAAAATAATAAGATTTTTATGCTTCAATCTACAAGCATTTGACAAAATTCCTCACTTCTTAGTAGAATCCCCCTTTTATAAAAGGCTTCATTATGGATAAAATTTATGGCTCTATTGCTATTATAGGGCGTCCCAATGCCGGCAAAAGCTCTCTTTTTAATCGCTTATGCCAATTACGCATTGCTATCACCTCCAAAATAGCAGGCACAACAAGGGATATTAAAAAAGCCCATATCACGCTTGGTGAGATGAATTTTTTACTCCTTGATACTGGAGGATTAGATAAAAAAAACGACTTTTTTGAACATATCTCCTCTAATTCCCTCAAAGTTGCAGAAGAATCCGATTTGATTTTATACCTACTTGATGGCAAAGAGCCCCCCAATGAGGAGGATAAAAAGATTTTTTACCACCTAGAGAAAAAAAACCCGCATATTTTTTTAGTCATTAATAAAATCGATAATGAAAAAGAGGAACAGCAAGTATGGAGTTTCACAGAATTTGGGAGTAAAAATTATTTTTTCATCTCCACTACCCATAATCGAGGGATTGCAGGATTGCAAAACGCTATTTTAAAGCATTTTAAAGACCAACCCATCGCACCATTATTCCATAATGAGGAGGAGGAATCCTTGGAGGATTTTTTAGAACACTCCCACACACAAGAGAACATTAATATAGGTATCATAGGACGCGTAAATGTTGGCAAAAGCTCCCTTTTAAACGCTTTATTAGGGCAGGAACGCTCTTTAGTTTCTAATATTGCAGGGACAACTATAGACCCTGTAGATGAGATTAGCACTATTGGTAACACCCAAGTATGCTTTGTAGATACAGCAGGCATTAGACGCAGGGGGCAAATTGGCAAAGGAGAGATAGGGGATTTAGAAAGATTTGCCCTGCTTCGCACCAAAGAAGTCTTAAGCAAAACAGATATTGCACTCTTGGTTTTAGACGCCTCTAAACCCTTTGTAGAGCTTGATGAAAAAATAGCGGGATTAATTGATAAATACAAACTAGCCACTATTGTAGTATTGAATAAATGGGATATTGCCTATAAGGACTTTAAAGCTATTATGCAGGATTTTAAATTGCGTTTTAGATTCTTAGAATATGCCCCAACCCTTACTATATCAGCTAAAAATGGGAGGCATATCCAAAAACTAGAGGAGGAGATTTTAAAAGTTTATAAAAATTTCAGTTTTAGGATCCCTACCGCTAAACTTAATGAACTTCTCCAACAAGCCCTCATAAAACACCCTATCCCTAGCGATAAAGGAAAAGTTGTTAAAATCTATTATGGCACACAATTTGATAACAAACCCCCACAAATTGCACTTATTATGAATAAACCCAAAAGTCTGCATTTTAGTTACAAACGTTACCTAGCAAATTTTTTACGCGAACATTTTGATTTTAGCGGGACAAAGATTATTTTCATCACAAGAGGCAAAAACGACTTCTAACAAGAATAAATAGCTTTCATACCGACATTGCAAGATAATCAAAAAATCCAATTTCTACTTCAAAACTTCTAGCTAATTGCTTCTTGCTTAAAAGTCTATTATCCCCCAAAAGATATTCTTGATTTCTATGCATAATAAGAATTTTATCAGCAAGCATTTGTGCGTTTTGGGGATAATGGGTATTAATAATTATTCCTTTACCCCTATCTTTTAAAATCTTCAAAATTTCTAAAATCTTATGCTGATTTTGAAAATCCAAATGGGATTCTGGCTCATCCAAAATTACCACCAAAGGGTCATTAACTAAAGCTCTAGCGAAAATAACCATCTGCAATTCTCCCCCACTTAGGGCATCACAAGTTTTATTGCTTAGGTGCATTATTCCCACTTCTTGCAATATTTTTTCCACCTTTAAGCAATGTTCTTTTTTTGGGATTAAATCTATCTTAGCATTGCAACCCAATAACACCATATCAAACACAGATAAAGCAACATTGAAATTCTTTGCTTGAGGAATATACGCAATTTTAGAAAATAATTCCTTAGGAGCAATGCTTTCAATAGCTTTATTTTGCAAATAGCTTCTCCCTTTTTGCCATTTCAAAAATCCCATACAACATTGAATCAAAGTCGTTTTCCCTACCCCATTACACCCAAGTATGGCCAATACCTCACCACTATTAATTTCAAAATCTATTTTTTCAAAAATCAATTTTTTATGGCGATAAAATGCCCCATTTTCCACACGAAACAAACTCATAATTTCATTACTCCTTTAAAACGATAAAGTATAACAACAAAAAATAATGCCCCAACAACAGCACTTAAAATAGAAATAGGAATCTCCTCAGCACTTAAAGTTCTGCTTAAAGTATCAATAATGAGCATAAAAATAGCACCAATTAATAGGCTAAGAGGCATAACAGAGTTCATATTGCTTCCCCCAATCATCCTTGCAATATGGGGAATGATTAAACCAACCCAACCAATAATCCCGCAAATACTCACGACACAAGATACCATAAGTGTAGAAGCAAAGATTAAGGCTATCCTTAAAGCTGTGATATTTAACCCCAAGCTTTTTGCCTCCATTTCATCAAGCATTAAAAGATTATGCTTCCAACGATACATAAAAATAATGATCCCACCTACCAACATTCCTAGAGAACAAAAAAGTAATTGATGAAAATTGCTCACATTCAACGAACCAAGTAACCAATAAGTCATTGCGGGCAAAGCATCTTGCGGGTCGGCAATGTATTTAAGTAAAGAAATAAAGCTTTGAAAAAGAGCGGATATAATAATTCCACCTAAGATAATCATAATCCTATTATTGCAATCCCTAACAATAAGCAACACTAAAATTAAAGTCAAAATCCCAAACACAAAGGCAAATAAGGTTAAATAATAAATATTTAGCCCCAATAAAATTGCTAAAGCAGCACCAAATCCCGCTCCACTCGCTACACCTAAAATATCAGGAGAGGCTAGAGGATTTTTAAAAATACTTTGAAAAGAGGCTCCACAAATCCCTAAAGATGCCCCCACAAAAATAGCTAAAATAATGCGTGGCAAACGCACTTCAAGAACAATATAACGCATTCTCTCATCAAATTCTTGTGTAGAAAAAGGAGAGAGCAAAACCTCTAAAATCTGATGATATTCTAAAGGGTAACGTCCAATGCCTAAAACCAAAACACTAAGCAACGCTAAAGCAAATAAAAGCAATAAATATTTCATTAGTATTTATACGCAAACTTCATAAAGGCATTAATTCCAGGCTCTAAGAGAGGATTTGTTAAAGCCCTACTAAAATTGATATTTTCTTGTGTGGCAGGATTTCTCCCTTTAGTATTCAAGAGATTTTCTACACCAACAATCATCTCCATATCTTTTAAATCTTTCTTAAAATACCCTAGATTCACCACCGCCTTAACATCACTCATTGTATAACTCTTCGTTTTTTTCTCTTGGGTATTATCAATCCTATTTTTGCCTAAATAAGCCCTTTGAACCCAATTCAAACTCCCCCAAATAAAATCATACCCCAAACTTAAACTTCCGCTAAAGGGAGTAATATAAGCTAAAGGCTTATTAGCAGTTTTATCTTGCCCATAAGTATAAGCCCCAACAACTCGTAAATTCCAATGCTCTAAAAAGCGATGAGTGCTTTCTAACTCAATGCCTTGAACATAAGCCTCCCCGATATTTTGTAGTTGTTGAGTCGTTGCATCAATCCTCTTGTTGGCTATCATATCCTTATAATTAGTGCGGTAAAATACCAAAGAACTATAATGGTTTTTATCGGTGAATTTACCACCTATCTCATAGGTTTGCCCATATTCTGGTCCCAAATCCAAATTCGCAATTGTTTTTATACTACTCCCTAGATTAGGAAACATACCCGAAGTGCCTTGAGATTTAAAGTTTTGAGAGATATTTGTATGCAAGGAAAACTTATCACTCATTAAGTAAGTTGCCCCCAAACTTCCTGTTAATGCACCGCTAGTATCGCTACTATGAGAATCCAAAAATTTCGTAGTCTCTCCTGTTTTATCATTTTTCTCAACCGTGGATTTCTCTTTGCCTATTTTCATCTTATAATAATCATAACGCAAAGAACCCGAGAGTATCCAGCTATCATTGATATAATAATCATCTTTTATATAAGGAGCAATGGCTACTTGATAAGTAGGTCTTGAAGTTGTTGTAACTTTAGGATTAGGATGTATTGTTATATCTTTTAAAGGCGTAGGACTAATAGAGCTCCAAACATCAATCCCATAACTCAAAAGATGAGTGTTAATTTTTTTATCCAAGTTTAATCGCCCCCCTATATAGTTATTGTTATAAACCTTTCTGTGGTGGTCTTCTCCATTAGGTTGGCGAGTGTAAATATCAGTATTGTAACGTCTCCAATAGCTATACCAATCAAGTTTATCGGCAAATGCTTTTCTTAAATCATAGGCTTCTATCCCTATTTTTAGATAACTTTCTACCAAAGGATCTTCAGACATTGTAAATCCATAAGAACTTCCCGGTCGGCTAAAAAGTCCGCTAGCTTCGTGATTATTAAGTTTATGGTATTTGCCCGATACATAATAGCGAATGTCATCTTTGGTATAACCCACATTAAAATCGGTGCCTAAGGAGCGATATTTGGATTCCTTAGCCACACCACTAGGTGTTCTAAAATCCTTAGCATTTCTCCCGGTTAAACCCACTAAAATATCCCAACCATCTCCCCCTCCTAAGACTTCGGCCCTACCACCAAAGCCATTATTAACACTTGTATATTCTAGCCCACGAATCTTAGCTTGCATTTTAAAAGGAGCACTCACATCCCCCATATACCGCCTAGTCTTAAAATTTATCACTCCATTCATTGCATTAGAGCCATACATAGAAGAAGCAGCACCCCGAATAATCTCAATACTTTGCAATGCTAAGGGGTCAATCATATCAAATTCTAGCTCACTCCTACCACTTACCCTAACCCCATCAATAGCGATAATAGAGCGAGAATTTCTAGTGTTTTGCCCCCTCATATTGATATTTCCACCCAAACCGCTTGTCCTAGCATAAGTAATTCCCGGCACATTCTCTAAAATACTCTGAATTCCTCCACTCCCACTACTTGATTGCAAAAGTTGTTTTTCCCCAATTAAACTTACACTTTTAGTAGGCATTTTTGATTGGTATTCTAATAGCTCCCAAGCAATCTCATTGATACTTTCCCCAGAAACACTAGCCTTATCTAAAATAACTTTATCATTAGCCACTAAAACACTCATACCTAATAATAACGCCGTATATTTTTTCATTTTTTCTCCCTTAATTAATAATGAATTCCAGTTTTTGCGTTAGGATTTAAAATCAAATCCAACTCTTTCTCCTCCAAAGCAATCTGATAAAATTCATAAAAATAATTTTTAAAAGTCTCTTTTATATCTAAATCCTCAAACACATAAGGATGATTATATTTTGCTAAAAATAGCAAAATAGGACCTAATTCAAGGCTTGGTGCAAAGGGACGATAAGTTGCTAAAGGAAGCTTATACACCCTATTTTGTTTCACCGCCTTTAATCCCTTATATTCTTTCTTTTCTAGGAAATCCTTAGGTTGTAAAGGGGTAAAGTTAGAGATATACACCACATCAGGATCGAGCCTATAAATCTCCTCTACGCTGATACTTTTAAAGTCCCCATAACCTAAGGGATTCTCCCCTCCGCTACTTTGAATGAGATAATGCGAAAAATACCCCGTTGTGATATTATCTTTATCAAAGCGGTGAATAATCAAAACCTTAGGTTTGGGAATATTTCTTGTTTTCTCCTCTATAAGCTTTTCAATCTGGGTGATAGAATAAATAAGCTTTTGATTTTTTGCTTCAATGGCAAAATAAGGTTGCAATTCTACAAGCCAATGCTCTAAAGTCTTTTTAGAATTATGATTATCTATGTTTGTGCTAAGTTCTATGACTTTTACCCCAGCATTCTTTAATCCGCTACAAATTTTAAGATTTGCAAACCCGCAAATATAAATATCTACATCCAAAGCCAATAATGCTTCTAAGTTTTCATTATTACCAATTCTTGCCTCTTTATATTGGGGAAAATACTTTTCATTAATGGAGTGTTGCATAACATTATAAGAAGTCCTTGGGATATAAACCAACTCCGCATCTGTCCAAAATGCCAATAATGAAGGGAGTGGCCAAAGACCTATAACAGCAACTTTAGGGGATGCTGCAAGACTTACACCTAAAAATACTCCACAAACAAAACCAATAAACTTTAACATTTTATTCCTTTAAAAGATTATTGAATAATTCCAGCCCTTGAATCAGGGTTTAAAATCAAATCCACTTGCTTTTGCGTTAGGTTAATGCCATAAAATTTCACAAAATGCTTACTAAAAACATCGCCTAAAGATATATCTTCAAATAAATGCGGATAAGTTTTCTTCGCCATAAAAAGTAAAGTAGGTGCAACATCAAGGCTTGGGGCATAGGGACGATAAGTCGCTAAGGGAAGTTTATAAACTTTTTTCTCCCTAATTGCCTTTAATCCCTGCCATTGCTTAGAATCCAACAAATCCTTAGGGGTTGTATCTGTAAAATTAGTGATAAAAATCACATCAGGGTCTAACTCATATAGGCTTTCAAGATTAATAAGGCTATCTTTTTGAGCTTTTAAAACACTCTTACCACCGCTTTTTTCTATCAAATAACTCCTTCCTCCTAAAAGAATTTGGTTATTATCAAGGGAGCGTAAAATCATCACCTTTGCCTTAGAATCTTTTATGCGACTTGCTATAAACTCCTCTGCTTGGGTAATATCTCCGATAATAGCTTGTTGCTTCTTAGCAATATCAAAGTATTGACCAACCCCCTCTAACCATTGCTTTAAAGTCATTTTCAAATCATAATTCTCTACATTTACCGAGAAAGATTTTACCTCCTTACCCGCCCTTTGTAGCTGTGTATAAAGCTTAGTATCGGCAATATGGCACATATAAACATCTGCATCAAGAGCTAAAAGCTCTTCAATACCCTCATTACTTCCATAGGGGATACCCAAAAACTCTGGCTTTATCTCTGAAACAATGGAATATTTGAGTGCATTAACAGAAGCTTTAGGGATATAGATAATCTTAGCCTCTGTCAAAAAGCTTAAAATCACAGGCATAGGCCACAATCCACCAAAAACCGCAACTTTAACTTCAGCAAATAAGGGCGAAACTAACAAAGCAAAAAGTATTAAAAGCCGTTTCATTTCTCCTCCAAAATATCCGTTTCTATCCACCGCATATATTTTTCAAAGAAAGGAATTGTAATAGGCATAAATCCTTGTCCTATATGAAAATCAGGATCTAATGAAGTTAAATATAAATTCCCCTTAAAATGATGGCTTTTACAAATAATAGATTCCCCAATTTCATTGACTAGAATTTTCTCATATTTGTCATTGTCTTTAAAAACTCCGTGATAATGCCATTTGCATTCATCAATCCTTAAAAAATCCCATAATCTATGCGAGACATCAAAAGCATAAAGGGGTAAATCTGCCCCCTCATTCAACCACCACCAAAAATTCACTTCAGTAGGCTTAAAATCAAGATAAGGCAAAAAATCACAATCCACGCCCCCTAATAAAACCATATTGCCTCCATTATTAATATAATCTAACAGCTTAGAAGCATTTTGCATTAAAAACTTCCCATTAAGCCTAGAAGCCAAAACCACATAATCAAAATCGCATAACTCCTCCTTATAAAGATTGGGTAAATAAAGCCTTGTAGCAAACAAATCTCCAAACCTCCCCCACAAACCTTAAAAAGGTTTTGATGATAAAAAGAACCACCTGTAATAATTGCTTTTTTCATCCCCTTTCCTTTAAAACCCGCTCTATCCATAACAAAAGATTTAACCCAAGCCTCTTTGCGGTGCTTTGCTCAAAAAGTCCATAGCCAAATAAATCAGCTCCAGCCGTGCTAAGGATAACACCCTTAGTAGAATAAAAATCAATATAACCTACACATTCATTCGCATTATCCTTTAAAAACACTTCAGCCCCTAAAGGGGGCTTGAAATAACCCCGAGAAAAAAACCCACAAACCCCTCTCCTATAAGTAATATCATAATCTTTCACGCCCTTAGTAATAGGATGTTCGCAAGTCAAAATCTTTCTATCTTTAATAGGAATCTCACTAGCAATATACAAGGAATTTCCGGGCAACCAATCAATAAAATTTGGGGCAAAACTTAAGAGGATTCCCCCACTATCTAAAAATCTATCAATAAATTTTTGATGAGAATGTAAAAGAATCTGATCAATCCCCCCTGTTATAAGAATTACCTTTTGTGTAATTTCCTCTTTAGCGTTTATAGCCTCAAAAAACTCATACCCATTAACAAAGCTAAAAACTTCTTGATATATACTATCGTGTAACCCAAAATCCATAGAAGAATCTTGCTGTGTATCTAATACACAAATCCCCCCTTGGGATTTAATAAAATCAATACTACAACCAATGCCACTATAATCAATCATCCCAAATCATCCTTAATTTTATATTTAATATAATAACTATTATTATAATTAAATAATCTTAAAGGATACTTTATTAGAAACAAATACCGCATAAACAATGCCCTTCTATTATAAATATAGCATATAAGCTCAGAACTTTAGTCATAACACTTTATTTTATAAATTAAAGTTTTTTTAAATTTCATTTTCTTACAATATCTACATATATAAAATGATTTGTATCAATCACAAAAAAGGCTTATTTTGATTGAACTCAAAAATGTAAATAAATTTTATGGCACACACCAAGTGTTAAAAGATATTAATCTAATTGTTAATGAAGGTGAAAAGCTCGTTATTATAGGTCCTAGTGGAAGTGGCAAAAGCACAACAATTCGTTGTATGAATGGTTTAGAGGAAGTGAGTTCAGGGGAAGTCATCATTAATGGCATTGAGCTTACACACAAAACAAAGCTTACTATTTGTCGTAAATATTGTGCAATGGTATTTCAGCACTTTAACCTTTATCCCCATATGAGTGTGTTAGAGAATCTCACGCTTGCACCTATGAAAATCCAAAAGAAGAACAAAAAAGAAGCAGAAGAAATTGCCTATAAATACCTCCAAGTAGTAGGATTAGAAGAAAAGGCAAATGTATATCCAGCTACACTTAGTGGAGGACAACAACAAAGGGTAGCAATCGCAAGAAGTCTTTGCACCCAAAAGAAAATTATCCTTTTTGATGAGCCAACTTCTGCACTAGATCCAGAAACTGTGCAAGAAGTGCTAGATGTAATGCGAAAAATTTCCTATGAAAAAGGCACAACAATGGTTATAGTAACACACGAAATGGGCTTTGCTAAAGAAGTAGCCGATAGGGTGATATTTATGGAAAATGGGGCAATTGTAGAACAAGATATCCCTAAAAACTTTTTTGAGAATCCTAAAAATGAGCGAACACGACTCTTTTTAAGCAAGATTCTTACACATTAACTAAAGGAGTTTATATGACAAAATTAACCAAAAGCGTATTGGTAGGACTTAGCGTAGCTTTTTCTTTTTTACTTGTTGCGTGTAGTAACAACAACACAAACAATAACACAAGCACTTTAGAAACCATTAAAAAACGTGGAGAGCTTGTAGTAGGTGTCAAAAAAGACGCTCCAAATTTTGGTTTGCTTAATCCCAAGACTAACCAAATCGAAGGGTTTGAAATTGATATGGCAAAAATGCTTGCTAAAGAAATTTTAGGCGATGAAAACAAATTAAGACTAGAACCTGTAACCGCAAAGACACGAGGACCCCTGCTTGATAATGGCACACTTGATGCTGTAATTGCAACCTTTACTATCACAGAGGAAAGAAAGAAAACCTACAATTTTACAGATTCTTATTATAGTGATCCTATTGGCTTTTTGGTATTAAAAGAAAATAATTTCATAGATTTTAAAAGCCTAGATGGCAAAATAATTGGTGTAGCACAAGCAGCAACCACCAAAAAAGCTGTTATGGAAGCCGCAGAGGAAATAGGAATGAAAGTTAAAGTGCAAGAATTACCCGATTATCCCTCTTTAAAAGCAGCATTAGATTCTAAAAGAATTGATGCCTTTTCTGTGGATAAATCCATCTTACGCGGGTATTTAGATAACAATAATGTGATTTTAGAGGATAGTCTTAATCCACAAGAATATGGCATTGTAACACGCAAAAGTGATGCACAATGGAGTGAATATGTCAATAACTTTGTGCGTGATAATAATGATGCTATTAACGAACTTGCAAAAAAGTGGAATTTAAAATAACCCTTATAGGATTTTGGGAGAACTAATGAGTGATTCACCTTTTGCATTATGGAGATGGGTTGATACCCTCTCCCACATTAATGTATTTTTTGAAGGCTTTGGGCTTACACTTTTAATTTCTATTTTAGCCTTAAGCCTTGCCATTATTATGGGGGTATTTCACGCCCTTATGGCAACAAGTAAATTTGCAATATTAAGGTGGTGGGCTAGAGTGTATGTAGAATTTTTTCAAAATACGCCCTTATTGATTAATTTATTCTTTTTATATTATGTTTTACCCAAAGTTCCCTATATTGGTATAACCCTTGATGTTTTCACTATTGGTATAGTTGGGATTGGCGTTTATACAGGAGCTTATATGAGTGAGGTAATACGAAGTGGAATACAATCTATCCCTAAGGGGCAGTTTGAAGCAGCTGCTTCACAAGGTTTTAATTATACGCAAAAAATGATTTATATTATTTTGCCACAGACTATTAAAATAATTTTGCCTCCAGCAACTAATCAAGCAGTCAATCTTATCAAAAACACCTCCGTATTAGCTATTATCGCAGGTGCAGAGATTATGTATAATGCCGACTCTTATGCACAATCAAGTCTTAATTATGCACCCGCATATATAATTGCAGGAGCATTTTACTTTGTAGTCTGTTATGCTCTAGCAATTTTTACACGCTCTTATGAAGAAAAGCTTAAAAAAAGTGTAGTAGTAAGGTAAGTTAAAGGTAGGCTAATGGATATAATTGATTTTTATGCGTTACTAGGTGGATTAAAACTCACCCTTATTATGGCATTTTTTGCTGCAGGTGGGGCTATCATTTTTGGCTCTATCCTTGCAGTAATGAGAAACTATGGCAAATTTGGTGCGGGTAAGTTTTTAGGATATTTAGCAGGGACTTATATAGAGGTTTTTAGGAATACCCCTTTGCTCTTATGGATGTATGCGGCTTGTTTTGTTTTACCTGTTGTGCTTGGGATACCCGCAAATTATGCAGTGCTTGGCACCATTGGCTTATTCCTTTATACCTCTTCAGTGATGGCAGAGATTATTCGCGGAGGATTAAATTCTATCCCTAAGGGGCAGTTTGAAGCAGCTGCTTCACAAGGTTTTAGCTTCCCCTTTACCTTATGGTATATTATCTTTCCACAATGCTACCGCAAAGTAATCCCTACAATTCTCTCACAATGTGTTACCACCATTAAAGATACTTCTTTTCTTGCTGCCTTAAATGTAGTAGAATTAACCAATGTCTCCAAAGATATTTTAGCCCGCTCTACAAGCTTTGAAGAAATTGTTAGTGTATTTGCCACCGTAGCAGGATTATATTTTATCGTTTGCTTTTGCCTCTCTTTAATCGTTAGAACTTATGCAAATCATATAAATATTCAAACACATTAATACCAAAATCCTAAGCTCCCAAATCCCTAAATACCACCTAAATAGAATTAAGGATTCTTAAACTCTTAAGCCTTATTAAAAGTCAAATCCTCTAAGCACAACTACCAATTTAAATCTTATTCATTATGTAAATTAAAATAAGTTAAGTTTTATAGATTTAAAAAAGATAAACACCACCAACTAGTTTCATTTAAGTTAAAGCAAGAATATTCTTGCTTCATAGTTAAAAAATATTAACTTAAGAGAGTTTAGGGGATTGCAAATCTCTCTTTCTTGCTGCAGCCACTATTAAAAGAATCGTCCCTGCAACAAAATAATACAAAAACACAGGAATAGGGAGAGGATCTCCAGCAGCATAAGAATGAAGTCCAGAAAGATAGAAATTTACCCCAAAATAAGTCATTAAAATAGAATAAAACGCTACAACACTTAAAGTGGCAAAAATATAAGGACTCTCCCCTTTAGGTAAAAATCTCACATGCAAAACTACTGCATAAATAGCAATAGATATTAAAGCCCAAGTTTCTTTTGCATCCCAACCCCAATATCTCCCCCAAGATTCATTAGCCCATACTCCACCTAAGAAATTCCCAATAGTAAGCATTGCTAAACCTAAAATCATAGACATCTCATTAATAGTATGCAGAGTTAAAATTGTCTCATCAATTTGCTGATGCTTCTTTGAGCGGAACACAAAAAGCACTAAAGTAATAGCACCTAGCATAAAACAAAGCCCTAAAAATCCATAACTTGCGGTGATAATAGAGACATGAATATTTAACCAATAGGATTTTAAAACAGGAATTAAATTCCCAATTTGTGGATCCATAAGACCCAAATGAGCGACAAAAAGAGAAATTCCTGCTAGAAAACTTGCCGTAGCAAGTGCTAAAAAACTCCTAGAAAAAAACACGACTCCCGCAATTCCAGCTGCCCAAGCAATATAAATCATAGATTCATAAGCATTACTCCAAGGTGCATGCCCTCCGACATACCAACGCACACCAAGCCCAAATGTATGCAAGAGTGCTAAAATCACAATCACCCAATAAATAATTTTAGTAGGCAAAATATTAATATTTTTATTCCTTAAAATCTGCACCAACACTAGCACAAACAATAACAATCCCGCTAAAATATAAAGAAAGGTCAAATTATCAAAAATATTATAGTGATTTAAAAATATCTCTAAGGTTATCTTAGAAGTAGGAGGTAATAGCTCACCACCAAATTTTTCTTGAATCTTATGCAATGCCACAAGGGCTAAACTAGCATTTTCCCAATTATCTTCAACTAAACCTTGATGAAAACTTGCAAAATAGGCTTGAAAGAGCTTATGTAACTGCTCTCTATCTTTTGGACTAAAATCAGCCATCGCTTCTGTTGGTGAATACCAAGTTGTGCCATCCTCTTTGAAATCGGGAATAATACGCAAACTTTGTGCAGTATAAATTAAATAGGCTACATTAATGCGTTCATCAACACTTAATACATCCTTATCAAACTTATCACGCATAGAGGGCTTTTTTCTATTAGCCTCCTCTAAATAATTGATTATTTTATACTCACCATTACTAAAGACATCATCAAAGGCGATATACTTATCCTTAGTATCCACGCCTATAATTTCTTTAAGCTTTGGGGTAGAAATAGCAATCATTTTGATTTTTTTAAATTCATTAGGATACATCATCATCCCCAAAAACAACTGCATATTATTAAGCCCCAAAAACTCATCTTTTTTTGTCATTTTATGGATATATTCCATAGCCATTGTATCTACAGGCTTTATCCTACCGCCAAAGTCTTGCACAAGGAGTTTTCCAAACTCTTGAGAATGCGGTAAAGACTTATTCTTAAGATTTTCTAACAGCTCTAAAATACTCGCATTACTAGGTATATCAATCTCTTGAGGACTTTCTTTAGCATTCTCTGCATAAAGGGGATAATTCATAGCAAAAGCACTAATAAATGCAAAAGCAAGGGCTAGATTCTGTGCTTTTAAATATTTACCTAATCTATAAAATCTCCCATTCCTTGCAAAAAACGACCACAAAAGCCCTAAAGTTAGCATAGCATAGCCGATATAAGTGGGGATTTTGCCAGGATCTTTATTCACAGATAATATCGTCCCTAACTCATCTTGATCATAAGAAGATTGAAAAAACCTAAAACCGCCATAGTCTAAAACATTATTCATAAAGATTCTATAAGGCTCTTCAAGATTATTTTTCTCATCAATTAGGACTATTTCTGAAGCATAAGAAGAGGGACTCATTGAGCCTGCATACCTATCAAGTTGAAAATCTTTTAACTCCAAAGCAAAAGGAAGCATAATAGCTCTACTGCCCCACTCTAACCCAAATTTTGCATCACCTAAGCTAAAAAGTATAGGAGTTTGTCCCATTATATTTTTTTCTACATTAACAATTTCACTAAAACCCCCATAGCTAACTTCTACCTTTAACGAATCAATGCTCATTTTATCCTCTGCTGCAAGATATTCTACAAATCTTACACGCAACTCATTATTTAAAAAAAACATTGTTTCATCAAACTTTTTCTGCACCAAAGGCGTAATAGTTGTGGGGAAAAACGCACGATAAACTTTATCATCTATCTTTGCTAAAATAGTCAAAAATTCCTCTTGTGATTGTATGACATTACTCCGCTCTCCCTCTCTTATATGCATAACACCTTCAAAGCCATAATATCTAGTTATTGTAGCCCCTATGAAAATCATAACCAAAGAAGAATGAAAAAGCACACTTGCATATTTTTTTCTCTGCCAAGCACGAGAGCGAATTAAAACACCAATAAGGTTTGAGACCAAAAGCAAATGTAGCAAATCAAACCATTGCGTATTATAAATCAATGCTTTAGCACTAGGAGTTCCATAATCATTTTCTATAAAAGTTGCCACACCACAGGCGGTGGCATATAGAAGCAATAATGCAATCATAACCCAAAAGTTACAAAAGCCTTTAACAATTCTATTAACAAAATTTTGCAGTTCCATTATTTCCTTTCTTTTTCAAATAAATAAATTTTATAATAAAAACTGCCAACCATTAGTTAATTAAATTTTCTTTTGCTCAAATAAATCACGTAATTTCATCGCAATAGTTTTCTCATCTAATTTAGCAATATCAGGATTTTGCAAAAACTCTAAAGTAGCCATAAACCTATCCCTTTGCATATATCCAGGATAGACAAACAAAGTATCCCCATTAGCATTAAGAAAAACTAATGTAGGGGTTGAACGAACACCATATATCTGCCCTAATTTGGTGGTTGATACTTTTTTGTTTAAAAAATCAACATTATGTTTTTTAGAATAGCTAAGATTAATATAATAAGGGGAAAAATTATTCTTTAGGCTTTCTTTAATTTGAGAATCCTGCTTAATAAGCGTTTTCAATCTATCACAATACAAGCAACCATTAGCACCAAAAACCAAGAAATAAGGTTTATCCTGCGTGGTAATATGTTGCGTTTCTAAAAATACATCCGCCACTTCCGCATAAGAGTTTCTATCAATACTATTCATCTCTTCTAATCGCTCTTGCGTAGTGTTTGCTCCACTAGAGATAACGCTAGAATCCGCTTTTTCACAACCAAATAAAACAGCTACTACAAAACCCATTAAACTAAACATCAATATACGCACTGTTAAACCTTTATCTTAAATTATCCTAAAAAAGATATTCTATTTTATACTTTTTATTCTTTGATCAAGTTTGTATAAGCAACATTAATAAATTAACCTTGAGATTTTTTATAATATTTATAAACCAAAGGCACGATGATAATCAACACAGCTATAACCAATAAAACCTGTGCGATATACCCCTGCCACAAAATTGAAAAATCTCCACCACTAATAGACAATGCCCTTCTTAAATTTACCTCTAATAATTCCCCTAAAACAAACCCTAAGATTAAAGGAGCCATAGGAAAAGCAAGTTTTCTTAAGACATACCCCACTATACCAATAATGAGGATTAAAAAAATATCAAAGCTTGTGCTATTAATCGAGTAAATCCCAATAACAGAAATAACCGCAATAATAGGTGCTAAAATCCAAGTAGGAATACTTAAGATTCTCACAAAAACCCCTATTAAAGGGATATTTAAAATAAGCAATAAAATATTTGCAATCAATAAAGAAGCAATAATCCCCCAAACAATATCCGGTTGTTCATTAAACATAGTAGGACCAGGATTAATATTATAAAGACTTAAAGCTCCTATCATTACAGCAGTCGTGCCAGAGCCAGGAAGCCCTAAAGTTAGCATAGGGATAAAAGAACCACAAGCTGAAGCATTATTAGCCGCCTCTGGTGCGGCAATACCTTTTAAATCTCCCTCTCCAAATCTCCCCTTTTTACCCGCTAACTTTTTTTCATTCATATAAGATATAGCACTTGCTATGGTAGCACCAGCCCCAGGTAAAACTCCTACAAAAAACCCTGTAATTCCCGACCTTATAATCACCCAAAAGCAATAAAAAAACTCTTTTAAGCTAATCAAAAGTTTGCCTGTTTTTTTGATAACAACACTACCACTATGGGTATTTTCCAAAATTAACAAAATCTCACTAATAGAAAACAAGCCAATAACAAGAATAACAAAAGGAATCCCATCAAACAAATGCGGATTTTCAAAAGTAAAGCGATAAACACCAGAATTCCCATCTATACCTATTGTCGTCAAAAACAAACCAATAAGAGCAGCCATAAACGAACGAATAGGTTTCTCCGCCATCATAGAACCCAAAGTTGCCAAAGCAAACACGATAAGAGCAAAATATTCTGCAGGACCAAAGCTTAAAGACCATTTTGCGAGCAAAGGAGCAAATAAAATAATCCCAACAATAGCAATAAAAGAACCAATAAATGAGCTTATAGCTGAAATACAAAGAGCCTTTCCAGCCTCTCCTGATTTTGCAAGGGGATACCCATCTAAAGTTGTCATAATAGCCGCTGCATCTCCGGGTATTCCAAGCAAAATCGAAGAAATCCTTCCTCCATATTCACACCCAAGATAAACAGTCGCTAACAAAATCAAAGCCGAAGCAGGTTCAAGCCCTATAGAATAAGCCAAAGGAAGCAAAATCGCCACACCATTAATAGGACCAAGTCCGGGTAACATTCCAACTATCGTCCCTATCAAACAACCAATCATCGCAATAATTAAATTTTCTAAACTCAAGGCTACACTAAAGCCTTGCATTAGATAATTCCATATATCCATTCTATCCTTTCACCCCTAAATACCTTATCTCACACCTTAATTTTACGCAAAAATCTCACCAAGAGGCAAGGTAATTTGCAAACAAATATCAAAAAGATAAAATAACCCTAAACTACACAATACCGCAAAAATAAGGGCAGAGAAAAACCTAGCCCCAAAAATAAGGGAAGTAACAAATATAAAAATCGCACTTGCAAGCAAGAATCCAAAAATCTCAAAAACAAAGGCATAGCCAAAGAAGTTTAAAAGCAAAAGTCCTAACTTTTGCATAATCCTTAAACCAGCCCATTGAATGTTTGTATGCTCTGAAAAAAACAAAAGTAAAACATTACAAAGAGCTATCAAGCCAAGTATTGCTAAAGGAAAGGGTGCGGGACCTAGAGGCTCATAATTAAACTCACTTTTTATACCAAGCCCATAATAAAACAAAACAAGGCTTAAAAAAATAAAAAGTAAAGAAAAAATCCTAATACTTAACATTATTTAATAAGATCAAATTCTTTAGCTAATTGCCGCATTTGGTGAGTTTGCATTTTCACAAACTCTTCTAACTCTTTACCGCTTTTATTAAATTCAAATAAAGCTCTCTGATCCCTTTGCTCCTTGAAAATTGGAGTCTCATAAAGTTTTTCAAAAGCATTAATCCACCACTCATAATCTTTTTGCGAAACCTTAGGAGCCATATAATACCCACGAATAGCCGGCCATACGACATCATACCCTAGCTCCTTTGCAGTAGGGATTTGTGCTATTTTATCATTGAGATTCAAACGTTCCTCTGAAAAGATAGCCAATATTCTTATGCTACCCGAATCTAATTGGGATACTAGCTCACCAAGCCCTTGCACTGCAGCATCAATATGTCCACCAAGTAAAGAGATCATCGTATCACCCCCACCTTCAAAGGCAACATAACGCGTATTTTTAATATCCACATTAGCAGATTTTGCAAGCAAAGCAGTAACCATCCAATCTTGTCCGCCAACACTCCCTCCAGCACCAAAACTAATCGCTTGAGGATTAGCCCTCAAATCCTCAAGCAGTTGCGTTAAAGTTTGGTATTTTGAATCTGCTTTAACATAAATTGCTGAATAATCCACACCCGCTGTTGCAAGCCATTTCACATCATTTTCATTATATTTGCCATGCTTTCCTGTAGCAATATTAAGCAAGGTTCCACTTGAAAAAGCCACAATAATATTTGAATCTTTAGCCTTAGAATTAATCATTGCATTATAAGCGACAACACCAACACCCCCGGGCATATAAGTTACACGCATAACCTTTTGCAAGATTCCACTATCAGCTAAAGTTATTTGCGCTAACTTACAAGTCAAATCAAACCCTCCTCCGGGTTTAGCAGGAGCTATACATTCTGGATGCCTAGGTTCTGCAAACAATACTCCAAATAAAAGCCAAAAACCACAAAAACCTTTGAATTTCATTTTTTTTCCTTAAAAATAAGTTTAAACCTTTATAACTAGTAATTATAACCAAACTTTATCCATAAACTCGACAATAAGCTTTAAATATTATTAGATTATAGACAAGATGTAACTTTTTATCATAAATAATGGCTAATTATTAGACTTTCTGCCTATCCTAACTCACCCCACCCTACTCCTTTAAAAACCAAAAATTAAAAGTTAATTAAAAAATTAAAAAAATGATCTATTCCCTCATTTTTAATATTAGCCCCTATACTAGCATTCCCTGTATTACTAAGGGAGAGATTTCCAGAACCAGAGTTAATAATATCTGATTGTAAGGTAGCATTCCCTTCATTTTTAATAACGATAGGAGCATCTCCACTTACTTCAATATTTCCTGCGACCTTTGCATTATCAGAATTAGTAATACTAATAGGGGCATTACCACTAGCAGTGATAGAGCCTCCTATGCTACCACTTCCTGAATTGTTAATTTTTAATTCAGCATTTCCTGCTGTTTTAATATCTCCTCCAATACTTCCAGAATTAGAAATAGCTAAAGGAGTGCTACTTTTAGTTTCAATACTTCCTGTAATAGCATTAGCATTACTTGAAGTATTAGTAATAGAGTTAAGCTTACTACTCTCATCAATAGTAATATTTCCTGATATAGAAGCATTACCATTATTTACTAATCCTCCATTAACACTAGCACCTTTTTCTATCTTTATCTCACTCCCTATCTTTGCATTATCAGCATTAACAATATCTCCCTCTAGTTTTGTATTAGCACCACTTATGGTAATGCCTCCACTAAGGGTAGCATTCCCATTATTCCAAATGGCTTTACCTGAAGTAGCGGTTATAGTTGCACCATCTGATATAGTGATGTTACCAGTTATATTAGAATTCTCATTAAAAATACCTGCGTCGCTTCCTCCTTTTATCATAGAGCCAACACCTGATATATTAATATCTCCACTAAGGTCAGCGTTATCCCAAAGGTTGATTCCACTATAACCTCCCTCTATCTTAGCTCCATCTTTGATAGTAATCTTTTGGGCTTTTGATCCAGGTTGTAAGCTAATACCATTTTCACCCCCACTAATTTTAGTATTAGCTCCACTAATTTCAAGTTCTCCTAGAGTTTGGTTTACTCCTACTGCAATACCTGAAAGATTTCCATGCACTACAGCTCCATCTTTCATAATGAGGTTTCCAAATTTACCATTAAAAGCTACATCAATACCAAAACCATTTGATCTTATAGTTCCTATATTAATAATATTTTCAATGGTTCCTCCACCTTCTAGCGAGATACCTGAATAAAATGTTGAGTTAGCTCCAGCAGAAATTATACTTCCCTCATTAATAAGGGTTTTAATAATTCCTCCTCTAACATATATACCAGTATTATTACTAGCAGTTATCGTCCCCTTATTCTCAAAATTAGTAATGCTAGTCCCCCCTAAGATATTAATCCCTACTCCTCTGTTACCCTCACTCTTAATTAATCCCTCATTACTAAAAGTCTCTATGGTAGCTTTATTAATATATACCGCATCTCTACCACTTGTTTCTTTAGCAAGAATAGTTCCTGTGTTGTTAAAATTAGTAATGGTAGTATTAGGTTGTAAAGCAATACCATAACCTTTAGAATCTATTATTCCACTATTGCTAAACTTATCAATAGTTCCTTGAGTGATATTAAAATTAAATTTACCAGTATTAGTATTAGTTATGGTTCCAATATTTTCAAAAGATTGGATAGAGCTTGTATTAATACTAATATTATGATTCCCACTCCCACTAATTAATCCTTTATTGGTAATACTCTCTATCGTAGCATTATTTTGAATATTGATAGCAAAGTTAGCATTTGTATTAGTAATACTCCCAGTATTAGTAATTTCTAAGTTTTTATATTCTTTAGTTTGTGAAGCAGAGATTTGTTTATTAGTAAGTGCTTTTGTTACTTTATTAGCATTAGTATCTGTTGTTGTATCTAAAGTATCATTACCTATTGCTACCCAATTATCTTTAGCACTAATACTATGAGGAATAGTTAATAAAACACTCGCACAGATTAAAGAGAGGAAAGAGGGGCTTAGAGATTTAGGATTTAATAATTTAAAATTAATATCTCTTATTTTAGGATTAGAATCTAATGTTTTAACATTAATCCTAGAGTATAGAGGTTTAAGATTAGAATTAGAATCTAAAAACTTAGGATTAAATAATTGAGAGATTAAACTTTGAGAATCTAAAGGTTTAGGATTCATAGCTTTTGTATTGAGATTAGAATCTAAGGAATTAGATTTTAAAGTAGAATCTTTTGTATGGGATTGTAAAGTTATAGTATTTGCAGTTTTAGCATTGACTTTAGAATGTAAGACTTGGCTTCTTATAGGAGTATTATTGCCCCCCCCCCCCCTAATATATATTATATTAGGAGATTTAGGCATTTTTACTATGTATTTGTCATAAGTTATTTTTAACATTTCTAGTATAGCATAAAATTTAAACTTTGATTTAAGTAAAGAGTATTTTAGTATAATGTGGGCTTTAATATAAAAGGAATGATTTGAAAAAGATTAATGCTATTTTGTTTGTATGCTTAGGGAATATTTGTCGCTCACCTTTAGCGGAGGGCATTGCTAGGGATTTAGCGCAAAAGAGGGGAATGGATTTGAAAATAGATTCTGCAGGAACTAGTGGTTGGCATATTGGTGAATCTCCAGATTCTCGCTCTATTGAGGTTGCAAAAAATAATGGGATTGATATTTCTTGTTTAAAGGGTCGCAAGGTTAATGCTTATAATGATGATAGTTTTGATTTAATTGTTGCGATGGATAGGCAGAATTATCAAGATTTATTGCGGTTTTTTTCTAAAGATAAAGTGGTTCTTATGGGGGATTATGGATTAGAGGGGAGAGATATACCCGATCCTTATCATTATAAAGATTTAGAGGGGTTTAAAAAAATCTATGAAATGTTGTATTTAGCTATTAATAGGCTTTATGATGAAATTTCAGAGTGCAATTAAGATTTAGATTATGTGGTGTAGCAAAAGGTAACAGATTCTAAAAATATTTTCTATAGTTTTAAGATACAATATGTATTTATAAAATATATGCTATTATTTTTTGAAATTTCAAAAAAGGAAATATAATGCCAAATTTAACCCATAATCATTTTTCTGAAGATACCCTTGCTTTACACGCGGGTTATACTTATGATACCCAAAGAACTTTAAGTGTCCCAATCTATCAAAATACTGCGTATAGCTTTGAGAGCTTAAAACAAGCAGCCGCTAGGTTTGGTTTGGAAGAGCTAGGGAATATTTATTCGCGATTAACTAGCCCAACTGTTGATATACTAGGGGCTAGACTTGCAGCTATAGAGGGGGGTGCTTTTGGTATCCCTACTTCTAGTGGAACCTCTGCGGTATTTTATGCGTTAGTGAATTGTGCGCAAAATGGTAACAATATCGTGTATTCTAATAAAATCTATGGAGGAACACAGACTTTAGTCGTGCATACTTTAAAGCGATTTGGGATTGAAGCTAGAGTTTTTGATATTGATAATATTGAGGAGACTTTAGAAAAAGCCATTGATGCAAAGACTTCGGCTATCTTTTTTGAAAGTCTTTCTAATCCGCAAACTGCTATTGCTGATGTAGAGAAAATCACAAAGATTGCGAAAAAACATAGGATTGTTAGTATTTGTGATAACACTGTGGCTACTGCGTTTTTGCATAAACCCTTTGAATTTGGTGTAGATATTAGTGTGTATAGTTTAAGCAAATATGTTAATGGTCAAGGGAGTGCTTTAGGCGGTGTAGTGATAGAGCGTCCTAATCTTAATGAATTGCTTAAAAATAATCCTCGCTATGCCCCCTTTAATACCCCTGATGAAAGTTATCACGGATTGGTTTATGCAAATTTGCCTTTACCGATTTTTTGTATCCGCATTATCACAGAATGGCTTAGAAATACTGGTGCTACACTCTCTGCACAAGCGGCTTGGATTATCTTACAAGGTTTAGAGACATTAGGGCTTAGAATCAAAAAGCATAGTCAAAATGCTTTAGAAGTTGCTAAGTTTTTACAATCCCATCCTAAAGCCCATAATATTTGTTATCCTGCCTTAGAGGGGGATACCTATAATGGGCTTTTGAAAAAGTATTTTAAAGATTCTTTAAGTAGTGGGCTTTTGAGCTTTGAAGCAGAGAGCTTTGAAGCGGCACAAAAGATTTGCGATAGTTTAGAACTCTTTGCTATTGTTGCTAATATTGGGGATTCTAAATCATTAGTTATTCATCCAGCCTCTACAACACATTCACAGCTTAGTGAGAAAGAGTTACAATCAGCGGGAGTTACTCCTTGCACGATTCGCTTAAGTATTGGGCTAGAAAATCCTTGTGATATTATTGCGGATTTAAAACAAGCACTTGAGAAATAAGGAAACCTATGCCAGTTGTTATTCCAGAGGATATTCCAGCCTTTTCGTTTTTAAAAGAAAAAGCCTTTATTATGGGGGAGCTTCGTGCAAAAACCCAAGATATTCGCCTTTTAGAGATTCTTATTATTAATTTAATGCCTACCAAAATAGAGACAGAAAATCAGCTTTTATCACTCCTTGCAAACTCTCCTTTGCAGGTGAATATTACGCTTCTTTCTACACAGAGTTATGTTGGCAAAAATACGCCTAAGAGTCATTTAGATAGGTTTTATGTGAATTTTGAAAATATTAAGGGTAAAAAATTTGATGGGGCTATTGTTACAGGTGCCCCTATTGAACATTTGCCCTTTGAAGAAGTGCAGTATTGGGAAGAATTAGTTGTTATTATGGAGTATTTAAAGCAAAATTGCACAAGTACAATGTATTTATGCTGGGGGGCAATGGCGGGATTGTATTATTTCCACCAAATACAAAAGATTCGCTTAGAGGAAAAATTATTTGGGGTTTTTGAACATTCTTTAGTCAAAGAGGATTTGTTGCTTAATGGATTAGATGATATTGTTAGAATCCCTCATTCTCGCTATTGTGCTATGAATCCTTTGCAAATAAGAGAGAATTGCGAATTGAAAATCTTATTAGAAGGAGAGCTTAGTGGTATAAGTGCGGTAAAAGATTCTAAAGATTTTTTTATTTTAGGGCATCCTGAATATGCTAAGGATACTTTAGAGATAGAGTATAAGCGGGATTTACAAAAGGGTTTAGGGATTAAAAAACCGCAAAATTATTTTAATTCCCAAGGGGAGCCGATTTTTTCTTGGCGTTCTTCGGCGAGTGTGTTATTTTTAAATTGGTTAAATTTTTCTGTGTATCAAGATACACCTTTTGTGCTTAATGATGAGAAAAAGCGTTAGGTGCTAAGATTTCTACTTTTTAAGTTAAAAATAAGATATTTTTTACATTTTTTTGCTAGAATATTAAGAATTTTTTAAATTTAGCTTTTCAATTTTTCCAAATTAGGTTTTTTATGTTGCAGAAATTTATCAAGAAAACGAGATTGCCTTTTATTTGTTGTTTGCTTCCTTTAGCCATTAATGCCGCTACGATTAAAGAGGATAAATGGGAACAAGGACAAACCTTACTAACTTTTTTTGAAAAAAATTCTATTCCCGCAAAAGTTTATTATGATTTAGCACCAGAGGACAAAGAACTCGCTGATGAGATTATTAGCGGAAGTACTTTTTATACACTCTATGAGGGTGAAAGGCTTTTGCAGGCGTTAATTTCTATTAATGAAGATTCGCAGTTGCATATTTACCAAAAAAATGGTGTTTATCAAATGCGTGCAACGCCTATTACCCATTTTGTAGAAAAACGAACCTTAGCACTTTCTGTGGAAAGCTCTTTGTATAATGATATTGTGAAATATACAGGCGATACTTTATTGGCTTCGGATTTTATACAGGCTTATAAAAATAGTATTGATTTTAAGAGACAGATTAAAAAAGATGATAAATTTGCTATTGTTTATGAGAGAAAATATAGACTTGGAAAATATTTTGGCTCTCCTAATATCAAAGCTTCAATGTTAAATGTGAGCAATCGCGATCATTATGTTATTCGTCATCAAGATGGACATTTTTATGATATACACGGGAATAATCTTAATAAATACCTTTTACTAACACCATTGAAATATAAACGTATTTCTTCGCATTTTTCTACTGCTAGAAAGCATCCTATTTTAGGCTATAAACGCCCTCACTTAGGGGTGGATTATGCAGCATCTAGACATACACCTATTAAGGCTGCTGGTAAGGGTAGAGTTGTTTTTGCAGGAGTTAAAGGCGGATATGGAAAAACGGTGATTATTCAACACGAAAATGGTTATAGGACTCTCTATGCTCATATGCATAATATTAATAAAGGTATTAAAGTAGGGACTTTTGTAGAGCAAGGCAGACAGGTAGGAACGGTCGGAAGCACAGGACTTAGCACAGGTCCTCATCTACATTTTGGAGTCTATAAAAATGGTAATGCAGTGAATCCATTGAAGCATTTACAAATCGCCCAAACAAAACTAGAGGGCAAAGAGCGTGAAATTTTTTTAAGATTGGCAAACAATTATAAGAATGAACTTGATGGTATTTTGGCAAATAATATTGAAAATGTTCCTTTTAAAACATTGAAAAATTCTTATATTGTTTATTTGACACAAGATAGGTTAGCACCTGCTAATGAAATCAACTAAAAGCATAACTAATATTCGCCTATGTGAATGTAAAGATTCTCCTTATATTAAGCCTAAAAGTATGTTCTTTTGTGAAAATGGTAAGGAGAGGAAATGGGATATTATTCAAGCCCATGATAGTGTTGCTGTTTTTCTTTATCATAAACAAAAAGAATCTTTTGTTGTAGTTAAGCAATTTCGTCCTGCGGTTTATCTTAAGGAGATGGCAAATAACACACAAGTAGAGATTGGCTGGACTTATGAGTTATGTGCGGGAATCACTGATAAAACTGATAAAACTTTAAAGCAGATAGCTCAAGAAGAGATTTTGGAAGAGTGTGGGTATAATGTGCCTTTAGAGGAGATTTATAAGGTTACAGAATTTTATAGCTCTGTGGGATTTGCAGGGAGTAAGCAAACTTTGTTTTTTGCACAAATTGATGAGAATTATAGGGTAAGTGATGGGGGCGGGGTTGATGATGAAAATATAGAAGTGATTTTTATCCCAAAAAGTCAAGCTTATTCTTTTATTTTTAATGAATCTTATCCTAAAACCTCTGGAGTTATGTTTGCTTTTTTGTGGTTTTTTAAAAAAGAAGTTTTATGAATCATAGTTATGCCCTTCAAGAAATTACAAAGAAATTAGAGACCATTAAGGAATCTTGGCAAATTTATGAAATTTTTGAAGCAGAAAAAAAACGTTTTAATGAAGAATATCAAAGTTTGCAAAAGGATAAAGAGGAATTAATCCAAACTTTTAATGAAGTTTCTGCTAAAAATGCTTTATTAAAGGTGCAAAATAATGAATTAGAGGAGAAAAATAAAGCATTAGAGAATGCACTTAAGGAGAAATTGCATTTATTAGAAAGCTCTCAAGAAATTCTTAAGCTAGAGAAGAGCAATCCTAAGATTGATCTTTCTTTAATAAAAGCACATCTTAATGCTCTTGGAAATTTGCTTTCACAAGCAAATGTTGATCTTCCACCAAAGCCTATTGTTCTAAAAAAGTTAGAAATTTCTTATCAAAAGCGTAAAAAACTTCTTGCAACCCCAGCAAATGATTATGTATCATTGCAAGAGGCTATGGAGCTATTTTATTTATTAGAGCAGTTATTAGAGCAGATACAGGCTATTACTTTAGAGTATTCTAAAATAAATTCAGAGATTGCCTATCAAGAAAATAGAGAAAATGGAAGTTAAGACTTTAAAAATTTTTGTCTGTGCTTTAGAATATTCTTCTAACATTCATCTCTTCTCTCTTATTAAAATCTTAAAGCAAAAGCAGATAAATTTCACTTTAGAGGGGGTTTTTGATTCCTTACAAAGGGATTATAAAAGCCTTTTTGGTGTTGAGGAATTTAGGGTTATGGGATTTGTTGATGCCCTAAAATTACTCCCTAAGTATTTCAAAATACGAAAGGTTTTATTACAAAAGGCTAGAGAATGTGATATTGCTATTTTTATGGATTCTTCTTCTTTTAATATTCCCCTTATTCAAAATCTTTTTAAAAGTAATAAAAAACCTTATATTATCTATTATATACTTCCACAAGTTTGGGCGTGGAAAGCTTATCGTGCTAAAATTTTAGCAAAGATTTGTGATGAACTTTGGGGAATATTGCCTTTTGAATGTGCTTATTATCCAAATGAAGCAAGAATTTCTTATGTAGGACACCCACTTTTAGATACCCTACCTTTTTCTTATGTATGTAAAAGAACAACAAATCTTATAGCCTTTATGCCCGGGTCTAGAGTAGCAGAGATTAAAGCTTTGCTACCTGTTTTTAAGATTGTAGCTACAATCTTAAAAAAGCAGAATAAACAAGCTTTATTAATTATTCCTAAGCATTTCAAAAAACAACAATTAGAAAGAATTTATGGAAATGTTGAGGAGTTTGCCCTTTCTTTTGATACTTATGAGGGATTAAGGGATTGTGAATTTGCCTTTGTATGTAGTGGCACGGCAACTTTAGAGACTACTTTACTTGGGATTCCAACACTTTTGGTTTATAAGGCTAAGGCTATTGATTTTTTACTTGCAAAATCTTTAGTGAAATTAAATTATATTGGTTTGGCGAATATTTTTTTAGAGTTTTTTTTCTTCCACTCTCCTAAAAATAATCCAAGTATTCATAACTTCCCTATTATTCCAGAGATTTTACAGCAAAATGTAAAACCGCATATTCTTTTAAAAGAATGGGAGGGTTTTGATTATGAAAAGTTTTTTTCACAAAAGGAAGTTTTAATGCAATATTTAAAAAATGGGAGTGCGGAAAATTGTGCGAGAAAAATTGAATATTTTGCAAAAAACTTATTAAAATAAAGGGCTTTTTAACTCTCTTTAGTTAGTATTATGAATTAATTTGTATCGGAGAAGTTTTGTGGAACCTATGACAGAATATGGCTATAATAAGCTTTTAAATGAACTTAAAAACCTTAAAGAAGTGGAACGTCCTCAAAATATTAAAGAAATTGATATAGCAAGGGAATATGGGGATTTAAAAGAAAATGCAGAATATCACGCCGCAAGAGAGAGACAGCTTTTTATTGATGCAAGGATTAATGAGCTTACGCAACTTGTAGCGCAAGCTCGTGTTATTGACCCCTCTACTATTACTCACGATAAAGTGAGTTTTGGCTCTACAATTACTTTAGAGGATTTAGAAAGTGAAAAGAAGTTTTGTTATACCATTGTAGGGGCTACAGAGAGTAATCCTGATAAGGGTTTAATCTCCTATCACTCACCCTTAGCTAAACAGCTCTTAGGTAAGATTGTAGGGGATGAAGTGAGTGTTGAGCTACCTCGTGGAAGGGTAGATTATGAAATTTTAGATATTTGTTATAAAGAAATTTCATTTTAAATTTAAGGTATATTGATGGCAACTTTAAAAGTTAAAAAGCTCTCTCCTAAAGCAGTTTTGCCAAAATATCAGAGCAGAGGTGCTGCAGGATTTGATTTATGTTCTACAGAGGAGTTAGTAATTCCTGTTGGAAAATGGGCTTTAATTGCAACCGGACTTGCCTTTGGGATTAAAAGGGGGTATGAGATTCAAATTCGCCCACGCAGTGGGTTAGCTTTAAAATATGGATTTACTATTTTAAATACACCCGGGACTATTGATAGTGATTATCGTGGAGAGATTAAGGTTATTGCTATGAATTTTGGGGAAAAGGATTTTAGAATAAAAGTTGGCGATAGGATAGCCCAAGCAGTGCTTTGTAAAGTTAAACAAGCAAAGATTAAAGAAACCGCTTCATTAAATAAAACAAAACGCGGTAGCTGTGGATTTGGCAGCACCGGAATTTAAGGAGAGAAAATGAGCTTGCGACAAAATGTTAATTATGTTAAAGATGAATTTAACAATAATGAAAAAATGCTAGAGGGCTTAATACGATTTGAAGGTTGGTTTAAACGTTATAAAATCCCTATTATTGTGCTTGTTGCTGCTTTGATTTCTTGGTTGGTTGTGTATAATATTATGAGTTACTATCAAGAAAAACAACAATTAAAAATAGCGAATTTTTATGAAAAGGCGTTATTAGGAGAGACAATAGCCCTTCAGTCTTTAAAGGAAAGTCAAAGTAAGCTTTATGATTTGTATCTTTTTCAAAAAGCTCTTTTTGCTAATGATAAAGCCACTTTAGAGCAATTACAATCCTCTAAAGATCCTATAATCGCTAAATTTTCTAAATACCAAAATGCGAGTTTAAATCGGAATATTGAGGTTTTAAATTTACAGGATTCTACAGAGTTTGGCTATCTTCAAGCTGCTTTTTTAGAGATAGAAAAGGGAAATTTTAAGGAAGCAAAGAATATCTTAGAGAAAATACAAAATAATTCCCCTACAAAAGATATTGCTAATGCTTTAGAGCATTTAACTATAAAAGGAATTAAAGAATGAAAAAGATTGGTTTGGTTGGATATTGTCTTTTAGCGGTTTTTATTGTAGGTTGTGGGTCGAAATTTTATTTTAACCCCAAAAAAGAAGAAGTTCAAGGAAAAATCTCTCATACAAGCACAATTAACTCCCCTATTGTTTTTATAACACGTAATGGAGCAACTTTGAAAAATGGACAATTTATTACAAAAAATGGAGAGATTCCTGAAATATTTTTGCCAAAGAATGCTCGCTATTTAAATGAATCTGAAGAATATTATTTAGCAACGAATAATCTTAAAGAATTGATTTTAATCCACAAAGAAACAAAAGAGACTCGTTCCTTACGATTTGATTTTAATCCTGTAAGTGCTAGTATGCGAGATAATTTAATTGCTTTAGTCTTTGATAATAATACTTTAAGTATTTTTGATATTCAAACTAATAAGAGTCTTTATAAACTAGAAAATCCTCCTGCACCCACTAATGATACTTTGATTGCTTCTCCTTATTTCTTAGGGGATATTATTATTTTACCTACTTTAGATGGTAAGCTTGCTATTGTTGATAAAATCAATATGAAAATGGTGCGTAATATTGTTGTTAATGGGGATAAGTATTTTAATAATGTTATTTTTCTAGAAGCCATTGACAATCGTATGGTCGCTGCTACGCCTAAACGCGTTATTTCAGTTAGTCCTTCGGTGATTAACACTTTTGAAGCAAATATTAAAGATATTTTATTTGTAGGCGATAGGATTTTTTTATTTACTTCAGAGGGTGAAGTTATTTTAACGGATAGGGATTTAAATGAAATAAAACGTATTAAATTCCCTTTTGCACATTTTACGGGGGCAAGTCATGGTCAAAAGATTAGTATCTTAGAAACGCGTGGGTATATGATTAATATTGCAGATGATTTAAGCGATCATGAGATTATAGAGATTCCAGGTAAAATTAAAAAACCTGTTTTTAGTGCAAATAGAAAAATTTTTGTTAATGATTCATATTTTCAAATTAAATAGGTTATAAATGATTCTCTGTGATATAGGAAATTCTTTTTTGCATTTTTATTATCACGGAAAGGTTTGGAGGGAGAGTAAGGATAATCTTTCTGTAAAAGATTCTAAAGAGATTATTATTTTTATTAGTGTTAATGAGGAATTGACAAAAACTTTATTGTATTCACACGCTAGTTGTTTTGATTTAACGCCTTTTTTATCGCTTGATACTAATTATAAGGGATTGGGGGTTGATAGAATTGCCGCTTGCAAAGCCATTAAAGATGGTGTTATTGTGGATGCAGGAAGTGCAATTACCATTGATGTAATGCAACAAGGCATTCATCTAGGGGGTTATATACTTCCCGGGATTGCTCAATATAAAAAAGTATTGGGTTTAATTCCCATTTTAGATTGTGAAATGAATCTTGGTGTAAGTGTTGATACTTTTCCTCAAAATACAAGAGATGCGGTAAGTTTTGGTATGCTAAAGTCTATTCTTTTAATGATAGAAAATACTTCTAAAAGTAAAAAAATTTATTTCACCGGTGGGGATGGAAAGTTTTTATCGCGTTTTTTTGTAAATTGTATTTATGATGAATTATTGGTTTTTAAAGGTATGCAAAAAGTTATTACAGAGGAGATTACTTCAAAGGGTATCGTATTATGATAAAGGTTGCTTTGCCTAAAGGCAGAATTGGTGAAAAAGCTTTAGAGGTTTTTGAGGGGTTTTTGCAAGAAAAATTATGCTTTGAAAATAGAAAGCTTATTTTGCAAAAGAATGATTTTTGTTTTATGTTAGTGAGGAATCAAGATGTTCCTGTTTATATCAAAAGGGGAGCTGCTGATATTGGTGTAGTGGGTTTAGATGTTTTAGAAGAGCAGCAAAGCCCCTTGGTGCGTTTATTAGATTTAGGGTTTGGGAGATGCAAAGTAGTCCTTGGTTCTCCTAATGGATATGTGCTAGATTTTTCAAAACCAAATTTAAAAATTGCTACAAAAATGGAAAATATTACGAAAGCTTTTTTTGCTAGAAAGGCTTTAAGTGTCGAGGTTATTAAACTTTATGGTTCTATAGAATTAGCCCCTTTAGTGGGTATGGCAGATGCGATTGTAGATTTAGTGGAAACTGGAGATACAATGCGGCAAAACAATCTTAAAGTCGATGAAGTAATTATGGAAGTGAGTGCTTATTTGGTCGCAAATCCAAATAGTTTTTATTCCCAAAAAATAAAAATCTTAAAAATTCGGGATTTTTTTAAAAATAGGATTAAGTAAGGAGTGAAAATGGGACAAACAATTACAGAAAAAATTTTTTCCGAACATATTGGAGAGGAAGTTTATGCAGGAGATATAGTAGATTGTAAGATTGATATGGTAATTGGTAATGATATTACCACACCACTTTCTATTAAAGCTTATGAGCAAAGCGGTGCTAAAAATCTTGCAAATCCAGAGGGATTTTGTATTGTAATGGATCATTTTATTCCAGCAAAGGATATTGCAAGTGCTAATCAAGCAAAAATTAGTCGGGATTTTGCTAAGAAGCATAAGCTTAAATATTTCTTTGATGAAAAAGATATGGGTATTGAACACGCTCTTTTGCCAGAGAAAGGTTTAGTGGTTAGTGGAGATGTGATTATCGGTGCAGACTCTCATACTTGCACACACGGAGCATTAGGAGCATTTAGCACAGGTATGGGAAGCACCGATTTAGCCTATGCGATGATTACGGGAAAAAATTGGTTTAAAATCCCTAGCTCTATTAAAGTAGAATTTATTGGTAAGCCCGCTAAACATATTTATGGCAAAGATTTGATTTTAGAAGTTATCCGACAAATTGGTGTTGATGGGGCTTTATACCAAGCTTTGGAGTTTTGTGGGGAAGGAGTTGGGCATTTAAATATGGATGATAGATTCTCACTCTGTAATATGGCTATTGAAGCAGGGGCAAAAAATGGAATTATCGCTGTTGATGAGGTTACAAGAGAGTTTTTGCGACAAAGGAAAAGTTTAAGGGCTAAACCTAGGGAGTTTTTCTCTGATAATGATGCGAATTATACGCAAACTTTACAGATTGATATTAGCACTTTAGAACCCGTGATCGCTTACCCATTTTTGCCTAGTAATGGAAAGAGTGTTACACAAGCAGTGCGTGATGATTTAAAAATCGATCAAGTGTTTATTGGGAGCTGCACTAATGGGAGATTAAGCGATTTACGCATTGCTAGTGAGATTTTAAAGGGTAAAAAAGTGCATAATGATGTGCGATTAATTGTAACACCTGGGACGCAACAAATCTATAAAGATGCTCATAAATTAGGTTATATTGATATTTTATTAGAAGCTGGAGCTTTGATTTCTAATCCCACTTGTGGAGCGTGTCTAGGAGGATATATGGGGATTTTAGGCGATAATGAACGTTGTGTTTCTACAACAAATCGTAATTTTGTAGGGAGAATGGGTGCAAGGAATTCTGAAGTTTATCTTGCAAACTCTGCAGTTGCGGCTATAAGTGCTATTAAGGGCAAAATAGCGGATCCACGCGAAATTTAGTTATCGTTTGTTTAATCCGCTCTCTAAGGCTTTGTCTAAAAGCTCTTTGCGGTTTGGGTTTATGGATTTAAAATATTTTTCTATTTCTAAAACTAATTTAGCATTGACATTTTTGTGAGAGGCTAGAATACTGACAAATTCTAAATCAAAGTTTTCATTTTCTTGAAAATAAGAGGTGTGGTGTATCTTAGCAAGGCTGCTATATTGATGGAGGGTTTCTAAAGTATTTTCTTTTTGCCTTAAAAGCTCTAGAATCTCTTTGGCATTTGGCATTTTTTCTTGTTTTTTGGGGGGTTGGGTATTTTTGTAAAAAAAGAATATAAAAAACAATGCGATAAAAATTAGTCCAATGCTTAAGAAAATAATAACTAATACCCAATCCTTTTGCTGCATTTTTTGCCTTTAATGTTTTTTTAAGATTGTAGCATTTTCTTAAAGAAAATTTCATAAATTTATGGAATCTATAGTGGAATATTCTTATAATTGAAAGAAAATAAGGAGTTTTTATGAGTATTGAAGCATTTAAAGAAAAGGTTGCAAAAATAGAGGCTAAGCGTGATTATAAGAAACCTTTAGGTTTTGGCATTTGTTATGCGGATGTGGGCGTTATGAATAATAAAGTCTTGCAGGCAACTTATCCAGTGTTGAATTGGGATGAAAATTTTGGGAGTTATGCGATTTTTTGGGATTTGCGTGATAAATGTGAGATTTTAGAGGATAGTGAGAGTGAGTTTGTTTTTGGTATTACAGAGGAATTTATTATTCAAGCTTTAGAGGATTTTTCCCCTTTTATCGCACAAACACAAAGTAATCCTAACGCACATAAAAATGTCGCTGTTGTTTTAGAATTGCAAAGGGCTTTACAAGAGGGGAGAATTTATACAGATAACGGGGATTTTCGTTATCGTTTTTGTGCGATTTATCAAGATAAACAATGCCAAAGTGTGGAATCTGCTTATATGAAACTACTTGCGTTATCACTAGGAAAAGCACCGCTTAGGAGCTTGTATTTAGATGGTATTTTTGGGCTTTTAAGCAATGTTGCTTGGAGTGGGAATGTGCCTTTTGAGTTAGAATGGTTAAGGGAAAATGAGATTGCACTTAAAATGCGTGGAGAGTTTCCGGCAATTGATTTTGTTGATAAGTTTCCTCGTTATTTAATGCAAGTTATTCCACAATATGACAATATCCGCTTGTTAGATACTGCTAAAACAAGATTTGGTGCGTATTTAGGGAATGGAGGTTATACCCAAATGCCAGGGGCTAGTTATGTGAATTTTAATGCAGGAGCAATGGGTGCTTGTATGAATGAGGGGCGTATTAGTTCAAGTGTTATTGTGGGTGAAGGTAGTGATGTAGGCGGTGGAGCTAGTATTTTAGGGGTTTTAAGCGGTGGAAATTCTGACCCTATTAGTATTGGTAAAAATTGTCTTTTAGGGGTAAATAGCTCTACAGGCATTTCTTTAGGGGATGGTTGTATTGTCGATGGTGGAATCGCAGTTTTAGCAGGAACTATTTTTAAAATCTCTTTAGAGGAAGCACAGAAATTAGCAGAGATTAATCCGGGATTTGAAATTAAAGAGAGTGGAATCTACAAGGGTAGAGAGTTATCGGGTAAAAATGGGGTGCATTTTAGATGTGATTCTAAGAGTGGGAATATGATAGCTTTTCGCTCTAATCGTAAAATTGAACTTAATGCTGCTTTGCATTAAGGAATTCCTACTTTTTGGTAGGATGAGTGAGACTTAAATTTTTGCCTTTATTTTTATACGCAACATACTTAATCTATACAAGACTTCTTTATAAACTACAAAAAGCTTTTTGTAGTTTTAAACCCTTTTTGCATTATGCTTCAAAATAAGCTAAAGTTTAAATCGGTATTTTTCTTTTAAATATTGAGAAGTTTAAAGTGTCAAAAGAAATACAAAACACTAATGCGGGATTATATCAAATCTAGTATTTTTGATTACAGAGGTTATAGAAAAATGTAAAGAGGGATTGGAAAGAGGCTAAAAATGAAAATTTAAATATTTTAGTAGTTGGTAAAACAGGAGCTGGTAAAAGCTTTTTGGTGAATCACTCCCATTTAAGAAGTGAGGGGTTCCTAATTAAATCTAAGTAATCCTAGCTAACACACAAGATTTTGTTTATGGGCTAATTTCTAACTCAAACTAATCTAATCTAATCCTCTTTGTAAGATATTTATATATCTTTTATAAGACTTCTCTTATAAACTTTGGTTATGTGAATGCTGCTGTTTGGATTGATAAGACTTTTAATGATATTTTTACTGCTTCTGTTGAAGCTGGGATTAAGAAATATGTTAAGAATGACTTTAAAACAGGGGTTAAAGTTAATCGACAAGCATTTGATAGCAGTTCGAAGTTTTTAAATACTATGGATTATGTGAATGCGGGATTAGTCCTTAATCTTAATGATGATACAACCTATGGTCTTTACTACCAAGGTGTAGGTGGAAAAGATAACTTTAGCCATACAGCCCTTTGGAAGGTAAGTTACTTGTGGTAAGGGAAGTAGGCATAGCTAATAGTTATTTGATTGTGGTGCATTGGTTAAAATGAATTGGGAATAACTATTTGATGATAATACCAGAGGAAACAAAAGAGGCAATCAAGACAAAGGGTAAAGTTAATGGTAGTAATGATTTTGCCTTCATCTATTTGTCTAAGATTCCATTGTTGTCCTTAAGTTTGCACTATATAGGAACATTGAACATATTTTATAAGAATTAAAGAGATTAATGAAATTAAAGAAAGAAATAAAGGATAATAAAGAGATTATTAGAGAATAATTAAAGAGATTCCTTTTAAAGAAGAAGTTTCCCTAAAACTTCTTCTTATTAACATCTTCTAATATCTCTTGAGCTATAGCATTAACATTTTGTGTAACACTATTGGTATCATTAACAATCTCTACATTATTTTGTGTAACACCCTCTAATTGATTAATAGCTTCATTAATTTGTGAAATACCCTCTGTTTGTTCTTTAATAGATTCACTCATATCATTAATACCTTGCACTAAGACATTAACATTAGCTTCAATCTCATTTAAAGACTTTCCTGTTCTCTCTGCTAATTTTCTAACTTCATCTGCAACAACTGCAAAGCCTCTTCCGTGTTCTCCTGCTCTTGCTGCTTCAATAGCTGCATTTAATGCTAAGAGATTAGTTTGATCGGCAATATCTTTAATCACACTTACGATATTTTTAATATCCTCTGCTTGTCTTGTAACCTCTCCTGTCTTATCACTAACATTTTGCATAGAGCTAGAGATTTCTTCAATAGCAGTAGCGGATTCTTCTAAAGAATTAGCTTGGGTATGAGAGCCTTCTGTTAATCGCTTCATAGCTTCTTGTAAAGCATTAGATTGTTCCCCTAAGCTCTTAGCAGAAGTAGCACTTGTTTGAAGCATAGCTTTAATCTCTTGCCCTAAAGTATTAGTTGTTACTTCTACACTTCCTCTAGCATTAGGAATCTCTGTTGTAAAGTCTAGGGATTTATAAGATTCAAAAACCCTATTAATTTCATTCATATTAGAACCTACTTTAGATTGTAAAGTTTCTAACATTTGGTTCAAAACATTTTTTAATTCTACTAATTGAGGATTATGAGGAGTTTCTGTAATTCTTGCTGTAAGATTTCCTGCTTCTATTTCTTTAGCAGTGGCTACAGATTGTTCTACAGCTTTTGTATCTTGTTCTAAGCCTTTTTGGGTAGAGATAATATTTTTATTGATGATAGAACCCATTTTACCTATTTCATCATTGGCATTAATTTTAACAGGCTTAAGCTCTATTTTTTCGTGATTTAAGAAGCGGAAGAAAATTTCTAAAGCATTAGCTAAAATAGGAAGTCTTTTAGCAACTATTAGTTGTATGCAATAATAGACGACTGCTAGAACTATGACTAAAAATATAATGCCAATAAGAATTAGTAGTAATTGTAGATTATAAAGTGTTTCTAAAACAGAACTTTCAGGAGAGGTTACCAAAATACTCCAACTACTTGTATTTCTAAATGTGTGAAATGAAGCAACAGCGGCAAAACTTTCTGCTCCAGTTGTTGTAACATAATTTTCAAAAATTGCAGAAGAGCCTGCTCTAATAGTATCCAAGATGGCTTTTGTTTGGGTGCTGTTATTAATGTCTTGTAGGTTTTTAAGAACGATAGAGCTATTTTTATGCACAGCAATGATTCCATCTTGAGTTATTAAAGCCCTTGTATCTCCTTGATATAAATCAAGTTTGTCATTTAAGAGATAAGCGGCAAAGTTTGCTAAATTAAACATAAAAGCAATAGCACCTATATATCTTCCGTTTCTATCAACAATGGGTGTTGCGATATTGATTCCTACAAATTCCCCTTGTTGTGCAATATTAAATTTACCTGGACGACCAATTAGTATAGTGTTTCTATCAGGAGTGGTTTTCATTTGATTGCGGAGCTGTTGCATTACAGGGAAATTTTTAAGACTTTCGTTAAATTGTATAGCTTCTACCCCACCAGGTCTAGTAGTATCACTATCTGAAAATATCATTCCAAAGTTGCCTAATTCGCTTTTATATTGGCTTATAATATTCGTTCCTTTTAACATAGACTCATCTTCTAAATATAAAAATGCGTAAGTTGCATAAGAGGAAGAATCAAAAGTAGCTTTGATAAGAGTTTCAATTTGAGCGAGATTAAATTCACCATTTTTAATTTCATCATTCACAGAGCTCGTTAGTCCTACTATGAGGGCTATACTTTCATTTATAGCACCTTCCATTTTATTTGCATAACGTTTAGATGATTCTGTAAGAGTTTGTTTTATTTGATTACTCATATTTGTGGATACCCTAGAAGAAACAATGGCAATTAAAATTGTTATGCCTATGATAACAACAACAGATACTGACAATATAAGTTTTGCACCTATACTTAAAGATTTAAACATTTGAAATCTCCCTATAGCTAAATTTTAGATTTGTTGGCATTATACAACTAAATTCATTAAATCTCAATATAAAAAAATATTTTATGAGTTTGATTGAATTTTCCTTTAGACAAACAAACCTTCTAAAACTTCTTCTTATTAACATCTTCTAATATCTCTTGAGCTATAGCATTAACATTTTGTGTAACACTATTGGTATCATTAACAATCTCTACATTATTTTGTGTAACACCCTCTAATTGATTAATAGCTTCATTAATTTGTGAAATACCCTCTGTTTGTTCTTTAATAGATTCACTCATATCATTAATACCTTGCACTAAGACATTAACATTAGCTTCAATCTCATTTAAAGACTTTCCTGTTCTCTCTGCTAATTTTCTAACTTCATCTGCAACAACTGCAAAGCCTCTTCCGTGTTCTCCTGCTCTTGCTGCTTCAATAGCTGCATTTAATGCTAAGAGATTAGTTTGATCGGCAATATCTTTAATCACACTTACGATATTTTTAATATCCTCTGCTTGTCTTGTAACCTCTCCTGTCTTATCACTAACATTTTGCATAGAGCTAGAGATTTCTTCAATAGCAGTAGCGGATTCTTCTAAAGAATTAGCTTGGGTATGAGAGCCTTCTGTTAATCGCTTCATAGCTTCTTGTAAAGCATTAGATTGTTCCCCTAAGCTCTTAGCAGAAGTAGCACTTGTTTGAAGCATAGCTTTAATCTCTTGCCCTAAAGTATTAGTTGTTACTTCTACACTTCCTCTAGCATTAGGAATCTCTGTTGTAAAGTCTAGGGATTTATAAGATTCAAAAACCCTATTAATTTCATTCATATTAGAACCTACTTTAGATTGTAAAGTTTCTAACATTTGGTTCAAAACATTTTTTAATTCTACTAATTGAGGATTATGAGGAGTTTCTGTAATTCTTGCTGTAAGATTTCCTGCTTCTATTTCTTTAGCAGTGGCTACAGATTGTTCTACAGCTTTTGTATCTTGTTCTAAGCCTTTTTGGGTTTTTTGAATATTTTCATTAATGGCTACTGCCATTTGACCAAATTCGTCGTTAGATCTTGGTTTTAAGTTAGATGGATATTCGCCTTTATGTTGCAAGGCTCTAAAAAACTTAAAAAGATGGTTTGAGATATTAGTAATTCTTATTGTTATATTTCTGTGTATATAGAAGAATAATACCAAGATTAATATTAATAAAATAACAATACTGCAACCTAAGATAATATAATTTAATTTATAAACATTGGCATAAATGGAATCTATGGGAGCTAAAGCTAGAGTATTCCAAAAAATACCTGTTCTATAACCAATTTCAAAATTCGTTACCGCAACTAAATTTTTTTGCCCTTTGTAGTCTATAAAAGAAAATACTCCATTTTGGCGATTTTTAATAGCATCTATTAAGGTGTTATCATTTTTTGAATTGATAGCATTAGAGAAATTTTTTACAAGAAAATCTTTGTTGGGATGTGAAGCGATTGTTAAATCTTCTGAAACTAGGATTCTATAGTCATCATTAAAAAATGAATATTCATTGTTATTGAGTTCTTTCGATAGGTTCTCTAAATTAATAAATATTCCAACAACACCTTGCGTGATATTTTGTCGATCTTTTAAAGGAAAGTTAATGGCAATTCCCAAATGAGGTGATTCTCCCCCGACACTTTGTATGCTTGGATTACCCATAGATATTTTTCCGGTTTTTAATGTTTGCTGAACGCTTCTAAAATCTGTAATTACTTCATCTGGTGCTATCATTACTATACCACCTGGATTTTGAACGTCATTATCTTTAGCTATTAACATAAATCCACCATTGTTTAATTTATATGCAGAGGGTATTGTATCCCCAATGAAATTTGCATCTTTTATATAAATATAACTATAAGTTCCCCAATTATTATTATCTAGGACATTTACGACGCTTTCTGTTAAAGATTGTAATTTGTTATTAGAAGAATTTTGGATAAGCATTTGGATTCTTCCGTGAGAATTTGCAAGTGCTGTATAAACTTCATTAAAAACTATGAGAGAACTTTTAGCGGCATCTTGAGAAACCATTTCTAGTAAATCTTCGCTACTTTTTGATTGAATATTACAAGTAACAATAGAGATAATAATAGACAAAGACCCCAAACAAAGAATAAAAACTAATGAAACAATGATAGTAACTTTTGTGCCAATTTTTAGATTTTTAAACATAAATCCCCCTGTTTTGTATAAATTAGATTATTTTATAAATGAAATTATAATTATTCAGTCTTAAAAGATTGTAATTATTATGAAAAGTTAATAAAAAGTTTATTTTTGGTTCTTTAATTATCTTAAAGACCTTATGTTGGGAGCTTTTTTAAGGATTGTTGGTAATGGTAAAATTGGCGGAATTTTTTGGGGAGATTCATTTTTCTATAAATCTCCCTTTCTTGTTTATTTATCCTAATATTTAAGAGGTAGGGAAATATATAAATTTTATTATTTCTTTTTTCTAAAGCAATTTTGTCCCCAAATACTAAGGAATATTCTTGCAGGTTTAAGTATTTTTGGATTTGAAATTTTTGCTTTTTTGAGAGGATATACCCTAATTTTTTATAAGCTAAATCAATGGCATATAAGTCTTTTGGTGAAGAAGCAAAACAATAATATCCTCCTAAATCATCAAGTGCTAATGCAAATTTAGATTCCTCTAAAAGCTTAAAGCTAAAAGCAATTCCCTTTTTAAACTCTTCTAAAATCTTATGGGTAAAATGGTGGCGAAAATAATTGCGTTTAAAATGCGTATTAGAGTTGCTAAAATCTTCAAAATAAAAGATTTTTTGCTCTCTTAGATAGTTTAAAATTTCTTGTTTGCTAATACCTAGCATAGGGCGGAGAATATTATACTCATAGTCTTTGATTCTTTGGGTGATGTGAGGCTGTATCAGCATAGCATTGATATTTGTTCCTTTACAAAACTGCATTAAAAACCATTCAAACTTATCATCAAGTTGGTGTGCTAAGACAATATTAGTATAAGTTTCTTTTAAAGCTAGGCTTTGAAAAAATTCATAGCGGATAATTCTTGCATTATGCTCGAAGTTCTTTTCTATTTTTGGAGATTTTAAAATATGGCATTGTTTATTATCCCAAAAACAGAGTGTTTTTGCCCTTTGTATTTCTAAGATGGATTGACACCTCGTGCCATAATCTACAATAGCTATATCAAAGTTAATGCCATAAGATTTTAACAAAAAATAAAGTGCGGTAGAATCAGCTCCACTTGAGAAAGCTAAGAGATTTTTCCCTCCTCTTAGGATTTCTAAAAACTCTAATTTAGGCTTTTCCAATAACACAACCTATAAGAGTATCCCCTACAATTTCTGTTATTTTTATGCGATAAAATCCAAATTCTAAAGATTCTTCAAAGGTTTTATCATTAATTAAAATCTCTCCATCAATTTCTGGAGCAAATCGTATATCCCTTGCTTTATAGAAGTATTCACTTTCCTCACTAATGCCCTCTAATATGGCAGTAATTTCTTTGCCTACTAAATTTTTTAGGCTTTGTTGGTATTGCTTTTGAAAAAGAGTATGGATTTGTTTTAGCCTTATATTTTTAATTTTTTGTGGGATTTGTTCCATCATCGCACTTTTTGTCCCTTCTTCACAAGAAAAGCTAAAGAAATTTATCCTATCAAAGTGAAAAGATTCTACAAAATCGCAAAGTTCTTTGAAGTCTTCTTCTTCCTCTCCGGGATGCCCTATGATAAAGCTTGTGCGGATAAAACTATTGGGAGCTTTTTGCATTAATTTTAAAAGATTTTTAAATCCCCCATTGCGCCCCATTTGTTGTAAAACTTTTTGAGAGCTATGTTGCAAGGGCATATCAAAATAATTATGAAAAACAGGGGATTGAATGATTTTTTGAATAAGTTTTGCAGAAGTTGTTGCGGGGTAGAGATATAAAATCCTTGCACTTTTAATAGGGATTCCTTCATAAACTAGATTTTCAATCCCTTCAATTAAATCCACTAATCCATCTTTAATGCCAAAATCTCTTAGGTATGAGCTTGAATCTTGGGAGATAAAAGTAAAGTCTCTAAAACCTTTTAAGGCGAGATTTTTCACTTCTTTAAGGGTTGAATCAAGTGTTCTTGAATGCAGCTTTCCTTTAAAGGAGGGGATAGCACAAAAGCTGCATTTTTGGTTGCATCCTTCAGAGAGTTTAATATAAGCGTGGATTGTAGAATTACTAATAATACGCATATTGTTTTGTATTAAAAAAGTTCCTTTTTGGTTAGAAACAATAGTTTTTCCACTTTGTTTTCTCTCTTGTATGAGTTTATCAATCTTATCATAATCCCCAACGCCTGTAATAATATCAATTTGTGGAATCTCCTCTTTTAGCTCTTTAGCATAACGTTCGCTTAAGCAACCACTTGCGATTAAAAGTGCATTTTCTTTTTTGTTTTCTAGAGCGTTTAAAATCTCTCCAATACTTTCTTTTTTAGCCGCTTCAATGAAGCCACAGGTATTAATGATAACTAAATCCGCTTCGCTTAAATTTTGGGTATTTTCATAATCTTTTAATTTCCCTAGCATAACCTCACTATCAACGAGATTTTTAGTGCAACCAAGCGAAATTAAATGCAGTTTTTTGCTCATTTATAAACCTTGTATTTTTTTTAAGGCAGCTTTTACCATTTGTCCTACTTCATTAGGCTCTAAATCTTTTGTTGCCTTGTGGATAATATCATTTTTATAGCCTAGGGATTCTAGGGCTAAGATAACTTGATGGAGATTAGAATCTTCTTTTGGTAGTGTATTATGGCTAAGCTCTAAAGACCAACCAGAGAGTTCTACTAAGATTCTACCTGCACTTTTTGGTCCAATTCCTGGCACCCTTTGCATAGATGTAATATCGTTGCTTTCAACGACTTTTGCAAAAGTTTGTGGGGTATAAGTTGAGAGGATTGCCATTGCTACTTTTGGTCCTACGCCATTAATTTTGATGAGAGTATCAAAAAGCTTTTGTTCATTTTTTTCTAAAAAACCAAAGAGTATTTGAGCATCTTCACGCAAGATATGCGTTGTTAAGAGGGTTAGTGTTTCACCTATTTTTTGGGAAATTTGATTGCTTGTTTGTAAGGAGATGAAAACTTCATAAACTACTCCTGCACATTTTAGGGCAATCTTTGTGGGTTCTTTTAAAAATATTTCACCTTCTAATGCTATAATCATTGTTACTCCTGCAAAATTAGTTGTTTAGTTTGTTTATTATAAGAAACTTTTTTGGGTTGGTTAGGTTTTGGGATAAGCATTAATTCTAGCTTTGGTGAATAGAAGTGATAATGCACTTCGTTATATCCTACCCAACCGCTTTGTATTTCAATTGTTGCATTTTGTGTTGCCTCATCAAAAGCGTTTAAGTCTTTTAGTGATTGTTTATAAGTTTGGCTAAGTTGGTTGATTGTTTCTTGTTTGTGTTTGAGGTCAAGAACAAGTTGATGATAGGCTTCAAATTCTTTAAGAAGATAACTAGGAGGGGTTGTTTTGGTGTTTTTATAAAACATTAGGTTTTTTCTTGTCTCATCTGCAGTTGGCTTGAGTTTTTGGATATGTGAGATCTCTGCTTTTAGTTCTTTAGTTAAAATAATAACTTGTTGCATTGAGTTATTCTTTGTCTTTATAAGTGTATTATAATATTCTTTAGCTTGTGGGCTGTAATTAGCAGCGATGAAAAATTTATTTTCTCCTTTTAACATTGTGGCAATTTTAATATTCTTTGTTGCGTATAAAAAGGCATTAGCATAGAGTTTTTGAATAAAAATCTCCTCTGCATAAACTTTTCCCCCATACATTTGTTCTATTTCTACTCTTTTTCCCTCGATAATACCTGTTTCAAGATTTTGTATTTTAATGATCTCTCCATATACATAACCTTTATGTATTTTAATGGTGGCATTTTGGGTATAAATTTTTGAGCTTTGGTGTGTAAATCCTCCTACATTGACTTCTTTGGCTTTTATTTCTGTGTAAGCACCAATGTTTCCAGCGATATTAACTCTTGAGGCTTCTACTTTCATTCCTTGCCCTAAAGATTCTTTGAGGCTATCTGCTTCTGTAATATTAATAGTAGTGCCGCTATCAATTCCTCCTATGAGCGAACCTGTCGTTTTAAGGCTTACTTCTTTAACTTCAAAAGTATCTTGAATTTGCAAATAATCTTTATCATATTTTAAAATCCCTCCTATGGCTGATAGATAATAGATGGCATTGGGATATTCTTTAGCTTTGATACTTGCACTATCATATTTTAGAGGGCTATTTTGATGGAGTGTTTTTGGCACTTCTGGGATAATATATTCTCCACGAGCATTTCTACCGGGTTTGCCTTGCAAGGCTTTATGATAAATACAAATAATTTCATTTTTATTAATGGTTTGAAAATTTTTTGTTATTTCTTTTTTAAATTCAAGTTTAGATTCTAGGGTTGGTAGAAGATTGATACCTTGAACTAAGAGATATTTTGCTTCTTGTTTTAGGGGGTATTCTAAGCTAGATAAAAACTCTTTTAAGGTTTTTTTTTCTGCAAATTCGTTAAAAATGAGGATTTTATTCCAAACTTTTATTTTCCTTATTTCTTCATAGAGGGATTCAAAGATGGTATCGGTATAAGTAAAACCTACCCTAAAGATTAAAAAAATTTCTGAAAATATTTTATCGGCTTGAAAATGGAATTGCCTCTGTTTTTTGGATTGTTCTTTGATTGTAATGCAATAATGTTGGGTAATAGTTAAATTTGAGTCTAAAAGATTATTGCGATTATTTAAAAAAAGATTAACTTCATTTTGTGGAATAAGCTTTAATTGTTGATCTTGAGAAGTTTTTTTGTAAGTTATAATACTTTGTAAATCAAAATCTAAAGTATTAGGGTCTTTATTAAATTTTGAGGCTACTTGTTTAATGGCTAATTTAATATTTTCACATTCATTAACATAGTAAGGCTGAAATGTCGAGCTTGGTTTTTTGTTTAACATATTCTAAAACCTTTTTATGTAAAAATAATTTTTTAGTATTGTAATGTAAAATTACTATAAGAAGTATAAAATTAAAAGAGGCAAGGTGTTTTTTAAAGCTTTTTTAACCAATAGTAGCGGAATTTTAATATCAAGAATATTAGGGTTTATACGCGATTTGTTGATGGCTACTATTCTTGGGGCGGGAATTTATAGTGATATTTTTTTTGTAGCTTTTAAATTCCCTAATTTATTTCGTAGAATCTTTGGTGAGGGGGCTTTTAATCAATCTTTTTTGCCGAGTTTTTTAAAAGCTAGATATAAAGGGGGATTTGCTCTTAAAATTTTTTTGAATTTTTGCCTTTTGCTCTTGTTTTTTTTGTTGTTGGTGTGGGTGTTTTCTTGGGAGATAACAAAGCTTTTAGCTTATGGATTTTCTGAAGAGCTTATTGCTTTAACCGCACCTTTGGTGGTTATTAATTTTTGGTATTTATTATTAATCTTTATCGTAACCTTTTTAGGGGCAATCTTGCAGTATAAACATAACTTCACCGCTTGGGCGTATTCCCCTGCAATGTTAAATATAGCGATGATTATCTCATTGCTTTTAGCACAAAATTCCGATTCTTATACAAGTGTTTTATATCTAAGTTATGGGGTTTTAGCTGGTGGAGTTGGGCAGATTTTATTGCATCTTTATCCTTTGTGGAGGTTGAAATTTTTTAAGCTATTTTGTGTGGGAGTAAAAGAATTAAAGCGCAAAAAGGATTTTATTTATAAAAGCGTAAAATCTTTTTATAAGCAGTTTTTTCCAGCTATGATTGGAAGTTCTACCGCACAAATCGCTTCTTTTGTGGATACCTTGTTGGCTTCCTTTTTAAGCAGTGGCACTATTTCTTATTTGTATTATGCTAATAGAATCTTTCAACTCCCTTTAGCGGTTTTTGCTATTGCTACTTCTGTAGCACTTTTTCCTTTTATTGCAAAATGCCTTAAAGATAAAAAAGAGGATGTAGCCTTAAATGCTTTGAAAAAACCTTTTTGGCTTTTATGTTTTTTGTTAAGTATCTGTGTAGTAGGGGGTATTTTATTACAAAGGGAGATTATTTGGCTTTTATTTGAAAGGGGGAAATTTTTGCGTGAGGATACACTTCTGACCGCTTCTGTGTTTAGTGCTTATATGGTTGGGCTTTTGCCTTTTGGATTAGCTAAAATCTTTTCTTTATGGCTTTATTCGCAAAATCAACAATCTCTAGCGGCTAAAATTTCTGCTTTTTCTTTGGGGGTAGGTGTGCTTTGTTCTTTGGTTTTAATGCAATTTTTTCAAGCCTTTGGATTAGCATTAGCTGGAAGTATTAGCGGAATGGTGCTTTTATTACTTACTTTGCATTATTTTGGTTGGAAAAAGTTTTTTATCCTTTTAAAGAACTGGAAGTTGATTATGTTATTGGTATTATCTTTAAGCGTAGAGATTGTAGGTATTAGTGGATTTAAGTATTTTGTTTTTGAAATTAGCTCCTAATATGGCTTAAGAAAAATTTTAATCGTTCGTTTTTTGGGTGATTAAAGAGTAGATGGGGAGATTGGTCTTCTAAAATACTACCATTTTCCATAAACAATACGCGTGTAGCAACTTCTTTAGCAAAACTCATTTCGTGTGTTACACAAATCATACTCATTCCCTCATTAGCTAAGTCTTTCATTAGTTCTAATACTCCTCCTATCATTTCTGGATCTAACGCACTGGTTGGTTCATCAAAGAGCATAACTTCAGGTTTCATCGCTAAAGCCCTAGCAATAGCGATTCGTTGTTTTTGCCCACCACTAAGGCGGGAGGGGTATTCGTTTCTTTTATCATATAAATCAATTTTTTCTAAGAGAGCCTTTGCAATTTCTTGGGCTTCTTGGGGGGTTGCTTTTTTTAGCTGTATGGGTGCTAAGGTGATATTATCTAAAACATTGAGATTATTAAAGAGGTTAAAATGTTGAAAAACCATCCCCATTTTACTTCTTGCTTCATCAATGTCTTGACGCATTTTTAAGTCATATTCTTTAATCTTTAATTTCAAGGCATTTTTAGAGATATTTTGAAGATCTGGGTAGAGATTAGGGCTTAAATTAGAGATTCTTTTATCATTAAGCCATATCTCCCCACTATCTGGAATCTCTAGTAGATTAAGGCAACGCAAAAAAGTGCTTTTTCCTCCCCCACTAGGTCCTATAATCACTACTTTTTCACCTTTATGGAAAGTTATATTAATCTTATTAAGCACAATTTTTTGCTGATATTTTTTAATAAGTTCTTTAACTTCTATCATTTACTTTAATTTCCATTGACCCTAATTTTCACTTTTTCTTAATTTTCTCTCATAAAGACTAATACAATAACTAGCTATTAAAACAAGTACTAAATAACAAAGCGCTAAAGAAAAGTATGGCACCATATATTCATAACTTGAACTCCCAATAACCCTAAAGGCATAGGTTAAGTCATGCACGGTAATGTAATTAGCCACAGAAGTTTCTTTCAAAAGTGTAACAAATTCATTGCCTAAGTTTGGCAGAGCATTTTTAAAAGCTTGGGGGAAAACGACAAAACGCATACTTTGGTTAGCGTTTAACCCTAACGCCCTAGCAGCTTCATTTTGTCCTCTATCAATACTCAAAATTCCACTACGCATAATCTCACTAACATAAGCCCCACTATTTAAACCAAAAATAATAACTGCTACAAGTAATGCACTACTTCCAGCTAATCCTAAAAGCGGTAAAATAACAAAGTAAATAAAGAGGAGTTGCACCACAATAGGAGTCCCGCGAAAAAACCCTACATACATTTTAACTATTATCGTAATATACCTTTGCAAGGAGTTTTTTTCTTTTTTAGTGATTAAAATAGCGATGAGTGTGCCAATGATAATACCGATAAATAATCCACAAATTGAAAGTAAAATCGTAACAAAAATTCCTTCAAGGACAAGGTGATAACTGCCTTTTAGGATTAATTCTTGATAAAAAATTGCTAATTTTTCGCTCAAATGCAGACCTTAGAAGTATTTTTGTAGGATTTTTTCCATTGTGCCATTCTCTTGCATTTGTTGTAAAATATCGTTGATTTGTTGTAATAGGATAGGGTTGTTTTTATTGACCCCAACCCCATATTTTTCCTCTGTTAGGTAGGTGTTAATGATTCTTGTGGCAGGATTTGTTGCAGCAAATATTCTAGCGGGTGCCTCATCAATAATAACTAAATCAATTTGCTTATTTGTGAGGGCATTAGTTGCTAAACCTCCATTAACAAAGCCTTTAACCTCTGCGTTTTTAAATCCTTCAAATCCCCAGCTTTCATCACCCATTGCATAAAAGGCACCCGTTGTCCCACTCTGAACCCCAATTTTAATCCCATTTTTTGCCTTAATCCAATCAATAAGTGCTTGTGTATCTCCCTCTAATGCAGGATTATAATCTTCCTCCCTAACAATTACAACTTGTGCGGCATTATAATAAGGGATAGAAAAATCAATCACTTTAGAACGGGTAGGATTAATCGTTAATCCGCTCATTCCAAAATCTGCATTACCACTATTAATAGCACTTACCACAGAATCAAATTCTATATCTAAGATTTCTAAAGTTTTTCCTAATTGTTTCGCAATTTCTTGTGCAATTTCTATATCAATTCCTTTAAACTCTTTACCCTCTTTGTATTCAAAAGGAGCAAAGTTTGCTGCTGTAGCTACAACTAGTTTATCCTCTTTTTTACAGCCTAAGAGAAAGAGGGGTAATATCATTAAAAATAGCGTTAAAGAAAGTTTTTTCATTTTTCACTCCTTGAAATTTGGAGAGAGATTATAACAGATTTTGCAAAATACTGAAGGTAAGAATTGATAGTTTTTCTAAAAATATCCTCATTCTCCGTATTGAGTTAGAACACATAGAATCTTTAGAGAGTTGTTGTAATTTATAAGTATTTAAAGAAACTTTTGTAGCAAAAGAGTTAGCTTTATATTCTCTAAAATCATTATGAATATGTTGTGTATTATTATTGTATTGATTTTATAATAATCTTTTTATCTAACACTTAAACCTTAAAACCAATAATTCCTTTCTATCCTTGCCCTTAAAAATTCCCTATATCTGTATAAGAAGTAATAAGAATTTGTGGAAGATTCTTAAGCTATTTAATTTTATTAATTAACCTTACTGAAACTCCCTTTTTATACTTAAACTTATACTCTCTATACTAAACCTTAAAGAGAACATTAAAAAGAAAACAATTTGCGTTAATAACACTTAGAATAATTAAAAATAGACAAAGATTATAAAGAGCAAGGTTAGTTAAGTTTAAGCATAGAGAGTAAGGATAAGTAGGGGTTATGTGTGGATATAGTGTAGCGACTGGTTTTTTAATCTTTATTTTTGATATGCTGTGTGGGTGTCGTGTGTTAATCTTTATCTTTGTTGTGTATGAGAGCAACTAAGAGTAAATAACACTAAATAATGTTAAATTAAAACAACCCAACCCTAACCAATACTATAAGGGTAAGTGAGCATAAGTGGTAGTGTGTGGTGAGTAATCGTTATTTTTTTTGGTGGGGGGTGTGAGAGTAACCAAACCCAACTAAATAACCAACCAATCCTAACCAAACAAAGAATAACCAAAAGCAAGTAAAACCAAAACTAACTCACCAAACTAAATAATATTTAAGAGATGGTGTGGATATGGGGGGATAATCTTTATTTTTAGTGTTATGCTGTGTGTTGGCTGGGGAGGAGGGATAAGTATTATCTTTGGTTTAGTGTGGTTTTTAATCATTATCTTTGTTGTTGTGTGAGTAAGATTAAATAAAAGTAAATAACACTAAACAATCCTAAATCTTAACAAACTAACCAACCCTAACCAAACAATAACCCTACTAAAGCTTTCTTATATACAACAAAAGAAAGCTTGATTAAAACTAATTAAACCCAACAAACCTAACCAATCTTAGCTATGGCTACCTAAACATTACTACCTAAAAGAGCTAACCAATCCTAACCTAATAAACCAAACAAACTAAACAAACCAACCCTAACCAACCAAAGAATAACCAAAACTAAATAAAACTAAATAAAACTAAATAAAACTAAATAAAACTAAATAAAACCCTTAAAGGATAAAGTAAGTAATACTAACTAAGAGTAAGTAAAATAAACTAACCTAACAAACTAAACCAACCAACTCTTAAGGAATAGAGTAAGTAGGGGTAGCGTGTGAGATTGTTTTAGTTATTGTTTTTAGTGTGTTGTAGTAGCTGGGTTTTTACTTTATTTTTAGTGTGTGCTGTGTATTGGGGAGGAGGAGGGATAAGTATTATCTTTGGTGGGGGGTGTGAGAGCAACCAAACCCAACTAAATAACCAAACAAACTAAACCTAACAATCCTAACCAAAACTCATTAACCCCTTAAAGATAAAAGAATTTTATAAAACCTACCTAAACATTACTACCTAAAAGAGCTAACCAATACCAAACAACCCTAACCAACCAAAGAATAACCAAAGAATAACCAAAACTAAATAAAGCCCTTAAGGGATAAAGTAAATAACACTAAACAAACCTAAGTCTTAACAAACCAATCCTAAATAAGAATAACTCAACACTCAACCAAAACCAATCCTTAAGAAATAAAGCAAGTAATACTTTATAGAGAAGTTAAACCCTTATCCTTGATAAACCCTTTTAAGGTTTAAACTCTATTAAACCTAACCCTACAATAAACTTTAAAAGAATAATAAATAACCAACAAAAGATTCAAATAGAAATTCAAACAAAACTTAAGCTTTCAAAGAAATAACCTGCTAAAACTTTATAAGAACTAATAATCCTTACTCCCTTATTATTTTTTATCTTTACTATGCTGTGTGGGTATGTTATGTTAATCATTATCTTTAGTGTAGTGTATTAGCTCTAATGGATAGGGGTTTTAGTTATTTGGTGGGGTGTAGTGTTGGCTGTTCTTTTTAGGCATTTTTATTTAGTGTAGTAGCTGGGTTTTTACTTTATTTTTATTGTGTGCTGTATGTTGGGGAGGAGGAGGGATAAGTATTATCTTTGGTGGGGGGTATGAGAGCAACTAAAGAGTCAATAAAGCTTAGTGCTTTTATTGTCTCTTAATCTTTGTCTCTTTTTGATTATTCTAAATGTTATTAACGCAAATTGTTTTCTCTTTAATATTCTCTTTAATATTCTCTTTAATATTCTCTTTAATATTCTCTTTAATATTTAATAGAGAGAGTATGGCTACCTTTCCCCTACCACATATAATTAAACTTCCCATACCCTGTATGCATAGTGGTATTCTTAGTCCCATTCATTCCATAATTTAAAGAGAAATAAAAAGCATCATTTAAAGGAATAACTAAAGTAGTCCCTAAAGCATATTCTAAATTATCTAATTTACTCTCTCCTCCTCCATAATACCCTATATTAGAATATCTCCCTTTAGGATTATCTACATTAGGATTCATAGTCCAATCTACTCCTGCATACACTAAAGTCTTAAAATGTTTATGCCAATCACTATAAAAAGAAAGAGAGGTTTTAGTTTTAAATAAATTCATCTTATGGGTATAATTGCGTCTTGTAATAGTATTGATGGCATTACTCATCGTATAAGCTTTAGAATATCCTCCATTATAACCTAAACCTATCTCTGGAGTTAAAGTATGCTTAGTATTAAGCTTAATATTTATCCCCATATTAACATTAGCATCATAAGCATAAGATTTAGGTTCTCCTTTAAATTCTGTTTGTCCTACCCTTTCAGAAATATCATTTTGTATTAAACCAAATTGTGAAGAGAATTTAGAAAAGAGTTCATAATCTTTATAATTAAAAGGATGATAATACCTAACTCCTGCATAATAGGTTCTATTATTTAAAGCTAGAATATCTGAAGGATAAGTTTTAGAACTAAAATCATCATATCCTCCATAAATCCCATAAATATCTTTATTGTTAGGATTTAAATAACTATAACCAAAGATTACTCCTTTAGTATGTCCTTTAGAAGTTAATCCTCCATTTAAAGAAGTATTACTCTTAGAGATATAAGGAAGCATAAAGGCTAAATGATTCTTATCTTTAGTTTCACTAGATCTAAGTAAAGCATCACTCCCTAAATTATCAAAGTTTGCATAAATAGCTCCTTCCTCATAAGCCTTATTAAAGTTAGAATACACATTAGCACTTCCTTGATTATGGATTAAATTCACCGCATTCATAGCATTACCCATTACAGCATTTACAAAGTTTGCTCTAGCTTGGGTATTACTAATGAGTGTTTTTCCTAATGCTGCTGCTGAAGTCTTAGCAGCATCAACAGAAAAGCTTAGAGTTTTACTTAAAGCATCAACATTAACATTAACACTAGGATCATTGGTTTTAAATTCTGCTTTAGCAAAGACTTTAGAATTAATCTCTGCAGGATTGCTTATAGTAGTATCTTGAGAAGTATCAATATTAATAACATTTTTAGGATCTTGAACTAAAGAAGAGAGATTAGTAATATTTCCTGCATCAAAGGTAACATTAGAAACACTTACAACACTTAAATTAGTTCCTGTTATTTCTAAAGGTTTAACCTCTCCTTGAGAATTTGTAGAGACTAACCATTCTTCAACTTCTACTTTACCACTTCCATTGCTTTCTATTTTCGTAGTATCACTAACTTTACCTGTATTACTAATACTTAAACTACCACTTCCATTATTTTTAATATTAGCCCCTATACTAGCATTCCCTGTATTACTAAGGGAGAGATTTCCAGAACCAGAGTTAATAATATCTGATTGTAAGGTGGCATTCCCTTCGTTTTTAATAACGATAGGAGCATCTCCACTTACTTCAATATTTCCTGCAACCTTTGCATTATCAGAATTAGTAATGCTTAAGGGAGCATTAGAGGAAGAAGTGATAGAGCCTCCTATGCTACTATTGCCAGAGTTAGAAATATTTAAAGGACTATCACTAGCATTAGAAATAGAACCACTTAGACTTGAAGCAATCGTTGTAGTAGTTCCATTACTATTTGTTACAACTCTATCTTCATTTTTAATATCTCCTTTAAAGTTCGCCCCTTTTTGTATCTCTATATTTCCTGCTATATTTCCTCCTTGATTTACAATACCTCCTTCTACCTTAGCATTACTCCCTATTGTAATATTTCCACCCATTACAGATTGATTGGTAATAGCCTTACCACCCTTTAGTGTTCCTTCAATTTGGATATTACCTGTAAATTTATGTTGTGGGTTTGCATCAATTGCAATGGCTGAATGATTATCTCCTCCTTGTAGGATTCCTCCTTCTTTGATAATAAGGTTTCCTATGGAGGGAGTCATTGATATTCCTGTAACCCTTATAGCATCCTCTCCTGCTTTTAAGGTCCCCCATTTTCAATAGTGATGTTTTCGATGTTACCAGTGTGGTGATTTTCACCATAGGCATCTGCATTAAAAAAAGAAATAATATTTTTCTTAGCCTCTATAGTGCCTGAAACTCTCATATTTTTTATCTTTCCATTTTCTATTAAAAGTCCATAATTTCCACCTTTAATAGTTCCAGAGTTGGTGATATTTTCAATAGTTGGGTGTGAAGCAAATGTAGCAAACATTATAGCAGCTACTGCATCATCATCTACTTCAATAAGCCCTTGATTATCAATGGTGCCAATATGGTGTTGACTATTGCCATAACCAGATAGTGCATAGATTCCTACTTTCCCCCCTTTTATTGTGCCTTTATTGGTGAGTGTTTGGATTGTAGTATCAGGATTAATCCTAATTGCAGAGGTTATAGTTGTAAATTTTATATTACCTGTATTCTTTTCAGTCTGTATTAATCCCTTATTCTCAAAATTAGTAATGCTAGTCCCCCCTAAGATATTAATGCCTACTCCTCTGTTACCCTCACTCTTAATAATTCCATTCTCACCATTAATAAAACTACTAATCGTAGCTTTATTAATATATACCGCATCTCTACTAGCAGTCTCTTTAGCAAGAATAGTTCCTGTGTTGTTAAAATTAGTAATGGTAGTATTAGGTTGTAAAGCAATACCATAACCTTTAGAATCTATTATTCCACTATTGCTAAACTTATCAATAGTTCCTTTAGTGATATTAAAATTAAATTTACCAGTATTAGTATTAGTTATGGTTCCAATATTTTCAAAAGATTGGATAGAGCTTGTATTAATACTAATATTATGATTCCCACTCCCACTAATTAATCCTTTATTGGTAATACTCTCTATCGTAGCATTATTTTGAATATTGATAGCATAGTTAGCATTTGTATTAGTAATACTCCCAGTATTAGTAATTTCTAAGTTTTTATATTCTTTAGTTTGTGAAGCAGAAATTTGTTTATTAGTAAGTGCTTTTGTTACTTTATTAGCATTAGTATCTGTTGTTGTATCTAAAGTATCATTACCTATTGCTACCCAATTATCTTTAGCACTAATACTATGAGGAATAGTTAATAAAACACTTGCACAGATTAAAGAGAGGAAAGAGGGGCTTAGAGATTTAGGATTTAATAATTTAAAATTAATATCTCTTATTTTGGGATTAGAATCTAATGTTTTAACATTAATCCTAGAGTATAGAGGTTTAAGATTAGAATTAGAATCTAAAAACTTAGGATTAAATAATTGAGAGATTAAACTTTGAGAATCTAAAGGTTTAGGATTACTTTTAGAATCTAATGTTTTAACATTACTCTTAAAATCTAAGTTTAAAACATAATCTTTAACATTAACCTTGATAGTCTCTATAGGAGTATTATTGCCCCCCCCCCCCAGAATTTATAATAGGGCTTACATAAAAAGATTTATTACTCATAATTTCTCCTTTTTTGCCCCCCCCCCCTAATATATATTATATTAGGAGATTTAGGCATTTTTACTATGTATTTGTCATAAGTTATTTTTAACATTTCTAGTATAGCATAAAATTTAAACTTTATTAAGTAATATTGGGATTATTTTAACTTTTAATTAACTTTTAACTTTTGGTTTTTAAAAAGGGGTGTTTGTTGGCTTCTAGCAAGGCTTTTTTGTGCGATTTGGGTGATTTCATCCCATTGTTTGTTGATAATTAGTTCTTTAGGGGTTAGCCAAGAGCCTCCTACACAGGCTACATTTTCTAATGTTAAGTATTCTTTGATATTGTTTAAATTTATACCCCCTGTTGGACAAAATTTTACACTACTAAAAGGAGCTAAGAAAGACTTTAGCGTTTGTATTCCTCCTGAAGATTCTGCGGGAAAAAACTTGAGATTTTTAAGGTCAAATTCAAGAGCTAACATTAGCTCACCTGCGGTAGTAACTCCTGGGATTAGGGGTAAATCTATGGCTTTAGCTTCTTTAGCAAAAATGGCATTTAAGCCCGGACTTATGGCGAATTTAGCCCCTGCATTTTTAGCTTGTTCTAGCATTTTAGCATTTAGGATAGTTCCTGCCCCTACTATAATATCTGGCATTTCTTGGGATATAAGGTTTATTGCTTCTAGTGCTTCTTTGGTGCGTAGTGTGATTTCTAGAATCTTTATGCCTCCTTTGGCTAAGGCTTGTGCTAAATCAATGCTTGTTTTTAAATCATAAATGGTAATGACTGGAATAATTTTACTAATTTCTAAAACTTCTCTTGCTTGCATTTATTGTCCTTATTTAAAATATCCGCCAAAACTCATAGCACCTGTTTCTGCACTTGAGCTTTGTTCTCTAAAACCTGCGAAAAGTTCTCTACCATAACCAAAAGTTTCTTTTTTGTCAAATTTGCTTGGTTTGCGGTTTTTCCATTCTTGTTCGTCTATTAGAGCCTCTAATCTGCCATTTTTGGCATCAAGGATTAGCATATCGCCATCTTGGATTTTCGCTATATTTCCATTAAGCAAAGCTTCTGGGCTTATATGGATAGCTGCTGGGACCTTGCCTGAAGCTCCGGACATTCTCCCATCTGTGATAAGGGCTACTTTGAAGCCTTGATCTTGTAAGACTCCTAAAGAAGGTGTAAGCTTATGAAGCTCTGGCATACCATTTGCCCTTGCTCCTTGATAGGGTAAAACGGCGATGAAGTCTTTTTGTAATTCTTTGTTTTGGAATCTTTGCAAAAATTCTTGTTGAGAGTGAAAGACTATAGCAGGAGCTTGGATTATTTGGTGCTCTTCTTTAATGGCGGAGGTTTTTATCACTGCTCTGCCTATGTTTCCACGCAAGATTTTCACTCCTCCATCTTGAGAAAAGGGATTTTTTATGCTTCTTAATATGCTCTCCTCTTGGCTTGTTTTTGTCCCCTCTTGGTAATGTAGTTTGCCATTAATTAGGAATGGCTCTTTGGTATAATCCCGCATTCCTCTCCCCATAATCGTCTCTATATCCTCATATAAAAGCCCATTTTCTAAAAGCTCATTAATGATAAAGGCTAATCCTCCTGCGGCTTGGAATTGATTGACATCGGCTTTGCCATTAGGATATACCCTTGCTAGAAGTGGAGTGATACTTGAGAGTGCATCAAAATCATCCCAATTGATAATAATCCCTGCTGCTCTGGCTATGGCTACTAGGTGTATGGTGTGGTTTGTTGAACCCCCTGTTGCCATTAGCCCAATAATGGCATTAATAATGTTTTTTTCACTAAGTAGTTCTCCTATTGGCTTGACTTGGTTTTGCGCCATATGGGCTGCGGCTTGTTTAACTAAAGCTTCTCTTAAGGGGGTGTTTGGATTAATAAAAGCAGAATTTGGTAAATGCAACCCCATAAACTCCATTAGCATTTGGTTAGAATTTGCGGTGCCATAAAAGGTGCAAGTGCCTACATCGTGGTAGGATTTCATTTCGCTTTCAAGCAGTTTATCACGTGAAATCTCGCCAGCGGCAAAAAGTTGTCGCATTTTGGATTTTTCATCATTTGAGATTCCACTTGTCATTGGACCTGATGGGATAAAAATACTAGGTAAATACCCAAAACTTAAAGCACCTATTAAAAGCCCCGGGACAATCTTATCACATACCCCAAGATAAAAAGCTCCATCAAAGACATTGTGTGAGAGTGCTATGGCTACACTCATTGCGATTACATCGCGTGAGAATAGACTAAGCTCCATACCCTCATAACCTTGCGTAATGCCATCACACATTGCTGGGGTGCCACCTGCTAATTGACCAAAGGCACGATTCTTAAAGAGCTCTTGTTTGAGTATATCGGGGTAGTTTTTAAAGGGTTGGTGTGCGGAGAGCATATCATTATAAGCGGAAATGATGGCAAAATTGGATTCTTTATTTTCTTTGATTTTTTCTTTCATATAATTGGGTATGCTAGCATAGGCGTGAGCTAAGTTCGCACAGCCTAAGTCTTTTCTTTGGATTTTTCCTTTATGGTTTGTAATGCGTTCTAAGTAAGCCTCTCTTGTGGGTTTGCTTCGCTCTATAATGTTTTTTGTGATTTGTTCTAATTGCTTATTTATCATCTTTTTCCTTAAAGGGGGGCGGAATTTAATTTTATTAATTTATTAGTAATTATGTTAATTTTAGGTAAAAATTCTAAAATAATAGCTTTAAAATATGTTAATTTTAGTATTAAAGTTTTGTGAGAATCTATATTGATATTGTTAAGGAAGGTTATGCAAGGTTTTGATTTTATTTTATTTGGAGCTACTGGGGATTTAGCGATGAGAAAGATTTTTCCATCGCTTTATCAAGCCCATATTGATGGTTTTTTGTCCTCTATTGGAAGAATCATTGCTACAAGTAGAAGTGCATTTAACACGGAGCAATTTATAGAGGAGTTAAGTAGCAAATCTAAAATACATATTAAAAACTGCGTTGATAAAAAATGGGAAGAATTTACTCATAGCATTTGTTATTTAAGTATCAATTTAAATAATGAAAAAGACTTTATTGCTTTAAAAGAAAGGATTGGCGATAAAAGTCAAAATATTGTTATTTATTTTTCTATTTCCCCAGAATTTTTTATGCAAGCTTGTAAAAATTTAGCCTTAGTTGGGCTTAATAGAGACAATGTAAAGATTATTCTTGAGAAGCCTTTAGGTATGGATTTGCACTCCTGTCAAGCTATTAATAATGAAATTGCTAAATACTATGATGAGAAGCAGATTTATAGAATCGATCATTATTTGGGAAAAGAGAGTATTCAAAATCTTTTAATTCTACGAGCTTTTAATCCTATTTTTGCTTCTTTGTGGAATAGAAAACATATTGATTATGTGGAAATTAGTGTTTTTGAAACTTTGGGTGTTGAAAGTAGAGGAGAATTTTATGATAATACGGGTGCGTTGCGGGATATGGTGCAAAATCATATCTTGCAAATCCTCTCTTTGGTGGCTATGAAAATCCCTCCTAATCTTGATGCGGAATCTATAAGAAAGGCAAAATTTGAGCTTTTAAAAGCTCTAAAGCCTTTAGGTGATGAGAATATAGCAAAAGATGTTATTAGAGCACAGTATATAAAATCGGGTAATTTTAAGGCGTATTTGGCAGAAGATAATATTAAAGAAGATAGTCAAACTGAAACTTTTGTCGCTATAAAGGCAGAGATTTTGGATGATAATTGGAGGGGAGTTCCCTTTTATATTAGGACGGGAAAAAGAATGGCGGATTCTTTTGCACAAATTGTTATTCACTTTAAAAATAAAGAAAGTTTAAAGCCTCATTCTAATAAACTTATTATTCATTTGCAACCTGATAATCAAATTTCTTTGAATTTGAGTGTCAAAAAGAATGGAAAAACAATGAAATGTGAAGAGAGAGATTTGATTTTAAATCTCAATAATACTTTTATTATGCAACCCTATGAAAGATTGATTTTAGATGCCATTGAGGGTAATCAAGCATCTTTTAATCATAAAGAAGAGCTTGAAGTAGCTTGGGCTTGGGTAGATCCTATTTTGGAGAATTGGCGGGAGCATAAAACTCCTTTATACTTTTATCCTGCAGGAAGTTTGGGTCCTAAAGAATCTTTTGAGCTTATTAAAAAAGATGGGTATGAATGGCACAATTTTTAATGGGTAAAGTTGGAATATATTTAGGGGATTTTTAAATGGAATGGTTTTTTCTTAACTTATTTTATGGGTATAGTTGCGTTAGGTTTTATTTTTTCCTAATTAGGGATTGAGGGAATAAAGATTGATGTTTCAGTTATATGAGTTTGCATCTACAAAAGAATGTAATAGGGCTTTAGTTAGGGATATTGTTGGGCTTATAAATAAATCTTTATTGGATAAAGATAAGGTTAGTTTAGCCTTTTCAGGAGGAAAATCCCCTATTGCATTTTTAGAAATGTTAAGCAAAGAAAATTGCGATTGGAAAAAGTGCAATATTTCTTTAGTGGATGAAAGGATTGTAGATTTAAATAATGAAGATAGTAATGCTGGTTTGATTAGGACTCATCTTTTACAAAACCATGCTAAGGATTCTCATTTTACGCCATTTTTTGAAAACCCTCATCTTACTTTAGAAGAATTAGTTAAAAACGCTAATGCTTCTTACCAACAGCCTGATATTGCTATTCTTGGAATGGGACTTGATGGGCATACAGCCTCTCTTTTTCCTGAAGCGGATGAATTTCAAATGGCTTTGGAGAGTCCTTATAATATCGTTTTAATAAACCCTAAAAATGCACCTTATAAAAGGCTTTCTATGTCTTTATCTGCATTAAAGAAATGTAAGAAATTATTTTTGTGTATCGCTACACAAGAAAAGTTTTTAGTCTTTAATAAAGCGATTAAAGGCTTAAACCCCCAAATCCCTATTTCTTATATACTTCACTCAAGAGAGGTAATGTGCGATGTCTATTTCTCAAAATAAAACTTACCCAAGGCTTTTAGCCGATATTGGAGGCACGAATGCTAGATTTGCCCTAGAAACAGAGAATGAGCAAATTCAAAATATAGAAGTTCTTGCTTGCAATGATTATAATACGATTGTTGATGCGGTGAAGGCTTATTTAAGTAAAATTGGTAATCCTATTATTAAATTTGGTGCTTTTGCTATTGCTAATCCTGTTGTAGGAGATTGGGTGCAAATGACTAATCATCATTGGGCGTTTTCCATAGAGACTACTAGACAGGCTTTAAATTTAGAGGTATTAATACTTATTAATGACTTTACCGCACAAGCTTATGCTATTACCAAAATGTCCCATTCAGAGTTTTTGCAAGTGGGCGGAACTTCTTGTGCATTGTATGCACCCAAAGCGGTTTTGGGTCCTGGCACAGGGCTTGGGGTAAGTGCACTTATGCCTTGCCGTAAGGGCGAATATATGGCTTTAGCAGGAGAGGGAGGGCATGTTAGTTTTGCTCCTTTTGATGATACAGAATTAATGGTTTGGCAGTATGCAAGGAAAAAATATGGACATGTCTCTATTGAACGCTTTTTAAGTGGCTCTGGGCTTGTTTTAATCTATGAGGCTTTAGCGGATATAGAGGGGGTTAAGGATGGGCAAATGAGTCCTGAACTTATTAGTGAGCAAGCTTTAAGCGGCAAATGTCCCCTATGCCGTTTGACTTTGGATATATTTTGTGCAATGTTAGGCACGGTTTCTTCAAATGTGGCTTTAACTTTAGGGGCTAGAGGTGGGGTCTATCTTTGTGGGGGCATTATACCCCGATTTATTGAGTATTTTAAAACTTCACCTTTTAGAATGCGTTTTGAGGATAAAGGGAGATTTAATGCTTATTTAGCTGCGATTCCTGTTTATGTTGTTTTGGCAAAATATCCGGGTATTAGTGGGATTGCAGTCGCTTTGGAAAATCATTTAAGAGATTATAATATGGAGACATAGAAAGGCTGGTAGTGAAATCTTTAACGCATTTAGAATCTTATAAAGCATTACATCGTCATTTTATGGCTATGAAAGATGTGCATATGAGAGACTTGTTTAAAGAAAATGGTGTTAGAGGGATTGAATACTTTTTGCAAATTGGGGATTTAAAACTTGATTATTCTAAGAATCGTATTACTAATGATACTTTGAATCTTTTATTTGATTTAGCTAGAGAATGTGATTTAAAAGCAAAAATTACCGCTATGTTTGAGGGTGAAAAAATCAATACGACAGAAAATAGGGCGGTTTTACACACGGCTTTAAGGAATAGGGCTAATTCCTCTGTTAAAGTTGATGGCATAGATGTTATGCCTAATGTGAGGGAAGTTTTGCAAAAAATGCAAAAATTCTCTGATTCTTTAAGGGCGGGTTCTTGGCTAGGCTATACTAAGCAGATTATCACAGATGTTGTCAATATAGGCATAGGTGGTTCAGATCTTGGGGCATTAATGGTGTGTAAGGCTTTGAAAAACTTTGGGTATCCAAGGCTTAATATGCATTTTGTCTCTAATGTAGATGGGATTGAATTACAAGGAGTTTTGCAAAAAATTCATCCCGAGACTACTTTATTTATAGTAGCTTCTAAAACCTTTTCTACTCAAGAAACTTTGACGAATGCTTTTACGGCTAGAAAATGGTTTTTAGACTATGCTTTAAATGAGAAATATATAGCTAAACATTTTGTTGCTGTTTCAACGAATAAAGAAGCAGTTAGAGAGTTTGGCATAGATTTAGAAAATATGTTTGAATTTTGGAATTGGGTTGGAGGTCGTTATAGTCTTTGGTCAGCGATTGGTTTGCCTATTATGATTTATTTGGGTAAAGAAAACTTTTTATCTTTGCTTGAAGGGGCATATTTAATGGATAAGCATTTTTGTAATGCACCTTTTGAAAAAAATATGCCAGTTATTATGGCTTTGGTGGGGATTTGGTATATTAATTTTTTTGGTGCGGGTAGCCATATTATTGCACCTTATGATTCTGTATTAAGGTATTTGCCTAAATTTATACAACAGCTTGATATGGAAAGTAATGGCAAACAGGTTAGAAAAGATGGTAAAAGGGTTGATTATGATACAGGACCTATTATTTGGGGCGATACAGGCATTAATGCACAACATGCTTTTTTTCAGCTTTTGCACCAAGGGACGCATTTAAGCCCTATTGACTTAATCGCATCTTTGAGTAAAAGGGGCAGTTTGCCAGAACACCACGAAATTTTGCTTAGCAATGTTTTTGCTCAAGCGGAGGCTTTTATGTGTGGAAAAACCCTTAAGGAAGCTCAAGCAGAAATGTTTAATGAGGGTTTTAGTGAGGATGAAATTCAAAGACTTGCTCCTCATAGAGTTTTTTCAGGTAATAGACCTAGTAATATTCTCTTGTTAGATGAAATTTGTCCGCGAAGTATAGGTTCTTTGGTGGCTTTATATGAGCATAAGATTTTTGTTCAGGGCATAATTTGGGATATTAATAGTTTTGATCAATGGGGAGTGGAGCTTGGAAAAGAGTTGGCTAAGACTATTTTATCTGAATTAAAAGGAGGAAAAATACAAGAACATGATAGCTCTACGAAGCATTTAATACAAATTTATAGACAATTTAATTCAAATTAAAAGGAAAAAATATGCAAACTAAATCAAATGCTTTTGCTTTAGCAACGCTTGCTACCTTGTTCTTTGTTGTAGGGTTTATTACGGTTTTAAATGATATTTTAATTCCTCATTTAAAGGTTATTTTTGACCTTACTTATTTTGAAGCTGCTTTAATACAATTTTGCTTCTTTGGTGCTTACTTTATAGTGGGTGGGGTTTTTGGAAAACTTTTGGAAAAGATTGGTTATCCTCTTGGTGTTATTTTAGGATTCTTGCTTGCAGCTTTGGGTTGCATTTTGTTTTATCCAGCTGCTTCTACAGCTTCTTATCCCATATTTTTAGGTGCTTTATTTATTTTAGCAAGTGGAATTGTTTTATTGCAAGCTGCGGGTAATCCTTTTGTAACCTTATTAGCACCAGGCAAGGAAGCAACAGCCTTAACTTTGGTGCAAGCCTTTAATTCTTTAGGGACGACTCTAGGACCATTATTTGGCTCTATATTCATACTTGCAGATGTTACTAAATATGCAACTAAGATTGAGGAGGCACAATCTGTGCAAGTTCCTTATTTAGGGATAGCAGGTGTTTTGATACTTTTAGCGGTTGTTGTTTATCTTTTAAAGCTTCCTGATGTAAGGAAGAGGGCTAAAAAAGTTAGTGATGAGAATCGCGATGGAAAAACTAGCATATTTGAGTATTCGCATCTTGTTTTGGCGGCTGGGGCTATATTTTTCTATGTTGGAGCAGAAGTTAGTATAGGATCGTTTTTAATTTTAATAATGAAAGATGTAATGGGAATCGAAGAAAAAGTAGGGGCTACATACATAGCTTATTATTGGGGTGCTGCTATGGTGGGGAGGTTTGTAGGAAGTTTTATAATGACACAAATTGCACCTAATAAATGTTTAGCCTTTAATGCCATAATGAGCATTGTTTTAATCATAATAGCTATTGCTTTTGGGTTAAGCATTGATTTTGAAGATAGGGAAAATATTGCAGGGAAAATTATGATGGTTGCTTTACTTGCCATAGGATTATTTAACTCCATAATGTTTCCAACGATCTTTTCTTTGGCGACTAAAAATTTAGGTAAATTCACAAGTCAAGCTTCGGGGATAATTTGTATGGCTATAGTAGGAGGAGCTCTTATTCCTCCAGTTCAAGGACTAATGGCTGATTATTTTGGTTTATTAATCTCCTACCTAATCCCTGTATTATGCTACATTTATATTTTATTTTTTGCTCTTAAAGGATATAAGGCAAAATAAAACTTACCAAAATGAAAATTTCATTTTGGTAGCTCCTTCCCTTTCATCTTCTATTAAGCTTCCTATTGTATAATTTCACTTCCATTTTTTAAAACACCATCTTTGTATTTTCAAACTTTGTCTTTAAAAAATGATGTTCTTTGACAACTTATTGTTAAAGCCTATATTAAGTAATAACTACAATCACGCATAAAACTAAAGATTGTCTTAATGGATTTACATTCATTAAGGCAGTGGCGTTAAGAATAATCATTAAAAACTCAGTTAAGCTTATAAAGGGCAAATGGTGGATGCCTTGGGTAGTAGAGGCGATGAAGGACGCACTAGACTGCGATAAGCTATGGGGAGCTGTCAAGAAGCTTTGATCCATAGATTTCCCAATGGGGCAACCCAGCTAGTAGCAATACTAGCTATGTGAGTAACAAAGAGTAGAAAGAAAGTATAAGAAATCTTTCTAATTTTTAAAACTTTGTTAAGAGACTTTAATCTTTATAGTCAGTCTTTAAAGATTATAAATACTTTTATACAATATCTTAATCTTAGTAATTTTCTAGATTAAGAATAATAAAATCTTTTCTATTCTTTGTTGCTCACAGGCGAACCTAGTGAAGTGAAACATCTCAGTAACTAGAGGAAAAGAAATCAAACGAGATTCTCTTAGTAGCGGCGAGCGAAAGGGGAAAAGGGCAAACCCAATGCTTGCATTGGGGGTTGAGGACTGCAATATCCACTAAAATACATTAATAGAACATTCTGGAAAGGATAGCCATAGAGGGTGATAGTCCCGTATATGAAAATGTATTTTTAGGTAGCAGTATCCAGAGTAGGTCAGGACACGTGAAATCCGGGCTGAAGCAGGGGAGACCACTCTCCAACCCTAAATACTACTACTACACCGATAGCGAACCAGTACCGTGAGGGAAAGGTGAAAAGAACCGCAGTGAGCGGAGTGAAATAGAACCTGAAACCATTTGCCTACAATCATTCAGAGCCCTATTGTAGGCTCATTTGAGCCTTTAAGCGTAGTAACCTGCTTGACATTCTCGCTTTGAAAATTTCTAGAATTTTAAAAAACTCATTGCGACAGCCATTAGGGCTAGTCTCACTTGTTTTTTAGAACACTTCCTAAAAATTTTCTTTGCGATAATGCCAAGATGAATGCAAGATAAATGAAAGTTGGAATCCTAAAGATTTAAACCATCATAAAGATAGATTAAAACCTAGGAATTCCAAACCTAGAAATACAAGAGCAACAGAAATTCTAAGATTGTGCGTGAATTTTTAGGGTTGTGCAGTAAAATGCGCGGAGATTAGCCTTAGGGCTATCACACAAGCATTTTACAAAACTCCCTAAAAAGTCACCACAAGATGAATTTAGCTTAAAGTTTCAAGTGAGCCTACAAGGGTGATGGACTGCCTTTTGCATAATGATCCTGCGAGTTGTGGTATCTGGCAAGGTTAAACCAATGTGAAGCCATAGCGAAAGCGAGTCTGAATAGGGCGTTTAGTCAGATGCTGCAGACCCGAAGCTGAGTGATCTATCCATGGCCAAGTTGAAAGTGGGGTAACACCCACCGGAGGACTGAACTCGTACCCATTGAAACGGGTTGGGATGAGCTGTGGATAGGGGTGAAAGGCCAATCAAACTCAGTGATAGCTGGTTCTCTTCGAAATATATTTAGGTATAGCCTCAAGTGATAGTAATAGGGGGTAGAGCTCTGATTGGGCTAGGGCTGCTCACCGCGGTACCAACCCCTGTCAAACTACGAATACCTATTACCGTATCTTGGGAGTCAGGCGGTGGGTGATAAAATCAATCGTCAAAAGGGGAACAACCCAGACTACCAACTAAGGTCCCCAAGTTCTATTCTAAGTGGAAAATGATGTGAAGTTACTCAGACAACCAGGAGGTTGGCTTAGAAGCAGCCATCCTTTAAAGATAGCGTAACAGCTCACTGGTCTAGTGATTTTGCGCAGAAAATATAACGGGGCTAAGATAGACACCGAAGTTGTAGATTGTGCTGATGCACAGTGGTAGAAGAGCGTTGCATACAGCGTCGAAGCCATACCGGTAAGGAGTGGTGGAGCGTATGCAAGTGAGTATGCAGGAATGAGTAGCGATAAAAGTGGTGAGAATCCACTTCGCCGAAAATCTAAGGTTTCCTACGCTATGCTCGTCATCGTAGGGTTAGTCGGGTCCTAAGACAAGTCCGAAAGGGGTAGTCGATGGAAAATTGGTTAATATTCCAATACCAATATTAGTGTGCGATGGGGGGACGCATAGGGTCAAGATGAGCCAAGTGATAGAAGTCTTGGTCGAAGGGTGCAAGTAAGAAGATTGGCAAATCCGCTTCCTTTTCCCAAACCCAACAGGCTCTTTGAAGTCTTCGGATGGATAGGAGAATCATTAAGATCGTCGTGCCAAGAAAAGCCTCTAAGTTTAGCTAATATTGCCCGTACCGTAAACCGACACAGGTAGATGAGATGAGTATTCTAAGGCGCGTGAAAGAACTCTCTTTAAGGAACTCTGCAAACTAGCACCGTAAGTTCGCGATAAGGTGTGCCACAGCAATGTGGTCTCAGCAAAGAGTCCCTCCCGACTGTTTACCAAAAACACAGCACTTTGCAAACTCGTAAGAGGAAGTATAAGGTGTGACGCCTGCCCGGTGTTCGAAGGTTAAGAGGATTAGTTAGCAGCAATGCAAAGCTTTGAATTGAAGCCCGAATAAACGGCGGCCGTAACTATAACGGTCCTAAGGTAGCGAAATTCCTTGTCGGTTAAATACCGACCTGCATGAATGGCGTAACGAGATGGGAGCTGTCTCAAAGAGTGATTCAGTGAAATTGTAGTGGAGGTGAAAATTCCTCCTACCCGCGGCAAGACGGAAAGACCCCGTGGACCTTTACTACAGCTTGGCACTGCCGATGGGAGCATTATGCGCAGCATAGGTGGGAGGCTATGAAATCTTTACTCTGGTAGAGATGGAGCCATCGTTGAGATACCACCCTTAATGTTTCTGTCTGCTAACTAGCTAGAGTTATCCTCTAGTAGGACAATGCCTGGTGGGTAGTTTGACTGGGGCGGTCGCCTCCTAAAAAGTAACGGAGGCTTGCAAAGGTTGGCTCATTGCGGTTGGAAATCGCAAGAAGAGTGTAATGGCATAAGCCAGCCTGACTGTAAGACAAACAAGTCAAGCAGAGACGAAAGTCGGTCATAGTGATCCGGTGATTCTGTGTGGAAGGGTCATCGCTCAAAGGATAAAAGGTACCCCGGGGATAACAGGCTGATCTCCCCAAGAGCTCACATCGACGGGGAGGTTTGGCACCTCGATGTCGGCTCATCGCATCCTGGGGCTGGAGCAGGTCCCAAGGGTATGGCTGTTCGCCATTTAAAGCGGTACGCGAGCTGGGTTCAGAACGTCGTGAGACAGTTCGGTCCCTATCTGCCGTGGGCGTAGGAGAGTTGAGGAGATCTGTCCCTAGTACGAGAGGACCGGGATGGACATACCACTGGTGTAGCTGTTGTCCTGCTATGGGCATCGCAGCGTAGCTACGTATGGATGTGATAAACGCTGAAAGCATCTAAGCGTGAAGCCAACTCCAAGATGAACTCTCCCTGAAGGTCGCAAGAAGACTACTTGCTTGATAGGGTAGAGGTGTAAGCATAGTAATATGTTTAGCTGACTACTACTAATAGACCGTTTGGCTTAATTGATAAAAGCCACTGCCTTAATGAGTGTAAATACACTCCAATCTTTTTAAAGTTAGATTGATTATTACTTAAATTCTAAATATATTTTTAATAACAAATAGAAGCTTTTAAGAAAAAAGAAGTATAAAACCTTTATTGTGCTTGATAAATTATTATTTATAGAATAAAAGTAAGCCTACAAGTATTGATAATACAAATATAATTATTACTTAAAACTATAAAACTTAAGAATAAAAGAGAGATATTGTATTAAAGAAAAAAGTATTTTATTAATAGGTTTATAATGACTCTATAGAGAATAAAAATTTTTAATAAAATTTAATAAATAATTGATAGCTTAGTATAAATAAAAATTTGATATTTCAATGAAACAAACTTTCATCTATGTAGAGATTACATAGATGAATTAATACTTTCTTTAAGGGTTTAATATATTGGAGGTAAATTGAGTCTTTAACAAAATATAAAATCCCCTTATATTGTCATCTTCGTGCTAATAGAGAAGAGGTTCCACCTAGCTCCATTCCGAACCTAGAAGTTAAGCTCTTCTTCGCTGATGATACTGCAACTTTCAGATGTGGTAAAGTAGGACGGTGCGGAGATGAGAGTATAAGGATATTTTATCCCCCTTACTTTATGATTATTTCTTTATGCTTGTATCGGTTATATTGTTGTCTGTATTTGAAAAGAGTTTATTTAGACTTTATCTTATGTAGTATATCTTTGAAGTTAAACCTTTTATATAAGTCTCTATGTTTTTTAAGCTTTCTTTTTATCAATAGCTCTTAGATTTATTAATGATTAATCTTTTTAGAATTTAGAGTAAAGTTTTATCCTCTAGATTAATAGCGTTGTATTATTATCTTAATATGTTAAGCCTTCCTATCTCTTTAGTAGTTACCCTATTGTATAGGGAGTAAGTAAAAGAAATATAAGGGATAAAAGTTAAGTTTTATTAGTAGAGATAAAGTTCAAGATTTTTGTTTAATAAATAAACCTTAGAGTATTTTAAAAGAAATCTACAAATGATATAAATAAGAATAGAATTAGATAATCCTCTAATTTAACCCTTAAGATAAAAACCGAGAATCTAATATTGATAATTGACCTAAAAACAAACCCTTAGGGGATAAAGTAAGTAATACTTTATAAAGGAGTGAATCTTCTAACAAACCAATCCTAAATAAGAATAATCAAACAATACTCAAAGGCATTAAGTAAATTAAGAATAATACTTAAACCAACCCCCCTCTTTATACTTTAAACTTAACTACTCTCTATAATCATTCTTACTCTTTATCATTAATCCTATTTAACCTTATTAAAATCCCCTCTTTATACTTTAAACTTAACTAAACTTACTCTCTATACTAAATCTTAAAGAGGATATTAAGGCTAATCAATACCAAACAATCCTTAAGCGATAAAGTAAGTAATACTAAACTATTAAATTAAAACAACCTAACCCTAACCAATACTATAAGGGTAAGTGAGCATAAGTGGTAGTGTGTGGTGAGTAATCGTTATTTTTTTTGGGGGGTGTGAGAGTAACCAAACCCAACTAAACAACCTCTTAAGAGATAAAGTAAGTAATACTTTATAAAGTAGTTAATCTCTTAATGAAACAAAGATATTAAAAAAATAAAAATCTTTAGTAATACTAAAGTATTACTAAGAAATACTACTTTAACCAAACAATCCTAAGTAAGGGTAAGTGGGTATAGGTGATAGTAAGTGGGTGTGAGTAAGGGTGGTAAGTGGGGTAAGCAAAACAAACAATACTTAAGGAATAGGGTAAGTAGGGGTTATGTGGGTGTAGAGTGTTGGAAGTGGTTTTTTTAATTATTATCTTGTGTTGGCTAGGTTTAATCTTTATTTTTAGTGTTATGCTGTGTGTTGGGGAGGAGGAGGGATAAGTATTATCTTTGGTGGTGGGGGGTGTGAGAGTAACTAAACCCAACTAAATAACCAAACAAACTAAACCTAACAATCCTAACCAACCGAAGAATAACCAAAACTAAATAAAACCCTTAAGGGATAAAGTAAATAACACTAAACAAACCTAAATCTTAACAAACCAATCCTAAATAAGAATAACTCAACACTCAACCAAAACCAATCCTCAAGAAATAAAGCAAGTAATACTTTATAGAGAAGTTAAACCCTTATCCTTGATAAACCCTTTTAAGGTTTAAACTCTATTAAACCTAACCTTACAATAAACTTTAAAAGAATAATAAATAACCAACAAAAGATTCAAATAGAAAATTCAAACAAAACTTAAGCTTTCAAAGAAATAACCTACTAAAACTTTATAAGAACTAATAATCCTTACTCCCTTATTATTTTTTATCTTTGCTATGCTGTGTGGGTATGTTATGTTAATCTTCATCTTTGGTTTAGTGTGGTTTTTAATCTTTATTTTTGTTGTTGTGTGAGTAAGATTAAATAAAAGTAAATAACACTAAACAAACCTAAATCTTAACAAACTAACCAACCAAAGAATAACCAAAACTAAATAAAACTAAATAAGACTAAATAAAACTAAATAACACTAAACAAACCTAAATCTTAACAAACTAACCAACCAAAGAATAACCAAAACTAAATAAAACTAAATAAAACCCTTAAAGGATAAAGTAAGTAATACTAACTAAGAGTAAGTAAAATAAACTAACCTAACAAACTAAACCAACCAACTCTTAAGGAATAGAGTAAGTAGGGGTAGCGTGTGAGATTGTTTTAGTTATTGTCTTTATTGTGTTGTAGTAGCTGGGTTTTTACTTTATTTTTAGTGTGTGCTGTGTATTAGCTCTAATGGATAGGGGTTTTAGTTATTTAGTGGGGTGTAGTGTTGGCTGTTCTTTTTAGGCATTTTTATTTAGTGTAGTAGCTGGGTTTTTACTTTATTTTTATTGTGTGCTGTGTATTAGCTCTAATGGATAGGGGTTTTAGTTATTTAGTGGGGTGTAGTGTTGGCTGTTCTTTTTAGGCATTTTTATTTAGTGTAGTAGCTGGGTTTTTACTTTATTTTTATTGTGTGCTGTATGTTGGGGAGGAGGAGGGATAAGTATTATCTTTGGTGGGGGGTATGAGAGCAACTAAAGAGTCAATAAAGCTTAGTGCTTTTATTGTCTCTTAATCTTTGTCTCTTTTTGATTATTCTAAATGTTATTAACGCAAATTGTTTTCTCTTTAATATTCTCTTTAATATTTAATAGAGAGAGTATGGCTACCTTTCCCCTACCACATATAATTAAACTTCCCATACCCTGTATGCATAGTGGTATTCTTAGTCCCATTCATTCCATAGTTAGAATTCTTAAGTAGGGATAAGGATTAAACCCTACCACATATAATTAAACTTCCCATACCCTGTATGCATAGTGGTATTCTTAGTCCCATTCATTCCATAATTTAAAGAGAAATAAAAAGCATCATTTAAAGGAATAACTAAAGTAGTCCCTAAAGCATATTCTAAATTATCTAATTTACTCTCTCCTCCTCCATAATACCCTATATTAGAATATCTCCCTTTAGGATTATCTACATTAGGATTCATAGTCCAATCTACTCCTGCATACACTAAAGTCTTAAAATGTTTATGCCAATCACTATAAAAAGAAAGAGAGGTTTTAGTTTTAAATAAATTCATCTTATGGGTATAATTGCGTCTTGTAATAGTATTGATGGCATTACTCATCGTATAAGCTTTAGAATATCCTCCATTATAACCTAAACCTATCTCTGGAGTTAAAGTATGCTTAGTATTAAGCTTAATATTTATCCCCATATTAACATTAGCATCATAAGCATAAGATTTAGGTTCTCCTTTAAATTCTGTTTGTCCTACCCTTTCAGAAATATCATTTTGTATTAAACCAAATTGTGAAGAGAATTTAGAAAAGAGTTCATAATCTTTATAATTAAAAGGATGATAATACCTAACTCCTGCATAATAGGTTCTATTATTTAAAGCTAGAATATCTGAAGGATAAGTTTTAGAACTAAAATCATCATATCCTCCATAAATCCCATAAATATCTTTATTGTTAGGATTTAAATAACTATAACCAAAGATTACTCCTTTAGTATGTCCTTTAGAAGTTAATCCTCCATTTAAAGAAGTATTACTCTTAGAGATATAAGGAAGCATAAAGGCTAAATGATTCTTATCTTTAGTTTCACTAGATCTAAGTAAAGCATCACTCCCTAAATTATCAAAGTTTGCATAAATAGCTCCTTCCTCATAAGCCTTATTAAAGTTAGAATACACATTAGCACTTCCTTGATTATGGATTAAATTCACCGCATTCATAGCATTACCCATTACAGCATTTACAAAGTTTGCTCTAGCTTGGGTATTACTAATGAGTGTTTTTCCTAATGCTGCTGCTGAAGTCTTAGCAGCATCAACAGAAAAGCTTAGAGTTTTACTTAAAGCATCAACATTAACATTAACACTAGGATCATTGGTTTTAAATTCTGCTTTAGCAAAGACTTTAGAATTAATCTCTGCAGGATTGCTTATAGTAGTATCTTGAGAAGTATCAATATTAATAACATTTTTAGGATCTTGAACTAAAGAAGAGAGATTAGTAATATTTCCTGCATCAAAGGTAACATTAGAAACACTTACAACACTTAAATTAGTTCCTGTTATTTCTAAAGGTTTAACCTCTCCTTGAGAATTTGTAGAGACTAACCATTCTTCAACTTCTACTTTACCACTTCCATTGCTTTCTATTTTCGTAGTATCACTAACTTTACCTGTATTACTAATACTTAAACTACCACTTCCATTATTTTTAATATTAGCCCCTATACTAGCATTCCCTGTATTACTAAGGGAGAGATTTCCAGAACCAGAGTTAATAATATCTGATTGTAAGGTAGCATTCCCTTCATTTTTAATAACGATAGGAGCATCTCCACTTACTTCAATATTTCCTGCAACCTTTGCATTATCAGAATTAGTAATACTAATAGGAGCATTACCACTAGCACTAACTCCACCTCCTAAGGTAGCATTCCCTTCGTTTTTAATAACGATAGGAGCATCTCCACTTACTTCAATATTTCCTGCAACCTTTGCATTATCAGAGTTAGTAATGCTTAAGGGAGCATTAGAGGAAGAAGTGATAGAGCCTCCTATGCTACTATTGCCAGAGTTAGTAAGGCTTAGGGCTACATTATCTTTAGCTTCAATACTTCCTGTAATATTACCATTACCAGTATTTTCTACACTAAAGTCTTTAACTTCATCAGAGAGTGTAATACTTGCTTGAATCTCTCCTGCATTAGAAATACCTGTTTTAGCTTCTATCTTTCCTGCGATATTAATATCCCCTGTGATATGGTTATTGGGAGCTACATTAATAGCTGATCCATCTGAACTTTTGATAATAGCACCTTTTTTAACTTCTATACCAGAGACTTTGACTTTTTTATTAAATCCGACTCTAATGTTGATACCACTTACTTTAGCATCTATAACGCTATCTGGTTCTAGGATAATCTTTCCTAATTCTTTATTATCTGAACCTGAGGCATCAAAACTATGGATAGAAATACCATATCTTTCTGCTTGTATAGTTCCTTTATTGATAATAGTTTCTATATTATTCCCCACTTCATATGCAATACCACTAGACTTGGCTTTAATGAGACCTTCATTGAGGATAGTTTTGATACTATTAAATGCATTATAGAAACTAAGCATCACAATAGCTCCACCATAAGTTTCTGATTCGCTTGTGGATTCTATCGTTCCTCTGTTGATTATGGCGTCAATAGTAGAGATTTTAACTAATAGACCCGGATTGCCTGTGCCTATACTTCCTGTATTAATAATAGTATTTACTTTGGAATAATCCAATACGCTTAAACTGTCCATAAAATTACTATTATTAAGATTCGTAATAGTAGATCCTGATGCTCTAAAATGCCCTATCGTCCCACTATTAGTAAAATTACTTATACTACTCCCATTGAAAATATTAATCCCTACTCCTCTGTTACCCTCACTCTTAATTAATCCCTCATTACTAAAAGTCTCTATGGTAGTTTTATTAATATATACCGCATCTCTACCACTTGTTTCTTTAGCAAGAATAGTTCCTGTGTTGTTAAAATTAGTAATGGTAGTATTAGGTTGTAAAGCAATACCATAACCTTTAGAATCTATTATTCCACTATTGCTAAACTTATCAATAGTTCCTTTAGTGATATTAAAATTAAATTTACCAGTATTAGTATTAGTTATGGTTCCAATATTTTCAAAAGATTGGATAGAGCTTGTATTAATACTAATATTATGATTCCCACTCCCACTAATTAATCCTTTATTGGTAATACTCTCTATCGTAGCATTATTTTGAATATTGATAGCATAGTTAGCATTTGTATTAGTAATACTCCCAGTATTAGTAATTTCTAAGTTTTTATATTCTTTAGTTTGTGAAGCAGAAATTTGTTTATTAGTAAGTGCTTTTGTTACTTTATTAGCATTAGTATCTGTTGTTGTATCTAAAGTATCATTACCTATTGCTACCCAATTATCTTTAGCACTAATACTATGAGGAATAGTTAATAAAACACTTGCACAGATTAAAGAGAGGAAAGAGGGGCTTAGAGATTTAGGATTTAATAATTTAAAATTAATATCTCTTATTTTGGGATTAGAATCTAATGTTTTAACATTAATCCTAGAGTATAGAGGTTTAAGATTAGAATTAGAATCTAAAAACTTAGGATTAAATAATTGAGAGATTAAACTTTGAGAATCTAAAGGTTTAGGATTCATAGCTTTTGTATTGAGATTAGAATCTAAAACTTTAGGATTTAAAAGTTTAGAATATTTATAATCAAAGTTCATATTTAAACTTTGAGAATCTAAAGGTTTAGGATTACCCTTAAAATCTAAGTTTAAAACATAATCTTTAACATTAACCTTGATAGTCTCTATAGGAGTAGAATGAGGCATTATTTTGCCCCCCCCCCCCTGTAATAGAGTATCTATTTGCTAGTTTTTTACTTATTGGCTTCATTAAAAGTCTCCTTTGTGTAAGTGTTTTACCTTTGTGTAAGTGTTTTAATGCACAACAAATAGCCCATTCTACTTAAAAGAATATTAAAGGTCGTTTAAAATTATTTTTTAGCTTAAATTACTAGATTTTAAGAATATGATTATAATATGGCTTTAATATAATAAAGTTCTGTGAATTTTAAGTTAATATTCTTTGCTGTGTTATTATTGATTGTTAAATATTTAAGTGTGTAGATATTATCAATACAATTTATTGATTAAAGTATATTGATTAAAGTATAGAGTATGGCTATTTTATTTTTTAATTTGTTAGTTGATTAGGTTTGATTGTATTTCTTTGGGCTTTTTAAATAAAAAAACATAAGTTTAATTTAATATTTAAAAAATATGATATTTTTTAGGGAGTATTAAAAGCCGTTTAAGAAGTTTCTTTAAAGAAAGGCTTATTTTTGAAAAATAATGACTTCATAAGAGCTTTCTTTCTTTAAAACATGTTTATGGGCTTGGTTGCTTTTGAATTTTTCTAAATTTATACGCAATTCTTCTAATTCTTTGTCTTGTTCGTCTAGCTTGTCTTTTAGTCTTAAAATGATATCAACACCTGCTAGATTAACCCCTAAATCCCTTGTTAGGCGTAAAATTGTTTTGATTTTGTCAATATCCCTTTGGGAGTAAAGACGCATTTTTCCATCTGTGCGTCCAGGTTCTACTAAGCCTTCGCGTTCGTATTGGCGTAAAGTTTGTGGGTGAATGGAGAGGATTTTTGCAACAACGCTGATAAGATAAACGGGTTCGTCATAGCTATACATTTTTAGCTCCTTATAAATATTTTTGTAGAGATTTTACTAATTCTTTAGGCAGTGAATCAATATCTGGTAAAATAATATTGGCTTCTAGGTATAAATCCCCATTACTTTTAGTTTTGCGGTTATAAGCCCCTAATTCTTTTACCCTGAATCTTTGGTGGTTTTTTGTGTTTTTGGGGATTTTTAAAGTGATGTTTTTGTAAAGTGTTTCAATCTCTATCTTTCCGCCAAAGAGGGCTGTTTTTAAGGGTAAATCAAAGGGCTTAGTAAGATTGTCTCCTTCTTGAATGTATTGTGGATGTGGGGCAACTGTTACTTTTAGTAATAAATCTCCATTTTGGTTGCCCATGCTCTTGCCTTTACCTCTTAGGCGAATGGTTTCTCCATTTTTGATTCCTGCGGGGATTTTAATGTCAAAATTTTGATTTTGCAAACTTACATTATGTTTGCCCCCTAATACAGCTGTAATGAAAGGAATTGTAATTTGTGCGTTAATATCAAGGTTAGCGGTTTTAAAACCTCCTCCGAAGCTATCAAAGCTTCCAAAGCCATTAAAGCCTCCCCAAAACTTCCTTGTGAAAATCCTCCACCAGCACCGAAAATTTGGCTTAAAATATCATCTAAATTGACATTTCCTTGTCCTCTTGCAAAATCATGAAAGTTCTGTCCGCCAAACATTGAATCCCCAAATTGGTCGTATTGTTTGCGTTTTTTTTCATCACTTAGGATTTCATAGGCTGCATTGATTTCTTTGAATTTCTCTTCAGCTTCTTTTTCTTTGTTTATATCAGGGTGGTATTTTCTAGCAAGTCTGCGGTAGGACTTTTTGATTTCTTCACTGCTTGCATTGGGGGATACTTCTAAAGTATCATAGAGACTTTTTGACATTGTTTGTTCCTTAAGAAAAATTATTAAAATATTTTATACTCTTAGTGTATTATAGTATAAAACTTTAGTTTATGTCAATCAACTTTTAGAAAATTGAGGATTTTGCTATAATGTAAAAACTTTAAGTTAAGGAAAAGCAAGTGGATAAGGCTTTGTTATGTGTGAGTGCAAGTGCGGGTAGCGGAAAAACTTATAAATTAGTGTGGAGGTATATAGAATTGCTTTTTTTGGGGGCTAAACCCTCTAGTATCCTAACGCTTACCTTTACAAAAAAGGCTGCTAAAGAAATGCAAGAACGGATTATTAAGGAGATACAAAGTATTTATTATCATAGGAATGATAATGAATTTATAAAAAAAGTTGAGTCTAATATTGGTAGCATTAAGAGTGAGAGGATTCAAGAGAGAATCCCTTTTATTTACCAGAGTTTTTTAACAGAGGAATTGAAAATTACGACTATTGATGCCTTTTTTCAAAAGATACTTCGGGGGTTGTGCTGGTATGTGGGGGTGGAATATGATTTTAAGATTGGGCAGGATAATTTAGAGGTTATTGCGGAGATTTTTTTAAAACTTTTGGATAATGAGACCTTTGAGGATGTTTTGGAACTTTGCTATGAGAGGAGAGAGCAGAGATTGCAAAGTCTTTTAAGCCTTTGTGAGTTTTTGGATTTTTTTAAGGAAATGCTTGATGAGTCTTTGTTTATAAGCTCTCTTTTAAAGAGTGATTGTAAGCAGCAAGCATTGGCTTATGCTAGGGGGATTAAAGAGTCTTATTATGTGCAAAAAGGGGAGATTCATCCGCAATTACAATTTGAGGATTTTAGCGCTTTGCTTAGTAAGTGTGAAACTTGGATTTTAAAAGAGGATTTGAGGGAATATAGGGGGTTTTCTAAGATACTTTTTAATGATGCGGATTTTATAGGGTTAAAAAAGGCGATTTCTAGGTTTTTTTTGGAGGATGAGGCTTTATATCTACAAAAGTTTTATAGGGTTTTTAAGGTTTATTTACAGGCAAAAGCACAATTTTATCAAGAAAATAATCTTTTAAGCTTTAATGCGGTCTCTTCTAAAGTCTATAAACTCCTTTGCAAAGAGAATTTTTCTAAGGATTTTTTGTATTTTCGCTTAGATAGCGTGATTAGCCATCTTTTAATTGATGAATTTCAAGATACGAGTATTTTGCAATATGAGATTTTAAAGCCTCTTATTGAGGAGATTAAGTCGGGGATAGGTTCAAGGCAGTTTTTGCGGAGCTTTTTTTATGTGGGGGATATTAAGCAGTCTATTTATCGCTTCCGCGGAGGGAATCCAGAGCTTTTTAAAATCGCATCTAAGCAAATGCAGCAAGAAAATATGACTAATAATTATCGTAGTGCTAGGCATATTGTGGAGTTTGTCAATGATACTTTTTTGGGCAAAATTGAGGGCTTTATCCCGCAAGTGCCTATGATTGAAAAAGAGGGTTATGTAAGGGTTTGTGGTTGTGAGGATTTAGAAGAGGAGGTGTATTTGAGCATTGTTAAAATGCTTGAATATGGGGTTAATCCCTCTGATATTACGCTTTTAGTCTTTGATAATAAATCTGTTGTTGAGTTAGCAATATTTTTACAAGAGAGGGGTTTAAGGGTGGTTATGGATACTAGCACAAAGTTAATTTTCCATAATGAAGTGCGGGCGTTAATTGAATTTTTAAAGTTTTTAGAGGCAAAAAATCCTCTGTTTGAAAAAGAATTTTTTATGCTTTTGGGTTTAAGGGAGCAGAGTTTAGAGGAGTTTTTGAAGCCTACAAAGAGTCCTGCTGCGATTTTGTTGCCTCTTATGCAAAAGTTTGGGATTGCTAGTCTAAGTGCTAAGCGGTTTTTGGAAGTGGCTTTGAAATTTTCTAGTGTTAAAGAACTATTAGATGGGATTGAGACTTTACAAGAGGAGATTGTTTCTAGTGATTTTTTTGGTATTCGGATTATGACTATTCATAAATCTAAGGGCTTAGAGTTTGAAAATGTATTGATCGTGGATAGAAAGAGTTTAAAGAGTGTAGTTTCTAAAAGGCTTTTTTTTGATTTTGGAGCGGATGGGGTAAGTATAAAGAGAATCTTTAAATACGATAATCATAAAAGGAGTGCTATAAGAATGTCTTTAGAGCCACCTTATAAGGAGGCTCTTTTAAAAGAGAAAGAATTAACAAAGAAAGATTTAAAGAATCAACTTTATGTGGCTTTAACGCGAGCAAAAGGGACGATGCAGATTTTTTATGGATTAAAAAACGCTCAAAGTGCTTTTGGGGAGATAGGTTTAAGGGATGAGGAGAGGGGGGAGCTTATGCGATCTTTAGAGATTAGCGATTTTAAAGCTGTTATTCCAGAGACTTCTTTTGAGTATCCTCATCCAGCGATGTTAGAGAATCTTGGCAGACAAGAGCAAATGCAAGTGGCACAAAAAGAGGTATTACAAGGGGATATTCAGTCTTTGTCCTTTGGGGTTGCTTTGCATTTTGTGATGGAGCAGAAGTTAAAAAATCATTTGGAAGATTCTTTGCTTTTAGAGATTTTGCGTAATAAAGAGGGGTTTTATTTATCCCAAAAAACCTTGCAAGAAATTCTTAATAAATGTAATTTACTGCTTAAAAATCATCAATTTAATGAAATTCTACAAAAAGGTAGTGTAAAATGCGAACTTCCTTTTTTATCTAATGGAAGACAAAAACGTTTAGACCTTTTGGTTGAAAACGAAAAAGAAGCTTTTATTGTTGATTATAAAAGCGGTCAGCCAAAGTCTGCTTATGAGATTCAAATACGTGAGTATATGCAGAGTATTAAGGTGATTCTTAAAAAGCAAGTGTATGGCTACATTTTTTATACCGAAGATAGTGGAAAATTAGTTGAGATTGTATAGGGGAAAATATGGAATTACAAAATAATAGTGGAATCTTAGAAACTTTTAAAAAACTAACAAAAAGTGAGTCTTTTGCGGGAGTATTGTTGCTTTGTTGTGCAGTTCTAGCAATGATTGCTGCAAATTCTCCATTAAGTGAGATGTATGCAGCACTTTGGAAGAGCAAAATAGGGCTTGATATTAACGGCTCCTTTATAGGTATGAGTTTGGGGGCTTGGATTAATGATGCTTTAATGGCTTTTTTCTTTTTAGTTGTTGGTTTAGAGATTAAAAGGGAGGTTTTATTTGGAGAGCTTGCGGGGTTTAAAAGAGCTGCTTTACCTGTAATTGCTGCACTTGGGGGTATGGTTGGACCAGGGCTTATTTATTATGCACTAAATGCTGGAACACAATCAGCACACGGATTTGGGATACCTATGGCAACAGATATTGCCTTTGCCTTGGGTGTTTTATCGGTATTGGGTAAGAGGGTGTCAATTTCTGTTAAGGTATTTTTAGTTTCTCTAGCGGTGGCTGATGATTTAGGGGCTATTATTGTTATTGCGGTTTTTTATTCTAGTGGGCTTAGTCTTTCTTGGTTGGTTGTTGCAGCGGGTATTATTTTTGTTTTAATGGTTTTAAATAAAATGGGGGTAAAAGCCCTTAGTCTTTATATGATTTTGGGTGTGTTTTTATGGATTGCTGTCCATAATTCTGGGATTCACGCTACCATTGCTGCGGTTGCTTTAGCTTTCACTATACCGGTATCCCCAAAAATAGATACGCTCTCTTTTATGGAGAAAATGAAAGTTGTTGTATCGCATTTTCAAGAATCGGAAAAACGAAAAGATAGTGTTTTGCTTCAAAGTGAGCAAGTAGAGGCGTTACATCATTTAGCTCAACATAAAAATGCGGTGCAAAATCCTTTGATGCGTTTAGAACACGCTTTAGCCCCTTATAGTAGTTTTTTGATTATGCCAATTTTTGCTTTTGCTAATGCGGGGGTAACTATTGGTGCAAATATTGATTTTGGCATTGATCATGTCTTTTTAGGGATTTTGTGCGGATTAGTGTTGGGTAAGCCAATTGGTATTTTTACCTTTACTTTTTTAGCCGAAAAATTAGGTATTGCAGCTCGTCCTCAATGTGTATCGTGGGTAGAGATTTTTGGAGCGGGTGCATTAGGCGGGATTGGCTTTACTATGTCTATTTTTGTAACTAATCTTGCTTTTAGTGGTGATCACGCTTTAGTTGCCACAGATGTAGCGAAAATTTCTATTTTAATTGCTTCCTTTACAGCGGGTATTTTAGGGAGTATCTTTTTCTTTATTAGGGATAAGGTTTGCCATCATTAATGGCTAAGCTCGTCTTTCCCTTACAAAGCATTTTATGTATCCTTTAAATATCCTTATTTTAGGGAATATCATACGCGAAAGGATTGGCGATGAAATGGTTTGTATTCCTATGTATTATGCGATCAAATCTCTTTATCCTTATGCAAAAATCTCCCTTTTAATTAAAAGTCAAATATTCTTAGAGTTGTTAAAAGATGAAAAACAAAGAAAGCTTTATGTTGATGAAGTTTTACTACTTCAAGAAAAGCAAAAATGGCAGAATCTTTGTTTTGATTTTCTTTTGATTGTGGAGCATAATGATGTTGAAGTGTTAAAAATTGCTCAAGTCATTCAAGCAAAATCTAAAATTGTTACTTTAAGTCAATCGCTTTTGTTTTCTAGGCAGGTTTTTTTATATTTTACTCGCTATTTGAGAGGGATTAAGACTTTTATTAATCCTTATTGGTTGCAAGGGCATAGTGAGATAGAAAGGAATTTAAATTTAGTTAGGCAAATTAATCGTGAAGTTTTTGATAAACGATACTCTACTCTTGATTTCTCATTAGCAAAATTACCGGTTTTAGAAGCGACTTTTGAAAAAAATAGGTCTTTGTTAGCAAGTTTAAATGAAAATGGTCGGTATTCTTTGGTTGTAGGTATCTTTCCTTTTGCTAAAAATGTTACAACGAAAGTTAATTTTACAATAAATGAGTGGAAGTTTTTAGTCCAAAGCTTAAGTCAGGAGTTTTCCGAAGTTTTATTTGTGTTTGTTAATCATCCTAGCACACAATACCATTTTATGCCTTTTATAGAAAAAAATATTCAAGTCTTTTATAATCAGCAGGGATTGGAGGGATTAGCTGCGTTTATTCATTCCCTTGATGGTGTATTAGGTGTAGATAGTGGTCATATTCATATCGCCGATAATGCCTGTATTCCAACTTTAGAAGTGATTGCAAAAAAGGTATCTAAGCAGTGGAGTGGGGGATTTTATGGGGGGTATTTTCAGCAACATATTATGCCGTCTAATTGGCGTGAAGAAAAGTCAAAGCATTTGGAATCTTTTTTGCAAAAAGCTAGAGCCTTTATTGCCTATATTCAAGATAATAAAAAATATAAGGGGCAAAATGGTGCTTTTTAAAGTTATTTCAAGATTGGTTGTAAATGTAGCTTATGGGGAAATAGTGCAACAATGCACTTGTTTTAAGATTAGCAAATGTCAAAAATATAAGAATTTTTTTATGCTAGAAGCATAGGAGTATATAGCTTGTTTTTAGGATATTAAAATGTTCTAGGAAAATTTTAAAATACAAGTAGCATAACACGATAAAGTAGGATGAGATAAAGTGGGCAATGCTTAAAGGAGATTTAATATGTTTTTAAGGAATTTAGTTCAAAGGAGGGAGATTCCTCTTAAAATAGCGGTTTATTTACCCTGTGCTGGAGTGGGGGATGCGATGGTAAATTTAAAAAGTCTCTATGCCCTAAAATTTCTTTATCCTCAAGCAATTTTAAGTTTAGTTGTGAAGTTTGATACCGCAAAAAATTTGTTTAGGAATGTGGATTTTATCGATGAAATTATTGATTATGTAGAAACTTTGCAGAATAAGGGTTTTTGATGTAGTGTTGCTTGTTATGCAACACGATAATTTAAGAGCTATTCAAGAAGTTAAGGCTATTTCTGCTAAATATCATTTAACCACTTTTTCGCAAGGACTTTTGAAAAAGGGAATTTTGTTTATATCAGGGATTAAGCGGGTGATTAATCCTTATTGGAAACAAAATCGTGCGTTTATGGAGGGGGGATTAAATCTTGTACGTTCTATCCATAAAAAGCATTTTGATAAAGAGATTTTAAGGATTAATTATTCACAAGTTTTGTTAAAAAAAGGGGGAGGGGGAGAAAATACTGTATTTGTTGATGAGGTGTTAGAGGGTTTGGGGCTAAGAAATATCTAAAAATTATTGGGATTAATCCTTTTTGCATTACTCTAAAAACCCTTAAGAATTTTTCTTTTCTAACTTAGCTAGGCATTGCAGAAAATTTAGCTAAAGCGTTTCCTGATTATCTTTTTATAGTAATGGATTATCCTAAAAGTGGGGCTAAATTTTTGGAATTTTCACAGGGTAATGTTAAGACTTTCAAAAACAATGAGGATTTACTCAATCTTGTGGAGTTCATTAGTCGCCTAGATTGTTTATTAAGCCCAGATACGGGTAATGTGCATATTGCGGATTATCTAAGAATACCAACTTTAGAGATTGTAAGAGAGAGTGCAAAGAGAAGGTGGCAAGGTGGTGGTTGGGGTGGAGTTTGTGAATGTGTTGTTTTGCCTAAAGGTTGGTACGAGGATGAGGAGGGGTTTGCTAAGATTTTTTTGCAAAGGGCTAAGGATTTTTTAATCCAAAATTTAACTTAAAGATTTAATTAGTAAAACTTTGCTAGAATTAAGCCATTATTTTTCAAGTTTAAAAGGTTATTTTATGGAAAATGCTGAAAATATTTTTATGCAACTTCTTCCTTTAATTGTTTTAATCGCAATTTTTTATTTTCTAATCATTCGCCCCCAACAAAAACAGGCAAAGAATCACAAAGAAATGATTACTGCTTTAGATAAAGGGGATAAGGTTATTACCAGTGGAGGGTTTATTGTAGAAGTCGTTAAACGCGAAGAGGATCATTTTATGGTGCGTTTAAATGATGATACGATTGTGAAGTTAGCAAAAGATTATGTTGCTAAAAAGTTGGATAATCATTCTAAATGAAAAAGCCTTTTAATAGTAAGCTGTTTTTTTTTATCTTAGCTACACTTTTTGGCATTATTTTATCTTTGCCCACTTTTTTACAAACGCAAGGTCCTAAGATTATTTTAGGACTTGATTTACAAGGTGGATTAAATCTTTTATTAGGTGTTAAGAGTGAGGAGGCGATAAAAGTGCGTTATGCGACTTTAGCTTCTGCTCTTAATCATTATAGTATAGAGGAGCAAATCTTGCTTGATAAATTAGTTGTGGGTGAGGATAATTTAAGTTTTGAGCTCTTAGATTCTAATGAAAAATCAAAGATTGATAAATACCTAAGTCAGCAAGAGGGTTTGGAGATTGTAGAAAAGGATTTACAATACACCCTTACTCTAAGTGCTAATGAGAAAATTAATTTAGAAAATTTTGCTATTGAACAGGCTATTGGTAATATCCGCAATCGTCTTGATCAATTTGGTTTATCAGAGCCTAGCGTGATTAAACAGGGTAGTGATGCCATTTTGGTGCAGCTACCCGGTATTAAAACTCAAGAAGAGGAGCAGAGGGCTTTAGATCTCATTTCAAAGGGTGGTCATTTGCAAATGATGGCTGTTGATGAGGCTAGGAATGCTAGAGTAGCTACGATGAGTGAGAGGGAAGCACAAAGTTATGGGGATGTGATATTGCCCTTTATTAATAATCCCCAACAAACAATCTTGCTTAAAGCCATTCCCATTTTAGATGGTAGTATGCTAACAGATGCGAGGGCTGCTTATGATAATAATGGACAACCTATTATTAATTTTACGCTTAATTCTCAAGGAGGAAAAATTTTTGCGGATTTTTCGGGTAAAAATGTCGGGAATCGTATGGCAGTTGTCTTAGATGGAAAAGTGTATTCTGCACCGGTTATTCGTGAGAGAATTGGAGGGGGTAGCGGACAAATTAGTGGTGGATTTAGTGTATCTGAAGCTAGTGATATTGCCATTGCTTTACGCAGTGGAGCTTTGCCAGCTCCTATTTTTTTGCTAGAGAAAAGAAGTGTTGGACCAAGTTTGGGTGCGGATAGTATTAGGGCTTCTTTGATAGCCCTTATTAGTGGAGCAGTGCTTGTAATACTCTTTATGGTATTTTATTATGGTATTGCTGGAGTGATTGCTAATTTGGCTATGGTTGTTAATATTTTGCTTGTAGTTGCTGTTATGGCACTTTTTGGAGCTACTCTTACTTTGCCGGGTATGGCGGGTATTATTTTAACGGTGGGGATGGCAGTTGATGCTAATGTTATTATTAATGAGAGGATTAGGGAGGGATTTAGAGCAGGAGAGAATTTTATAAAATCTATGGAAAATGGCTATATGAATGCTTCAAGAGCTATTTTTGATTCTAACCTTACTTCTTTAATTGCTGCTGTTTTGCTCTATGTGTTTGGAACAGGGGCTATTAAGGGATTTGCTATTACTATGAGTATAGGCATTATAGCTTCTGTAATTACCGCTATTGTAGGAACTCACGGCATTTTTAGGTTTTTGCAAAATAGTATTATGAAGTCTGGAAACTATGCCCTTTGGTTTGGTTATAAACAACAAGTTTATAAAAGGAAGCTCTAATGGATTTTTTTAAATATAATAAAATCTATGACTTTATAAAAATGTCTAATTATGGCATTGTGATTTCTGCGATTTTTTTTACTGCTTCTATTATTTTGTTTATTAAACCCGGATTTTCACTAGGGGTAGATTTTGCCGGTGGGACTATCGTGCAGATTCAATATACTAAAGTTGCTCCTTTAGCCGAGATTCGTAAAAGATTAGAAAGTGTAGAATCTTTTAAGGGGGTTCAAGTTAGTGAGTTTGGCTCTCCTGAGGAGATTTTAATTAAGTTACCTACGGCAAATTCTTCTGTGGAGCAAAATATTGGGGAGGAAATTGCTAAATTACTTAGTGATACTGGAGAGTTAAGCATTCGTCGTGTGGATATTGTGGGACCAAAAGTTGGGAATGAGCTTAAAGAGAAGGGGACTCTAGCCTTAATTTTAGCCCTTGTTTCTATTATGGTGTATGTTTCTTATCGTTATGAATGGCGTTTTGCTCTAACAAGTATTCTTGCTTTAATCCACGATGTAGTTATTACTGCAGGTGCTGTTGTTTTGTTTAAGATTGATTTGAGCTTAGAAGTAGTTGCGGCACTTTTAACTTTGATTGGTTATTCTATTAATGATACGATTATTATTTTTGATAGGATTAGAGAAACTATTAATTTGCGGGTGAATGATAATTTAGAGAGTGTTATTAATGAGGCTATTTCTGGGACACTTTCAAGAACGATACTCACTTCTTTGACGGTATTTTTTGTGGTTTTAACCTTGTATTTATTCGGTGGTGAAATTATTAAAGGCTTTAGTTTGCCTATGCTTGTAGGTTCTATTGTCGGTAGTTATAGCTCTATTTTTGTAGCGAGTAAGCTTGTGGTTTTGTTGAAATTTGATTTAAAAAAATACCATCAAATGTTAGCGGAGAAAAATAAAAGAGCCTTAGAGAAGAAGAAGTTAAGAGAAATGTATGAAAGAGGTAGGATTTAAGGAGTATTGATGGACTGGGGAAAAGTTATTTTTATTTTTTTTATTTTAATGAGTTTAACCTCAACGATTGGTTTTTTATATGAACAAAATGTTATTATGCTCTTTATTGCTGCTGGGGTTAATATGCTTTCAACCATTTTAAAAGTGGGGGTTAGGAACTATATGTCTTCAGAGATTATGGCAGCTTCTTTAGTTGCAGACTTACATTTAATTCCTGCTTTTATTTATATGCAGGCTTTTAATGATATTGCAGTTGCCGTTGCACTTGCTTTAGGAGCCTTAGCGGCTAATATAGTTTCTATTGTTTTTGTGGTTGTTGAGAGTGTTAAGAACTATAATAATTATAGTTAGGAGTGGTGATGGAGTATAACGCAAAAGCTATCGAAACAAAATGGCAAAGTTTTTGGGAGGGGAATAATGCCTATGAGCCTAAAGAGGATAAGAATCTCCCCAAAAAATATATTTTAAGTATGTTTCCTTATCCTAGTGGGAATATCCATATGGGGCATGTCCGTAATTATTGTATTAGTGATGCTATTGCAAGAAGATTTCGTAGAAAGGGTTTTAATGTGTTGCATCCTATTGGTTGGGATGCTTTTGGAATGCCTGCAGAAAATGCGGCTATAAAGCATAAAACGCATCCTAAAGATTGGACTTATAGTAATATTGACAATATGCGAAAACAACTTTACTCGCTTGGTTTTTCCTTTTCTAAAACTAGAGAATTAGCGACTTGTGATACTCTTTATTCTAAATGGGAGCAGAGTTTATTTATTGATATGTGGGAGAGGGGACTTATTTATCGTAAAAAAGGTTTTTTAAATTGGTGCCCAAATGATAAAACAGTCCTTGCTAATGAGCAAGTTGTTGAAGGGAGGTGTTGGCGTTGTGATGCGCAAGTTGTTCAAAAGGAGATGTATCAGTATTTTATTAAAATCACCGATTATGCCCAAAGCCTTTTGGAGGATTTAAGCCTTTTAGAGGGTAAATGGCCAAATGCGGTTTTAACAATGCAGAAAAATTGGATTGGTAGGTCAGAGGGCTTAAGTTTTAAGTTTTTATTAGAAAGACCTTTGGAGGTTAAGGGAGAGACTTTAGAAGCAGTAGAAGTTTTTACCACGCGTCCTGATACAATTTTTGGGGTGAGTTATTGTGCCTTAGCACCAGAGCATCCTTTGGTGATGGCTTTAATCCAGCAAGGATTATTAAAAGAGGAGATTCAAAAACAAATTCAAAGGATGCAAAATGTTTCTATTAAAGAACGTTCCTTGCAAGAAAAAGAGGGTTTTGCTCTAGGAATTAATGTAATTCATCCTCTAAGCAAAGAAAAAATACCCCTTTGGGTGGCAAATTTTGTTTTAATGGGATATGGTAGCGGTGCTGTAATGGGTGTCCCAGCACACGATGAGAGGGATTTTGATTTTGCTAAGAAATATCATCTCCCCCTTAAAGAAGTGATTGCTAGTGAGGGTAATAGGCAATTGCCTTATTGTGAAGCGGGGAAATTAATCAATTCTCAAGAATATGATGGATTAGATTCAAAAACTGCTAAGCAAAAAATTATAGATTATTTTCAAAGGGAAAATTTAGGCTTGGCTGTTGTTAATTATAAATTACGCGATTGGGGGGTTTCAAGGCAGAGATATTGGGGGACTCCTATACCGCTTATCCATTGTAAGAATTGTGGAATTGTGCCTGAAAATAAAGAAAAATTACCGGTTAAATTGCCAGAGGATGTAGTTATTAATGGGGAAGGGAATCCTTTAGAAAAACATATTCTTTGGAGGAAGTGTATTTGTCCAAAATGTGGAGGAGAAGCCCAAAGAGAGAGTGATACCTTAGATACTTTTGTGGAATCAAGTTGGTATTTTTTGCGTTATACCACTCCACCTAAGAAGCGAGAGGAAACAATTTTAAGTTTAGAGGACGAGAAGTATTGGATGGGCGTTGATGAGTATATTGGGGGTATTGAACATGCTATTTTGCATTTGCTTTATTCGCGGTTTTTTACTAAAGTCTTAAGGGATTTAGGATATACCCAACAAAGTGAGCCTTTTTTGCATTTGCTTACGCAAGGTATGGTGATAAAAGAGGGTGCTAAAATGAGTAAATCTAAAGGAAATGTCGTCAATCCTGAAGAGATTGTTCAAGAATATGGTGCGGATACTGCAAGGCTTTTTATCCTCTTTGCTGCACCTCCTACTAAAGAGCTAGAATGGAATGATTCTGCCTTAGAGGGGGCTTTTAAATTCATTAAACGTCTATGTGCGAGGATAGAGAAAGCACAAAAGGTAAATGCACTGCCAAGTATTGATTCTAATGCACTTACTAAAGTAGAAAAGTTTGCTAGAAAAAAAGTCTATGAAGCTTTAAAAAAATCTAATGAAATTTTTAGTTATGAGAGCGGTTATGCTTTTAATACTTTAATTGCTGCTTGTATGGAAGCACTTAACGCACTAAGTGAGCAAGATAATCCACAAATATGGAGTGAGGGGTATTTTGTTTTATTAAATGTTTTAGAACCTATTATCCCGCATATTTGTTGGGAGCTTAGTCAGCAATATTTTTATTTAGAAAACTTTAAAGAATTATCCATAGATGAAAAAGCTTTGCAAGATGATGTTATTATTATGGCAATTACCATTAATGGAAAGCGTAGAGGGGAGCTTGAAGTAGCTCTTGATACTCCTAAGGAGGTTATTATAGATAAAGCAAAGGCATTAGTTGCAAAATGGCTTGTTGATAAGAAGATTCTTAAAGAAATTGTCGTGCCTAATAAATTAGTAAATTTGGTGGTTGTATGAGTAGGTATGTATTCTTTCTCCTTATAGTCTTTTTAGCAGGTTGTGGTTATACGCCCATAGCTCATCATACTAAAGAAGTTTTTGAGGATAGGATTTTTGTGGAAGTAAAAATTGATGTAAGGGATCCTAAAAATAGCGTAACTTTAAAAGATGAGGTATCAAAGGCTATTTTTAAGAAGTTCCATACTGCTATTTCAGATAAAGAGGATTCAAATGCGGTGATTGAAATTATTTTAAAAAATATTAGTTTCTCTCCTTTGGCAGAAAATACCATAGGTTTTTCAACTTTTTACCAATGTAAAACAGAGATTGAATTTAAATACACTAATAAAGCTACCCAAAAAACAAGAATTTTCACTAAGGAGGGATATTATAATTTTGCTTTAGGGAATATTTCAGTTATTACTGATTCTATAAGAATGGAAGTGATTAATAAGGCGGTTTTAAACACTTTAGATAGTTTTATTTCACAAATTGGGATTGATATTTCATAATGCCAAATATAAAATTAATAGCTAGAGAAACTTTACGGCAGCTCATAGAAAATAAAATTGAACCAACACCAGAAGCTTATGAAAAAGAATTTTATCACCAGACGAAAAAAATGGGGATAAAAAAAGAAGAGCCTATAGATCTTAATCAGTTATTAGCAATGTTAAAAGGAGATGCTAAAGAGATTGCTAATAAATCTTTTAAAAACAAAGATGAATTCACAATTTTCTTAATCAAAGTGCTTAATCTTATCTATCATTATAGGGCGAACTTTAATATGCTCTTAGAGATGGAGAGGATTTTTTTAAGGTTATTATCTACGCATCCTGATAAAGAGATTAATACTCTTGCTAAAGGGTATCTTATAGAAATTGATAAAATTAATTTTCAAACTAAAGAGCTTTATAAAAAACGTTGGTTGGAACAAACGAAAAAAAATTTAGAGGTTAAATGGAATGATTTTGATAAAGTTTTAGAATTTGTTGGTGATTTTAAAATAGAAAATGATGAATTTAAGAATTTGCAAGAGAAAATAAAAAGGTATTTAGAGGGTAGCAGGGATAAAGAAAATGGAAAGAATCTTTTAAAAAAAATAGAAACTTTTTTTCAAGAATTTGCCGTTCCTTACCCCCAACGAAAAGAAGAGCAAGATTTAAAACTAGAGCAAGAGTTAAATACTAAAGAAGCCAGTGTTTTAGAATATGCTGATATGGATTCTTTGCCTATTAATTCTATTACAACTCTGATAAGCAAGGAAGGTATGCAAGATATTTTGAATTTTGCTGAAGAGGAATATAGGGAAAATAAGAAAAATTATTCTGTTGTTATTTTTGGTATTGTGAGTTATCATCAAGCCCTTGAACTTTATGGAAGTGAAGCATTAAAACGCGTATTGACTATACTTGGAAAGTTTTTAAAGAAGTATAGTAATACTAGTGATTTGATTGCTTATTATGGGGAAGAGAAGTTTTTAGCTTGTTTGTTAGACAGACAAAAGGAACAGGCTATTACCTTTATTCGTAAATTAGATGCAGAAGTAAGGAAAAGTATTTTTGTGTATCAACAAACGCGTATTCCTATAAAACTTAGTGCTCAAGTCGCACACCGAATTGAGGAGGAAAGTTTGGAAAAAATGCTAAAAGTAGTTTTAGAGGAATTTGCTAAATATGAAGATACACAAGGTATTATTGATGAGGCTTGAAGATTTTTTAGAACAAAAAGGGAGTGAATATGCCCATTTTGACCCTAAAAGAGCACCAGCTATCTTACGCTTTTTGCCGCATTTATCTCATCTAAGATGTAAGATTATCCATATTGTTGGCACTAATGGAAAGGGCAGTGTGGGGCGATTTTTAAGCCTTTTACTAAGGCAAAGAGGTTTGAATGTAGGACATTTTTCTTCCCCACATTTGCTCTATTTTAATGAACGTTTTTGGCTAAATGGTAAAAATGTTTCTTTAGAGGAGCTAGATAGGGCTTTTTTAAGTTTAAACCCAAAGATTCTTCAAGAAGCTAGTTATTTTGAAGTTTTAACTTTTTTAGCTTTGGAAGTTTTTAGGGAATGTGATTATTTTGTTTGTGAAGCAGGACTTGGAGGGGAGTTTGATTCAACTACAACTTGCACTAAGCCTATTTTAACGCTTTTTACCTCTATAAGTTTAGATCATCAAGAGTTTTTAGGAGAAAGCTTAGAGGCTATTGCTAGGACTAAACTTAATGCAATGAGTAAAAGAGCGATTTTGGGGATTCAAAGTTTTTCTTGTGTAGTGAAAATCGCTAAAGAGGTTGCAGAGAGTAAAAAAACACAATTATCAGTGTTAGATTCTAAGGATATTTCAGAGGCGATCAAACAATATTGCTCTAAAAATGCTTATCCTAAATATCAGCAGGAGAATCTAGCTTTAGCTTACTATGCTTTTGAGGATTTAGGATATAGAGGGGATATTCTAAATCTTCCAAGATTAGATTTGCAAGGGAGAATGCAACAAGTATTTTCTAATGTATGGGTAGATGTAGCACATAATGTAGGGGGTGCAAAGGCAATTTTGGAGAATTTTAGTAAAGACAAATATATTTTAGTTTATAATTCTTATAAAGATAAAGACCCAAAGGCAATTTTGGAAGTTTTAAAGCCTATTATTCAAAGTGTAGAAATTTTTGTTTTGAATCATCCAAGAATAATGCCTAAAGAGGATTTAGAACAGATTTTAAAGATTTTAGAAATACCTTATAGAGAATTTTCGTTTTTAAAGGAAAAAGAAAAATATCTAGTCTGCGGTTCTTTTAGTGTAGGAGGAGAGTTTTTGAGGAAGTTTAGAATATGAAAAATCGGTTTATTGTAACTATTACAGATATTAATGGATCTAAACAATATAATATTCATCAATATATGAAACAAATCGTTTTGTATATTGTGTTGCTAGTTGTGGTGATTTTTTTCTTTAGTTTTATTTCGATTCAATTGCTTTTAAAAGAAGTGAAACAGATTGAAGATAAGCGGAATTTAATGCAAAGAGAGTATTCAAAAATTAATGAAAAAAACCAAGAACTTCAGGATTTAATTAATGAAAAAACTCAAGAGCTTATGATAGTTTCTGATAGAATAGAGGATTTAGAGGGGATTGTTGGATTAAGCGATAGGATTATTGAAACAAATTTAAGTCTCGTAGAGAGGGTGGATTTAGCAAAGATTACAGGCACGCAAAAGGCATTGGTTATGCAGTTAATCCCTAATGGCTCACCTTTGCGAGGCACTCATCGTGTTACAGCAGAATGGGGAATAAGAGTGCATCCTATTTTAAAGCGAACCCATTCTCATACAGGTATGGACTTTGGTGTCTCCATTGGGACTCCTATTTATGCTCCAGCTGATGGTGTAGCAGATTTTGTGGGAGGCAGTTATAATGGTGGATATGGAATTATGGTAAAATTAGAACACGCTTTTGGATTTAAAACCTTTTATGCACATTTAAATCAAGTGGTGGTGCAAAAAGGGGATTTTGTAAGACGTGGGCAATTAATTGCATATTCTGGAAATACGGGAAGAAGCACAGGACCCCATTTGCATTATGAGATTCGTTATTTGGGAAAGGATTTAAATCCTAGACCCTTTATAGAATGGACTATGAGGGATTATACAGAAATTTTTGAAAAGGAGAAAAGCATAAAATGGCAATCTTTACTAACGGTGATAAACAGTCTGTCGGAAATTCAGGAAACACAAGCATTATCGCTCAAGGCACTAGAATAAAAGGCGATATTCTTAGTGAGTGCAATTTACATATTGATGGGAATTTAGAGGGCGGAATTATTGCTAAGAATAATGTAATAATTGGTAAAAATGGTAATGTCAATGGGAATATTAACACAGAGCATTTAGTGGTAAGTGGTAAGGTTATGGGAAGTTGCACTTGTAATATTATAGAGATTTTACCTCAAGGTAGAATTGAGGGAGAGATTATCGCTAAAGAGCTTATTATAGAAAAAACCGGTGAGCTTGTTGGTCAAAGTATCGTGCATAAAGGTAATGAATATAAAAATGTCTATGATGCGGAATATAAGCAATCTTTTGGTACCCCAATTAAACCTATAACTCTTCAAAATAAGGAAGATATTGAGTCAAAGTAGTATTTATGAGTTTTTAAATACTAACAAAACCCATTTTCAAAAAACTTATAAAGAGGGTTTAATCTTTGTTGTTGAAGATAACATTCAAGCCTATAAACTTAATGATGTAGCAAAATTTCTTGGCTTTGAATCTTTTGTTTTGCCTGATTTTGCAGTAGTTTTTGGTGAGGACTTAAGAAGCTATCAAGAGGAGCTTTTAGGGATTTTTAATACCCTTAAAGAATTTTATCAATGTAAAGATAAGAAATTATTATTCACCCCTTTGCATACTATTTTGCATAAAATGCCAAAATTAGGATCTTTGCAAGGTTTTAAAATGGAATTTGGTATGCAAGTTAATTTGCAAGCATTTAAAGAGCGGTTATTGTATTTTGGGTATGAGTTTGTAGAGTTAGTAGAAGTAAGTAGAGAAGTTTCTATTCGTGGGGATATTATAGATATTTTTCTTCCTCATTTAGAAAATCCTGTGCGGATTTCTTTATTTGGTGATGAAATTGAAAGTATAAGAAGTTTTGATGTGCAAACACAAATTTCTTTTAAAGAGGAAATGGAGACTTTAGAGATTCCTCCAGCTTTTTTTAATCTTGATAGTTTGGGTTATGAGAGACTTTTAGAGAGCATAGAGGAAAATCTTGCTAAAGAGGAAGTGCAAGATAGGCATAATTCTTTGGTGGCTTCTTTTGGGCTATGGTATTTAGAGGATACCCAGTATTTATTCCAAAAATACCCTTGCAAATTATTACCCCAAGCTTTAAGGTTAATTCCAGAAATTATAGAGTTTAAAGAGCAAAATCCACAGGTTTTAGAGGAGATTTCAACTTTTGATGTTTTAGAAGAATCTACAAACTATCAAGATTTTGATTGCAAGTTTAACCAGCTTTCAACCCTTTTAACATTGCATAAAGATAAAAAAATCATTATTATCTCTAAAACACAATCCCAGCTTCGTCAAGCAGGGATTATTCCTAGTGAGCATAAGGAATATGAATTTTGCTTAGATAAAGATTATGGGATTTGGATTTTAGGTAAAGAGCTTTTAATCTTATCTCTAAATACTCCTACTAAGCAAAAACGCAAGATCCAAAGCAAGATTTTAATTGATGAGCTAAAAAAGGGTGATTATGTGGTGCATATTGATTATGGGATTGCTCTTTTTAATGGGATTATCCAAGCAAATATTTTTGGAGCAACTAGGGATTTTATTGAATTAAAATATTTAGGGGATGATAAGCTGCTTTTACCCGTAGAAAATCTTGATAGGGTGGATAGGTATATCGCCGATGGAGGTGTCCCTCTTTTAGATAAATTAGGCAAAGGTTCTTTTGCTAAATTAAAAGAAAAGGTGCGTGAAAAACTGCTTGTGATTGCAGAGGGCATTGTAGCTCTTGCTGCAAAACGCGAACTCATTGATGGGATAGTTATTGATATTAATAAAGAGGAGATTTTACTTTTTCAATCGCAAAGTGGTTTTGTTTATACGCAAAGTCAAAAGAGGGCCATAGAGGAAATATTTAAAGATCTATCTAGCCATAGGGTTATGGATAGATTATTAAGTGGAGATGTTGGGTTTGGCAAAACAGAGGTGGCTATGAATGCTATGTTTGCTTGTTTTTTAAGTGGTTATCAATCTGCCATTATCGTCCCTACTACACTCCTAGCTTATCAACATTTTCAAACGCTCTCTCAAAGATTAAGTGATTTTGGGGTAAAGATTGCAAGGCTTGATAGGTATGTATCTGCTAAAGAAAAAAAAGAGATTTTGAAGGGTTTGCAAAATGGAGAGATACATATAGTTGTAGGGACGCATATACTTTTAAATGTAACTTTTAAAAATCTTGCTTTAATTGTTGTAGATGAGGAGCATAAGTTTGGTGTAAAGCAAAAAGAAAAAATTAAAGATTTAAGCACAAATATTCACCTGCTTACAATGTCTGCTACCCCTATCCCAAGAACGCTTAATATGGCACTCTCCCATATTAAGGGATTGAGTGAATTAAAAGAACCCCCTAAAGAGAAATTAGCGGTTAGAAGTTTTGTGAAAGTGTATGGTGATTCTTTGATCAAAGAGAGTGTTTTAAGGGAGCTAAGGAGAGGGGGGCAAATTTTTTATATTTATAATAATATCGCCTCTATAAAGCATAAAAAAGAGGAGATTTTAAGGATACTGCCTACTTTGAAAATCGCTATTTTGCATTCACAAATCCCTAAGCAAGAGGCGGAGGATATATTATTAGGCTTTGCTAAAGGAGAATTTGATATGCTGCTTTGCACTTCTATTGTGGAATCTGGGTTACATTTACCTAATGCTAATACCATTTTAATTGATAAAAGTGATAGGTTTGGGATTGCAGATTTACACCAATTAAGAGGGAGAGTTGGTAGGGGCAATAAAGAGGGGTTTTGTTATTTTTTATTAGAAGATTCTATATCCATTACCCAAGAGGCTAAAAAGCGGCTTTTGGCTTTAGAGAAAAATTCTTATTTAGGGAGTGGAGGTGCCTTAGCTTATCATGATTTAGAGATTAGAGGAGGAGGGAATCTTTTAGGTGAGGCACAAAGCGGGCATATTAAAAACATTGGCTATTCGCTTTATTTAAGAATGCTTGAGGAGGCGATTTATACCCTAAGTGGGAATATGAGAGAAGAAAATAATGTAGATGTGAAATTAAGCGTTAGGGCATTTTTAAGCCCTGAACTTATCGCCTCTGAATCACTGCGTTTAGAGCTTTATAGGAGACTTTCGCGCTGTGAGGATACTAAAAATGTTTATGCTATTGCTAGGGAAATTGAAGAGAGATTTGGGGAATTAGATATTTACTCTAAGCAATTTTTAGAGCTAATTAAAATTAAAATTTTAGGAAGAAATGCTAGAATCTCTAAAATTTTTAATTATGCAGAAAAAATTACCTTTGTTTTTTTGGATAAGCAACAAGATACTTTTTATGCAGAAACTAAAGATGAGGAAAAGGTATTACAAGCAGTTTTAAAAAAATTAAAAAATATTCTTTCAAGGTAGGGGAAATGCGATTTTTATTATTTTATGGATTTTTGGCAACAAGTTTTGCGGATAGTTTTGTTAATTCTCAATCTTTGGATCTAATTAATGCCTCTGATGCTTATAAGCAGGGTATTACAGGTAAGGGTGTGAATGTTGGTGTTTTAGATACGGCTATGAATAAAAACCATATTAGCTTAAAGAATAAAATAGGTGAAGAATTAATATTTGATGCTTCTAGTAATGATCATGGGAGCCATGTAGGAGGTATTATAGCTGGAGAGAAGCTTGATGAGAATAAGCCTTTTGGTGTGGCTTATGATTCTATGCTTTATTCTGGACAAATCTTTGGGAATGGTGATATTCCTAGCTTTACAGACTTTTTTACCAAAAATAAGGTAAAGATTATTAATAATAGTTGGAATACTACACTTTATCCCTTTGTTGGGCTTCAAGATTTAATCTTTGATAATGCAGTTTTTTATGAGGGCAAACAACCAGAGTTTTTTTTGCGAAATGCTTATCAAGCCGCTTGTGCTAAAGAAGTAACAGATTTAGCACAAAACAATCAAACTTTACTCGTATTTGCTAGTGGGAATGAGGGGATTATTGCTTCAGGATTGTATTCTACCTTGCCAAGTTTTGATGAGAATTTACGTGCTTTTATTAATGTTGGATCTTTAAATGCTAATGGTGTTTCTAGGAATGGAGATAAATTAATAATAAGGGCTAAGGGGGTGAGTGATTTTGGCAATGGTTTTTTAAAAAGTGAAAATTATTCTTTAATGGCTTTTGGAGAAGAAATTAATAGTGCCAATGCTGCGCATGTCAATAGTTATTTCAAAAGAAGTGGAACTTCTATGGCAGCCCCTATGGTAAGTGGTGCAGCAGCACTAGTAGCACAGAAATTCCCCTTTTTAAATGGTAAGCAAATCGCAGATGTTTTATTAAGCACTGCTAATAAAGATTATCAAGCCCCTAAGCTAGTAGTGAAAAAAAGTGATGAGGGTGATACAGGATATTACACAATTATTTATATTGACAATGATCTACCAAAAGATAACAATAATGGTAATAATATAGAACAAATTAAAAAAGATTTAGAAGCAGAGGGTTATACACATGAGGAAGCAGAAAAAATTGTAGAAAATCTTATTACAAAAAAAATTTCTACAAATTATGATGCAGTTATTCGATTATCTAGAGAATCCATCTTCGGACAAGGTATTTTAGATATAAAAAAGGCTTTAGGGGGTGTAGCTACCTTAGATGCTAATCGCCTTAATGATAAAGATAAGCAAACCTTAAAAAATAATACTCAAGAACTCTATTATACAGTGGATACACAAGGAAACAATGCAGAATTTAGCAATGATATTACCCAAAAACAATGGGATTCTAGTTTGCATTTAAGTAATGCTAAAAACCTACCAACAAATATGGATAATCTTAATGTTGGATTTATCAAAAAAGGCACAGGAGAATTAACTTTTAGTGGGAAAAATACTTATGCGGGTCTTACGATTATTGAAAATGGGGCATTGCGATTAAGGAGAAGTGCTAAAGGGGGGGGGAGTTAGTTAATAGCAGTGTTTTTGTTGAAAAAGGTGGAAAATTAAGCGGTAATGGGATTATCCATAAAAATTTGACTAATGAGGGTATTGTAAGGGTTGGTAATGAGGATTTAAGTAATTTAGAAGTAAAAGGGGCTTATACACAAAAGGGAGAGGATAGTCGTTTGCAGCTTGATTTTGGACGCCATAAAAATTCTAAGCTTATTGCGGGTAGTTATGATATTCAAAGTGGGATATTAGAATATATCCCACTTCAACAATTTTTTTATAGTGGGGAATATGTCAAGATTGATTTAGGAGAGCTTAGTAATTCTATTGATAAATTTACAGAAATAAAGGTTTCTGAAAATAATGCAATGCGTTTTGAAGCTGTGCTTGATGCAGATAAAAGAACAATTAATGCAGCTTCTGCCCTTAAAAGTGATGCTTATAATACTCCTAATAGCAGTATAGGAAGTGTCTTAAGAGAAATAAGGAATAACCAAGATTTATCAGAGAATTATAGAAATTATTTTGCACTTCTAGATAATAGCCCAAATTCTATAGAGATTTTAGAAAGTATTGAGGGAAAGAGTTATTTAGATAATGCTGCATCAGATGCCAATAATGCTTTATCTGCTACACAACAAAATATGCTCTTTGCCCTTAATCCTACTGCTGTTACTTCTTTAGCCTTTAATCTTAAGCAAAAGCCTCAATATGTAGCTTCTGTTAATAGTGATAGTCTAACTAATACTTGGAATTTTTTAGAATTGAATGATAAAAGCTTCTTTTGGTATCTTAGTCCTAATTATAAAAAAATTAATGGGGATGGTAATAAGGGTTATTCAAGTGGTGTAGATTTAGCTATTGGGAAAGATTTTAATGAGGATTTAAGAACAACTTTAAATCTAAAGTATTCTAACACCAATTTAGATTTTAATGGAAGTGATTTTGATTCAAAGAATGTTAATTTGGGTGTTAATGCAATTTATGATGTTGAAGCCTTCAAGCTTCTTAGCGGAGCTTTTGTAAATTATGGTTTTAATAAAATGGATAGGAAGGTTTTAGGTTCTCCTGACTCTATTAACGCAAATTATAATAACTTAAGCCTTTCTTTGCAAATGGGTATGGCAAAAGACTGGGAATTACAAGACTTCACTTTAACGCCTTTAGCCTATCTTAATTATGCCTATTATCACCAAGAATCTTTTAAAGAAAGCGGAATGTGGTCTAAAGAATATGATCCTATTAACCATCATACCACCTCCCTAGCAAGTGGTTTAAATCTCTCTTATAACTTTGGAGATACCTCTTTAAAGCATATTGTATCAGGCTTTGGAATCTATGAATATCGATTAAATGGAAAAACACTTAAAAATGAAGCACGATTTAATGATTTTATAACCCAAACCTTTACCCAACAAAATGAACTTAATAAATATCTCATTTCTCTAGGAGTTTCTTATTATCTTAGCTTTAAGGATTATTTTTTGAGTGTATCTTTTGTTGATGAGTTGGCAAGAAAGGAAAATAATATGAAGCTATCAGGTTCTTTTGGGATGAGATTTTAATGCGTTTTGGATTTATTGGGGATATTGTAGGAAAGATTGGCAGAGAGGGAGTGAAAAGATACTTGCAAACTGCTAGAGAGAAGTATCATTTAGATTGTGTGATTGCTAATGGTGAAAACGCAAGTCACGGCTTTGGGCTTGGAATTTCTGCTTATGAAGAATTAAAGTCTTATGGAGTAGATATTTTTACAGGAGGGAATCACACTTGGGATAAAAAGGATATTTTTCCGCTTTTAGCACAAAAAGATTCTAAAGTTTTGCGTCCGCATAATTACCCTAAAGGAGTGATTGGCACGGGATTATATTGTGGGGAGATTCATCAAGAATCTTTTGCAGTGCTTAATCTTATGGGGAATTTTGGAATGCCACAATGTGATAATGCTTTTATTTGTGCTAAGGAAGTAGTGCAGAACTTATGGCTTGAGGGGATAAAGAATATTATTATAGATTTTCACGCTGAGGCTACTAGTGAGAAGAAGGCGATGTTTATGATGCTTAAAGGTAAAATTGGAGCAATTTTGGGCACGCATACGCATATAGGCACAGATGATTTAGAGATTTTTGAAGGAACTTTTGGGGTTAGTGATGTAGGGATGAGTGGGGCTAGAGAAAGTGTTATTGGTATGAATCCACAAGAACCTATTGAGAGATTTTTAACAGGAATCCCTAATAAGCTTAGTGTATTAGATAAAAAGGGTATTGCGAGTATTTTTCAAATGATAGTGTTTGAATTACAAGGAGGGAGATGTTTAGAGGCTTTTAAGTTAAAGGCTATAGATTCTAAAGATTTAATCAAAACGATTTGTGCTAACTTCTATAATCTGCATTGATTTTAATGTATTCATAACCTAAATCACAACCATAAGCAATAAAAGATTCCTTACCTAAGCCAATATTGCAAGTGATTTTATAAGAATCTTGTTGGAGGATTTTTGCAGCTTTTTTTTCATTATCATCATCAAAAAAAATCTGTCCTTTAGCATAAACACAGACTTCGCCAAAGTAAATTTCTAAAGTATTAGGGTCGCATTCTATGCCACTTGCTCCAATAGTCGATGCTATTCTGCCCCAATTAGGGTCGCAACCAAAAAGTGCAGTTTTAACTAATAAGGATTGACTAAGGGCTTTAGCCGCTTTGATTGCCTCTTTTTTGCTTTTAGCTCCTTTAACTTCAAAGGCGACAAGCTTTGTAGAGCCTTCTCCATCTCTTAGTATCTCTAATGCTAGGTGTTGCATAAGTTGTGTAAGGGCAAAGAGGAAAGCTTCTTTATTATAAGCTTTACTTTTACCATTACTTAAAAGCAAAATCGTATCATTGGTTGAAGTATCCCCATCTACACTAATGGCATTAAAGGTTGTTTTAGAGGCTTCCTCTAATAAGGGCTTCATATCCTCTTTGGGGATAGCCGCATCTGTTGTAATGAAGCATAGCATTGTGGCAAGTGAGGGATTTATCATACCCGCTCCTTTGCAAATGGCACCGATTCTAAAATGGCTTTTATCTTTTAAAAGAACTTCAAAAGCAAGGGTTTTATTAAATTTATCTGTTGTCATAATAGCAAGGGAGGCTTGTTTGTTGTTTTTGTGGTGTAAATGTATTTTTTGGAGAGATTGAATAATCTTTTCTTTTGGGAGTTGAACGCCAATGACTCCTGTAGAGCTCATAATAGGATTGTGAATTTGTGGGTGCAATTTTTGTAATTCTTGAAGAATTTCTTCAATATTTTTTAAACCTTGTATGCCTGTTAGCGCATTAGCGTTTTTAGAATTTATTAAAACAAAATTTGTCTTAAAAGGGGTGTTGTAATTTTTGTAATGCAAAATAGGTGCGGCTTGAAACTTGTTTTGTGTGAAAAGTGCTTCTACTTCACAAGGGATATCAGAGTAGATAAAAGCAATATCAGGCATTGAATCTTGTTTTAATCCTGCACTTATGCCATCGCAGAAAAATCCCTCTGCCGCACATACCCCATTATCAATAGGAAAGAGACTAAACATATTTTAACTCTTCGGGTTTATCTTTTTTGGCGATTAATTGTTTAGTTAAACGCACTCCATTAGAAGTCCCAATAACAAGCAATTTGCATTCATTAGTAATGAGTGTATCCCCATCTGGCATAGAGATAAATTTACCCTCTTTTTGTGTGATTCCTACAATGAAGGTTTGTGTAATTTCTTGTAAATGTGTTTCTTTGAGTTTTTTTAAGATTAACCAAGAATAGCGCGGGACAACAATTTCTTCTAAATCAAGTGGTGTGTTTTTTTGATAAGCGAAACGTTCAAGCAAGTTTTCCATATCCGGACGCGTTGCCATAGCATTAACTCTTTGGGCAAAGAGTCTAGAAGGGGAGACGACATAATCTGCCCCAAGTTTTTTGAGTTTTTCTTCATCTTCATTGGTATTAGCATTGCCAATGATAAAATAAGGCTTACGTCCTAATTCTCTTTCATAAAGACGCACCGAAGCAATTTGTGCAATATTATCGGCAATATTATTAGAGAGCGTAATAACACCTCTAGCACTAGAGAGATGGGATTTTAACATAGCAATTTCTGTATGTGGATTTTCATTAACATAAAAAGGATAATGGTATTTTGCCGCAATATCCTCTAATACATTATTGTTATCTACGACAACAAAAGGTATATGTGCTTCTCTGAATTGTTGAGAGAGTTGGATGGTGTATTCATTGTGATAGCAGATGATGAAGTGATTTTTAAGGCGGGCGATTTTGTAAATCATATTGCGTTCCTTGATGATAGAGATAAGTTTTCCACGATTTAATACATCAATAATACTAATAACAAAAAAGCTTAAAACAGCTGAACCAGCAAGCATTACAATTGCGGTATAGATAATGTCTAAAGCATCAAATTCATTTTCTTTTAGTGCCCCAAAGCCTGTTGTTGTAAAAGTATAAGAAGCTTGAAAAAAGGCTTCAATTAAAGTGTAGTCTGTGATAACTACATATCCTAATGTGCTAAGAAGCAATCCTAAAAATAAGAGTATAAAAGGAGTTCTAAAAGGTTTTAATTGTTCATAAAGTGCTCCTGATAAATCAATATCGGGTTTTTGAACACCTTCCCAATGGAGGAATTTTTTAAAATTATTAAGCACTGCTTAATCCAAAATAAAGGATTAAGAGCGCTTTTTCATAGTTCTTAGAGTAGAAGCAGCGACTTTAATTTTGGCAGTTGTTCCATCTTCTAGTTTGATTCTAATAGTTCTTAAGTTTGGGAGAGATCTCTTTTTGGTTTTATTGTTTGCATGGCTTACATTGTTGCCAACCATAGGACCTTTTCCACTAAAAAAACATCTTCTTGCCATTTCTTATCCTTGTTAATAAGATTGTAAAATAAATGGCTATTCTACTAAAATTTATATAATACAAAGCTTTAAAATTTTGTAAGCTTTTCTTGGATGCTTTGAATAGAATGAAAGCCGTGATTTAATGCTGCTGCAATAGAACCTCCATTTTTAAAAAGAATATCACCAGCAATATAAATTCCATCCACAGAGCTTTGATGTTTATCATCCACTATGGGGGTGCCATCTTCATTAAGATCTAAATTACATTTTTTTAAGAAATCAATAGGTGCTATTCCACCAATGGCATAAATGATTCTATCAAAGACCTCCTCACTACCATCTGTAAAATAAACTTTGGGTTTGCCATTTTCATCTTCTATTTTTTGTATATCTATACCAAATTTTGGGGTGATCTTTTGGGATGTTAGGCAGGCATTTAGATTTTCTTGGTTGGTTTCGTTGATTCTTGAAAATTCTGTGCGTCTATAATTGAGTGTGATAGGATTAGTTTGGCTAAGCACACAAGCATATTCAACAGCGGAATTTCCACCTCCTACCACTAAGATTTTCTCTCCATCTGTAGTGGTATTTGCATTAAAGTTAATGACTTTTTTAAGAGAGAATGGAAGCGGATAGGTAGGCTTGTTAGGTTGCCCCATTTTTCCAATAGAAATTACGATAAATTTAGCTTTTGTAATTTCATTATTCGTTGTTTGAATGGTAAATAAATCTCCTTCTTTTTTAATAGATTCTACTTCTGTGTTAAAATGAACTTCTAAGCCATTTTCTTTAATAATTTTATCAAATAAATCTAAGGTGCTTTCTTTTGTCCCATCACAGAAATAGATGTTCCCATTAAGTTCTACTTTTTGCCCTTTATAGTCTTTATCTACACGTTTTTTGTCTTTATAAAATTTACGGATGGTTGTAGAGTGTCCCTCACCCTTTTCAAATAAAATTACTTCTTTAATTCCTAAAATAGCGGATTCAACGGCAGAAGCAATACCTCCTGGACCTCCTCCAATAATTGCAATATTATAAATTTTATTCATTTTTTTCCTTTTTTATTGATTGATTATTTGCCATATGTCGTAAGTCTTCTTCACTATCAAATAAGACACCTTGCATCATTTTTTTTTCATCATCAAATTGCCCATTCTTTAGCCCCCATATGAAAGAAATAAGACCAAGTAGCCCAATAATAATTGAAGTAGCAAGCATTATAGCAACCATCCCGGTATTCATAGTGTTTCTTTTAAAAAAGGGTGTAGTGCTTGAAAATTTAATCCCATAGCATTAGAAGTTTCCCCAATTTGTTTTTTGATATATTTTTGATGGAATCCCTCTACCATAACAGCTCCTGCTTTATTTTCCCATTCTTTGCTAATAAGATATGATTCCATATCTTCTTTATTGAAATTAAAAAATTCGTAATAAGTTTGACTAAGATTTAGAAAATAGAAATCTTGGGAATGTAAAATCATACAAGTTAAAATATTAATAGAAGCGTTACTTTGTGCTGACAAAAAACTTCTTGCCTCTTCTTGAGTTTTAGCTTTTCGTTGGAGTTTTTTCTTGCATTCCACTACGCTATCGACTACTAAAAGTGGAATTTCTAGCCCGTAGGTTTGGAGTGCAGCCTTATGTTTCCCGAGTGCGGCTTGATAGACGAAGCTTTTAGGCGTCGTTAAAGACAGACTTTCTTCATTAAAATTATTATCACATTGTATAAAAGGAATCTGATAGGCTGATAAGATTAGTTTTCTACTAAGTGAAGAAGAGCATAATCGAATCACAAAATTCCTTTCAAATGAGATAAGGTCGGCATTATAGCATTTTTTTGTTAAAGCTTATTTTATTTAAAATTTGCAGCAACAATTGCGATGGCTAAACCATTATCGTGGGTTATAGAAAGGCTTAGAGAATAGAGATTAAAAGCAAGGAGTTTATCTTGCGTGAGTGTTAGAAGGGGTGCTCCTTTAGGGGATTTTGAGATTAGAATATCATAAAAAGCTAAATCTTTTGAGATACCACATTTTAAAGCTTTTGAACATGCTTCTTTTGCTGCCCAAAACCCTGCAATACTTTGGGTGGTTTTGGCAATTGCTATTTCTTCTGGAGTGAGGAATTTTAGTAAGCCCCTCTCACCAAATCTTTGGAGGAATAACTCAATCCTTTTAATAGCAATTAAATCAATGCCAATTTCTACCAAATATTATTGCACCACAAATTCAGTAAAGAATAAATTAGAGATTCTACCATCCACTAAAAATTCGTTGATTCTTTCGATAATCTCTTCTTTAAGTTTTTGTTTGCCTCTTGTCGTTTGAACTTCTTCGAGGGTTTTAGAACTTAAAATCGTAATAATTACATCACGTATAACATCATTTTTTGTATCAACTTCTTGTTGCAAGGGAGCCACACTTAATTCTAAAACAATAGAGGTTTTTAAGTAACGTTTGCCACTTCCTGTGGACATTAAATTGATAATAAATTGCTTGAGGGGATACATAGGACCTACACTTAAAAGACTGCTATTTGGGTTTGCCATACTTCCTTTACTTGCCGCACTTTGTTGTGCTGGTTGGATAGGTTCATTGGCTTGTGGCTCATCATCACCGCTAAAGATTAAGATGGCTACTACAATTAAAATAACTAAGAGTAATGCTACAACACCAATAATAGCAAAGAGAATCATTTTATTTTGTTTTAAGGCTGCTAATTTAGATTCTTTTTCTTCTTCTGCCATTTAGGTTCTCCTTTTGAGTTTAAAGAAGCAATTATAGTATTTTTTTAATAGAATTTTCAAGCAAATTAGTTTTTCAAATAGCTTCCAAGCCATTTTAATTCTTGGGGATAAATTTCAAAGAGTTGGTGAATATTATCATCGTCAATATGCCCATCAACATCAATAAAAAAACAATAGCTAAAATTGCCATTGGAATGTGCGGGGCGCGATTGTATGGAAGTTATATTAATATTAAGCTTTTTAATATTTCGTAGTAAGTGATATAATACCCCGGGTTTATTGGTATTTACTAGATTTGCAAAAATAGAAGTTTTATCTCTACCACAGGATTGGTTTTTAAAATTACTAATGATAATAAAGCGGGTTTGGTTGTTAGCATTATTTTCTATGTTTTCAAATAAAATTGGCACTTTATAGAGTTTAGCCCCAATATGTGAGCATATACAAGCTGATTGAGAGTCCTCTGCAGTAAGTTGAGCAGCTCTAGCTGTAGAATCTACAGGTATTTTTTGGATATGATCTAAGCTTCTTTCACTTAAGAAATGGGAGCATTGCCCAAAGGCAATATCTTTAGAGTAGATTCTTTTAATCTCTTGAATGTTTTGAGAAGAGGTAGCAAAACAATGATGGATTGGCATATAGACTTCAGCGACAATTTTTAAAGGAGTGCTTTTTAGCAAATCAAGAGTTTCCCCAACTATGCCATTTTGGTTATTTTCAATCGGGATTACGGCATAGTTTGTGCAACCTTGTTCAACGCTTTTAAGGGTTGTTTGTATGGTGTTATAAGGGAGATACTCACACACTCCTCCAAAGCGGCTTTCAGCAGCTTGGTGTGTATAACTTCCAAGGGGACCAAGATAAGCTATTCTCTCTGGAAGTTCAAGATTCCTACTTACCGCAAAAATTTCTAAATAAATGGATTCAATGGCATTTTTGTTTAAATAATGGGGGTTTTTTGCAAGCAATCGTTGGATAATTTCTTGTTCCCTTTCTGGGCGATAAATAGGAGTATTGCTTTGGGCTTTTAACTTTCCAATATGTTTTACAATTTCCATACGTTTTTCTAAAAGCTCTAAAATATTATCATCGATAGCATCAATTTCTTTTCTAAAAGCTTCTAATTTCATTCAAACTCCTATAAATAATCCTTCTCTAAAGCAATTAAATCTTCAAAACTTTCTCTTTTGCGGATAAGTCGTAATTTTCCATCTTCAATAGCAACTTCTGCACATTTTGTACGGGTATTATAATTACTTGACATACTAAATCCATAAGCTCCCACGCTAAGAATTGCTAAAATATCCCCTCTTTCTAGCTTGGGTAGAGCAATATTTTTTCCTAAGTAATCACCGCTTTCGCAAATAGGTCCTACAACATCTGCAAGACTTTGATGAGCTTTTGTATCTTTTAGTGGGATAATTTGATGGTAAGCATTATAAAGGCTTGGGCGGATTAAATCATTCATAGCTCCATCAACGATAATAAAACGTTTGTCTTGATTTTCTTTTTCTAATAAAACTTTGGTTAAAAATACTCCACTATTACCTACAATAAATCTGCCTGGCTCACAAATAATAGTCACATCAAGCCCTCTTAGGGTTTCTAAAATAGCTTGTGCGTAATCATAAGGGTTAATAGTGGTTTCATCATCATAAGTAATCCCAATACCGCCTCCAATATCAAAAAACTTTAGATTGATTTTTAAAGCTAATAAGCTATGTGCTAAAGAGGCGATTTTTTGTGCTGATTCTTCAATGGGGGTAAGTTTGGTTAATTGACTACCTATATGGAAGTGAATCCCAATGGGTTCTAGGACCTTAGAATTATGTGCGTATAAATAGAGCGATTTTGCCTCCTCAATGCTAACGCCAAATTTATTTTCTTTTAAGCCCGTGGAGATATAGGGGTGTGTTTGGGCGTTAATATCTGGATTAACACGGATGGAAATTCTAGCATTTATATTCATGGTTTTAGCGATTTTTTCAATCCTTAAAAGTTCCTCTTTGCTTTCGATATTAATAAATAAAATGCCAATTTTTAAAGCTTCTTGTATTTCATAATCTTGCTTTCCAACGCCACTATAAATAATCTTATAAGCAGGGATTCCAGCAATAATGGCACGTTTAATTTCTCCTAAAGAAACACAATCTGCACCACTTTCTAAAGTAGCGAGTTTTTTAATAACGCTCAAGTTAGAATTTGCCTTTAGAGCATAGCAAATAAGCATTTTTCTCCCTCCAAAGGCTAGTTTTAGTTGTTCGTATTTTTGTGCTATTTGGTTAAAATCATAAACAAAAAGTGGGGTTTGGAATTGTTGTGCTGCTTGGAGTAGGTTTTGGTTGCAAAGATTTCCGCTTAATGTAGGAATATTTAGAGCTTTCGTATCTTTCATTCTCTCTCTTTGTTGTATGGGATTTGGTATTATAATCAAACTCTCCTAAAATTAGGATATTTTTGCTTTTTTGCTAATAGATAAAACCATACCAATCATAATGCTAGAGCTTAAGATAGCACTTCCTCCATAGCTTAAAAAGGGGACGGCAATGCCTTTTATGGGGATAAGCCCAGAAATACCAAAAACATTAATCAAAAAAGAAAAACCCAAAATAATGGCAACTCCTGAACAAAAAAGGTAATAAATAGTGTTTTCACAGCGATTAGCGATTTTTAGAATCCTAAAAATAAGGCTTAAAAAAAGCAGACTTATGCAAAATAATCCTAAAAATCCTATTTCTTCTGTGATGCCTGCTAAAATAACATCGGTATGCACTTCACTTAAAAAACCAAGTTTAATAAGTCCATTGCCTAAGCCTTCTCCTAAAATACCCCCATTAGCAATGGCATTTAAGGAGTGTTGCACTTGATAAGGTTCAGGGAGGTTTTCAATGCGTAAAGAATTAGCAATACTTGGAGGAAAAAATGAGAGGATTAAATCTTGTGCTCCAGCCCACCAAGCTTTTATTCTCATAATGCGGTGAGCACTTGTAACAATTACAATGATAAAGAGTGTGAAAGTAAAACTTAGTAGATACAAGAAAAGTTTAAAAGAAGATCCTGCAAAAATCATCATTAAGGCTAGAGTTGTGCCAAGTAAGACAATTTGTCCTAAGTCATTTTGTAAAATGGCGATGAGATAAACAGCGATTAAAAAGACTAAGGTGTAGGGTAAGAAAGTAATAAATTCCTCTTTTAAATCTTTTTGCTCCTCTAAAGAAAATCTCCGTGAGAAACTCCAAGCTAAAAAAACTACAAAACCAATTTTAAAAAATTCTACAGGAGCCAAGGAAAAGAAAGGCAGCCTAATCCATCTTTTTGCTCCTCCAGCACTTGTTGCGAGACTTTCGGGGAGGAAATGCATAATAAACATTAAAAAAATTCCACCAAAAAATAATAAAAATCCAAATTTTAAAATAAAAGAATCAGGATTGCATTTAGAGATTCCCCACATTACTAAAATACCTAAAACTCCAGCAATACATTGACGAATCATAAAATGAAATTCATTATATTCATAATATAAAGTAGCAAAGGTAGAGAGCGAATAAGAAAATAAAATACTAATAGTGATTAAACTTGCACTAAAGAAAAATAAAGGACGATCAACCATTTATACTATTCTACTTATAAATTATTTTGGGATTTTAGCATAAAATATTTTCAATGAGTTTAGGTTTATTAGCACTCATAAAATGAATTTTTTGGTAAAAACACCGAAGTTTTTCAAAAAAATTTTTACTTTTTGCTAACCCAATGGCTGCTTCATTATTATGGGCTTTTTCTAAGGCATTAAGCCAATCTTGTGGGACATGGACACCAGGTAGTTTATTGTGTAAAAATAAAGCGGTTTTATAAGAAGTGATAGGGAAAAAGCCAAGCACTAAAACAGATTGTGTTTTGCATTCTTGGTTGATTTCTTTATTCCAGCTTATAAGTTCTTTAGCGATTTGTAAATCATAAATGGGTTGTGTGAAAATCGCTTCTGCTCCATTTTGTATTTTTTCTTTCATTTTTTTATAGGAGGTTTCTTTTTTGTTGGGATAGGCATTTAAGACGCTAAAGGGATAGATTCTTTTGCATTTTCCACTAATGTTTTGATTGTTAATATCTTTTGCTTGGTTGAGTTGTTTTATGATTTTAAGCAATAAGTTGCTATTACCTTCAAAAACCCCTTTAGCCTGTGTTTGGTTGCCAAGCCTTAAAGGATCTCCTGTAAGGGCTAAAACAAGGCGTAAATCTAAGCTATTCATTCCAATAAGCTCACTTTGTAAAGAGAGCGTATTCCTATCTCGCATAGACATTGTTGTAATACTTGGGATTTTGAAAGTATTTTGCAATTTAAGACTTGCTAAGGTTGCACTATGTTTAAGTTTGGCTAATGGGGAATCTGTGCAAACAAAGGCATCAAGTTGTTGGAGTAAGGAGTCGCTAAAATCATAAAAGCTCTCTAATGAGAAGCTAGAAGGTGTTGAAAATTCATAGGTGAAGCATTTTTGGCTATTTTTTAATTTGTTAATAAAATCTTCTATCAAGCAAGTATTAGTCATAGTTAGAATAACTCTTAGTGTTTTAAGATGGAATATGTAAGATTGTATAAAAATTTTTATAAATACAAATTGAATTTAAGGAAAATTTCTAAAAACTTTAGAATCTTTAAAGGAGCATTATTCTGCTTGCATTAGGAGAAATTTGTTATAATTTTACTTTTATTCCTTAAAAGTAGAGATGAAAAGAGGAAGATTAATGAAAGAATTGTTGCAAAATTTTCAATATATTCAAAGATATTCTAAAGATAATTTAGAATCTTTAAAAATCATTTTGCAATTTTTATTAGTCCATCAAAATATAAGTTTTAAAGATAAGCTGCTTAGTGTAAAAGAGAGGCAAATCCCAAAATCCTTTTATCAATATTTACAATCTCTAAATATAGAACCAATTTTAATTGATGAAAAACTAAATTGGAAAAAAATCTTACGAAGTTTGGGGGATCTCCGAGTTTCTTTAGAAAATATTGAGAGATTTATACAAGCTATTGCTCTACAAAAAACTATTTTGAAATTTTATGATTATGTTACTCCTATTGAGATTAACACTCTTATTTTAGAACTTTTAGAGATTAAAAAAGGAGAGAGTATTTATAATCCTTGTTGTGGTATGGGGAGTTGGATATTTTCCTTAAAAGAGTGGGGGAAGGATTGTATTATTTATGGTGAAGATATTAATGAGGAGCTTATTGGTATTGCAAAGATTCTTGCGTCTTTAGCGGGGGTTAGGGAATCTCATTTTCAAGTTGTCGATGTTTTAGATATTTCTTTTTCAAAAGATAGTAAAACCTTTGATAAAATCTTTTGCCACCCTCCTTTAACTCGGCAAAATCTGCCTAATTTTAAAGAGGATTTACGATTTATATTCTTAGACAATTATTCCAAAATAGCCCCTGAAATACCATTTTTAGCACATTCTTTAGCACATTTTAAAACAAAAGCAATTTTTATTATTCGCTCTGTCTTGTTATATAAAGATTTAGGTAAGAAATTTTGTAAATATTTGATAAGCAATCGATTATTAGAGTGTGTTATGGAGTTACCTAAAAATATTTTTCCTCACCAAATGGGAGAGTTTTGTTTATTGGTATTATCTAAAGAGAATAAAAAAATTCTTTTTATGGATTTTAAAAGTTTTTGTTTAAAAGAGGGTAAGTATAATAGAATTATTAATAAAGAGGAGATTTTAGATTTATATTTTTCTAAACAAAATGGAGCTTATTCCCAATTAGTGAGCTATGAGTTGCTCAATGAAAGTTATTTAAAACCCTCTTTTTATATGCAAGATACTTTGATGGATAACAGAGTAAAACTTAAAGAGTATTTGAAGGCTTGCTTTAGGGGACAAAGAATTGATACAAAAGATAATAAAGATTTAATAGAATGTTATGATATGGGAATAAAAGATTTTGAAGATTATGGTTTTACCAATACTTTTGGTGAATATAGCCTCAAAACAAGTTCTAAAAAGATACAAGATATTCGCTTATGCCCTTATGATATTTTATTAGCTATTCGTGGAGTGAATCCAAAGGTGGCGATTATAGGTGAGGAGATTAAGGATAAAATTGTGATTGCTAATGCTGGGATTTTGGTTTTACGATTAAGAGATTATGCTATTGCCAAAGCTTTATATTTATATTTCATCTCTAAAGAAGGAAGAAAATCTTTAAGTGAGATTTATCAAGATAATAATGAGAGAATAGGGGAGAGGGAGATTAGAAATTTTTGTATCCCTAATAATTTCTTAAAAGATTTTCAAGAAAAATTTGAAAATCTTTGTAAAGAAAGTGCATTCATAAAAATACATCAACAAAATATTCAATCTTTACTTGGTTTTAAAGAATAAGAAGTCATATAAGAGGAATTGTAGGGGTTTAAATGTTTGAGTTTGTAGGCATCAATATTAAAAATTAAGAAAGTGCCTTGAAACCAAACTTGCAAATCATCTAATTAATAAAAGATTTAAGGAATGATCTTTATAAGATATAAACAAAAAGAGTGAAAAATTTCTTTTTTGGTATTGAAAATTTATGCTAAGTAGATTTTAATAAGTTTTGTTTATAGAAGCTTATTTTGAAACATTAAACCTAAAATGTATAATATCGCCATCTTTTACAATATAATCTTTTCCCTCTGCCCGCATTGCTCCTGCTTCTTTTGCTTTAGCTTCTCCCCCATATTGTATAAAATCCTTATAAGCAATCACTTCTGCTTTGATAAAGCCCTTTTCAAAGTCTTGATGTATTACACCTGCTGCTATAGGGGCTTTATCGCCTTTATGGATAGTCCAAGAACGCACTTCTTTTACCCCTGCGGTAAAATAGCTAATTAAACCTAGTTTTTCAAAGCCTAGGCGAATAATGCTATCAAGTCCGCTTTCTTTAATGCCTAATTCTTGCAAAAATTCTTTTTGCTCCTCTTGTGTTAATCCTACGAGTTCTTCTTCTATTTTAGAGCAGATTTTGATAACTTCAGAATTTGTTTTTTTAGCGTAGTCTCTAAGGCTATTAAAAAACTCATTATCTTCTCTTAATCCCTCTTCATCGACATTTGCTCCATAAATAATGGTTTTATTGGTTAAGAATCTAAGCTCTTTATCTAAATTTATAAAGGATTCATTAGATTTTTCTTGAAAATCCCTTACAGCATTTCCCTCTTGAATATGTTTGAGTAAAGATTGAGCGATTTGTAAATCTAGTTTTGCTTTTTTATCGTTCCCACTTTTAGCGTTTCTTATTAATTTTTCGATTCTTTTTTCAAGCGTTTGCATATCCGCTAAGAGTAATTCTGTTTCAATAACTTCTATATCGCGTAAAGGGTTGATATTGCCTTCAATATGTGTAACATTAGAATCTACAAAGCAACGCACAATATGCAAGATGACTTCAGTTTCTTTAATATTGCCAAGAAATTGATTGCCTAATCCCTCCCCCTTGCTTGCACCTTTAACAAGCCCAGCAATATCTACAAATTCAATAACAGAGTGTTGAATCTTTTGGGGATTAACAATCTTTGCTAATTCTGCTAATCTCTCATCGGGAACAGGAACAATTGCTTTGTTAGGTTCAATGGTGCAAAAAGGATAATTAGCCGCTTGTGCGTTTTGGGTTTTGGTTAATGCGTTAAAGGTGGTGGATTTTCCTACATTAGGTAAACCCACAATCCCAATAGATAAGCCCATATTATGCCTTTTGTTTAACAAATTCTATGCAAGCTCTCACTCCAGCACCGGTTGCACCAAAGGGATTAACCCCCCAAGATTTTTCTACATAAGCAGGTCCAGCAATATCTAAGTGTAACCATTTTTGTAATAAAGATTCTGCGACAAATTCTCCTAAGAACATTCCTGCAGTTATGGCACTTCCATAACGACTTGATGGGATATTACAAAGATCCGCTACTTCAGATTTATAAAGCTTTTTTAAGTAAGGATTAAAAGGAAGAATACCTCCTAATTCTCCAGCACTAGAGGCTATTTTTAAAAAATCCTCTTTGAGTTTTGGGTTATATCCCATAATCCCCATTGTATAATCACCCAAAGCTACAACGCAAGCTCCCGTAAGTGTAGCTAAATCTATCAAAAAGTCAGGCTTTAAATCACTTGCATAGCTAAGACAATCGGCTAATACTAAACGACCTTCTGCATCAGTATTCCTAACTTCAATACTTTTGCCGTTTCGTGCAATTAAAATATCATCGGGTTTATAGGCATTCCCCCCAATCATATTTTCGGTTAATCCTAAAATCCCGTGTATTTCAGCCTCTATCCCAAGTCTTGCTAGGGAATCTACAATGCCAATAACCGCACAAGCTCCACTTTTATCCGCTTTCATTGTTGTCATATAATCGCTAGGCTTTAAGCTTAATCCCCCGCAATCATAGGTTAAGCCTTTCCCAACAAATACAAATTTCTTGAGATTAGATTTTTTTGAAGTTTTGGGTTTATAAGTTAAATGCACTAAATAAGGGTTATGGCAACTTGCCTTAGAGACTGCTAAGAAAGCTCCCATTTTTTCCTTTTCTAAAAACTGTGTATTATGCACCTTGCATTCAAATCCGATTTCTTTAGATAGGTTTTTTACAAAATTGACTATATATTCAGGGGTAGCTTCCATAGGTGGAGTATTGATAAGTTCCCTTGTGGTATTGACACTATTAGCAATGATTTGTGTTTGTGCTATGAGCGAATCAACAGCTTTTTTATCTAATGTTGGTGCGTGGATATAAACTTCTTTTAGATTGCTTTTGTTTTTTTCACTCTTAAAGGTGTCAAAAGTATAATTGCCAAGCAAGATTCCCTCGCAAATTTCTTTGATTTCTTGCAAACTTTGTGCTTCTAAGCTTATGGATTTGATTTTGAGTTTTTTAAGGCTCATTATAGCTTGTGCTAAGGAATCTCTTAAGGTATTTGGGAAGTCTTGTAGAGATTTGTCAATACCAATAACAAAAGTCTTATTCTCTGGAATAAAGATGTTTCCAATTCCTTCAAATCCTAGAAGGGATAGGGTATCCTTTTGCGTTTTGGTAAGTTGGGAGATTTTCTTATCTTTAATAAAAAGTATTTTTACTTCGCCTTTTTGATGACTATTTGAAATTTTCATTTGGTTTCTCCTAAATATTTTTTTCCAGCTTTTTGTGTAACTCTATGCAGATAATAGTAAATTCCTCCACCTAGCATAATGGCAAAAGGAATAGCAATATAATAGTGTTCCTTTCCATATTCTACCAGTTGTAATAGCTCCTCTCCAAAGAAATAAGCTAATAAAATCGTAATAGTTGCCCAAATAATAGCACTAATAAAATTAATAAGGGCAAAAGTTTTTGCACTATAACGTGTAATTCCAATACTCATAGGAATAACAGTTCTCATACCATATAAATAGCGTTGAATAAAAATAATAGGCCAACCATAACGTTGCAAAAGCAGGTGTGCAAGTGCAAATTTTCGTCTTTGGGTTTTTAATTTATTGTAGATTAGAGGTTTATTGTAGCGACCAATGTAGAAATAAACTTGATCGCCTACAAATCCGCCAAGTCCTGCTACAAAGATTGCAATAGGTAGGGACATATGTCCTGTATGGGACATAATCCCTGCCATTATAAGACCTAATTCGCCCTCTAATGTGCTCCAAATAAATAAGATAATATAGCCATATTCATGTAGCCATTGTATGAATAACTCTTCCATATTTTCCTTAAAGTTTAATAAAGCTGAATTCTTATTCCCGATTTTAGCAAAATTTCTCTTACAAAAACTAATTTTTTCTGAAATCTAACGAAATTGAATTTACACAATGCCTCGTGTTTTTTGGCGTAAAGCCTTCCCCTTTGAAAATATGCCCTAAATGTCCGTCACATTTTGCGCAAACTATCTCTACCCTCCTGCCATCGGCATCTAATTGCTCTTTGATAGCATTTTGTATGCAGTCATCAAAACTAGGCCAGCCACAGCCTGAATGGAATTTGCTTTCTGAAGAATAAAGCTCATTTCCACATTGTTTGCAGACATAAATACCCTTTTCAAAAAAGTTTTCGTATTTTCCGCTAAAAGGTGCTTCTGTGCCTTTATGTAAAATAACCCTTTGTTCTTCTGCGTTGAGTTTGTTAAACATTTTTTATCCTTTTAAATTGAAAAATATTTTGCCTCTTTGTGAGGCACTATTAGGGCTGAAGTTGTAGCTTCTGGAGTCATTTGGTAAGTTTGGGTAAGTGTTATGCCTAATTTTTCTGGTTTTAAGAGATTAAAAAGCCCTTTACTTAAAGCTAAATCCGGACAAGCGGGATAGCCAAAAGAATATCTTTGTCCCTCTTTTATGCCTAATCCTAATTCTCTCCTTATCCTAGCGTGAATAAAATCTGCTAAAGCTTCTGCTAAATCCATCCCTAAAGCGTGGGTGAGATAATATTTGTGGTATTTGGAATCTTTATAAAGCTGATCTTCAAAGGGAGTGAAATTTAGCCCACTTGAGACTAAATGTAAGGCGCAAATATCTCCTTGAGGGTTGAAATAATCCCCAAGGCATAAATAAGGTTTTTTGCAAGAGCGGGGAAAAAGAAAGGATTGAAAAGTAGAAAAATCTTTTTCTTGACTTAATTCTAAAATAAGCCCATCTTCTTTTTGTAAAGGCTCTTTAGTGCGGGTATAAAAATATCCATAAAGTACAATGGGTTCAAAAATCTTTTTTTCTAAAAACTCTTCTTTAAGGGATTGCAACATAGGTTCTAATTCTTTTTGCTTAAGGTGTAGGTATTCCTCTTTGGGTAGTTTGTTGTATCCCCATCGGTGCTTAAACAATAAATCTTTGTTTAAAAATTCAAAGACTTCATTAATTTCTTGAAGGTTGAGTTTGAGATTTTTTTCACCAAAAAAGGGGGGAGAATATGTTTGGTATTGGAAAGTTAATTCACATTTTAGAGGTTTTATAACCCTTTCTACTTCTTTACTTTCTTGCTTTTTAGCGAGTCTTTTTTGAAGTTTGGAATCTTTTTTAGCGTTTTTTTGGCTAGGTAGAGTTAAATCGCTAAAATTTCCGCTTTGGATAATTTGCATCGCCGCAACACTATCAAAGGCGTCTTTACAATAAAAAATAATACCTTCATAATTAGGGCGACAATATTCATCGACAAAAGCTTGATTTAAAGCTGCTCCACCTAGCATAATGGGGATTTTGATTCCTAGTCTTTTAAGCTCCTCTAAGTTTTCTTTCATAACAAGTGTAGATTTTACAAGTAGCCCACTCATTCCTATGCAATCTACCTTTTGCGTGTTTAGCACTTCTAAGAATTTTTCTAATTCTGCTTTAATACCTATATTAATCACATGAAAGCCATTATTACTTAAAATAATATCTACAAGATTCTTTCCTACATCATGCACATCACCTTTAACCGTGCCTATAACAATGGTGGTTTTGTGAGAGCTTGTTTTTTTAGGTAAAAATTCATTGAGATAATCCACGCTTTTTTTCATGACTTCTGCACTTTGCAAGACAAAGGGAAGTTGCATCTCTCCTGCACCAAACTTTTCCCCAACAATTTTCATAGCATCAATAAGAATTTCATTGACAATAATTTCTGGATTAATTTCTTCTTTAGCTTGGGGTAAGAGTTCTAGCATTGCTTTTAAATCCCCACTAATAAGATATTTTGCTATTTTTTCTTGTGTGCTAAGGTGGGAATCATTGTTTTTTGCTCTTACATTGAGATTATTCTTATTTTCAAAGTGTTTAATGAAGTTATAAAGGGGTTGGGAAGTTTTTTGGGTATTAAAAATTAAATTTTCACATATTTCTTTATCTTTTTGTTCTAATTGATTATAGGCTATGAGATGAGAAACATTGACGATAGCAGCACTTAAACCATTTTTTAATGCGTGATGTAAGAAAACAGAGTTTAAACAGATTCTCCCCTCTTTACTTAAACCAAAAGAAATATTAGAAAGCCCAAGGATAGTTCCTGCCTTAGGATAGAGCTTATTAATTTCTAAAATGGCATTGAGCGTTTGAATACCCGCATCAAAATATTCCTCATCACCACTTCCTATGGTGAAAGTAAGGGGGTCAAAAATAATATCTTCCTCCCTTAAGTTGTGGATAGTAATAGCCCTATCCATCATCTTTTTAGCACATTCAATCTTGCTTTTAGAATCTTTACACATTCCTTTTTCATCAATGGTTAAGCAGACTAATGCAGAGCCAAATTTCTTAGCTAATTGTGCGATGGTATCAAATTTTTCTATCCCATCTTCTAAGTTGGCAGAATTAATAATACATCTCCCACCAATGAGTTTTAAAGCGGTTTCTAAAGCTTTAATCTGTGTGGAATCTGGCATTAGGGGTAGAGGGATTTTGGTGCAATATCGGCTAATAAGCTCTTGCATATCTTTACTCTCATCTCTCCCAGCAAAAGCAACACTTATATCAAGGCAATGTGCCCCGCTTCTTACTTGCTCTACCCCTACACTTAAAGCCATTTCATAGCTCTCTTTTAAAAGAATTTCTCTAAAAGCCTTAGAGCCTGTTGCATTGGAACGTTCTCCAATGAGCAGGGGAGATGGAGTTTGTTTAAGGGAGTAGGTATTAAAAAGTGAGGTAATGCTTGGTTGGTAATTAGCTTTAGGTGGAAGAGGGGTTTTGCCTCTAGTTTTTTCCGCTAAAAGTCTTATGTGTTTAGGAGTAGTTCCACAACATCCCCCTAGTAAAGATACTCCATTAATATTTAAAAAATCTTTTTGAATCTCACTAAATTCCTCTGCTTCCATTGGATAATAAGTAATCCCCCCTCTGTTTTGGGGCAAACCTGCATTGGTGTGGATAGAAATAGGAAACTTAGAAACCTCACTAAGGGCTAATAAATGTTTTTTAGCTAAATCAGGACCCAAACCGCAATTAATCCCTAAAGATAATATATCAAAGGGTTCTAAAATGTAAAAGAGTGTTACAATATCTGTTCCTATTAGCATAGCACCATTAGTCTCAATAGTAGCGGAAACCATAATAGGAATCTCTTTTGCGATATTTTGACAAGCATTGATAGCCGCTTTAATTTGCAGGGGATCTTGTGCGGTTTCTAAGAGGATAATATCAGCTTTTGCTTCTTTAAATCCTTCTACACACTCACAATAGCCTAAAAACATCTCATCATAAGTAATATGCCCTAAGCTAGGGAGTTTTGTCCCAGGACCTAAGGAGGCAGCTATAAAAAGTGCGTTTTCTTGATGAGGTAATGTTGTATGGGTAGAGATACATTCTTTAGCTAGTTGGACTCCTAATTTTGCTATCTCTTTAGCCCTATCCTCTAGTCCATACTCTGCTAAAACCCAAGGCATAACTCCAAAAGTGTTTGTCTTTAGGATATTTGCACCTGCTTGTAAATAACTTGTATGGATTTCTTGAATAATAGAGGGAGCATAAAGGTTTAAGGCTTCGCTGCATCCATTGAGGCTTTCTCCTTTGGTATTTACTCCCCAAGTAGATACAGATTTTTTTTGTATTTCTGTCCCCATTGCTCCATCAAGAACAAGGACTTGATTTTTCATACATTCTTTTAGATTCATTGCCGTCCCCATTTTTTACTTACTTTACTAAGCCATAGCCATAAGCCCCCAAATAAGAGGATTATAAATAAAGGTGCAATGTAAGGATAATTAGAGAGAGTATCAAAGGTTTTAATGAGAATTTCTCCTAAGAAATATCCACAAACTCCAATACTGACACTCCAAATTATGGAACCTATGGCATTATAAAATATAAATTTCGTTAAAGGATAATTGGTCAGAGCTACTCCTAGTGGAACAAGGGTTTTAAGTCCATAAATATATTTTTTAATGATTAAAATCCACGAGCCATATTTTTTCATTAACAAATGCACTAAAGCAAGTTTTCTGCGGTATTTTGCAAAATAGGGCATAATGCTTTGTTTTTGATAACGTGCAAGATAAAAAAGTGCAATATCTCCTAAAAAGTTTGCTATACCTGCTATGATTAAAGTTAATGTTAAATCCATCTTGCCTGCATAACTTAATACGCTTGCACCTACTAAGGCAACAAAACCACCCCCTAAGGAGTATAAAAATAAGAGGATATAGCCATATTGTGCGATTAAATCAATAGTTTCTTGCATTAATATTCCTTATATAGTATTTAGATTTGTAAAATTTTTTTAGTATAGCAAAGGCTTGATAAAAAATAAAAATTAAGCCTTAAAATTTTATGATTTAATCCTTAGAGGCTTGCTATTCTTTATGCCTTATAGTCTTTAATAAAATAATATTGTTTTAAGGAGTTTTGAGATACAAATAGATTCTAAAATTTTTAAGAATAAGGAAGTAATTATGAATGTAAGTAGTGTGGGCTCTTATGGTGCTTATAATAATTATAGTTCAACCAATCAAGATAGTAATACTTTAAATACGCAAAAATCAGAAAATACACGACAAGCTAGAGACGATGCAAATAATCGTTCAATGGATACGCAAAATGCTCAAAATGGGGTAGGAAATAATGAACGTAATTCTAATATACAAGAGGGATTTAATATTACTGCTTAGATAAGGAATAGGAATTTATTCCATCCCTTTTAAGAGTTTTTGCATTTTTGCTATTTCTCTATTTTGTTCTTTAATAATATCCCTAGCAATTTTTATAATGTCTGCATCTTTAGTGATTTTTAAAATCTGTTCTGAGGCTACAACTGCACCTTGATGATGAGGTATCATACCCGCTAAGAAAGCTTTTTGAGGATTATTCTCGTGGATTTTATGCATTTTATCCATCATAGAAACCATAGCTTTTTGGCTTTCATTATAAAAGTATTCATAAGCTTTTTTATCGGATGTTTGGGGGAAATCTTTGTTGTTAAGTAGGGAGTTAAATAATATAATTTCTTTTTCTTGTGCTTTAATAATGTTTTTTGCGATTTTGCGGATTCTTGGATCTAAATTGGGGACTTTTAACACTGCTTCTGAAGCCAAAATTGCACCTTGATGATGAGGTATCATATTAGCTAAAAAGTCTTTATTGACATTTCCGCTCTTTATAGGGTTATTTTCCATCATAGGTTTATGCATAGAAGCCATAACATTTGTTGCAATATTATGTGTATTATGGGACATTTCTATAGATGAATGGGAATGGTAATGATTATGTGGATGTGCTAGAGAAAAGCTAGATAAAGTAGTTATCAAAATAAGTGAATAGGTAGTAGTTTTCATTTATGTATCCTTGTATGTATCCTTGAGAGAAATTTTTATTAATATTTTGGCATTTTTGCGTTTCAAAAATGTGTTTTGAGATGATAGTAAAATAAAGTTAAACAACAATTAAACAATATTTAAAGATGAAATTAATAACTTTTAGGAATTATGTTACAATATTTCCATATTTTGAATTTGAGGTATAGTTATGGTTGATTATGGTATTCAATATTGGGCAAATGATGATTTTTTTATTGAAGATGGTCGTGTTAAAGTGAATTATAAAAATAGTCCTGCGCTTATTGAAATTGTAAAGAAGGCTAGAGAGGATGGATATAGGGGTCCTTTGCTTATCCGCTTTCCCCATTTGATAAAAAAACAAATCGAAAAGATTTTTCAGAGTTTTGAAGATTCTATTAAAGAAAATCATTACAAAGGGGAGTTTAAGGCTGTATTCCCTATTAAAGTTAATCATTATCCTAATTTTATTTTACCCTTAATGGAATTAACGCAAAAACGTTGCTATGGGTTAGAAGCTGGAAGTAAATCAGAGCTTATTATTGCTATGGCATATACTAATGCTAATGCTCCTATTACGGTTAATGGATTTAAGGATAAAGAAATGATTTCTTTAGGTTTTATTGCTGCAAAAATGGGACACGATATTACCTTAACCATTGAGGGATTAAATGAGCTTGAAACCATTATTGAAGTAGCAAAGACTATGGGGAAGCCTTACCCAAAGATTGGATTGAGAATAAGACTTCATAGCACAGGGGCTGGAGCTTGGGCGAAAAGCGGAGGATTCCATTCTAAATTTGGTTTGAGTGCAACAGAACTTGTAGAAGCTATTGATTTGCTTAAAAAAAATCATCTTTTAGAACAATTTATGATGATTCATTTCCATATTGGGAGCCAAATTAGCGATATTTCACCTTTAAAGAAAGCTTTAAGGGAGTCTGGGAATATTTATGCAGAATTGCGAAAAATGGGGGCTAAGAATCTAAGATATGTGAATATTGGCGGAGGATTAGCTGTAGAATATACACAATATGAAAATCACCAAAACCGCAACTATACTTTAGCAGAATTTAGCGGTGATGTTGTTTTCACACTTAAAGAAATCGCTAAAAACAAAAAAGAGCCCGAGCCGGATATTTTCATCGAATCTGGACGCTATGTCTGTGCTAATCACGCAGTGCTTATTAGTCCTGTTTTAGAGCTTTTTTCACAAGAATATGATGAAAAAGCTTTGCGTTTAAAAGAAAAAAATCCTCCCTTAATTGAAGAGCTTTATGATTTATACAATAGTATTGTAGAAAAAACTGCCATTGAATATTTGCACGATAGTTTAGAGCATATGGAATCTCTTTTAACACTTTTTGATTTGGGTTATATTGATTTGCAAGATAGGAGTAATACAGAAGTTTTAGTGCATTTAATTATTAAAAAGGTGATTAAAATTTTAAAGTATAAAAATCATCGTGATATTATTAGGATTCAAGAACAAGTGCAAGAGAGGTATTTGTTAAATTGTAGTTTTTTTCAGAGCTTACCAGATTATTGGGGCTTAGGACAAAACTTCCCTGTTATTCCACTTGATAAACTTAACAAGCGACCTACAAGAAGTGCAAGTTTATGGGATATTACCTGTGATAGTGATGGAGAGATTGCATTTAATAAAAACACTCCTTTGTTTTTGCACGATATTGATGTGAATAAAGAGGAATATTTTTTAGGATTTTTCTTAGTTGGGGCTTATCAAGAAGTGCTTGGAATGCGACATAATCTTTTTACGCACCCAACAGAATTAAGTGTGGTTTTTGATGAAAAAGGAGAATATAGCATTGAAAATCTCTTAGAAGCACAAACGATTTTAGATGTATTAGATGATTTAGATTATGATACCAAAGAAATTGAGAGACGATTAAAGCAAAAGCTTGAAGAAAGTGAAGAGATACCTGATGATTCTAAAAAGGAAGTTTTAGGGCAACTTTATGTAATGCTTAGTGAGAATGGATATTTACGGACTATTTTTAAGGGTGAGGGGGCTATATTATGAATTATGCTACGACTTTATGGGGGACAATTAAAGAGGACTTTAAAGTAATATTAGAAAAAGATCCTGCTATTAATTCTAAAATAGAATTATTTTTTAATTATCCTGGATTAATAGCTTTAGTCCATTATCGTTTTGCGCATAGTCTTTATAATAAAGGCTTTAAAGTCTTAGCAAGGGTTATAATGGGAATTACACAATGGCTTACTAATGTTGATATTCATCCAGCTTGTAAGATAGGGCATAGAGTGTTTATTGATCATGGTATTGGGGTAGTGATTGGAGAGACTGCTGAAATTGGCAATGAAGTAATGATTTATCAAGGGGTGAGTTTGGGTGGTGTGAGTTTAGAGAAAGTCAAGAGACACCCGACTATTGAAGATTATGTGATTATTGGAGCGGGTGCAAAAGTGCTTGGGAATATTGTTGTTGGGGCTAATTCTAAAATTGGTGCAAATTCTGTCGTTATCCGATCTGTTGCTCCAAACTCTACGGCTGTTGGGATTCCAGCTAAAGCAGTGATTAAAGGGAATAGTGATGATTTAAATAAAATACCTGATATTAGTTATCAGCTTTTTTGCTATATTTATAAACGTTTAGAAATACTGCAAAAAGATTCCCAATTAAGCCAAGAAACATTAGAAGAAATCAAGGACTTAAATAAGACTTATAAAGAATTTTTAAAGATAATTCAGCAATTTTCTTAGATTTTTAAGTGATAGTTAGGTTTTATAGATTAAGTGTTGTTATTGTAAAATCCATTTTTTTAAATTTTGTAATAGGGACTTATTAGCCTTAAAGCAGGCATAAGTAGAGAATTAAATTTAGTGCTTAATAAAAGTAGATTATAAGAAAACTTGTTTTTTAATGAATAATAAGGTGGTTATTGCAAAGTTTTTAAAAGATATAAGATTTTTGCGAAAATGAGACTTTAAAAGCAAAATTTCAAAACTTGTTACTAAAGGTTCAAGATGAGGGGAGATAATGTTAGATAAAAATGAGATTAATGAATATCAGTTAATGGCAAATACTTTAAGATTCCTTTGTGCAGATATGGTGCAAGAAGCCAATAGTGGGCATCCGGGTGCTCCTATGGGATTAGCAGATATTGCTGTTACTTTGGGTTATCATCTCCGATTAAACCCTAAGAATCCTTTATGGATTAATCGTGATAGGGTGGTTTTTAGCGGAGGGCATGCAAGTGCTTTAATTTATAGTTTATTGCATTTATGGGGTTTTGATGTAAGTTTGCAAGATTTAAAGCATTTTAGAAAAATGGGTTCTAAAACCCCCGGTCATCCAGAATATAAACATACACAAGGAATTGACATTACTACAGGTCCTCTAGGACAGGGTATTGCTAATGCAGTGGGCTTTGCTATGGCGGGGAAATTAGCGAGTTTTTTATTAGATGATAAGCTTATTTCTCATAAGGTTTATTGTTTATGTGGTGATGGGGATTTACAAGAGGGTATTTCGTATGAGGCTGCCTCCTTAGCGGGATTGCATCAATTAAATAATCTGATTGTTATTTATGATAGTAATAATATTACGATTGAAGGGGATTGTAAGATAGCTTTTAATGAGGATATTAAAATGCGTTTTGCCGCTCAAGGTTGGGAAGTATTTGAAATTGATGGGCATAATTTTTTAGCCATTGATTTAGCCTTAAATAATGCAAAGCTAAGTGATAAGCCCTCTTTAATTATCGCTAAAACACAAATAGCCAAAGGTTCTATTAATCTTTGTGGCTCTCATAAAGCTCACGGAGCACCCTTAGGTGAAGCAGAGATAGAAGAATCTAAAAAAGCCTTAGGATTTAACCCCAAAGAGAAGTTTTTTATCCCTCCTTCTTGTGCTATTCGCTTTAGAAATACTCAAGAATTAGGGGAATTAGCTAATAAACAATGGCAGGAGATTTATGCTAACCATCCTAAAAAAGATTTGTTACAGAGGCTATTAAACCCAGATTTTAACGCTATTATTTACCCAACATTTAAAGAAGGGGGAAGTATTGCAACGCGTTCTAGCAATGGAGAGATTTTAAATGCTATTGCGAAGTCATTAGAAGGGTTTATTGGGGGGAGTGCGGATTTAGCACCTTCTAATAATACAGAATTAAAGGGTATGGGTGATTTCCCTAAAGGACGTAATTTTCATTTTGGCATTAGGGAGCATTGTATGGGGGCTATTTGTAATGGTTTAGCTAATTATGGGATTTTTTTACCCTTTAGTGCAACCTTTTTTGTTTTTAGTGATTATTTAGTCCCTAGTGTGCGGATAGCGGCTCTTATGAATAGTAAGGTATTTTATATTTGGACACACGATAGCATAGGCGTAGGAGAAGATGGTGCAACCCATCAACCCATCGAGCAATTAAGCCATTTTAGGGCTATGCCAAATTTAAAGGTTTTTCGTCCTGCAGATGCTAATGAAAATATCGCAGCTTGGCAATGTGCTTTTGAAATTGAGGGTCCTTGTGCTTTTGTGTTAAGCCGACAGAATCTTAGGACTTTAGAAAAAGTCCATAAAGAGGAGGTTAAAAAAGGTGCGTATGTAAAACAAAAATCTACAAAACCTCTTCGAGTTACCCTTTTAGCAAGTGGTAGTGAAGTAAGCTTAGCCTTAGAATGTGCTTTAAGATTAGAGGAGGAAAATATAGGAGTTCAAGTCGTAAGTGTGCCTTGTTTGGATTTGTTTTTGGAGCAAGATAAAAGCTATCAAGATTTTTTATTGCAAGGTAAAGTGGTTGTGCTTGAAGCTAGTCGAGGTTTAGAATGGGGGGCTTTTGCCGATGAGGTGATTGGTATAGATAGGTTTGGGGCTAGCGGTAAAGGGGAGGAGCTTTTTGCGTATTTTGGATTGAGTGTAGAAAATGTTGTAAAAATTATTAAAGGGATTTTATAAGTGAGTCTTCAAACCCTTTATTTGTTTTCTACTTCAAGGGCTATTAAATTTTTCTATCAAAATCATCAAGGTTTTTTGCCTAGCACCCAGAGTATTGGTGAGTTTTTGGAATTTATTTTAAGGGTTGAAAATAAAGTTAAGATTCCAGATTTTTTACGCCTTATTTATCTCTATGAAGCCATTAGAGAGAATCAAACTAAGAGTTTTGGAGAGTTTGCAAAGAATTTTTCACAATTTCTTTTAAATTCTAGTTTTTTTTTGAAGTTTTATGATGAGCTATGTGCAGAGTGTATAGTATTAGAACAGCTAGAGAAACTTGATATTTATGCCTTTTATGATGATCACTTGAAAGTATTAAAAGCTATTTTTAAAACCTATAAGCAAAAGTTAGATTCTAATGGATTTTTTGATAAATATTTTTTAGAGGATTTTAAAATTACTTTTGATCTTTTAAAAAAATATCATCAAATTGAAATTGCTTTAGATGGGTTTTTAAGTCGATTTGAAATGTTGGTTTTTGAGGAGATTTCTTTTTATAAGCCTGTTTTTTTTAAGCTTGATATTCAAGTTTTTAATCAAAAGTATTATGAAAATCTTTTTAATCTCTCTTTAGATTTTGGTGAAGTTATGGTGAAATTAGAATCTCAAAAAATAGAAAAAGTTTTTTTTAAAAAAAATAGTGATGATAAAGCAGGGGAGATTCATATTTTACAAACCCCAGATAGAATTACCCAAGTTGGGGCTAGTTTTATGCAAATTGATAAATGGTTAGCTAAGGGTATTACACCAGAGGAAATTTGTGTGATTTTACCTAATGAGGATTTTATTAAATATCTTCAGCTTTTTGATAAAGCAAGGAATTTTAATTTTGCAATGGGTAAAAAAATAACAGAAACTTCCCTGTTTAAGCTCTTATTAGAATCTTTAGAAAAATTTAAAGACTTAGAATCTTTAGAGACTTTTTTGGCAGAATTTAAAGAAGAAACCCAAGAAGATAAAAAAGTTAAAACAAGACTTTACGAAGTTTTAGAGAAATTTTATTGTGGGCTAAAATATCTCCATCATTTATCCCCAAAAGATAAGATAGTGGCTTTTCTTTTTATGCTAGAGCAAGAAAGTTTGGATGATGTGGGGGGAGGTAGAATTAGTGTAATGGGGATTTTAGAGACAAGGGGAATAAGGTTTAATTATGTTTTAATTCCAGAATTTATAGAGGAAAATGTTCCCGCTTTAAGCCATAAAGACATTTTTTTAAATACTACAATACGGCAAAAAGTTGGGTTACCTACTAGGGTAGATAGGGAGAATTTACAAAAATATTATTATTCGCAGCTTTTTAAAAGATCTAAAGAGGTATGGATTTTAACTCTTGATAATCAAGAGGATAAGCCCTCAAGGTTTTTATTAGATGAGAGGGTATTTTCGCAAAAACAAGTCTTAGAGGGTAATGTTTTAGCATTTGGGCAATATTTTTTGCGTGGGAGGGCGTTAAATTATCAAGAAGTGGAGATTATAGAGCCTTTAGAGCTTGAATTTAGTCCAACTAGTCTGGAGTGTTTCTTAACTTGTAAAAGGAAGTATTATTATCGCTACATACAAGGATTCAAAGAGAGAAAAGAGACTTTTAATATAGGAAGCAAAGTTCATAAGGCTTTGCAGGAGGGCTTTAGTGAGTTTTTAGAAAAAAGGGATTTTCAGCAAGTTATTCAAAAAACTTATGAAAGTTTAGAAATTTCTTTAAATCAACAAGAAAAATTTTTAAGCCAATTAGCTAAAAAATATTTAGAAGTCTTTTTCAAAAAAGAGGAAAAAAGATTGCGAGAAGGGTGGATACCTTTAGCCCTTGAGAGGGAGTTTTCTATGAAATTTTGTGGGATTCCTTTTTATGGGAAGATAGATAGGATTGATAAAAGGGGTGAAGAAATTTTGATTTTAGATTATAAATATAAAAAAGAAATACAATGCGATACCCTCAAAAATTATGAAAAATCTAAAGATTTTCAACTTGCTATTTATGCTTTAGCGGTCAAAGAATTTGGTTTAGGAGAATCTATTGAAGCTGCTTTTTATAGTATTTGCCAATCACAAATTGTTTATGAGGAAGTATTAGTGCAAAAGCAAGAATATTTATCCAAGTATTTAGCAGAGATTAAATCTAAGGCAAAAGCCATTTCTTTTGAGCTTACTTCCAAAAGGGAAGTTTGTAGAAATTGTGTGTTTATTTATCTTTGCAATCGCTATTAATAATCCTTAAAAGGCGATAAATAAAGAGTATAAATAAACTTGCCATAAGGGCTTTAAAGACTAAAACAGATTGATGATGCATAGTGGCAAAAGTTTCACTATAAAAAGATTCTTCCCCTAAACTTTGTGCTTCTACGATAAAGGGGGTGTAATAGAGGGTAAAAAGAAAAATCAAAATAACATTAATAAGTCCCAATAAAGGGGTAACTTTTTTTCTACAGACACTTAAAGTAAAGATTTCATAAATGAGGATATAGAGGGCTAAAATATTCAGGAGAACGTTAAGTTTTATGAAAATAGAAGTCATTAGGACTCCTGATTGAAATGTTGTGATTTCTAAATTTTTAACAATTTCTGCAGCACGAAAAATAGAAGAGGTTGCAAAAGCTCCACTTGCTAAACCTGCTCCTAGAGAGACAGCAATAAGCAATAAATAGAGGGTTAAAAAGTAGGGGCGGAGTTTAAATAAATGTTGCATAACTTAAGCCTTTAATGATAGAATTTGCCAAAATTATAGCATAAGGGTGCAAAATGTGGATTTTATTCTCACCTAGTGAAAAGAAAAGAACTTCCCATTCACAAGAAATACAAAGCAAAAAAGGGTTTTATAAGGATTTTTTAACCCCCAATTTAAAAGAAGTTTTAGATTCTTATCATGCTTTTTTAACAAGTGCAAGCGATGAAGAATTAAAGAGACTCTTAGGGGTTAAGAAGCTTAATATAGATGAAATAGCTTTATTGCAAAATATCTTTAAAACTCCGCTGTTGAAGGCTATTTTGCGTTATGATGGCGTAGCTTTTAGAGCCCTTGATTATGAAAATTTGCCTTTAAACTCTCAAGAATATATTGATAGGCAAGTTTTAATCTTTTCTAATCTTTTTGGTTTGTTGAGGGCTAATTGTTGTATTCCTTATTATGATGTAAAACAAGGGATCGGATTTTTGGAATTTGAGAGTAAAAAGTTTTATGCTAGTTATAAAGAAAAATATTTCCAATTTTTAGATAAAGAAAAAGAGATTTTAGATTTAAGGGCAGGATTTTATCAACAATGCCTCCCAATACCTCCTAAATTTTTAGTCTATGAGCCTATTTTTATAAAAAACCAAAAAAAGGTCAGCCATTATGCGAAATATTATCGGGGTATTTTGTTAAAAGAATGTGCAAATAAGAATGTAAAAACCCTAAGTGAGTTAGAAAATTTGCTAATTGAGGGATTGAAGATTCTTGATATAAAGAGGAATATAACTACTTCTAAAGTCTTTATTTATTATGAAGTAACCCCTTAATTTAGGTATAATGCATCTTTATTTTTAAGGATTATTATGAAGTTTTATGGTAAAAATGTTTTAATTACTGGTTCTAGTAAAGGGATTGGGGCTGATATTGCAAGATTGCTTGCACAAATGGGATTAAAAGTATGGATTAATTATCGCTCTAAACCCGAAGTTGCAGACAGTCTAAAAAATGCAATTGAAAAACAAGGTGGCAAAGCAGCTGTTATTTGCTTTGATGCTACTAATGAAGCACAATTTATAGAGGCTTTAGCACTTATTACTAATAGTGATGGGGAATTAGGTTATTTAGTTAATAATGCAGGTATTACTAATGATAAGCTTTCAATGCGTATGAAAGTAGAGGAATTTAATGCTGTATTAGATGCTAATTTACTCTCTTGTTTTATTGGTTGTAAAGAGGTACTTAAAATTATGCGTAAGCAGGGCTATGGCAGTGTTGTTAATATTGCTTCTATTATCGGTGAGATTGGGAATATAGGGCAATGTAATTATGCAGCAAGTAAGGGTGGTATGATAGCTATGACAAAATCTTTTGCCAAAGAAGGTGGTAGCAAAAAAATTCGCTTTAATTGTGTTACTCCGGGATTTATTCAAAGTGATATGACAAATAAACTTAAAGAAGAGATACAACAATCTTATATTGCTAATATTCCCTTGGGATGTTTTGGAAGCGGAGAGGAAGTAGCAGGAGCGGTTGCATTTTTACTTTCTGATTATGCAAATTATATTACAGGAGAAGTTTTAAAGGTTAATGGTGGGTTGTATATGTAGAAATTTGAAGTTTTTTAAGAAAAACTTAGCTACAATACATTCTTTATTTTAAATATTGAAAAAATTAAGGAGAATGCTATATGGCAATATTTGATGATGTAAAAGCTGTGGTAGTGGAACAATTAAATGTAAATGAAGGTGAGGTTAAATCAGAATCTAAATTTGTTGATGATTTAGGAGCTGATTCTTTAGATGTTGTTGAATTGGTAATGGCATTAGAAGAGAAATTTGAGATTGAAATTCCTGATGAAGATGCGGAGAATATTGCAACAGTAGGCGATGTGGTAGCTTATATTGAAAAGATAAAATCTTAAATTATATTTAAATAGTATGTCTTTTGGCATACTATAAAAAGTATTTTATTAAAGTTTTTAAGGGAGAAGTATGAGACGCGTTGTAGTTACAGGTATCGGAATGATTAATGCTTTAGGGTTAAATAGAGAGGATTCTTTTGAAGCTATTGTTGAGGGAAAATGTGGAATTAAAACAATCTCCTCTTTTGATATTTCTGAATTTCCTGTGAAAATTGCTGCAGAAATTACTAATTTTGATCCCGTTAGTGTAATGGATACTAAAGAAGTAAAAAAGGCTGATAGGTTTATTCAGCTTGGGATTAAGGCTGCTAAAGAAGCTATGGAAGATAGTGAATTTTTTGATTCACAAGGGGGTTTAGCTAGTAGTATTGATAGAGAACGTTTTGGCATATCTTCTGCTTCGGGTATTGGTGGTTTAGGAAATATTGAAAAAAATTCTGTGATTAATTTTGATAAAGGACCTAAAAGAATTTCCCCCTTTTTTATCCCTTCTGCATTAGTAAATATGTTGGGTGGATTTATTTCTATTGATTTTTCACTTAAAGGTCCAAACTTGGCAAGTGTTACGGCTTGTGCAGCCGGGACACACGGCATTATTGAAGCGGCAAAAACAATTATGCTAAATCAAGCCGATAGAATGTTGGTAGTTGCAGCGGAATCTGCTATTTGTGGTGTTGGCATTGGTGGGTTTGCTGCTATGAAAGCACTTTGTGATAGGAATGATGAACCGCAATTTGCTTCTTGTCCATTTGATGCTAAAAGAAGTGGTTTTGTTATGGGAGAGGGTGCGGCTGCCTTAGTTTTAGAAGAATATGAGATGGCAAGGGCAAGAGGAGCTAAGATTTATGCAGAATTAATTGGTTTTGGTGAGAGTGGTGATGCTAATCATATCACAGCTCCAGCTCCAGAGGGAGAGGGTGCTTACCGAGCTATGCGTAATGCTCTAAAAATGGCAAATGCTAAGATAGATTATATTAATGCTCATGGAACTAGCACAAAATATAATGACTTATACGAGACTTTAGCACTTAAGAAAGCTTTCAATGGTGATGTTCCTCCTGTAAGTTCTACAAAAGGTCAAATAGGGCATTGCTTAGGGGCAGCAGGTGGTATAGAAGCCGTTATTTCCATTATGGCTATGCAAAAGGGTATTTTGCCACCAACAATTAATCAATTACAAAAAGATCCAGAATGTGATTTGGATTATATACCTAATATAGCTAGGGAAGCTAATATTAATACTATTATGAGCAATTCCTTTGGTTTTGGTGGAACTAATGGGGTTGTTATTTTTAAGAAGGTGTAAGTTTGCCAACTTATTTGGAATTTGAAACAAAGATTAAAACACTTCAAGAGAGTATCACAACTGCACAGCTTAAAAATGATATTCACGCAATTGAGATTTTACAAAAGGATTTAGATAAAGAAATACATAAGGTGTATTCTAATCTCTCTGATTACCAGAAGTTACAACTAGCACGGCATCCTGATCGTCCTTACACAATGGATTATATTAATTTGCTTTTAAAAGATTCGATGGAAATTCACGGCGATAGGCATTTTAGTGATGATAATGCTATTGTTTGTTATCTTGGGAAAATTGATAATCAAAAGGTTATGGTAATTGGGGAAGAGAAGGGGAGAGGGACGAAAAATAAAATCCAAAGAAATTTTGGTATGCCAAATCCAGAGGGTTATCGTAAAGCTTTGCGAGTTGCAAAAATAGCAGAAAAATTTAATATTCCTCTATTAATGTTGATTGATACTCCAGGTGCTTATCCTGGTGTTGGTGCTGAAGAGAGGGGACAGAGTGAAGCTATAGCGAAAAATTTACAAGATTTTAGTGTTTTAAAGATACCAACAATTTCTATTGTTATTGGAGAAGGTGGAAGCGGTGGAGCGTTAGCAATTGCTGTTGCAGATAGACTTGCTATGATGGAATATTCTGTCTTTAGTGTTATTTCGCCTGAGGGTTGTGCGGCAATTTTGTGGAATGATCCTAGTAAAATTGAGAGTGCGACACAATCTATGAAAATTACTCCAGAAAGCCTTAAAGAAGCAGGCTTGATTGATGCGATTATAGAAGAACCAAAAATTGGCGCACATAGGGATAAGGAGATGGCGGCTAAGAAGATTAAAGAGTATTTTTTGACTTCTTTGCAAGAGATACGAGATGATAAGGATTATTTACAAAATCGTTATAAAAAAATAATGTCTTATGGGAGTTTTCAATAATTCCTAAGATTATTATTGTTGTTGGTGGTGCAAGTGGTTTTTTTGTGCCATTTTACTTTTAGAATTAGGATTGCCTATTTATCTTTTTGAGAAAAATAAGAATTTAGGTAAGAAGCTTTTAGCAACAGGTAATGGATGTTGTAATATTCATAATACTTATACACACACTTCTTGTTATCAAAGTAGTAGCTTTAATATGTAAGTTATCCAATATATTTTAGAAATTTTAGTTTTTCAGCATTTCAAGAGTATTGCAAACAAGTTTGGGTGGGTTTGCAATCTTTTAAAAGGATTTAAAATGCTACATTTTAGATTCAAAAAGGTTGTGAAGTGGCTAAGGCTTAGAATCTCTATAAAAATAGAGATCAAAGCTTAAGTCTTTTTACATCTTTTCCACTCCCTCGTGGGGTGGTTAAGTGTATTATAACATAAAAGTAAAGGTATAGCCATGAAAGATAAGAAAATGCGCAAAAAATCTACTTGTCTCACCAAGCAAATGGTTAAAAAGGGGTTTAAGCTACGCACTTGGGCTAAAGCTAAAGGTCTTAGTGATTCTGATTATAGCGTGTTATGTGATTTATCCAAAGGCATTACAAAAGGTAAATGGGGTAGAGCCAAAGAACTTAAGGAGATGCTAGAAAAAGAGGGATTTAAGGTTGCGTAATGGAAAATGAAAAAAGAATAGCTGGTTTTGTCGTGGTTTATTTAAATGAATTTGGGGAAGATGATGTTATCTTTTGCGATAGCTTGGAAGAGGCACAAAAGAACTCTGAAAAGATAGAAAAACAAGGTTATCCAACTAAAATTTTTAAAGAAGTGGTGTAAAATGGGGCAATGGATAAGTAGTAAAGAGTTTGCAGAATCCTTTAATGTTAATAAAAAGAGCCTAGAAAAAGCTTGTTTTAGAGCCAATCAGAGTGGCAAAAAAATTTGTTCTATTAGGCCTATTATAATAAACTTTACTTACACAAATGGTATCGGCGGCAACGCAGGTAAAATCCTCCAAATCTGGAACATCCCCTTATCCACAAAGCAAGTGGAAGCCATAGAGAAAGGCTATCCTATAAAGTATGTGCTAGAGGAAATGGGTGAGATAGTGGAAACCGCAAGGGTAAATGAGAGTATGAAAAGCTTTAAGCAAAGCCCTAGCAATGAAGAAGTGGTGGAATCCAACAATGACGAAGTCGCACAATCTAATGTTATGGAATCTAAGGATTCTATAACATTGGATTGTAAAGGAGATAAAGATGAAACCTATAAAACCCTTAAACAGGATGAAGCAGAAATTAAACAAAATAAGACAGAAATTTTACACCACAGAAGGACTAATCACATTAGCAAGTGTGATTGTAATACTGCTAGCCGTAGCGATTCCTCTATTCATAGGGATGATTGCTCTAATGGTGGGGTAGAAATTAAAGAAAACAAAGAGCGTGAGTGGATTGCTTTAAGTGCAAAAGAAAAAGCCCAAGCAAAGCACAGAGAAAAAATCTTAATGGACTATGAGAGTGCAAAAGCTTCAGGAATTAGAGTAGCAGACTTCCTTGTGCTTAAAAATAGAGAGAATTCTACCTTAAAGCTCACACAAGGAAAGCTTTTTGATTGGGCTAGAAAATATAAAACACAAGGCTTAAGTGGCTTAAGTGATAAAAGAGGCGTTGCAAAGATAGGCACAACTTCACTCCCTGTTTGGGTGCAAGAGGAAGCCATAAAAATGTGGAGAGTAATGGGGAGTGGATACCTTAATAAGATGCAACTATGGAGAGAGCTACATATCATTGCACACTTGTATGTTGAAGGTTATTCTTATGAGAAATTCCTTAAATGTGAGATTCCTCCTTTATTTTCACCAAATACTCTTAATCGCTTTTTGGATTCTTATCTCAAAGCAAACTCCTTAGAATACACGCTTATCACTTATGGCACAGATAAAACAGACTCTTATAAAGAACCTGCCTATGGAATGCAAAGGGATTTATATACCTTGCCTAATCAATTATGGCAAATAGACAGCTCTCCGCTAGATGCCATTGTGCTAGATAATGATGGAAAGCAAATACGCCCAAGTATTCTCTCTGTAATAGATGTATATAGCGGTAGAAATGTGGCTTATCTTAGTGAGAGAAGCGATTCTAATGCAGTTATAAGGCTAATGTGGAAAGCCTTTGAAAGTATGGGTAAGCCTCAAGCAATTCAGTTTGATAATGGGAAAGACTATCTAAGCAATAAGGTTCAAGGGCTGCTAGATGGGCTTAATATTGTCTTTGTGCGAAGTGCAGCCTATAAGGGTAAAGCTAAGGCAGTAGTTGAGAGGAGATTCCGCACAATACAAAGTAGCTACATTACCGCTATTACTAGCTATATCGGTAGAAATACAAGCGAGAGAGTAGCGATTGAGTTTCAAACTCCTAAGAAAGAGAGAAAAAGTAAGGACGCATTAGGCAATCCACTAAAAACCCAACAAAAACATATCATAACCTTTGAAGCCGCACAAATTTTACTTGATGAAGCGGTGGAGTTTTGGAATATTGATAGAGTATCAAGAAGGTGGAGTAAGGCAAGAGGTAAAAGCCCAATGGATTTATGGAGTGAGGCAAACTTTAAAAGAGTTAATGTGCCTTATACGCAATTCTTACTCTATGCAGAGGAAGGCAAGGCAAGAATTATGGGTAAAAAACACATTGAAATGCACCCCTTTGAATATGTGCCTACAAAATGCATTGAAGTAGGAAGCAAGGTCCTTGTTAGAGTAAATATCAATGATTCTAGTGAAGCTTTTATCTTTAGCCAAAAGGGAGAATTTCTATGCATTGCTCATGATAGGAGAGCAAATTCTCTTACGCAAGAGGAGATTAAAACGATTAGCAAGGAATGTGAATCACCTCCACTTAAGAAGTGGAAGCTTCCTAACTAAAGCTAACTTTTGTTAGCTAACTCGCAAGACTTTTTGTTTATAGTCCAATAGGCTAATTCCTAACCCAAACGACTTTAATCCACGCTTTAAAATATTATTTGCAGCATTAATGTCTCTATGCAAAGTATTACCACAATTTTCACAAAGATATACCCTGTCTTTAAGCGTAAGTTTTTCTTTAATGTATCCGCAAACACTGCAAGTTTTGCTTGTGTATTGTGAATTTATTTTTATAAAGAATTTGCCATTGTGCTTAAGCTTATATTCAAGCATTCGTGTGAATTGATAGAATGAGGTATTTAAAATAGACTTATTTAAGCCACTTTTTGCTTTTACATTTTTAAGCTTGGCTCTTTTAGTTATATTTTTGTTTTGCAGATTCTCAACTACTATCAAGTCAAATTCTTGTATTAACCTATGCGTTATCTTATGATAACTATCTTTTTTAATATCACTACTCCTTTCATAGATTCTATTTAATCTCCTTTGTGTTTTGATGAAGTTTTTTGAAATCTTTGCTTTCTTTGCAGTCTCTTAAAAACATTGTCATATTTTTTGGCATTAATGTTTTTTGAAAGTATCTTAATTAATGTGCCATTGCTTAATGCAATATTATTAATATTTAAATCAATGCCTACGCAAGATTCTGCTTTTAGATTATCTTTTACACATTCTTTAATGGCTTTGTTATAAGTAATACTAAGTGCTAGATAATATTATCGTGGCTTTTTGTAATAGTGATTTGATTGAGTTTGTATTCTTGTGGCAATTCTCTGTGATAACGCATTTTTAAAGGAATATTCATTAATCTAAATATTTTAAACTTTGGATTTATGGAATCTTTAATCTGATAGCCTTGATTGTTCCAATTAAAGCTTTGTTTGGCAAATTTAGAGTTTTTAAACTCAGGAAAGCCTTTATGCTTGTCTTTTAATGCTTATAGGCTCTATTTGCATTAATCCTTGCTTGTTGGGTAACTACGCTTTTATAGCTTAAGCTTCTTTGCTTTAATGCTAGTTTTACTTTAGAATCTATTTCTGAAGCTTTAAGGTAGATTCTGTCTTTTTTATTTAAGTCTTTGTTATGATTCCACATTTCTTGCTGGAAATTTAGGTAAATATTTAGGCTTGATTGTAAATGAAGCATTGATGATCTAGTGCTTGTGCTTGTTCTTTTGTAGGATAGATTCTATATTTGAATCCTTTAGTGATTTGCATTTAATCTTTCCTGTTCTTTTCTTTTTTTGTCATATATTGTTTTTGGGGCGATTGTCTTCTATACCTTGATTTTCTATATATTTTTTTAAAACTTCTAAAGTAACACCACCTGTTGTTGCTAAAAAATAGCTTCTGCTCCAAAAATATTCTTTCCATAAGTATTGCCTAATTTGTGGAAATTCTTTTTTGATAAGCCTACTGCTTGCGGATTTGTAGGCATTAATGAAAGCAACCAAATCGCTTTTAGACTCAGATTTAAAAAGAATATGCAAATGGTCTATATCGTGTAAATTCTATGATTTGTGAAGCATATCGTGGGGATTTTGCTATGTATTCAAAAATTTCTCTAAGCCTTGCACAAATCCCATTATCTATGACTTTTCTACGATATTTTACTACAAAGATTAGATGATATTGCAACAAAAATACTAAATGTTGATTTGTATCATATATTGCTTTCATAGGCTTAGTATATTTCAAATAACTTATTGTGTCAATAGTTAAATTCAAAGTATTTGAGCTTATTTGTATGTTTGTTAATTTTTCTCTACCGTCAAAATAGTGGTAGGCAATTCATCTCTTGCTTAAAGAAGTAAGAGTTTTCTTGCTTGAGGGGGATATACTCCATCCATTTCAACATTATGTCCTGCAACATTTGCAGTATCGGTAATATAAAGAGTGATTCCAAAATCTAATGCAGATTTTTCTTCCTTATGCTCTTCTTTTTCTACAAAATTTCTTATCACAGGCTCAACATTATCTAGTTTATCTATAAATCTGCACCAAAGATTCTTTTGACCCTTAGTCATTTTGCTTGTATAGACTATATCGCTAATTCCAAAGCTAACCCTTCTTTCATAATCATTAATGTATAACATCACATCTCCATTTCTCTTTCTATATGGATTTACTTTAATATTTTCCATTTTTGTCCCTTTCTTAAAATTTTAATCGCTTCTTAAACGATTTATGTTGCAATTATATCAAATGTTATATGATTTTGTCAAGTATAAAATAATATTTTAAGTGATTTTTTATGAAAAAAATAATTTATGAAGTTATTTTGTGGAGTTAATAAAAAAATCTTTTATTGTATTATATTGTCGTTCAATTTTTAAAAGTTCAAACATTTTCACAGCCCACGCAGGAGTAGGTGCAACGCCTCTACTCCATTGGCTAATTGTGTTTTCTGCTATGCCCATTTGTTCGGCAAGCTCCTTTTGTGTTAGCCCTAGCTCTTTACAAGTTTTTTTAATGAGATTATCACTATTTTTTGCCATTTTTATCCTTTTTAAAATACTATCTAAAGAGCCTTTAAAAGCCTATTAATATAAGCTCCTTATTCAAGACTTTAACCCTTTATTCTTTTCCCATTTTTTAAGCCCAACAATCACCTTTTGGGCTTCTTTAAGGGATAAGCTCTCTAAATACAAAGGGAGTCTGCCAACAATGCGTTTAATAAACTTTCCTTAATCTTTTATTTGTGCTTTTTGCAAAAACTTTATGGATTCTTATTTTGTGATGCAATATTGAGTGTTTGCTTAAATTTTTTTATCATATTGGCTGCCCAAATCTCAGCATGGCAAATTAAGCTTATAGCTATTGCTTATTCTACTATTTTCTCTACAAACAGCAGTTTTTATCTATCAATTCAGATATTTTGTTTTATCCATTAACCTTTTCTTCAAAAATCTCTTTATAGTAGAATTAGATAAAAAACTAGAAACTTAAAAATCAAAAAGATTAAAGGTTAGGGTTACTGTATTATTGAAGCGATGATTACTCTTTATTCCCAAAAGTAAATATAAAATACAAAAAAATTGATAAAAGAATACTTTATGCAACCCTTAAGTAAAAAGCCTCTACAATTAGCCCCCTCAAAATTTAATATAAGGAATAAAATGCGATTCTTATTAATTCTATCAACTTTCTCATTGGTAACAGTTTTTGCAGATGATGCAAGAAACTCTAAAACTTGGAATTTAATTAACGCCCATGAAGCTTATAGACAAGGTATTACAGGCAAAGGAGTGAATGTCGGCATTGCAGATAGCCCCTTAAATAAAAACCACATTAGTTTAAGAGGTAAGGTAGGTGGAGAACTACTATCTAATAACTCTGATCCATGGCATGGAACTGCTGTAGCCTCTCTTATTGCTGGAAATAAGATTGACAACTTTAAGCCCTATGGTGTGGCTTATGATTCTATGCTTTATTCTTATCAAGCCACTGGTGGTTATGCTCGTCCTGTTGGAGACTTTTTTGCAAAAAATCGAGTAAAAATCATTAATGCTAGTTGGGGTTTCCCTCGCAACAGCTGGGTTGAACGCCAACAAAGAACTCCGCAACAGGCTTTAAATGCGGCTAACACAGTTGGTGCCGCAACGCGTTTATATAATTTAAGTCGTAATAATCAAACATTGCTTGTATTTGCTTCTGGAAATGAAACATTAATCAGCCCACAAATAATTGCTGCCGTTCCAACTTATGATGAAAATTTACGCTCCATTATTAATGTTGGTTCTTTAAACCCCGATCTTGTTTTTAAGCAAGGAAATAAAATAAGAATAACTGCCAAAGGGACTCAAACCAATGGCAATGTATTTTTAAAAAGTGAAAATTATTCCCTAATGGCTTTTGGGGCAAATATTAATTTTGCTTATGCTGTCAGAGGACACAATTCAGGCTATGTCAAAGCAAGTGGAACTTCAGTTGCAGCTCCTATGGTGAGTGGTGCAGCTGCACTCGTAGCACAAAAATACCCTTTCTTAAATGGTAAGCAAATTGCGGATGTTTTATTAAGCACTGCTAATAAAGATTATCAAGCCCCTAAGCTGGTAGTTAAAAGGAGTTACGAAAACTACAGGAAGTTTTCAATCGCTTATATTGATAATACCCCACCAACAGATGACGAAACCATCAAGCGAGATTTAATAGCAGAGGGCTATACAACAGCTGAAGCAACAAATATTGTCAATAATCTTGTTGAGAGCAATGCGCAATATGGTAGGGTTTTTCAAGTATCTAAAGAAACTATTTATGGGCAAGGGGTTTTAGATATAGGTAAAGCTATAAAAGGACCCTCTCTTTTGGATGCCAACAGGCTTAATTTGGGAGATATTCACGAATTTGGTGGCAAAAAAGAAGCCTATTATACTGTCAATACAGGAAACTATGATGGACGTTTTGAAAATGATATAGGACAGAAGAAATGGGATGATAATCTGCATTTGATAAATGCCTTAAATTCACCAAGAGAACAAATAAAAGACTTGGATGTAGGGCTTATCAAACAAGGATCTGGGCATTTAGTCCTTACAGGGAATAATAGCTATCGGGGAAATACTATTATACAAGACGGTAAGTTGAGTCTCCTTAAAAGACAGGATAGAAGCGGTGGTGTTTTAGATTCAGATGTCTTAGTTTCACAAGGTGCAATCTTTGCTGGAAATGGGACAATTAATAAAGATGTTTACAATGCAGGCACAGTTCGTGCTGGAAATGGAGACCTACAAGACTTAAATGTTTTAGGCTCTTATACGCAAAATAAAGACGCTCATCTACAACTTGAATTTGGAAACACTAAAAACTCAAAACTTATTGCAAACAATTATAATATTAATGGAGGATATTTAGAATATATTCCTATACCTGCTTTCTATACTAATGGACATTCTATAAAACTTGATTTGGGTAATTTAGCGCAACATATTAATAATTTTGATTATGTGAAAGTTTTACAAAATAATAGTATGGAATTTGCTATTTTAGCTTCTGATAATGTCAGCATTAATAAACGCCGAAAAGATGGGCATATAGAGCCTATTATGATAATGAATAATCCTAAAGGGCGTAATGTCGCATTTGAGCTTCACGTGGCTAATAAAGAGATGTTAGCTAGTATTTTAAAGCAAATGGAAGCTTACAAAAGCTCACAAAAAGGCAAATTGAGAATTATAACTAGCGACAAAACTATTAATCATTATCTCAATACAAGCCGTGTTGTTAGAATAATCCCTATAATAAAACCTCAAGCCTATGCGGAGATTGAAAATGATACTACGGCAAGTGCTTTAAGAAACATTAGAGGAAGAGATGATTTAAGTGATATTTATAAGAATCATTTTACTGGTCTTAGATTATGTCAATTCAAGTGCACAAAGCAAAGGTTTATCTAGCATAGAAAGCTTAGATGGCTTAAAAAATATGACAGAAGTTTATACGCAATATTATCAAAATATTCACAATAATTTTATCCTTGCACTCAATCAAAGCTTCACACAAGATTATTTGGCTCAAAACACTAAAAATGATCCTGTTTTACTTGCCTCTCTTGGTGCTTATGATTTTTATCCTCTTCTTGATGAGCAAGAGCAAAAAACTTCTATGTTTTATATAAGCCCACGTTATAAGAAAGTCTTTGGCAAAGATTATAACGGGAATCTTAAAAATATAGGCTTGAATGTAGGCTCAAAAACCACAGAAAATGGTTATGGTATTTTCAATTTTAGTGTCTTTAACTCTAAGCTTAACTTTAATTATTCAAACCTCAAAACAGATGGGGGAAGTGCATCCTATAATCATAATCTCAAATTAGAACATTTCAATGTCATTAGCAGTGCTTCTTTGGGTGTTTTTAAAAACTATATGCAGAGGACAACTTTCCTAAGAGATAGCAATATTGAAAGCTCTTATTATAGTTTTTTAGGTTCAGCACAACTTGGTTTATCTAAGGATTTTGATGTAAATTCTTTTAGATTAACTCCTTTAGCTTATTTTAATTATTCTCATCTTTTCCAAGAATCATTCAAAGAAAATCAAGCACCTTTTTCAAAGTCTTATGATTCTATTAATCACGATAGCACCTCTCTTGCTGCTGGTTTAAATGCTGCATATTTAGTCAAACATAGTGCTTTTACAAATCAATTTTCAACCTTTGCAATTTATGAGCATAGATTAAGTGGTAAAAATCTTCGATTAAAATCTAATTTTAGAGATTTTTCTGAATTTCCACTAGAGCAACACTATCAATTACCAACAACACTTGTTAGTCTAGGTGCTGGCGTAGATTTCTTCTTTGATAATTCATTTTTCACTAGTTTTAAAGTTGTTAATGAATTTATAGAAGATCAATATAACCTTAATCTTTCAATGAATGTTGGTTTTAAATTTTAAATAACAACCCTAAATGGGTTTGTTAAATCTCACTCCCTCCAACAAACAATCAAGTTTTATCATTTTATGGTATTAATTTACTTTGTAAATTTATTTTATAAATACCGATGTATGTTTAGCTGCTTATTAAATTCTTTTATGGTAAAATTAAAATCCATATGACTCTCTCTACACCCTGCAAATATCCTACACTTTTAGATAAAGATTTGGTAATTCTATTATAAAAAGTGCTTCGCAACAAAGCCTCTTTTGTCATTGCATAATTTCCACCAAAGAGCAACCAAGCGGAAATGGTAATACAATCTAAATCTTTTTGGGGATAGGATTCTAAAATTTCTTTTACATTTTTTGATTCTTGTGGAGTTAATTTTTCTTTTGATTGAATCTTTAGGGCTATTATTCTCTCTAAAATCTCTTGCGTAATGGGGTATAATCTAAGCCTTTCTTGGAAATTATCAAAATCATTCCAAAGGACACGATTGTTTGGATACCACATTTTTAGATTATGTGCGACTAATCCACTTCCACCAAAGACATCTAAAAAAATCGTATCCTTTGAAATTGTAAGCGTTTCCAAACACGCTTTTATGGTCTTTAACATTCGCATTTTATTCCCCATAAAAGGGAGTGGTGGCTTGTAATAGTTTGGAATAGTTTCAAATAGGCTTTCTTGCATTTTTTAATCCTTTTGTGGTAGAATTGTTGCACTTAATCCAAAATAGCCGTCTGCACGAGAGCGTGTTAAGGGATTAGCCATCTCTGAAAGGGTTATGGTTAGAAATCGGCTTCTAGCTGTTAGGTTTGAGGTTGGCAACCTCATATTTTTTTATTTCCCTTACTTAAACTCACTAAAAACACTTCTTCTTTATTTTGCGTTACTTTAAACACAGCCTTATAGTAACTCCCAAACTTACTAAAATAAACAATATGGTTTTCTTTACTTTCTTTTACTTTATACACATTGGTATCTCTGATTAAAAAGGGTAATAAAGAATAATCAAACTCTGCTACATTGGTATGATGTGTATGGGTTTTTAAAGTCCAACCGCTTAAATAAATTTCTTTTGCTTTTGTATGGAGTAGATTTTGCAGTGTTTGTGTGGTTTTAGCAATAGGAATAAACTCTTTATCTGCCTTGCCCTTTAATGCTTTTTGTTTCAGTGTTTTAATGGCTGCATAGTTTTTTCTAACTTGTGAAATATCCTCTTTTGTAGCCTGTAAGGATTCCACAAACACACTCTTATTATTATCCTTAGCAAACTTTTTAAGTTTAGAATCTAAAATGGTATTTAGGCTATTATCTTTCTCTAATCCTCTCTTATCGTAACTCCAATCTACACTTGCAATAGGAAGAGGAGGAGTTTGTGAAATACTAAAGCCTTGACTTTCACACTCTGCTTTACTATAAGCCCTTACTACACATCTGCAATTCCAACCATTAGGTGGATAATTTGTTTTCCAAAAGGGGTCGTCTCTATGTAAGGTAATGCCTTGCATTTTTAAATGACTTGGTCTAGTCAATCCATCTTGGAGTGCAATATACCTTAGATAAATCTCACCTTCTAGTGCGTATTGTGCTTTAGCTCTACCTTGTGCATTGGCTGTTCGCATATTGGTGTTATAGATTTTCTTTAATCTTGTATTATTAACATTAATCGTTTTACTCTCTCCTGTTTTATCATTAATTACTTCTACCTTGCCTAGCCAACCCTTTTTAGCAAGTGTAGGTTTAATCTCTTTTTTCCAAACTTCAAAGCTTTTGCCCTCACTTTGAGCTTTAAGCAAAGAATCTTGAATATCACTTAATAGATCTAGTTTGGTTACTTTAGCGATGGTAAAAGCCTTTAAGTGTGCTTCGTGCATTACTTCATCATACTTAAAGCTAAGTTTAGGCTTCTTTGCTTTTAAGGCTTTTATGTTTTCCTCTGGTGGGAGATTAAAGCTAAAATCAACCATTGATTGCCCCATAGATTTGTGCATTCATTATAGCCTCGCTCAAGAGTGCTTCTGCTATTTCTAAGTCCTCACCCTGCAAAGACTTCTCTAAGCTATCCATTACTTCCTCAAAGCTCTTAGCATTTTCCAATAGGGATTGTAAATCTAAGTCTTTAAGCTTTAGATTTTCTGTAAAGCTATCAATTTCATCTAAACTTAAGTTTTTATTTAAGGGCAATTTAAAAGGGATTAAAGGAGTATTTAAAGCATTTTTAAAAGGTTTAAAATCTTTCTCTCCTTTTTTTGTAGGAGTCTCTGCACTTAATTCTTGCTCTTTTATACTTAAAGCTGTGGTCTTTATATTGTAGGTCTTTTCTATATACTCTTGAGTGGGTTGGAATCCCATTTCATAGATAGTCTTATCCCTATTGGCAAGTTCTAGTTTTGGTTCATCCTCATTAAAAAGAGAAAAGGTAATTTCCTCTTTTATACCATTAAGTTCTTTAAAGAAGCCAATCACACGATTGCAAACATAGCATAATATTCGCTCATCACTTAGGGCAATCTCACTTCTAATCTCATTATGAGCTTGTGCTGCTGCAAGACTTCCTTCCTTGACTTCACCTGTTAAGTTCCCTCCTAAGATAAATCGAGTGATTTGGGAATCACAATATTGTATTAAGTCTTTAAAATCACTTTTTGCACTAGGCTGGATTAATTCTATCTCCTCTTCTTTGTCAATAACAGCCGTTGAGCCATTTAGCATATTAGAGACTTCATAAGCTAAACTTTGGGGGTCATCATCGGTTTTTGCAATAGCCCAAGGCTCTCCAAATTTTTCTAAAAACCTTATCCAAAATTCTAATCCTGCATTTTTAATATTTACGCTAAAATATAAATGCCGCAATGTAGATTCTCCATAGGGGACACGGAAGCTTTGGTTATAAATTCCATATACTACTTTAAAAGGTGGAATTTCCTCCTCTCCCCCATTCCCTAAAAAGACTAACTTGCCCTCATTGTTAAATTTAAATTCTTGAAAATCTCTGCCTACAAGGCTTGGAACAAGAAGTCCATCTCTCCTTTCCCAATTAATCTCAAAAACATTAATGCCATAAAGGAAGGTCTCTAGGATTTGTGAGATAATAGAAGCGTGAAATACACTCCTAAGAATTTCTTGGTATTTTGTATTTTTTGTAGAAATAATCACTTCTTTCTTTTCAATATGAGCCTTTCTTGAGAGTGTGCTTTGGCTAACTATTAAATCCCCCATAATCATTGCAATATCTTTGTGGCTTAAGGGCTTTTGATAAGGGGTATTTAGTAATTGCGCAATAAGGGTATTGTGGGATAGAAAATCTTTTTTCATAATCTAAAACTCCTTTTAGGTTTTAAAAGTGTATAGTCTATAAGCCCCTTCTTTTTCTTTTTGAATTTTAAAAGAGTTTCCAAAAAGAGGTTTCTGATGATTTGCTTTTCACTGCTTATGGGGTTTCAGGTTTTGGTATTTTAGATATTTCCTCTCAAGTAGAAGAATCCACAGGATAGTGTTTTAGTTATAGATTTTTTGCCTAATTCTGACGAGATATTTTTAGAACAAATGGTGTTAAAACTCCATAAGAATTTTCCGCAAAGATCGTCATTGTAAATATTAAATGGTTTTTTACCTCCCAAATTTGTTAAAGTTTTTATTGGGGTTTTAAACATAAAGCAATGTGATAGAAAAAGTATTAAAAAGCTTATTTTTCACCTAAAAAATTGGGAGCTTAAGAATCCTAAGTTGCAAGGCTTTGAAAATGCAGAGGTTAGTGGAGGGGGAATAAGTGCCAGTTCTGTAAATATTGATACTTTAGAAAGTAAAACTATTCGTGGGTTTTATATTATGGTGAAATGCTTGATGTTGTAGGGGATAGAGGAGGCTATAATTTAGCTTCTGCTTGGGCTAGTGCTAGAGTATGTGCGGAATCTTAAAAAGATTATATGGCAAACTCTTTAGCATTAGCAAATCCTAGGGAGCAATTCTCCGCTAGGATATTCTAAGAAACGTTTTGAGCCATAATCTGTTTGTAAAATTACGGATTTTGGGTGATGATTATGGGTATAGCCTATCATTTGTGCGTTTTTGCCATTTTGTGTTTTATGTAAAATTTCTAAAGTTTTTTGAGAATCTTCTTTAGCAACACTTAAAACACACATACCCTCATTGGCTAAATTGTAAGGTTCAAATCCTAAAAGTTCACAAATTCCTTTGACTTCATCTTTGATTGGGAGTTTGTTTTCTTCTATAGTGATTCCAATATTAGACGCATTTGCCCATTCGTTTAAGACACCCGCAATACCACCTCTTGTTGCATCCCTTAAAGCATAGATTTTTATATCATTTTCAAAAAGGGGTTGTAACATAGGATAAAGTAAGGCACAATCACTTTGTAAGTTACTTTGCAAATCTATCCCCTCACGCGTAGAATAGATAATTGCCCCGTGGTCGCCAATATCTCCGCTTAAGAGTATGGCAGTATCTTCTGGAATCTTAAAAGCACTTAAGTTAGGGTAAAGGACTTCCCCAAAAGCTGTAGTGGTAATAAAAATTTTATCTAATGCTCCTTTGGGTAGAACTTTAGTGTCTCCTGATATAAGTTTTGCTCCACTTTCTTTTAGGTACTTGCTGAAAGATTCTAAAATTTTTTCTAAATCTTTTATTAAGAATCCTTCTTCTATCATAAAACTAGCGGTGAGATATTTTGCTTTAGCACCCGTCATTGCTATATCATTACAGCTCCCACAAACTGCAAGTTTGCCTATATCACCCCCGGGAAAAAACAAAGGAGAGATGGTATAGCCATCGGTGCTAATTGCCATTTTGTTTTTTATCTCACCTATACCCGCATCTTCCCCCATTCCTACTATAGAACCTTTTAGGTGTTTATAAAAAAGCTCTGTAATAAGAATTTGGGATTGAATACCACCGCTTCCATGAGAGAGTTGGATATTTGAGCCTTGGAGAGATTTTTTTTTCATCATAAAAACCTTTATAAAATTTAGGTGTAGCTATAAGCCGAGTTCTGTTTATGTGGTTATTTATCTTGTTTTTAATTTGCATTAAAAATCTAGCAAAGGGCTAAAATTTGGGATATTAACCTTGCCCTTTTTGCTACGGATTGGGTTTGCAAAGCAAAATGTATTACTACATTTTCGGTAGGCTCTTACCCTACCTTTTCACCCTTGCTATTTAGCGGTTTGTTTTCTGTTGCACTTTCCCTTAGATTGCTCTAGCCATTAGTTAAATGGAATCCTATCCCAAAGTAGCTCGGACTTTCCTCTTTAAAAAGCAACCACTCACTACACCTACAAGAATAATTTTAGCAAAAATGTAATAAATGAAGTTTTAATTTTGGCATCTTTAATAAAAAGAATTTTGTAACTAAATTTCAAAATATTTATTGATAATAATTTTCTTTTAATAAAAATATGATATATTTATGGAGTAATTTTTCTATATAAATTATAAATAATAATTAAGGAGATATTCAATGAGTAAAAAATTAACAACAGCAACGGGAACACCATTAGGAGATAATCAAAATTCTATTACAGCGGGTAAAAGAGGACCTACACTCTTACAAGATACTTGGCTTTTAGAAAAATTAGCACATTTTGACAGAGAGAGAATCCCAGAACGTGTAGTTCATGCTAAGGGAAGTGCTGCTTATGGTGAATTAATTATTACTAATGATATTACACAATATTCAAAAGCAGATATTTTTAGCTCTGTGGGAAAGAAAACAAAAGTATTATTACGATTTTCCACCGTAGCAGGTGAGAGAGGTGCAGCAGATGCAGAACGCGATGTGAGAGGATTTGCTTTGAAGTTTTATACTAATGAGGGAAATTGGGATCTTGTAGGAAATAATACCCCTGTATTTTTTATTAAAGATGCAGTGAAGTTTCCTGATTTTATACATACGCAAAAAAGAGATCCAAAAACCAATTTAAGGAGTGCTACAGCTGCTTGGGATTTTTGGAGCTTACACCCTGAATCTTTGCATCAAGTAACAATACTTATGAGTGATAGAGGAATACCACGAAGTTATAGAGAGATGCACGGGTTTGGTAGCCATACTTATAGCTTCATTAATGCAAAAAATGAGCGATTCTGGGTGAAATTTCACTTTAAGAGTATGCAAGGAATCCATAATCTTACTAATAAAGAAGCAGAAGAGATTATTGCTAAAGATAGGGAATCTCACCAAAAAGATTTATTTGAAAATATAGAAAAAGGGAATTTTCCTAAATGGAGATTCTGTGTGCAGATTATGCCAGAAAAAGATGCTGCAAATTACAAAGTTAATCCTTTTGATTTAACGAAAGTTTGGTCGCATAAAGATTATCCGCTTATTGAAGTAGGGATTTTAGAGTTAAATAAAAATCCAGAAAATTATTTTGCAGAAGTGGAGCAAGCAGCGTTTAATCCAGCTAATGTTGTTCCAGGAATTGGATATAGTCCTGATAAAATGTTGCAAGGACGACTTTTTAGCTATGGAGATACACAAAGGTATCGTTTAGGCATCAATCACTCTCAACTTCCTGTTAATGCTTCTATTGTACCAGTGGCTAATACCCATAGGGATGGATATATGCAAATGGGTAAATATGGTGGAGAGAGAAATTATAATCCAAGTTATTATGATGATTATAAAGAAGATACCAATGCTATCGAGCCACCATTACATATACAAGAAGGTGATGTAATGTGTAGATATAATCATCGTGAATATGAAGAAGATCATTTTAGCCAAGCAGGAGATTTGTATCGTTTAATGAGTAGTGAGCAAAAAGAAGCATTATGTCAAAACATTAAAGAGGCAATGGAGGGTGTTCCAGCAGAGATTTGTAAGCGACAAATTGAACATTTTACCAAAGCTGATCCCGCTTATGGCAAAAGGGTAAAAGAGCTTTTAGGTCTATAAACTTGTAGAATCTCAATGAGATTCTACAAGTAAAGCTTAAATCTACCACCTTATCTTTTAAAACCTTAAAACCCCCCGCAAAATTTTATAAACTCATTGTTTAGGATTATTGTAGTGCAGAAAATAATTGTATGAGGTGTCCTAGAAGCTTATCCATAGCTTCTTAAAGAGACTGATTTTTTTATTAGAGTATTGTTTGAGAAGTTTGATAATCTCTTTTCTGCGAAATAAAATAGCAAAATCATAAGGAGTCATTCCCATAGGGTTTTTTAAATCTGGGTTTGCTCCATTTTCAAGCAATAATTTTGCAACTTCTACATATCCTTTAAAGCACACTCCAGAGAGTGGTGTTAAATTTTTATCATTTGTTTTATCAACTTCTGCTTTGTATTGTAGAAGTAATTTAACACATTCTATACTATTATGATAGCTTGCAAGCATTAATAAAGAATCACCTTTGTGGTTTGTAAGGTTAGGGTTTAATCCATTTTGTAAAAGTGTTTTTAGAGATTGGTAGTCATTGTTTCTTGCCATATCAAAAGACATCGCACAAAGTTCTTCTAGTTTTTCTTTTTCTTGGGGTGTTAGTTCCATAATTATCCCTCCTTAAGATAGCAAATTATACCAAAATACTATGATCATCATAAGATGAGATTAATTGCAGAGGGTTTAGGTGTTATACTTTCTTGACATAGCTACTTAAAATATTGCGTATAGAACCCCCAAAGTTTATTCTTAATTTTGTTTCTTTGCCGCTTTTGGTAACTTCCAAGATTCTCCCTGCACCAAAAATTTTATGGAAGATACAATCCCCTTTTTTAAAGTTACTATCATTTTCTAGAGATTTTAAGGAATATTTAGAATCTTTGGGGTAAATAACTCCACATTCTTCTAAAAATCTAGAGGGTGAAATATTGGCACGATTGCCTTTGTAAAATCTTGAATCTACATAGCTTAAATAAAGCTCTTTTTTTGCCCTTGTGAAAGCAACATAGCCTAATCTTCGCTCTTCTTCTAAATTACTATATTCTTTAATCATAGGGAAGAATCCCTCTTCAAGCCCGATGATAAAAACATAGTCAAATTCTAAGCCTTTACTAGAATGCACGCTCATACAATTTATGCCTTTGATTCCTTTAGATTGTTGCCGCATTTCTACATCTTCTTGGTCGCTTCTTAAAGCTAACTCATTTAAAAAATCTTCTAATTCCATAAGGGGATTATGTTTGTGATATTCTCTATAAATTCCATAAAATTCTTGGATATTACTCACTCTTTCAACTTCTTCATTGCTTTTATTAAAGGATTCACAAAACCCTATTTTAGACTCAAAAATATCAAGAAAATCTTGAGGGGAATCTTTAAGGCATTTTTGCAAGGATTCTAAAGTATTAAAAAACTCTTTTAGGTTTGTTAAGGTTTTGTTCCCTAAGAGTGTTTCTAGGGTTACATCCTCTTTGTATAGCTGATAAATGCTGCAACTTTTCGCTTCTGCAAGAGATTTTAGTTTATCTATGGTGGTTTTGCCAATACCTCTTTTGGGTTTATTAATAATTCTCATTAAAGAGAAATCATCGTGGATATTGGTAAGAACTTGAAAATAACTTAAAATATCTTTGATTTCACTGCGTTCATAAAAGCGGATAGTACCAACTAAGGTATAAGGGATTTTTTCACGATTAAATCCCTCTTCTAAAGAGCGAGAGAGTGCATTAAGTCTAAAGAGTATGGCAATGTTTTGTGCTTCTACTCCATTAGCTAAAAGCTTTTTAATGATTTTACAGAGATTTTTTACCTCCTCTAACTCATCACTACTGTGTAGAATCTCAACAGCCTTTCCTTCCTCTAATGTGCTTCTAAGAGTTTTTCCTAAACGTTCTTTATTTTTAGAAATAAGGTTATTAGCAGCTTCTAAGATTTTTTTGCTAGAGCGATAATTTTCTTCTAGTTTAATCATTTGGGCATTGCTAAAATGCTGTGTGAAGTTTAAAATATTTTGGATATTCGCACCACGCCAGCTATAAATACTTTGGTCATCATCCCCAACAACACAAATATTTTGGTGTGTAAAGCACAGATGTTTTAAAAGTAAATATTGAAGTTCATTTGTATCTTGGTATTCATCAACCATAATATATTGGTATTTATGGCTAATTTCTTTAGCAATTTCTGGAAATTTTTGGAGAATTTCAAGTGGCAAAAGTAGTAAATCATCAAAATCAACTCTATTATTCTGTAAAAGAAAATCTTGGTAGTCTAAATAGATTTTTGCGATTTGTTTATAAGTCGGGCTATAAGCATTTTCTATCGCTTCTTGTGGGCTAATTTTGGAGTTTTTATAGTGGGATATTTCACTAAGTAATAAAGGCATAGGGAATAGGTTATTATTGAATGTTTTGAGGATTTTTTTGGTATCTTCTCTATCAGTTAGCGTGAAATTATTTTTACGCTCTAAGTGGTGAATATGAAACTTTAAGAATAATAGCCCAAATTTATGAAAGGTGCAAAGCAGTGGAGGGTGAGGGGTAGTATTTTCTATCATATCTAAAGCCCTTTTTTGCATTTCAAAAGCGGCTTTATTGGTGAAAGTTAGCGTAAGGGTATCACTAGGTGGAATTCCAATTTCATCAATTAAATACGCAAGCCTTGTTGTAATGGTTTTTGTTTTTCCACTTCCTGCTCCGGCTAGAATAAGCAATGCCCCTTCTATGGTTTTAACCGCTTTTTGTTGGGAGGGATTGAGTTGTTGTAGAAGTTTTTTTTGCATAGGTAGCCTTCTGATTGGAAAAAGTTACAAATATTCTAAATAGATTATAACAATAAAGTGTTTATATTTTGATAATAGTGTTTATATGATATACTATGTGTATCTTATAATTTTTGAGCTCGTGGGGAGGAGTATTTATGCTACGAGATTTTGAAAAATTGCAAACTTTTATGATTGTGGCTCAAGAGAAAAGTATTTCAAAAGCTTCTATGAAAGTAGGCATCTCACAACCAGCAGTTACTCAGCACATTAAAATTATTGAATCTTATTTTAATACAAAGATGATTTATCGTAAGAAAAATGGAGTTTTGCTTACAAAAGATGGTGAAAGTCTTTTTTGGATTTTAGTAAAGCTTAATAAGACTTTAAAGGATTACCAAAAAGAGATGGTGATGATGATTAAACGTTGTGAAACGATAAAAATAGCTTGTTCTTACACCGTTGGAAAATTTATCTTACCTCAGTGTTTTACAGAAGTTAAAAGTAATATTTATCCTAATATTGAACATTATGTCGCAACTTCTGTAGAGGCTATTCACGATTTGCAAAATAAGAAATGTGAAATAGCTATTGTAGAATCCCCTTTCTTTAAAGAGAATATTATTTATAGGGAATGGCTTGAAGATGAATTGGTTTTAGTTTGTAATAAACCTTTAGCGCGAATTGTTAAAGGGGAAGATTTGTATTCCTATAATTGGGTTGGTTTAAATCCCCAAACGCAAACTGCAAGCATTATAAAAAAGCATTTAGATAAATTAGCCATTAAAAGTGATAAATTAAAAATCTCATTAGAATTTGATAAACTCTCTGAGATTAAAGATTTCTTGATTTCTCAAGTAGAAGGCAAAGACGCATATGTTGGTTTTTTGCCTTATTTGCATATTCAAGATGAATTGAAAAACAGGATGCTTTATACTCGTAGCGTAAGAGGTTTAAAACTAAGAAGAAAAATGTTTTTAGCTTTTCCAAAACATAAAAAGAATGATTCATTAATTAAAAATATTAGCCATCATATTATCTTTAATACTGCAATTTCAATGTATTAATTTTTAAAAATTCTTTTATAGAGATAAAGATTGAAAGAATGATTTTCCCTAAACCATAAATGAATATTTTTAGGGTTTTTATCATAAGTTAAAACAAGCTCCCAAAACTCTTTTTGGTGATTTGGATATTTGATATGTGCTAATTCGTGTATAACAACAGAATCAATGAGTGCTTTTGGAATTAAGCTAAGTTTTAAACTAAAGCGGATTTTGTGAGACTTGCTATAGCAGCAACCTAGTTGTTTAATACTTTTTCCATAGGTGATTTGGCTAGGATAGAGATTCATTAAAGAGCACCAATGTTGAAGTGATAGTTGGATATAAGAGTGGAGTTCTTTTTGGTAGAATTCCTGCAATTTAGTTTTAATGGTTAAAGAAGGTGTGGTAGTGGATATAAATTCCTGCCAGAGTTTTTGAATAGAAGTATCTTTAAAGTCAATCCATTCGCCAAAAAGGAATATTTTTTCTTCTAAGAGGGTGTAGGTTATTTGACTTTGGGAATTTATTTGGGTAGCAATCCACTCTTTGTTGTCTTGTAAGAAATTTAAACATTCTTTCTCACTAATATGTTTGGGGGCTGTTAGTAAAAGTGTAGAAAAATCTTTAAACTGCAAACGCAAATATCTGTAATTACGGTTTTTGATAATTTTGAGATAGCAATTAGGAGGAACAATATTTTTAATATTCATAGTTAATAGGAACAAATCGATTATTTTTAGGGGTTAATATATCAATTTTATATTCTACTTGATTGTTTTTTATGGCTTCTTTGAAATAGGCTTTGGCATTAGGAATATTTTGTAAGTAAAAGTATTCAATCCCATAAGCAGTAGAATAGTTAATCCAATCATATTCTAAATCTGCATTGAGTAATTTTGCTTCTTCAACAAGCAGTGAATCAGATTTTGCAATGGAGTTTGCAATATACATATTATTCCTATCTTTTTCTTGAGTGATAGAGAGGAGGCTTGGGTTATAATTAATTTGTGTAGAGTAGATACCATTAATCTTTATATCATTATAAGTAATTTGTGAGAGAATAATACTTGAATGTGTGATGGGGGTATTGAGAAAAATTTTTGAATCTTTAAGTAGGGGTTGGATAGTCTTAATTTCTTTAGGGAATGTTGTAGCACTCTTAGGATTAAAAGCATTAGAGTAAATAGTGTCTAAATTGTATTTTAGGACATATTCATTCATTTGGCTTCCAATATAACCTTCATCATAGAAACTTATAACCTTTGTGGAGTTGGGATTTAAAGCAGAGAGTTTTTCTATTTGCTTCTCATAGCTAATGCCTCCATAGATAATATTTGGCATAAGCGGTTCTGTAATTTGAGAGGAATGTACGCTAGGGATATAAATAGGTATTTGGGTTTTTAAATGATTGATATTATTAGCCCCTACATAGGTTAATAGAGCCACGATTTGTTTATATCCCTTAGATGTAATGGTATCTATGGTATTTTGCAAATCCTCTAAGGATTCACTTTTGCTATCAAAGACTTCAAAGTTAAAGGGTTGGTTGCGATGAAATAGGTAGCTTAAGATAACATTGGTTGAAGAGATTGAATACCGCCCAATAGTTTTTTTAGGAAAGAGTAGGGCAATTTGGATTAAAGCGGATTTTTGAATATCTAAAAAATAAGGAATAGAGGCAATTTCTAATTCCATTGAGAGAGATTTTGCATTGGTAAGTAATTCTTCATTGGTGTTATTTTTATTAACATTAGCTAAAAAAGAGAAAATTTGTCCTTTTTGTAAATATTCTTTGAGGCAGGCTTTAGAACAGGTTTGAATTTCAATGTTGAGAATTTCAGTTTTTGGTGTGGGGAGTGGGGAAGGGTATTTACCAGCGGCTAATATTAAACTTGGCAATAGGCTTAATAATAATGTTGTAAATAATCTCATAAATATCCTTTAAGTGTTAGAAATTCTTGGTGTGCTTGGATTTTTAATTGTGGTTGCCTTAATAGTTGGGTTAAGGAAAAAGTCGGAAATAAAAGAAAGTCTCCCCATTTTAAGGATTTTCCTTGTAGGTTTTCATAAGGTGTTTTGTCGTCGCAAAAGAACTCATAAACTTCTTGTCCTAACAAAACAATAAGCTTATTTTCTGAAAATTCTAATTGCTTGAAAAGATAGTTTTTGCAAGATTGGTAGCATTGGTGTTGAGAGATTTTAGGTATCTCACATTTTAAAAGTGACAAGATTGATACTTCTTTTAAAGAAAGTAATAAGACATTTTCAATAATTTTTTTTAGCATTTGTGAGTTTTTGGAGGTAAAACGTAGTTGTATATCTAAAATAGGACTTAAACTTAAAAAAGTAATTTTAGATTTTAGATTATAAAGTCCTATATGAGGTATAGACGATTTTTGTGGGCAGAGTTGGCATTCTTGGATAAGTTTTTGTAGGTTTGCGGGATTGTTAATTTTAAAAGAATCTTGAGTATATATTGGAGGTTGGGGATTACAATATTTTACGCCTAATGCTCGGAGTAAATAGAGTTTTTTTAAGGTTAAAAGTGTGTGAAGTGTTTGCACAAGAATCCTAATTTTTAAAATAATAAAATTTGAGAAATTATAAAATAAAAAGATTAAAGGTAGATAAGGAAATAAAAGGAATGTTTTTTGCTTGTTTATGTGTAAAGGAATTGGAAATTATCAAAGGATAGAGTATATAAGGAGAAACTAATGTATTCTGTCGATTCTAGAAGTGGATATGCTTCTTACGCTAATGGTTTTAGCGGTGATAGAAATAATCAACTTAGTATAACTTCTTTTGAAGATAAATATCTTCAAAAGAAGAAATTTATTCAAGAGGCACTCCACCACTCTAAGGGGAGGGTGTTGCTTTAGCAAATGCTACAAATAATGTTGTAGATAATGCCTTAAAAAAGGGTAGTATAGATTCTAAAATAGATGGGTTTAGTTATCATCAAACAAAGTCCAATAATGCTCTACTAGAGCTTATACAAACGCAAGAAAATAAAGAGGCTATTAAGAATATTTTTGAAAAGTCTTTTATTGCAACTAATGATTCTAAACCACAAAATATAAGTGAAGAGATATTAAAAGCTTATAATCCTTTAGAGACAAAGGGTGAGGATATTCCTCAAAATGCAGTGAGTTTTGTAGATGAAGTGAGTGGAAAAACTATTTATGTTCCACTTAATGAAGCAAACGCTAAACGATTAAATGAGAAATTTGGAAGTTTAGAGAAAGCAAATAGCTATGTAAAGGGTTGGTATTATGATGCTGCTTATAAGGTGGGTTATTTAAGTGGGGATAGTGATGGGAATGGAAGCATTAGTATTGATGAGGGTATTCATTTAAAGAGTCTTGTTTCAGTTATAAACTCAAAATATTATTCTATTGCAGAGAGCATACCAGCAGGAGATGAAGAGCAAAAAAGATTTTTAGAGCAAATAGGCTTTATTGATAATTTAGCAGATTTTATTAACCACTCTATTACTCAAGATATTAATTTAGATGGTGATTTAAGTTTCAAAGAGGTAATGAGTGGAGATAATGAAATGGTGTTATTTGTCGCTAAAAATTTGCAGACCTCAGAGATTACCGATATTTTTGCGATAAAGCATTTCAATTTTTCATCAGCGGGATTTAGTTTTGATGACTTTCTCTTAAATCTTATTGGGAATAATCAAGGTAGTATCAATGTAGATGAGAAAAAAGATATAAGTTTAGAGACTATAAAGGTAGATGAGATTGATAAATGGATAAGAGGTGCTAAAAAATCTAAGGATAAGAAGCATTTAAGCTTCCTAAGTAGTGCAGAGCAAACGAAATTATTAAAAGCCGATGCAATTTTAGTGAATTTGTTAAAGAGTAGTTAAGTTGGATTTAAATCTTTAGTTGTAGAGATTATAGTATTTTTGTTAATAATAGGAATTCTCTTACTCTATAAAAGAAAATTAAAAGATTAATTTTTCTTTATATTTATTTGGAGAATATAAGCTTTGATGATTTTTTGCTCTTTAAGGGGCTTATCTTGTGTGTTAGTGGGGGTATATTCTATTTTTCTTAGAGTCTTGAAGCTTTCTTCTTGATTTTCTTTGCTAATTTCCCCAAAAATAGTATGTAGTCCATTTAGATGGGGTGTTTTTGTTGTAGTAATGAAAAATTGACTACCATTAGTATTAGCCCCTGCATTTGCCATAGCAAGTATTCCTGCTTTATCAAAGGTATAACCTTGCACTATCTCATCTTCAAAATCTTGTCCCCAAATAGATTCTCCACCTCTGCCTGTCCCTGTTGGATCACCACCTTGAATCATAAATTTACGAATAGTGCGATGGAATATTGTCCCATTATAATACCCATTGTTAATATGCGTTACAAAATTTTCTACAGCTTTAGGGGCAACTTGCGGGAATAAATCTAAAGTAATTTTTCCAGCAGTGGTTTCTAAAATGGCTTGGATTTTCTTGGAATCTTCTGCATTAAGAGAGTATTCTAAGAGTATAAAAAGAGATAATATCTTAAATAAAAAGAGAATTGACACTTTCATTTTTATTAATCCTTCTAATAACTTCTGCAAATAAAGGAGCTACGCTTAAAACTTTGATTTTAGGGGAAGCTATTTTAAGTGGAATGGTATCTGTAACAATAACTTCATCAATTTGGCTTTTTTCAATTTTTTCATAAGCCTCACCGCTAAAGACAGCGTGAGTTCCTAATGCAATTACGCTTGTCGCTCCTTTTTCTTTAAAAGCTGAAGCGGCTTTTACCATTGTTCCAGCTGTATCAATAATATCATCAATTAAAATAACATTTTTATCCCTTACGTTCCCAATAACATTCATCACTTCACTTTCATTAGCTTTCTCTCTCCGTTTATCAATGAGGACGATTTCTAATCCTAAGAGTTTAGCGAAATATCTAGCTCTTGCAACTCCTCCTATATCCGGACTTGCGATAATGGCATTTTGCAGATTTTTTGATCGGATATAGTCTTGGAATATCACAGAACCATAAAGATTATCTACAGGAATATCAAAAAAACCTTGTATTTGACCAGCGTGTAAATCCATAGTGACAAGTCTAGTAATACCTGCTCTTTGGAGCAAGTCAGCGACTAATTTTGCAGTAATTGGAACTCTAGGTTCAGCTTTTCTATCTTGTCTTGCATAGCCAAAATAAGGCATAATCACATTGATACAATTAACAGAACTTCTTTTTAAGGCATCAATGATAATGAAAAGCTCCATTAAATTATCATTTGCAGGAGCACAGGTTGGTTGGATTACAAATACATCTTTTCCCCTAACACTCTCACAAAGTCTTATACTAATCTCTCCATCACTAAAGCGACTAATTTCAGCTTCTGCTAATGTTATGTTTAAATTATCCGCAACATCTTTAGAAAAGTTAGGGTGTGCACTTCCTGTAAAAATTTTAAAATCTTGCATAAAATGCCTTTTTAGAGAAATAAAGTTGTAATTATAAACTTTTAAAACTTTGAAAAGTAAAAAATTGGAATTATTTATAAAGATTTTTAAAATTAGTGTATGATTAGATATTTAATTAGGTATTTAATAAGGGTAAATATGGAATTTTTAAATAATTTAAATAGTATCAACGACTTTAATGAAGCAAAGCAAGTTATTGCTGGTGGAGTAAATTCTCCTGTGAGGGCTTTTAAAAGTGTGGGCGGCACTCCCCCTTTTATAAGAGAGGGTAGAGGGGCTTATTTAATTGATGAGGATGGGAATAAATATATTGATTTTGTGCAAAGTTGGGGTCCATTAATCTTTGGACATAGTGATGAATATATACAAGAGATGGTTTTGCATACTCTTAAAAAAGGACTTTCTTTTGGTGCTCCAACTACTTTAGAGACGGCTTTGGCTAAGGAAATAATTGCTCTTTATGAAGGAATTGATAAAATCCGTTTTGTTTCCAGTGGGACAGAGGCAACAATGAGTGCTATTAGGCTTGCTAGGGCTTATACGCAAAAAGACGATATTATTAAGTTTGAGGGTTGTTATCACGGACATAGTGATTCTTTGCTTGTTAATGCAGGGAGTGGGTTAGCAACTTTTGGGAATCCTAGCTCACCAGGTGTTCCGCAAGATTTTGTTAAGCATACTTTAGTAGCCCATTATAATGATATAACAAGTGTTGAGCTATGTATTAAAGAGAGTGAAAAAAGTGGTAATGGTGTTGCTTGTGTTATTATAGAGCCTATAGCAGGAAATATGGGGTTAGTGCCTACTACAAAAGAGTTTTTAAAAGATTTAAGGGATCTTTGTAACCAACATAATATTGTTTTAATTATGGATGAGGTAATGAGTGGGTTTAGAGCAGCCCTTAATGGGTCGCAAAATTTTTATGGGGTTTATGGTGATTTGGTAACTTTTGGAAAAGTTATTGGGGGCGGAATGCCTGTGGGGGCTTTTGGTGGTATTGAAGAGATAATGAGTTTGCTATCTCCTAATGGAGCTGTGTATCAAGCAGGAACATTAAGCGGTAATCCTGTTGCGATGAGTGCAGGATTAGCAACTTTAGAAAAACTAAAACAAAACCCAAAAATTTATCAAAATCTAGAATCTTTAGCTTTGCAACTTACAGAGGGATTACAAAATATTGCTCAAGAGTTTAGTATCCCTTTGCAAGTTTGTGTAAGGGGAAGTATGTTTGGGTTTTTCTTTAATGAAAATCCTGTAAATAATTTTAAAGATGTACAAAAAAGTGATACAGAAATGTTTGCAAAATTTCATCGAGGAATGTTGCAAAAAGGTATTTATTTAGCACCTTCACAATTTGAAAGTGGGTTTATTTGTTCTTGTATGGATGAGGATTTAATTCAAAGTGTGTTAGAAAGAGCAAGAGAGGTGATTTTGGAGATTAGCAATTATGAAAGATAAAGAAAGAGATTTAGAAAATAAACCCAAATACAAGGACGCACTTTTAGCTTATTCTAATGCTACACTTGGAATCTCTATGGTAGTTGCGGTTTTAATAGGGATTGGAGTAGGCTATGGCTTAAAATGGCTATTTGGATATTCTTGGCTATTTTGGCTAGGTGTAGTTTGGGGGATTTTAGCTGCTATTTTAAATGTCTATAAAGCCTATAAAGCACAAAAAAGGGAATTTGATGCTTTAAGTAAAGATCCTAAATATGCCCATCAAAAACCTGAAAAATGGGAAGAAGATGAGGATAATTAGCGTTTTATTAGTTGGTGTTTTATTTCTAAGTATTTATCTTTTAGCAGAGCAGAAATTTGCTTGGAGCTTTATTTTTGCTTTTATTGCGTTTTGTGGCATTATTTTTGCGGTATTCTTGACTCAAAAGAATAAAATTTATCAATTAATAGCCAATGCAACACAAGAAGAATTAGAAGTTTTAGCAATGTCAGATAAAGAGGCAAAGGAAGAAGGGTTTTACAGAGAGGATAATAATTCTTCCTTAGAGGGGGAAAAAGAGAAAGCTAAATATAGAACCTTTTGGGGAAATTTTGATAAAAATTCTAATAAAGTGGGGGTTAAAATGTTTTTTATGCCCTTTAGGTTATTAGCTTATGCCTTTTTAGTGGTTGGATTTTTTATTTTATTAAAGCAAGATTTTCTTGATATTGTTGGGTTTTTTAGTGGGCTAGTTGCGGCAAATATTATTATTGTAAGTTTTTATTTTTTAAGCTTAGGTATGAAAGAATTTCAATCAAGACTAAAGTCTTGATTCATAACGTCTTAGCATATAAAGACGTTTTAACATTTTTTTACGCGCACTGATTTTTTGCTTTTTACGTTTTTCTGTCTTAGGTTCAAAGAATCTTCTAGCTCTGCTTTCTGTTACCACTAGATTTCTATCTGCTTGTTTTTTAAATTTTCTATAAGCATCATCAAAAGATTCGTTTTCTCTAACTTTAATGCCTGGCATTGGTAAATCACCACCTTTTTTAAAATTTATTTAGGAGAGGATTATAGCATAAAATTTATAGGCCTATCTTAATCAAGCCATAAATAAGGAAGTCAAATTTATTAAAATATGTTAAAATTCCAAAACTTAATTTTAGGGAAGTGTGATATGTCTGTTGATAAATCCAATATTACTATTACGCAATATTTCAAAAAGCGTTACATAATGTATGTTGTAACAACCATTTTAATATTTTGTCTCCCTTTCATACAAATTAATGGAAACCAAATCTTTTTGCTTTCTTTTGATCATCAGCAATTACATTTATTTGGCATTGTTTTTAATACACAAGAGTTTTATTTGATGCCTTTTTTGTTAATTTTAATGTTCTTAGCAATTTTCTTTTTAACAAATTTAGCAGGAAGAGTATGGTGTGGGTGGGCTTGTCCGCAAACCATTTTTAGGGTTTTATATCGTGATTTTATTGAAACAAAGCTCTTGCGCTTGCGTAAAAAAATGCAAAATCGCCAGATAGAACCTGATATGAGCTTAAGAGCTAACCAATTTAAAAAGGCAATAGCTCTTATTCTATGGATTATTTTATCTTTTGTTGCTGCATCTAATTTTATGTGGTATTTTGTGCCTCCGCTAGATTTTTTTGCTTATATTCAAGATCCTTTAGAGCATAAATATTTATTGATTTTTCTCTTTGGGATTGCTATTTTTTTAATTGCAGATATTGTTTTTATCAAAGAAAACTTTTGTATTTATATGTGTCCTTATAGCCGAGTGCAAAGTGTGCTTTATGATAATGATACGATAATGACAGTGTATGATTATAAACGCGGTGGAGTAGTTTTTAATCCAGAGGGTATTAAGTTATGGAAAAAGCCTCCAGAATCATCTGCAGAATGTATAGGTTGTGAAGCTTGTGTGAGGATTTGTCCTACCCATATTGATATTCGTAAGGGTATGCAATTAGAATGTATTAATTGTTTAGAATGCTCTGATGCTTGCACGAAAGTTATGGGTAAGCTTGGTAAGGAAACTTTGATTTCTTGGACTAGCCCACGAGCTATTGATATGCGTAATAAAGTGAATTATATTCGTTTTAAAACGATTGCTTATGTCGTGGCTTTGGGGATTACTATCATAGGACTTTTATTTATGAGTTCTACAAAGGAGGATATGCTTTTAAATATTAACCGCAATGAACTTTATACGATTAGGGATCATCATCGTGTTGAAAATTCTTATATTTTTTTATTCCAAAACACTAAGCAAGAGCCTTATGAGTTTTATTTTGAAATTGAAAATAATCCTGCTATTAAAATTAGACGCCCTTCAAAAGCTTTTAGTATTAAAGCTGGAGAGAAGTTTAAACAAATTGTAGTGCTTTATACCGATGAAAATCTGGCACAAGATACGCAAAAGGATACTCATATACCTATAAAGATTAAAGCTTACGCTTTAGATTCTAAAGAGCCTATTGAAATTTTTAGGGAGAGTGTATTTATTTATCCACCATCTAAAGGGCTTTAGCAATGGTAAGTAACAAAGGAACTTATTTTTTTCTTGTTGTTTTTGTCTTGAGCGTTTTAGCGTTATTGAAGCTTTATTCACCCTTTTTGATGAAGCTTTTAATCGCCTTTTTGTTGTTTTTAGCTACACAAGGAATCTATCAAGCAATTTTTATAAAAACAAAATCGAATGTTTTTTCCTCTTTTGTTGCGACTTTATCTTTGCTTATTGGCTGTTTTATGCCTATTATTTATGTAATGATAAATTTAGCAGAGTTGGCTACGAGTTTAGATTTATCAAAATTACAAAATTTTATTATTTATATCAAAGATCAATGGATAGTGGTAAATGAAGCCTTATATGAGTATTTGCCGGATTTTGCACTTAAAGAGCTTAATCAATGGATTTTAAAAGTAGATTCTATGAATTGGGCAGAGGTTGTGAAAAGAGGATTATCTATTTTTGCACAAGCAGGGAAAAATAGCTTATTTTTCTTAAGTGATACTTTTTTTATCGTTATCTTTTTGTTTTTTTCTTATTATTATAGTAATTCTTTAGGGAAGTATTTGTTGAACCTCATTCCTCTTGAAAAAAAGCAAATCAAATCTTTATACAATGAAGTAAGCGGAGTAATTAGCGTTGTGTTTTATTCTTCTATTGCCTCTATGGTAATACAAGGAGTGCTTTTTGGTATTTTGATGTTTTTTTATGGGTATAATGCTATTTTATTGGGTGTATTTTATGGTTTTGCTTCTTTGATACCCGTTATTGGTGGGACATTAGTATGGTTGCCTGTAGCTTTATATGAGATTTATTTGGGGGATATTACTACTGCTATTGTTATAGTTTTGTATTCTATTTTAATCATAGCGACCTTAGCTGATAATATTGTCAAGCCCTTTTTGATAGCTTTTATCAATCGTGTATTGATTAAGACTCCTGTAAAAATTAATGAAATTTTAGTCTTTTTTGCCATTTTTGCAGGAATTACGAGTTTTGGATTTTGGGGGATTGTTTTAGGACCTGCTATTACTGCTTTATTTATCGCTTTATTAAGGGTTTATCAGAATATCTATCAAAAGAGTTAGCCTAAAAGACTTTTTAACTCTAATTGAATCTTGTTAAGCTTTTCTTGTTGTTCTAAGAGTAGATTTTGATTATCCGCTAAGACATTTTTAGGTGCATTAGCAAGGAATTTTGGATTATTTAGCATTCCCTCTAGCTTGTTAATTTCTTTTTGTGTTTTTTCTTGCTGCTTTTGTAGTCTTTGGATGATGGGATTTAAATCAATGCTTTGAGTGGGAATATAAGTTTCTAATTTTTCGGTAATATCGACAATACAATTTGGAATTTTTTGATGAGTGATTTGAATATCTGCTACTTTTGCGAGTTTGCAGATATAGTTTTTCAATAAATCTAAGAGATTATCAGGAATGGTATCATTTAACCGAATATAAGCTTTATCAATCTTTTGATTAGCAAGATTAATCACTGTTTTAGAGCGGCGAATAGAGATAATCGCATCTAAGATAATTTCAAAGACTTTGAAATTAGGGGTATTGTTATAAGAAAATGTGGGGTAGGGCTTTACCATAATAGAATTATTTTTCTCTAAGTTACTATTAGAGAGTCTATGCCATAGATATTCACTCAAAAAAGGCATATAAGGATGCAGTAATAAAAGAGATTCTTTAAAGATTGCACCAATTTCTATAATACAATCTTTGCTAACCTTACTAAGTTCAATCCCCCAATCACAGAAACTACCCCATAAAAACCGATAAAGTGTATTAGCCCCATCATTGAAGCGATAAGATTCTAAATGCGTTCTTATTTCTTTGATAGTTTCACTTAGAAGCTGTGCTAAATACTGCCCTAATGCACTCTTAGGTGTCCCAATCTCCTCAAGATTAGGAAACGAGTTTGCATTAAGGAGTAAGAAGTTTGTAGCATTATAAAGTTTATTAGTGAAATTTTTGCTAATTTCTAGTTGGCTATTAGAGAGTTTAATATCTCTCCCTTGCACGCAAAGGATTGCTAGGGTGAAACGTAAAACATCGGCACTATATTTTTCAATAAGATCTAGTGGATTGACAACATTACCCTTGCTTTTACTCATCTTTTGCCCTTTTTCATCCCGCACAAGAGCGTGTAAATAAATATCTGCAAAAGGCAGTTTTGATAGATGATGTTCCCCTAAAATCAGCATTCTTGCCACCCAAAAAAACAAAATATCAAAACCCGTAATTAAAAGCGAGTTAGGATAAAAGGTTTTTAAATCTTCTTCAAACCATAGGGTATCTTTACCCCATTCGCCATTACCAAAACCTAATGTAGAAAAAGACCATAAAGCCGAGCTAAACCAAGTATCAAGCACATCAGGATCTTGATAAATGTCCTCACTTTTGCATTTAGGACAATGTTTTGTCTCTTTGGTATCAGCCCATTGTGCCTTACAAGTGTTGCAGTAAAAAACAGGTATTTGATGTCCCCACCAAAGCTGCCTAGAAATGCACCAATCCCTTAACTCTTTCATCCACGCATTATAATTATTTTTCCATTGCGGAGGAAAAAATTTACTTTCATTAGCATTAGTTTTTTCAATAGCTTTTTGTGCGATTTCTTTTTTTAAAAACCATTGCTTAGAGATATAAGGTTCTACGACATTTCCACAGCGATAGCAATGCCCAACTTGATTTTTATGGGATTCAATTTTTTCGATAAAACCAAGTTTCTGCAGTTTTTCTACAATAATCTCTCTTGCTTCTAATCTCTCTAATCCTGCAAACTCACCCGCAATTTCATTTAAAATGCCTTTTTTATCAAAAACTACAATTTGTTCTAAATTATGCCTTTTACCAACTTCATAATCGTTGCTATCGTGTGCGGGCGTTACTTTCACACAACCTGTCCCAAATTCCATATCTACATAAGAGTCTCCAATAATGGGAATCTCTTTGTTGCTTAAAGGCAGTTTTACGCTCTTGCCAATAAGTTTGTTAAAGCGAGAATCTTTAGGATTAACCATTACTGCAGTATCCCCAAAATAAGTCTCTGGTCTTGTAGTGGCTACTACAAGATAATCTTGACTTTCTTTGAAAAAGTAGCGTAAATAATAGAGTTTTCCCTCATTTTCTTTATATTCTACTTCAATATCTGATAATGCCCCATCGTGTGTGCACCAATTAACAAGATATTTTCCTTGAATGATTAAGCCCTCATTATAGAGTTTTACAAACACTTCCCTAACCGCTTTTTGCAATCCCTCATCCATCGTAAAACGCGTTCTACTCCAAGCAGGAGAAACCCCTAATTTTCGCATTTGCTGAAGAATTAATCCGCCGCTTTGCTCTTTCCACTCCCACACCTTTTTTATAAAAGTATCTCTCCCTAAATCCTCTTTTTTAATCCCTTGTGCTAAGAGTTGCTTTTCTACGACATTTTGCGTAGCGATTCCTGCGTGATCAAGTCCGGGTTGCCAAAGTGTTTTAAATCCATCCATTCGTTTAAATCGCACCATAATATCTATGAGCGTATGATTAAGTGCGTGCCCTATATGGAGGCTACCAGTTACATTAGGGGGGGGTAGCATAATGCAAAAGGTTTTTCCCACCTTTTGTATAGCCTCATTGCCATAAATTTCAAAATATCCGCATTGTTCCCAAAGTTGGTAATAAGATTCTTCAATTTCTTTTGGGTTATAAGTGGAATTTGTTTTTTCTTGCATAAAAAAACCTTTGTAAATGGAATACTTTTTGCTAGAGTGTTTTTGATATTGAATTTTACCAAAAAATTAAATCTAAAAATTTTAAGGATAAAAATTTAAGGGTAAAATCTTAGAAATTTTAAAGTTTAAGGAAAAAGCAATGATGAAAAGTCAAAAGTTTATGGTAAAGTCCCCCATTCTAGGCTTTGAAGATGTTAATGAAGTTGAGTTTGCAGAAGTAGATGATGGTGCATTAGCCTTTTTGTCTATGGATAGAAAGGAGGTAGAATTACTTTTAGTTAATCCCTATAAAGTGCGTGAATACTCTTTTGAAGTTTCCGCAAGTATCCAAACTTTACTAGAAATCAAAGCAAGCTCTAATGTCAAGGTTTTTTGTGTTTTTGTTAGAGAAAAGGGAGATGGAATTAGGGTAAATTTCTTAGCACCTATTGTTTTAAATTGTGATAACAATACTCTAGCTCAAGTGGTTTTAAATAAAAAAGATTATCCGTTTTTTGGTGTTGCGGAGTCTATTAAAGATTATATTAAAGAATAGGAATTGTGCCTCTATCAAACCTTAATTTACAACAAAAACAAGCCTCTTTAGCCCCTAGTGGGTATAATTTGGTAATTGCATCAGCGGGCACTGGCAAGACTTCAACAATCGTTGCTAGAATCGCTTATTTGTTGCAGCAAGGTATTAGTCCTAAGGAGATTTTATTATTAACTTTCACCAACAAAGCTGCTCAAGAAATGCTTACAAGACTTTTAATGAAATTTGATGATAGTATTGTCAAACAGATTGAAGCAGGCACTTTTCACGCTGTGGCTTACCGCTATTTAAAAAACCATCATTCTATTATCCTTAAACAACCAAGAGAACTTAAAGTGCTTTTTAAAAGCCTCTATGACAAACGTGTATTTGCTAATGTTTCTGATATTACTCCTTATGGTGCAAATTATCTCTATGATATTTTCTCTCTTTACCAAAACTCTACGATTGATAGTAATTTTAAGGAATGGATTGCTAAGTACAACCAAGACCAACTACAATATGTGGAGATTTATTTAGATGTATGGGAGGAGTTTAGGGATTTAAAAAAAGCCTATCATTACGCTGATTATAATGATTTATTGCTTTATTATAGGGAGATGGTTAAAGAGCAAAAACTTACTTACAAGGAAATTTTAGTCGATGAATACCAAGATACCAATCCTTTGCAAGATTCGATCCTTAAAGCCCTCAATCCTCCATCTATTTTCTGTGTGGGGGATTATGACCAAAGTATTTATGCTTTTAATGGGGCAGATATTAGCATTATCGCAAGTTTTAAAGAGCATTATACTAATGGAAGAATCTTTAGCCTAACCAAAAATTATCGCTCTACTGCCCCTATTTTAAACCTTGCTAATAGAGTGATTGAAAAAAACCCTAGGATCTACCCTAAGAAGTTAGAAGTTGTAAAGAGCGAAAATTTTGGGTTGCCAAGTTTATTAGTCTTTGAAGAGTTGTTTTTACAATACCAAGGGATTGCAAACAAAATTAAGCTTTCCAATCGTCCTTTTGGGGAGATTGCTATTATCTTTAGGAATAATTCAAGTGCTGATGGTATAGAGGCAAGTTTAAGGGAGATAGACATTCCCACCAAACGCAAGGGAGGCATTAGCTTTTTTGATACCAAAGAAGTAGTTTTTGTGCTTAACCTCCTCTCTTTGCTCTATAACCCTAAAGATATGATGGCTTTTATCCATATTTTAAGCTATGTAAAAGGTATCGGTAATGCCTTAGCAAAAGATATTTATGAAGCCCTAGTATTATTAGGGAATGGGAATCCTATCCAAGGCTTATTAAAGCCAGATAAAACTATCCAAGAACCCTTTAAGAAAAGGGAGCAAAATATACAATTAGGCTTATTTGATGATTTTTATATGAATAAAAGCTTGAGATTTGATGGACTGCATAAGGATTTTGAAGACAATCCGCTTTTGAAGTATTCAAAGATTAATAAAGAGGGTGCGGAGTTTTTAAACGCCTTATTTTACTTTTTTAGTGTATTAAATATTAAGGACAAACCTTATTATCTCCTCTCCAAGATTTACCAACTTTCTATTTTTCAGATAGTTATACAAAAGCTTGCTAAAGAAAGGGCTATTACCAAAGAGGGGAATATTCATCCAGTAAAATACCAAGAATCTTTACAAAGGATTGAAAGGAGAATTTTAGTATTGAGGGATTTATCAAGCCATTATGAGGAGATAGGCAGATTTTTAAATGCTATGGTGCTTGGCTCTAGTGAGATGAGTGAGGGGGAGGGCGTGAATTTACTAAGTATCCACGCTAGTAAAGGATTAGAATTTGCAGAAGTCTATATTATTGATTTAATGGAGGGAAGATTCCCTAATAAAAAGCTTATGACGCAAGGTGGGAGTTTAGAAGAAGAAAGAAGATTATTTTATGTAGCAGTAACAAGAGCTAAGGAAAATCTGTATTTGAGCTATGCTAAAAGGGATAAACTGAAAAATATTGATTACCAAGGCTCACTTTTTCTTTATGAAGCAGGTTTATTAAAATAAGCCAGATTTATAAAAACATTAAAACTTCTCATTGCTTGACTTTATAATTGAGCTAAATCATATATAAAGGCAATTAGGACTTTAAACCCTCTTTAGAAGAGTAGGAGCCTAGATTTATCATAGAAACAATTGTTAATGCAATAGATGATAAACAAGTTTCCTAATAAATTTCTCTCACTCCCTTTTTGTTATAATGCCTACCTTAATTTTAAGATTAAGGAATCTCTAATGAATAAACTAATGCTTAATCTCTCTATTAACTTTCATTTTAAAGGATTCTTTAGTGAATAACACCTATTTTAATAATCTTAATCCCAATCTTAATAACCCTAATAACTTAAATACTAACCCTATAAGGATTCTCTATGTCCTCTTTTAATCCAAACTCTGCAAAAGAAAGAATAAAAAACCATTTAATCTATAAATTGGGTTTAGCTTTAATTACTTATGATAAGCAAAGAAAAGAAAACTTAAAACATAACAATAAAATTAAAAAATCTCAAACTCCTATAATCCCTAATCATACTTTATGTGCTAATCTCTCTTACCAACAAGAATCTTTTAAAAACACTTATTCTTCTTTTAATCTGTGGGGGGGGGGGGCAAAATAACACTTATTTAGTTTCTCTTATTCCTTTTGCCTTTTTAAAACTTCTCCTCTGTCTTTATAAAATCAAACAAACCCATAAAAAACAACAGCAATTCTATAAACAAACTATACAACTCTTTCCTAATCTTAAATATCCATCTTTACAAGATTGTAAAGATTATCAACAATCTCTCTGCTTTCAATACCATTTAGCCTATCTATTAGGAGAGGCATTAAGTAAAGCAGATAAGATTTGGTATAAAGGAGGATATTTTACATTAAACAAGAAAATAAAAGAAGCTAAACACATTTACAAGCTGCACCAAGAATATAAAGCTATACTAAAAGTATTTAATCTACCTTATTGCTTTATCCCTAAAGAATCTCTTTTACAGACACTTTCTTTTTTAAAAGCTTTAAAACATCTTTATAATGCTTCAGATTCTAAAACAACACAAACTTTCTTTTTACACCTTTTTAACCAAATACCTTTTTATACACAAAGACCTTTTCTTTTAAAATACAAAGAGGAGATTTTAGAATGGTTAGAATCTAAAGAATTTAAAGAACAATATATAAAGACTAATCATCCTTATCCCCCTTTACTTAATCCTAAGAGATTATATAAGAAAGAAAGCATAGAAGTAAAATCTCAAAGAGAGGATAGAGGTAGAAGTGAGGATGGAGGAGAATTACAAAGGAGAGGAGATAGAGAGGATAGAGAAACTAAAGAAGGTAAAGAAGTAGAGATTCAAAGTAAAGAAACTAAAGAGAAAGAAACGCAAAGTAATAGTAAAGGAATTAAAGGTATAAAGACTGAAAGTAAAGAGTCTCAAGATGGAGAATTGCAAAGTAATACCAATGTCTTTATAGATTCTAAGAGTAAAGAAGAGATAAAGAGCAAAGAGATTAAAAGCAATAAGGAGATGGGGGATAAGGAGAGTAAAGATAATGGAATAAGTGGAAGTCATACAAAAGAGAGGATTAGAGGAGAGAGTGAAGAGGTAAAACATAAAGAGAAATTAGTAGCATTAACAATACAAAGCAATAATGAGGTAAAGAGTAAGGAGATTAAAGAGGATAGAAATAGAGAAACTAAAGAAGGTAAAGAAGTAGAGATTCAAAGTAAAGAAACTAAAGAGAAAGAAACGCAAAATATAAAAGGGATTATTAAAGAAATAAGTAAGCAACAAGAGATACAAAATCAAAAAGAGAATAGTGAGGAATTAGTAGAAGTAAAAACAGAGATAAATAAAGGGATAGGGGATAGAGATAGTGAAAATGTAGAATCTAAGAATGAAGAATCCTTACAACCTTATGCTAATTTAAGTTATGAGAGTATTCCTGCTTCCCTTGCTTGGGATTTGAATTTGCCATTGCCTCCATATTATAAGTTTGTGTGGTTGGTTACTTGGGGTAGTGGTTGGAGTTCTATGAGGTCTTATTTGAGCAATTATGGAGTGCAGTTTAGTCATCTTATGGCTTGTGCCGATAGGAATAGTTATCGCTCAATGTTTGATAGAATTTTACAAAATAGCGGAATCTTATGTTTAATAAATCGCTTCCGTTTTAGTAATGAGAGATTAAAATTTATTTACCTTGTTTGCAACAATATTCCATTATTGGTTGTTTTTAGAGACCCTATAAGTATGGCAAAAACCTATGCAAACCATTTAGGTTATTGCGGAAGTAGATTGGCTAATTTTACTCTTGCTTGTGATTGTGATGATGTTTTGGATTATTTTGATTATAGCGGCGGGTCATCTCCTAGTTTGGAATTTTGTTGTAATATTGCGACTTGGGGTAAAATGGAATGGGAAATTTTAAATGAGATTCCAAATGCAAAGATTATTGGTTTAGATACGCAAGAGATAATGCCTAATGTAGCCTTTGATACAATGAATAGAGTTACTAAAGAGTTAGGAATCTTTAAAGAGACAGAAAAGATACGATTTGCCGATAGAATAAATAGGGGAGATTTATATGGAGTGCTTCCATTTACCCTCTATGCAAACACTCAAGATATAGGCAAGGTAACATATAAAGGAAATTATGATTTATCAAGCCTTAAATTAGATGAGAGCATTAAAATTTTTATTACTACTTACCAGATGCATAATAATATCAATTGTGTAGATATTACAAATGAAATGCTAAATTATAAAACAAAATATCAATATTTAGCTATTTTTGTAGAAGAGTCGCAGATTAAAAATTTGCGAGATAATCAAGGGCTTTATAATGCTACAAGGGAGTATTTAAATAAATTTGTTGTTGCAATGGAAAAAAGGATTGAAATTGAAAAAGCTAAGCAATTTAATGAAAATGATATTTTAAAATATCTAAGGGAGCATAAAGAAATGAGGATGAGGCTCAAAAAGGTATTTGATAAAAATTTAACTTTTGTTAAAGAATATTATCCTGATATTCTAAAGTCTTGGAAATATTATCAAGAGTTTCTTAGGATTTGTGAGGAGGGATAAGAGCATTATCAATGTGCTAATTGATAAGCTTTTCAGTAAAATCCCTAATTTCTTTATCAAATTCTAAGAGTTCTTGAGGAGTAGAGTATCTAACTTTTAAAAAATTTTTTAAAGATGTTTTAACCATAGCTTCTATTCCCCCAAAAGTGATTTTATTATTTAAAAAGGCTTCCACTGCTATTTCATTAGCCGCATTGAAAATCACCCCTAATTTTGGGTTTTCTAATAATAAATCCTTAAAGCCCCATAAGGGATAGCGGTTAGTATCAATGGGTTGCAAACAATAAGGCGTTGAATGGATTTTTAAAGGTGTAATGAGGGGTTTAGTAGAAAAATTGTTTAAAAATTCCTCCCCTAATTTAAGCCCAAAACATAGAGCGTAGGCAATAGGTAATTGCATATTACAATTTGCAAAATGTGCAACAATGCTTCCATCCCAAAACTCCACGAGTGCGTGAATATGAGAGTTTTTTTCGATAAAGGCGTCAATATTTTTACTTTTAAAGAGCCAAAAAGCTTCTAAGACTTCAAAAAGTTTATTTGCCATTGTGCTAGAATCAATAGTGATTTTTTTACCCATCTGCCAATTAGGGTGTTGTAGGGCTAATTGTACATCTTGCTTTTTAAGTAAATGTAAGGGAGTATCTCTTAATGCCCCGCCACTTGCAGTAATATAGAGATTCTTAAAAGGACGCATTGTAGGATTGAAATTCATAAGGTAATTTAAAGCAAAATGTTCGCTATCAATAGGAATAATCTTAGAAGTATCGATAAATTCTCCCCCTACAACTAAACTTTCCTTGTTCGCTAAAGCCACGATTTTGTTAGATTTAATCGCATACAAAGTAGGGGATAATCCTAAAAATCCTACGAGTGCGTTGATAACAAGATTGCTTTTTGAATCCTTAATAGCCTCTAAAATTCCCCCCTCACCGCAATAAATCTTGCCTTTAAAAGATGATGTTATTTTTGCAGTATCTGCTTCTGAAGCGATAATAATATTTTTTGGATTAAATTCTAAAATTTGTTGATTAAGTAGAGCAATATTATACCCAACGCCTAAAGTTTCTACTTCTAAATGAAACTTTCTTGCTATCTCTAAGGTATTGATACCAATAGAGCCACTAGAGCCTAAAAGTATCATTAAGACAAATTCCCTTTAGAGATTTCTAGCATTACATATAAAATAATGCCCCCAAAGAAGTATCCATCTAATCTATCAAGCATTCCGCCATGTCCGGGGAGTAAATTGCCACTATCTTTAACCCCTGCTTGACGTTTTAAAAAGCTCTCATAAAGATCACCAAACACACTTGAAATACTAGTTATTAAGCTTAAAAGTAACGAAGTAGAGAAATTACAAACTCCAAGCCCCACAAAGGTAGAAATTACCACAGAGACACTAATACCTATCAAAACGCCTTCTTTAGTTTTATTAGGTGAGATATGGCAGAGGCAACTATTACTAAAAAACGTTCCTCCAAATAATTTTCCCCCAAAATACGCAAAACTATCTGTTAAACCTACAATAAATAAAAGCCAAATTATGGCGTTAATGGAATAATCTAAATATAAAAGATATAAAAACGCAAAAGGAATGGTGGGATAAATAAAAGGCATCGCATAAGCAATATTACCCTTTTGTGTATAGGCTTTATAAGAAGCAAGGATTATTAAAATTACAAAGATAATATGCAAAGTTTCTAGCCAATAAAGACTAATCCAAAATAGGACAAGCAATCCTGTAAAAAGAGGATTTGGTTTAGCTTTTGTATAAAGCTGATAAGATTCATAAAAGCTTATAATACAAGCAATCCCTAAGATGCTCCATAATAAAAAAGGACTATGAAAAAGCACGATTAAAATTATGGCAATTAGCATAACAATAGCTGTATATAAACGTTTTGATTCGATGTTTTTAAGCATTGTTCCTCCTTGAGAAATTCCATAATTATAACAAATCCTTTTTTAAACGCATTTTATTGAAGAAAGCTTTGTTGGTGTGGGAAGTTTTAATAATATTTAAAAAAGTGTTTCTATCGATAAAATTTTTGTTAAAATAGTTTAAGATTTTATTTTTAAAGGAAAAAAATGTTTTTTTTATCAAAAAGCAAAGTTACAAGCCCTTTTAAAAATACTATTCGTGCAACAAGTTATGTAAAAGATAGATTGCAAGAAGGATTGCATACTTTTATTCATCACGAATCTTTTGGGGGAGTTTTATTATTTTTCTGCGTTGTTTTGGCAATGCTTGTTGCAAATTCTAAATATAGTAATTGGTATTTCGAATTTTTGGAACTAGAGTTTGGCGCATTTATTGAGAGATGGTCTTTTAGCATTAGTGTCTTGCATTTTACAAATGATGTCCTTATGGCTTTATTTTTCTTAATGGTCGGTTTAGAGATGAAAAGAGAAGTGCTTTATGGGGAATTAGCAGGATTTAAAAAGATAAATTTTTCCCTTTTGGGAGCTTTAGGCGGGATGGTTATCCCCATTATTATTTATTTATATTTTAACTATAACACCGATTCTATTTATGGTTTTGGTGTAGCGATGAGCACAGATACAGCCTTTGCTTTAGGACTTTTATTATTATTTGGTAAAAGAATCCCTTCTACATTAAAAATTTTTCTTGTAACCTTAGCAGTCTTTGATGATTTGGGAGCTATTTTAGTGATTGCTATTCTCTATACAAATACCCTAGATTTATTTTGGTTATATGCCGCTATTGTTATTACTTGCATTTTAATCGCTATTAATTACTATGATGTGAAATATACTTCTGCTTATATCTTTCTTGGTATTTTATTATGGATTACGATTTATAATAGTGGAATACACGCTACTATTGCCGGAGTTATTTTAGCCTTTAGTATCCCGGGTCGCTCTAACATTCGTAGAAAGTATTTTGTGCAGATTTTAGATATTTTAGAGGAATGGAATAAATTTGCAAATGCTAATAAAAGAAACTCTATCCCTATCCAAGAATCCCAACAAGGCTTTTTAAAGACAATTGCTAACAATCTTACTTCTTTCTTTCTCCCTAATAAAGAAAAAAGAATTAACATGGAAGAAGCCAATAAACGTGTGCAAATTCTTGATAAGCTCGCAAAATATTCTCATTACGCACAAAACCCTTTGGTAAAAATAGAAACTTTCTTACAGCCTATTTGTGCTTATTTCATCGTCCCTTTATTTGCGTTTTTGAATGCAGGAGTGAAGTTAGATTCTGGTGTTAATTTTAATACTGATGGGTTATTTATGGGAACTTTATTGGGGCTTATAGTCGGCAAACCTTTAGGAGTTTTGATTTTTGCTTATTTAGGCGAGAGATTACATATTGCTATAAAGCCTACCGGGCTTCATTATGGGCATATTTCAGCCATAGGCATTATTGCTGGTATTGGATTTACGATTTCTATGTTTGTCGCTAATCTTGCCTATACCACTAGTGAGCAAATTGTATTAGCAAAAATATCTATTTTGATTGCCTCTTTGATTGCTATTATTTTAGGGGCGATAGCCCTATTTTTTGCGACAAAATCCAAAGTCTAAAATGTCAAAAGCTTCCTTTTATTTCCTTATGGTGATGGCTATGATATTTTGGGGAAGCTCTTGGCCTAGTAGTAAGATTATGGTTGAATATACGAGTGCTGAAGTGGTTACCTTTTGGAGGTTTTTCTTTGCATTTCTTGCTTCTATACCCCTTATTCTTATATTAAAGATTCCTTTACGCCTTAATTTTCAAATTTTTAAACTCCTTTTTCTAGCAGCTTTATTAAATAGTGTGTATTCAATTTTATTTTTTGTTGGATTAGATTATGGAAGTGCAGGGAAAGGAGGCGTGATCGTTACAACACTCACTCCCATATTTGCCTATATACTAGCTTATATGTTCTATAATACAAATTCACAAAAGACAATCAAAACTAATGAAATTTTAGGTTTAGGATTTGGGATTATTGCGGGAATTTGCCTTTTAGATTTACAAAATTTTCAAGAATTATTTTTAAATGGATTTTTTATATTATGTGCCATAGATTGGGCGGTTTTAACATTGGTTTGTCAAAGGATTAAAATTCACCCTTTAGCGATTAACTTTTATATGACATTTTTAAGTATCTTGCTTTGGTTGCCCTTATTTTTATGGAATAACACGATGATGTGTATTTTTAGTTTTGATAGCAGATTTTGGTTAATGATGTTTATGGTAGCAGCCCTCTCAACTGCCATTGGAACAAGTATTTATTATATTGGTATTTCTTATATTGGTGCTACCAAAGCCGCTTCTTTTACCTTACTTGTCCCAGTAATTGCTTTGGGAAGTAGCTATTGGCTTTTAGCAGAGATTCCTAGCTTTCTAACTTTGCTTGGGGGGAGTTTTGCGATTTTTGCTACTTATCTAATTAATTTTTATCAATATCCCCATTTTATATTTAAAAAGAAGTTTTAGAGTTTTTATGTATTAAGGTATCCCCTCTATAAATCCCATAAATCTTATAATCCCCATTTTTATACATTACAACCACAGGATAATCCTCTACCATATCGCCTTGTTCCATTCCCGGACTTCCTATTGGCATACCCGGCACAGAGATACCTATTACATCTTTAGGTCTATTCTCTAATAGCCATCTTATAGCATCTTCTGGAACATGTCCTTCAACAACATAACCATCAATAATGCCAGTATGGCAACTCTCAAATTTTGGTTGAATTTGATATTTTTGTTTGATTTCTCCAATGTTTTCTGTATAGGCACTATGAATTTGATATCCTTTTTTTGTCATATATTCTTCCCACATTTTACAACAACCACAAAAAGGGGTATTATAAAGCTCAATACTATTAGCACCAAAAAGACTTAGAGGGAGTAATCCTAATCCTAAAATTTTGATAATTTTATTTTTCATCACTATCCTTAAATTTAGTAATATATTCAAATTATAACATTATTTCATAAAATAATGTTATAATACATTAAGGCTCTAGGGTAGGGCAGACAGATATTTCTTCTTTTTTCTTCAAATCTGTTATTCTTAATTTTTTAGGGTTTTTTAATGTTTCAGATTTTTAAACAAAATTATTTAATAAGATTTTGGTCTCCTATGCCTGCTGTTATTGCATTGGGTGTAATGGCGGCTTATTATTTTGGTTTGACAGGGACTTATTGGGCGGTAACGGGAGAATTTACGCGTTGGGGTGGGCATATCCTTAATCTTGTTGGTGTCGATACAAGCACTTGGGGATATTTTAAGATTATTGGTTTAAAGGGAACGCCTTTAGATAGAATCGATGGAGTAATGATTATTGGTATGTTTGCAGGAGCTCTTGGGGTGTCCTTAATGGCAAATAACATCAAACTTCGTTTTCCGCAAAGTAAAATAAGAATACTTCAAGCTCTACTAGGTGGAATCATAGCAGGATTTGGGGCTAGATTGGGTATGGGTTGCAATTTAGCAAGTTTTTTTACAGGAATTCCACAATTTAGTTTGCACGCGTGGTTTTTTACGATAATGAGTCTTATGGGCGTATGGGTAGGGACAAAGATTATTGTTTTACCTATTTTTCGCTCTCCTATAAAATTACAAAAAGTAACTTCACAAAAAGAGTTTCACCAATCCCCTATTAGAGAAAAACTATTTTTTCTACTAGGTGTTCTAGTCTTTTTAGGAATCTTTATTTGGATTGGATATTTAATGGTGTCTGGAACAATACCTGAAGGGAAGCGGATTCCTATTTTGGGGATTGCTATGCTCTTTGGTGTAGGATTTGGAACTATTATCTCCCGTGCTCAAATATGCTTTACTTCTGCCTTTAGAGATTTATTTATTACTGGAAGAGGTTATATGGCAAAAGCAGTTATTATAGGTATGATAGTTTCTACTATTGGTGTTTTTAGTTATGTAATGTTGGGCTTACCTCCTAAAATTATGTGGGCTGCCCCTAATGCCATTATTGGAGGATTCTTATTTGGAGTTGGGATTGTTATTGCAGGAGGTTGTGAATGTGGTTGGATGTATCGAGCAGTAGAAGGACAAGTGCATTATTGGATTGTAGGCATAGGTAATGTTATAGGCTCTACACTTCTTGCTGCAACTTGGGATTATTATGCCACTCCTTTAGCAACAAGTTTTCCACGCATTAATCTTTTAGAGGTTTTTGGAGATTATGGCGGTTTGATGGTAAATTATGCAGGATTATTACTTTTTTTAGCCCTTATACTGCTTATTGAACGAAATTACTTCAAAAAAACTAAACGATTTGAAGTCATAAAGGAGCAGAGATGATGCAGCCAAACTACCGATTAGATTTGCAAGGAGAGCCTTGCCCTTATCCTGCAATGAGGACATTAGAGGTATTACCAATGCTAAAAAATGGTGAAATTTTAGAAGTGCTAAGTGATTGCCCACAAAGCATTAATAACATCCCCCTTGATGCGAAAAATCACGGCTATGTAGTATTAAAAGTCGAGCAACTTGGTCCAACCATTCGTTATTTTATACAAAAGCCTTCTGAAGTTATGCTGTAATAGCCTAGCATTAAATAGAGCTTTATTTGCCCCCCCCCCCCTAATATTTATTAGTTGATTTTAAGCATATTTTGTATTAAGTTTGTTATAAGTTGTTTTGAAAATTCTCTTGTAGTATAAAATCTAAATTTTATTTAGATAAGAAATTTCATTCATTGCTTAAAAGAGTATATAAGGTTGGTTAATCAAGATGTATAGGGATGTTGTGAAAAGCATAAGAGTGGCGGACAGAGAGAGATTCGAACTCTCGGTAATCTTGCGACTACGCATCCTTAGCAGGGATGTGGTTTAAGCCAACTCACCCATCTGTCCTAAAAAAGAGCAATTATAACGATAATAATGTAAAATAATACTTAAGTTAGTCGTTGATTTGTAAAGCTTGTGCTTGAAAATAGGCAAGAATTGGGTCAATAATTGAATCGAGATTCCCATTTAACATAATTTCTTCTAGGGTATAGAGTGTTAGTCCTATTCTATGATCGCTTAGGCGGTTTTGTGGGTAGTTATAGGTGCGGATTCTCTCACTTCTATCCCCGCTTCCTACTTGCAGTTTTCTTGCGTGTGCGTTTTGTTCCATTTGGTTTTGTAGCTCTGCTTCATAAATCCTAGCTTTGAGGATTTTTAATGCTTTGTCTTTATTTTTGTGTTGGGATTTCTCATCTTGCATAGAAACGCTAATACCTGTTGGGATATGGGTTATACGCACTGCAGAATCGGTGGTATTAACACTTTGTCCCCCATGTCCTCCTGCTCTAAAGACTTCAACTTTTAAATCATTAGGATTGATAGTAACTTCTACATCATCGACTTCTGGCATAATCGCTACGGTGATGGCTGAAGTATGAATCCTGCCTTGTGACTCTGTCTCGGGGACTCTTTGGACTCTGTGTGTGCCACCCTCGAATTTAAATTTAGAGTAAGCACCCTTTCCTTTAATGAGGGCGATAATTTCTTTATAGCCCCCAACATTATTTTCGCTAGAGCTTATAATCTCGACTTTCCACCCCTTTAAATCCGCATAACGCACATAGGTTTTAAATAAATCCCCAACAAAAATGCCCGCTTCATCACCTCCTGTCCCTGCTCGAAGCTCAAGATAGATATTTTTATCATCATTAGGGTCTTTAGGGAGAAGTAGGATTTTAATTTCTTGCTCTAAGGTTTGGTTTTGTGCTTGTGCTTCTTTGATTTCTTCTTTAGCTAATTCGCTTAATTCTTTATCTTCTAAAAGGATTTTATTATCTTTTATGGTTTGGGTATTTTTTAAATATTGTTTTGCTTTTTGGACTAATTCTTCTAGGTTACTTTGTTCTTTGCTTAATTCAGTGATTTTTTGGATATTGTTAAGAATTTCTGGCTGTAGTAATAGGCTGCTAATTTCATTGTAACGGTCAATAAAGGGTTGTAATTTTTTGGCTAACATTAGCAGTTACCTAGAATTAGGCGTTTGCTAAAGCGGATTTTTTTACTAAGGAATTAAGGCGACTAACTTTTCTTGCAGCAGTGTTTTTGGTTAAGATTCCTTTGCTAACATAGCTATGAAATGATTGATTGATTTGTTTAAAGAGTTCTTGAGCTTTAGAAATATCTTTTGCTTCTAGTGTTTCGTGTAAGTTTCTTGTCATATTTTTGATTCTTGTTTTATAGTATCGGTTTCTTTCGGTTCTTTTTTTGGTCTGTCGGATACGCTTTTGTGCTGATTTGTGATTTGCCATAAGATGTTAATCCTTTTGTTAAAAATTTAAGCTAGAATTCTATTTGAAAATTTATTAAAAGCAAATAAAATAAAAGTATTGTTAAAGAGGTGTAGTAATGGATCTTTTTGGGACAGATGGTGTAAGGGGTGTGGCTGGGGCTAAATTAAATGTTTTTTGTGCGTTGAAATTAGGCATTGCCGCTGGAATTTATTATAGGAAGCATTCTAAGACTAATAAAATCTTGGTAGGAAAGGATACTAGACGCAGTGGCTATATGCTCGAGAATGCCCTTGTTAGTGGGCTTACTTCGGTGGGGTATGAAGTGATACAAATAGGTCCTATGCCAACCCCTGCTATTGCGTATTTAACGGAAGATATGCGTTGTGATGGTGGGATTATGGTAAGTGCTAGTCATAACCTTTATGCGGATAATGGGATTAAGTTTTTTGGTAAAAGCGGCTATAAGCTTGATGAAAAAGATGAAAAAAATATTGAAAAGATTTATGCTGATGAGGACTTGCTTGAAAGCTCTCAAAAGAGGGGTAAAGAGATAGGTTCTTCTAAGAGGATTGATGATGTGGTAGGACGTTATATCGTGCATATTAAAAACTCTTTTCCTAAGGATTTATCTTTGCACGGCGTTCGAATCGTTATTGATTGTGCTAATGGGGCTGCTTATAAGGTAGCTCCAACAATTTTTAATGAGCTAGGTGCGGAAGTATTTGTGATTAATGATACGCCTAATGGTTTTAATATTAATGAGAGCTGTGGGGCTACGCAACCTTTGAGTTTGCAAGAGGAGGTGCGGAAAGTTAGGGCTGATATTGGATTTGCACTTGATGGTGATGCTGATAGGCTTGTAGTCGTGGATGAAAAGGGTAATGTCGTAAATGGTGATAAACTTATTGGTGTTCTAGCCCTTGCAGTTAAAGAAAATCAAACCCTAAAGCATAATACTATTGTCGCGACTATTATGAGTAATTACGCATTAGAGGAGTTTTTAGGAGAGCATAATATTAAACTCATACGTTCTAATGTTGGTGATAAATATGTGCTTGAGAGTATGTTAGAGCATCATTTAAACTTCGGTGCAGAGCAGAGTGGGCATATTATTTTTAGTGATTTTGCAAAAACGGGGGATGGGCTAGTGAGTGCTTTGCAAACAATGGCGTATATTTTAAGATTTAATAAGCCTGCATCCGAGATTTTGGATTGTTTTGAGCTTTATCCCCAAATTCTCAAAAACTTGCCCATTGACTCTAAACCAAACTTAGAGGGTTTAGAGGGGTATGGAACTTTTTTGAAAGGGATTGCTTCTAAAAAGATTCGGCATTTAATCCGTTATAGCGGGACAGAGAATAAACTTAGGATTTTGTTAGAGGGCAAGGATTTAAAGCTTTTGGAAAATACTATGCAAGAGTGTGAAGCATATTTTAAGGGAAAAATTTATTCGTGAGAAAGTCTTATTTGTTCTTTGTTATTGCTTTGACCGTTATTTTTGTCTTGGATCAATGTATTAAATGGTTTTTTGTGTTAAGTGGTTTTGGTTATGAGGGGAGTATTATTTCTTTAGTGCTTGTTTATAATAAAGGCGTTGCCTTTTCTATGTTTGCATTTTTGCAAGGGTGGTTAAAATATCTACAAATACTTTTGCTTTTAGGAATCTTTTTTTATTTATATAACAATAAAGAGTTTTTGAGGGAATATAGTATCCCTTTGGGTGTGATATTTGGTGCAGGAATTTCTAATGTTTTTGATAGATTTATCCATTTAGGGGTGGTGGATTATATCTTTTGGCATTATCTTTTTGAGTTTGCAATTTTTAACTTTGCAGATGTAATGATTAATTGTGGGGTAGCTTGGATATTCTTGCAAAGTTTTTTAAGAAAACCTAAAAGAGGAAATTGTTAGAATTAGCCCCTCTTTTATTTTGCTTCAGTTGTCTTTGTAGGGTCGCGTAGCTCAGTTGGTAGAGCACTACCTTGACATGGTAGTGGTCGCTGGTTCAAGTCCAGTCGTGGCCACCACTAAATAATCTTCATTTTATATTCTTTGGATTCTAGTTTTTGGTCAATAAAGCCATTTTTTAATAGAAAGTTAGTAAAATCTTTACATTTTGATTTAGAGGTTTTTTGTATGAAAAAAGATGTTCGTGCCTTGTATTTAGAATTTTTTAAAAATAAGGGGCATAAGGTTTATCAATCTATGCCTTTAGTGCCTGATGATGCAAGTTTGCTCTTTACAAATGCGGGAATGGTGCAGTTTAAAGATGTTTTTACCGGAAAAGTCCCAATCCCTACGCCTAATATCGCTACAAGCTCACAATTATGTATCCGTGCTGGTGGGAAACATAATGATTTAGAAAATGTGGGTTATACTTCAAGGCATCATACGCTTTTTGAAATGCTTGGAAATTTTAGCTTTGGTGGGTATTTCAAAAAAGAAGCAATTGCCTATGCGTGGGAGTTTGTTACAGAGGTTTTGGGGTTTGATAAAGAGGTCTTGTATGTAACGATTCATAAAAGTGATGATGAAGCCTATGAGTTGTGGTGTTCGCATATTAGCCCTCATCGTATTAAGAGAATGGGGGATAAGGATAATTTTTGGCAAATGGGAGATATTGGTCCTTGTGGTCCTTGTAGCGAAATTTTTGTTGATCAAGGCGAGGAGTATTTTAAGGGAGAAGAGGATTATTTTGGAGGGGATGGGGATAGGTTTTTAGAGATTTGGAATCTTGTTTTTATGCAGTATGAGAGAGATAAAGAGGGGAATTTAAAACCTCTTCCTAAGCCAAGTATTGATACAGGAATGGGTTTAGAGCGGGTTATGGCACTTTTGGAGGGCAAAAGGAGTAATTTTGATTCTTCGCTTTTTATGCCTTTAATTGCTAAAGTAGAGGAAATTGCTAAGAAAAAATATATTTATAAGAGTGGGGCAAGTTTTAGGGTGATTGCTGACCATTCAAGGGCGATAGCCTTTCTTTTAGCACAAGGGGTGAATTTCGATAAAGAGGGTAGGGGTTATGTTTTGCGTAGAATCTTGCGTAGAGCGGTTAGGCACGGGTATTTATTAGGCATTAAGGAAGCTTTTTTGTATAAAGTCTTAGAGATCGTTTGTGTGTGTATGGGGGAGCATTATGCTTATCTAAAAGAGAAGCAAGAGGTATTGCAATCTCAATGTAAAGCTGAGGAGGAGAGGTTTTTTGAAACGCTTGAAAATGGGATGAGTCTTTTTGGCAAAGAATTAAAGAAAATCAAAAATGAAAAAACTCATCAACTCTTTAGTGGAGAAGTTGCCTTTAGGCTTTATGATACCTATGGGTTTCCTTTGGATTTAACACAGGATATGTTAAGGGAGGAGGGATTAGGTGTAGATATGGATAGCTTTGAAGCTTGTATGCAAAAGCAAAAGGAGCAAGCAAAGGCTCATTGGAAGGGAAGCGGGGATAGTTTAAAAGAGGGGGATTTTAAGAATCTTTTAGAATCCTTTGGGAAAAATACTTTTATAGGCTATGAAACTTCAAAATCTGAAGGGAAGATTCTTGCCTTGCTTGATGAGGAATTTAAAGAAGTTAGGTGTTTAGAAAATAGAGGCTATGTAATGTTTGATAAAACTCCACTTTATCCAGAGAGTGGGGGAGTAATTGGAGATAGGGGGGAGATTTTTAAGTTTGATAATAAGCTTGTAGCAAAGGTGCTAGATACAAAAAAATATTTTGGTTTAAATATCTCACAAATAGAAGTTTTAGAGACTCTAAGGGTTGGGGATAGAGTAATAATAAAAGTAGATGATTCAAGGGTAGAGATTATGAAGCATCATAGTGCAACCCATTTATTACATAAGGCTTTGAGGGATGTTTTAGGGACACATATCGCACAAGCAGGGAGTTTGGTAGAGCCTAATCGTTTGCGTTTTGATTTTTCTCATCCTAAGGCTTTAAGTGCTGAAGAGTTGGAGAAAATTGAATTAATGGTAAATCAAAAAATTTTAGAATCTAATCCCCAAATTGTGGAGGAAATGAGTCTTGATGAGGCTAAAAATAAGGGAGCTATGGCTTTGTTTGGTGAGAAATATGGGGAGAGAGTGAGAGTGATTACTTTTGGGGATTCTATTGAGCTTTGTGGAGGGATTCATATAGAAAATACTGCAAATATAGGGAGTTTTTATATCGCAAAAGAAAGTGGAGTAAGCAGTGGAGTTAGGCGGATTGAAGCGGTATGTGGAAAGGCTGCTTATAGTTATGGAAAAAGTGCCTTAGAGCAGGTATGCCAAGCAAAAGAAGCTTTAAAAACACAGGATTTGTTAATGGGGATTGAAAAGCTAAAAGAGCAGATAAAATTATTAAAAAACTTGCCACAAAAATCTCAAAGTTTGCACTCTTTTAAGGTAGAGAATCTAAAAGGGTTATCTCTTATCATCGCTAGGGTGGATTTAGAGGACATTAAAGTCGCTATTGATGAGGCTAAGAATAGATATGATAAGGTCGCTATCTTGCTTATTAATAAGCAGGGTAAAATTGCTGCAGGTGTTAAAAATGCTCCCATTAAGGCTGGAGAGTGGGTTAAAAAGGTTGCCAATGTAATGGGCGGTAATGGTGGAGGTAGGGACGATTTTGCTACCGCTGGAGGAAAGGATTTAGATAAAATTGAAGTATCTTTGATAGAAGCAAGGGATTTTGTGCAGAGTTGTTTGCGGTAAAAGTAGATAAAAGATATGTTTTTGAAAGCCTTATACAAAAAGATGAATAGAGGTTTTAATAGCCAATATTAGAAGTTTAAAGATTTTATCGGCTCCATTTTCCAAAAAGCTAGTAATGCTTCCTTTATCACTCACTTTATTAGTGATAATTAATAAAGCTTTCTGTATTTTTAGTATTGTTAAGTGTAGTTGTGGGTTCTAGTGTTGATTCTAAATGTTAGGATTTCAGTGTTAATAAGGGTGTTAGGGTTAAATAAACTTAGAGAGCGAGATTTCAAAGATAAAAATATAGAAAGTTTAATATGATTTTTAGGTTTAGCAAACTCATTAGACTTAAGACTTTCTGGCAAAGTGATAGTGATGGTATCTTTTTTTGCTTTTGATAAAAACCCATCAAAAAACTTTATCATTTCTAGCCATTTTATTATTATAATGCTTGTTTTTAATTGCACTTTCTATTCTTTATCTTTGTCTTTAATATGTCAAATTGGTAACTGATGCTAAAGATTTGTCATTACCTTTAGGGATTTATTGAAGTTTTTAGATTAATCAATCTTAAGCACCGCTAGAAATGCCTCTTGTGGAAGGGCTACCTTTCCAATAGCCTTCATTCTTTTTTTACCTTCTTTTTGCTTTTCTAATAATTTTCTTTTTCTTGTAATGTCTCCTCCATAACATTTTGCTGTTACATTTTTGCCTACAGATTTAATCGTTTCTCTTGCGATAATTTTGTTGCCTATACTTGCTTGAATGGCTACTTCAAAAAGCTGCCTAGGGATAATTTCTTTCATTGCTTCTATAAGTTCCTTGCCCTTTTCATAAGCTTTGCTTTTGGGGACAATAATACTTAAAGCGTCAATAATTTCATTGGCTACTCTAATATCAAGTTTGACTAAATTACCTTCTTGGTAATGGATAGGTTCATAATCAAAGCTTGCATAACCTTTCGTGCAAGATTTGAGCTTATCATAAAAATCCATAACAATTTCATTGGTAGGAATCCAATATTCTAATAATACCCTTGTTTCTTGCAGGTATTCCATTTTTTTTTGAATGCCCCTTCTTTTGTTGAGTAAGGTTATGATGTTTCCTAAAAATTCGCTAGGCACTATGATGGTAGATTTTACATAGGGTTCTTTTATTTTAGCAATCTTTTGTTCAGGGGGTAATTGGCTGGGGTTTTGGATTTTGAGGATAGTGCCATCAGTTTGGGTAATTTCATACACTACAGTAGGTGCAGTAGCAATTAAATCTAACCCAAACTCTCTTTCTAGTCTTTCTTTAACAACTTCCATATGTAATAGCCCTAAGAATCCTATGCGGAATCCAAATCCTAAGGCTACAGAAGTTTCAGGTTCATAAGTGAGGCTTGAATCGTTAAGTTTGAGTTTATTGAGTGCATCACGCAAGTCTTCAAATTTATTTGTATCAATAGGATAGATTCCGGCAAAAACAAAAGGTTTTGCGGGTTCAAAACCTGCAATAGCTTCTTTAGTTTTGTTATTAAAGTCTGTGATGGTATCTCCAACGGCAATGTCTGTTACATTCTTTAACCCTAAAATTACAATACCAATCTCTCCGGTTTTTATTTCTTTTGTTTTTTGTCCTTTTATGGGGTGGGGATAGAGTAAATCTAAGACTTCGTGGTTTTTTTTGCTTCCCATAATATAAATATTCTGCCCCTTTTTAATGCTGCCATCTATTACGCGTATAAGAGCTAAAGCTCCTAAGTAATTATCAAACCATGAATCATAAATGAGAGCTTTAGTGGGTGCGTTAGTATTTCCTTGTGGTGGTGGAATAAGCCTGATAATAGAATCTAATAAATTTTTGATGCCAATATTTGCTTTAGCACTAACTTCTAAAGCATTAGAGCAATCTAGTCCAATAGTTTGTTCAATTTCTGATTTTACACGTTTTGGTGCTGCTGCTGGTAGGTCGATTTTGTTTAAAACAGGGATAATTTCAAGATTATTATCTAATGCCATATAGACATTGGCAATAGTTTGGGCTTCTACGCCTTGACTAGCATCAACGACTAATAAAACCCCCTCACAAGAAGCAAGAGAACGCGAAACTTCATAGCTAAAATCTACATGCCCTGGGGTATCAATGAGGTTTAAAATATAGGATTGTCCCTCATGGTTGTAGTTTAATCTTACGCTTTGTGCTTTTATGGTGATTCCTCTTTCTTTTTCAATATCCATAGTATCCATTATTTGGGAACTCATTTCGCGCTCTGTTATTGCTCCACAAGCCTGTATAAGGCAATCTGCTAAGGTAGATTTTCCGTGGTCAATATGAGCAATAATTGAAAAGTTTCGTATGTGTTCTAAAGAAATATCCATACCTAAGCCTTGAAAAAATATTGTATTTTATCAAAATATTGACAAAATTAACAAACCCTATGGCTATGGATTAGGTATGCTTATTGTTGATAATAAATTATAGAAAATTGTTAAAGAAATTGGAGAGAACAAGAACATACATACTACAATATAAAGAAATTAAAATCAAGGATACACTATGTCCTTTGTTAATATTAGAATTACAAAAGAAAAAGGCGAATCCATACTCAAACAAAAGTAAGAATGAATAGAAAGTGTTAGCGTATGAGGTAAATACCTTATGGCGTTAAGAATATATGAAGTAATGAGAAGCCATAATTTATAAGGGATTTTAAATTTATTATCTTTATGTATTGTTTGTTTAGGCTTTTTGAATGTTCTAAGCAAAAAAACTTAAAGACATTATTAAAAAACTTAGCTTTGCAATATTTTCAAGGTTCATAAATTTCCTTAAAAAAATAATAAAAAACCACCAAAATATATCCCACTAAAATTGCAATACTCAATTGAATGCTTTGATTCATTTAATCTGTTTGAGAGTATCATAATAGGGATTAAAACAATATAGCCAAATCTTGCTAAGCCATAAATGTTGTAGCCAAATTATTTAAGACATTTATAATAAACATCACAAGCTGATTTAATTGGACTTGTTAAATTACCTATTCCATTTCTTTAATAATAAGTGGCGAGATTTGTTTTTCAAGATTAAGTTTTTAAATTCTTTTTCAATTTTTTAATAGCTGTGCTGTTAAGAAATATAGGTTGATATTGTTCTTTAGTCTCCTTTTGAGTAATTACTTGCTATAAGTAGTAAATTAGATCTAGAGAATACAAAAATTTTGGCTCTTTACCTGAATGGATTATAAATTAGTTGAGATTACTTTGTGAAAGTAATCTCTCTATTATTAGAATCTTGTAAAGTTCGTGCATTGTTATTATGAAAAAGCTCCCTTAATTTTTTGATTTGTTCTGCAGAGGCTGTTGCTGGATTATCAAGAATAATCCATTGCACATTTTCAGTGCAAGGAGGGGTTGTTAAATTTCCTTTGAGAGAATAGAAACGATATTTTGTAGGTAAAAGCATTTTTGCATTTAATTTTTCCAAAGGCATTTGATTATTAATCTCTGTAGAATAGTTTGCTAACATACTTTTAATGATGGGATTTTGCTTACTTTTTTGAAAAATACCCCAATAACCAATAAATCTCCATTTTCATTTTGATGAACTAAATGCCCTTCTAAAGGATAAATCACTCCATCTAAATGATGTTCTGATGGCGTATGAAAATGTGCTTGTAATAAATTATATTTTGTATCATTGAAAGTAATGTAGCTCATATTATCAAAATTTAATTGCAAAGTGTGTCCATTATTGACAACATTTTTAGAATCAGATTCATATCTCAATATTAAGCTATTAACTTTATCAATGGCTCTCAAAGAAGATATATTAATAGGGGATTGTTCTTTTCCCAAAAAGCAAGTTTCCCATTCTGGATGTAAAGAATGCTAACGATTAGGACCTTTATCTGTATAATTCCATTCTGCAGTATATTCTGCGGCATAAAGAGAAGCTGAAAGCATTAATATTGAAGCAATTTTTTGTAATTAATCATATATATCCCTTTTAAATAAAATTATTGTTTAATAACAATTAGGAATTATAGTATTCAGTTTTATTAAACCAATAGTAAACCTAGTATAATTCTATATATCAAAATTATTTTAAAGGATATTTGTGAAGTTTTTTAGAGTTTTGCTTATGCCGCTTGATTTTATTATGAAGTATTTTAAGGCTTTAGTGTTTTTATTGATTGTGTTTTTAATATTCTCTGCAGGTGGTGAAGGGGAGAATAACAATGCTAATGTAGCAAGGATTGACTTGATAGGTCCTATTATGCAAAGTGAGAGTTTTTTAGAAAATTTCTATGAATTAGAGCAAAATCCAAATATTAAAGGTATTTTGCTTGTTATTAATTCTCCAGGTGGTGCAATAGCCCCTAGTATAGAGATTTCTGAAGCGATTAAGAGGGTGAGTAAAATTAAACCTATTGTTGCTTACGCACAAGGTTCTATGGCAAGTGGCAGTTATTTAGCAGGAATGTGGGCAAATTCTATCATTGCTAATAAAGGTGCTTTATTGGGATCTATTGGAGTAATTTTAAATGGTGTAGATATTAGCGAGTTAGCACAGAAATTAGGTGTAAAATCTCAAAGTTTAAAAGCAGGAGATTATAAAGAAGCTGGAACTTTTATGCGTCCTTGGAATGCTTTAGAAAAAGAGATGTTAGAGGGATTAATTCAAGAGCAGTATAAAATGTTTGTTAATGATGTGGTGCAAGCTAGAGGATTAGATATAAACAATCAAGGATATTTTGCACAAGGTAGAATCTTAAGTGCTGCTAATGCTTTAGAGTTTGGGTTAATTGATGAGATAGGAAGTATTTATGAAGCACAAAATAAGCTTTATACTCTTGCAGGGATTAAAGAGGTGCATTGGTTGCAAAAGGATAAATTTGATTTATATTTACAAAAATTGCTTGGGGATAATATCGCTTTGGGTATTGAAAAAGCCACTTATAGAATCTTTAATCTTATTTCTAGGTTGTATTAAAGCCTTTTTGCTCTTAGCTTTTGGGGCGGAAAGCTTTGATAATAGATTCATTAGTTTGTAGATAACTTGCACCTATTAAATCTAAACAATAAGGGATTGCAGGAAATACAGCATTTAAGCATTCCCTAATAGATTTTGGTTTTCCCGGTAGGTTAAGGATAAGGGTTTTATTCCTAATTCCCGCAGTTTGTCTTGAAAGAATTGCGGTTGGAACATATTGCAAGCTACTCTGTCGCATAAGCTCGCCAAAGCCCGGAAGCATTTTTTGGCATACGGCTTCTGTAGCTTCTGGTGTTACATCCCTTTTTGCCGGTCCTGTTCCACCTGTAGTAATGATTAAATCGCATACTTCCTTATCCGCAAACTCTATAAGGTATTTTTCAATTTCTTTTTGTTCATCGGCTATGACTTTATAAATGCTACTCCAAGGTGAGATGAGGTATTCTTGTAAGGTTGCAATAATAGCATTTCCTGAAATATCCTCATAGATTCCCGCACTAGCTCTATCAGATAGTGTTAAAATTCCAATTTTTGCTTCTTTCATAGTGTATCCTTTATGTGTGTGTTAATCCAATGGAGTATTTCTTGGGTATTATTTAAGTTTAAAATATCAATGTTTTTAGGAATTTTGGAATAATCTTTTATGCTATTGTCGATAGCTAAAGCATTGCTAAAAGCAAAGAAACGCTCATCTAAATTTTCTCTAGCGATTGTTATTTTAGGGAATGGAAGTTCTTTAAGCCCTTCGATAAAAAGATAATCGCAATCTTTAAAATACTTAATAATTTCTGTAATGTTTAAAGAGGTATGAAAACGTAAGGTTGTCTGTGTAGGACTTAAAATAGCTATATTGGCTCCACTTTCATAAAATCTATAAGAATCTTTTCCCTTTGTATCAAAGATGGCTTTGTCTTTTGGGTCGTGTTTAATGATACTAATCTTTTTATTGGGTTGTAAGGCAAGGGAGAGTTTTTCAATAAGCGTAGTTTTGCCACTATTAGAATTCCCGCTAAATACCACAATTCTCACGATAATATTCCACTAAATGGGAGCTTATGGCTTCTTTCTTTAGCATAAAATCTTTGGTTGTTTTTAATATCATATTTCCAAATAGGGGCTTTGTGTTTAAAATCTTCAATAAAGCTTTCAAAAATATCCAAACAAGCCCGCCGTTTTTGACTAAAAACTCCTGCTATATAAGAGCTTTGGTGATTTAAGACATCCCCTTTAGAATGTGCCATTCTCAAAAAAACTCCTTTTTCTAAGGCATTTTTGCTCCATCCTAAAAACCATTCTTCTAAAAGGGGTTCATAAATATCAAAACTTAAGCCTTCATATCCATTTTCAGCACGGACAATCCCTGTAAATACACTATTAGCACCAAGATTATTATTAGCCGCAAAGTCATACCAATTTGCATAAATGGTTCTAGTATCTAAAGCCCCATCAAAAAGTTCTAATCCTATTATTTTTGTTTGCATTATCCACCGCATACTGGAGGTAAGAGTAGAACCCTATCTCCAGATTTTAAAGGAGTATCTAAAGAAGTAATTATTTCATTATTAAGTGCAATTGCACAATCTTTAAGCCAAATTCGTATTTCTGGAATTTGTTGTAATTCTTCTTTAAGATCATAGAAGTCTTTTGCATTGCTTTGTAAAACTTTATTTCCTAGTGGTCCTAAAAATTCAATTTCTATCATTATAAATCCTTAAGTTTAAAAATTACCGTAAAAGGTCAATTTTCTCTTCTTGCATCTGGTAGGGTATATTATGCGGAGCTAGTTTTTGAAGTTTTTTTGTTTTTGGGGTAGTATTTACTTTTTGTGGGGAAGTTCTTGATATTTCTTGTGTTGTTGGAAGTTTGGGGGGATTATTGGTGGCAATAATTTTTTCTGTTTTCCCATCAATGAAAAATGCAGTATTTTTAGGGTATTTATGCAACTCTTCTAAAAAGTCTTTGTCGTTTTGTGTAAGGATTAGGGCTAGGGTTGGATCGGGTTTGTTAGAGGGAATTTCTAAAAAATTTTCTGCATTTAATGAAGTAGAGGTAATAAAGAGAGGAAAAATGCTTACTTTAATAATTTTAAAGATGAGTTTCATAGATTTTCCTTATGCTTAGAATTAGAAAAAGTTTATAATATCGGTATAATTCTATACTATTTATAGAATAAAGTAAAGGAGAGAAAATGCTAAAAATTGTTTTTACAGGAGATGCTCCACAGGCTATAGGTCCTTATTCACAAGCAATTTGTGCTAATGGAATGGTTTTTACTTCAGGACAAATTGGTCTTACACCAAAGGGAGATTTAGTGGTAGGTATTGAAAACCAAACAAGGCAGGTTTTAAATAATTTGCAAGCTGTCTTAAAGGAAGCAAATAGTGGTTTAAGTAAGGTTATTAAAACAACAATATTCTTAAGTGATATGGAGTATTTTGCTAGAGTTAATCAGATTTATGCGGAATTTTTTGGCGAACATAAACCTGCAAGAAGCACAGTTGCGGTTAAAACATTGCCTAAGGATGCTTTGGTTGAAATTGAATGTATTGCTTTGGTGGAATAAAAAACTTAAAATTGAAGTATAACTTTAAGTATTTAGAATTTTGAAATAGAGTTTTAGGGTAAAAGCGTTATTAATCCTAAGTAGCTTAAATATTCTTTAAAAAAGATTAGAGTATAATTAAAAGTTTTATTGTCTTAAAATAATGAAACTTCAGAAATTTCAAATTATAAGGAATTGTATAATGTATGCAATCATTCAGAATGGAGGCAAACAATACAAGGTGAGTGAAGGTGATGTTGTATTACTTGATTGTTTAAACCTTGAGCCAAAGTCAAAAGTTGAAGTGAAAGAAGTCTTAGCTCTTTGTGAAGAAAATAATATAAATATTGGGACTCCTTATGTTGAAGGTGCTCTAGTAGAACTTGAAGTTATTAATGAGGGTAGAGGCAAGAAAGTTATCACTTTTAAGAAACGTCGTAGAAAAGATAGTAAAACCAAAAGAGGTTTTAGGAGAGATTTTACGCGCGTTCGTGTTATTAAAATCACTGCATAGATTCTTACAATAAGGAGTTATAATGGCACATAAGAAAGGTCAAGGAAGTACTCAAAATAATCGTGATTCAGCTGGACGCCGGTTAGGTGTTAAGAAGTTTGGTGGAGAGTTTGTTCGGGCAGGAAATATTATCATACGTCAAAGAGGGACAAAAGTGCATCCTGGTAATAATGTCGGAATCGGAAAAGATCATACTATTTTTGCTTTAATTGATGGTATTGTTTCTTTTGAAAGAAAAGATAGGAATCGTAAAAAAGTTTCTATCTATCCTGCTTCTTAAGCTTCTCTAAGCCCTTTGATGGGCTTTCTTCTTAAATAAATCTTTCTAGGATTTTTATGTTTATTGATAGTGTTGAGATTCTTGTATCTTCTGGAAAAGGTGGAGCTGGTGCTATTTCTTTTCGCAAAGAAAAATTCGTTATTAATGGTGGTCCCGATGGGGGAGATGGTGGAAAGGGTGGTGATGTTTATTTTAAAATTGATAGAAATACTAATACCCTTTCACATTTTAGAGGACATAAGATTTTTAAAGCACACAATGGTAAGTCTGGAATGGGACGCAATAAATATGGAAAAAAGGGCGATGATTTAGTTATTGTAGTTCCTCCTGGGACTCAAGTTTTTGATTTGCAAAATAATGCTTTGTTGTTTGATTTAATAGACGAGGGAGAGTTAGTTTTGTTTTTGCAAGGGGGTAAAGGAGGGCTTGGTAATGTCCATTTTAAAAGCCCTACCAATCAACGTCCAACTTATGCACAACCGGGTTTGCCAGGTATTGAAAAAAAGGTAAGATTGGAGTTGAAGCTAATTGCTGATGTAGGCTTAGTTGGCTTCCCTAATGTGGGTAAATCTACGCTTATTTCAGTGTTATCTAATGCAAAGCCAGAAATTGCAAATTATGAATTTACCACTTTAATCCCTTCTTTAGGGATTGTGAATATTAATGAATACCAATCTTTTGTTATGGCAGATATTCCCGGAATTATTAGTGGTGCTAGTGCCGGAAAAGGACTTGGAATCAAGTTCTTACAACATATTGAGAGAACAAAATTTCTGCTTTTTGTGCTTGATGTTGCAAATCATCGCCCATTAGTTCAGCAATTTAGAGTTTTAAAAGAGGAGTTAAGAAATTTTAGTGAAGGTTTATCTAATAAACCTTATGGAATTATGTTTTCAAAAATAGATATTAATGAAAATACTGAAGCTTTGGAGGGATTTTTAAAGTCTTTTGGATTTGTTTTAAATAAAGAAAAAGCCTTTTGTTGGTTTAGGCAAGAAAAAGCTTTTTCTAGAGAAACTATTAAGGGTGATGAGCCTTTGTTTGTTATTGGTGTTTCTAGTGTGATTGGCAAAAATGTAGAAATATTAAAGTTTTTTTTATACCAAAGCATAAAGGAGGATTGATGTTAAAAGATAGGATTGTTTTAAAAGTAGGAAGTGCTGTTTTGGTTAAAGAGCAAAAAATTAATTTAGCCCAAATACACGCCTTAAGTGAATTAATAGCGACATTAAGAAAATGTTATGAGATTATTTTGGTATCCTCTGGAGCTGTTGCGACAGGCTTTACTTCCTTAAATCTTGATAAAGATATTGTAGAAAATAAACAGGCATTAGCAGCGATTGGTCAGCCCTTATTGATGAAAATTTATGCAGAATCCCTTAAGCAATATCAAATTACTAGTGCACAACTTTTAATTTCTAATTATGAATTTGATTCAAGAAAGCACACGCAAAACGCTAGGAATGTTATTGAAGTATTGCTAAAGAATAAGGTTTTGCCTATTATTAATGAAAATGATGTAACCACTACCGGGGAATTAGCTTTTTTAGGTTTTGGGGGTGATAATGATCAGCTTTCTGCTAAGGTAACACATTATTTTGATGCTTCAATGTTGGTAATTTTAAGTGATGTAGAGGGTTATTATGAGGATAATCCACAAATTAATCCTAATGCAAAAATGCGTAAAATTGTGCATTATATCCCTAAAGAGGATTTAGAATCTAATCCTACTCCTAATGATGCTTTTGCCACAGGCGGCATTGTTACTAAGCTTAAAGCGGCGGATTTTTTGTTAAAAAATAAGCGGAGTATGTTTTTATCAAGTGGTAAAAAACTTGAAGTTTTAAAAGAATTTTTATTAAATCAAAAACATATACAAGGGACGCTTTTTGTTCCAGAAATTGTGTGAGAGCAGAAATTAAGGCAGAAAAATGAATATTATTTTTATGGGGACACCAACTTATGCAGCGGTTATTTTAGAATCTTTGTTAAAAAATCATAATATTAAGGCATTAGTTTGTCAAAGTGACAAAAAATCAGGGAGATCTATGCAGCTTAAAATGCCTCCTACTAAAGCATTAATCCTTAATAAAAAGTTAGATATTCCAATCTTTCAAGACTTGAATGAAGATACCATAAAATCTCTCCAAAATATCCCTTGTGATATGATTATTGTAGCGGCTTTTGGGCGGATTCTTTCAAGAGAAGTTTTAGATATAGCACCTTGTATTAATCTTCACGCTTCGATTTTACCTAAATTTAGAGGAGCAAGTCCTATTCAAGCAAGTATTTTAGAGAATGAAAAATATTTTGGTGTTAGTGTAATGAAAATGGAAGAAGGCTTAGATTGTGGTGATATTTTAGGGATAAAAGTTATAAAAAATACTCAACAAAATGCTGTAGAATTATTTAAGCAATTATCGCATTTAGCAGCAGAGTTAATTTTAGAGTTTTTAGAAATAATAGATTGCGTTATGCCTTTAAAGCAAAGGGAGTGTGAGAGCAGCTTTTGTAAAAAGATTAAAAAAGAGTTTGGAGAGGTTGTATTAGATAATGCCCAAGAGATTGTTGTAAAATCCCTTGCTTATGAGAGTTGGCCAGGAATATTTTTAAAAAATGGTTTAAAAATGAGGGGATTGATTTTAGAGGAGATGGAGTCTAAAAATCCAGCTGGTTTAATCCTTAAAGTTACTAAAGAAAAAGTTTTGGTGGGGACTAAAATGGGGAGTATGTGGATTGAGTTTTTACAATCACCCTCTAAGAATATTGTGAGTGCTTATCAATATTTACAAGGAAAGAGGCTTAAGGAGGGAGATATATTAGAATAATGAAAATTTTATTTTTTGAATGTTTAGAATCTACCCATCTTTTTTTAGTGAAAAAATTAAAAGATAATACATTAAAACCTCCTATTATGGTTGTAGCGCATCATCAAAATAAAGGTATAGGGAGTAGAGGTAATGTTTGGGAAGCGGCAAAAGAGGGATTGTATTTTTCTTTTGTTCTTTATAAAGATTCATTGCCGCAAGATTTACCCTTAGAATCTGCTTCTATTTTTTATGGTTATATTTTTAAAAGCATTTTAGAAGAATATCACTCTAAGGTATGGCTAAAATGGCCTAATGATTTATACATTCAAGATAAGAAAATTGGTGGCGTTTTATGCACTTTAATAGAAGATAAGATTTTAGTTGGGATTGGTTTAAATTTAAAGGTAGAAAATAAAAATTTTGGGGCTTTGGATATTCAAATTTCAAGAAAAGATATTTTAGAAAAATTTATAGAAAAAATAGAAGTTTTTAAATGGAAGCAAATTTTTAGTAAATATAAGTTAGAATTTCCAAATAATTTTCATTTTAATTTTCACCATAAAGGAAGGATTCTATCTCTTAAGAATGCAAGTCTTTTTGAAGATGGTTCAATATTGCTTGATGGGCAGAGAATTTATAGTTTGCGATAGTGGAGTTAAAGATGTGTGAAGTGATTTGTATTGCCAATCAAAAAGGTGGAGTTGGTAAAACAACAACAGCTGTGAATTTAGCAGCTTCATTAGCAGTAGAGGAAAAAAAAGTTTTGCTTATTGATGCTGATCCACAGGCTAATGCAACTACAAGTTTAGGATTTCATCGTAATAGTATAGAATTTAATATTTATCATGTTTTAATAGGAACCAAACAATTATCCCAGATTATTCAGAAAACCTCTATTTCTACTTTACACCTTGCACCATCAAATATTGGTTTAGTGGGTATTGAAAAAGAATTTTATAATCAAAAAAGAAGTGGTAGAGAGCTAATATTAAAAAAGAAAATTGAAGATATTATTAGTGTTTATGATTACATTATTATTGATTCACCTCCAGCACTTGGTCCCTTAACTATTAATGCTCTTAGTGCTTCACATTCTGTTATTATTCCTATTCAATGTGAATTTTTTGCTTTAGAGGGATTAGCACAACTTTTGAATACTATTAAGCTTTTGCGTAAAGAGATTAATCCAAATTTGGCTATTAAAGGTTTGTTGCCTACAATGTATAGTTCTCAAAACAATCTTTCAAGACAGGTTTTTGCAGATTTGTTACAGCATTTTGATGAGCAACTTATTAAGATTAATGATGCTCAAAATACGATAGTTATTCCTAGAAACATTAAATTAGCTGAATCTCCTAGTTTTGGAAAACCTGTAATATTATATGATGTTCGCTCACAGGGTAATATAGCTTATCAAAACCTTGCAAAAGCCATTTTAAAGAGGGCTTAATGGCTAAAAAGTCTGTTGGATTGGGACGAGGATTAAGTGCAATTTTAGGTGAAGTGGAAGAAGCTTATCAAAAAGATTTAAATGATAATTCTGGTTTGGTGATTGAAATTAATATTGATAGTATTAAGCCTAATCCCTTACAGCCGCGAAAAGTTTTTGATAATAAAAGCTTGCAAGAATTAGCAGATTCTATTAGTGAGCATGGATTATTGCAACCTGTTTTGGTCTATGAGAATACCAAAGAAGCCGATTCTTATTATTTAATTGCGGGGGAAAGGCGTCTTAGGGCTAGTAAAATTGCAGGAGAGAGCAGCATTAAAGCAATTATTGTTGAAGTTCAAGAGGAGAAATTAAGAGAACTTGCTTTAATTGAAAATATTCAAAGAGAGGATTTAAATCCTATTGACTTGGCACATTCTTATAAGGAACTGATTGAGGATTGTGGAATTACACACGAAGAAGTTGCTAAACGTATCTCAAAATCAAGGACGCAAATTACGAATACTCTAAGGCTTTTAGAACTTGATAAAGAAGTTCAGCAATGCATTTTAGAAAATAAGATTTCACAAGGGCACGCTAAGATTCTCGTAACTTTACCTCCAAAACAGCAAATAATGGTTACTCATTCTATTATCGGACAAAAATTAAGTGTCCATGAAACAGAGAAAATTGTTAAAAATATAAAAGATAGTAAAAGTCATCATATCGCAAAAAATAATATCTTACAGCCTAAAAATAAAGAGAATAAAGCATTAATGAAGCAGCTAAAGAATATTTGTGCAATTTTGCATTCGAATAAAATTTCGGCAAATTTTGTTAAAAATAAATTAATTGTAGAATTTAGTAACGATGAGGAGATAAAAAGGTTTAAGAATATTTTACTCAATGAAAGTTTTTAAGAAAAACTTAGAAATATTCGTGATACAATAAAGCATAATTTTAAAATTGTAGAAAGGAGTTCAAATGACTATTATCCCAACTCTGTGGGTAATGGCGCTGGTGTTCGTTACTTTTCTTGTCTTGGTATATTTGTTAAATAATATCTTGTATAAGCCATTACTTCATTTTATGGACACTAGAGAGGATTCAATTAAGAGAGATAGTGAGGGTATCCAAGAGAATATAACAGATATTAAAGCTTTGAGAGATGAGATGGAAGAGATATTAAAGAATGCCAAAAAAGAAGCTGCTATTATTAAGAATAAAGCTCATGAAAATGCCAAGAGAAATGCAGAGATAAAAATTGCACAAAAGAAAGAAGAATTAGAGCGAAAATATAATGATTTTGTTGCAAACTTACGGAGTGAAAGAGATGTTTTGAAAACTTCACTATCATTGCAAATACCAATTTTTAAGCAAAATTTACAGGCTAAACTTGAGAAGTTGTGAGGAGAAATAGGTGAAAAGAATCATTGTTTTATTGGTCGTTGCTCCTTATATACTTTTAGCAGCTAATGGGAGTGGAGAGGTAGATATTATCGAGAGAACTATTAATTTTGTAATCTTTTTTGCTTTAATTTATTATTTTGCTGCAGATAAAATTAAAGCAATTTTTGTAAATAGAAGAGAAGAGATAGCAGGCTCTTTAGCAAGAATTCAAGAAAAACTTCAAGCATCTAAAAAAGAAAAGCAACAAGCCCTTAAGGATTTAGAAGAAGCAAAAAGGATTGCAAGTGAGGTTGTAGAAACCGCTCATAAGGAAACCTATGTGATTACTCAAAAAATCGAAGAAAATGCAAGAATAGAACTTGAAAATTTAGTAAAGCAATTCAATGAAAGTATGGCTTTTGAACGAAGAAAAATTGAAAAATCAGTTATTAATGAAATTTTAGATGAAGTGCTTCATCAAGATTCTATTTCTTTAAACAAAGAAGTATTGACTCAATCTTTACTAAAAAAGGCAATATAAGATGAAAGAGTTAATTGCAAAACGTTATGTTAAAGCATTTTCTAGGGTTGCAACACAGGAAGAATTAAATGTGGCCATGAATATATTTGCAAGACTTAGCAATGTCTATGATATTGTTAAGTTTCAGGAAATTATGGAATCTCCTTACATTGCTATAGAAAAAAAAGTTGATTTTATTATTCAAGATATTTTAGAAAATAAAATCGATAGTAAGATGATAAATTTTATTAAAATTTTAGCAGAACATAATCGGTTGGATTTGTTTCCAGAGCTCTATAAGGAGGTATCTTCTTATGTTTCTTTTTTAAAAAAAGAATATGTTGCTTTTCTTATAGTCAATGAAGATTATGGTGAAGTTAAAGTAAAAGATTTTGAAAGTAAGTTTAGTAAGAAACTTGGAGTTAATTTACTTCTAGAACAAAAAATTGTTCAAAAAAATGGTATTAAATTGGTTGTTGAAGATTTAGGAATTGAAATTTCTTTTTCTCAAGATAAGTTTATTAATGATTTGAAAAATCATATATTAAGAGCATTTTAATTTTATTATTAAGGAGTAGTAGTGGTAGCAAAGTTACAAGCCGATGAGATTAGTTCAATTATTAAAGAAAGAATAGATAATTTTGAATTAAATTTAGATATTGCAGAAGTAGGTAAAGTAGTCGCTTATGCAGATGGAGTTGCTAAAGTTTATGGACTTAAGAATGCAATGTCTTATGAAATGGTTGAGTTTGATACAGGTGATAAAGGTTTAGCTTCAAGTTTAGAGGAAGGAAGTGTAGGTGTTGTTGTTTTAGGAGCTGGTAAAGAAATTAAAGAAGGCACTTCGGTTAAAAGACTTAATAAGCTTTTGCGTGTTCCTGTTGGCGATGGATTGATGGGACGTGTTTTAAATGCTTTAGGTGATCCTATAGATGGAAAAGGTGCTATTGAAGTTAAAGAATATCGTTTTATGGAAGAAAAAGCCCCTGGTATTATGGCTAGAAAATCAGTGCATGAACCTTTACAAACAGGTTTAAAGGCTATTGACGCACTCGTTCCTATTGGTAGAGGACAAAGAGAATTAATAATTGGTGATAGGCAAACAGGGAAAACAACTGTCGCTATTGATACCATTATTAATCAAAAAGGTCAAGATGTCGTTTGTATTTATGTTGCAATTGGACAAAAGGAATCCACCGTAGCACAAGTTGTAAGAAAATTAGAAGAGCATGGTGCTATGGAATATACTATTATTGTTAATGCCCCTGCTTCTGATTCTGCTGCTATGCAATATTTGGCTCCTTATGCAGGTGTAACTATGGGTGAATATTTTAGGGATAACAGTAGGCATGCTTTAATTGTTTATGATGATCTAAGTAAGCACGCTGTAGCTTATCGTGAAATGTCTTTAATTCTTAGACGCCCTCCTGGTCGAGAAGCATTTCCAGGAGATGTTTTTTATCTTCACTCTAGATTATTAGAACGTGCTGCAAAACTTAATGACGAATTGGGTGCTGGATCATTGACAGCTTTACCTATTATTGAAACACAAGCAGGAGATGTTGCTGCTTATATCCCAACGAATGTTATTTCTATCACCGATGGTCAGATTTTCCTTGAAACAGATCTTTTTAACTCTGGGATACGTCCTGCTATTAATGTTGGTTTATCAGTTTCACGTGTTGGAGGTGCAGCACAAATTAAGGCTACAAAGCAAGTTTCTGGGACTTTGAGATTAGATTTAGCTCAATTTAGAGAACTTCAGGCTTTTGCACAATTTGCTTCAGACCTTGATGAATCAAGTCGCAAACAGCTTGATAGAGGGCAAAGAATGGTTGAAGTATTAAAGCAGCCTCCTTATTCACCATTACCTATTGAGCGTCAAGTTGTTGTTATTTTTGCAGGTGCTAGAGGTTATATGGATGATGTTGCTGTTTCAAACATTACAAAATTTGAAGCGGATTTATATCCATTTCTAGAAGCCAAATATCCACAAATTTTTGAAGATATACGTTCTAAAAAAATGCTTGATAAAGACATTGAAGAAACCCTTTGTAAAGCTTTAGAAGAATTTAAAGCTAGTTTTACAGCATAATGGCAATAGCATAGGAGCCTATATGGGAAATAATCTAAAAGATATTAGAAAACAGATTTCAAGCGTTCTTAATACGCAGAAAACTACACGTGCTATGAAGCTTGTATCTACTTCTAAGCTTAAAAAAGCTGATGAGATGGCTAGACGTTCGAAAACATATGCTAATAAAATTGTAGAAGTCCTTGCAGAAATTAAAGCTAGAGTATCTAATGGGAATAATGCGGTTGATAATCCTTATTTTTTTCTTGAAAATAGTAATTTAAATCTTGTAGATATTGTTCTTGTTACTGCAGATAAAGGGTTGTGTGGAGGATTTAATATTAATACTATTAAAGAAGTGAATCGACTTATAACAGAGCATAAACTTAAAGATATGAAAGTCCGCTTACGTGTGATTGGTAAAAAAGCTGTTGAATATTATAGATTCAATGAAATTGAAGTGCTAGATAGTGTAGTGGGTTTAAGTGCCTCTCCAGATTATTCACAAGCAGCCGATTTTATCAATAAGGCTGTTGAGGATTATTTAAATGGTGTTACTTCAAAAATAATTTTAGTGCATAATGGATTTAAAAACATGATTTCTCAAGAAATGAAAGTTTCACAATTATTGCCTATTAAAACTATTGAATTACCTGAAGTATGTAGTTCAATTTTAGAGGTTGAACCCAATGAGCAAGAAAATGAAATATTAAATCAATTAGCCAATAAATATGTCGAATTTAGTATGTATTTTGCGTTAGTAGATTCCTTAGCTGCTGAACATAGTGCGAGAATGCAAGCAATGGATGCGGCAACTAGTAATGCAGGTGAATTGGCAAAAAGTTTAACAATTGCTTATAATAAAGCAAGACAAGAAGCAATTACGACAGAGTTGGTAGAAATTAATACCGGTGTTGAATCGATGAAATAAGGAGTGTAATAAATGTCAGAAAATATGTTAGGAAAAATAATTCAAGTTATGGGACCTGTTGTAGATGTAGATTTTGAATCTTATCTTCCAGCGATTAATGAAGCACTAGAGATTAATTTTGATATAGATGGTCAAAGCCATAAATTGGTTTTAGAGGTAGCAGCACATATAGGAGATAATAGAATTCGTGCAATTGCTATGGATATGACAGAGGGTTTGACAAGAGGAGAGAGAGTGATTGCTAAGGGGAACCCTATTTCTGTTCCTGTTGGAGAGCAAGTTTTAGGTAGAATCTTTAATGTAATTGGAGATGTTATTGATGGTGGAGAGGACTTAAAAGATCCTGAAAAGTGGTCTATTCATAGGAGTGCCCCAAGTTTTGAAAACCAAAGCACAAAAACAGAAATGTTTGAAACAGGGATTAAAGTAGTGGATTTACTAGCTCCTTATTCAAAAGGTGGTAAAGTTGGTTTATTTGGTGGTGCAGGTGTTGGTAAAACCGTTGTTATTATGGAGCTTATCCATAATGTTGCCTTTAAACATAGCGGTTATTCAGTGTTTGCTGGTGTTGGTGAGAGAACGCGTGAAGGGAATGATTTGTATCACGAAATGAAAGAGTCTGGAGTGTTAGATAAAGTTGCTTTATGTTATGGACAGATGAATGAGCCACCAGGAGCAAGAAATAGAATAGCATTTACTGGTTTGACAATGGCTGAATATTTTCGAGATGAGAAAGGCTTGGATGTTTTGATGTTTATTGATAATATCTTTAGATATGCTCAATCTGGTGCTGAAATGTCTGCATTGCTGGGAAGGATTCCATCAGCAGTTGGTTATCAGCCTACCTTGGCAAGTGAGATGGGAAAATTACAAGAGAGAATCACTTCTACTAAAAAAGGTTCTATTACTTCTGTGCAGGCGGTTTATGTTCCAGCAGATGATTTAACAGACCCAGCACCTGCTTCTGTTTTTGCTCATCTTGATGCTACTACGGTTTTAAATAGAAAGATTGCTGAAAAGGGTATTTATCCAGCTGTAGATCCCTTGATTCAACTTCAAGGATCTTAGATCCTCAAGTAGTAGGTGAAGAGCATTATAGGGTAGCAACAAGTGTGCAACAAGTTTTACAAAAATATAAAGACTTGCAAGATATTATTGCTATTTTGGGTATGGATGAGCTTTCAGAGGAGGATAAAAAAGTTGTTGAAAGAGCAAGAAAAATAGAAAAATTTCTTTCACAACCATTTTTCGTCGCAGAAGTTTTTACTGGCAGTCCTGGTAAATATGTAACTTTACAAGAAACCCTAGAGGGTTTTAGGGGAATTTTAGAGGGTAAATACGATAATATTCCAGAAAATGCTTTTTATATGGTAGGAAATATTAATGAGGTTCTTGAAAAAGCAGAAAAAATGAAGGTAAATTCCTAAAGGAGCCTTTAAATGGAAACCTTAAAATTAGATATTGTTACTCCAGAGGGAAAGATTTTTTCTAATAATGTAAAATCTGTTACTCTTCCAGGAAGTGAGGGAGAATTTGGTGTTCTTCCAGGACATGTTGGCATAGTTACAACATTAAGGGCAGGTGTTGTAGAAGTGCAAAGATTGGATGATAAAAAAGAGATGGTTGCTATTAATTGGGGCTATGTAAGGGTTGATGAACAAAGTGTTGATGTGCTTGTAGATGGTGCAGTAGATATTAATGGAGGCAATGAAAGTGAAATAGCTAAAGCTATTTCTGATGCTAAAAAGCTTCTTGAAGAATCTACGGACAATCAACTAGCCCTTTCAATGGTTTTTTCACATATTGAAAACAATGCTAAGAGTGCATTATGATATTTTCATTTTTGCAAAACTATGGTGTTGTAACTATAGTGATGCTTGCTTGGCTTTCTATTTATTTAATATTGGTAATTTGGATATTTTTCTATCGCTATATTTCTTTATATGTGACTCTTGCAAATGAGCAGCAGTGTTTAGAGGGTTTATTAAATGGTAAAAATGCCTTATCTAGAAGCTCTTTACTTTATTCTAATTTAAATAATGTTGATAAGAAAATAACAGCAACTGTTTTACAATATTCTCTTGATAAAGCTATGAAAGATGCCACTTTGGGTTTAACATTTTTAGCTATTGTTGCTTCTACTGCCCCTTTTATTGGTTTATTTGGGACGGTTATTGAGATTTTAGAAGCTTTTTCAAAGTTAGGGGTTGGTTCTAAAACAACTTTAGATGTGATTGCTCCTATTATTTCAAAAGCACTGGTAGCTACTGCCGCAGGTATTTTGACAGCTATTCCTGCTTATTCTTTTCATCTTTTCTTAAAAAGAAAAGTCTTTGAGCTTAATACTTATTTGCAATTACAAATTAATGTTTTAATCGCATCAAAAGAATAAAAACTTTGGAGTTATTTTGAAAAATTTTAATTGGGAAGAGAATCCAGAGCTTAATATTACCCCTTTAGTAGATATTATGCTTGTGCTTTTGGCGATCTTAATGGTAACTGCACCTGTGATTACCTATCAAGAAGAAATTGTATTACCTCAAGGTTCTAAGGTTTCAAGAATTGCAGAAGATTCAAAGATTGAAATTCGTATTGATTTAAAAAGAAATATTTACCTTAATAGTGATATTTTTACTTTTGATAGTTTTCCTGATGGCTTTAATGTATTTGCTAATGCTTATGATAAAAATACGCAGGTGTATATTAGAGCGGACAAAAATTTAAAATATGATGATGTTATTTATATTTTAAAAATAGCTAAACAAAGTGGTTTTAGCAGAGTTTCGTTAGTAACTGATGGGTAAATTTCCTTTATTATTTATAAGTGGTGGCATAGCTATTATTGGTTATGTCTGCCTTATTCTTTTTTTTATTGCACATTTTAATAATATTAACAAACCCATAAAAGAATATACAACTTTTAAAGAGACAGCATTCCATATAGATTTTTTTGAAGAACAAAAACCTAAAATACAAGCAAAAGTTAGTGCCAAAAAAGTTGAACCTAAAGTTGAAGAAATCCCTATAAAAGATGAAAGTGCTTCTAAAACTCCTAATGTTGGATTGGGAATTAATGATTTATTCCAACAAGTAAAAATTAAGCAACCTCTTAAAAAAGAAGTGTTGAAACCCCAAAGTCAAGACGATAAAATTGCTAAGAGAAAGCAAGCTCGTGAGAGTGTTCAAAAAGAAGATACTCTTAATAGTGAATTAGAAAAAATAATAGCAGGCTTAGAAGTGAAAAGGACAATGACTTTTACTCCTCCCAAAGGCGAATATGATGAGTTTTATGCAAAAGTTCAAGAAATTTTATATAAAAATTGGAATCCTATATGGAATAGGAATCAATATGAAGCAGAGGTGCAAATTAGTATTAATAGTTTAGGAAAATTTTCTTATTCGATTATGAGGCTTTCTGGAGATTTAGAATTTGATACAGCTTTGAAAGAGTTTTTAGATATAATGCTGACACAAGAATTTCCAAGATATGAGGGCGGAGATCAAACAAATATTATTGTAACTTTTAAAACAGAGGTATAAAATATGAGAAGACTATATATTTTTCTTATTTTTTGCAGCCAATTAGTATATGCTAATGTTGATGCAACTTTAGAGGTGGTAAAAAAATTTGGAAGACTTCCTAATATTCTAGTGCGAATTGTAGGAACAGATTATTATCAAAAAGAATATGGTTTAAAAATTTTTAAAATGCTTGTTGCTGATTTAAAGGTTACTGGGCATTTTAGTGTTGAAGAAGAGAAGCAAATTGTTTCAAGTGGAATAGTCGTTAATTTTGATGAATACCGCTCTAAAAAAATTGATTTAATCGCAAAGATTGATACGGAGACATTCAGAAATGGGGGATTAAAAGTTAATTTACAGCTTTATGATATTAATTCTGAAAATCTAGCCTTTAATAAACAATATAGCACTACAAAATCTGATGCTTATCCTTTTTTAGCACATAAAATAGCAGTGGATATTAACAAATATACGCAAGCCCCAGATGTAAGCTGGTTAGAAAGAATGGTGGTATTAGCTCGTTATACAAAACCCGGAGAGAGTGAGATTTTATTAGCAGATTATACATTGACGCATAAAACTAAAGTTATTGCCGGAGGCTTAAATGTGTTTCCAAAATGGGCTAATGAGGAACAAAATGCTTTTTATTATACGAAGTATTTGGATAGACCTACACTTTTTAAATATGATTTAAAAACTGGAGAGAATACTAAGATTTTAACAAGTGAGGGTATGTTGGTAGCTTCTGATGTGAGTAAAGACTCTCAAAAAATACTTTTAACAATGGCTCCTAATGAGCAAGCAGATATTTTTTTATACGATATTCCATCGGCACAATTAAAGAAATTGTCAAATTATAAAGGTATTGATGTAAGTGCAAATTTTATTGAAGAAGAAAGCAAGATCATGTTTATTTCTGATAGATTAGGGTATCCTAATGTATTTGCTATGCCAATTTTAGGAGAAGAATCGGGGAAGATAGAGCAAATGGTTTTTCACGGCAGAAATAATAATGCCGCTAATGCTTTTGGGGATTATATTGTCTATTCAAGTCGTGAAAGCAATGAAGCTTTTAATCCTAATACCTTTAATCTTTATCTAGTTTCTACTAAAAGTGATTTTATTAGACGTTTAACATCTAATGGGGTAAATCAATTACCACGATTTTCACGAGATGGAGAGACTATTATGTATATTAAACACGAAGCTAATCAAAGTGCCTTAGGAATTATACGTTTAAATTACAATAAAACCTTATTATTTCCTTTGCAAGATAGTGTGATTCAATCTATGGATTGGTAAAAGAAGTTTTGTAGCATTTTGTTAAATAATGTGTTATAATCTTTAAATTAAATCAAAAATATCACGGAGAAAGATAATGAAACGACTTTTAGTTTTAAGTTCATTAGCAGCTGTTTTGTTAATAGCTGGTTGTAGTCAAAAAGGGAGTGTGCAATCAAGTTCATCAAGTAATTCTTATGGACAAAGTGCAAATAATGGAAAGGGTTATGTAGCAGGTAAAGATAATTTTGCGAATTTAGAAGAGAGGATAAAGTATGTAGATAGTAATTTACAGAATGTTTTCTTTAACTTTGACCAATTTACTATTCGCCCAGATATGCAAAGAGTGGTAGATAATAATGTAAATGTTTTACTATCTCCTGCAATTGGGACATTATCAGTAAGAATTGAAGGTAATACCGATGAGTGGGGAACTGATGAGTATAACTATGCTTTAGGTTTAAAAAGAGCGGTAGCTGTCAGGGAATCTCTTGTAGCAAAGGGTGTTGATCAAAATAAAACTATCCTTGTAAGTTATGGAGAGAGTAAGCCAACTTGCACTTCAAAGACTAGAGAATGTTGGGCTGAAAATAGAAAAGTAACCTTTAAAATATTGCCATAAGGTTAGATAAATTGCGAAAAATCTTTTTTATAGGTATGATTTTTACTATAGCTTTTTCACAAGAGCCATCAGCTTTTAACTCTGGCGGCTCTCTTGATGCAAAGAGTGAAGCGAAATTGATGAACGAAAAACTTTTTAATCTTTCTACAAAGATAGACACCCTTGATGAATCACAAGAAGGCTTAAAAAGTGTTTTTGAAGGACAGATACAGAGGATACAAGAAGTTACTAATAAAATCCATACGATGCAAAGCGAAAATAATGCGGCTATGGCAAATATACGCAATCATGTTGATTCAAATTTCGCTTTACAAAATGAAAATATAGAAAATCTTAAAAAAAGTATTACTGCATTAAGTGAAATATTAGCAAAAAATAACACACAACTTAAAGAAGAGATTCAAAGTTTAAAAGATGAAATATATGATTTAATCCCACAACAAACAGCTAAACAAAAACAATTATTAGCTACAAAGAATAATCAAAAAGACTCTAATCCTATACAAAAAGCAGAAAAGCAGGTAATTCAAGAGGATAAACAAAATGAAAATATCGCAAATCTTGATTCTAAAAAAGATTTAAAACAACCGATTTTAGAAGATAAACAAGATAATAATAGTAAGCAAGATGATAATGGTGAGAATGTAAATACCGATAAAGAACGCAAAGCAGAAAATGAATTAGTAGCAAAGAATGAGCAAGAATCCCCTAAAGAGGAAAATAAAGAAACACAAGATACCCAAAAGGCAAAAGCTTTAGAGGAGCTCAAAAATAAAGAACTTGCATTAGTATTTAAAGAAGCTGAAGAGTATTTAAACGCTAAGGATTATGAATTAGCGAATGAATATTTGCAATTTGCAGTTAAAGGGCATTATAAACCCGCAAGGGGCAATTATTTATTAGGAGAGATTGCATTTACTCAAAAGCGTTATCAAGACGCTATTTACTATTATAAAGTGAGTGCAACGCGTTATGATAAAGCAGATTATATACCAAATTTAATGCTAAATAGTGCAAAATCTTTTATTGAAATTAAAGAAAAAGACAATGCAAAACGTTTTTTAGATACATTAATAGAGCTTTATCCAGAAACCAAAGAAGCAGAAGAATCTAAAAAGATTCTATTAAATTTATAGGAGAAATTTATGATTAATAATAACCAAGTTGTAAGCATTGAATACCAAGTAAAAGAAGATGGCACAGAAAATATTTTAGATTCTAATATAGGGGGGAAGCCTTTAGAATTTATTATGGGTAGCGGTGCAGTTATTAAGGGGCTAGAAGATGCAGTTGCTAAAATGTCTGTTGGTGATAAGCAAGAAATAGTTATCGCCCCTAATGATGCTTATGGTGAATACATTTCAGATTATGTGCAAGAAGTTCCAAGAGAACAATTTGTAGGGATTGATTTACAAGCTGGAATGACTCTCTTTGGGCAAGGAGATAATGGGCAAACCGTTCAAGTGATTGTTAAAGACTTTAATGATGATATAGTTATTGTGGATTATAACCACCCTTTAGCGGGCAAAACTTTGAGTTTTGCAGTAACTTTATTAGATGTTAGAGAAGCGACAGAACAAGAGTTAAGTCAAGGATTGCACGCTCATAATCACGGCGATGGAGGATGTTGTGGTGGCGGAGGATGTGGCTGTCATTAATCTTTAGTCAAAGTTAAGTAAGAAAATGAATTTTTCTTTTTCTTATGCCTATACCCACTCTCCTATTGATTTTTATTTTAAGCAGACCCCAAGAGATTTCGTTGTAGAAGAGATTCCCCTTTATACTTTTAGCGGTAGCGGTTCGCATTTAATCATTAAGTTGCGTAAAAAAAATATTACAACTTTTGAAATGTTAAAAGCTTTTTCTTCTTATTTAGGTGTTAAAGAAAATGAGATAGGCTATGCCGGGCTTAAAGATAAGGATTCCTTAGCTATTCAGCATATTAGCCTACCAAGCCTTTATGAAAAGAAGTTAGAGTCTTTTTTTCACGAACGTATCAAAATTTTAGAAACAACCAAACACCAAAATAAAATCAAAATCGGACACCTTAAAGGCAATAGATTTTTTATCCGCGTAAAAAAACTAAATCCACTCAATAGTGTAAAAATTTTTCAAATTATCTCCCAAATAAAATCCTATGGAATTCCTAATTATTTTGGCTACCAACGTTTTGGTAAAAATTTAGATAATTATTTATTAGGAGAATCTATTATTAAAGAGGAGAAAAAACTACGCAACAAAAAACTAAGAGATTTTTTGATAGGGGCTTACCAAAGCCTCCTTTTTAATCAATGGCTTTCTTTGAGGATTGATATATCCCATTTACTCAAACTTGATGAAAACTTTAAAGAAGTATTAACCGCCTATCTCCACACTCAAGATATTCCTGAATGTTTTAGTGATAAGCAATATTGCAAAGGTATAAAAAACCAACCCCACTTTTTTAAGCTTTTTAGCGGAGATATGATGTGTCATTATCCTTTTGGTAGAAATTTTATGATAAGCAATGAGAGCATTTATGAGGACTCTCATCGTTTTTTAAATAAAAGTATTTCTGTTATGGGGTTATTAGGGGGCAAAAAAATGCAAGTAACGCAAAACTTAGCAGGTTTTTTTGAAAAAAATTTCGTAGATGCTAGAATAAAAAGTATCGGGCAAAGAAGATATGCGTGGATTTTTGTAGAAGATTTAGAGTTTTTTTACAAAGAAGAAGAAGCACAAGGTGAATTTAGCTTTTATTTACCAAAAGGTGCTTATGCGACCAATCTTTTACGAGAAATTGCACATAATGAAGTTATGCAAACAGAGTGGGAGTAAGTGTGTTTGAAAGAGTAATAGCAGAAAATCGTTTGAAAACCCAATGTGTTATCGCCATATATATCGCTATTTTTGTTTTTATCGGGCTACTTGTAGATATTATTCGTATTAATGCCCCCTCACTTAGTGTTGGCTTCTATGCCCTAATAACTTTTCAGCAATTTCCAGTAGTTACCTTTTGCCTTTTGTTAGTAGCTAGTGGAATCGTTTTATTAGTTATTAGTAACTTTAAAGGGATTTTGCTAAGCGGGAATGAATACAAAGAGATTAAATATGGTTATGAGTTAAGCATTCAAGAGCGAGAATTAAGCACAATCTTAGAGGAGTTAGTCAAAGAGGCAGGATTGGATTATAGACCCAAACTCTATTTAATGGAAGCCCCATTTATGAATGCTTTTGCCAGTGGTTGGAGGGAGGATAATTCTTTAATAGCTCTCACCACAACACTTGTGAAGAATCTACAAAGAGAGGAATTAAAGGCAGTAATGGCACACGAGTTAAGCCATATCCGCCACGGAGATATTCGACTTACTCTAATGGTAGGGGTTTTAAGCAATATTATGCTTTTAGTGGTGAATTATGGTGTTTATATGTTTTTGGGGGGTTCAAGACAAAGAGGGGCGAATCTTGCTAGAGGATTATTGATAGCCTTGCAATTTATTCTACCCCTTTTTACTTTGGTTTTGCAGATGTTTTTAAGCAGGAGTAGAGAATATATGGCAGATTCAGGTGCGGCTTATTTAATGGGTGATAGTAAGCCCATGATTAAAGCTTTGCAAAAGATTAGCAATCATTACGCACAATCAGATTTTAGCACAAGTGATCAGAATCCAACTAGGGCAGCACTTTATATTTTTGGCATTAAAGAGATATTTAGTACACATCCTAGTATTGAAAATCGCATTAGGGCTTTAATGAATCGATAAAGGTAAGATATGGAAGAAAGTATTAAAAAGTTTTTTGATTATATTGGAGAAGACAGGGAGCGAGAGGGATTATTAAATACCCCTAATCGAGTTATTGAAAGTTGGAAGCATTTATATAGTGGGTATAAAAGCAATCCTAGAGAGATTTTGGATGTAGTTTTTAGTGATGGAGCCTGTAATGAAATGGTGATTTTAAAAGCAATAGAGTTTTATTCAGTATGTGAGCATCATTTATTACCTTTTTTTGGCAAAATCTCCATCGGTTATATTCCAGATTCAAAAGTAGTAGGAATCTCAAAATTAGCACGATTAGTGGAAGTCTATTCCAGACGCTTGCAAATCCAAGAAAAGATGACAACCCAAATCGCAGATACTTTAATGGAAGTGTTACAGCCCAAAGGAGTTATGGTAGTAGCAGAAGCACAGCATATGTGTATGATAATGCGTGGAGTGGAAAAACAAAATAGCATAATGATAACAAGTGCCATTAGAGGACTTTTTAAAAGTGATATTAAAACAAGAGAAGAGTTTATGGGGCATATTCGTTAAAGAGTAGAATTAATCATATTTTTAGAAAAATTTAGCTATAAAGCATAAACAATAGAAATAATATTATCTAAAGATTAAAAATATTGATTAAGCAAAAATATTTTAATACTAAGGAGGATACCCTATGCAAAACTCTATGCTTATAACCTTAATGCCCTGCGGGGGGGGGGGGCAATAATACTCCTATAAGAAGCCAAGTCTTACATTCTAAAGTCAATGCTAAAACTGCAAATACTATAACTTTACAATCCCATACAAAAGATTCTACTTTAAAATCTAATTCCTTAGATTCTAATCTCAATACAAAAGCTATGAATCCTAAACCTTTAGATTCTCAAAGTTTAATCTCTCAATTATTTAATCCTAAGTTTTTAGATTCTATTATAGAATCTAAATTTCACTCTAATCTTAAAGCCTTAATCTTTAATCAATTAATCCCTAAACTTCTTACTTTACAAGAGTATTTTAAATTTACATTCTTTAATATAAATAAATTTATTATAAATATATGTTATAATATATTTAATTTTATTAAAGTAAATATTTTTTATAGCCAAAAGATTAACATAAAAGGAACAACCAATGAAAAATGAATCTCATAACTTTTCTTTGATCTCTAACTTGCCAAGCTCTTCTTTATTCTTAAGCTTCAGTCTAATAACTGCTTTAAATACTTCTTTAGTAGCTGATAGTTGGGCTACATCAGGAACTATTACTTTAGAAAATAATGGAACTATAGATACTATAACAAATACTAGTGGAGTTAATAATAAAATTATAGGTAATGTAGCAGGAAAAACCTATAATGATTTAATTATTAATAATGGAGTAACACTTCAAAATAATGGCAATGGAAATACACTACAACTTAATAATGCTAGTGCAAGAACTATTGAGAATAAAGGATTAATAAAAAAACAAAGTAATTCCTCTGCTGTAGCTATTGAAAATAATGCTACTTTAGGAACTTTTAAAAATATTGGAACCATAGAATCTGTTGGTAATGCAGTGGGTGTATATATTAATAAAACTACTATTACAGATTTTAGTAATAGTGGGACAATAAAGACAGATGGTAGAAGTATTGAGATAGGGAATCAATCTAGTATTACAAACTTTAATAATAATGGAGTGATAAGTAATAGTAATGGAACTGGTGTTAATATTAATGGTTCTACCATAGAAAATTTTACTAATAGTGGGACAATTAAAGGAGGGGATAGTGGTATATTCACTGCAGGAGGAACTATTAAAACCCTTATTAATGAGGGAAGTATAATTGGTGAGGGTAGCTCAGCAGCAGATGCAGCCGTTAAACTACAAGATGGAGGAACTATTGAAAATATTATTAATACAGGAACAATAAGAGCAAATGGTTTTGGTATTAGTGTAGCTGGTAATGGTAAATTTGGAAAGCTCTCTATGCAAGATGGGGCTGTAGTGCATGGAAATCTTTCAGGTATTGTAGTAGGAGCAAACCAAACTCTAGGAGAACTTGAAATTAGTGGAGCTAATACTAAGATTAGTGGAAATTACACTGGTATTAGCTTGCAATCTGGAACCAAATCCCAAAAGATTACTATCAAAGATGGAGCTAGAATAGAGGGGCGTTATAATGGAATCATACTCAGCTTTAATGCTGACCTTAGTGGAGATATTAATATATCAGGAGGAGCTAAGATAGAGGGGAGTTATAGTGGAATCTGGGTTAGATCTGGTGCTAACCTTAGTGGAGATATGAACATATCAGGTGTTGGCTCTATGATAAAAGGAGGATACTACGCAGGTATTACTAGTGATGGTGGTAATATAACTGGTAACATCACTATATCAGATGGTGCAACTATAACCGCTACTTCAGGTAAAGCCATTTGGAATAATGGGAATGCTACCCTTAGTGGAGGCATTACCATAAGTGGTGCTAATACAAAACTAGAGGGAGATATTGTTAATGCTGATAATGCAAAGATAGGGAGTGAGATAAAGATAGAAAAAGGTGCTAGTGTTAATGGAGGATTAGTAAATAATGGTAATGCTTCTATATCAGGAAATATTACTATTGATGAGAGTAGTAAGCTTAACTCTATTACTAATACTTCAAGTAATGCTAATGCTATTACAGGAAGTATTGAAACTAAAAGTAGCACTCCTTTAGCTATTTCTAATTCTGGAAGTATTGGAGGAGATATTAAAACAGCAGGAAATGCTGAATTAAAAATTAACAATTCAGGAAGTGGTAGCATAGGAGGCTCTATCACTGCTAGTGGTAATGCTCCTATTAGTATTACTAATTCTGATAATGCAAAGGTTGCAGGAAATATTGAAGTAAGTGGAGATGCTCCTATCGTTATTAAAAACGAAGGGAATGCTACTTTAGGAGGTGGAGTTAGTGCTAGTGGTAATGCTCCTATTAGTATTACTAATTCTGATAATGCAAAGGTCGCAGGAAATATTGAAGTAAGTGGAGATGCTCCTATCGTTATTAAAAATGAAGGGAATGCTACCTTACAATCAGATATTATTAACTCTGGTTCTGGAAATCTCTCCCTTAGTAATACAGGGAATGCTAGTATAGGGGCTAATATTAAAAATAATGGAAGTGGTAGTTTAAGTATTAGTAATACAGGTAAAGTTAGTGATACTACGAAAATAGAAAGCAATGGAAGTGGTAAAGTAGAAGTTGAAGAATGGTTAGTCTCTACAAATTCTCAAGGAGAGGTTAAACCTTTAGAAATAACAGGAACTAATTTAAGTGTTGTAAGTGTTTCTAATGTTACCTTTGATGCAGGAAATATTACTAATCTCTCTTCTTTAGTTCAAGATCCTAAAAATGTTATTAATATTGATACTTCTCAAGATACTAATATAAGCAATCCTGCAGAGATTAATTCTAAAGTCTTTGCTAAAGCAGAATTTAAAACCAATGATCCTAGTGTTAATGTTAATGTTGATGCTTTAAGTAAAACTCTAAGCTTTTCTGTTGATGCTGCTAAGACTTCAGCAGCAGCATTAGGAAAAACACTCATTAGTAATACCCAAGCTAGAGCAAACTTTGTAAATGCTGTAATGGGTAATGCTATGAATGCGGTGAATTTAATCCATAATCAAGGAAGTGCTAATGTGTATTCTAACTTTAATAAGGCTTATGAGGAAGGAGCTATTTATGCAAACTTTGATAATTTAGGGAGTGATGCTTTACTTAGATCTAGTGAAACTAAAGATAAGAATCATTTAGCCTTTATGCTTCCTTATATCTCTAAGAGTAATACTTCTTTAAATGGAGGATTAACTTCTAAAGGACATACTAAAGGAGTAATCTTTGGTTATAGTTATTTAAATCCTAACAATAAAGATATTTATGGGATTTATGGAGGATATGATGATTTTAGTTCTAAAACTTATCCTTCAGATATTCTAGCTTTAAATAATAGAACCTATTATGCAGGAGTTAGGTATTATCATCCTTTTAATTATAAAGATTATGAACTCTTTTCTAAATTCTCTTCACAATTTGGTTTAATACAAAATGATATTTCTGAAAGGGTAGGACAAACAGAATTTAAAGGAGAACCTAAATCTTATGCTTATGATGCTAATGTTAATATGGGGATAAATATTAAGCTTAATACTAAGCATACTTTAACTCCAGAGATAGGTTTAGGTTATAATGGAGGATATTCTAAAGCTTATACGATGAGTAATGCCATCAATACTATTACAAGACGCAATTATACCCATAAGATGAATTTATTTAAAACTAAAACCTCTCTTTCTTTTTATAGTGATTGGCATAAACATTTTAAGACTTTAGTGTATGCAGGAGTAGATTGGACTATGAATCCTAATGTAGATAATCCTAAAGGGAGATATTCTAATATAGGGTATTATGGAGGAGGAGAGAGTAAATTAGATAATTTAGAATATGCTTTAGGGACTACTTTAGTTATTCCTTTAAATGATGCTTTTTATTTCTCTTTAAATTATGGAATGAATGGGACTAAGAATACCACTATGCATACAGGGTATGGGAAGTTTAATTATATGTGGTAGGGTTTAATCCTTATCCCTACTTAAGAATTCTAACTATGGAATGAATGGGACTAAGAATACCACTATGCATACAGGGTATGGGAAGTTTAATTATATGTGGTAGGGGAAAGGTAGCCATACTCTCTCTATTAAATATTAAAGAGAATATTAAAGAGAATATTAAAGAGAATATTAAAGAGAATATTAAAGAGAATATTAAAGAGAAAACAATTTGCGTTAATAACATTTAGAATAATCAAAAAGAGACAAAGATTAAGAGACAATAAAAGCACTAAGCTTTATTGACTCTTTAGTTGCTCTCATACCCCCCACCAAAGATAATACTTATCCCTCCTCCTCCCCAACATACAGCACACAATAAAAATAAAGTAAAAACCTAGCTACTACACTAAATAAAAATGCCTAAAAAGAACAGCCAACACTACACCCCACTAAATAACTAAAACCCCTATCCACTAGAGCTAATACACTACACTAAAGATAATGATTATCCCCTCATATCCACACTATCTCTTAAATATTATTTAGTTTGGTGAGTTAGTTTTGGTTATTCTTTGTTTGTTGTGTTTTAGTTAGTATTACTTAGTAATATTTAATATTCCTAAAGGTTTTTATTTTTTATATCTTTGTTTTATTGATTTATTGTTATTTATTATTCTTCTTTATTTGAAACTTAAGCAAGTTTATTAAGTAGTTATTGTTTTAGTTTAAAAGGTAGAATGATTTAGGTATAGGTAGTAGTTATGCAGTTTTTTATCTATCAATATAGAGGATTTCAATAAAGATTAAAATAAACCTTATTTAATTCATCGTATAAGTTATTCTTAAAGCTAGATTATTCTCTTGTTGTTTAGGGTTTAGGTGTTTTTAAATCGCTTAAAATCTCAAATATATTGGGGGAATGTGGCTAAGTTTAAGCAGTGGGTGGTATAATTCCAAGATTTTATAAAAGGGAAATGCAATGAAGCAAGGTGATTTTACAGAGGTTGCAAAACATTATCATAATCGTCCAGCTTATAGTGAAATGCTTTTAGAAAAGCTTATCGCTTGTGTCAATGATGAGAGAAAGCCTATAAAAGATTTAAATATTGTAGAAGTTGGAGCAGGGACAGGGAAGCTTACTCAAGTCTTAGCAGGGCTTGGTTGTAATGTTTTGGCGGTAGAACCTAATGATAATATGCGAGAAGAGGGAGTTAAGGTTACAGAGGGTATGAATGTAAAATGGCAAAAGGGAAGTGGAGAGCAAACCGGTGTGGATTCTCATTATGCTGATTGGGTAATTATGGCAAGCTCCTTTCATTGGACAGACCCTAAAAAATCCTTGCCAGAATTTGCAAGGATACTCAAAAATGCTAGCGGGGGGGGGGCAAATATTTTACTGCTATTTGGAATCCTAGAAATATACAAGAAGATTCTATTTTTTTTGAAATTGAAAATGAGATTAAACGCATTGTCCCAGAGCTCGAACGCGTTAGCAGTGGGAGTCAAAATGTCAAAAAATGGGAAGAAATTCTTATCTCTACAGGAGATTTTAAAGATTGCTTTTTTATGGAATGCGATTACTTTGAAACTATGGATAAGGAACGTTATTTAGGTGCTTGGCATTCTGTGAATGATATACAAGCTCAAGCAGGTGAGCGTCGGTGGCAAGAGATTTTAACGATGATTAGCTCTAAAATCTCTTCTTTATCGGTTATTCAAATCCCTTATAAAATTAGGGCTTGGAGTGTAAGAAAAGTTTAAAACCCTCAAAAGTAGGGTTTGATAAAGGAATATTATGAAACCCTCAACTTATATCTACCCCGCAGGAGTTACAGGAAAAGTGCTTGGTGGTATGGTAGAGTATGTTACAGGGAAAACACCGATTTTTATTGATGATAATATAGACACTTGCGGCATTAGGGATTATGCTAAGGTGATATTGTCTCAAGGTGCAAGTGTGGAACTTGCTTGGGATAAACGCTCGGGTTTAAATCATCAAACTATCTTTAAACTTCAAGATAAGCTTAAGGAATTATCTATCCCTTATTGTGAAGATTCTATGCTTTTTTATGCTAGAGAGAGTGTTAAAAAGCTTAAAAGCCAAATTGCCCTTAAAGGTTGGAAACAAGTTTTAGGGATTGAACTTGGGGGTATGGCAGAGGATAAGCATTTGGGATTTTTAGATGATAAAATCACAGAGTTTTCTAAAGGTGGTATTAAAATTGTCTATTTTTGCGGAACCTCTGAAGCCTACCAAAGGATTCAAGAAAAAATCTCTCAAGAATCTTTAGATTCTTTAGCTATCTTTCTCCCTTGTTTTTATTTGGATTTAGTAGATTATGTGGATGTGCTTTGTAAAGTATCTTGGACTCCTAAAAATACAAAAATTTCTACAATCATTGTAGGACATTCTTTAGCAGATTTTTCCTCTTTATTTTTAAAAGAGCAAGAAGAAAAGCTTGATTATCTCTGTATTGCTTCTCCTAAGTTTATGCCTAGCGGGGGGGGGGGAATTTATCCCTTGTGGTTATTTGGGGTTTGATAGAATGGTGAGTGAAATTAGTAGGCAAGAAGCAAGGGTGAAAAAGGCAGTTTTATTTGCACCTTATGATATAGCAGAGCTAGAGTTAATGATACCTTATATGCGGGTTATACAAGATTTACTTCCTAATGTTAAGGTGATTTTGCGTTCAAGAAGATTTTGTGAAAATGTCTGGAATAGTGCTTATGTGAAGCAAATGCTTAAACCTTTAGAATCTGCTAAAAACTTTTTTATCGATGATTCTTGGCAAATTCAAGCACAGAGTTATTTGGATTCTTTTTTATTTGTCTGTGGAAAAACAACTTCTAAATATTCCTTTCCTTTCTTAAGCCTTGCCCCTAGCCTTGTTTTATTTACTAAAGAGCAAGTTTTAGATGAAAGGCTTGGAAAATGCTTGGATACTTTAAGCACAAAAGCATTTATTAAAGTAGTAAAAGCCTTTCAAAAAGAACAGCGACAATGGACAGAAAAGATTGTTAGATATAGAGCAGATAATCTTTATCACTTTGGTAAGGCTAGTGAATATTTAGCAGAGTATATTTTGCATAATTTTTTTAAAATTGATTTTAAAAAGGAGGTGGGAATATCATCAAAAGTTTAAAATCTAAAATTTACATCTAAAAATTTATTTTAAGGAGAAACTATGGAAAAAATCGTTGAACAAGTGTGGGATTATACCAAACACGCAAAATTTTATGAATTTAGACCTAATTATGCACCAAATACTATTACTATGCTCGTGAAGTTGGCGGGGGGGGGGGCAAAAATACCCCTTTAAGAGTTGCTGATATTGGTGCTGGAACAGGGAATTTAAGCATTATGCTTTTAGAGAGAGGTTGTGAAGTAGTTGCCGTAGAGCCTAATGATGCGATGCGTGAAATTGGGATTGAAAGGACAAAAGGCAGTAAGATTGAATGGGTTAGGGCTACAGGGATTGATTCTACACTCTCTAGCGGTGATTTTGATTGGGTTACCTTTGGGAGCAGCTTTAATGTGATGGATAGATTAGAGGCTTTAAAGGAAGCTTATCGGTTGTTAAAGCCTCAAAGTTATTTTTCTTGTATGTGGAATCATCGGGATTTGTCCGATAAGATTCAAGAGATAGCGGAAAATGTTATTTTAGAGTTTGTGCCAAATTATACAAGAGGTGTGAGGAGAGAGGAGCAAAGAAGCTTTATAGCAGAGCATAAAGAACTTTTTGATAATATTATTTATATAGAGGAAGATTTTTATTTTCATCAGAGTTTAGAGAATTATATCAATGCTTGGCGGAGTGTAAAAAATCCTTATTGGGATTTAGAAACTAAAGAGGGACAAGAATTGTTTGGAAAAATCACTCAAAAGATGAGTGAGAGGCTACCTAAGGAATTGGATATTAAATATACAACAAGGTGCTGGAGTGCAAAAAAAGTCTAAAAATCTCTACCTTTATCCTAATGGAGAGGATACACAAGCGGCTCATTTGATGATAAAAGAGCTGCAAAAGCAACATTATATGGAACAAAGGCAAATTTTTATTGTGGATGATTCCTTAGAATCTACCTCTCTTAGTTTCTTAAAAAATAGTATTCAAGAGGGGGAGTTGTGGATTATTCATCAAGATAAAGATTTTTATAAGAAATTATTCGAGAATGCTAAAAGCTTGCCTTTAGTTAAAAATGGCATAGAATCTTTAGAGAAAGTCTTTAAAGAAGCCCTTGAGAACTTTAACTTTGAATGGGTGAAAGAAAATGTTATAAACGACCATTTTCTTTTTTTGAGTTATACGGGGTATTTTTGCTTGCATTTTTGGATTTCTTTAGATGAAAAAAGTGCCTTTGTGGTAGCTTTTAAAGAGCTATGCTTTAGGGCTAATGATTATTTTACGAGCTATTTTAATCTGCAATCTCCTGTTGTTGGGATACAAGTTACAACCTTTAGTGGAGGCAAACATTTAGGAGAGATTGGAGATTTTTTGCAGAGGCAAAACTTAAGGGTTATTTATGTGTATTATGATGAAGAATCTTATGTGTGTTTGCCTCCTTCTAAAAGAAGTCAATCTATTTGCTTCCCTCTACAATCTAGCTATATGGGGATATTTTTAAATATTTTTCAATTTTATGTAACCTGTCTTATGCCACTTACTGCTCCTAGCTGGGGAGCAAAGTATGTTTATGTCTCTCACGCTTATATTGACCCTATCGCCGCACTTTATCAACGCAATCGCTCTCTTGATGATTTTTGGTTTAAGAGAAAAATGGGGATTAATGGGTTTAGGATGATAACTTCTGTTTCTAATTATAAAATTTTAGAAGAGAAGTTTTTAGAATGCGGTTATGAGGAAGAGCTTGTATGTGCGGGTTATCCTAGTCTTGATAGTTATATTTTAGAATATTCTAAGATTCCTCCTATGGTTAATGCAGAGACTATTTTAATCGCTATTAATGATACGAAGAATCTTGTTTTGGTTAAAGAACTCTTAAAAGTTTTTTTAACAAATAATCAAAAAGTTATTTTACGCCCACATCCGGGTTCTAAAAAAGAGGATTATCAAGAGATTCTTAATTTCCCTAGAGGGGGGGGGGTGTTCTATGATACCTCTAATCGTTTAAGTGCAGAAAAAATGGGAGAATGCCTTTGTCTTATAGGGGATTATTCAAGCTTGGTTTATACCTTTCCCCTAACAACTTTAAAACCCGCTATTTTGATTGGCTTTGACAACCAAAATACTTATAAAGGGATTAGTTTTTATAACCCAACATTACATTTTTATGCTAGAGATGTTAAAGAATGTCTTGAGAGTATTGAGAAAATAAAAAATGAGGATAAAGACCAAAGAGCCTTAAGTATCAAAGAGTATCGCGAAAAAGAAGTTTTTAATCTAGGGTGCTCTAGTGCTTTTATTGCGGATTTTATTGCTAAGAAAATGAAAAAGTGATATTTGAAGCAATTATTAGGTTAGATGTATCTTGACTATGTAAAGCAGGGCAAAGTTTAAAAGTTTAATGGAGTGAATATCTTTTGAATCTCTTTAGTAAGATATACTATCAACAATCTTTATCTATCTATTTTTTAATACCCATTGAATGTAGAGGATAAGAAATCTAGTGCTTAAACTTTAAAAACTTACAAATAGGATACCTACTTGATAAAACAATGTGTCTTATACATTAAGGATATAGAATAATATAGGTTTTATGTTGTTTTGCGTAGTGTTTTGTGATACTAAAAGAAAAGCAAAGTAAAAATATTTTAAGAATTAAAGAATAAAAATCTTTTTACAAAAAGAATTAATGTTATAATGCTTCATTTCTATAAGATTTGTGGAGTTCAAGAATGATAAAAATTACAGAAAATAGTTTAAGGGATGGGCATCAATCTTTACTGGCAACAAGAATGCGAACAGAGGATATGGTAGAAGCAGCAAGGATTTTTGAGGAAGTAGGGTTTCATAGTGTTGAAGTATGGGGTGGGGCAACCTATGATACCTGTTTAAGATACCTTAAAGAGGATCCTTTTGAACGTTTAGCAATTTTTAAAGATATTTTTAAAAAGACCCCTATCCAAATGTTGCTAAGAGGTCAAAATCTTATCGGTTATCGTCATTATGCTGATGATGTCGTTAAAGAATTTATCCAGCTCTCTGCACAAAATGGCGTAGATATTTTTAGAATCTTTGATGCGTTAAATGATATTAGGAATCTTGAAGTCTCCATAGAGGAAGTTAAAAAGCAAGGAAAACACGCACAAGGAGCGGTTTGCTATACAACTTCACCGGTGCATACTACCAAAAATTTTGTAGAGTTAGCCCAAGAGTTAGAAAAGCGGGGTTGTGATTCTATAGCTATTAAAGATATGGCGGGTTTAATAACGCCTAATGCTGCTTATGAGCTTGTTAAAGCATTAAAAGAAACCATAGGCATTCCTTTAGCCTTACATACGCATTCTACTGCAGGGTTTGCCTTTGGTTCGCATTTAATGGCTATTGAAGCAGGAGTGGATATTATTGATTTAGCTAATTCCGCTTTAGCTGAGGGGACTAGCCATCCTTGCACGCAATCTATGGTAGCAACACTTAAAAATACACAATGGGATAGCAAATTAGATTTAAGCCTTATGGAAAGGGCAGCAGAGATACTTAAACGCAATCGTAGAAAATATAAAAAGTTTGAATCTGAATACAACCAAATTGATACGCGTGTATTAGTTAATCAAATACCCGGTGGTATGATTTCTAATATGGCTAATCAATTAAGAGAACAAAATGCATTAGATAAGATGGATGAGGTTTTAGCAGAAATTCCTAAAGTAAGGAAAGATTTTGGGTATCCTCCCCTTGTTACTCCATCTAGCCAGATTGTTGGGACTCAAGCGGTTTTAAATATTCTTAGCCAAACAAGGTATAAAACACTTACTATAGAATCTAAAAATATGATTAAAGGTTGCTATGGGAAGACTCCTGCTCCTATTGCTAAAGAATTGCTTGATAAGATAAAAGCAGAGGGGGAAGAGATTATTGATATGCGTCCAGCGGATAAAATAGCCCCAGAAATGCAAAAGGCTAAAGAAGAATCTAAGGAATTTGCTAAAAGTCCAACAGATGTTATTTCTTATGCTATTTTTGGTGGGGTCGCAAAGACTTTTTTAGAGGAACGTAATGAAAATCGTTTATCTCCAGAATCCCTTAAAACCTTTGAGGATGGGTCTCACTCTCCAATGTCTAAGGAATTTACGATTAATTTACACGGCGAATCTTATAGGGTGAAAGTTGAAGGAAGCGGTGCAAAAGATGAAAAGGTTCGCCCATTTTTTATCCGTATTAATGGGGATTTAAAAGAAGTTTTAGTGGAATCTCAAAATGAGGATTCTACAAATGATAAAAGCAATAGTGATTCACTGCCTCAAGCCAGTTTGCGGGGTCATATTATCTCTCCAATGCCCGGAAACCTAACTAAGCTTTATGTAAAAGTAGGGGATAAGATTAAAGAGGGTGATGTTTTAGCTATTGTGGAAGCTATGAAAATGGAAAATCAAGTTTTAGCAACCATTGGTGGAGAGATTAAAGAAATTTATGCCAAAGAGGGGCAACAAATTAGTGCCAATCTTGCTATTATGTTTGTTGAATAATGCAAATTTTAAGTGTTAGTGCATTAAATTTACAAATTAAGAGTTTATTAGAAGCAACTTTTTTACAAGTGAGTGTTTGTGGAGAGGTGAGTAATTGCACTTATCATTCTAGCGGACATTTGTATTTTACTTTAAAAGATAAAGATTCTAATCTCAAATGTGTAATGTTTAGGGGAAATGTTTCTAAACTGAAATTTAAAATTACAGAGGGGAGCAGTGTTGTTCTCTTTGGTGCTATTTCGCTTTATACTCCAAGAGGGGAATACCAGCTAAATTGTATTAGTGCTATGCCAAGTGGTATTGGTGAGCTAACTTTAGCCTATGAGCAACTAAAAGAAGAATATGAAAAGAGAGGGTATTTTAAAAAACAACAACCATTCCCAAAATTCCCTAAAAAAGTAGCCTTGCTTACCTCTAAGAGCGGGGCAGTTTTACACGATATGTTGAGGGTCGCACAAAAGAGGTGGGAATTAACAGAGTTTTTTTTGCTTGATACTTTAGTGCAAGGTGAAGGTGCTAAAGAAGAGATTGCTAGGAATTTAAAATATGCGGATTCTTTAGGTGTAGATTGCGTGATTTTAGCAAGGGGTGGAGGGAGTTTAGAGGATTTGTGGGCTTTTAATGAACCTTTGGTGGTTGAAGCTATTTTTCACATGAAAACGCCTGTTATTTCTGCTATAGGGCACGAACCGGATGTTGTATTGAGCGACTTTGTAGCGGATTTACGCGCTCCTACGCCATCAGCAGCGATAGAATTACTCTTGCCTGATAAGAATGAATGTTTAATGGGATTAGATTTTTTACAAAAAAGCTTAGAGGATAAACTAAAACGCATTTTAGAGCATAAAACAAGAACTTTTGATACTTTAACAATGCTTTTAGAAAAGAATCCCTTTTTTAATAAATTAGAAAATCTTTATTACCAATTCCATTATTTATCTTTGTCTCTACAACAAAAGTTAGAATCAAGATTGAAAAAATACGAATATAGCTTAAAACCTTTTGGGGTACATTTAACACAAAAATTAGAAGAGGCATTTTATAAAAACCAAAATTATTTAGAGACTTTGCGTTCAAGCTTAGAATCTAAAAATCCAAAGAATTATCAAAGAAAAGGCTATGTTTTTGCCCATATCCAGCAAAAACCCATTAAAAATCTCCTAGATTTAAAATTTCATTCTAATATCACTTTAGAGGATAGTTATGCACAAGTTTTAGCACAGGTGATAGAAATTCATCCTTTAGAGGATAAAGATTCTTAGAAATTCTCTTCAAACCAACCCGCAATCTCGCTCCTAATAGTGTGCTTTAAAACAATTCCTGCTAGAAAATCGTCTTGTTTTGCCTTTTTTAATAAGCTTACTAATCCATTGCGGTATTTGCTAAGATAGGGATGATCAATTTGTGCCGGATCGCCTAAAAATACTATTCTAGAATCTTCAGCAATCCTTGTCCCGATAAGTTTAATAGTTGCATTAGAAGCATTTTGTGCTTCATCAAAAATAACAAATTTCTTTGCGATACTCACACCTCTGGCGTGTGCTATATCCATAACTTCAATATTATGCTTTTGGAGAAAGTATTCTGTGGCTTCTCTGCTCTCAAAGCTATTAGCATCGCCTTTGTATTCTATCCTTTTTGCTAAAGATTCCTTTTGCATTTTAGTAATCATAAAATTAATGGTGCTAAAGAGGGGATACATAAAATAACTAAGCTTTTGGTTCTCATCACCTTTTCTAAAACCTAATTCCGCTTCTTTATCATTAGCGGTAATGGTATTCCTCATATAAATAATGCCATTGACTACCCCTCTTTTAAATAAGCTAATTCCAGCTTGTAGTGCAATAAGTGTTTTTCCACTACCCGTTGCTCCACTACAGATAGTAATTTTATTTTTTGGGTGGGTTAGGATTGTGTAAAGGAATTTCTGCTCTAAATTAATGGGTTGGATATAAAGTTTGTCCTCTTTTAAGATTTCATCAAAATTTAAGTTTTCAAAACTTCCCTCTAGCTTAATCCCATAATATTTTTTCCCTGTTAGATAAAGAGAGCTTTCTGTGTTGTCCTCCTCATCAACTTCTAATAAACTCCAATTTTTCAAGGATAGAAAATCTTGATTGTTCTGAATAGAGTAGGCAATATTTTTCTTATGTGCTCTAAGCGGGTGGAAGAAGTTAATAGAATGTGGATCGTCGATTTTATCACGGATTAAAGACTGGGAGATGAGATTATTAGAGATGGCATAAACTTTAAGTGAAATATCATTGGTGAGTAATATAAAACCATAATCTTTAGCAATCTCTAAGATTCTTGCATCATTTAAGCCATAGTCTAAATGTTGAATTTCATATCTTGGGCGATGAATAATTTGTAGGGGAATCTTTGTATTATTATAGGCAAAGTTAATGCTATGGATACTATCCTCTAAAAGAGGCTTAAAAGATGAGATACGGGACTCATCACTTAAGATATTGCGGAAAAACTCTCTTGCGAAAAATCCTGTTTGTGTGCTTAAATCTTTCTTTTTATCAAGCTCACTTAGGGTAACATCGCAGATAAAAATCGTATTCTCTCCACCCTGATAGAGAAAAAAGAGATTTTCTATATCATCTAAAATAATAGAAGTATCAATTAAATAAGCCTTATTCACTTATTGGCAACCCTCACATTCAATACTTCTATCCATTGTGGAATTTTCTGCTTCTATACTTTGGGAACGGAGATAGTAGGTAGATTTTAATCCTAATTTCCACGCAAGTGTGTAGATTTCATTGAGGTATTTTCCACTAGCCTTTTCTAAAGACATAAAGATATTGGTGCTTTGCCCTTGATCAATCCATTTTTGACGCACTGCTGCTGCTTTGATAATAGCGGTTTGATCAATATTATAAGCACTTATGTAGTAATTCCAATTTTCTAAGTTTAAATTAGGTGCTACAACAGGGATAAGTCCGCTTAAATTTTCTTCAAACCATTTACGTTTGTAAATAGGTTCAATTGTTTGCGTTGTGCCAACTAAGATAGAAATAGAGCTTGTGGGGGCAATTGCCATTAAGTAACCATTGCGGATTCCTTTAGTCTTTACTTCATTGCGTAAAAAATCCCAATCATAGATAAACCCAAAGAGACCTCCTCTATCTACTAAAGACTTAGTTTCAGTGTTTGCTCTATCTATAGGGAATATTCCTTGCGACCAAGAAGAACCATGGAATTCATTATAAATACCTTTGATTTGTGCTAACTCACAACTTGCTTTAATGGCATTGTAGCTAACCATTTCCATAATTTCATCAATTTTTTCTAAATGCTTCTTGCTTCCCCATTCTATTTTGGATTCTGCTAACATTTGTGCCTCACCCATTATACCAAGTCCAATAGCACGATTATTAAGGTTGGTAGCTTTAACTTTGCGATTAGGGTAGAAGTTTAAGTCAATAACATTATCAAGCATTCTAATAGCAATAGGAACAACCCTCTCTATATCTTCTTTGGTATGTATTTTAGAAAGATTAATAGATGCTAAATTACAAACAGCGGTTTTTCCATCTACAGATTCTCTTTGGGCGATAAAAACTTTTTTGCCCTTAATGCTATCAAGAGAAGTAATTTTATTAGAGAGCTTTTTAGTCCCATTATCCAATAAGACTTCTTGAAATTCAGGATAATCTTCAATACTGCCATCTTCAAATTCTACACGAATAAAGCATTTATTAGGTTCAGTATTTTGGAATATTTCTGTGCAGAGGTTAGAGCTTCTAATGATTCCACAATGTCCATTAGGGTTTGCCCTATTAGCATTGTCTTTAAAGCACAAAAAAGGAGATCCTACTTCAAAATAGCTAGTCAAGATTCTTTTCCATAATTCTTTAGCTTTAATGGTTTCTCTTGGGATACTCTCATTAGCTTCGTATTGTTGGTAACGTGTCTCAAATTCTTCCCCATAAAGATCGGTTAAATCAGAACAAATAAACGCATCAAAAAGACTCCATAAGCCATCTTCGGCAATTCTTTTCATAAACAAATCTGGAATCCATAATGCAGGGAATAAGTCGTGTGTTCTTCGCCTCTCTTCCCCACTATTTTTCTTAATATCTACAAAGTCAAAAATATCACTATGCCAAGGTTCCAAATAAACAGAGATAGCCCCCTTTCTCGTGCCAAGTTGATCAACAGCAATAGCAATATCGTTAGTGATTTTTAAAAAAGGTATCACTCCACCCGCTGCATTTTTATGCCCATCAATAAAACTCCCCAAGCCTCTAATCTTAGAAAAATCCCAGCCAATACCTCCCCCATATTTGCTTAAAAGAGCCATTTCTTTATAAGAATCAAAAATACCTTCAATATTATCAGGTGTGCTACCAATATAACAAGAGCTTAGTTGATGACGCGGTGTTCTAGCATTAGAGAGCGTGGGGGTTGCTGCCATAACTTCAAATTTAGAGAGTAAATCATAAAACTGCTCTGCCCAATAATTAGGGTCTTCTTCATTTTGTGCTAAGAACATCGCAATTCCCATAAACATATGTTGGGGTAATTCTATAGGATTACCTTGCTTGTCTTTTAGTAAGTATCTATCATAGAGGGTTTTAATCCCTAAATAAGTAAATTGTAAATCCCTTGTTTTATCAATCTTTAAATCTAATCGCTCTAAATTAAATTTCTCTTTCATTCCTTTAATAATGCGGTTTTCTTTTTCCCCTAATTCTAAGTATTCTTTGAGGCTTTTATAGCCATTAAACCGATTGACGCGGTGGTATAAATCATAAAGGAATAATCTAGCCGCTACAAAAGTCCAATTAGGGCAATCAATATCGATTTTATCAACGGCGGTTTTAATAAGTGTTTGCTGAATTTCTTGGGTTGTTATTTTATCGCGAAATTGTAATTTAGCATCAACTTCTAATTCACTTTGTGAAACTCCCTCTAATCCCATTACAGAATCTTTGGTGTATTTTTGTATTTTGGTAACATCAAGTGGCTCAACGCGTCCATTTCTTTTAATAACTGTTAGCATTTTTCCTTCCTTACTTATTTTTTCTTTTTCTTTGTGTTGGATCTAAGACTTTTTTACGAATCCGAATATTTTTAGGTGTTACTTCTAAAATCTCATCTTCTTCAATCCACTCTAAAGCTCTTTCTAAATTTAAATCACGGGGTGGGGTGAGTTTGATGGCATCATCACTACCGCTAGCACGCATATTAGTTAAATGTTTAGCTTTTATAGGATTAACATCTAAATCATTTTCTCTGCTATGCTCCCCAATAATCATACCTATATAAACCTTTGTTTGTGGAGGGATAAACAAAACTCCTCTTTCTTGAATATTTCCTAAAGAAAAGGGTGTGGCTTCACCATTTTCCATAGAGATTAAAGCCCCATTGTTTCTTGTCTCTACACTTCCACTAAAGGGGCGAAATTCTAAGAAGCTATTATTCATAACTCCCTCACCCTTGGTATCGGTTAAAAACTCACTCCTATAACCAATCAATCCCCTAGCGGGAATTTCAAATTCTAATCGTGTATATCCCTCTCCCATTGGATTCATAGCTTTTAATTCTGCCTTCCTCCTCCCTAGTTTTTCAATAACACTGCCCGAGTAATCTTGGGGTGTATCAATCACTAAAGATTCAAAGGGTTCACATTTCTTTCCCTCTATTTCTTTGGTAATAACTTCTGGACGCGAGATACTAAATTCATAATCCTCTCTCCTTAGATTCTCTGCTAGAATAGTGATTTGTAATTCCCCTCTACCACTAACTTTAAACTTCCCTTCGCCTAATTCTTCAATTTTCATTGCGATATTGGTTTGCATTTCTTTTTCTAATCGCTCTTTGAGTTTATTAGCGGTTACATGTTTGCCCTCTAATCCTGCAAAAGGGGAATCATTAACCGCAAAATTTACACTCATTGTAGGCTCCTCTAAATGCATAGGGTCAAGTGGGATAGGGTTATTAATATCTACAATAGAATCACCTACATTAATAGAGTGAAATCCTGCTAGAGCAATAATATCTCCAGCTTGTGCCTCTTGTATTTCTGTCCTAGCAAGTCCATAAAAGCCAATGAGTTTAGTAATCTTGCCCGTGGTTTTCTCTCCATTGCCTTTAGCTAACATTACATTTTCACCCTTTTTTACCTTGCCATTAAAGATTCTAGCAATACCGATTTTTCCTACATAATTATCATAATCTAAAGTAAAGATTTGGATTTGAAGTGGATTATTAGATTCACCGCTAGGCAAAGGGACATACTCTAAAATCGCATCAAAGAGCGGTTCTAGATTCTTTTTTTCATCTTCTAAGTTTTTTATCGCATAGCCATCTCTTGCTGCTGCATAAACTACAGGAAAGTCAAGTTGCTTTTCATTGGCGTCCATAGCGGCAAAGAGATCAAAGACTTCATCAATAACCCTATCGGGTTGTGCGGCGGGTTTATCGATTTTATTAATTACAACAATCGGGCAAAGCCCTAGCGCTAAGGCTTTTTTCACAACAAACTTTGTTTGTGGCATAACCCCCTCTTGAGCATCAACAAGCAATAAGACGCCATCAACCATTTTTAAAACTCTCTCAACCTCACCCCCAAAATCGGCGTGTCCGGGAGTATCAATGATATTGATTTTTGTGTTTTTATAATGGATCGCAGTATTTTTTGAAAGAATAGTAATACCTCTTTCTTTTTCAATATCATTACTATCCATTACACGTTCATCAATTTGCTCGTGGCTTGCAAAAGTGCCTGATTGTCTAAGGAGACCATCAACCAAAGTCGTTTTTCCGTGATCGACATGAGCAATAACTGCAATATTTCTAATCTCTTGCATAACTTTCCTTGAAAATAAAAATTGTGCGGATTTTATCGAAAATAGTCTTAGAAAAAATCTAAAAAATTAGGAATACTATTTGCTTATATTGCTGGTAAAATTTATAAATTTTAGAGGTGATTCTATGCTTTCTTTTCTTGAAATAGATAAGAGTAATGTAACCGATGTATCCAAAGATAAAAATAAAATTCCAACCCAAGAGGATTTGCAAGAAGAAGTAGCCTTTTCAAAAATTTTTGATGATTTAATAGAAGATAAAGAAGCACTCAAAGAGTTCAATAAACAAGAAAAAAAAGAGATGAATTTATTATCTAAAGAGCAAAAAAATCTTGATAATCAGGAGAGCAAAGAAGAACTGATAATAGAGGTGAAGCAAGAAAGTCTTATCTTGAAAAAAGAAAATAAAAAGAATACTAAAGAAATTAAAGAAATTAAAGAAATTAAAGAAATTAAAGAAATTAAAGAAATAGAAAAAAGGTTTGTAAAAAAAGCCAACACTTTAGAGATTGTCAAATCTATTCCCCAAAATGCCAAAGAATTATTGCAAATGGCAAAAGAAACAAAATCTCCTAAGACTTTAAAAGATATTCTTCAAAAAGCCAATAATTTAAACCTTGTTGTTAAAAAAATACATTTTCAAGAGGATACACAAAAGCCCAATAAAACTATATTGCAAGAAATTCCCCAAAAGTCTCAAAGTAAGGTTACAGGATTAAAAGATAAAAAAGCATCTATTCCTAATGAAGTATTAAGCAATATTTTACAAGATAAAAAAATCTTAGAAAATGGCAAAAAGATAGAAAAAAATCTCTCCTTAAAAAAAGAAAAAGACAAGATCATCCAAGAAGTAAAAGAGGATTTTCAAGTAATAAAAGAAAACCCCAAAGGCTTAAAAAATACACATCAAGAAAAAACTATTTCTACTTTAACGCAAAAGGGGGAGAAAAAAGATTTCAAAGATTTTCAAATACCTTCTGGTCCAAAGGAGGTTATAAACGCGATTTTTTTACAAGATAAAAAAATCTTAGAAAATGGCAAAAAGATAGAAAAAAATCTCTCCTTAAAAAAAGAAAAAGATAAGATCATCCAAGAAGTAAAAGAGGATTTTCAAGTAATAAAAGAAAACCCCAAAGGCTTAAAAAATACACATCAAGAAAAAACTATTTCTACTTTAACGCAAAAGGGAGAGAAAAAAGATCTCAAAGATTCTCAAATACCTTCTAGTCCAAAGGAGGTTATAAATGTAATTCCTAAAGATTCTAATATTATTTTAGAACAATCCTCTAAAACAGCTATTAAGCAAACAAAAGAAAATCTTAGTAAGCAAGAGAAGCCAAAAATTTCTTTTAAAGAGGAGAAAAACCCTTATTCCTCTGTTAAGAAAGAAAACAAAATTATGGATAAATCTTATGAAAAACAGCATTTTGCCTTACAAGAAGAGAGGCAAAATATACAAAATATTACTAAAGAGGAAATACAGGTTAAAGAGCATTCACAACAAAGTTTTTTAGATAATCTTTTAAAAATGCAAAATTCAGCTAAAAGCTCTTTTGTATCAGAAACTAAAGAGGCAAGCCCCATACAAAAGGAGATAAAAGAAAAAAACTATCAAGAAGTTTATCAAGGTGCCATACAAAGCCAAAATATTGAACGTTTTAGTATCCAAAATACTTTTATACACTTTAGCGACAAGCTAAAAGAGGCTTTACAAAACTATCGCCCACCTGTTACTAAAATTTCCTTAGAATTAAATCCTCAAAATTTAGGGAGTGTTGAACTTACCATTACAAAAAGAGGGGATAATATTCATATTCAAATTGGTTCTAATCAGCAAGCTTTACAGCTTTTTATGCAAAATGCACAAGATTTTAAAAACCAATTAAGTAATTTAGGATTTAATGAAGTGCAAATGGACTTTAAAGATACTGCAGGAAATAGCTTAGGAGGCGGGTTTAGTGATTCAAATAGAGGAAATTCTCAACAAAATTTTCACCAAAATTCTCAAAATCATCAAAAAAGGAATGAAAATAGCTTGTATGTTTATCAACAAGTCGAGGATTCTTATAGAGAAATTTCTCATATGGATTTACGCTTTTCCTATGATGCTTAAGGAGTAAAAATGAATACAAATGTAACAACTACAAATAATACTACTGCAACTAACACAGCAAATACAGCTACAACAAATACCAATAATACCAATAATGCAAATAATAATGCCACGACTAATAATACTAACAATGCGACTTTTCCTGGGGATTCTCCAATCCCTAAGAATGATAAACCTACCGGAGGAAACTCTTTAAACAATGAAGCTTTTATGAAGCTTTTTTTAGAGCAGCTTAAAAATCAAGACCCAACAGCTCCTATGGAAACACAAGAGATTTTAACGCAAACTGCACAATTAACACAGGTAGAAGCACAAGAAAAGATGAAAACTGCTATGGAAAAAATGACAACTGCTATGGAGAGTATGCAAAAGACTAATGAAAAAACTATTGAAGCCCAAGAGAAACTTATCCAAACACAAGATAATATGCTTAAAACTATGCAGACTTTAGCAGGTAATATCACTGATGGAAATATTTTAAATAGTTATAGTGCAGTAGATGTGATTGGTAAAATTGCAGAAACAGGATATTCTGCCCTTACGCTATCTAATAATGATAAGGTGAAATTTTCGCTTTATTTTGATAAACCTATTGACGCCTCTAAAGGAGATCCAAAAGTTACTATTACAACTAAAGCTAAAGATAAAGATGGTAAGGATACTACACAAATTGTAAAAGAAATTAGCCTTAAAGAATATAATGGAAAAAGTGGCTATATTGAATTTGAATGGGATACAAGAGATGATGGTGGTAGTTTTGTAAGAGCTGGAGAGTATAAAATTAGTGCCGAATATAACCTTGATTCTAATACTAACAAATATTTAACTACAGAGATGGGAAGGGGAGAGGTTCAAAGTATTGTTTATGATAAAGGGGTGCCTTATATTAAATTAGGCGATCATTTTATTATGCCAATTACTGCAGCACAATCTTTCTATCCTAAGAAATAAAAAGGATTGACTATGGTAGGAGCTCTTTATAATGGAATAAGTGGTATTAAAACGCATCAATTTGGGATTGATGTTACTTCTAATAATATTGCTAATGTTAATACAACAGGTTTTAGAGCAAATTCCCCAGAATTTAGCAGTATTTTTGCAACTAATCTTGATTATGTTAATGCAAACTCTCCTATTAATAATGATTATAACTATGGTGTAAAAGTTGGGTCTAACGCCATTAATGTTAATGATGGAAGTTATGTAAAAGCAGATGGGGCTTTTAATGTAGCCTATTCGGGAAAAGGTTGGTTTGTCGTTGGGACTAATAAGAATGGCTCTTTTGATATTAAAAGTCCTCTAAGTGCTATGGGGCAAAATTATTTCACAAGAGATGGTTCTTTTAGTCTTGATGGTGAAGGATATTTGGTAAATTCTTTAGGTTATTATATGTATGGCATTAACCTTAAAAAAATCGCAGAGGATGGAACATTTACGGCCACTAATGATATAGAAAAAGATTATGCTAGTCTTGGTGGTTCGACTTTAGAGCCAATACAGATCCCTAGGGAATTATATTATCAACCAACTTTAACGAGTGAAGTAGGTTTAGCCATTAATCTAAATCGCACCCAAAATGGTAAGCCTATTAGTATCTTGCAAGATGAAAAGGGAAATTTTGATAAGGAAAAATTCCTTAATCAAGATATTAATACCTTGATGGATTCCAAAGGAACCCCTTTAGATGCTAAAAATCACAAAGATATTACTTTTAGCATTACCCAAAATGGAAAAACTACGAGTTATACTTTCACCTATGGTAAAGAGGGTGATAATAGTTTTACTACGATAAAAGAATTGACAGAATTAATCAAAAAAAATACCGGTTTAGATCTTGGATTAAAATTAGATGCTAATGGACTCCCAACAGATCATTCTTTGTATCTTGGTAATAATACATTGCAAAATATTACTTTAGGGATTAGTGGTAAATTAGCCGATAAATTAGAATTAAAGGCAGTCAATCAAAAATTAGATTCTATTTTTGAAACGCGTATTAAAGAATTTGATACTGCGATTAATTATACCGATGGTGATTATGTTAAGTATAAAGGATTAATTTTTCAAAAAAATGGTAATACCCCAACTGCAGGAAATCCTCTTGATGATGTTAATGCTTGGAAGTTGGTAGATTCAAGTAGGGTAGCAGCTTATAGTAACAATAAAACCTATCAAGATGGAGACTTAGTTGCTTTTGAGGGGAAAATTTATCAAAAAGAACCCAATAATGCACAAGTTGGTAATCCTGCTGATGATACCCAATCTTGGAAAGAAATCGCTGATTCTATAATAGGTGAAGTGGCTACTTATCAAGGGGGAACTACTTATGAGGAAGGTAATATTATTTCTTTAAATGGGTTACTTTATCAAAAGGTTAATGGAGCAGGGGATACAAATCCACTAGAGGATACTATAGGATGGAAGATTCTTGCTGTAAATTCTCTTAGTAGCACACAGCTGCAAGTCCCAACTTATGAGAGTAATACAGAAATTTATGATGAATCAGGACAAAAATTTATCTTAAAAAATCAATATATCCTTATAGAGCAAAGAGACCAAAGTGTTACTCCACCAGTTAATGAGCGTTGGGAGGTAAGGAGTGCGATTTATGATGTTACAGGTAAAACACTTATTAGCGAAACTCCTATAATCAATGAGATAAGTTTTAATCCCGATGGTAGTGCGGAAGCACCAGTATTTCAAGTCCCTTTTGGCAATGGAAATATTAGTGTGGATTTAACCAAAAGTCAAGATGGCAAGACCTCAAGTAACTTTGCTTATGCGGATTCTAGTGTTAAATCTACTACGCAAGATGGTGCCCCTGAAGGGATATTAAAAGAGATTGTCATTAATGATCAAGGGATTATATTAGCCAATTTTACTAACAACAAGATTGAGGCTTTAGGGAGATTTGGTATTGCAGCTTTTGTTAATGATCAAGGATTAAGTAAAGTAGGGGGGAATCTTTTAGAGATGAATATTCGTATTAGAAATGGAGAAGCCTCTATAGTGAGCGGACCTCCTCTTTTAGCGTGGGAAGATAAGGGGTATGCAGCTTTAAAATATGGAAGAGTCTTAGATCATATGTTAGAGACAAGTAATGTGGATACCGGGACGGCATTAACGGACTTGATTATTTATCAAAGGGGTTACCAAATGAGTGCAAAATCTATTACTACCGCAGACCAGCTTATGCAAGAAGCTATAGGGTTAAAAAGGAATTAATAGCCTTTGAAACTAGAATCTCTCTTTAGGGATTCCTTAATTTTACCCGCACCTTTAATAGGTAAATTCTAGTAATCAAGGGAGAGTGTTAAATCAATCACCAAATACCCTTAAAAATAGGATAAGTTTTAATTCTTTTTCTAAAGAAGCTTTGATGGGGTTTTTGGAGATATTAACATAAATGACATTATTCTATCAAAAATTGCTACGCCATTTGATTTAAAATGGCTTATACAATTAAACTTCACTAAAATTTTATTTTAATTAAAATAAGTATGGGTGTTAATTTATCTTTGGAATAAAGGTTGTTTAAAATAAAATTGAAAGAAATTTTTTCTTTCAATTCTTTACAAGGAGATCTTTATTATTTAGAAATTTGCACTTAAGGAGAGATAATACCTTCTGCCTTCTTCTACGCGATTATAGGCATTATACCAAGTTTCAGTAACTTGACCATTGTTATTAGTTGAAGTAGTTTTTATGAAATCTTGAGTGAAATTTTTGTTAAGTAAATTATAAACCCCCATATTTAAATGCCAATCTTTATTAATTTCATAGCCTAAACCTAAAGAGAGCAAAAAGACATTTTTATAGTATCGATTAACGCTACTATATTCGCTAGGATCTCTATATCTATTCCCTTGATATTCTGCTTTGAGGTAGGGAGTAGCTTTGAGGATTTTATAAGTAGCCTTTCCCATTAAGTTATGTTTCAATGAGCCACTCTCTGGCTTACCTATGGCATTTTGTGTATCAGATTCTTTAACTTTATTATCTGTGTAGGTATAGGCAAGATCAAAGCTAAGATTTGGTGCAGGAGTAATGCCTGCTGCTAATTCTATCCCTTTATAATCTACCTTTCCGTGGTTAATGGCTTGAAAGCAACGCTGTGCAGAGCAAACTCCAATACTTGGGACATTTTGATTTTGTTCAAATCTTGTGCTAGAAATTTTATCTTTAAATTTTGTAAAGTATCCCGTTAGGCTTAGATAATAGTTTTCTTGATTATAGATAGCAGAGGCTTCATAGTTAATAGAAGTTTCCTCTTTTAAATTAGGGTTTCCATAAATAGGGTATCTCCCTTGTCCTCCATAATTATATTCTCCAGCGATTAAGCGGTTAGCATAGGGGGCTTTAAACCCTGTTGCTACCCCTCCTTTAAGTGTTAGGGCATTATTTGGGTTAAATACTAAATAGCCTCTTGGCGAGAAGTTGTTTCCAAACTCTTTGTGGCGGTTATATCTCCCCCCTAAGGTTAAGTTTAGATTTTCTAAAATAGAAAATTCATCTTCGGCAAAAAACGCTAAGATGTATTGTTTAAAGCTATTAGGGTTTGCAATCTTGTCACGCATTTTTTCTAATTTGTATTCACCCCCAAGCTTAAGATGTTTTTATCCCCTATAGGGATAACTATTTTAGTATCTGCAATAATATCCTCTGCTTTAATATCCCTATTTTTCCCCAAATCTTTCTGTGTAGCTTGTCCTACAACTTCTCTGCCATCATTAGTAACACGATTGTATTGAAGTCCAGAATCAAGATTAAAATTATTATAAGTTCCTTGGTGTGTGAGATAAGTTACAATCTTATCAACATTCATTTTGGGGGTATATCCACCTGTTAAACCACCGTTATTCAAAGGACTTGTCAATGTGCCTAATTGACCACTTTTGTTGTTATAGGAGTTTTTAGAATAATCTATATCAAAGGCTATGGTATCTTCTGGGGTAGGGAGATAAGTAAGTTTTGCTCCAGCATTGAAGTTATTAGCTCTTGTTGGGCTTTGTTCTTGGTTGCTTGGAACAACTTGTCCACTGTTGTTAGTGAATGTTACATTAGAACCCTCCCGATGAAATTGTCGGTAACGAAGGGCTAATCCTAAATTTTCCGCTAATGGACCACTTCCATAAAGGCTTGCAGAATAACTATTTCCCCAGCTTGAATCATTATGAAAGAGGCCATCACTTTGAACATTTAATCCCCATTTTGTGCTAACTTTTTTGGTAATAATATTAATAACTCCACCCAAAGCTTCAGAGCCATAAAGGGTAGACATAGGACCTTTTATAACCTCTATTCTTTCAATTGCTGATAGCGGAGGTAAAAAGGCATTAGAGATTTCATTAAATCCATTAGGACCAACTTCACCCCCAACCCCTTGACGTCTTCCATCAACTAATATAAGCGTATATCCTGTGATACCCCTCATCGTAATATTATAATTTCCTGTTTTTCCCTTATTAGCAAACAAATCTACGCCGGGAATATCCGCAATAGCTTCTGTTATATCACGATAAGGTTTAGTTGATAACTCCTCTTTAGAGATAACATTGATAGTAGCAGGAGCATCTTTAACATCTTGTAAGAACCCCGAAGCACTAACAACAGAAGTATCTAAAACATATTTTGAATCCCCCATTGCTAAGACTTGGGATAGCAGTAAAGAACTCAAAGTGATTTTAATAGTAGAATCTTTTAGCATAACTTTTCTTTCCTTCGTTTAATAATTTATTATTAGCATTAAGCATTAAGCATTAAGCATTAAGCATTAAGCATTAAGCATTAAGCATTAAGCAATTGTAGTTATACAAAAAGGTTTATTAAATTATTATTATAATAATTACTTTTATTTATATATATTGTAGCGATTTAAAAAAGGATTTTTAAGTTTTTATAAATTTTATAGATTCTTTGAGTTTATAGAGATAATGAAAGGAGTGGAAGTTTGAATTGCAAAATAGCATTAAGAAGTGGTCTGTAATGCTTGTATTTCCTCATCACTAAATAGCCTTAACTCTAAAACAAACATTTCGCCGCTTCCATATTCTAAAGAATATTCGCTACCATTTCCTTCTTTTGCGTTAATGATAAGTTGTGTATGTTTATAATATTCATATTGGGTATAATGAATGTAAAAAGGGGCTTCGCCTATATATCCTAAAAGAGTATCATTCTCCCCAACTTTGAAATCTCCTTTTTGGTAACATAAAGGAACAGAACCATCACAGCAACCACCGCTTTGATGAAAGAGAAGCTTACCATATTCCTCTTGGAGTTTTTTAATTAACTCTAATGCTTTTTGTGTTGCAATTACGCGTTTAACCATTTATTTATTATCCTTGATACTAAGATTTAGCTTAGAGGGTATTTATTTTATTAAGAGCTGCTTGATAGTTTGGCTCATTACCAAGTTCCTCGCATATTTCTTGATAAATTAATTTGCCTTCTTTATCAATAATAAGAACAGCATGGGTTAGCATTCCTTTAAGAAAAGAATTTGCAAGTATTAAACCATATTTTTCCCCAAAAGTTTTATCTATGAAGTCGCTAGCTACGATGATATTTTTTGCATTAGCATCTAAACAGAATCTCTCCATCGCAAAGGGTGTGTCAATGCTTACAATATACACTATGCAATCTTTAAGTTTTGTAGCTTCTTGATTGAATCTTTTTGCTTGTATAGAACAAACCGATCCATCAAGACTTGGGACAACGCTAATAATTTGTTTTTATCTTGTTTGCTGCCAACTTTAATTTCGCTAAAATCTTTACCAACAAGTGTTATTTCAGGGGCATTTTCACCTACTTTAAGGGGTTTTCCTTTTAAAAACACTTTTTCTCCTTGAAAACTAATAGTCATTTGTTTATCCTTTATTTAACCTTTTAGGTGAAATCACCTAAAAGGCGTTATTGCGCCATATCTAAAACCATTCTCCCATCAATTTGTCCTTTTCTCATTTTATCAAAGACTTCATTGACATTTTCTAGCTTTGTTGCAGTAATATGAGCTTTTACTCTGCCAGTTTGGGCAAAATTAATGGCTTCTTGTAAATCAAGTCTTGTCCCAACAATAGAACCCCTTACTGTGATTCCATTTAAAATCATATTGAAAATACTAATAGGAAATTCTCCTGGAGGAAGACCATTCATAGCGACAGTTCCACCTCTTCTTGTAAGTGCAACAGCTTGTTCAAAAGCTTTTGGGGAAACAGCAGTAACTAGCACTCCGTGAGTTCCTCCATCTGTCGCATTGCGTATTTTTTCAACGACATTTTCAGTTTTTGCATTAGCTACAACTTCAGCTCCATATTTTTTTGCTAATTCAAGTTTGTCATCAGCGACATCAACAGCAGCAATACGCAATCCCATTGCCTTAGCATACTGCACAGCAACGTGACCTAACCCACCAATCCCAGAAATGGTTACCCACTCTCCTGGTCGTGCTTCAGTCATTTTTAAGCCTTTATAAACAGTTACACCTGCACAAAGAATGGGGGCGATATTCACTAAGTCTTGATGGCTTAAATTTTTATCTAATATACCAACATAATCCGCAGCCCCTACAGCATATTCCGCAAAGCCACCATTGACAGAATATCCTCCATTTTCTTGACTTTCGCAAAGTGTCTCCCATCCTCCAAAGCAATGCTCACAATGTCCGCAAGCACTATAAAGCCAAGGAATTCCAACAACATCACCCACTTTTAAATGCGTTACACCTTCCCCTAATTCTACGATTCTACCAACGCCTTCGTGTCCGGGGATAAGGTTTGCTTTAGGTTTTACAGGCCAATCACCATCGCAAGCGTGCAAATCTGTATGGCAAACTCCGCAAGCTTCAATTTTTACTAATATTTCATTTTTGCCCGGTTTTGGAACGGGAACTTCTTCGATAACAAGAGGTTTTCCATACTCTTTAGATACAGCTGCTCTCATAGTTTTTGGGATACTCATTTTAAACTCCTTAAATTTTAGTTTTATTTAATGGGGTTAAATTCCCATTAATTTAGTTTTTATTAAAAGAAACCTAATTTGTTGATAGAATAATTTACCAATATATTTTTAGTTTGTTGGTAATGATCTAGCATCATTTTATGGGTTTCTCTACCGATTCCTGATTGTTTATAGCCTCCAAATGCTGCGTGTGCAGGATAGGCGTGATAACAATTTGTCCAAACTCGCCCTGCTTGAATGCCTCGTCCAAATCTATAAGCTCTATTAATATCACGTGTCCAAACGCCACTTCCTAAACCATAGATTGTATCATTAGCAATCTCTAGGGCTTCTTTATCATCTTTAAAGGTGGTTACAGCTAAAACAGGACCAAAAATCTCTTCTTGGAATATACGCATTTTATTGTGTCCTTTAAAGATGGTAGGCTTGATATAGCAACCCTTGGATAATTCACCACTTAGTTGATTTCTCTCACCACCAATAAGGCATTGTGCACCTTCTTCTTTTCCTACTTTTATGTAATTTAAAATAGTTTCTACTTGCTTTTCATCTACTTGAGCACCCATCATTGTATTTGGGTCTAAAGGATTCCCCACTTTGATAGCTTCCACTCGTTTAAGGACTTTTTCCATAAATTTATCATAAATTTTTTCGTGGATTAAAGCTCGACTTGGGCAAGTGCAAACCTCACCTTGATTAAAGGCAAAAAGGACAAGTCCTTCAATGGCTTTATCTAGGTATTCATCTTCATATGCCATAACATCTTCAAAGAAAATATTAGGCGATTTACCTCCAAGCTCTAAAGTGCAAGGAATAATATTTTCTGTAGCGAACTGCATAATTTGCCGCCCAACACTTGTAGAGCCTGTAAAGGCTACCTTAGCGATTTTTGGATTTGTTGCAAGTGATTTCCCTATCTTTCCTCCACTTCCATTAACAATATTAACTGCCCCTGCAGGGAGCAAATCGCCAATGATGTCAAAAAGCACTAAAATACTTGCTGGAGTAGGGCTTGCTGGTTTTATAACTACACAATTTCCCGCCGCTAATGCAGGAGCAAGTTTCCAAGCTGCCATTAAAAGAGGAAAGTTCCAAGGAATGATTTGCCCAACTACTCCTAGAGGTTCGTGAAAATGATAGGCTATAGTGTTTTCATCAATTTCACTAATGCTTCCTTCTTGAGCACGCAAACAACCGGCAAAATAACGAAAATGATCGGCACTCAAAGGTATGTCTGCATTGAGTGTTTCACGGATAGGTTTGCCATTATCCCAAGTTTCTGCGTGGGCGATTAAATCAAGATTTTCTTCAATCCTATCAGCAATTTTTAATAAAATCCTAGAACGTTCAGTAGGACTTGTGCTAGCCCACTTATCTTTGGCTTTATGTGCCGCATCAAGAGCATTTTCTATATCTTTATCACTTGATAGTGGAACTTTGCAAAGCACTTCCCCAGAAATAGGCGTTTTATTTTCAATGTATTTTCCATCAACTGGTGGAACCCATTGACCGCCAATGTAGTTTTCGTATTGTTGTTTAAACACATTTGAAATTTTTGTATATTGACTCAAGCTCATCTCCTTTCTTATTAAAGATTTAGTGAGAATTGACTTTATAATTGAACTTAATTCTCATTCATAGGATACTATACAATTTGTTTTAAAGTTTATAATACCTTGATAATAAAGTAATATATAAATTATTATGTTACTTTTAGAAACTTATAAACAATATTCATTTAGAGGGTGAGATTAGTTTATCCCAAGAAATAGGGTTATAAATGGGATTATTAGATTATTAATTATTGAAATAATTATATAGAGTTACTTCTTATTTAGATCACTATTAAGATTAGTTATAGATAGAGGTAAGTTAAAATAGTTTTATTTGGGTATATTTGGGATAGACTGCAAAGAGATATTGATAATCCCTAATAAATCAATCAATTTTAGTATTAAAAGAAGATGTATTGCTTTAGCTTTAATGGGAATTGCAGAAACTTTCTATTCGTTTAATACCTTCTTCAATACTTTTTAAATCCGTAGCAAAAGAAAATCTAAAATATCCATCCATTCCAAATCCAATACCTGGAACAACTGCAACCCCAACTTTTTCTAGCAAAGATTTGCAAAAATGCATAGAATCATATTCAACTTCTGAGCAATTTACAAAGAGGTAGAAAGCACCATCTGGAGTATTTACATTTAATCCTTTGATAGCATTAATTTTTTTGCAAGCAAAATCCCTTCTTTCTTCAAAAGCTAATCGCATTTTTTTGATTTCTTCATCCGCTCTCCCATCAAGCGCAGCTATAGAAGCCCTTTGCGTGATAGAGCAGACATTAGAAGTCGATTGACTTTGGAGATTATCAATAAGTTTGCATAGCTTTTTATCTTTGCACGCTAAATAACCTATACGCCAACCTGTCATAGCCACAGATTTACTTAATCCATTAATGGTAATAGTCCTCTCTAACATATCAGAGTTAATACTTGCAGTAGAGGTGAAGCTACCATTATAAACAAGCTTTTCATAGATTTCATCACTAATAACCCAAATATTTGTTCCTTTTAAGACTTCAGCAAGTGCTTGTAATTCTTCTTTAGAATAGAGCATTCCTGTAGGATTTGAAGGAGTGGTTAAAATCAGCATTTTAGTTTTAGGAGTGATGGAATCTTTTAATTGTTGGGGAGTGATTTTAAAATTATTTTCTTGTGTAGTTTGCAAAAATACATTTGTCCCTAAGCTGTAAGATACAAGCTCTGGGTAGGTAACCCAATAAGGGGTGGGGATAAGGACTTCATCGCCTTTTTGGATAAGTGCTGCAATAACATTAAAGAGGGAATGTTTTGCTCCATTGCTTACAATAATTTCTTTGGTGGTGTAGTTTAAATCATTCTCTCTTTTTAATTTGTCGCTAATAGCTTGTAGTAGTTCTGGGATTCCACAAACAGCAGTATATTTTGTAAATCCTTCTTGGATAGCCTTTATAGCTTCCTCTCTAATGGCTTGTGGTGTATTAAAATCGGGTTCTCCGGCGGAAAATGAAAGAATGTCTTTACCCTGTGCTTTTAAATCTCTAGCTAATGTGCTAATTGCTATGGTAATAGATTCTGAGAGGTTATTAATTCTGTCTGAATATGAATACATAAAAGAATCCTTACTTTTTGTAGTTAAAATATTGTGTTTATTTACTAAGTAGTATAGCTTTATTTTCTTTACAAAAATTTGAAAATATTAATTTATATCTAGAATTATGCTAGGTTTTTATCATATTTAGTTAGATACACTTATTAATGTTTAGTTTATTAGACTAAATTTAAATGAATTTTTTTACTAAGGTTATTGACAAAAGATTTTTTTTTAATTATAATTGCACTCGTTTTTATAAAAAATTATTTGATGGAGGTAATTCCTATGAATTTTAAGCCACTTGGAGAAAGAGTCTTAGTAGAAAGACTTGAAGAAGATACTAAAACTGCTTCTGGAATCATTATTCCTGATAATGCTAAAGAAAAGCCTTTAATGGGTATTGTAAAAGCTGTTGGAAGTGAAGTAAAAGATGTAAAAACCAATGATAAAATTGTATTTGGTAAATATTCTGGAACAGAAGTAAAGCTTGATGGTGTGGAATATTTAATATTAAAATTAGAAGACGTTTTAGGCGTAATAGCTTAAGTTTATTAAAATTTGATGATTATATATTATATTTAAGGAGTAAAAATGGCAAGCAAAGAAATTAATTTTTCAGATAATGCAAGAAATAGATTATTTGAAGGTGTTAAGCAATTAAGTGATGCGGTAAAAGTTACTATGGGACCTAGAGGAAGGAATGTCCTTATCCAAAAAAGTTTTGGTGCACCAAGTATTACCAAAGATGGTGTTTCTGTCGCAAAAGAGATAGAATTAGCAGATCCTATCGCAAATATGGGTGCTCAACTTGTTAAAGAGGTTGCTAGTAAGACAGCTGATGCAGCAGGGGATGGAACAACAACAGCCACTGTTTTAGCTTATAGTATTTTTAAAGAGGGTTTAAGGAATATTACAGCAGGAGCAAATCCTATTGAGGTAAAAAGAGGTATGGATAAAGCAGCGGAAGCTATTACTGAAGAGCTTAAGAAAATTACAAAACCTGTAGCGGGTAAAAAAGAAATTGCCCAAGTTGCGTCAATTTCTGCAAATTCTGATGCAAAAGTAGGAGATTTAATCGCTGAAGCTATGGAAAAAGTAGGAAAAGATGGGGTTATAACCGTTGAAGAAGCAAAAGGGATTAATGATGAGTTAAGTGTCGTTGAAGGTATGCAGTTTGATAGAGGTTATTTAAGCCCCTATTTTGTAACTAATAGCGATAAAATGGAGGCAGAGTTAGAGCATCCCTATATTCTCTTAACCGATAAAAAAATTACTTCTATGAAAGATATTTTGCCGCTCTTAGAATCTACAATGAAAGGTGGTAAGCCTCTATTAATTATTGCTGAAGATATTGAGGGTGAGGCTTTAACAACTTTGGTTGTCAATAAATTAAGGGGTGTTTTAAATGTTGCTGCTGTTAAAGCTCCTGGATTTGGCGATAGAAGAAAGGAAATGCTAAAAGATATTGCGACTTTAACAGGTGGAGAAGTGATTAGTGAAGAGCTTGGTAAAACACTAGAAAATGCTACTATTGAAGATTTAGGGCAAGCTTCAAGAATTGTTATTGATAAAGATAATACAACTATTGTAGATGGAGCAGGGGATAAAGGTGCAGTAAATGCTAGAATAGCACAGATTAAAACACAAATTGAATCGACAACTAGTGATTATGATAAAGAAAAACTCCAAGAGCGATTAGCAAAACTTAGTGGTGGTGTGGCAGTTATCAAAGTGGGTGCTGCAAGTGAAGTAGAAATGAAAGAGAAAAAAGATAGAGTAGATGATGCACTTTCTGCAACTAAAGCTGCTGTAGAAGAAGGGATTATTATTGGTGGTGGAGCTGCTTTAATTCGTGCTGCAGCAAAAGTAAAACTTAATTTAGAGGGTGATGAAAAAATTGGTTATGAAATTATTAAACGTGCCATTTCAGCTCCTATTAAGCAAATTGCTGCAAATGCTGGATTTGATGATGGTGTGGTTGTTAATAATGTGGAAAAAGATTCTAATATTAACAATGGATTTGACGCTTCAAGCGGAAAATATGTTGATATGTTTGAAGCTGGAATTATTGATCCCCTCAAAGTTGCTAGAATCGCTCTACAAAATGCAGTATCTGTATCTAGCTTGTTGCTCACTACAGAAGCAACTGTCCATGAGATTAAAGAAGATAAACCAGCTATGCCTGATATGAGTGGCATGGGTGGAATGGGAGGTATGGGTGGAATGATGTAATTCCCCTACCTTTTTTGAAATCTTTTTTAAATCTTGCAAGAAGTTTCTAACTTCTTGTGCTTTTTGCTATGTTCTAATTCAAAAAAATTAATCCATCATCATAAGAATCCTAAATACTTTTAACAATCTACAGCTATATAAATGATGATAGTCCCTTGTTAGGAATTTTGTTTCTTGATAGTTTATAAATTTTTAGAAAGGAATATAAATAAGGACTAGGGCTTTTGCACAGAACTTTGTCAAGAGTAGTAAAGTTTTAAGACTAAAAGTTGCTTTATTTATGATTTTAGTCTTAGATGAGGTTATAATAAAGAGTGCTAATTATGCCTTTGTTTCAAAAATAAGGTTTTTATTAGAGGAAACCTCTTCTACAAATTCTTGAATTTTATCGCTTAGATGTTGGTTGATAGCATTAGAATCAACATTTTGTTGTTTTAATTGTTCTACTTCTCCTGCGAAATATTGTCGCACTACTTCTTGCTCTTGTAGTGAGAGTAAGCTTAAATCTTTACTTTGTTTGATTTTTGCTAAGATTTTTGCTGCCTCCTCTAAAGCTGATATATTGGGTTTATTTTTCCTTTTTGTTTTTGCTCCTTCATTATTTGCTTGGTTGGAGTTATCCACCATTTTGGCTAAAGAATTTTCTTGAGATTTTAAAATATTTTTAAGTGTCTCTGCTAAGCTACCCCGAGTTACTTCAATGTGTTCTTTCACACTTATTTCGCCATCTAAATTTTGGTCTTGAGTGATGAAATTATTGAGTAAATCCTCTATGGTGCGCACATTGGTATCGTCTGCCTTTGAGTTTGTAGAGACAGAATGCACCACTATACCATTGTTTAAAATACCTTTTTCTAATATCCCAAATTCATAGCCGTCTTTTATTAGCTCTCTTTCTGATTCGGAAAATTTCCCATCCCTGTCTAAATCCGCTTTTTGTGCTTCCACATCTCCAGTAGTAATGTGTGCATACCAACCACTCACATAGGATTCTGCCTTGCCGCTTAAGCGTATTAGCCCATCTTCTCTGGTAAAAAATCTTTTTTATCAAATTTTTCTTGCAATCGCTCTAAATTCTCTTTAGAGAGGAGTGTGCTAATTCTATTTCCGCTTGTAGGATCATTAAAAAGCACGGGTTTATAATTAGAATCTTGCCCTATTAGTTTTGCTTTTATAGATTCTTGAATGTTTTTTGGTTTTGTCTGTGAATCTTGCTCTGCCTCCCTTTGCAGAGAGGATTGTGAGCGATTATTGGCGGATAGATAGAGTGTCTTTGATACGATATTGTTTGCACCACCTATAGGCATTTTCTCTCCTTTAAATTATGGGTTTCCATACTAAAAAACAAATACGTCTGCCTATTTTCATACTAACGCATCTTCTCACTAATCCAGACTTAGATTCTGCACTTGCAATGATATTTTTTGTATTTTGTTTATTTTCATTAGTTTTTATGGTTTCATATTTTTGCAACACATTAAAACTATCATTACTTTGATTATAATCTATATTTCCATAAGAATAAACACTGATACCTGCGACCAAAAGCATTTTTAATAATGTCTTTTTCATAAGAATTCTCTTTTTAAGTTTTTAAAAATGTTTTAACTTTAGCCTTAGAATATTCTAAAATAATAAGCCTCATTTATTAAGATGGAGCTTAATTAAGAATAATATTTCTCATTATGCCATAGAGCTGTTACAATATTAAGTATTTTTGAAAATTATGTAGAAGAAGGGCTTATTATTTGATGATGGTGTTGTTAATGATATAGGAAATGTATGACTTTATTTTATGTTAAATAAAAAAGCAATCAAGAGATTTATAAATAATCTATTTGCAAATGATTAAAGAATGATAAAATTTATCTAAAATATTCTAAATTAAGTGCATTTGGTGTAGAATTTGTGATTTAGGTGAGATTTATATTTAAAAAGGAATGTTATGCAAGATATGAAGAGTTTGTGGGATTTAACTCCACTTTTTAAGGATAAAGATTCTTTGCAAGTTGCTATTAAAAAAAGTATTGAAAATACAAAAATATTTGAAGAGAAATATAAAGATAAACTTCACGCTTTAAGCCCCAAAGAGTTTTTTATACTTGTAGAAACTTATGAAAATAATTGTGAAGATCTTGCTAGAATAATGACTTATGCTTTTTTATCTTTTGCTGCTAATACCAAAGAGGGAGCGTTTTATGCAGAATGTGAAATGCAGGTTAATAAAGCCCAAGAATCTTTACTCTTTTTTGAAGTGGAGTTTAATGCACTTCCAAAAGAATTGCAAGAGCAGTTTATCCAGCAAGGTGGAAAATACACTTATTTTTTGGAGCTTTTATCTAAAAATGCTAAACATCAACTAACCCTACCTGAAGAAAAAATTTTATTAAAAACACAACCCGTTGGGGTTGATGCCTTTAAAAGGCTTTTTGATGAGCATTTTAGTCGCATAAAATTTAAGTTTGATGAACAAGAGCTAAGCGAAGAAGAAATTTTAAGTTTTCTTTACCATAAAGATAGAGAGACAAGAAAAAAAGCAGCACAATCTTTGAGCTTAGAGTTAAATAGGAATATAGAGTTTTTGACGTATATTTATAATGTTGTGAGAAAAGATTTAAAAATACAAAGTGAGCTTAGAGGATATGAAAGCTTAGAAGAATCTCGCCATATCAGTAACCAAACGACACAAAAAAGCGTAGATTTAATGGTGCAAACTATTGATGAAAATGTAAAAATTGTTGAGGAGTATTACAATATAAAAAGTGGGCTTTTAAGCTATGATAAACTTTATGATTATGATAGGTATGCACCTTTGCCTATGAGTAATAATGAAGTTTTTAATTATGAAGACTCTAAAAAGATCATCTTGGATACTTTTAAGGATTTTTCTACTAAATTTTATGAGATTGCCAAAAAGGCTTTTGAGGAGGGTTGGATTGATTCTCATCCTAGAGACAATAAACGAGGAGGAGCTTTTAGCCATAGTGGGATTGCAAGTGTTCATCCTTATTTGCTCTTAAATCATACTAACCAAAGGAGAGATGTTTTTACGATAGCTCACGAATTGGGGCACACTATCCATCAAAATCTTTCTTATAGTGTGGGGTATTTAAATTCTGATACACCTTTAACTACTGCTGAAACCGCCTCCGTATTTGCTGAAATGCTCTTATTTGAGAATATGAAAGATTCTTTAAAGAAAGAGGAGAAAATTGCCCTTTATGCTGGAAAATTAGAGGATATTTTTGCGACACTTTTTAGGCAAAATGTTTTTACAAACTTTGAACGTAGGATTCATACAAAAGAGGGTGAGTTATCCACAGAGGAAATTAATACAATATGGCAAGATGAAAATCAAAAAATGTTTGGGGATAGTGTAATTTTAAGTGAAAATTATCGTCTGTGGTGGTCTTATATTCCTCATTTTATTCATACACCTTTTTATTGCTATGCTTATAGCTATGGACAACTTTTAGTAATGGCACTTTTTGGTGTATATCGTGAAGAGGGTAAAAGTTTTATTCCTAAATATGAAAAGTTTTTGAGCCTTGGAGGTAGTCAGTCACCTAAGGATCTTGTTGCTATTTTTGGGCTTGATATTGAGGATAAAGATTTTTGGAAAATTGGTATTAATGAAGTGAGATTATTGCTTGAAGAATTAAAAGGCATTTTATAAGGAGGGGGTGGTGAAAATTTTGTTAAGTGATAAAAGGTTTTTATCTCTATTAAAAAGGCATTGCTATGAAATAATAAAAGTTCTTATGGATAAACGCATAAATTTTTCTATTGTCTGTAGTGTCGCTTGTGTGAAGTTTGAACCTCCATTACCCAATCAGATTTATGATACCTTTAATGATTTAACAATGTTTATTTTAGCTGGCTATACTTTTGAGAGTTTAGAGTTAGAGGAGAATAATTTATATTTTGAAGCAGGATTTGGTGAGGATAATTTGGGGAGTTTTGTAACAGTTCCTTTAGAAAGCATTGTGCAAATTTTATTACCTGATGATGAGAATTTTCGTTCTGACTTATGTCTTTATATTAATTTGTTTGGAGTGCTTTTAGAGCCTAAAAATGCCAAAAATAATGAAGAAGAGGGGATTAATAGTTCAATGAAAGCTTTATTATCAAACCCTAAAAATAGTAAGTTTAAAAAATGAGAAATTTTTGCTATACTAGAAAGCTTGTTTGGGAGGTAGTTTGATGAAGAAAATAGAATTAGAGTTGTTTCGTTTTGATATACAAACGGATTATTTACCTTATTACACTAAGATTAATAGGATGATTGATGAAGATGCTACCCTTGCTGATTTGTTAGAGGAAATTAAAGAAGATGTTTTTGCATACACTTATGATGCCTATGGATTTAAAATTAATGATGTGGTTGTTTTTGATTTTGAATTAAAAATAGTTTCTTTATATAAAAAATTTGGTTCTACTTGGAAAATTGAGCCTTTAAATCCACATTTAGTCATAAAAGATTTAGCAATTAATCCTGAATCTTTTTTAAAAAAAGTAGAAGTTTTAAGAGAATATGGGCTTAAGCAAGATGATAAATTTATTCTTTCTTTTTTACCTTATGCCTATGCTACACCTTTAAGCGTTGAAAATAAAGAATATTTAACGGAAGCCTTTTTTGTAATTGCTTATTCTTTATACCAAAAAAATAAAAATAAAGATTTATTAAAACTCGTAGCAAATTTTGAAAATGGCATTTTTAATGCTCAAAATCTTGAAACTTACCTTTATCCTCAAGATAGTAAAATTGATGATTATATTTGCCAATTCCAAAAAGATATTTTAGAAGAATGCTTTGAGGGCGATATACAAAAATTTAAAAATTATCTTACAAAAAATTTATTGAAGGAATAATATGGATTCTTTTGTGATATTGCATAATGATTTTTATCCTACAAGTTCAATAATTTTATTGCAAAATTTAAAAAACCTTTTAAAAAAAAATTGCATTAATGATTGTCAAATTCAACAACTTCCTCTAGGAAATAAACTTTCTTTTTTAATGCAAGAGAGGTTTTATTATAAAGTTTTAAAAGTGCTTATAACCATACAAAAAGAAGATAAGCAAACTTTAATTTGTGATAGTCAAAGTCTTATAGTGATTATAAAGCTTATTAAAAAACTTTATGAAGAGCAAGAATTTAAAGAGGAATTAACGCATTTTTTGAAAGAGGAAATTGATATTTTAGCCTTAGAGGGGAGCATTAAGTTTATCCCAGAAATTGTTTTAGAAACTTTTAAAAAAGATGATAATTTTAGGAGCTGGAAAGGTTTTAAAGCTGCTTTTATTATTGATAGAGAGTTAGAAAGTTTTGTTAAAGAAATACAATTTTTGGAGAAATTAGAAAATATATTGGAGCTAAAAATCCTCCCTTTTTATAAAGATAGCTATGATTATCTTTTAAAAATTAATCCGACTTTAGCTTATAAAATGGCTTCTAATGATTATTATGAAATGGCTGATTGTGGGGTTGATTTTATTATGACTGCTAATATTGGGAATTTTGAGATTTTTGATAGGCATTCAAAAATGATACAAAAAACTGCTGGACGCGATGATTTAGAGATACCATTGCTATTTTTACCGCAGGTATTTTTAAGCACTTTTAGAGATAGTAATGCTACTAACCTCCTTTTTAAAGAACATAATATTCCCCCAAAGATGCTTTAGTGATTCATCTCTTTAAGATTATTATCGCATTTGCTATTGCAGTAATATGGTATTACCTTACACAAAATCAAGAAATTTCTATAGCTTTTTTTATTTTGATGCTTATTGTGTTTTTTATAAAACCCATAGCCTATCAAAGCTCAACTGAAAGGGAAGAGTTTATAGAAAAGTTTAGAAAATCTAAAGAGCGTCAGATAAATTTAGAATTAATGAGAAAAGAAGAAAAAAAGAGAGCACAAGAAGAGAGGGATAAGAAAAAATCTAAAGAGGAAGAAACCCAATAATGGCTTTTATGATTTTACAAACAACTAGTAATCCTAAAAACGCAAAAAAACTTATTCAAAAAGCTTTTAACAAAGGTTTGACCTCTTGTGTGCAACAAGAGGTTATTACAAGTCATTATCTTTGGAAAAATAAGAAGGTAAGAGAGAAAGAAATATGTTTAAGTTTTAAGATTAATCAAAAAGATTTTAAAAAGATAAAAAAGTTAATTCTTAAATGGCATAGCTATGAGATTCCAGAGATTATAGGGATCAAAGTTCATAAAGTTTCAAAGTCTTATAAGCAATGGCATAAAAATACACTAAAGGGTTAAGGGTTAGCCCTTAGTTTTTTTGTTCTTTAATATATTCCATGATGATGGCGTGTGCTTCATCTTTAAGTTCAAGTTTTTTTCGTTTTAATTCCCTTAACTCCATATCATCAAGATGCTCTCTGCCTTCTGTAATATCTTGAATCTTTTGGTCTAAATTATTGTGCTCATCAAAAATTTTTGCAAAATGAGCGTTTTCTTGTTTTAAGACACTGATTTGTTCTCTGTATTCGTGTAGCATAAAAACTCCTAAATAATGATTTTAAAGATTATAAACAATTTTGCCTTAAAAATTACAATACTATCTATTAAGTATTCTTTTAAGAAACTAAAACTTCCTAAGGAATAAGTTGCTATAATTCCACAATAAACTTAGAGTTTAGTTAGGAATCTTGTATGAATATAACAATCATAGGAACAGGCTATGTAGGATTGGTGAGTGGAACATGCTTTTCTGAAATGGGGAATAAAGTCTATTGTGTGGATACACAAGAGAGTAAAATACAAGATTTAAAATTAGGTAAAATTCCTATTTATGAGCCGGGATTAGAGGATTTAGTAGTCAAGAATTATGACCATAGGAATTTATTTTTTACAACTTCTTTACAAGAAGCATTAAAGGATTGTGAAATAGTCTTTATTGCTGTTGGCACACCTATGGGAGAGGATGGAAGTGCAGATTTGCAATATGTTTTGGATGCTGCAAGAGAAATTGGCGAAATTATGCAAAAACCTTTAATTGTTGTTAATAAATCTACTGTTCCAGTAGGCACAGCACATAAGGTAAAAAGGGTTATTCAAGAATCTTTACAAAAGCGAGATTTAAATATTAGTTTTAGTGTCGCAAGCAATCCAGAGTTTTTAAAAGAGGGCGATGCGGTTAATGATTTTTTGAAACCCGATAGAGTGATTATTGGCACAGAGGATAAAACAAGTGAAGAGGTTTTAAAAGAGCTCTATGCTCCTTTTGGCAGGAATTATGACAAAATTATTACGATGGACATTCAAAGTGCGGAGATGACAAAATATGCAGCTAATGCAATGCTTGCAACAAAAATTAGTTTTATTAATGAAATAGCTAATATTTGTGAAGCGGTGGGTGCAAATGTGAATGATGTCCGGAGGGGTATTGGGAGTGATAAGAGAATAGGTTATAGCTTCATTTATGCAGGTTGTGGGTATGGAGGGAGTTGTTTTCCAAAAGATATTAGAGCACTTAGTAAAATCGCTTTGCAATCAGGGATTAATCCAAGAATTATTAATGCAGTAGAGGAAGTTAATAAAGAGCAAAGAAAGATTCTAGCAAAAAAAATCATCCAGCATTTTGGGGAAGATTTAAGGGATAAAAGCTTTGCAATTTGGGGGCTTAGTTTCAAGCCAGAAACCGATGATATGCGTGAGGCAACCTCTATCGTGCTTATTAATGAGTTAGTAACAAAAGGTGCTAGGTTTAAGGTTTATGATCCAAAGGCTATGGAAGAGGCAAAGACAAATTATTTAAAAGGTGTTCCTAATATTACTTATGCATCCAGTAAATATGAAGCTTTAAAGAATTGCAATGCTTTGGTGCTTGTTACGGAATGGAAAGAATTTAGAAGTCCAGATTTTGATGAGATTAAAACATTGTTAAAAGAGCCTATTATTTTTGATGGTCGCAATCAATACAATATAAAACGGCTCCAAAGAATGGGGTTTATGTATTACCAAATTGGTGTGAAAGAATGTTAAAGTATTTTATTTATTTAAGTGTTTTATGGTTTGTTGGTTGTGCGGATCATCCTGTGAATTTCATAAAGCTTACCCCGACTTCTTTGCAAGAATCTTATATTCAAGCTACCAGAAAGACAGAAATTATTTATCAAGAAAAAACACAAATTATCCTCATAGCTACGCATTTGAATGCATTTGATGAGGAAGCTTATCCTAAACAAAAGGGAGAAATATTTTTTGTCAGTGTTTATCAAAGTGATGGGAAGAAAGATTTTTTAAAAGCCTATAATCTTGTTTTAAATAGCGGACAAAAACCTCTTAAAGTAACGCCCTTAAAAGCCAGTGAATTGCAAGGACTAATAGCAGAATACGCAATACCTTGGGGAGAATATTATTTATTGGAATTTTCCCCTCAAAATAAACGCATTCAAGATAGATTAAGTATCACACTATCCCATAAAAAATTTGGGGAAAATACTCTAAATTTTGGCTTTAAAGCCATTCAAAAGTGATGATGCGATTAGATAAAGCTTGTATTCAAAAGGGATTCTTTCTATCAAGGAACAAAGCCCAAGAAGCTATTAAAAGAGGACTTATAAGCGTTAATGAAGTGATAATGCTTAAATCCTCTTTAGAAGTTTCTTTAGAGGATGAAATCACCCTTAAGGAAGAGAAAAGTTTTGTAAGTAGGGCAGGGGAGAAGCTTTTTGGCTTTTTATCTAATCATTCCTTTGCTTTAGAGGGCTTAAACGCATTAGATATAGGATCTAGCACAGGAGGATTCACACAAGTTTTATTACAAAAGGGTATAAAAGCTGTTTATTGTGTAGATGTGGGTAGCCACCAATTACATAGCACCTTAAGGCATAATCCTAAAATTCAGCTTTTTGAGAAAACAGATATTAGAAGCTTTGCTGCATTATCTCCACTAAAAGCTTATGATATTGTTGTTTGTGATGTTTCTTTTATCTCTATTTTTTCTATTTTGAAGAGTTTTCAAGGGTTAATTGGTCGGTGGTTAATTTTGCTTTTTAAACCACAATTTGAAGTAGGGAGGAGTGCAAAACGAAACAAAAAGGGGGTGGTGATAGATAATCAAAGCATCCAACAATCGCTTAAAAGCACGCTAGAGTTTTTGAGAGAAAATGGCTTGAGAGTCCGTATTTGTGAAAAATCTATTATTAAGGGAAAGGAGGGGAATGAAGAGTTTTTTATCGCTTGTGAAAGAGCCTAAAGAGGCTTCTAAGATTACAAGTATTGCTTTAGGGAAATTTGATGGTATGCATATTGCTCATTTTGAACTTTTTAAGGCTTTAGATGAAGGGGGTGCAATTTTGTGTATTGAATCAAATATGGGAGAGTTACTCCCTAAAAAATATCGGCAATTCTTTATCTCTTACCCAATTTATCACCTTTCTTTAGAGTTAGTCAAAGAAAAGAATGCTAAAGAGTTTTTAAGGCTTCTTTTAAGTATTTTGCCAAATCTTACCCATATTGTTGTGGGCTATGATTTTCGATTTGGTAAGGATAGGGCTTATTATCCCTTTGATATTAAAAAGCATTTTTCAGGTAAGCTAACCATTGTTAATGAAGTATTTTATAAAAAACTCTCTGTGCATAGTGGTTTAATCAAAGAATTATTATTAAATGGCAATATTAAACAAGCTAATAGGCTTTTAGGACGACTTTTTGAGATTAGGGGAGAGATTATTAGGGGGCAAGGAATAGGGCAGAAAAGCCTTGCTGCAACCATTAATTTAAAAAATGATGGATTTTTGCTTCCACAAGAGGGAGTATATGCAGGTTATGTGCAATTGGGAAAACAAAGCCATACAAGTTTTAAATATCCAGCAGTAATTTTCTTAGGCAACCGCGTAAGCACGGATAAGACTTTTGCTATTGAAGGGCATTTATTAGGACAAAATATAGAAGTTACAGAAAAAGAGGCGGGATTTTATTTTTATAAAAAGATCCGCGATAATGAATATTTTAATACCTTAGAGCTTTTAAAGGCACAAATTCAGCAAGATATACAAAAAGCTTGTAAAATCTTAAAGTTAGAGCAATCCTGTGGATAAAATTTTTACACAATCTTTGCAGAAGCAATTTGAATTTGATGAAAAGGTTGCGGGGGTTTTTGATGATATGCTTAGTCGCTCTATCCCCTATTATAAAGAGGTTTTGTCTTTAAGTGCGGATTTTGCTTTGCGCTTTTTAAAAGAAGATTCTATTTTGTTAGATTTAGGCACTTCCACAGGAACTATGTTGCTTGAGATATTAGCAAAAGCGGATTTTAAACTTAATCTTATTGGGATAGATAACTCCTCTTCTATGTTAAAAATTGCAAAGAATAAGCTAGACGCTTATGGGATGGAAGCAAAGCTTATTTGTGGAGATATTTTAAAGGAGGAATTTCCAAGATGTGATGGTATTATTGCCAATTACACTTTACAATTCATCCGCCCTTTGCATAGAGAAAAACTCATCCAAAAGATTTATCATTCTTTGAAACCTGAAGGTTTTTTTATCTTTTCAGAAAAAATCATTTGTGAGGATAAACGATTAGATTTTGCAATGATTGATTATTATTTGCAAAGCAAGAAAAAACAAGGTTATAGCGAATTTGAAATTACCAAAAAAAGAGAGGCTTTGGAGAATGTTCTTGTGCCCTATAGTGAGAGAGAAAATAAAAAGATGCTAAGAGATTCTGGCTTTAAAGGCATAGAAACCCTTTTTAGATGGGTAAATTTTGCTACATTTATCGCTATGAAAGAATGAAGTAGTTGTTGCATTAACCTTAATAAATTAACCTACATCAATAATTTATTGCTCTTTAGAATGTAAAATATCTTTTTAAACTTTCAATATAAAGAGTAAAAATGACAAAAGAACAGATTACAATTATTAAAGAATGTGTGCCAATTTTGCAAAAAAATGGTGAAAGCTTAACCAAAGAATTTTATAGGGTATTGTTTGAAACTTATCCTGAAGTAAAACCAATGTTTAATAAGGATAAACAAGTATCTGGTGAGCAACCAAAAGCTTTAGCGTTAGCCATATTAATGGCAGCTAAAAATATAGAAAATTTAGAGAATACAAGGGGATTTGTAGAGAAAGTCGCTAAGACTCATATAAGTTTAAATGTAAAAGAAGAGCATTATCCGCTTGTTGGGGAATGCCTTTTAAAAGCCATTAAAAATCTTTTAAACCCTAATGATAAAGTGCTTAAGGCTTGGGAAGTAGCCTATGGCAAAATTGCTCAATTTTATATAGATATAGAAAAAAAGCTCTATGAAAAGCAAAAATAATTAGGTTTTAAGGAAACCTAATTATTTTAATATCCTTTTTAGATAATTTTGCTACATAAATAATGCTATAATAAGCCATTTTCAATGAGTATTATAAGCATTAATTTTAAATTTTAACTCTCTTAACCAAACAATAAGTAGATTACATTTGAATAGCTACAAAAGGATAAAAATGTCTCTAAGTTTTAAATCCATTCCTTTAAAAGAATTTTTAGAATCTCATAATAAGGATTATGCGGATTCTAAAGTATTTGGGCTAGAGAAGTTTAAAGAAAAAGTTGCGCAATATTTGGAATCCCTTGAGAAACACAAAGAGCAAAATGAAAAAGCCCTTGTTGCAAATGTTCTTGCACCCTTTTTGCAAGGGTTAGGATTCCACGCTCAAGCAGCTTTCAAACAAAAAGGCAATAGCGAAATTGACTTGGCTTTGCTTAAAGATGGCAATGTGGAAATCATTATTGAAGCAAAAAAGCCCGAAAACTCAACCGAAATGTTGAGCGAAAGCAACCCCAATTGCAAGGCATTGCACGAGTGTATCCTCTACTATTTACGCGAACGAGAAGGGGAAAATCAAAGCTTGATACGCAATGCAAGTGTGCGCTATATTATCATGACTAATTTTTATCAATTCTATATCTTTTATGCGTTAGAATTTAAAAGGCTCATTGAAGCAAATAAAGAGATTCAGAAAGTTTATAAAAAACTCAATGAAAAAGGGAGCTTGATAGAGAATCAAAACGATTTTTATAATGAGCTCTCCAAAATTTTAGATTCTAACGCTGCGGGGGGGGGGGGATTATCTCTTCAATGCATATTCTTTGATTTACGCAACGACAAACACTTAAATATTGCACATAAGATTCTAAATAGGGATTTCTTGCACCACGAATACAAAAGAGATCCCAACGCTCTTAATCCCAAATTCTACTATGAGCTTTTGCATATTTTGGGCTTAAAAGAAATAGAGACTAAGGGCAAGATTCTTATTCAAATAGACGAGGCACAAAAAAGCAGCTTCGCAAAACATATCAGCGACAAGCTAAAAAACGATAATAAACCAAGTGATTTTGAAACCACGATGAGCCATATTATCGTGTGGCTCAATCGGATTTTGTTTTTGAAACTTATTGAAGCAAACTTGCTGCATTTTAATGATTTTGATAAAAACTTGCAATTCTTAACCTCTACAAAAATCACGAGTTTTAGCATTTTGGCTCATCTCTTTTTTGAAGTGTTGGCAAGGGATTATGCGGAGCGAAAGCAAGATAAGGGCTTTAACTTCCTGCCTTATCTTAATTCCTCACTTTTTATCCAAGATGAAAAAGAAATTTGCGACTTAAGTGCGCTTGATGATACTTTAGAGATTTTGCCCTTTGCCACTACACAAACAGAATATAAAGAGGGAAAATCTGTCCGCTTTCTTACCTATCTCTTTGATTTCTTAGAATGCTTTGACTTTGGCAAAAGTCAAGATTCTAGCACAAGCGACAAACTGATTAATTCAAGTGTGCTTGGTGCGATGTTTGAAAAGCTCAATGGCTATCAAGAGGGCAGTTTCTATACCCCAAACTTCATTACCTCCTATATGTGTAAGGAAAGTTTGCAAAAAATCGTATTGGAGAAATTCAATGCACAAAATCCTCAATGGAACGCAAAAACTTTAGAAGATATAGACGAAGAAATACAGAGAGAAAAGCGAAAGCAAAGAGAAAATAGCACACAAATCAAAGAAAGATACAAAAAACTTTTAGAAGGCATTAGAATCTGCGACCCAAGCGTGGGTAGCGGACATTTTCTCGTCTCTGCATTAAGTGAAATGGTGAGCGTTTATTATAGACTTGGGCTTTTGGAAATTGATTGTGAAGATTTGCGGATTTTAGATGATGAAATTTATCTAACTAAAGGCAGCAAAAATTTCACCTATCAAAGACCAGAGGGCGAACAAGATAAAAATCACCAAATCCAAAAGGAACTTTTTGAACTTAAAAAATCTATTATTGAAAACAATCTCTTTGGCGTGGATATTAATCCCAATTCGTGCAATATCGCAAGGCTACGCCTTTGGATAGAGCTACTTAAAAACGCCTATTATCTTAACTTTTCTAAAGATAAAGATTCTAAAATTCATAAGCTCCAAACTCTACCCAATATTGATATAAATATTAAGTGTGGGAATAGTTTAATCTCACATTTTGACACTTATGAGTATGATAAGCAACAAAACCCACAAAGAGGAACTTTTGCGTGGCTAAAAAAACAGGATTCTACATTTAGTAAAAACTTCAAAGAAAAACTTCTGCGCTACAATGAACTCGTGCAAATTTATAAAGAAAAGCTAGGCAACAAACAAGACATAGATAAAGAAATACATTCGCTAAAAACATTCTTTAAAGATGCGCTTATTAATAATGGCTACATAATGGAATCTTTAGAGAAAAATTTAAGGGCATTCGTGCGAATTTATGGCGATGAATGCTTTGATATGGAAACGCCCTTTGGTATGGAGATAATAAGGATTATTAGAAAAAAGAATCTTAAATTCCAACCCACCCTGGAGGAGCTAGAACCTAAGCCTATAGACAAAAAGGGACAAGATTTACTCGCCCTTATCCAGAAAGAATTTGAAACTTTAGAATCTCTACGTAAAAGTGATACTTTTGAATGGCGTTTCGCATTTCCTGAAGTGCTAGATTTAGAAACTTTTGAGGAAAAACAAAAGCGAGTGAGCGCAAATAATGCAATCAAAGCCACAGAGGGTAAAGAAAACAAACAAGAAATAAAAGATACTTTTGGAGATTTTCTAGGCTTTGACTTGGTGATTGGTAATCCACCCTATATCCGACAAGAAGAAATCAAACACTTAAAACCTCATTTGCAAAAAGCCTTTAGCATTTACAAAGGCACGAGCGATATTTATACCTACTTCTACGAACTTGGGCTTAAGATTCTTAAAGACAATGGTATCTTAAGCTTCATCACCTCTAATAAATGGTGCAGAGCTGCCTATGGCGAGCCTTTACGCAAATTTTTGCTTGAAAACACCACCATCAATGCCTATCTGGATTTAAATGGTGTGAAAGTTTTTGAATCCGCCACAGTGGATACGAGCATTTTAGAGTTTCATAAGGCAAAAGCCGATGCAAGCCACAGCCTAAACTATGCAAACCCAAAGGATTATAACCCCAAAGAAAACGAACCCTTAGAGGAGAGCTTAGAGCTTACTCAAATCCCACAAGATTCCCTAAGCATTGATTCCTTTATTTTCACAAGCCCAGAAATTGCAACCTTAAAGGCAAAGATTGAAAAAATCGGCACACCGCTAAAGGATTGGGATATAAATATAAATTATGGTATCAAAACAGGCTACAATGAAGCCTTTATTATAGATACTAAAAAACGTGAGGAGATTTTAAATGCGTGTGCTAATGAGGAGGAGAGAGCAAGGACAAAGGAGCTGATTAAGCCTATTTTGCGTGGGAGAGATATTAAAAGGTATAGTTATGAGTGGGCGGGATTGTGGATAATCAATGTCCATAATGGCTACACAATAGACGATTCGTCTCTTGGCGGCTTTTGCGGGAGTTTGGATTTGCCTCACTGCGAAGCACAAAAAAGTGTGTCTCATTCCTCAAATCCTACGCAATCCACAAAATCCACGCAAGATACTAGAATCGCAAATGCTTCTCTCAAAGATTCTAAAACACAAACTAAAGAAGTTCAAAAAATTAAAATTCCGCCTATTGATATAGATAAGTATCCAACACTTAAGACTTACTTTGATAAGGTGGCGAGTGAGGGCAAACAGAGCAAGGGCAAAGGATTCTATAACCGAGATGATAAAGGCATAACGCCCTATAATCTTAGAAATTGTGCGTATTTACCTGAATTTGCCAAACCTAAAATCGTATATAGTGAAATCGTTAGAGAACCACAATTTTATTTAGATAATGGTGAGTTTAAGTTTGGGTATTTCTATGCAGAAGCAACAAGCTTTATTTTAAGTGGTAATAAAAACTTTAAAAGCTCCCTAGAATACCTTTTAGGGCTTTTACATTCTAAACTTTGCACTTTTGCCTTTAAGGAATTTTATGCAGGAGGGGGATTAGGAGAAAGTGGCTATCGCTACAAGAAAGCTTTTTTAGAAAATCTCCCAATCCCCAAAATTACTCAAAGCCAAGAAGCAGAATTTATAGCAATCATGCGAGAGATTATAGAGTGCAAAAAGTCTTTAGGAGCTAAGGGCAACAAAAATACTCGCTCGCTTCGTGGTGCGGAAATCGTGGAAAAAGGAGGCAGTAGTGCCTCCGCACGATTAGAGCTAGAAGCGAATAAGCGAGGCTCTCCCCTTGATTGCCAAAAAAGCGGCGTCTTTTTTGGGGCTAAGGGGAGCGTGGAGGGGATAAACCCTTTTTTGCGAGAAGAAAAAGACTCTAATAATAAAGAAGAGTTGCAAGATTTAGAATCTCGCCTTGATTCTTTAGAAACTAAACTAGATTCTATGGTTTTCTCCCTCTATGGATTAGATGAGAAAGAAATAAATATTATTGTGCGGGGGGGGGGGGCAAAATATAGTTTAGCTTACCTGCTCCTTGCCTGTGTGGAATCTCAACTTATTGTTTTAGTGAAGTTGCTTTGTGAAAATTTTGAATTAGAGTTAAAAGAAACCTTTAAATTCTGTGAGGGACTTAAAGTGCCACAAAAACAATATCAAGGCAAGATTATCTATCCAAATATGGCAAAGGAATTTATTGCTTATCTTGATATGCAAGGATTTTTTACTAATCAAAAATGTTTCATTTTAAGCGATAATATAAAAGATAAAAATAGATTACTCTATCTAACTGCGATTCTCAACTCTAAGACAAACTTTTGGTATTTTAAACAAATTGGAGCAACTTTAGGTGTGAGTGGTTATGAAATGAGCAAAATCTTTGTAGAAAAACTACCTATTATAGAGACACACAAAATAGATTCTACACTTTTAAAAGAGATTGAAAATCTTGCAAGTGAGATTTTGCAAACCAAAGCAGATTCTAAAAACCTACAATCTCACCCGCTCGGTGTGGAAGCGTTGAATCAAGAGAGAGATGATGCTAGAGAGAACAACAATTCTAAGGTAAATCATACCAATGCACAAGCAGAAGCAGTTGAGATGAGAAATTGTGGTTTTCAAGCACGAAACGAGGGAGTTAGTAAAACACTAATGACCGAAGTTGAGAGCGAAGAATCCGCAATTTATCGCTCAAATGCAACGCTAAAAACTTTAGAATCGCACCTTGATTCTTTGATTTATAAAGCTTATGGATTGAATGAAAATGAGATAAACTTAATTGAATCTGAATTATCAACAAGAGAGAGAGAACAGAAATAATTGAGAATCTTTATCGTTTATATACGCAATTTTATGATTCCACTTGCAATTTTACAATGGAAGCTCAAATTACATATCAAGGTAAGATTCTTTATCCTTGCATAATGGCAAATGAATCTTGTTTTGTGTATGAGGAAAAAGGCTTTTTTGCTCTAGCCCCCGCAAATCTCATTACAGGCAAAGAATGTGATATGAAATATCTTACAGGGTTTTTAAACTCTTCTTTTGTATATTTTCTTATGCGTGAATTTTATATGGGAGGAGGTATTGAAGGTGAGTTAAAAACAAATAATCTTTTAAAACTCCCTATCCCAAAAACCACCAAAGCAAACCAACATATCGTGAATCAAATCATTGCTTTAGTTGATGAGATTCTAAAACTTAAGGCAAAAGATTCCACCTTTGATATTTCCGTTTTAGAATCCCAAATTGATAAATTAGTGTATAAGCTGTATAATCTAAATCAAAGCGAAATTAAGATTATAGAGAAATAACCGACTTTACTATTTAATATGTTAAAATATATAAAAATACAAAAGAGTGATAACAATGAAATGGTTTAAATGGGTTTTATTTGGCATTTTAACTGCTGGTATAGGCTTTTGGATTTATAAATTGTGTAAAAGAGATTCTGAGACAAATTTATCTCTTGATAGCTTTGCTGAAGGTTATACCAATGGATTTTCTGCTATATCCTCACCAACTGCACCCAAAAAATATGGACAAATTACACAAGAGATTCAACAAAAACAAATACAAGCCTATAAACAAATTAATGCAAATCATAAAGAACAGAGAACAAAACTCAAGACTTTGACAAATGAATAAGAAGCCTGTAAGAAAAAATAATCCACCAAATGATACAAACCCACAAAATCAATTAAATATACAAAATAATATTTTTATGGAAAACGAACTTAACGCAATAGGCAAACTCCCCGAACCTTTAGCACAACGAGCTATGAATTTGCTTGAAAAAACTGCTGAATATAAAATGCAAATAGATAGGGAAATTCTTGAATTAGAAAGGCAAGAACAAAAGAATAGAGTGTCAAGTATGCGTTGGTTTTATGGTTTGCAAGGGTTGGGGGCTATCACAGCTGTTATCGTTATCGTTGGAAGTTTGGGCTTTGGTGCATATCTAGCCATAAATGATAAACCCAATGCTTGGCTCTCACTTATTCCAGCAATTATTACTTCTGTTGTTAAGTTAGGCAATATTAAAAACCATAGAAAATCCTAACACTATAAACTCAAAACCTTACTTTTCATATTTCTACCTAGGATTTAAAATTAATCAATCAATCTATAAATTCTAGGCTACAACAACCCGATACACATTATAAAATCTAAATATGTAATCTAAGATTTATTGTTTTAACTTATGTGATATTTGTGGGATATTTGCAATCACTCTTACCTAGAAATGCTATAATTGATGAAATTTTAGGAGAAATTTATGCAGATATTAGAAGTTTTAAAGACTCTTATCACTTATCCCACTATTACCCCAAAGAATGCGGTATTTATAAGTTTATTAAAGAATTTTTACCCGATTTTGAAGTTTTAGAATTGAATAAAAATAATGTTAAAAATCTTTTTTTGTATAAACAATTTCAAGGAGAGGGGGAGAGGAGGGATTTATGTTTTGGCGGGCATATTGATGTTGTCCCTCCCGGGGATGGTTGGGAGGCTTTTACTCCAGTGGCTAAAGGAGGGTATCTCTATGGTAGAGGCACACAGGATATGAAAGGAGGGGTTGCGGCTTTTCTTTGTGCCATAAAAGAATTTTGTGAGAGCAAAACACATTCTTTTAATGGTATCCTATCGATTCTTTTAACAAGTGATGAGGAGGGAGAAGCAATCTATGGGAGCAAATACGCTTTGCAATCTCTAAAGGAGAGGAACTTACTCCCGCATTTTGCTATTGTTGCAGAGCCTACAAGCGTTAATACTTTTGGTGATATGATAAAGATAGGCAGGAGAGGTTCAATTAATGGAATCTTAAAGATTCAAGGAAAGCAAGGGCATGTTGCTTATCCTAATAAGTGTATCAATCCTGTAGAAATTATCGCACCTATTTTGCCTAAAATTGCGGGTTATAACCTTGATAGCGGGAATGCTTCTTTTGAGCCAAGTAAAATTGTTATTACCGATATAAGGGGGGGTTGGAGGTTGTGAATGTAACCCCTAATGATTTAAAAATTATGTTTAATGTGCGAAACTCTACGCAAACAAGCTTAGAGGATTTAAAGCAATATTTACAAGATCTTTTAAAGCATATTCCTCATACATTAGATCTTAAACAAAGTTCAAAACCTTTTTTAACTAATCCGAATAATTCCCTTGTTGCTAAAGTTATGCAATCTTTACAAACAACACTGCAAATAACGCCCACATTAAGCACAAGTGGAGGCACAAGTGATGCGAGATATTTTGCGGAATACGGAGTAGATGTCGTAGAATGTGGGGTTTGTAATGATAGGATTCACGCTATTAATGAGCGGGTAAAGATAAGTGAGGTAGAAAACCTAAAAAATGTCTTTGTGTCTTTACTAAAGGAGTTTTAATGAAAAATTTTTCTGCATTTTTAGAGGCTACCCAAAAGATTTTTAAAGAGCGATTATTTTTAGATTATTTACGTCGTTTTGCCTATGGGATTGATGCTTCTTGCTATCGTTATATTCCTAAAGCGGTGATTTGGAGTGAGAGTGAGGAGGAGATTAGAGAGCTTATAAAATTGGCATATTATTTTGAAATACCCTTAACCTTCAGAGCTGCGGGAACTTCTCTTAGCGGACAGGCGAGTAGTGAGAATGTCTTAGTGATTTGTCATAAAGAGGAAGTAGAGATTGGTAAAGGGGCTAAGAGCATTATCTGTGATTGTGGAGTGATTGGGAGTTATGCTAATGATGTATTGGCTCCTTACGGTAAGAAAATAGGACCAGATCCAGCGACGATTGCTAGTGCAAAAATAGGGGGATATTCTCTAATAATTCTAGTGGAATGTGTTGTGGAGTGAAGCATAATAGTTACCACACTATTAAATCTGTACGTATTATCTTGCAAGATGGCTCTATTTTGGATACTTCTAGCGAAGAATCATTCCAAGCATTTTGCCAAAGCCACTCCTTGCTTGTAAAGGAATTGTTGCATTTGCGTCAAGAGATTTTAGCAGATAGGGAGCTTCACTCTCTTATTAAGAAAAAATTTAGTATTAAAAACACTACCGGCTATAGCCTTAATGCCTTAGTAGATTTTGATAATCCTAAAGATATTTTCAATCATATTTTTATTGGGGCAGAGGGGACATTGGGGTTTGTTAGCAAAGTAGAGTATTATACTTTAGACAATCACCCGCATAAAGCCTGTGCTTTATTATTTTTTAGTGATATTTATGAGGCTAGTGATGCGATTTTACTTTTTGCTAAACATCAAGATATTATCAATGCAGCAGAGATTATGGATTATGCTTGTTTAAAAAGCGCACAACATTTAGAGGGGATGCCTAAAGAGATATTACAGATTCAAGAAGGGAATTGTGCGATTTTGATACAGCTTGAAGCAAAAACCCAGAATCTTTTGCAAAAAAATATTGATTTTTTAGCACCTAAAATGCAAGCTTTAAAAACACTCTTTGGTGTGTGTTTTAGCTTGGATAAGCAAAAGCAAGATTCTTGGTGGTTAATCCGCAAGGGAATCTTACCCATAGCAGCAGGTAACCGCCCTAAAGGAAGCGTTGTTATTGTAGAGGATATTTGCTTTTTTATAGAGGATTTTACGAAAGGGATTGCAGAGATATTAAAACTTTTTGAAAAATATGCTTTTAAAGGGATTATTTTTGGGCATGCCTTAAGTGGTAATGTGCATTTTATCATTACGCCTAACCTTAATGACAAAGTACAAAATAAAGCCTTTGGAGGACTTATGGATGATTTAGCAAAAGTTGTAGCTAATCTTCAAGGAAGTATTAAGGCAGAACATGGAACCGGGAGAATGGTAGCACCTTTTGTGGAATTAGAATGGGGTAAAAAAGCCTATGCCATTAATAAAAAGATCAAAAATCTCTTTGATGGCAAAAATATTTTTAATCCTAATGTTATTATTAGTGAGGACAAAAATATCCATTTAAAAAATTTTAAGCCCTCCTGGGAAGAATATGATGAGGTAGGAGAGCTTGTTGGGGCTTGTATGGAATGTGGTTTTTGCGAGAAACATTGCCCTAGTAGAAATCTTACATTAACACCGCGTCAAAGAATTAGTGTTTATGTAGAGATTAAACGTTTAGAATCTAAAGATTTCTTGAGCATTAAAGAAAAAGAAGAGCTAGAGGCATTAAAGTTAGGTTATCGTTATTTTGGGATAGAGACCTGTGCGACTTGTAGTGCTTGTGCTAATCTCTGTCCTTTACATATCGATACAGCTTGTGTTGCTAAAAATATTCAAGGCAATTTTCCTAAAATTGCTCATCATATAAGCAAAAATCTTGCACTAACTAGTAGTGCGTTAAAAACTGCTATAAAAGTAGCTAATTGCACGCCACTTTTAAGCCAAAGAATTTCTAGAAAGCTCAATAATTGGATACATACGCCTATTATGCCTCATTGTTTTCCTAATGCAAATCCTAAAAAATTCTATAAAGATTCCGTATTACCCCATAAAAAAGAGGTGATTTATTTTAGCTCCTGTTTAAATAGGATTTTCTCTCCCCCCAAAGAAGCCGATGATAAACGCAATATTCAAGAGGTTTTTCAATCTTTATGCCAAAAAGCAGGGATTAAATACCGCTATCCTAAGAATATTACTGGCTTATGTTGTTCAAAAGCTTTTAAGAGTTATTCTAATATCGCTAGAGAAGTGGCATTAAAGACTTTCAAAGCTTTAAAAGAGATAAGTAATGGAGGAGAAATTCCTATTGTTTGCGACCATAGTGCTTGTTCTTTGGAGTTATTAGAGAGGATAAGAGAGTTTGAAGTTTTAGGAGATGTGAAACTTCAAATTTTTGATATGCCATCTTTTGTATTGCAGTTTATTATCCCCTCCCTTAGAATCTCTCAAAAACCTATAAAAATAGGGCTTTATGCTCCTTGTAGCACAAGATCTTATAAGCAAGAAATTGATAACGAACAAGCCTTAATAGATATTGCTAAGGTTTGTGCGAAAGAAGTTTTTATTCATCAAGATACTAAATGCTGTGGATTTGCAGGTGATAAAGGATTCTTAAATCCCTCTTTAAATACTTCAGCTTTAGAGGGATTTGTAAAGTTCTACCAAAAACAACCCATAGAATTAGGGTATTCTAGTTCTAGCACTTGTGAGATAGGTTTAAGTGCAAATACTAAGAGGGTATGGCAACATATTATTTATCTCTTGGATTCTTGTGCCTTGCAAAAAGAGAGTTAATATATCTCTAGTGGAAAGCTAGATTTTATTCTAGCTTCTGCAATAATATTTGTATGCTCTAATCCATTATCTATAAGCTCTTTTTTTAGTAAAAAAGCTTCTTTTTGGGGTAGGGCAAAGACTAATCCACCCGAAGTTTGTGCATCAAAGAGTAAAATCTCTAAACCTCTATAAGGGGAATCTTTACCAAGTTTAAAATGGCAATGTGGTTTTATACTTTTTTCATTAGCATAACTGCCACCGGGGATTATCCCTTGCTTTGCAAATTCTATGGCTTCTTTAAGGATGGGAACTTCTTGGGAGTAAAGGCAAAGCGTGATATTTGTATTACACATTTCATATAAATGCCCTAAAAGCCCAAATCCCGTTATATCTGTGCAGGCGTGGATGGGGTATTTTTGTGCGATTTGGGCGGCTTTTTGATTGAGTGTTGCCATAATCTTTGCAATAGTATCTTGCATAGTTGAAGAGAGTTTTCCAGCTTTTAGAGCAGTTGTTAAAACTCCCATTCCTAGAGGTTTGGTTAAGACAAAGCAATCCCCTATTTTAGCTTGATTATTCCTCCATATTTTTTGGGGGTGAATGATACCTGTAACACTTAATCCATACTTTTGCTCATTATCTGCAATAGTATGCCCTCCTAATAAAACACCTCCACTTTCTTGGATTTTAGATAATCCTCCTTGTAGAATCTCTTTTAGCAGTGCAGAGGGGATATTACAAGAATCCCACATTACAAGATTAAGAGCGGTTTTAACTTCTCCCCCCATTGCATAAACATCACTAAGTGCATTTGCCGCAGCAATTTGTCCATAAAGATAAGGATCATCTACAACAGGGGTGATGAAATCAGCGGTTTGGATAAGTGCTAAATCCTCATTGATTTGATACACGCCTGCATCTTCATTGCCGATAAAATCCGTTAAGACATTTTTGTCTTGATGGTTAGAGCTTAAGGATAAATGTGCTAGATCTTCCAGACCTACTTTACCTGCTCAACCTGCTACTTTGACAAAATGTGTTATTTTCTTTTTGTCTTTCATTGTTTCCTTGCTTGATTGGGATAGAGAATTGTAATGTTTTTAGCTTATAGAAAAATTTTTTTAAGTTCATCTTTAGTAGTTTTTTATCTAGGCTATATTATTTTAACAATTTTGTTTTTTGGAGTAGAAAATGGAGATTTTGGCTTTTGAACCTTTGGCTATTATTATTCTTGCTGTAATAGGGATCTTTACAGGGGTAATAGCGGGTTGTTTTGGTATAGGTGGAGGAGCGATTGTTGTTCCTATGATGGTTTTATTGGGGAATGATATTAAGATTGCTATTGGTATTTCTATTATGCAAATGATATTTTCATCTTTTTATGGCACTTATATCAATTATAAACAAAGTTATTTAGATTTTAAAGATGGATTTTATGTAGGGATAGGTGGATTTTTTGGTGCAGCTTTTAGTGGGGTTATTCTTGATAGGGTATCTTCTGATATTATAAGTGCGGTTTTTATACTCTTTTTGCTTTATAATCTTTTTAAGCTTTTTAAGATTAATGCTTATGGAGAAGAGGCAAAAATCCATAATCCCTTAAAATCTAAATTTTTTTTAGTAGGTTGTGGGATACTCGTAGGGATTTTTGCTATTTCTTTAGGGATCGGTGGGGGTATGATATTAACACCCCTTTTAGCTTATTATTTGGGCTATAGTAGTAAAAAAATTATCCCCATTGCACTCTTTTTTATTATCTTTTCCTCACTTTCTGGTTTTATTTCTTTATCAATGCACGGATATGTGGATTATAAGCAAGGCTTTATCGTGGGCATTGCTTCTTTAATAGGCGTTAGAATCGGGATTTGGATTTTGAATATTATGGATGCTAAAAGGCATAAATATTTACTTGTAATACTCTATATAGCGGTTTTAAGTGTGATGTTTCAAGAAGTTTTTGATAATTTTAAGTATTTGTTTGATAATAGCTAAGTTTTAAAAAATGGTCGGAGTAGCGGGATTTGAACCCACGACCTCACCCACCCCAAGGGTGTGCGCTAGCCAGGCTGCGCTATACTCCGATAAAATATAAAGCAAAATCTTAGCAAAAATTCATTAAATATTGTTGAAGATGAAATGGAATATATTTTGCTTTTTATGTTTTAAGAAAATATTAAAAGGACTTTAAAGTAATGAATAAAACTTTTCTTAAAAAGATGTTAATAAGTTTTATATTTGCAGCTCTCCCACTTTTAGGTGCAAAAGTTAGTGATGTAGCAAATATTGTAGGTGTTAGGGATAATCAATTGTTAGGTTATGGACTTGTGGTAGGTTTAAATGGAACAGGTGATAAGACAACCTCAATTTTTACTATGCAATCTATGGCAAATATGTTAGAGAGTGTGAATGTAAAAATCGAACCTAATGCGATACAATCTAAGAATGTTGCTGCTGTGATGGTAACTGCTAAATTACCTGCTTTTGCTAGACAAGGGGATAAGATTGATATTTTAGTTTCTAGTATTGGGGATGCGAAATCCCTTGAAGGCGGGACTTTGCTTTTAACCCCTTTAAGTGGTTTAGATGGTAGAATTTATGCAGTGGCTCAAGGCGCAATAGGGATAGGGGGTAAAGGTGAAAGAGGGGGGAGTGCTAATCATCCTTTAGTTGCTGATATGCCAAATGGAGGGATTGTTGAAAGGGAAGTAAGCTATGATTTATATAATAAAGTAAATGCTACTTTAAGTCTTAAAAAATCGAATTTTCAAAATGCCATACAAATTCAAAAACGTATCAATGAAGCCTTTAGTAATACAAAATTAACAATTGCAACTGCTGTAGATTCAAGGACTATTAAACTACAAAGACCCCAAGAAATGAGTATGGTGGAATTTTTAGCTAGAGTGCAAAATATTGATATTGATTATGTCAAAGAAGATAAAATTATTATCAATGAACGAACAGGAACAGTAATTGCTGGACTTGGTGTCGAAGTTTCTCCTGTGATAGTTACACACAATAATATCACGATTAAAGTCTCTAATGAAGCTATTAATGACCCTGAAGCTCAAGATGTAGGAGGGGGGGCAACTTTTAGTGCAGGGCAAGCAGTTGTAGCAAGCCCTAATAATCCAACTATTGCAAGTGTCACAAGGGCTTTGCAAAAAATGGGAGCAACCCCTAAGGATATGATCGCTATTATTGAAACGATGAAAAAAGCAGGTGCTTTTAGTGCGGATTTAGAAATTATTTAAGGAGAGATGATGAATATTAATTTTGATAATTTTAGTGCTTATTCTAAGCAATTATTAGATGAGATTAAAGAGACACCAAAAATCCAAAAAACCGATGATGATTCCCTTTTAAGGGAGCAAACTGATGCCTTTGAAGCATTAATTGTTAAAAATATGCTAGATATTGCCCTAAAAACCGATGATAGCCTTTTCCCTAAAGCCCCTGGGCACGATATTTACCAATCAATGTATAAAGAGACCCTCTCCCAATCTTTAAGTGGAAGTTTTGGGTTTAGCGAGTTACTTTTTAATTATTTAAAAGATTTACAAAAATAATAGAGTTTAAAGTGATTGATGAAAACTTATTAGAATCCCTAAGCAGTAGCGATAAAGAATCTTTTGCTAGGGGTTTAAAAGAACTCATTACGCAGACTTATGAAGTAGAAAAAGAATTTATAGAGTTAAAAGCCTTGTTTGAAGAAGTTTTAGATATTCTTCCAACAGCAGTTTGGGTGCTAGAAGAAGGGGGGGAAATATTTTATCAAAACTCTCTTGCTAGTGAGATTCCACAGCTTTTAGATTATTTTCATCTACAAGGTGGTACGCGTCAAGAAATAGAGATAGAATCTAGAGTATATCTTTTTCAAAGCAATCAAAAACTCAATAAAACTATCATTTCTGCAACAGATATTACCAGTGAGAAACGCAGAGAGAGATTAGCTTCAATGGGGCAAATCTCTGCACATTTAGCCCACGAAATAAGAAATCCCATAGGTTCTGTTGCCCTGCTTGCATCGACATTGTCTAATCGCGTGGATATTAAAAATAAAGCCTTAGTATTAGAGATTAAAAAATCTATTTGGAGGGTTGAACGAATCATAAAAGCAACCTTGTTGTTTTCTAAAGGGGTGCATATTCAAAAGAGCACTAATGATCCAAAGAATATAGAAAATGAGCTTAGGGGAGTTCTTGATTATTATACCTATTCTAAGAATATTCATTTTTTGTTTGATTTTGAATATAAGAAGTTAGAAGCAGATTTTGATTTACTTTGCATTGTTTTGCAAAATTTTCTTTTTAACGCTATTGATGCTATAGAAGATGGAGATAGTGATAATGGAGTAATAGAGTTTTATTATTTTAATGATTCAAATAATGCTATTTTTAGAATTTTTGACAGTGGAAAACCTATTGAAAATCCACAAATTCTTTTTGAACCTTTTAAAACCACGAAACTTAAGGGTAATGGCTTAGGTTTAGCATTATCTTTACAAATCATTGAAGCTCATAATGGAAGTATAAAGATCCTCCAAGAAGAAAAAAAGGGGTTTGAAATTTCATTGCCTCTGTATTCTTAAAAATCCTAATTTTACGCAAAAATTAAGGCATATCTAGCTAAAATCCTAGAAACATAAAGGCTAAGGGTTTAAGAATGATTGAAAATATTAAAAGAATGCAAAAAGTTAAAAATATCCGCGAAATAGATATAAAAGATAAACGCATTTTGATACGCGTTGATTTTAATGTGCCATTAGATAGTGAATTAAATATTAACGATGATACAAGGATACGAGAGGCTATCCCTACGATTAATTATTGCATTGATAATGGGGCTAAATCCATTATTTTAGTAAGCCATTTAGGACGCCCTAAGCAAAGGTGTGAAGAATTTTCTCTTAAAACTATTCTTAAAAGACTTGAAAGATTGCTTTTAAAAGATATTGTATTTGTGGATAATTTAGACAATGCCCAAATAACACTCAATACACTTGTTGATGGGAGTATTATCCTTTTAGAAAACATCCGATTTTATGAGGGTGAGGAAAAAAATGACGATAATCTCTCCCAAAAATTAGCGAATCTTTGTGATATTTTTATCAATGATGCTTTTGGAACCTCTCACCGCAAACACTCTTCAACCTATGGGATTGCTAAGTATGCTAAACAAAAGGTTGCAGGATTGCTTTTAAAAAAGGAAATTGATTCTTTTGCTATTGCTCTTACTAATCCTTTACGACCTTTATTGTTAATTGTTGGAGGCTCTAAGGTTTCTTCAAAGCTTACTTTATTAAACGCTATTTTGGATATAGTAGATAAGATTATCATCGGTGGAGCGATGAGTAATACTTTTTTAAAGGCAGTAGGTTATGATACTAAGGCTTCTTTTGTAGAGGATGATTTATTAGAAGAGGCAAGGCATATTTTGCGTTCAGCTAAAGAAAAGAATGTGAAAATTTATCTACCTGTGGATGTTGTTTCCACAGATAATGTTAAAGATTCAAAAGAGATTAAAATTACCCCCGCTCAAGATATTCCTAATGGATTTATGGTTGTTGATATTGGACCTGCAACCGTGAAATTATTTAACGAAGTTATAAGAGAGTGTGAAACTATTATTTGGAATGGACCTTTAGGGGTTTATGAGAATCAAAAGTTTTCGCGTGGAACCTTTAGTATCTCTCACGCTATTGCTAATACTTATGCTTATAGTGTTATTGGTGGGGGAGATACAGCTGATGCAGTAGATAAGGCAGGTGATAAAGACAATATGAGTTTCACTTCAACAGGGGGTGGAGCAGGATTAGAATTATTAGAAGGTATTGTGTTACCCGCCTTTGAGGTTTTAGATAAAAAAAGTGAGGATAGAATTTAGGGGAGAGGGTTATGCTAAATCTTTTTATTAAACGTAATGGAATGGTTGTTCGTGAGAGTATCCAATCTGTTGATGCCATAGAAGTGGAAGCAGATATTTTGTGGATTGATCTTTTACACCCAAGCTTACAAGAGATTTCTTATATCTCTAAAACCTACCTTTTAGACATCCCCACTAAAGAAGAACGAGAAGAGATTGAAGAATCCTCCCGCTATTGGGAAAATAGTGAAACTATTACTATTAATACTTATTTCTTAACGCGTCCCAATGAAGAAAATATCTTACATAATGAAACCATTACTTTTTTATTGGCACATAATATCTTATTTACTGTTCGCTATAGTGAGTTTAAGGTTTTTGATGAAATCCAACAAAGGGTATTAGCAAGCCCAAAAAATTTTGAAGATGGATTTGATTTAATTTCTAAAATTTTTGAATTGCGTGTAGAAAAAGATGCGGATATGCTAGAGAGTATTGCCAAAGAAACAAGACTTTTAAGGAGGAATGTTGTTTTTGATAAGCAATTAGGGGACGAAATTTTAGAAAAACTTGCTATTTTGCAAGAAATGCATTTAAGTTTGCGTGATAGCCTTTTTGATAAAAGACTAGCTATTACTGCATTACTTAGAACTAATAAGGCAGATATTCAAGCTAAGAAAGACTTAAGTATTGTTTTAAAGGATATTAACTCTTTGGTGGAATTTGCAAATGTTAATATGAATATTTTAGATAACATCCAAGAACTTTTTTCTAGCCAAATTAATATCCAACAAAACAAAATTATTAAGCTTTTTACCGTGGTAACTGTAGCAATGATGCCTCCTACACTTATCGCAACAGTTTATGGAATGAATTTTAAGCATATGCCAGAGTTAGATTGGGACTATGCTTATCCTTTTGTGCTTTTGATGATGATTATTTCTACGATTGTTCCCATTATTTATTTTAAAAAGAAAAAATGGCTTTAACCCTAAGGAATCCCTATACTTCATCCTAATAACTTCTAACTCTAACTTAAATACTAACCTTAATAAAAATTCCTATCCTAATTCCCTTAAATAACACTCTAAGATTCTTAAATAAATTTCACTAAACTATAATATGCCATAATCTAACATTTATAGTAATACTTTTTACAAGAATCATCATTTAAAGGAATAACTAAAGTAGTCCCTAAAGCATATTCTAAATTATCTAATTTACTCTCTCCTCCTCCATAATACCCTATATTAGAATATCTCCCTTTAGGATTATCTACATTAGGATTCATAGTCCAATCTACTCCTGCATACACTAAAGTCTTAAAATGTTTATGCCAATCACTATAAAAAGAAAGAGAGGTTTTAGTTTTAAATAAATTCATCTTATGGGTATAAGTTCTTCTTTTAATGGTATTACTATTTGCCCCTCTTATCTGTTATAATGCCTACCTTAATTTTAAGATTAAGGAATCTCTAATGAATAAACTAATGCTTAATCTCTCTATTAACTTTCATTTTAAAGGATTCTTTAGTGAATAACACCTATTTTAATAATCTTAATCCCAATCTTAATAACCCTAATAACTTAAATACTAACCCTATAAGGATTCTCTATGTCCTCTTTTAATCCAAACTCTGCAAAAGAAAGAATAAAAAACCATTTAATCTATAAATTGGGTTTAGCTTTAATTACTTATGATAAGCAAAGAAAAGAAAACTTAAAACATAACAATAAAATTAAAAAATCTCAAACTCCTATAATCCCTAATCATACTTTATGTGCTAATCTCTCTTACCAACAAGAATCTTTTAAAAACACTTATTCTTCTTTTAATCTGTGGGGGGGGGGGGCAAAATAACACTTATTTAGTTTCTCTTATTCCTTTTGCCTTTTTAAAACTTCTCCTCTGTCTTTATAAAATCAAACAAACCCATAAAAAACAACAGCAATTCTATAAACAAACTATACAACTCTTTCCTAATCTTAAATATCCATCTTTACAAGATTGTAAAGATTATCAACAATCTCTCTGCTTTCAATACCATTTAGCCTATCTATTAGGAGAGGCATTAAGTAAAGCAGATAAGATTTGGTATAAAGGAGGATATTTTACATTAAACAAGAAAATAAAAGAAGCTAAACACATTTACAAGCTGCACCAAGAATATAAAGCTATACTAAAAGTATTTAATCTACCTTATTGCTTTATCCCTAAAGAATCTCTTTTACAGACACTTTCTTTTTTAAAAGCTTTAAAACATCTTTATAATGCTTCAGATTCTAAAACAACACAAACTTTCTTTTTACACCTTTTTAACCAAATACCTTTTTATACACAAAGACCTTTTCTTTTAAAATACAAAGAGGAGATTTTAGAATGGTTAGAATCTAAAGAATTTAAAGAACAATATATAAAGACTAATCATCCTTATCCCCCTTTACTTAATCCTAAGAGATTATATAAGAAAGAAAGCATAGAAGTAAAATCTCAAAGAGAGGATAGAGGTAGAAGTGAGGATGGAGGAGAATTACAAAGGAGAGGAGATAGAGAGGATAGAGAAACTAAAGAAGGTAAAGAAGTAGAGATTCAAAGTAAAGAAACTAAAGAGAAAGAAACGCAAAGTAATAGTAAAGGAATTAAAGGTATAAAGACTGAAAGTAAAGAGTCTCAAGATGGAGAATTGCAAAGTAATACCAATGTCTTTATAGATTCTAAGAGTAAAGAAGAGATAAAGAGCAAAGAGATTAAAAGCAATAAGGAGATGGGGGATAAGGAGAGTAAAGATAATGGAATAAGTGGAAGTCATACAAAAGAGAGGATTAGAGGAGAGAGTGAAGAGGTAAAACATAAAGAGAAATTAGTAGCATTAACAATACAAAGCAATAATGAGGTAAAGAGTAAGGAGATTAAAGAGGATAGAAATAGAGAAACTAAAGAAGGTAAAGAAGTAGAGATTCAAAGTAAAGAAACTAAAGAGAAAGAAACGCAAAATATAAAAGGGATTATTAAAGAAATAAGTAAGCAACAAGAGATACAAAATCAAAAAGAGAATAGTGAGGAATTAGTAGAAGTAAAAACAGAGATAAATAAAGGGATAGGGGATAGAGATAGTGAAAATGTAGAATCTAAGAATGAAGAATCCTTACAACCTTATGCTAATTTAAGTTATGAGAGTATTCCTGCTTCCCTTGCTTGGGATTTGAATTTGCCATTAGTTGGGGGGTATAATTTAATTTTTATAGGTCGTGGTGTTAGCGGACATGCAGCATTATGGAGATATTTATCTTTGTGTGGTATTAGTGTCAAAGTAATACGCGAGGGAGATCAAAAAGCTATGTTTCTTCCATTATATTCTAGAGATAGTGCAGAAAATACTTGTATAGCCCTCATTACTTGGTGGAATCATAATAGATTAAAGCAAGCAAGCTTATTAGATAAAAATGTTCCTGTGATATTTCTTGTGCGGGATCCTATTTCTCGGTTAAAATCTGCGATGAATCATGGTAACGGTATAGGAAATGGAGAGTTTGTATTAGGGGATGATTTAGAGAAGGTATTGGATAGGAAGCGATATTATAAAAATAGCAGAACGATAAATCCAGAGAGTCTTGAGCATCTATGGAGAGCGTATGATTTTAGGGATTATACAAATGTTGCTTGGTTTAGTGGTAAAGAAATTGTTTATGTAGATATGCAAGAGATTATGCCAAATCGTGCATTTGAGACAATGACAAGATTATCTAAAATAGTCGGATTTAATCCGCCAAAGCCAGAGAATAAGCATTTATTTGAAGCGCAATCGGTAGTATTTGAATTAGCACATACATTGCCTTTAACATTAAAAGTGAAATATGATTGCAATGTGATTTGCATTGAAATTACAAGGGATATTTATACAAACCCAAACAAATATTTATTAAATAATGAATTAACGCCACATTTAATGCTAAAGCAAATTAGTATTAGGCTTGAAACTGAACATTATGCAATTTTATTCCAAAATAAACCATTATTTAAAGAAGTTTTAGAGTATTTGGATAAATTTGTCTTAGCGCTTTGGGAAAAAAAGGAATGGATAAGACAAATGCAATGGAATGAGGCAAGGGTATTAGAATACCTAAGAGATAATAAACCTCTACGCAATGAAATTTATAGGAAACTAGAAAAAGAATTAGTGCATATTAAATCTCATCGTCTTGATATTGTAAAGTCTTGGAAATATTACCAAGAGTTTGTGAAAATGTGTGAAGTGTTGGATTAAACTCCTAAAGTAATCACCCCATAAAGTCTTAAATCCACTAAAATATATTTCTTAAATGATCCCTCCTCTACCACATTATTTATAGCATTGCTCCATACCCATAGGAGGCAAATTGCTCCTTGGACTTAAGCCCTACTTAAAGGGGCAATTTTTACGCTCTTCACCAAAAACCCTCACACATTCACAATATAAACAACTTACACTCCTTTTGGTGCAAATTATAGGAATCTCCTTCTTTTTTGCCGCATTACGAAATTTTTTCATCGTATTATGGTTTAAGAAATTCGTTAGCATCACAAGGCAAGAAATATTTTTAGGTAAATCTTTATGATTAACGCTCTCCCTTCTTCCATCCCAGTGTGTAATTTCCTTGCAGCCAAAATCCTTTAATACTGCTTTAATAGGAGTAATTTCATCACCTCCAATAACTAAAACCGACATTGTCTCTCCTTAAATACTAAATTAGAACACTTCCTATAAAAGAATTTAATAAAATAATAATCAATATTAACTTAATAATTAATAAAAATAATTATCATTTTATATTTGTTTTTTATAGTATTATTGTGCTATACTCCTAGAGTTTTATTTCCCCCTAAATAATTCAAAAAGTATCTTAAATAATACAAAAGGGCTAACAATGAAAAAGTATAAAGAATCTCTTAAAACTATCCTTGATAGATTACATCTCTCAATAAGAAAAAACAATCTTAAAAATTCCAAACAAAGAGAATTTATCCTAAAAGCTATTTATGAGGATGGAGGGCATTTAAGTCCAGAAGATATTTTTGCAATTATTAAAAAAACTTACAAAAATACAAGCATTTCCTCTATTTATAGAATCCTATCCTTTCTTGAAAAAGAAGGTTTTGTAAATTCGCTAGAAGTGGATAAGACAGGAAAACGTTATGAAATTGCTAGCGGACTTCACCACGACCATATTATTTGCGTAGAATGTGGCAAAATCGAAGAGTTTTGCAATGAAGAGATAGAAAATCTCCAAATAGAAGTAGCTAATTCTCACAACTCCAAGCTTGTAGGACACGATATGCTTTTGTATGTAGTATGCAAAGACTGCCTAAAGCGTCAAAAATAACTAACTCTCTCGCCTTTCTCTAAGGGATTTAAGAATATCAACCTCCCAAAAAAACTCAATCCATTCCTTAGCCTCTTGAATAAAATAATCAGGTTGTATTCTTGCATTTTTCTTAGCAAAAATCACAGCAGTTTTAAACTCAATATTAGGATTAATATTTTTTAAAATACTTAAAACCCTCTCCATACTTGTTCCGCTATCAATAATCTCATCGACAATTAAGATTCTTGAATTATCTCTTAATTCTGGTATATTAGAGACCTGTAACTCTTGTTGAACTTTATTAACAAAAGAAATCGCATTTATTGTATAAATCTTACGCAAATCTAAAGCAATCCCTAAAAAATGTGCCATTGTCAATCCGCCTCTTGAAATCGCCACAATACCATCAGGATTAAAATCAAGCTTGCAAACTAGGGTTTTCATATCAGTCTTAAAGGACTCATAACTATAATACCGCATAAACACCCCTTAATAAACTTTTACCTCATTATACAAACTATCACGCTCAACTGCTATAAATCCCGCATTAGTAATCTGTGCCACTAACTCATCTTTCAAAATTCCATTAGCACTTTTACTCCCACTTGCACTTTGAATAGCTTCTTTTTGGATGGTCCCATCAATATCATCTGCCCCAAACTCCTGTGCTACAATAGCAAGATTAATGCCTAAAGTCGCCCAATAAGCTTTAATATGAGGAATATTAGGCAATAAGATTCTAGCAATAGCAATAGTCTTTAAAACTTCCTGTCCGCTGGGGAAGTCTTTAACCTGTAAAAAATTATTCTCCTTTTGATAAACAAGCGGAATAAAAGCATTAAATCCCCCACTATCCTCTTGCTGATAATATAATCTCAATAAATGATCAATCCTATGCTCCCTGCTCTCTATATGTCCAAACAGCATTGTCGCATTAGATTTTTTACCTAAACTATGCCAAAAGCTATGTGTTGCCAACCAAGTCTTAGAATCTACTTTTCCCTTACAAATATATTCTCGTATCTTTTCATCAAAAATTTCAGCCCCACCACCTGGCATTGAATCCACACCTGCTTTAGCCATAGATTCTAAAACCTCTTGATAAGTTATTCCTGTAATTTTTGCTAAGTAATTCACTTCCGCTGCTGTTAAAGCCTTAAGATGAATGAAAGGAAATGCTTGTTTCAAAGCCTCAAATACCTCTAAATACCACTTTAAATTTAATTTAGGATTATGTGCCCCCACAATATGCAATTCCAACGCCCCTAAATCTATAGCTTTCTTTGCCCTAATTAAAACCTCTTCTTTGCTTAGAGTATAAGGATTTGGATTTTTTCTATGCACGGAAAATCCACAAAATCTACAAAAATCCGAACATTCATTAGTAGGATTAATATGAGCATTAGAGTTAAAAAACACTTTCTTGCCAAAATACTTTTGCCTAATCGTATCTGCCATTTTGCCTAAGGTGAAAATATCTAAATCATAAAGTTTTAGTGCTTCTTTGGGATTTAAAAAATCTGAATGAATATTCATCGCAAACCCTTAAATTTACTAAGATTTCAAGTATTATACAAAAACATTGCTTCATTTTTATTACATTGAAGACAAGCAAGATTTGAATATTTCATCAAACCCAATCATACTGCAACACAACTGCAATAAAAGGAATAATGAAACCAACTTATGATCCCTTAAAATCCAACTATTTTGTTTATATTATTAACACACCTTAGTTTTGTTACTAAAGTCGATGAAATATCTTGAAAACACTTTATAAGAATCCACTAACGAAGCACACATTGTATAAACAATTCACGCACATTTACAAATCCATCATCATTTAAAAATAAAGCCCAAGACGCAAGATTATAAAATAATTTAATCCAACACTTCACACATTTTCACAAACTCTTGGTAATATTTCCAAGACTTTACAATATCAAGACGATGAGATTTAATATGCACTAATTCTTTTTCTAGTTTCCTATAAATTTCATTGCGTAGAGGTTTATTATCTCTTAGGTATTCTAATACCCTTGCCTCATTCCATTGCATTTGTCTTATCCATTCCTTTTTTTCCCAAAGCGCTAAGACAAATTTATCCAAATACTCTAAAACTTCTTTAAATAATGGTTTATTTTGGAATAAAATTGCATAATGTTCAGTTTCAAGCCTAATACTAATTTGCTTTAGCATTAAATGTGGCGTTAATTCATTATTTAATAAATATTTGTTTGGGTTTGTATAAATATCCCTTGTAATTTCAATGCAAATCACATTGCAATCATATTTCACTTTTAATGTTAAAGGCAATGTATGTGCTAATTCAAATACTACCGATTGCGCTTCAAATAAATGCTTATTCTCTGGCTTTGGCGGATTAAATCCGACTATTTTAGATAATCTTGTCATTGTCTCAAATGCACGATTTGGCATAATCTCTTGCATATCTACATAAACAATTTCTTTACCACTAAACCAAGCAACATTTGTATAATCCCTAAAATCATACGCTCTCCATAGATGCTCAAGACTCTCTGGATTTATCGTTCTGCTATTTTTATAATATCGCTTCCTATCCAATACCTTCTCTAAATCATCCCCTAATACAAACTCTCCATTTCCTATACCGTTACCATGATTCATCGCAGATTTTAACCGAGAAATAGGATCCCGCACAAGAAATATCACAGGAACATTTTTATCTAATAAGCTTGCTTGCTTTAATCTATTATGATTCCACCAAGTAATGAGGGCTATACAAGTATTTTCTGCACTATCTCTAGAATATAATGGAAGAAACATAGCTTTTTGATCTCCCTCGCGTATTACTTTGACACTAATACCACACAAAGATAAATATCTCCATAATGCTGCATGTCCGCTAACACCACGACCTATAAAAATTAAATTATACCCCCCAACTAATGGCAAATTCAAATCCCAAGCAAGGGAAGCAGGAATACTCTCATAACTTAAATTAGCATAAGGTTGTAAGGATTCTTCATTCTTAGATTCTACATTTTCACTATCTCTATCCCCTATCCCTTTATTTATCTCTGTTTTTACTTCTACTAATTCCTCACTATTCTCTTTTTGATTTTGTATCTCTTGTTGCTTACTTATTTCTTTAATAATCCCTTTTATATTTTGCGTTTCTTTCTCTTTAGTTTCTTTACTTTGAATCTCTACTTCTTTACCTTCTTTAGTTTCTCTATTTCTATCCTCTTTAATCTCCTTACTCTTTACCTCATTATTGCTTTGTATTGTTAATGCTACTAATTTCTCTTTATGTTTTACCTCTTCACTCTCTCCTCTAATCCTCTCTTTTGTATGACTTCCACTTATTCCATTATCTTTACTCTCCTTATCCCCCATCTCCTTATTGCTTTTAATCTCTTTGCTCTTTATCTCTTCTTTACTCTTAGAATCTATAAAGACATTGGTATTACTTTGCAATTCTCCATCTTGAGACTCTTTACTTTCAGTCTTTATACCTTTAATTCCTTTACTATTACTTTGCGTTTCTTTCTCTTTAGTTTCTTTACTTTGAATCTCTACTTCTTTACCTTCTTTAGTTTCTCTATCCTCTCTATCTCCTCTCCTTTGTAATTCTCCTCCATCCTCACTTCTACCTCTATCCTCTCTTTGAGATTTTACTTCTATGCTTTCTTTCTTATATAATCTCTTAGGATTAAGTAAAGGGGGATAAGGATGATTAGTCTTTATATATTGTTCTTTAAATTCTTTAGATTCTAACCATTCTAAAATCTCCTCTTTGTATTTTAAAAGAAAAGGTCTTTGTGTATAAAAAGGTATTTGGTTAAAAAGGTGTAAAAAGAAAGTTTGTGTTGTTTTAGAATCTGAAGCATTATAAAGATGTTTTAAAGCTTTTAAAAAAGAAAGTGTCTGTAAAAGAGATTCTTTAGGGATAAAGCAATAAGGTAGATTAAATACTTTTAGTATAGCTTTATATTCTTGGTGCAGCTTGTAAATGTGTTTAGCTTCTTTTATTTTCTTGTTTAATGTAAAATATCCTCCTTTATACCAAATCTTATCTGCTTTACTTAATGCCTCTCCTAATAGATAGGCTAAATGGTATTGAAAGCAGAGAGATTGTTGATAATCTTTACAATCTTGTAAAGATGGATATTTAAGATTAGGAAAGAGTTGTATAGTTTGTTTATAGAATTGCTGTTGTTTTTTATGGGTTTGTTTGATTTTATAAAGACAGAGGAGAAGTTTTAAAAAGGCAAAAGGAATAAGAGAAACTAAATAAGTGTTATTTTGCCCCCCCCCCACAGATTAAAAGAAGAATAAGTGTTTTTAAAAGATTCTTGTTGGTAAGAGAGATTAGCACATAAAGTATGATTAGGGATTATAGGAGTTTGAGATTTTTTAATTTTATTGTTATGTTTTAAGTTTTCTTTTCTTTGCTTATCATAAGTAATTAAAGCTAAACCCAATTTATAGATTAAATGGTTTTTTATTCTTTCTTTTGCAGAGTTTGGATTAAAAGAGGACATAGAGAATCCTTATAGGGTTAGTATTTAAGTTATTAGGGTTATTAAGATTGGGATTAAGATTATTAAAATAGGTGTTATTCACTAAAGAATCCTTTAAAATGAAAGTTAATAGAGAGATTAAGCATTAGTTTATTCATTAGAGATTCCTTAATCTTAAAATTAAGGTAGGCATTATAACAGATAAGAGGGGCAAATAGTAATACCATTAAAAGAAGAACTTATACCCATAAGATGAATTTATTTAAAACTAAAACCTCTCTTTCTTTTTATAGTGATTGGCATAAACATTTTAAGACTTTAGTGTATGCAGGAGTAGATTGGACTATGAATCCTAATGTAGATAATCCTAAAGGGAGATATTCTAATATAGGGTATTATGGAGGAGGAGAGAGTAAATTAGATAATTTAGAATATGCTTTAGGGACTACTTTAGTTATTCCTTTAAATGATGATTCTTGTAAAAAGTATTACTATAAATGTTAGATTATGGCATATTATAGTTTAGTGAAATTTATTTAAGAATCTTAGAGTGTTATTTAGTTGCAAATTTTAAAGAATCAATAGGCAATATTTTTTTAAAATTTTGTATGATAGAATTTTAAAGCATTTTATATCTTAATTAGGATTTTTAGGTTTTTTTAATGAGAATTTTTTTACGACTTTTAGGCGTTGTTGGGATTGTTGGAGTTCTTATTATTATCATTGTTGTTGGTCGTATTTATTCAGAAATTAGAGATGATACAGATAAAATCCTGCATTATAATCCTCCTATTGCTACACAAATTTTTGACAGAAAAGAACGTTTAATAGCTAATCTATTTGATAAAGAATTTCGTTTTTATGCAAACTTTGAAGAAATACCCCCTAGAATCATTGAAGCCTTATTAACCATTGAGGATACTTTGTTTTTTGAACATATTGGAGTTAATTTAGATGCTATCATGCGTGCTATGCTTAAGAATATCAAAAATGCTCGTTATGCAGAGGGTGGAAGCACTATTACACAGCAACTTATTAAAAATATTGTTTTAACCCGAGATAAAACTATTGAAAGAAAGCTTAAAGAAATTCTTTTGGCTCTGCGTTTAGAGACTCTTTTAAGCAAAGAAGAGATTTTGGAACGTTATTTAAATCATACTTATTTTGGACACGGATTTTATGGTATCAAAACAGCTTCAAAAGGATATTTTAGAAAAGATATGGATGAGCTTACTTTAAAAGAAATTGCTATGCTTGTCTCCCTCCCAAGAGCACCAAGTTTTTATGACCCAACCAAAAATTATGATTTTTCTTTAGCAAGGGCTAATAATGTTTTGCAAAGGATGAATGAATTAGGTTGGATTTCCCAAGAGGAATTAGAAGAATCTTTAGCCCAAGCTCCACAGGTTTATGATGATACTTTAACAAAGAATGTCGCTCCTTATGTGGTAGATGAAGTGCAAAGACAACTTAAGGAGATAGCAAATTTAAAAAATGGTGGTTATAAGATTTATTTAAATATTGATCTTGATTATCAAGAGATTGCTCAAGAATCCCTTTATTTTGGCTATGAACAGATATTGTCACGACATAAAGATAATAAAAGTTTGGAAGATAAGCTAAATGGAGCCTTTGTTGTTTTAGAAAGTCAAAGTGGGAAAATCCTTGCATTAGTAGGTGGTGTGGATTATAAGAAAAGTAATTTTAATCGTGCAACACAAAGTTCTAGACAAATTGGAAGTAGTGTTAAGCCTTTTTTGTATTTAAGTGCAATGGATTCTGGACTTTCTCAAAATTATGAAATACCTGATATTGCTAGGACTTATGATTATAGGGTTAATAATGAGAAAAAAAGATGGCAACCTAAGAATTATGGAAGCACTTTAAGAGGTTTTGTAACACTCAAAGAAGCTTTGTCAAAATCCCTTAATTTAGCGACTATTAATTTAGTAGAAGAGGTGGGATTTGATAGGATTTATAATGAGTTAATGAAATATGGTTTTAAAAATATTCCAAAAGATTTAACGATTTCTTTAGGAAGTTTTGGTACATCCCCAATAGAAATGGCGAAAAATTTTATGGTTTTTTCTAATTATGGTGTAGTAATTGAACCAAGATTAGTTGATAGGATTGTAGATGTTAGGGGGAATACAATATTTTTTAGTGAGGCGATAAAGACAGAGTTGGCGGATGCAAGACAGAGTTTTTTGGTGATGGATATTTTACGCAATAGTATCGAAAATGGAACAGGAAGACGTGCTAAAGTTGCAGGGATTGAAATAGCTGGAAAGACAGGAACGACTAATGATAATATTGATGCGTGGTTTTCTGGATTTTCACCTAGCATAGAGACAATTATATGGTATGGGAAAGATGATAATACCTCTATGGGGGATAGTGAGACAGGGGGAGTTGCTGCAGCCCCTGTATTTTCTTATTTCTTTAATAGGATTTTAGAAATTGATCCAGGATTGCAACGTAATTTTAATATCCCTGAAGGAGTAAGGAGTAGTGTTATTAATGGCGAGAAATATTTTTACACTGATAAAACACCTCTAAAACATAATCAAAGCATACAAAATAATGAAATTATTTTTTAAACGTTTTTATCCTTATATTAAGCAGTATAAATTATATTTTATTTATTCTATATTGGGGACTATTATGGTTGCCCTTGCTAGTAGTGCTAGTGCTTATCTTGTGAAACCTGTGCTTGATGATATTTTCATTAAAAGAGATCAAGCAATGCTTGTAATACTTCCCTTTTTGGTTGTTTTAGCTTATTTTACTAAAGGATTGGGTGCTTATATCCAAACTTATTTTATGAATTTTGTTGGGCAAGATATTACAAGACGTTTGAAAGATATTTTGTTACAAAAAATGCTAACTTTTGAAATGGAATTTTTTAATCGTTATCGTAATGGCGAACTTTTTTCGCGGGTTACAAGTGATATTGGAGCAATTCAAGGTGCAGTTTCAAATTATTTTATTGAGGGAATTAGAGAGGGATTAACGATCATAGGGCTTGTTGCTGTTGTGATTTATCAAAGCCCCAAGTTGGCATTTTTTGGGTTGTTTATTATGCCTTTAGCCCTTTATCCTATTGTTTTAATCGCTAGAAAAATGCGTAAAACTTCTAAAAAAATGCAAGAGAAAAATGCGGATTTATCCGCAAAACTTATCGAAATTTTCAATAATATAGAGATTATTAAGGCTAATAATGGGAATAAAATAGAGCTTGATGAATTCTCTCACCAAAATAAAGAGCTTTTTAGACTCTCTATGAAAACAGTGCGTATTTCTGAATTAACATCGCCTTTAATGGAGACTTTAGGAGCTATTGCTGTTGCGGGTGTGATTTTTATTGGTGGGCATAAAGTTATTGACGGAGAGATTACCACAGGAGCATTTTTTTCTTTTGTAACGGCCTTATTTATGCTTTATACTCCTTTAAAAAAAGTTAGCCACCTTTATGGGAAGATACAGATAGCTTTCGTGGCTGGAGATAGAATCTTTGAAATCTTAGATAGGAAAGAAAAAATACAAGATGGCGTTGAAGTTTTACAAGAGAAGATAAAGAGCATAGTTTTTGAAAGGGTAGATTTGTTTTATCAAGAAAAACAGGCTTTAAAGAATATTAATTTATGCATTAACGAGGGAGAGTGTATTGCTTTAGTTGGAAGTAGTGGAGGAGGGAAAAGCTCTTTAGTGAATTTGCTTTTGCGTCTTTATGATACAAGTAAAGGGAGGATTGTTATTAATGGAAAAGATATAAGAAGTTATACACAAGAATCTTTGCGGAGTAAAATTGCTATTGTTACCCAAAGGATTTTTATTTTTAATGATAGTATTGCAAAAAATATTGCTTATAATGCAGAAGTTGATGAGGATAAAGTAAAAAATGCTTTAAAACAAGCTAAGATTTGGGATTATGTCCAATCTCTCCCTCAAGGAATTTATAGTATTTTAGATGAATTTGGGACTAATTTAAGCGGTGGTCAAAGACAAAGGATAGCCATTGCAAGAGCATTGTATAAGAATCCTGAAATTTTAATTTTGGATGAAGCAACCAGTGCTTTAGATAGTAAAATAGAAGAAGAATTAAAAGAAACTTTAGTAAAGATTATCAAAAATAGGATTGTTATTATTATTGCGCATCGTCCTTCAACGATTGCTTTGGCTAATAAAGTTTATTTTTTTCAAAATGGCGAAATTACTAATAGTGGGAGTATGGAGGAAGTATTTGAAAAATCAAAAGCTTTTGGGGATGTATAAAAATATCTAAAGTATATCTAGTATAAAGTATGTTATAATGCAGAGAAATTCTCAAAAAGAGGAAATGATTATGTCTAATTTATCTAGCGTTGATCAAACCACGAATTTACATAGAAATAATGAGTTACAGCTTTTGTGTTTTAGGCTTGAAAAAGATAAAGATCTATATGCGGTTAATGTTTTTAAGATACGGGAGGTTGTTAAGTATCGTGGGGATGTTACGGTAATATCTCACGAAGGAAATTCTTTAGTGGAGGGATTAATCACTATTAGAGAGCTTACTATTCCTTTAATAGATTTAAAGAAATGGTTTTATTATGATGCTAATAACGAATTTAAGAATCTTGAAAATTATGGTGTTAAGAGGGAAGAGGGTGAGGATGAAGTGGTTATGATTTGCGAGTTTTCTAGATGGACAGTGGGTGTTCGTATCTATGAGGCTGATAGGATTCTTAATAAAAAATGGACAGAAATTGAACAAAGTTCAGATACAGGCTTAAATACTAAATTAGTTAGTCGCACAAGATATTTTGATGGGAGCTTGGTTCAAGTAGTAGATATTGAGAGAATGCTTGTGGATGTGTTTCCTTGGGTTGAAGATGAAAAAAATGATCAAATTAACAGAGTTAAGCAAATTGTTAGTGATAAAGAAGTTCTTTTAGCCGATGATTCTTTAGCTGTTGTCAAAACTATGGAAAATATTTTGAATAAATTAGGTGTTAATTATAAAACTTTTTCAAATGGGCAAAAATTGCTAGATTATATCTTTGGTGGAGCAGATATTTCTAATATAGGCATTGTTATTACGGATTTAGAAATGCCAGAGGCAAGTGGTTTTGAAGTTATGAAGCAAATGAAAGGGGATTCTAGAACTTCTCATATACCTATTGTCGTAAATTCTTCTATGAGTGGTAGTAGTAATGAAGATATGGCACGTTCTTTAAATGCTGATGAATTTATTTCTAAATCCGACCCTATTCAAGTAGAGGATGCTTTAAGACGTTTAATGGTTAAATAAGTAAAACCTTATTTTGACCGCATAATTATGAAAAACTTTTCAAACTTCTTAACTTCGATAAATTCCTAAAAAACCGTAATACCAAAATGTATATATTGACTTAAATCAAATTTTAAGAATTCTTAAAGTGTTATAATTTTCTATAACATCAAAAATGATGTTGAATTTAAGACTTTATAGGGAGGCTTATAGTTATGAATAGAAGAGCATTTTTAAAAACTGCTGCAGCTGCTAGTGCTGCTAGTGCAGTTGGTATTGCTGTGCCTACTTCAAGTTTAGCAGCGGCTAAAGAAATTGAAAGTAATTGGAAGTGGGATAAAGCAGTTTGTAGATTTTGTGGAACGGGTTGTGGGATTATGGTGGCAACTAAAGATGAACAAATTGTTGCTGTTAAAGGAGATCCAGCGGCTCCTGTAAATAGAGGTTTAAATTGTATTAAGGGTTATTTTAATGCAAAAATTATGTATGGACAAGATAGGCTAACCCAACCTTTATTGCGTGTAAATTCTAAAGGTGAGTTTGACAAGAAAGGAAAGTTTAAGCCTGTAAGCTGGGAGAAAGCCTTTGATGTAATGGCGCAAAAATTTAAAGAAACTTATAAGGAGCTTGGACCTACAGGTATTGGCGTATTTGGCTCTGGGCAATATACAGTTCAAGAGGGTTATGCGGCAGTTAAGCTTGTTAAAGGTGGATTTAGAAGTAATAATATTGATCCTAATGCTAGACATTGTATGGCTAGTGCGGTTGTTGGGTTTATAGAAACTTTTGGTATTGATGAACCAGCGGGCTGTTATGATGATATTGAATTAACTGATACTATCGTAACTTGGGGAGCTAATATGGCGGAAATGCATCCAATTTTGTGGGCTAGAGTTACAGATAGGAAGCTATCTAATGCTGATAAAGTAAAGATTGTGAATCTTACGCCTTATTCTAATAGAACTTCGGATCTAGCAGATATTGAAATTGTGTTTGCCCCGCATACAGATTTGGCAATTTGGAATTATATCGCAAGAGAAATTGTTTATAATAATCCTAAAAGCATTGATTGGGGATTTGTTAAGAAAAATTGTATTTTTACAACAGGTTTTGCGGATATTGGCTATGGTATGCGAACAGATATTAAGCATTCTGATTATGATCCCAAAGAGCTTGATATTGCAGCTAAAGAAAAATCAAAAGTCCTTAGTGATAGAGAGGGGGTAACCCTGCAATATCTAGGAATGAAATCTGGCGATGTTATGGAAAATAAACATAATGCTCAAGCTGGGAATCATTGGGAAATCTCTTTTGAGGATTTTAAAAAAGCATTAGCACCTTATACATTAGATTTTGTCGCACAACTTGCTAAGGGGGATTCTGCTGAGAGTTTGGAGGATTTTAAAGCAAAGTTGAAACAACTTGCAAATTATTATACGCAACAAGATAGAAAAATCGTAAGTTTTTGGACTATGGGTATGAATCAGCATACAAGAGGAACTTGGGTTAATGAACAAGCTTATATGGTGCATATGCTTTTAGGGAAACAAGCAAAACCTGGGAGCGGTGCTTTTTCATTGACAGGGCAACCAAGTGCCTGTGGGACAGCAAGAGAAGTAGGGACATTCGCCCATAGATTACCTGCTGATATGATAGTAGGAAATAAAAAACATAGAGATATTACAGAGAAAATTTGGAAATTACCTTCAGGAACCATTAATCCAGCTATTGGAGCGCATTTTATGCAAATTATGCGCGATTTAGAGGATGGAAAGATTAAATGGGCGTGGGTTCAAGTCAATAATCCTTGGCAAAATACTGCTAATGCAAACCATTGGATAAAAGCTGCTAGAGAAATGGATAATTTTATCGTAGTCTCTGATGCTTATCCGGGTATTAGTGCAAAAGTGGCGGATTTGATTTTGCCCGTTGCGATGATTTATGAGAAATGGGGTGCTTATGGAAATGCTGAGAGAAGAACACAACATTGGAAACAGCAAGTATTACCCCAAGGTGATGCTATGAGTGATATTTGGCAAATGATGGAATTTTCTAAATATTTTACGCTAAAAGAAGTATGGGGTGAGCAAAGAATCAATGATAAATTAACACTCCCTAATGTGTTAGAGGCAGCCAAAGCTATGGGATATAATGAGGATACAACACTCTTTGAAGTGCTATTTGCTAATAAAGAGGCAAAAAGCTATTCCATCTCTGATAAAACATTAGAAAACACTCTAAATTCCGAAGTGTTTGGTGATAAGCGAAATGTTATTGGAAGTGATGGGAAAGTTTTTGAAGGTTATGGATTCTTTATCCAAAAATACCTTTGGGAAGAATACCGCAAATTTGGTGTAGGGCATGGTCATGATTTAGCAGATTTTGATACTTATCATCGTGTAAGAGGCTTAAGGTGGCCAGTTGTTGATGGAAAGGAAACTCAATGGAGGTTTAACGCTAAATATGATTATTATGCCAGAAAACAAAATAATGGTGATTTTGCCTTTTATGGTGAATTGCAAAAATCTCTTCCTAGAGGAGACTTGCTAAGTCCAAAAACACAAGAAACCTATTCACTTAAAAATAAAGCAAAAATATTTTTCCGCCCTTATATGGACCCACCAGAAATGCCAAGTGAAGAATATCCTTTTTGGTTAAGCACAGGCAGGGTTTTAGAGCATTGGCATAGTGGGACTATGACAATGAGGGTTCCAGAGCTTTATCGTGCAGTGCCAGAGGCGTTATGTTATATGCATCCAAAAGATGGAGAGAAGCTAAGCATACAACAAAATGATCTTATCTGGGTTGAATCAAGACGCGGGAAGGTAAAAGCTAGGGTTGATATGCGTGGTAGGAATAGACCCCCTATGGGCTTAGTTTATGTGCCGTGGTTTGATGAGAAGGTTTATATTAATAAAGTCTGTCTTGATGCGACTTGTCCAATCTCTAAACAAACAGATTTTAAAAAATGTGCGGTTAAAATTTATAAGGCATAAACAATATGAGTGCAAATAATCCACGAAGAAAATTTCTATTAAATAGTGCTCAAGCTGTTGCATTAGCTTCTATTGGTGGATTAGTTTGGAGTGCTTTTTTAAAAGAAAGCAAAGCTAACCCTTTAATACTAAGACCACCAGGTGCTTTAGAGGAAAAAGAGTTTTTAAAGCATTGCATTAAGTGTGGCTTATGTGTAGAGGCTTGTCCTTTTGATACTTTAAAGCTTGCTAGTGCAGGAGATGGAATGCCTATTGGGACGCCTTATTTTAAACCAAGAGATATTCCTTGTGAGATGTGTCCTGATATTCCCTGTGTGCCTATTTGTCCTACAAAGGCTTTAGATCCTAAGTTGGTTCAAGATGAAAATGGTTTATGGGAGATTAGGGATGCAAAAATGGGCGTGGCTATTGTTGATAAAGAACATTGCATTGCCTATTGGGGAATTCAATGTGATGCCTGTTATCGTGCTTGTCCTTTAATTGGTGAGGCAATTAAGCTAGAAGTAAAACGCAACGATAGAACGGGTAAGCATTCTTATCTTTTACCTGTTGTGGAAAGCGAAGTTTGCACGGGTTGTGGTAAATGCGAAAAGGCTTGTGTAACTGATAAGGCTTCTATTATTGTTTTGCCCCGAGAAATTGCATCAGGCAGTGTTGGGACAAATTATATTAAAGGTTGGGAAACCCAAGATGAAAATCGCTTGGAAAAGGCAAAAACGCGTAATTTACCAGAAATTCTTAATCCTTCAAAAGTACAAGATTATTTAAATGGTGGAGAGATTTAAGATGAGGCAATACCAGTTTTTAATCTTAAGACGATTGGTTCAAGTAGGATTGCTCCTTTTGTATTTTTTAGGTAATTATGCAGGTTGGAAAATATTACAAGGCAATCTTAGTGGTTCTTTAGTTTTTGGTGTGATTCCCTTAAGTGATCCTTTTGCTATCTTACAACTCTTTTTTAGTGGGGCTATTGTAGGGAGTAATGCGTTAATAGGGGCTTTAATTGTTACATTATTCTATGGATTGCTAGTTGGGAGAGCTTATTGCTCTTATGTCTGCCCGATAAATTTAATTACAGATTTAGCTAATTATTTGCGTAGAATCTTAAAAGTTGGGAATTTAGGAAGTTTTGTATTTTTAAAAAGACAAATCCGCTATATCGTATTAGCCCTCTCTTTAATCCTTTCAAGTATTTTTGGATTAGCTGCTTTTGAAGCTATTAGTCCTATTTCTATGTTGCATAGAGGTTTGGTCTTTGGGATGGGATTAGGTGGCTTTTCTTTGCTAATAGTTTTTTTGTTAGATTTGTTTGTAACTAAAAATGCTTTTTGTGGGCATTTATGTCCGCTAGGGGCTTTTTATTCATTCATCGGTAGATTTGCATTGTTGAGGGTTAAATATGACTTGGAATCTTGCACGCATTGTATGGAATGCAAACATATCTGCCCAGAAAAACAGGTTTTAGGGCTTATTGGTAAAAATAGTGGAAATGTAATAAGTGGTGAATGTACACGTTGTGGAAGATGTATTGAGGTTTGTGGGGATAATGCCCTTACATTTAATCTTTTGAGTTTTGCAAAAAAGGAAAAACAATGAATTTTAAAAAAGTAGCAATGATGAGTATTGCGGTATTAGGAATTATTTTTTTAGGCTGTCAAGGTTTAAAGAGTTATTCAGAGGATGAATTAGGTTTGAGAAAAACTACTTTATTTAATGAAAATGCAACCATAGAGGCTTATGATTATAGTGGTAAGGTGGCAGGAGAATCAATGCTTATTGAGAGAGCTTTTGAAAATGCTCCGCCAATGATTCCACATAGCACAGAGGGTATGTTGCCTATTACAAAGGATAATAATGCTTGCACTTCTTGCCATTTACCTGATATTGCTGAAGCAGTAGGTGCTGTTCCTATGCCTAAATCACATTTTTATAATTTTAGGGATAATGTTGATTTACAAGGACAGATGGATGATTCCCGTTTTAATTGCGTGATTTGCCATACAACACAAGTTAATGCTCCAGCACTTGTTGGGAATAATTTTAAAGCAGATTTTCGTCAAGATAATGGAAATGTGCGTTCTAATCTCCTTGATGTTTTAAATGAGGGGTTAAAATAAATGCTTAATAGGAGGGAGTTTTTTCATTCTTTATTAAATTATGGGAAACAAAAAGATGAGAATCTTTTTGTTCTACCTCCTTATAACTTTAACCGCTCCCTTTTTTATAAATTTTGTCAAGAATGTCAAAAAGATTGTGTAGATGCTTGTAGCAGAGTTTGTAAAGAAGGAATTATCAAAAGTAATGGCAAATCTGTTTATGTAGATTTTAGGGTTGATGGCTGTAAATTGTGTGGAGAATGTGCCATTGCTTGTCCTAATGGAGTATTGGAGGTTGGAGAGGAGGGTTGGGAGAATAGGGCAAATTGGAATGTTGCTATTGTCATTGAGGAAAATTTATGTATAGCCCATCAAAAAACAATGTGTTATACTTGTAAGGATATTTGTCAAAGTGTATTGGGAATCTCTAATGCTATTGAGTTTATCGGGCTTTTTTATCCTAAAATTAATCAAGAATGTATAGGTTGTGGAATGTGTATTAAAAGTTGTCCTACTAATGCTATAGGAATTAGGGAGAGAGAGAATGTATAGAGTTTTGTTTCTATTTATACCTATTTTTCTTTTTGCTAAGATAATAACCCCTAGTTATGAACTCAATATAAACCATAATATTATTTCTATGGAGTTGATAGAGGGACGATTATTTGTTGCCACAGATTTTGGTGAAGTTTTAGAAATAACTTTTGATGAATCTTTAAAAAATATTCAAGAACATAGTATTGTTAAACTTCCAGATATTCGTGGCTTTCTTGATGATTTTTATGCCCCTAAAGTTTTTTCTGTCGATCTTTATAAAGGAAAATATTTAATTAATAGTGAAGGTAGTGAAGGAACGAAAAATCTTTTTATTCTTGATGGGGAGTTAGTATTAATTTTTGGTGCGGAGAATTTTTTAAACATTAAAAAAGCCCTTTTTATCAATGAGGAACAGATATTTTTGGGCTTAGTAAGTAATGAGATATTGTTATATGATTTAAAGCATTCTAAAATCTTATACCGCAAACAACTCTCTGAAGCGAGATTTTCAGATTTTGTTTTAAGTGAAGATAGAAAATATTTCTTAAGCACTTCAGAATCGGGGATTTTATATTATGGTAAAACCCAAGATGGAGAGGTTTTGCAAACTTTTGAAGAAGTCAATAAAGACAATGTTTATGAAGTAAAGATGAAAAAAGATTCTATGGGTAATAATATTATTATTACAGCTGGGCAAGATAGGAAAGTTGGAGTTTATTTCTTAGATTCCCAACAAAAGAGACAATTTTATATTAAGGAATCTGAATTTTTGGTGTATAGTGTAGGTCTTAATGAGAATGCTTCTAGGGGTGCTTATACTAAAAATGAGAATAGCGATATTATTGTTTTTGATATTAAGAGTAAAGAAGAAGTGGCTTATTTAAAGGGGCATACAAATTTGTTAAATAGCATTCTTTTTATTAATGATACCATTCTTGTAAGTTCTGAAGATGCACAGAGAATTTTGTTTTGGAAATTACCTTAAGGAGAGAGAGTATGGAAGATTTTAATGTATCTAGTGTTGTCGTTATGTGTCAGCCTGAGGATATAGATAGATTGTGGAGAGAGATGGGGCAAATAACTAATGTTGAATGCCATTATAAAGAGCAGAGCGGTAAAATTATTATTACTATTGAATCTGAAAATATTGACAATGAGATAAAAACACTTAAAAGGATAGAAGAAATTAAAGGGGTAATGTCAGCCCAAATGATTTATTCTTATCATAGCTCTGAATTGGCATCTATGCGGGATGATATACAAAAAGCTAATAGTATCCCCCAAATTTTACAAGATGATACATTACAAGCTCAAGATATTACTTATGCTGGGGATGTTGAAAGCTCTTTGGAGGCTATTTTAAAGCGAAAATAAATTATTAAATCACAAAATTACAAAACTAAAGGATGATTTCATCTTTATTTGGTATAGCTAGATGTAACTTTTGTCAAAAATTTTTTTAAAAATATTTTTTCTCTTTTGATTTTTAGGAAAACTTCGATAATATTTAATATAAAATTTTTAAGCATTGAGGAGAATTTATGTCTCATCTTGATTTGGCTCATTCTTATTTTGGTGTTTTTGTGATTTTTATTTTTACTTTTGTGGCATTTTTAGCCACTACTTTTTTATCAAGATTTATTGGTAAATCTCTTGCAAATAAAAATGCTCAAAAACTAAAATTAGCTCCTTATGAGTGCGGTTTGGCACCAACAAAGCAACCTAATAGAATTTCTTCACAATTTTATTTGATGGCTTTATTATTTATTTTATTTGATGTGGAAATTATTTTTATGTTTCCTTGGGCAGTGGATTTCAAGGTTTTAGGAGTTTTTGGCTTTATTGAAATGCTTTTATTTGTGTTTTTATTAGTAATAGGTTTTGTGTATGCTTGGAGAAAAGGAGCTTTACAATGGCAGAGCATGAAGTAAATTATTTTAAAAGTGCAGGATTACCTGTTGCTTTAACCAGTGTTGATAAACTAGTAAATTGGGGCAGAAGTAACTCACTTTGGGCTATGACTTATGGATTAGCCTGTTGTGCTATTGAGATGATGGCAACAGGTGCTAGTCGTTATGATTTTGATAGATTTGGGACAATTTTTAGGGCTTCACCTAGACAAAGTGATGTAATGATTGTCGCAGGAACGGTGACTAAAAAACATGCACAATTTGTAAGAAGACTTTATGATCAAATGCCAGAACCTAAATGGGTTATTTCTATGGGAAGCTGTGCAAATACGGGGGGAATGTTTAATACTTATGCCACGGTTCAAGGGGTTGATAGAATTATTCCTGTAGATATTTATCTTCCGGGCTGTTCCCCGCGTCCAGAAACCTTACAATATGCTTTGATGGTTTTACAACAAAAAATCAGAAAACAAAAAGCAGGTCGCAAATTAGCTCCTAAACGTCTTTTGTAAAGGTGAAAAATGAGAGAATATAAACCAAAAACCAATGCACAAAAGAAAGTTTATTATAAGGATAGATTCTATGTATCACCTCAAATACCCAAATTAGAGGTAACAGATTCTATTTATCTAAAAGATGTAGAATCTTTAAAAGCACAATGTCCTTTGTTAGAAACCTATGAAGAAAGAGGAATATTAGTAATTTGGGTGGATAAAGATAATATATTCTCTCTTTTAGAATCATTGAAAGCTTTAGATTATGATATTTTAAGTGAGATGAGTGCGATAGATTATCTTGCGCAAAAGGGTGGTTTTGAAATTTTTTATCAATTACTTTCTATGCAGAAAAAGAGACGTTTGAGGGTAAAAACTTTTTTAAAAAAGGATTCTAAAATAGAATCTGTTAGCTCTCTTTTTAGTAGTGCAAATTGGAGCGAGAGGGAAATGTATGATATGTTTGGAATCTTGCCTTTAAATCATCCTTATCCTAAACGTATTTTAATGCCTGATGATTGGGTTGGGTATCCACTTTTGAAAAGCTATCCTTTGAAAGGTGATGAGTATGCACAATGGTATGAGGTTGATACCATCTTTGGTAAGGAATATCGTGATGTTATTGGCAAAGAGCAAAGGGATTCTGCAAGAGTAGATAGATATGATACAACAAGATTTTCAAGACTTGGTTATGAAGTTGATTATGGAGAGAGTATTAAAGAAGGTGAAGAGAGAGCGCATCCTATTACTTATCAAGAAGAGGAAGGAGTGCTTTTTGTTGCTAAGGTAAAACCAGAAAAAATTAAACACTTACAAAAGAGGAAATAATATGCAAACCCCAAATAGACTAATTCCTTTTTATGAAAATATAGCTTTTGATAGGATTAGCGATAATGTAATGGTAGTGAATTTTGGTCCTCAACATCCAAGTGCGCATGGTCAGTTACGTTTAATTTTAGAATTAGAGGGTGAGAGAGTTGTTAAGGCAACTCCAGAGATTGGCTATTTGCATCGAGGTATGGAAAAAATGGCTGAAAATATGATTTATAATGAGTTTTTGCCTACCACAGATAGGATGGATTATATTGCTGCGAGCTCTAATAATTATGCCTTTGCTCTAAGTGTTGAGAGACTTTTAGGTGTAGAAGTCCCTAGAAGGGCAAAAGTAATCCGCACAATGCTATTAGAGCTTAATCGTATTATCTCTCATCTCTTTTGGTTGGCTACTCACGCTTTAGATGTTGGAGCTATGAGTATTTTTCTTTATTGTTTTAGAGAGAGAGAATTTGCTATTGATTTAATTGAAGATTATTGCGGTGCTAGATTAACGCATTCTAGTGTAAGAATCGGTGGAGTGCCTTTGGATTTACCAGAGGGTTGGTGTGAATCTTTAAAACATTTTTTGGATGAATTACCCAAACAAATTGCTTTGTATGAAGGGATATTAACAGAAAATAGAATTTGGAGAATGCGTTTAGAAAATGTTGGTGTTGTTAGTAAAGAGATGGCAAAAAGTTGGGGATTATCGGGTGTTTTATTACGTGGAAGTGGTATTGAGTGGGATATTAGAAAAGAAGAACCCTATGAAATGTATGATGAATTAGAGTTTGATATTCCTATAAGTGATAGCAATGATAGTTATGGTAGGTATTTACTCTATATTGAAGAGATGCGTCAAAGTGTTAGAATCCTTTATCAACTCATTGAAAAATACAAAGCAACCGATACCCTTTTAATGTGTGAGGATACGCGTTATTTCTCTGCCCCTAAAGAGCAAATTATGACGCAAAATTATTCTTTAATGCAGCATTTTGTTTTGGTTACGCAAGGTATGCGTCCTCCTGTAGGAGAAATTTATGTCCCAACAGAATCTCCTAAGGGAGAGCTTGGATTTTTTATTTGCTCTCAAGGAGAGCCTTATCCTTATCGTTTAAAAATACGAACACCTAGTTTTTTTCATACCGGAATCTTACAGGATTTATTGCCTGGGCATTATTTAGCAGATGTGGTTACAATTATTGGTAATACAAATATTGTTTTTGGAGAGATTGATAGATGAAGCGATTTGATTTAAGGCATTTAAAAAATGATTTTGCAGGACGTTTAAAAGAGATTTTAAATAATGAATTAGAAAAAGAGGAGGTAGGGATTTTTTTGTTTGAAGTTATAGATTTTGACAATGTTCAAAAGAGTGCAAATATTGTTGATGAGTGTGGTTATATATTGATGAATTCTTTACGTTTTAATGAAGTAGATTGGACAATTGTTGTTAAAAAGGCTTCTTAAAAATGAGCAAAACAATTTTTTTTGATACTTATCTTGCGAATGGTGGGAAGATTACTTGTGTTGATGAATATTTGAAGCAGCAGGGTAGTCAGCAAGAAAGTATTATTTTATTAGGTGGTTTTATTCAAGAGTTTTTTAATTTATTACCTAATTTACATTTTCAAAACAAAGAAATTTTTTTATTGCATCCTTTGAATTTTTGTAGAGATCCTTTTATTAAACAGATTCTTTATGAGGTAGAGTGTGAGGAAGCAGTTATTGCCCTTTTGGCGATGTATTTGATTACCCAAACTAATGATGAAGTTTTGGAATTTAAAAAAAATCTTGATATTGGCTATCTTGCATCCGAATCTAATTTATCAGAAGAAGAATTAGAAGCCATTGAAGGGGTTTTTGCAAAATCTCTTAAAAAGACCTTAATTATAGGAGAGGATTTTTATAATTCCAAAAAGGCTGAAAATATTGCTAGAATTTTAGCTTTAATAAGTCAAAACTTAGATATTCAAATAGTGTTCTTAGAATCTATAAAAGTGCAAACAAATATGACTAAAACCCCTATTAGTAGTATTAATGAAGTCTATGGAATTGATGGAATGGTAGTTTATATTCAAGCAAGAGATACTATTAAATCTCCTTATCTTGAGGCTTCTAAGCAATTTGCTAGAGTGGGGAAAGTTTTAAATAATCAAGTTATTAATATTCAACTAGATAATAGAAATTTAAAAGTTTCTTTTGTTGAAAATCAATTCATAAAGGGAATGATAGGGATTTTATGGGTGCCAAAAAAAGAAAAGAATAGTTATTGTTATAAGAAAATTAGTATAAATAAGGTGGCATAATGAATCAGGTAAAAATTAAGATTGATGGTTATGAGATTGAGTGTAATGAGGGAGAGAGTATTTTAAATACAGCAAGAGCAAATGGAGTATTTATTCCCGCTATTTGTTACCTTACTTCGTGTTCTCCTACTTTAGCTTGTAAAATGTGTATGGTGGAAGTTGATGGGAAGAGAGTTTATGCTTGTAATGCGAAAGTAAAAGATGGCTTAGAAGTAATTGTAAATACCCCAGAAATTGAACAAGAGCGTAAAGCAATTATGCAAGCTTATGATGTGAATCATCCTTTGCAGTGTGGTGTTTGTGATAAAAGTGGAGAATGTGAATTACAAAATTATACGCATTATGTTGGTGTCAATTCCCAAGAATATGCCTTAAAAGATGAATATAAATCTTTTGATAGTTGGGGAAAGACTGTTTATGACCCTAATTTATGTATTGTTTGTGAACGTTGTGTAACGCTTTGTAAGGATAAGATTGGAAAGTCTTATATTAAAGCCCTAAAGCACGATGGTAATATGCCCTCTAAAGAATATAAAGATATTATGCCAAAAGATGCTTATGGGGTTTGGACAAAGTTTAAAAAATCTTTAATTGGTCTTAGCGGTGAAGGAGATTGTGGTGATTGTGGAGAATGTGCGAGTGTTTGTCCTGTTGGGGCACTTAGTATTGGGCATTTTCAATACCGCTCTAATGCGTGGGAGCTGCATAAGATTCCAAGTAGTTGCGTGCATTGTGCTAATGGCTGTCCTATTGAATATGAAGTGAAGCAAGCAGGCATAGGAGGGGCAGAAAAACAGGTTTATCGTGTTACTAGTGATTGGAATTTTGCAACCCTATGTCCTGCTGGGAGATTAGCCTTTGATGTAAATAATCAGAATATACAAAAGAATGAAAATGCTTTTAGGGCTACTATAGCAGCTTTTAAAGAAGCCCATACGATTGCTTTTAGAGGGGATATTAGCAATGAAGAGGCTCTAATCTTGCAGTATTTGAAGGAAAAAATGGGTTATAGGCTTTTATGTGATGAAGTCAAGGAGTTTTCAAAATTTCTTGAGGTTTTTTCTTATACATCTGGAAATTTAGGGGAAGCCACCCAAAAAGATATTATGGATAGCACATTAGTGATTTGTTTTGGTGGTGCTATGAGTTATGATATGCCAGTAGTTACGCATTTTATTAATAATGCTATGAAACAAAATAAAGGTGCGACTTTAGCGTATTTTCATACTATGGAAGATTGTGTTGCTAATAATTTTGTAAAACCTGCAAATCTTATTAAAGGTATTTATAAACCAGATTCTGAAGAAGCCTTTGCCCTTTTGTTAGCAAGTATTTGTATTCCAGAGGATAAGAGGGTGGAATCTTTAAAGAGGCAAATTGAAAAATATCAAACATTTATGGAAAAGGAAATAGAAAGGGAAGTTAAAACAAAAGTTAAAATTCCAGAACTTGATGAGAGTGGGAATGCAGTTTTAGATGAAGAGGGAAAAGAGAAATTTATAGAAAAAGAGGAGAGTAGTAAAGTTAAAGAAACTATTACAATTTCAAGTAGTCAGCTTATCGATTATTGCTCTAAGGATTTATTAGAATCCCTAGAGGTACTAAAACAATCTTTAAATGTTGCTAAAAATCCGATTTTGGTGATTGGATTTGATATTTATAATGCCCCAAATGCTCAAAACATTGCTAGAATCTTAGGAATGATTGAGAGATATTCGGGAGTCAAGATTTTATTACTTGCACCTACAACTAATGCTTTAGGAATATCGCTTATTTGTAACCTAGATGAAGAAAAAGAGGGGTATTGCATAGGCTATAACACAAAAGGGGATTATAGGATTGGATCTAGTAGTGAGAATATGCTTATAATGCCTTATTTAAACGAGCAAGAAGGCACATTGGTCAATATTGATAAAAGAGTGATTCCTATATCTCCTGCAACGCCTTATTATGGCTATGAGCTTAATGATATTGCAAAGGAATTGTGTTTAGATTGTGAAAATACCATTGATTATACCCCATTGCTTCCTTTAGAAAAAGGATTTAAATCTGTAGAATATGATGATTTAGAATATGGCTTTGCAAATGATGGCACAGAAATACGGGGATATTTATTAAACACTAATTATCCCTTAGAAGAAAATATCGAAATTCAGCCTGTAGAGTTAAAGCCATTACGAGAATATAATCTCTATATTAGAAACCCTATGGCACATTTTTCTAAACAAACTCTAAAGTCTAAATATATTGATTCTAAAAATGGTTTGCAAATTTCTGCTTCTTTGGCACAAAAACTGAAGTTAAGTGCTAATGATAGAGTGGAGATAAGTTTAGATGATGAAAAAACCTTGCAAACACAAGTTATCATTGATTTGGGTATGGAGGGTGATTTTATGGCATTGGGTGATTGTGAATTTGATGATTTTATCGGTAGTTCCCGTTATCTTAAAGCTTCTATAAAGGTTATTTGATGTTGGTTTATGTGATTGAGACTTTAATTAAGATCTTATTAGTTGTGTTAATTTTTTCTGCCTTAGGAGGCTTTACTACCTATGTAGAACGCAAAGTATTAGCTTTTTTTCAAAGACGTTTAGGTCCTACAATGGTTGGTCCTTTTGGGGTTTTACAGATTTTAGCCGATGGAATTAAGCTCTTTACTAAAGAAGACATTGTTCCTAGTGGTGCTAATCCTATTATTTTTAGAATAGCACCAGCAATTACTGCTGCAACGGCTTTTATCGCTATGGCTCCAATTCCATTTTTTCCTGAATTTGAAGCTTTTGGAATGACTATACAACCTATTATTTCTGATATTAATGTAGGGATTCTTTTTGTGCTTGGTGTCGGTGCTGCTGGTCTTTATGGTCCTCTTTTAGGAGGGATTAGTGCTAATAGTAAATACTCCCTTTTAGGGGCTGCTAGGACAACTATACAGCTTTTAAGTTTTGAAGTGGTGTCGGGATTATCGCTTTTAGCGCCTATTATGCTTGTTGGTTCTTTGTCTTTGATTGATATTAATAATTATCAAAGCGGTGGAATTAGTAATTGGTTAATATTTTCTCAACCTTTAGCATTTTTATTATTTTTAATCGCAGGATATGCAGAGTTAAATAGGACGCCTTTTGATTTATTAGAACACGAAGCAGAGATTGTTGCGGGATATGCAACAGAATATTCTGGAATGCGTTGGGGAATGTTTTTTATTGGTGAGTATGCTAATATGATTGCACTTTCTTTTATTGTTTCTCTTTTATTTTTAGGTGGGTTTAATCCTCTATGGTTTATCCCCGGAGGCATTGCCATTATTTTAAAAGTAATGTTTTTTATCTTTTTATTTATGTGGGCTAGGGCTGCTTATCCCCATATTAGACCTGATCAACTTATGGGATTATGTTGGCGGGTTTTATTTCCTTTGGCACTTTTAAATGTTTTACTAACAGGTTTTGTAGTTTTAGGAGGTGGATTATGAGTAAGTATGTAAAAATTGTTGATAAACAAAAGCCACTAAGTGATGGACAAAAATTTATTCGGTTTTGGAATCGAGCCTTTAGAGGAGAGATGTTTGTAGGGTTATGGTTAGTTTTCAAAGAGTTGTGTAAGGCGCAAATTCATACCGTGCAATATCCTTTGGAAAAATTACCTATTAGTCCTAGATATAGGGCTGTGCATGAGTTAAAAAGACTTTTAGAAAGTGGAAGTGAACGTTGTATTGGTTGTGGATTGTGTGAGAAAATTTGTGTGGCTAATTGTATTAGAATGGAGACAAGCTATGGCGAGGATAAGCGTAAAAAAGTGAGTGAATATACGATTAATTTTGGACGTTGTATTTATTGTGGTTTATGTGCTGAAGTTTGTCCAGAGCTTGCTATCGTGCATGGTGGTAGATATGAGAATGCTTGTGAGCAAAGGGCATCTTTTTCTTTGAAGCAAGATATGCTAACTCCCCTTGATAAAGTTTTAAAAGGTCAAGATTGTGAATATGATGGGGTAGGGAGTGTTAGTGTGGATGCGGATTTAAAAATCAAAATAACTCCATTGAAATATTTACAAAAGGAAGAAGAAAATGTTTGAGGCTATTGCTTTTTATACTTTTTGTGCCTTGACTTTGGCAATGTTTTTGGTAGTGGTTACTACAAGGAATATCCTTTATGCCCTTAGTGCCTTAGCGGCAGGAATGATATTTATCTCTGCTTTCTTTTTTTTGCTTGAAGCGGAGTTTTTAGGGGTGGTGCAAATTGTTGTTTATACCGGAGCTGTTATTGCACTTTATGCTTTTGCTATGATGTTTTTTGATACACAAAATTTACAAAATGAAAAGATTGAGAATCCTAAAATTTTATTTTTATTAAGTGGGGTTGGTGCATTGTTGCTTGTTATTATCGTTATAGCACCTATTATTGGGGAGAATCTTGCTGAAATTATCCCTTCATTACCTACACAAGAGGGAATAGGTAATGTGCAAATGGTTGGGTATGTGCTTTTTACCAAATTTTTAATACCTTTTGAAATTGCCGCTATTATGCTTTTAGTTGCGATGATAGCAGGAATTATTTTAGCAAGTAAGGGTATGAAATATTCTTTGACTTTAGGGGAGAGTGAAAACCATAAAGAGGAATTAAAATGATAACACTTAATCACTATTTAATTGTGTCTGCTTTGATGTTTATGATAGGTATTTTTGGGATATTAAGACGTAAAAATATTTTAATGTTGTTTTTTGCAACCGAAATTTTATTAAGCTCTGTTAATGTGGGGTTAGTAGCTGTTGGTTATTATTTGGGTGATTTAAATGGGCAGCTCTTTGCCTTTTTTATTTTAGCGGTTGCTGCAAGTGAAGTTGCTGTTGGTGTAGGATTGCTTATTGGGTGGTATAAAAAATACCATACGCTTGATCTAGATTCACTTCAAATTATGAAAGGCTAAGAATGGAAGCTTTTTTGTATAGTGCTTTATTTGCTCCATTGGTTGGTTCAGTGTTTGGGATACCTTTTGCTACAAGAGAAAAAGTTTTAAGTGTCGCTATTTTTGCTTCTTTAATGATTGGGGTTTCTTTTCTTTCTTCCTTATTTCTTTTTGTTTATACTTTTCAAAATGGAATCTTAAAATCCGTTTTAATGGATTGGATTGGTGCAGGGGGGCTTTATATCCCTTTTGGCTTTTTAGTTGATGGAGTAACTGCTACAATGATGATAGTTGTAACCTTAGTGTCTTTGTGTGTGCATATTTATGCGATAGGTTATATGAAACACGATAAAAGTTTTAATCGCTTTTTTATTTATTTAAGTGCTTTTGTGTTTTCTATGCTTATTTTGGTAGTTAGTGATAATTTTGCTGGTTTATTCATTGGTTGGGAAGGTGTTGGGTTATGTTCTTGGATGTTAATTGGGTTTTGGTATCAAAGGGATAGTGTTAGTTTTGCCGCTAATGAGGCTTTTATTATGAATCGTATAGCGGATTTAGGAATGTTGCTTGGCATATTTTTAATCTATTGGACTTTTGGAAGCTTAACTTATGAGGAAGTATTTAATAATATTTATGAAGCACCTAAGGGGATTTTGGTAGCTATTGGTATTTTATTGTTTATAGGAGCTATGGGAAAAAGTGCGCAATTTCCCTTACATACTTGGTTAGCTGATGCGATGGAGGGTCCAACGCCTGTTTCGGCACTTATTCACGCAGCGACTATGGTAACAGCGGGGGTTTATTTAGTTATTAGAGCAAATCCTCTTTATGTAATGATTCCAGAAGTTGGATTTGTTATCGCTTCTTTAGGAGCGTTTGTAGCGGTTTTTGCGGCAAGTATGGCTTTGGTTAATCGTGATTTGAAAAGAATTATTGCTTATTCTACACTTTCACAATTAGGGTATATGTTTGTAGCTGCTGGTTTAGAGGCTTATTGGATAGCACTTTTTCATTTGGCAACCCACGCATTTTTTAAATCTTTGCTATTTTTGGGTGCGGGAAATGTTATGCACGCAATGAATGATAAATTAGATATTAGTAAAATGGGGGCTTTATATCAGCCTTTGAAATACACAGCAATTTTAATGATATTAGCTTCTATTGCTCTAGCGGGCATTTATCCTTTCTCTGGCTTTTTCTCTAAAGACAAAATCTTAGAAGCCGCTTTTGGCAGTGGAGCTTATATACTTTGGGGTATGTTGCTTTTAGGGGCATTTTTAACAGCTTTTTATAGTTTTAGATTGATTATGCTTGTTTTCTTTGGGGAGAAAAAACATCAAGAGCATCCTCACGAAGCTTATCCTTATATGCTTTATGCAATGTTGCCTCTTGGTATATTAGCAGTTTTTAGTGGATTTTTTGAACCTTTCTTTCATCATTTTATCACACACACATTACCAGATTTTGATTCTAAACTTGATAGCCAAATAGTATGGAATCTTATATTTATCACCTCTTTTGTCGCATTAGCGGGGATTGTTTTTGCAGTTATTAAATATTACAAAGGCGGTTTTTCTCCTTGTTGGGAGCAAACTTTTATTTATAGGCTTTTGTTTAATCAATATTATATTCCTTATCTTTATGAAAAGATTTTTATTCAAAGTTTTATCAAAATTTCAAGATTTTTTTGGTGGCAAATTGATAAAAAAATCATTGATTTTATTGTTGATGGTATCGCCTATATGCTTAATGGAGCTGGTTTTAGGTTAAGAGTTATTCAAAGTGGTAATCTTTCTAATATGCTTAGAATAATGTTTTTTGGATTAATTCTTTTATTATTATTGATATTTATATCTTAAGGAGAGAGCCCTATGGATTATCTTTTAACTTTACTTATTTTCTTTCCTTTTTTAGCGGCTATATTTGCAATTGTTATTAGGAATAATCTTAGAGCTTATGCAATTATTGTTAGCATTATTGAATTATCTTTAGCGATTCTACTTTGGATGAGCTTTGATTCTAAAGCGGATAGTTTTCAGTTTGTTACTGCTTTTCCACTCATAGAGAGTTTTGGTGTTAATTATATAGTAGGAGTTGATGGAATCTCCTTATTTTTGATTCTATTGAGTGCCTTTATTAGTCTTATTGGCTTCATTTACCTTAATGAAAAAAGCGAAGTTAAAAAGCTTGTCATTTCTTTGTTGTTTTTAGAGGGCATTATGATAGGCGTTTTTTGTGCCCTTGATATGATTTTATTTTATATTTTTTGGGAGCTTTCTTTAATCCCTATGTTGTATATCATAGGTGCTTGGGGTAGTGGCAGTAGAATTTATGCGGCTGTGAAGTTTTTTCTTTATACCTTTTTGGGTTCTTTGATTATGTTAGTGGGTATTTTATATCTAGCCTATTATTATTATGCAATTAGTGGTATATGGACTTTTTCTCTTTTGCAATGGTATAGCATAGAAGTTATCCCTAGTGATTTGCAACTTTGGTTATTTGCAGCATTTTTTTGTGGATTGGCTGTTAAAGTGCCTATGTTTCCTTTCCATACTTGGTTGCCTTATGCCCACGGACAAGCTCCCACCATTGGTTCGGTCATTTTAGCTGCTGTTTTGTTAAAGATGGGAACTTATGGCTTTGTTCGTTTTTCTCTACCGCTTTTTCCTGATGCGAGTGTAGTTTTTCTGCTCCCTATAGCTATTTTATCGTTAATTATGGTGGTTTATGGGGCTATGGTAGCTTTTGCTCAAGAGGATATGAAGCAAGTTATCGCTTATAGCTCAATTTCGCATATGGGTGTTATTATGATAGGAGTTTTTTCTTTAAATATTGAAGGGATTGCGGGTTCTATATTTTTTATGTTAAGTCATGGGATTATTAGTGGAGCTTTATTTATGCTTGTTGGTGTGATTTATGATAGACGCCATACTAAGCTTATTAGTGATTTTGGCGGATTAACAAAAGTTATGCCAAATTATGCTGCAATTTTTGGGGTTATGATGATGGCATCTGCTGGATTGCCTTTAACTATGGGGTTTGTTGGAGAGTTTTTATCGCTTTTGGGATTTTTTGCCATTTCTCCTATTATTTCCGGAATTGCTGGAATTAGTATCATTGTAGGTGCGATTTATATGTTGCATTTATATAGAAAGGTATTTTATGGAGAGTTAAAAAATGAAAAGAATTTCAAATTAAAAGACTTAGATAAGAGGGAGATGATTGCTTTATTGCCGCTTGTAGTGATTGTTATATGGCTTGGAATTTATCCTAAAGTGCTTTTAGAGCCTATTAATAAAGGGGTGGAGAATATGCTAAATATCGCTCATTTAAGGGTGGTAGATGAGAAAAATTGGGAGTTTTTAAATATGGTATCAAAAGAGGATATGCAAAATATTCAAGAGGAGGTAGTCAATGTTGGAAGCTTTTAATATTTCCTTAGAGGGTTTAAATTTCTTTAGCATTATGCCAATGTTGATTGCCATTGTAGGTGCAATTATTATTTTGGTGGTGGATTTATGTATTAAAGATTCTAATAAGCAGCTTTACACCATACTTGCTCTTTTGTTCTTAATCCTTGATTTAGGGTATATTGTATTTTTAAATTTTGATTTTTCTTTAGCCTTTTTTGATTTGATTTTAATTGATGGATTGTCGCTTTTGGGGCAGATAATTTTATTAACCGCAGCGATTTTGTTTATCCCCCTAACATTGAATTATAATAAATTTCACGAATTTGAATATCCGGAATATTACGCACTTTTTTTGTTTTTATGTGCTGGATTGCAATTTATGATGAGTAGCGATCATTTAATTGTTATTTTCTTAGGTTTGGAAGTAGCTTCTTTAGCACTTTATACACTCATTGCTATGCATAATAGAAAAACTGCTTTTGAAGCTGCTATTAAATATTTCACAATGGGGGCTTTATCTGCGGGTTGTTTCGCTTATGGAGCAATGTTATTATATGCTGCAACTGGGTATTTAGATTTAAGTAGTATTATTGGTGTTTTACAACAAACTGATTATGAACCTTTTTATTTAGTCTTAGCGGGTATTGCATTTTTTATTGTTGCGCTTGGTTTTAAATGTTCATTGGTGCCTTTTCATACTTGGACTCCTGATGTTTATGAGGGTTCTAATGCTTTTTTAGCTGGTTTTATGTCTATTGCCCCAAAAATTGCAGCTTTAATAGTATCAATTAGGATTTTTAACTTTTTTATTAATGATATTTTGTGGGTTCATTATGTATTTTATGCCTTGATTGTTATTACAATGACTTTACCAAATCTCGTAGCTTTAACGCAAAAAGATGTGAAAAGAATGTTAGCTTATAGTTCTATTTCGCACGCTGGATTTGCCTTTAGTGCTATTTTAATTAGTAATGATATGGCTTATAGCGCATTGTTTTTGTATTGGATTTTATTTTTATTTACTAATTTAGGTATTTTTGGAATGCTCTGGATAACCCGATCAAAAGAGCAAATATGGGATACGCGTTATGATCACACTTATGAGAAATTTTCAGGACTTATCAAATTATCTCCTTTTATGGCAGTAATTATGGGGTTATTGATGTTGTCTCTTGCGGGGATTCCACCCTTTTCATTGTTTTGGGGAAAAATCTATTTAATAGGGGCGGCTCTTGCTAATGATTATTTATTTTTAGCACTTGTAATGGCTATTAATAGTGCCATTGCTGCTTATTATTATTTAAAGTTAATTGTCTATATGTTTTTAAAAGAACCTATTATTCAAGATGGTAGTATCTATTTGCAAAATGCTACTTTGCCATTGAAAATTATTGTGGGGATTGCTCTTTTGGGTGTTTGCTTTTCTTTATTTTTTGTTGATAAAATTTTATGGGTTATTAGTAGGCTATTAGTTATTTAAAGGGCTTTAGAGACTTGCCCCAAAAAGATTGAATTGCCTCATTCACAGATACATTAATTGCGTTGGTAAGTGTTTGTTGAATTTGATTAGAGGTTAAAGTAGCGGATTTACCAATGCTGAGATATTTGGTATTTTGCTTTTCAAGGGTGGATTTTCCGCTAAAGATTCTTGTTTCATTAGGGTTATGAAAAGCTAATTTAACTTCAATAATGGTTTCATTGTGAGAGTTTGAGCTAAGAAAATTGCCTTGTGTTTTTTGGTTATTAATGCTTCCAAAAAGAACTTCTAAAGAATATACATTATCATCAAGTATCGCTTCTTCTTTAAAGCAACCACTTGTTTCTAAAGCAGTTTTTAAAAGACTTTTAATCGTGCTTTCTTCAAAATTTAAATGGTTAAACTCTCCCTTTGCAATATAGTCAAATTGGTAAAAAACAATAGGTTCTTTGCAGGATTGATTAACATTGACATTAAGTGCTAAATTTGGCTTTTGCGAACAAGCATTTAGTAGTAAAAAACATATTGAACTAAAAGCTATCAAAGATACTTTTTTCATCGTGTTGTCCTTATACAGGAGAATAATTCTAATTTTAACATAAATTTGCAATGAGTAAGGAATTTAAGGATGAATATTTGTAGAGGATAGGACTTTAGAGGGAATATTTCTTACTCCTCCCTCTCCACTCCCTTACTATTCTCTTAGATTCAACAAAATAAAACCATAGAATGCCCCCCCCCCCACTATAATTAACATTATTAGCTTTTAAGTAAGGAATAGGAAATTTAAAGAAATTTTGTTTCTTAGCTTTAATAAAAGCTTCCCCTAATTGATAAGAAAGTGTATTTTTTATTTTTAAAGCATCTTTATAATCTCTATAAGATTCTAAGGTAGGAAGTTTTAAACTAGGATTCTTTTTTATCTTTTCTTGGTATTCTTTTTGTTCTTGTTTATGTTTATCTTTGATATAAGATAATACATAAGGCATTCTTATATATCCCCATAGACTTTTAGAGTTTAAAATCAAAGCTTCTCCTAGTTTATAAGAAAGATGAGATTTAATGCGGGAGGAGGCACCTAGGGGTTTGGGGGGATAGGCACTTTATTAGGCACTGGAATGAAAGGCTTTAATGCTGAAGCAATGGTTGCAATATTATGATATTCAAGGCTTATTTTTAGGTATTTTTCTCTTTGTGCGGTATGATTTGGCTGCGAAAGCATTGTTATAAAGCTTGAGTGATGATTGCTAATAATATCCTCTAAAGATTCATTAGCTTGATAATGCCTTTTAGTCTCTAAAAGCAAATCTATATAAAGCATTTTATAGAGTAAATTTTCTTTATCTGCTTCCATACAAGCTTTAATATGGGTTTGTTGAATAGTGTAATTGAGGTTTAAATCTCTACTTAATACAAACTTATAAAAACTACTCAAGGCTCTTTGGAATCGATGAGGGGTTATAGTGTATTGTTGTAATAATTGGTATTGTGTTTGTTTATCAAAGACTTCATAGGTATTGATTAAGACACTATTATTTCCTATATAATGGCTAAGTCTTGCATAAACAGAGGTTTTGGAGGTATAGATTTTATCAGCAAAGGACATAAAAGTAATTTCAAAAAATACTCTTTCTAAATTATTTAGGTCAAGATTGGCAGGGATTAAGGATTGGATAGAATATAAAAGCTTGTGATTTTTAAACCATCGAAGCAAAATCTCCATAGAAGAAAAATCATCGGAAAATAATACGACTTTATGATTTGCTTTTAGTTCCATTTCAATACAAGCTATGGCTAATTCTAAGGGTAATGTATGAGCGAACATTCTATCTAAGTTATTGCGGTATTCAGGGATAAAAATTACATCTCCACTTCTTATGTGTATAGCGATAAAATCTTGATTTTGTAGGGCTATTTTTTTAGCCGTATTTATAATATTTTTAAGCTTAGGCGTGAATTCTAAAGTATCCCAAATCTCTCTTAAGCCCTTCCTGTATTCACATTCTTGAATTTCTTTAAAAATCTCATAAAGTGGCGTAGGGATACTTAGAAAAAAGCAATCTTTAGTTGTGGTAGCCTCTATAGAGAGTTGCAGAAATTCTTGTAGATTATTGCCTTTTGGATAAGAGCCATTATAGACTCCTAGAGAGTTTGTATAGGAGAATTGTTGGATAAACTCTTGTGTGAAGATTGCTTCCTCACCCTCTAAACCTAAACCGGCGATTTTATTCCCTTCTATTTCATTTTTATTCCTCATAGGATTAAGATTATTAGAGAGAAAGTCATTTTTCCAAACAAAGCCAAATTTTGTTTGTCCCCCAAGCAAATTGCTTAAATAAATAGTATTTAGTAGGGTTATCATTCTAGCCCCTATGCCATCACTTCTAGCAGCTATGATTAGGCGATTATATGCCTTAGAGAGTATTTCTATGTTTTGCATATCCCTAAGCCGCCCTTTAAGAATCTTGACTTTGATAGCAGCAATATTTCCCCTAAAGGTGTTTTTTACCCTATGGAGCTTTCCATTAGCACAAAATTCTTGTAGAGGGATATAATGGGTTTTGTTATAGCTAATGGCAATTTTTATGGTTTTTGTGATATTTTCGCTAAATAGTAGTTGGATTGTATGAATTTCTTGTGCTTTTATAAGGTGTAAATAGTGGGTAAAAGAATCTTGACTTGCCTGTGTGGTTTCTATAAAGTTTATTGCTCTATAATCTAAGTCTTTAAGCATTGTTTATACCCATCCTCGTCTTTATAAAATCCGCTATTTTTTCTGCGGTATTACCATCACACTCTCCCATATAGTCTTGCCATAGTTGCTGCACTTTTACACTTATGGGCGGGATATGTTCTAGTAGCTTTAATAACTCCTCTTCACTAAAGGCAATATCTCCGGGGACAAAATGCAAATAGTCTTCATAAAATCCTTTTTGGCTTAGGTATTTTGGATAATCATAGGGGTAGAAATAAATAGGGCGTCCAAAATACGCATAAGTAAATATAATGGAGGAATAATCTGTAATTAGAGCATCAGCAGCATTTAAAACTAACCATTCTTCTTTTAAAGAAAAGTTATGAATCCCTTGTTGGTTGATGGTAGGTTTGGTAGTTGGGTGGATTCTTAGTGCAAACTCGTATTTATCAGAATATTTTTCTATAAAAGATTGGAAGTCTAAATGAAGATTAAAATCAGGTCTTTCCCAGTCCCTAAAGGTTGGGGCATAGACAATGAGTTTTTTATGAGGATTGACCCCTAAAATCACTTTTGCTTCTTTTTGGTCTATTTGCTTGTTGATAAGAATATCTGCCATAATATTCCCTAAAGGTAGGATTTGCTCCCTTTTGAGATTAAAAGCACTCATATATCCCTCTATTGCCTTTTTTCCAGATACGAAAGCATAAGAATAGGATTGATGAATTTTGGTTTCATATTGGTATTCTTTACTCCCTTTAACGGCATTATCACAGCCAAATTTTTTGAAAAGTCCTCCAGCGTGCCAGCATTGCAATACAAGGGATTCTTTCCTTGTGGTAATGCCAAAGAGGGGTTGGTAGTAATTATCGATTAATATAATGGGCGATTTTGCTAAATGATACATTCTTTTTATATCATCACTTAACGTTATTCTATAATTTAGGGTTGTGATAATAAGATTAGAATCTTTTAATGTTTCCTTAATAGCCCCTAGATATTTCATTTCATAGATACATTCAGCGAAAGTAACCTTTGCTTTGGTAATGGGTAAATAAGAGAAGATTTGGTAGAGAACTTTTAAGAATTTATGGCGGCATTGGTATTTCTTAAGCAATCGTCTATACCATAATCCATTAGCCATATCTAAAAGATGTTTTAGGGGTTTGATAAAAAAGTTTTTCAGCTTTTTATAGGTTTTTTTAAGCTTTCTATTGCGTCTAATGCGTAATATGGTTTTATAAATTCCACTCTTGCTATGATCATTGAATGCATACCATTTTGGCATATATTTTTGTTGGTATTGGGTTGGGATAATTTCTAATAGTTTTTGCAAAGGCTCTACTAACTCTTGGAGTTTAGCCCTCTCTTGCCCTATAATAGCCTGTTCTACAAGGAACTTTTTAAAATCAAAGTTTTTTAAAAAACGCTCATAATAGGAGTTTAAATCTAAAGGCATTTGGAGTTTTAAAATTCCCTCTTGCACCGCTATCATATCTTCTAAATAACTATTTTTCCAGTTACTCACAGAGTTATTAGCGTGCATTCGGTAATACAAAACGACTTCATCGATTAAAAATACCGCTTGTGTGTATTTAAGAAGTGATAAAGTCCATAAATGATCTTCGCACAGATGATGCCCATCTAAGAAACGCAAGTTATGTCTGGTGAGAAATTCTTTTTTGTAAGCTTTTGTGCTAGCACTTATTACATAAGCAAAGACAGGGATAAAGAGGGATTTATCTAAGAATCCTTTATGACCTCTTAGGTAGTTTTTATCTATGCTATAAGACTTGCTATGCTCCCAATAATACCCCATAAGTCCTGCTACAAAATCTACTTCATAGTTGCTAAACACCAAATAATAATGCCAAAGTGTGTTAGGTGGTAGCATATCATCACTATCTAAAAAAAGCAGTATTTCACCCTTCGCCTTTGAAGCACCTTGATTCCTCGCCTTTGTTAATCCATTATTTGCTTGGGTATAAACTTCTATATTTTTATGGAATTGTAGGAAATATTCGCACACCTTTAAGGTATCATCACTACTCCCATCATCAATAATAATAATCTCAAAGTCATATTCGGGGGTTACTTTTTGCTCTAAGATGGATTGTATCGTATCAGCAATGGTTTTTTGTGCATTATATGCAGGAATGATAATAGAGAATTTCATTTTTACGCCTTTAGTAGGGATTGGAAGTTTTGGATTTGCTTTTTGGATAATTTTTTGTTGGGGAAGATACTAGAAGTGCCAGCGACAAAAATATCTGCTCCCATTTCTTTAAATTTCTTAGCGTTTTCAAAACTCATATTTCCATCAACTTCGATATTTAGATGTTCTAAATTGTTTTTTAAAAGATAGGATTTAAGGTATAAAAATTTTTCTATAGCCATAGGCAGGATTTTTTGCCCAGAGAATCCGGGGTTTATTGTTAGAAAATTTACACCATTGATATGATGGTGTAAATTTTCTAGGATACATACCGGAGTTTGGGGGTTTAGAGCGATAAAAAGCTCACATTCATAGCTTTTAATGAGTGCGATAATATCCTCTAAATAATAACTTGCTTCAAAATGAATAGAGACAATATCTCCTTTTTGCAAAGAAAGTCTAGGGATGATTTTGAGAGGATTTTCGACCATTAAATGGAAGTCAAAGGGCAAGGAGGTGCATTGACGTATGGATTGTATGAAATCTATGCTAAAGCCTAAGTTGGGGACAAAATGCCCATCCATAATATCCATATGCAAATAATCAATCTTTGTATTTTCTAAAGTTTGTATATCACTTTGTAGGGTGTAGGGGTTAGAACACATTAAAGAAGCAGAAATTTTACTCATTAATAAAAGTCCCCTTTATGTGGAAGTTAGAAGTGGATGAGAGTGCTTGAAAAGCCCTTTGGCATTCGTGGAATTTAAAGGTGTGCGTAATGAGTTTTTGTGCGGGGATTTTATCTAGGTTTTTTAAAACAAAATCCCAATCTTTGGGATACTCACTATTCCATATCCCTTGTATTTGCAACTCTTCCCTTAAAATATTCCAATAGACTTTTTGGGGTAGATTTATCGCAGCTTTAGGGTTACCTACAAGGATAATTTTACCCCTACTTTTCGTAATTTCTATGCAAGATTGCAAGGATTCTTCACTACCGACACATTCTATGCAAGAGTCAAATTTTTTAGTTGTTGAAAAAATCACTCCAAAGCCTAATTGTTCTAAGAATTTTGCTTTTGCTTTATTTCTAATTAAGAAAAATACCTCTAAATTCGCAAGTTTAGCCCAAATTCCTATTAAAATCCCAATTACGCCCGATCCTATAATGCAAATCTCTTTTCCCTCAATCTTAGAGAGGGTATGTTTTGCTACCGCAGCAGGCTCACAAAGGGAAGCGTTTAGAAAATCAAATCTATTTTCAAAAATCTTAAGATTCCACAATGGGACAGATAAAAACTCTGCAAATCCTCCGTCTCTCCTTGAACCAAAGTAGTTATAATTTTCACATTGTGCGTAATTCTTGTTATAGCAATTTTGGCATTTGTTGCAAGGTAGTAGGGGGAATACCACCACCTTTTTGCCGATGAGATTTTTATCTAAATCCTCTGCTACTTCAATGACTTCTCCAGCGATTTCGTGCCCTAAGATTAGGGGATAGTGATAAGCCCCTTTGTAGAATCTGTCTAAATCACTGCTGCAAATACCGCAAGCTCTAATTTTCACTAACGCTTCACCTTTATTGATAAGTGGCGTCTCCACTTGGGTTTGCTCTATATCCTCAATTCCTTTTAATACCCACGCTTTCATTGCTCATACATCTCTCTATAAATTGCTTTAGCTAAGAATAAATCCATTATGCTTGTAATTTTTATATTCCTTTCATCCCCTAAAAAGGTATGCACTTTAACCCCCTTTGTTTGGCAAATTTGTGCAGTGCCGGTGATAGTGGCTTTTTCTTCAGGTTTTAAGCTCTTGATACAATCATAAATGAGACTAAATTTAAATATATCAGGGGCTTGTCCGTGAAATAAAGAGGAACGATTAGGCATTGCAAGGGCTACTTCATCTTCTACAATAATCATCGTATCTTTAACGGGGGTGATGGCGACACAAGCATCATATTTAAGGGCTGTTAATAAGCCTCTATTGAGTAACTCTTTGGTGATAAAAGGTCGGACAGCATCGTGAAAAAGCACTATATCATCCCCTTTGGTGTTTTTTATTTTTAAAGTATCAAGGGCGTTTTCTATGCTATCTATTCTCTCTTTTCCACCACAAATAATGTTTTCTTTAGGGATATTTACACAAGAGTTTGTAAGCAATTCCTCAAGATATTGTTTCCAATCTTTATGGATTACAATATATGAAGAATCAAAAAGTTGTGAATCTAGGAGATTTTTTAAGGTTAAGATAATCGTAGCAATGCCATTAATTTCTAAAAACTGCTTAGGCAGCTTCACATCTCCCATTCTCTTTCCGACACCACCAGCTAAAACAACGGCTATTTTCATAATCTTTTCCTTTTATAATCCCTATAAATAAAAGCTATTTTAAACACAAAAGTCAAAGGATTTTTAAGCATAGCCTCTCCTAAGCAATAGCTTAAATGCTCTTTAACTTTTAATGCTTCTTTATAATCTGCATAATGCTCTAGGGCAGGTGGTTTAAGTTGTGGATGGGATTTATAAAGAGTTTTTAAAACTTTAGATTCAAATTTATGGGTTTGGATGGTTTTAATGAGGGTAAAGGGGAGCTTTAGAATCTTTAGGGGAGATTTTGCTTTTAGCATTTCTTGACCTAGTTTATAGGCTAGATGATTTTTTATTCTTTGCGTAGCACCTGTTGGTTTGTTTAAATCTAAAGTTTTTAAAATTTTTTCTTTATAGGGTTGTGTTTTTTCATCGATAAAATAGGGATTATCAAAGGTGGCTAAGTATTCTTTAGCCTTTTGTGCAAAGCTTGGTTTAAATGTTTTGGAGCAGCGATTAAAGTGGTATTGGGTATGCTCGCAAACAAAGATGAAAAATTCTTTTTTTAAGGTATCCATTAAATGGTGGGTTAATAAAAATTCTTCGATTTGTTTAACCGCAACAAGGGAATCAAAAATGCCTGCATTACGAGAATATTGGCTTGTCATTGTAGAATTTTCTCGCACGCGATAAAAATATTTATTTTGGTTTAAAAAGGTGATTTTTTTTGCTAAAAGCAAAGATTTGATATGGGGCAGTATATCTTCAAAGAGTATATTTTCTGGGTAGAGTTTTCCATTTTCTAAGAGTGTTTGGAGGAAGCTAAAGCGGTAAAACTTAAAAAAGGGTGCAATTCTAGTAAAAATCTTAGATTGTATGGCTTTAAAATCGCAAATTTCTTCATCTTGCTTATTATAGCAAGTGGATAAAAACTTCGTATCATATTTTTCTAAGAGTTGGTAATAAATGGTAGCTCCACTTAACACTATATCCGCATTACTTTTTTGGAGTAGGGTATAAAACTTTTCTAAAGCATCTATTTCTAACCAATCATCAGAATCCACAAAATATACACATTCTGCATTTACATACGCAATACCTAGATTCCTAGCACTACCTTGTCCGCCATTTTCTTTATTAAGTATTTGTATGCGTTTATCTTTATTAGCGTATTCTTCAAGGATATTTAAGCTTTTATCTGTTGAACCATCATTAACACAAAGGATTTGTAAGCTTTTAAGGGTTTGAGAGAGTAGAGAATCTAAGCATTGCCTTAGGTATTGTTCTACATTATAAACAGGAATAATAATGGCAACTTTGGATTTCATAATCTTTTCCTTTTATAATCCCTATAAATAAAAGCTATTTTAAACACAAAAGTCAAAGGATTTTTAAGCATAGCCTCTCCTAAGCAATAGCTTAAATGCTCTTTAACTTTTAATGCTTCTTTATAATCTGCATAATGCTCTAGGGCAGGTGGTTTAAGTTGTGGATGGGATTTATAAAGAGTTTTTAAAACTTTAGATTCAAATTTATGGGTTTGGATGGTTTTAATGAGGGTAAAGGGGAGCTTTAGAATCTTTAGGGGAGATTTTGCTTTTAGCATTTCTTGACCTAGTTTATAGGCTAGATGATTTTTTATTCTTTGTGTAGCACCTTTGCCTTGAAGTTTTAAGATATACTCTGCCATTGCTTCTGTTTTTGGGTCTGTAAAATAAGAATCATCATATCCATTGATAATCTCTTGGGATTGTTGAATAAACCTTTCTTTGAATACTTTAGAGCAGCGTCTAAGGTGGAAGTTTATACATTCACACACAAACAGAGAAAATTCATTTTTTAGCTCATCCATAATATGATAAGCTAATAAAAACTGCTCAACTTGCTTTATCACTACAAAAATATCAAAAATTCCCTCATTGCAAGAATAATTGCTTCTCATTGTGGAATCCTTTCGTATGCGGTAGTAGTATAAGTCTTCTTTGAATATGCAAATTCTTTTTGCAAGTAATAGAGCCTTGATAGATGGGAAGACATCTTCGAATAATAGTTTGTTGCCCCCCCCCCCGTCATTTTATTGTTTTCTGGATAGAGTTTTTCATTAGTTAAAAGGGTTTTTAAAAAATCGTAGCGGTAGAATTTAAAAGGCACTCCAAATCCTGTAAAAATAAGAGGTTTTATTTGTTGGTAGCAATAGGTTTTGCCAGAAACATAAGGGGTTTTATGGAGAATATTAGAAAAGTCTGTTGGAAAGAATTTTTGCGTATCATCAACATAGGCTAATGCTCCACTTAACACTATATCCGCATTACTTTTTTGGAGTAGGGTATAAAACTTTTCTAAAGCATCTATTTCTAACCAATCATCAGAATCCACAAAATATACACATTCTGCATTTACATACGCAATACCTAGATTCCTAGCACTACCTTGTCCGCCATTTTCTTTATTAAGTATTTGTATGCGTTTATCTTTATTAGCGTATTCTTCAAGGATATTTAAGCTTTTATCTGTTGAACCATCATTAACACAAAGGATTTGTAAGCTTTTAAGGGTTTGAGAGAGTAGAGAATCTAAGCATTGCCTTAGGTATTGTTCTACATTATAAACAGGAATAATAATGGCAACTTTAGATTTCATTAATTTATAACTCTCTAACAACTATTGAAAATTGCACTTTTCAAACTTTTTTAGTCTATTTTTCAAAAAATAATCAAATCTTTTAAGAATGTAAGATATTTTGTGGAATATAGAGCAGAATTCAATCTTAATTACCTTGAAGTTTAAGAAATTATTAACTATAATCCGCCATTCAAATCTATACGAAAAAGTTACTGCAAAAGCTCATTGTAGTTCTTAGAATATTTAAAAAATATAAGTGCATTTTAGTTTGAAAAGTGCAATTTTCAATAGTATTAGAAGGTCATAAATTGATAAAAAGAGTCTTATTTGTTTTTGGAACTAGACCAGAAGCCATAAAAATGGCTCCTTTAGTGAATATTTTTAAAAAAGATTCTGATTTTGAAACCAAACTCTGTGTGAGTGCCCAACACAGAGAAATGTTAGATCAAACTTTAAATTTTTTTAATTTACAACCAGACTTTGATTTAAATATTATGGAATCCAATCAAGACTTATTTAGTATTACAGCAAAAATCCTATTAGCCTTAAAAGAGATTTTACAAGGTTTTAAACCTCATTTAATCCTAGTTCATGGAGATACTACAACGGCATTGAGCGGTGCTTTAGCGGGGTTTTATGAAAAAGTCCCAATTGCCCATATCGAAGCAGGTCTTAGGACACACAACCTTGCATCCCCCTACCCTGAAGAAGCTAATCGACAAATGATTGATACCTTAACAAATTACTATTTTGTTCCAACCAACGATTCAAAAAATAATTTACTCCTTGAAGGTAAAAAAGAAAAAAATATCTGCATTAGCGGAAATACAGTTATTGATGCACTTTTTTTAACGCTCAATCTTATAAAATCTAATCAAAACCTAGAGCAAAAGATTAAAAAAGATTTATCGCTTTACTATCCTTTAAACCCCCAAAGAAAATTTATCCTTGTAACAGCTCATAGGAGAGAAAATTTTGGAGAAGGACTGATCCAAATTTGCAAGGCTTTAAAACAAATTGCCTATAATAATCCACAAATAGATATTATTTATCCTACACATCCTAACCCTAATGTGCAAAAAACTACAAAAAGCTTACTTACTGATACCCCAAATATCTTTTTAATCCCACCCTTAAATTATGAATATTTTGTCTATTTAATGTCTCATTGTTATTTCATAATGACAGATTCTGGAGGTATTCAAGAAGAAGCACCTTCACTAAGAAAGCCTATATTATTAATGCGAAACAACACAGAAAGACCTGAAGCATTAGAGGCTAGGGTAGTGAAACTAGTCGGAACGCACATTCAAAGCATTACAAAAGAGGCACAAAATCTTTTGGATAATCCTAAAGATTATCAAGCAATGTCTCACTCTATTAATCCATATGGCGATGGAAAAGCTTGTGAAAGGATTGTAGATTTCATCAAAAACTTACAAAGGGATAAGGAATGAAAATATGCGTAATTGGACTTGGTTATATTGGACTACCCACAGCTACTATCTTTGCTCAAAAAGGATTAGAAGTCTTAGGCGTAGATACTAATCCAACCATTGTTGATACTATCAATCAAGCCAAAACGCACATTATAGAGCCAGAGCTTGACAAACTTGTCTTTGAGTCGGTAAAAAAAGGATTTTTAAAAGCAAGTTTAAAGCCTGATTATGCAGATGTATTTATTATTTGTGTGCCAACACCTTTTAAGCAAAATCATCAACCCAATATAGAGTATATACAACAAGCCTCTAAGGCTATTGCAAAATACCTACAAAAAGGTAATCTTGTGCTATTAGAATCAACCTCTCCTTGCGGCACCACAGAAAAAATATCCCAATATCTTAGCACAATAAGAGAGGATTTGAAATTTCCTCATAACAATAAACAAGCAGATATTTTTGTAGCTTATACTCCAGAGAGAGTATTACCGGGATCTATCCTCAAAGAGTTAGTAGAAAATGACAGGATTATTGGCGGGATTACAACCCAATGCACAAAAAAGGCTATAGAGCTTTATAAGATTTTTGTCAAAGGAGAATGTATCCCTACAGATGCAAAGACTGCCGAAATGACAAAACTTACAGAAAATGCTTTTAGAGATGTTAATATTGCTTTTGCTAATGAATTATCTTTAATCTGTGAGGAAGCGGGTATTGATGTTTATACGCTTATTAAACTTGCTAATCATCACCCACGAGTGAATATACTAAAGCCAAGTTGTGGAGTTGGCGGACATTGCATTGCTGTTGATCCTTGGTTTATCATAAGTGATTTTCCTAAACAATCTAAACTGATTAAAACGGCTAGAGAAGTTAATGACTACAAAACACATTTTGTTACTCAAAAAATCACGCATAGACTCTTGCAAAAGGATTATAAAAAAATTGCTATTTTAGGACTATCTTTTAAGCCAGATATTGATGACCTAAGAGAAAGCCCAGCAATGAAAATCGCCAAGACCATTATCACAGATGCCAAACGAGAAATTTTAATTGTCGAACCCCATATCAAACATTTGCCTCAAGAATTAAGTTATCCAAATGTTAGACTATGCACTTTAAAAGAAGCTTTAGATGAGTCCCAACTCATTATTATCTTAGTAGCGCATAAAGCATTTTTAAATTTAAATATCCCAACCCAAGAAATTTTAGATTTTGTTAATATTAGAGAAGTGTAATGGAAGCACAAACAATTACAACTTTAATATTAAATGAAGAGAATGTAACCTATAAACTCTATCTCCCTTATAAAGAAAGTGATTATATTCAAAGAGAAATTACTGCTAAATTAATCCCTTACGAATATGCAATGCTACAAGATATTCTAAAAAGAATAGACAAAAATTCTGCCTTTTTAGATATAGGGGCAAATATAGGCAACCATTCTTTGTTTTTAGCAGCTAATGGGATTAAAGTCTATGCCTTTGAAGCCAATAAAGAGCTGTGTGAAATAACCCAAAAAAGCATAGAAATCAATGGATACCAAAATATACAAATTTATAATTATGGCTTAAGTGATAGAGAGGAATTAGGAGAATTTACACATTTAGATACGAGCAACTTAGGAGGAAATGCACTTACTTTAGGAAAAGGCAATATCCAATGCAAAAGATTAGATGATTTTAAATTTAAGGAAAAAATAGGGGTAATAAAAATTGATGTTGAAGGAATGGAAGAAAAAGTTTTATTAGGGGCTAAAGAAACTATTAAAAAAAATCGACCCCTTATTTATATTGAAGCTATAGATATTTCTTCTTTTCATCGTATCAACACTCTTTTAGAAGCCTTAAATTTTAGCTGTTGTGAGACTTTTAATAGCACACCTACGCATCTTTATATTCCCAATGAGCATTTAGATGAAAAAAAAATGTTAAATAAGGTATTATCAAAACTTACTTATGATAGTTATTATACACTTTATAGCTATGGAGCTATTAAAAAACTAGACAACAAACTCAATACCTCCCAACAAAACGAAGAGCGGTTAAAGCAAACTATCACAAATCTAAAAGAACAAAATCAAAATCTCTTACTAAAACTCAATACCTCCCAACAAAACGAAGATCGGTTAAAGCAAACTATCACAAATCTAAAAGAACAAAATCAAAATCTCTTACTAAAACTCAATACCTCCCAACAAAACGAAGATCGGTTAAAAAACACCCTTTCTTTTAGATGGGGGAATAGAATCATTAAAGCAAAGTCTTTGAAAAAAATCCTCACTCTACCTTATGATCTCCATCAAGACTATAAAGCCTTTAAAGGCAAAGTTAAACCCAATATTTTACCTACTTCTAATAAACATAGCTTCCTATTCCCCACGCATAATATACAAAACACCCAAAAACGATTCACTCTCCAATCAGAGCCTAACTCCATTAAAGTCGCTTGTATTCTTGATGAGTTTAGCTACCATTGTTTCAAGTATGAATGTAATTTGCTCTATCTTACATTTAGCAAATGGGAATCCCAAATTCAAGAATTTCAACCAGATTTTGTATTAATAGAATCAGCGTGGAGTGGGCTTGATACTTCGTGGAAAGAGAAATTATCAATGCCAAGTAAGGAGATTATAGCATTACTTGAATTTTGTAAAAAAGCAAAAATTCCAACAGCGTTTTGGAACAAAGAAGACCCCATTGATTTTGAAAGATTTTTATATCTTGCAAAGGAAGTGGATTTTATATTTACAAGCGATATACATTGTGTAGCCAAATACAAATATTATGCGAAACATTCTAATGTTTATTGCCTCCCCTTTGCCGCGCAAACAAAATTTTGTAATCCCATTGAAGCATTAAGTAGAAAAGATGGTTTTTGCTTTGCAGGTTCTTATTATATGCGTTTTCCAAACCGACACAAAGACTTTAGCATCATTATTGACGCTGCTAAAGCACTAAAACCTGTGGCTATTTATGATAGAAATTATGGCAAAAGCCACGCACATAACTCCTACCCTCAAGAATTTCAAGATCTTATTATTGGGGGCTTAAATTTTGAAGAAATACAAAAAGCTTATAAAGGCTATAAATTTGGGATTAACATTAATAGCATTAAAAACTCACAAACAATGTTTGCTAGAAGAGTTTTTGAACTTTTAGCTTCTAATACCATAGTGTTAAGTAATTTCTCAAGAGCGATCCGATATTTTTTTGGTGATTTAGTGATTGCCTCTGATAATGCCAAAGAGATTCATAAAAACTTAAACCCCCTTATAAAAGAAGATTTATATTACAGAAAATTCCGATTATTAGGACTTAGGAAGGTTATGAGTGAGCATACCTACAAAGACAGATTTTCTTTTATGTGTTCTGTAATGTTTGACAATTTTATACCTTATAGTGAATCTCCTATTTATATCTACTCCCAAATCAACTCTTTAGAAGAATACGAACGAATTATTACTTATTTCAAGGCGCAAAAATCTATTAATAATAAAATTTTAATTCTTTATAAGAACTTCAATCAAATTTTAGAGACGCAAGATAAAAATATTTTATTAAAAGATTCCAAAAAAGAATGTATTGCTTATTTAAAAAATTTAGAATCAGGATTTTTTAGTATTTTTAATCCTAAGGATTATTATGGCAAATCCTATCTCACAGATTTACTTTTAGCACAAAAATATTCCGATTATAAAGCTTTCGGTAAAGCTTGTTTCTATACTTATACAGAAAAATTAATACTACAAAATGAGAATTTAGAATACCGCTTAGTCAAAGAGCTTGATATTTGCTCCTCTATTCTTTGTGTAAAAGAACTAAAAGAATATTTAATTCACCAATTCTTAGATGGCAAAACAAATTATCACTTAGAGTATATGTTAGCACTTGATCGATTTAATTATTGCAAAAATGGAGCCTTACTTACTGATGATAAACTCGAAGTTATTGATGATCTGTATCTACAAGATAGCGGTATTCCTTTTGATAATATAAACCCCAAAATCACAAAACTCATTCCCGCTTCTTTGAAAGAAGAATGCACCACAAAAGATATTTATAAATTCTCTGCCTCTAAACTCTATGAGCTTTTCAAAAACTCCCACAAAGTCTCTATGAAGCTCCAAGATCCTTATTTAATACTTACCTCAAAACTCCAAAAACACGAGGAAGAAACCATCTATTTCAAAAAACCCTTAGAAAAAGAAGCGATGAATCTGCTCCAAAACTCAAAACTTCTCTTTAAATGTGAATATGATGTAGAAGATTTAAGGAGCGTTTGTGAGTTATTAGATAAAGATAAGCATAGTATTTCTAAAAGTCTCAATGAGATAGGAGACATTATTACTTTAAGTTTGCCAAATCATTGCGCTTATATTCGCTTTGGGTTAAGGATTAAAGGGAGTGGCACAATCCAGATTAAAGAGCTAATTTTAGATGATGTGAGTAATGAGCCCTATTTAATGTTAGCCAAATCTAAAACATTAGTTTTAACTAGGCAATACCCCTCTTATGAAGACATTTATAAATTTGGATTCTTACACACAAGGATAAAAGCCTATAAAGAAAAGGGTGTTTTAGTGGATGTTTTTAGACTAAATAATGATTGCAAATACTACGCTTATGAGTTTGAGGGAATTGATGTAATGAGTGCCTCTAAGGAAGTTTTACTACATTCTTTGCAAAGCCAGCAATACACGCATATTTTAGTACATTTCTTAGATGAGGAGATGTGGGAAATCTTAAGCCAATTTGTAGATAAAATTAATATTCTTGTATGGGTTCACGGTTATGAAATACAAATGTGGTATAGGAGATTATTTAACTTTGAACATTTAGGTGAAGCTGAAATCAATCGCCAAAAATCGATGAGTGAGCGGCGAAAAAAATTTTGGCAAAAAATCATTGGCGCAAACCATAAAAATCTTCATTTTATCTTTGTCTCTCAACATTTTAAAAATGAATGCTTAGGAGATATTGGAATGGATTTACCAAAAGATTCTTATTCTATCATACATAATCCAATCGACACAACTCTCTTTAACTATATCCCTAAAAGCGCAGAATCAAGAAAAAAAATTCTCTCTATTAGACCTTTTGCTAGTAAAACATACGCTAATGATTTATCGGTTAAAGCCATATTAGCACTTAGTAAAAAAGACTTTTTTAAAGAGTTAGAATTTCTTATCATTGGAGATGGAGAATTATTCAAAGAAACACTTAAACCTTTAAGAGGATTTAAAAATATAACCATTCAACAAAAATTCTTACAACAAGGGGAAATCGCTAAACTCCATAAAGAATATGGAATCTTTTTAAATCCAACGCGTATGGATTCTCAAGGTGTTTCAAGAGATGAAGCAAGTTCTAGTGGGCTTGTGCCTATTACTAATAAAGTTGCAGCGATTCCAGAATTTGTAGATGAAAATTCTGGAATGCTTGTAGAGGCAGAAGACTATATGGGATTAGCTCATGCAATAGAATTTCTTTATAAAAACCCAAAAGAGTTTTTAAGACTTTCTAATAATGCCGCAAAAAGAGTAAGAGAGCAAAGCAGTATAGAGCAAAGCATACAAAGAGAGATAAAGGTTTTTGATGGAAAATCAATCTTTAGGCAGAATTCCTAAATTTTTTCTTTATATCAATAATAAAGAAAAAATTTTAAAGCAATATTTTTTTATTAAAAAATACTTAATTTCAGCTTTAATAAATGGAATATTAGCTTTACATAGAAAATTAATACTATTTTTTAAATATTTTTTTATTTTTAAAGGATTAGGTGTTAAAAAATCTTTAAAAAATTATTATTTAAGCTTAAATTCTCAGCGGTATAGGTTTCTCTTTGTGCGATTTTTATACTCTATTAGACCTTTTGCTAGTAAAAAATACGCTAATGATTTATCGGTTAAAGCCATATTAGCACTTAGTAAAAAAGACTTTTTTAAAGAGTTAGAATTTCTTATCATTGGAGATGGAGAATTATTCAAAGAAACACTTAAACCTTTAAGAGGATTTAAAAATATAACCATTCAACAAAAATTCTTACAACAAGGGGAAATCGCTAAACTCCATAAAGAATATGGAATCTTTTTAAATCCAACGCGTATGGATTCTCAAGGTGTTTCAAGAGATGAAGCAAGTTCTAGTGGGCTTGTGCCTATCACAATAGCAAGTTTTAAAGAAAACAAATACAAAACATACGCTAATGATTTATCGGTTAAAGCCATATTAGCACTTAGTAAAAAAGACTTTTTTAAAGAGTTAGAATTTCTTATCATTGGAGATGGAGAATTATTCAAAGAAACACTTAAACCTTTAAGAGGATTTAAAAATATAACCATTCAACAAAAATTCTTACAACAAGGGGAAATCGCTAAACTCCATAAAGAATATGGAATCTTTTTAAATCCAACGCGTATGGATTCTCAAGGTGTTTCAAGAGATGAAGCAAGTTCTAGTGGGCTTGTGCCTATTACTAATAAAGTTGCAGCGATTCCAGAATTTGTAGATGAAAATTCTGGAATGCTTGTAGAGGCAGAAGACTATATGGGATTAGCTCATGCAATAGAATTTCTTTATAAAAACCCAAAAGAGTTTTTAAGACTAAAGGATGGGAATGAATAATCTATGCAAGAATAAGGAAAATCACAACCTAAAAGATATTAGCAATATATCCTACAAAGAAACCAAAGATCCTAAAGATATGGAGCGAACTTACATTACAACTTTGCAAACAAAAAGCATAGCCGTAATTGTCCCTATTTATAATGTTGCTCCTTATTTAAAACAATGCATTGAAAGTATTTTAAGCCAAAGCCATATAAACTTTAAACTATTCTTATGCGATGATGAAAGCTCTGATGAGAGTCTTCAAATTGCCCTTGAATATGCCCAAAAAGATACGAGGATTTTTGTTTTTTCACAAAAAAATGCAGGACAAGGCAGTGCTAGAAACATAGGTATTTTAACAGCTGGTGGAAGACTTAACTTTCAAAACAAAGAGGAATTAAAACAAAATCTTGAAGCAAAAACTTTTGGGAATCTAAAAGATGAAATGAAAACCTTTAAAGGTTTTAAAAGTTATTTTTGTTATACCGGCAAAAAACTTATTCAAGCCTTTATATGTCAGAAGGCTATAAAAGACTTTGAAAGCCTTTTAAACCCCGATACACAAATCCAAGACACTCCAAATTTTGACTACCTTTGCTTTATTGATTCAGATGATTTTATTAAACCTAATACTTTTAAAAATTATCTTTATTATATTCAAGGGGTGGATTTTTTGTATTCTGGATTTGAGTATTTTTTTGATGGGGTGGAAAAGGATGAGAACTTAAGAACACACTTTCAAAATTATCGTATTACAAAAGAGGGTGTTATAAGTGATAAAGACTTTATTTTTATCAATATTTACACTGGCATACGAAGCTTTTGCTTCGTATGCCAAGGAATGATAAATCATTCCTTGGTATATAAAAACAAGCTTTTGTATCCCAGTGATATTTATGCAGAGGATTTACTATTTGGTGTCTTGCTTGTGGGGATTAGTTCTAGGATTTATGTTTTACAAAAAGCCTTTTATGTCTATAGGATTAGGACAAGTTCAAGCTGTGCTTACCAAAGTCAATATAAAGCTCCTCCTAGATTTAACAATATTTTAGAAAGTTTCAATGGAGATTGTAATTTATTAAAGGAATACTTAAGAGTTCAAAGCTCTATTGTAACAGCACAAAAAATACTAGCTTGGGCAAATAACTATAAAGACAGAGAAAAAGCTAACTCTATCAAAAGAGTCTTTGTTCCTACTTATTGCAAAAGAGCCAAACTCATCCTTAATTTTTCTATTGATCCTTTAAATCTTAAAAAACAATTTTATGCGTTAAAACCTTATTTAAACGCTACAGAAAAAACAGGTGCTATTAAGAGAGTAAAAAATCAACTAAGCTATAAAATAGGCTTAAAGCTTATGGATTATGCTAATAATCACATAGGAATAAAAACATTAATTTTAAAAATTGCCCTCATTGCTACCATTCATAAAATAAAGCTCGGTTTTTCAAAACTATATTTTATCGCTAATCCAAAACGAAAACCACTCGCTTTAGAAGATTATAAAGACTTTAAAGAAGCTTTTGAGCTAAAAAATCAAGAAGTTTATCAGCTAGGGTGTAAATTTCTCCAAATGAGATTCACTCTTAGGGGATTCAAACATTTTTTATTAGAGTTAAGGAGATGAATTGGTTTTTAAAAAAAGGGATTTATTAGAATTAAACACAAATTTAAAAAAGTATAAAGAATGCTATATCGTTAAATTTGAAAAAAAATATGCTTTAGAATACATTAAAATCTACCTTGATGAGCAATATCTTTGGTGCAATCAACAAAATTTATTGATAAAAATCAAAAAGGGGGAAGAATTTGAACTCATAAAATCCATACCTATTTATAGTGAAGAGGTTTTATATATAGAGTTAAAAAGTGAATTTTATACACAAGAGCTACAAATATCTATGGAAGGAAATACTAAATGTAAGCTTAATGCCATCCGCGTTTTTAGTAGAAAATATCCGGGGTTGGTAGTAGCTTCAAGAGGAGATGGCATTGGAGCTAGATTATTACCCCTTCTAAATGCCTTAGTCCTCTCTAAATATACAGATTTTAAATTTGGTTATACTTGGTGGGATTGTGAATCCCTTTTTAACTTCATTGAAAAAGTTGATGATAATAAAATAGCATCTCTACATACAGGAAAAGAAGAACAAATTTTTAGTAAAGATTTTATTAAACAATATTCTTATACTAAGACGCTTCCGATGGATAGAGGATATTTTAACAAAATTACTTTAGAGCAATTAAAAAAACTTCCATTTGATAAAGATTGGGGTTGGTTTGTCTCCTATACTCTAACACATCAAGGAATATTTAAAGATGTTAAAAGTATAGGACATCATTATAAAAAGGTATGGAATGAAATAGGTTTTTCTAAAAGAATAAAAGAAATCATTAAGGAAGCTTCAAGACTAAGTAAGACATTAGGAGAATTTATCATAATTCATATCCGAAGTGGAGACATTGTCTTTCACCCCAATACACAAATTCAACAAAATGCATATTGGAACAAGGCAATGCCTATAGAAATAGCCATAGAGCTTATAGAATTAAACCAAGATAAAACCATCGTTTTATGTAGCGATGACTTTAAAATAATTAAAGACTTAAAAAACTTTTATAAAAATATAGAAATTTACTGCATTGATGATTTTGATACAATATTGCAAGATACAGAAAGAAATTTCTTTGAAATTTCTTTTATGTCTAATGCAAAAACTATCTATTCTGGAGATAGCTCATTTGCAAAAGTAGCAAGCTATATAGGCTTAGGAGATGAACCAAGCTTTTACTGGAAAATCTTTGATTATGAGAAATTATATGAGATAATGACTAGACGCATTCACAAATTTAAAGCACATTTATTCCAAAAGGCTTATTCAGCTTATTACACTTTTCAAGTCGCTAAATTAGCCTATAAAAAAGATTACTTAGATTATCTCTATCTTGCTTTTTCTCTCCACCCAAATGTGCTCTATATTATTCAGCTTTTTATAAACTATTATGAATGTTCTCGCTTCAATGAGGCAGAACAATTTATAAAAGAAATAGAACTAGATGAAAACTTTTTTAAAAACTATTTTAAAAGTCCATACCTCAAAGAAAGTTACACAAAAATTCTTGAACTTACTAAAAAATTTCCCAACAATAAAGATTTCATAATACTAAGAGATAGGATCTTAAAACAGACTAGTGGTAATATCCCCCCAAACCCCTAGGTGCCCCCTCCCGCATTAAATCTCATCTCTCTTATAAACTAGGACAAGCTTTGATTTTAAACTCTAAAAGTCTATGGGGATATATAAGAATGCCTTATGTATTATCTTATATCAAAGATAAACATAAACAAGAACAAAAAGAATACCAAGAAAAGATAAAAAAGAATCCTAGTTTAAAACTTCCTACCTTAGAATCTTATAGAGATTATAAAGATGCTTTAAAAATAAAAAATACACTTTCTTATCAATTAGGGGAAGCTTTTATTAAAGCTAAGAAACAAAATTTCTTTAAATTTCCTATTCCTTACTTAAAAGCTAATAATGTTAATTATAGTGGGGGGGGGGGCATTCTATGGTTTTATTTTGTTGAATCTAAGAGAATAGTAAGGGAGTGGAGAGGGAGGAGTAAGAAATAATACTTTATTCACTAATTAATAATTCGTCCAAGAAAAGGAGCTTTTATTTGTGTCTAAAGCACTTAGAATCTCCCTATCTTCTGCACTTAAAGAGCAATCAAAAACATTAAAATTTTCTATCATTCTTGTCTTTTTAGAAGTTTTTGGTATGACAGAGATTCCTTGTTTAATGAGGAATCGCAAAACCACTTGTGCGGGGGTTTTATCGTATTTTGAAGCAATACTTTTAAGTGTGGGATTTTCTTTTGATGTGAATTATAAGGATATTGCATTAGAGGATATTTTGCATAATCCCCAAGCTCTACCAAGATATGATTGCAATCTTTTTGAATATGGTCAAGCAAATTTAGGTTAAAGGAGAAAAAATGAAACTTAATGCTTATGATACCAATAAGGCTTTTGAATATGAAAATGGTTATTTTATTACTGCAGATGATAGACGCATTGGTAAGTTTATCGTGCATTTGGAGCTTTATAAAAAAATTACGCATTTACCCGGAGCTATTGTAGAATGTGGAGTATTTAAAGGAAATTCCTTTTTTGAATGGGTGCATTTTCGGAATATTCTTGAAACGGAAGCTAGTAGAAAAATCATAGGCTTTGATACCTTTGGAGAGTTTCCAGAGACGAATTTTGAAGAAGATAAGCACAAAAGACAAGCCTTTATTGATGAAGCAGGAAGTGGTATTAGTTATGAAGAGATACAGAGGGGCTTTAGCTTATAAAAAGATAGAAAACTATGAGCTTATTAAGGGCGATATTAATGATACTCTGCCTCAATACTGCAAGGATAAGCCAGAGCTTAAAATCGCACTTTTACACATTGATACGGATGTTTATGAACCCGCTGTAACTATCTTGGATAATATGTATGAAAGGGTAAGTGGGGGGGGGGGATTATAATGTTTGATGATTACTCTATTTTTGCAGGAGAGACTAAGGCAGTCGATGAATTTATTAAGGATAAGAATTTAGCCTTACAAAAGCTCCCCTTTTTACACAAACCAACTTTTATTATTAAGAAGTGAAAATGCTATTAGCAATTATCCCAGCAAGGGGAGGAAGTAAAAGCATTAAAAAGAAAAATCTAGCACTTTTGGGTGATAAACCTTTGCTTTATTACACCATAAAAGCCGCTAAAGAATCAAAATGTATCCAAGAGATTATCGTAAGTAGTGAAGATGAGGAAATCTTAGAATATGCTAACAATCAAGGCGTTAGCATCTTAAAAAGACCAAAAGAGCTTGCACAAGATACTTCAAGAAGTGATGAGGTTGTAGAGTATTGCTTAAAGCATTATCCAAATTATGAAGAATTTGTCTTGTTGCAACCTACTTCACCCTTTAGGGAAGCAGCACATATAGAACAAGCTTATAGAAAGTTTCAAGAGGAGAATGCTCAAAGCTTAATTAGTGTTTGTACTTACGAAAAGACAATTTTAAAAGCCTTTATCTTAAATGAAAAAGGTTATTTAAAAGGAATCTGCAATGATTCGTTTCCTTTTATGCCAAGGCAAGAATTGCCTGAAGTCTTTATGGCAAATGGAGCAATTTATTTAGGTAAGACGAAAGATTTTCTTAAAAATCTTACTTTTTTAGCTAAGCAAACTAGTTATTTCTTAATGGATACACAAAGCTCTTTAGATATAGATGAACCTAGCGACTTAAAAAGAGCAAATGAAATTTTGAAGGAGAAAAAATGAAAGCAATAAAGAGATATGGCAAAGATTTTGATAATAAAGCTATCTTAAGAACGCCTCAATGGCTTAAAAATCAAAGCGAAAACGCTAAGGCAAAAGCAAAAAAGTTTATTAAAGAAGAAAAAGAATCTTTAAACGCTTGTCCTATTTGTGAAAGCAAGGAAGTGGTGGAATTTGCAAGAATTTATGAATTTATTTATAAGGAATGCCAAAATTGTGAAAACCTCTTTTTAGCAAATCCCTTAAAAGACTTACATAAGCTTTATACCAATGATGGCTCTCAAAGTGCTTTTGAATGTTATTTGAATGATGAAATTTTTAATAAAAGATTGGAGTTTATAGCAAAGCCTAAGGTTAGCTTTATTGATGAAATTGCTAAGAAATATTCCCAAAATAAGCTTTGGCTTGACATTGGAAGTGGTGGAGGAGAAAATCTCTATGTCGCTAAAGAATTAGGCTATGAAGTGAGAGGATTTGAATCAGATTTGAAAGCTTTGAAGTTTTCTAATGAAAAACTAAAGGGTGATTATGTGAAAGAGGGCTTTTTAGATATACAAAATTGTAATCAAGAGCTTTTAGAGGCTATTAATAAAGCAAATGTTGTTACCTTTTTTAATGTTTTGGAGCATTTAGCTAATCCTAAGCAAACTTTAGAGTTTTTTGGGGAAAATATGGCAAAAGATGCCTTGCTTGTGATAGAAGTGCCAAGACATCCCTCCCTTTCAAGTTATGCTAATGCTCTAGCAAGCAATAGAGTGTATAGACATTTAATCCCACCTTTTCACCTTAATATCTTTAGTGAAAAATCTTTAGAAATTGCTTGTACTTCTGCGGGGGGGGGGGGATTTACATTAGTTGGAAAATGGGCTTATGGACAAGGATTTATGGATATAATTCACGCTTTTGAAGGTTTTGATAAAAATCAATCTTTATATGAGAAGATTTGCTCTGTGTCAAACCAAATCCAAAAGATTCTTGATGAAAATAATTTAGCGGATTTTTTAATGTTGGTTTTACAAAAATAAAAGATTTAAAGAGAATGAAATTCCAATAGAGGGAGAGAATGTTTAATATCGTCTTTAGTGCGGATAATAATTACATTAAATATGTTGCGGTTTTGATAAGTAGTATTATTAAAAATACTCAAAGAGAAAGAGGGTTTAAGGATTTTTGCGAAGCAGATTATGGATTAATAGGATATGATAAGCTTAATTTTGAGACTTTAAGCGATGAGGAAAAATGTGAGGGTTATGTCTTTTATATCTTAAGTGAGGATATTTCCCTAGAGAATGAACAAAAACTAAATACCTTAGCCTCTGAACTTAACAAGAGCTATCCTTGATTGATAAAGGTTATTAAAATATCACGATAGATTTTAAAACTATGGGAAGTTTAAGCTGGGGCGAAGGCAGGAATTTCACCACTTATTATCGTCTTGTAATCCCAACTTTACTAAAAAGTTGCAAAACTTGCCTCTATTTAGATGTAGATATGCTTGTAGAAGGGGATTTAAGGGAGCTTTTTAGTCTTGATTTAAAGGGTTTTACATTAGCAACGGTGCAAAATCAAGCACCCTTTGAGAATATTTATAATGCAGGTTTTTTACTCTTTAATCTTGAAGAATGGAGGATACAAGGTTTAGAGCAAAAATGTTTAACGCGTTTAAAGAATTATCCAAATCATTTCGATCAAGAGGCATTAAATGCTGTTATAAAAAATGAAAATACGCTTAAACTTCCCCTACGATATAATTTTTGGCTTCAAACTTTTCAAAGTGATGATTTTAAAATTTTTGAAAAAGATGATTTTTTGCGTTTTAAAGATCATATCCAAATTATCCACTATATACGACCTAAGCCTTGGCGTAGCCTTATGCTTTGGCTAGGACATTCTAAGAATAAAATTTGCTTTTATCAAAACATTATAGATTTGTGGTGGGAATGTGCTTTAAAAACTCCCATTTTTGACAAAGAATTACAACAGAAAAAAATAGAGATAAATAATGAGTTTGTCGCTAATATGAATCTCCATCTTAATAAATTAGAGAACACTATCAAAACATTAAAAACTCAAACCCAAACTTTACAAATTTCATTTAAACTATAGCACTGATTCCTCACTCTTTAAACCTCATCTCTCTTATAAACTAAGACAAGCTTTAATTCTAAACTCTAAAAGTCTATGGGGATATATAAGAATGCCTTATGTATTATCTTATATCAAAGATAAACATAAACAAGAACAAAAAGAATACCAAGAAAAGATTATTTCTTTAAATTAGCAAAGACTATAGCTAAAAAGTATGATAATGTCTTTGTTGAAGACCTAAATTTAAAGGCTATGGCTAAGATTTGGGGTAGAAAGATAAATGATTTAGCATTTAACGAGTTTATTGGTATCTTAGCGACTAAAACAAATGTTGTTAAGATTGATAAATTCTATCCTAGCTCCAAAACTTGCAGTTGTTGTGGATATATCAAAAACGATTTGAATCTTAAAGATAGAATGTTTGATTGTCCTAATTGCAAAGCAAAATTAGATAGAGATTATAATGCTAGTTTAAACATTTATAGAGTTGGGGCATCAACTCTTAGTGGAGAATTTGTAAGACCTACAAAAGTAGGCTAGATTTGTTGATACTAGAAACCCCCGCATTTATGCGTGGGGAGTATGTCATAATAATTTCAATTAAGCTCTCATCTAAAAGCAAGGTTTTAAAAAGGGATTGTTCTAAAGAAGTATTTTTATTATTCTTGCTGCTTTGTGTAAAAAAAGAGGGTGAAAGATTAAGGGTATCTATAGCTTTGGCTATTAGCTCCTCTTTGAGATAAAAATTACTCTGCCTTGCAATAATAGCTTTTATCTTGTTGGTATGCTGCTCTTTTTCTTTAGGTGTTTGTGCGGTTTTAATGCCATTTAGGCAAAAGTAAGAAAAGCCATCGATATTTTTAAACCGCAATTCTGCCTTTTTTTGTAAAATCTCCCCTATATCTTTAAATCCTCCACTTAAAAAAGACAAAGAGCAGTTAAAGAAACCTTCATTGATTAAAAGTTCTAAAGCTCTTTTTGAAGCCATAAGCCCTGCTTCATCATTATCAAAACAAAGGTTGATATGAATATCCTCTTTTAATCGATTAATATTGCTTAAATGGTGGATATTAAAAGCAGTTCCACAAGTTGCAACGCAGTTTCTAACGCCCATTTTATAAAGAGCGATACAATCCAAAAAACCCTCTACAATATACACACTCTTTTGCTTAGCTATCTCACTCCTAGCCTTGCTTAGGTTGTAGAGTATTTGGGATTTATTAAATATCCTGCTTTCTTTAGAGTTAATATATTTAGCGGTGTTTGTAAAATTAATATAAGGGTGAATCCTTGCTGAAAATCCTACTATTTTATGCGTAGCATTCCTAAGCCCAAAGGTTATGCGATTAGAAAATGGGCTTTTATTGTTCTCATACATAACCCCTAGCTCTAATAATTCCTTTTTATACTCTGTTGGTAAAGTATTAGGACATAATCCTATATCAAAAGATTCTAAATCCTCTAATTCTAATCCACGATTAAAGAGATATTGCATTATCTTTTTATTCTCTTTTGCTCTTAAATGTTCTTTAAAAACATCATTAAGAGACTTTAGGGCTTCATATCCTTTATATTGGGGTTTTACTTGGGTTTTAATAAGGGTAAAATTCACATCATTAGCAATTTCCTCTAAGGCTTCCTCAAAACTTAGCTTTTTATATTCTTGCAAGAATTTGATAGCATCCCCACTAGCTCCACAACCAAAACAATGGTAAATCTGTTTTTGGGGGGAGATTATAAAGCTAGGACTTCTTTCTTGGTGAAAGGGACAATTGCAAGCATAATTTACTCCACTTTTGCGTAAAGGTAGGTATTTACTAAGCACTTGTATAATATCTATTCTCTCTTTTAATGCTTCAAGATTTGTAACCATAATACACTCCTTGTTTTTTATATACCTTGCATCTATCATACTCCATTTATAACGCACAAAACAAGCCCAGTAATAATGTCTAAGACAAACACAAAAACCATCCCATAAATAAAAAGATAAATTTCTTCCATACTAACTCCTTAAATCTTTGGTGTATCAATAATCATTGTTTTTTTACTATCCTCAAAAAACACTTCTAAAGGCTCTTGTTGCTGTTCTTTGCTAAAGGTTAAGGTTTTGGGGTTAAAAAATACCTTTTCTTTAAAATGCTTCCCTGTTTGCTTGTTTTTCTTGACAATGATTATTCTCTCATTTTCGTTAAAATCTGTATTTTCTCCCTTTTGTTCGGGGATTTTCTCTATCCTAATAGTGATACTTGCTTCGTGTCCTCCCTTTTTGCTCCCCATAGGATTATCCTTATCTCCTTTAGCGGTTTGCACGATTAAAATCACAAAGATTTTTAAGGTATGGCAAAGCCTTGCAAGTGTGCTAAATTTTAAACTTTCCTCCTCCTCCATACTTCGAGTTTGAGGGGTAGTAAGGCGCATTTGACTATCAATTAAGAAAAACTTAGCCCCCTTTTTATACATTCTTTTAATATTTGCTACAACCTCATAAATATCAAATCCCTCATTAACTATAATAATATTATCTGAACTACTAGTTTGCTTTTGTTTTCGATACAAGTGATTTTCAATCATAAATTCAAAGCAGAAAAAGCCCACTTTGGTTGTTTTAGCTAGATTTTCTAAAATCTGTAAGCCTAACATTGTTTTCCCAGCTTCTGCATCTCCACTTATAAGCATTAATTGCCCGAGTGTAAATCCCCCATTAAAACAAGAATCTAAAAAATCAATTTTAGTAGGATATTGCGGCATTTTGACTTTGTCTTTTAATTCCTCAATCCATTCCTTTTCAGTTTTTAGGTCATTGCTATGTATTTCTAGCTGTTGTTGCAGCATTGATAAATCTAGCAAGACATTATCATTACTAGCATTTTTTAGTTTGTCCGCTAAAAGCCTTTGTTTTTTGATTTTAGATTCAAAGATGAAATTTTGCGTAAAATTTAAATAATTAGGGTTTGGCTCTGTAGAGAGGAAGTTTAAAAAATAATCGCTTTGCTTGAAATTTTCATCTAAAGAGCAAAGGAGTGTTTGTATGCTTAAAGCTTCTTTTTCTTTTAGGGGTATCATTTTTTCTAAAATGTCTAAACCCTTTTTAGAAAAACAATTTTGGGTTACAATTTCTAAAAACTCAAAAAAATCATCCTGATAATGCAACATGGATTTTAAAATCATCGCTTCCATTGTTTCTTATGCCTCCTGCACCCATTTAGGGCATTTTTTAATCTCTTGAGAATACAGAAGTTTAGTTATTATCTCTATTTCTTGTAGCCTTGTGCCTACAAAGTTTTTGATATGTCCTTGATATGCCTTTTGCTCACAAGTTTTTAGCATTTCTTTTTTAAAAATCCTTGCAAACTCATTTAAAGAAATATTAAATCCTCTATCATTTAAGACGAAGGCTAATTTCTGATAATAGCTTTTAGGAATAATGTTAATAAACTCTATGAGATATTCCTTGAATACTTCATTTTCAAATTTGACTTTACAAAGAACTATTTCGTTAAATATGCGTGCTTCCATTATTACACTCCTTTAAAAATTGAAAAACAAATAAATTTTGTGTTGATTTTTGTATAAAAAAATCATCTAAGCACTTATGCAAATAAGCATTTTTGGATATATTTTTTTGTCTGCTTATTTTTCCTATTTTTTTGATTGTGCTTTGCTTTAGGGTAAATTTTTTTCTTTTTTTTTCTCTCCATTTTTAAATCCTTTAAACGCAGAAATTAAAGCATTTTCAACAATCAAACTTCGGCTTATATTTTCAAGTTCTGCAATAAAATTTAAAACTTGCAAGGTTTGTTCTGTTAAATAAAAGCTCCCTGAATGAATCTTAGGGGTTTTTGTCTTTTTGTAGTGCATTTTCTCTCCTTAAATTACAAAATACACCAAATCACCCTGTTTTTGGATATGCCTTTCCTCTCCATTAATCGTTAAAGGCACTATCGTTCCTTGCTCGTATTTGGCTAGATTTTCTGGGGTTAATTCACCAATATGTTGCATAATAAGTTCCTTATCTTGCTTATCTTGCTTATCTTGCTGTTCCCTATCTCTGGGTGATTGTTTAGCTAAAGATTTCTTAGATCTAAAGCCATAGGTAGGCATTATGGTTTTATTTTTAGGGAATAATCCACTCCAACCTCGATTAATGCTTGTTTGAATAATGCTAATAATATCCTCTCCTTGCTCTTTTAGCTTTCTTAGGTTGTCTAATATGCTTTTCTTTGTGGTAAGGCAAAGATTTCTGTGTTTTTCCTTGCGGTAATTAAAAAAGTTTTGTATGGATTTTAATTCTTCTTCTGAAAAGTCTTTAAAATCTAATTCAAGATTTTTCTTAGGCTTAATAAAGAGTGTTGATAAATTTATAACTTTTTGTGATTGTCTTAATATAGATTCTCTTTTTTTATAAATATTATTATTATATCTATCTTTATATGTTGGTAAATTTTCCATTATAAGTGATTCTACCAAACGGGAGGAATCATTATTTTTAGGCTCTTTTAAGCTTTCTGATAAATCCTGTCCTTGTTGTTGCAAGGGTTGGTTTAGCAGATCATTAAATTCTAAATTTTCTATGATTTTTGGGTCTGTTATTTCCTCCTCTTTTATAAAAATCTCCTCCTCTTGAGGATCTATAAATTCATATTTCATTTTTCCATTAAACTTCCCATTTGTCTTTCCCTGCTCTCTTTTTAAGATAGAATTATCAATTAGTTCTCTCATGGCTTTTCTTATGGCTGTCTGTCCAATACTTAGCGTTTTTGTTAAATATTCAACATTGACATTCCAAGTATTAGGTAAGCTTAAAAGCAGTATTGCTAGCATCTTAGCATTAACGCTTAAAGTCTCATGTTTAATAAGGGTATTATTTACCCTTGTATAGTTTGTTTTGAATTGTGGTTTAACTATCATTTTTTACTCCTTATAATCATTTAAAAAGGTTGCCCTTTCTTTGTTGTCATTTTTTATAAATTTGGCATAGACCTTATAAGTAATGTTTAAATTACTATGCCCCACAACTTATCACAAATGAACAATATCGAGAAAGTTTTATTGAATAAATTCAAGCCGACATAGAGCCATATTTGTTAAAAATAAAAACTAATAATTCTTGTATTTCTTTATTGTTTGCGATGCTGTCGGTATTAAAGTTACTTAACTCATCAAAAGATATAGAATCTAAACCATATTTTTTAAATTGTTTGTAGATTGTCTTGACTACAGGACCATGCTTCCAAGCTTCTATTCTATCACTAAAAAGAGGTTTTTCAAATAAGCATAATGAATATCCTTGTGCGTAATAAAGCATTTTTTGGATTTTAAGGTTACTTATGGTATTACCAGCTTCTCTATTTCTAGCCAAAAATAAGAAATATTTTGCAATCTCCATAGCTTCCATCTTTATATCCTTAAATTTATAGCTTTTTAATATAACAAATAATTCCTTAAAATATTCTAGTATGATTGTTTTGTTTAAATAAAAGCTTTAATCCTTTATTTTAAAAAACATTTTTGTAACGATATTTTAGATGTTTTTACCCAAAGTGAAAATTATGATAAAGAGATATTAAAGCGAGATAAAGATTTAATCTTTGGTCTTTGTGTTATGCAAATATGGGTTAGCAAAGAGGAGCAAGATTTTACCCTCCTAATTTCTCTCTTTTACTCTTGAAATTCATTGTCTTTTAACCTCGCATTTTACAATATTTAAAGCACATTTCTTGTGAATATAAAAATATATAAAAAGAGTTTAAAAAGATTCTAAAAGAAAATTCTAAACAAATTTTTCACAATTAAATTTCTTTTAAATTTTCACTTAAAAAATAATTTTGAATTTTTTAAATTAAAAAATCTCTAAAAATTCTACTGGAGCAATTTCACTCTTTTGTATGTATCTTAAAAAATAAGTTTTAAAAATAAAGGGTTAAAAAAGTAAATCTTTAATCTGAACCATATTTTAAATACCTTTAACCTTTTAATTTAAAAATTACAAAACGCTTGACTTTATAAATTTTTACCATAGAATAGTTTTTCTTATTAAGTTAAGTGGTGTTAGGGTTTTTTCTAAATCATTTATAGGTGTAGCAGTTGCACCTAGAGATTATCCTCTTGAAAATCGATTATCCTTTGAGATAGTCCGATTTTCATAAAACTAAACTGTCTAATTCAGGGTTAAACCATATAGCTCTTTCCCTTTGAATTGCTGGGAAGTCTTGCAATACAAGAGGATAAAGTAAAAGATATATTATTGTCTTCAAAGGGTGTTATTCCTCTTGAAAAGCCATACATTGTCTTTTTCTGTCTCTCCTTGTTTAGAGTGTTATACTCCAACTATTAGAAATAATAGTGCATTATGCAGTAACAATTAACACTTAGAGATAATCAGCAGCTAAGCTTCTAATGGGTTAAAGTCTTCAATAAGAGCAAATAACAAATAGGTTTTGTAAAGCTTTTAACTTTTTTCCTTCAAAAATCCTTTTACTTTACAAATCCTTTTAATATGTTGTTTTTAAGTTTCTATTTAATCTTTAATCCTATGAAGAAAGTTCAGAGACTATCCACAAGATAAAGTAATAGATTGTAATATTTAAAACCTTAATGTTTTGTAGAAATTCATAAATTACAAATTCTATCCTTTATCTAGGAGTAGGCTGTAAGCAAGTATATTTACCTCATTTATTCTCTCATTATTATCCAATCTCTTTTTTTAAGTAGTCTATAAACATAAGCTAAAAGATGATTATCTATATAAAAAACAACAATTAAATAATAAGGAGCTAAAATGGCTAAAATCAAAGCAGGACAACAAGAACAAGAAATTATTGTTGAAACAAATAATCAACCCATAAAACCTACACAAAATAATAATCCACCATCAAGACGAAGTATTATTGAGGCAAACCAAAAACGAAAGATTGCAACAATTGAAAAGAACATTAATGCAGAAGTCTTTGTCCTTAAGTCTTTAAATACTATAAAAATCTTTAGAGAATTAAGGGCAACAGATGCACTAGATTCTACATTAAGGAATTTTTGGGTGATAAAATTAGTGCAAAAGATATGGAAAAATGGATTAAACTTGTTGATGAGATTTATACAAAAATTACAGAAGCAAATATGTATGGTAAAGAATTATTAGTCAATAATGGCAAAAGTCGTGGTATAGAAAACTTCTTTTTAAGACAAGAGATTAAAAAATCTATTGAGACAAAAGAAGCTAAAACTAAAAAAGCTAAAACACAAGAGAGTAAGAAAGAAGAAGCATAATAGTATAAGAGAGAATGAGGAATTACTAAGACAGTCCAAGCGGAGGGACACTCTTTTTTAGAGTGAAGATATAGTCCGTTCTCTATGGTGACATAGAGCAGCTCTTAAATCGTAAAAAATTCATAAAGGCAAAAAGCCTTGTATTTTAATTACGATTTAAGGCGTGTATAGTGTTGCCAACTATGCAGAACATAAAGATAAATTAAAAATTATCACTAACGCCTAGTTAGTTAATTTAATAATACCTGAAAACTTTAAAAGTCTTAAAGGCTTTTCTACTATAGGGGGTTGATGTTGATATTCCAGAGTGTAGATTTATTTAAGACTTGGTTTTTTTGGGATACTTATATCTTTTAAGTCTTTCTGCCTAAAGGAGTTTTACACTTCATAGGAATTTCTTTTTTAGATTTTAAGTTTGTTAAGGTGCTTATGTTTTTAAAAGCATTTCTGTCATAGAGGAATGAACAAGGATTTCCTAGTGTAGATTTTCTTTTTGAATATAAGTCTGTAATTTTTAAGAAGCACTCTAAGGTGGTCTTTACAAGCAAATTCCACCTTTAGTGTTTGTTTTTAAAGGCAACTTTAGTTTGTCTAAATTTATCTTAAAGGATAGAAATGTTTAACAAAGTTATTTTAGTAGGAAATTTAACTCGTGATGTTGAGTTGCGTTATTTACCCAATCAAAGTGCATTAGCTAAACTAGGACTTGCTACCAATCGCCGCTATAAAAAGCAAGATGGCTCACAAGGAGAAGAAGTATGTTTTATTGATGTGAATCTTTTTGGTAGAACTGCTGAAGTAGCTAATCAATACCTTAAAAAAGGTTCTTCTGTGTTAATTGAAGGTCGTTTGGTATTAGATACTTGGATGGATAATAATGGACAGAAGAAAAGTAAGCATAGCATTACAGCAGAAAGTATGCAAATGCTTGGTGGCAATAGTGCAAAAGCAGATGCTAATACTTCTGAAGTAGTTGTTGATAATGAACCTAATGCAGTTTATGAAGGACAGCCACAAGTCAATCCAAACAATACTGATGCTGGAGAGGGCATACCTTTCTAGTTCTTATTGTTTTAAATCTAAACCCTCTAGGCTTTTATCAATCTTATAAGCAATAAAACTCTTACTGCCTAAGCAAGAGTGATTTATTTACTTTCCTTTAGATTGAAATAAAACCTAAGAGACTTTTTAATATTAAATATTCCAACAAGGGATTATTACTTCCCTTGTGGGAATATAAGAATCCTTTCTTAGAGTATTTTTACTCTAAGTATCAGTTTTAGGTGCTTTAAGCTATACAATTATCCATAGATTGTCTTGCAGTCATTACTAACTTGTAATGATGAATAGAGAGTTTGTGGTATAATAGAAAGAATTAAGGAATTAATATGCAAGGAAATATGATGCAAGTTATACAACCCAATCATACTATTTCACAAAGCACAATAGCTTTAATAATGAAGCTTATTAAAAAAAGCTATAAAGAAGAGGAACAACAAGAAGTTTTAAATGATATTGTTGCTATTGTCGATGAAGTTAAAAGAGATAATAGAATCTCCTCTGAGTTAATAAGAGAAGAAGTAGTTGAAAAGCTAAAAGGAGAATTAGCTACGAAAGATTTTGTTAGAGCGGAGATTGCAGGAGTAAGAACTGAGATTGCAAAAACTCAAACAAAGCAAATGTGGTTTGTCATTTACACAGGTATAGCATCTGCAGTTGTAATTATTGGTGCAAACTTTGCAATGGTAAAATTCTTATTAGAAACATTAGGTAAATGATGAATTTTTATGTTGGGGGTATTATTACAACCATTATAAAAATCCTCTAAAACTATAACTACTTAGCCTGTAGTTTTTCTTTTAAGCCCTAAGTTGGGATAGAAGTTATCCCACTTGGGGATTCTACTTGTATCCTTGTTAATTTTAATAAGGATAAACAATGAAAAATATAACCATCAAAAGAAATAAGGCAATTATTGCCTCTTATAAGAGAGAGATTAATTTACAAACTAGATTTGTGAGAAATAGAAGCAAATACACACACAAAGTTAAACATAAAGCTAGAATGGATTAATTGCCTTAGCTATATATGGTATAATTACCTTATATTAATCTGTATTAAGGAGAGTATATGGATACTGTTAAAATTACATTTAATGCGGATAGGGATTTTAAACAAATGCTTGATGATATTAAGCGTGATTATGGTTTAAAATCCATTTCAAATATTATTAAGGATGCTGTGAAAGAGTATAAATATAGACTAGAATTAGAGCAATGGCATAATGCTGTAAAATTAGCAGATAATGATTCTAAGCTCTCTTCTATTCTCTATGAAGACTTAGAAACAGGGGATTTAGATGATGAATTGCAATGAAATATGGTATGTTAATTTTGACCCTACTATAGGTAATGAAATTAAAAAGATTAGACCAGCTGTAATCATTGATGATAATTACTTGGCTAGTCAATTTATGCGACTTGTCGTTCCTATTACAACTTGGAGAGATAAGTTTGCTTCATTGCCGTGGATAGTGCAAATACAACCTAATAGTGTAAATGGGTTATCTAATGTATCAGGTTTTAATATTCAGCAAACTAGATACCTATCTACAAAACGATTCCAAAGCAAAATTGGTATTGTGGAGGATAGCACACTAATTGCAATACAAAAAGCATTGATAAGATTTATCAATCCTAATTTGCATAAACTTCTTTAACTAATTTATAATTATCAGCCCCAAGTTGGGATATATTTTATCCCATTTGGGGTTAGGTATATCCTTGTTTTAGTTTAAAAGGTTTTAATCTAAAGCCTTTTAGTTTTCTATGATAATAAAGATAAACAATGAACTTTTCAGATTTTTTAATCAATCATAAAACTGCTATTAAGGCTTCTTTGCACGAATCAGTATCGCCTACATTTATAGGATTACAAGAGCCTACCAAATACAATAAAGATATTGAAACATTATTAAGGCTTAAGAAAAAACCTTTTCCTACACAAGCTACTATTATTACTGCTGGTGTTAATCACTTGAAAAAAAGAAAATCCCTTCTTTTATCTTGTGAGATGGGGACAGGAAAAACTTTAATGGGGATTAGCTTATCTTACTCTTTATTGAAAAATGGAGGGAATGTCTTTATTATGAGTCCATCGCATCTTGTTCCTAAATGGGCAAGTGAGATAGAAGTAACACTTGGAAAAAGTAATGAAGCAATCTTAAATTATGAAATTATAATCATTAAAAAATTTTCTGATATGGCAGTTTTTAAGAATTTAGAAAAAAACCTATTAAGATTTTTCATCTGCTCTAAAGAAGTTGCTAAGTTATCTTATCCACGCATACCATCTTTAGATTTAACCGCAAAAACACAAATTAAGAAAATAAATCATTCTTTAAGTGTTCTTAAATGTGCTAGTTGTGGTAAGGAATTAGAAACTATTATAGATGAAAATAATACATTCCTTAATGTTACACGCATTGATGAATACACAGGTGAAGCTTATACTTTAAGTAAAGACATCACTTGCACTCTATCACGATTAACACAAAATATAGAGGAAAAGGTTTCTTGTAAAAAATGCAGGAAATTAATTAGTATGAATAGATTCCAACAAACTACCTTTAAAGAATGGATACTTGGAATAAAAAAGAATCCATTAGTTGGTGCAAAGAAAAAATATGGGGTGGCAGAATTTATTAAAAAGAAAATGCCAAAATATTTTATTGATTTGCTCATTTTAGATGAAATTCACGAACTTAAAGGAAACGATACCGCACAAGGCACATCTTTTGGAATTTTAGCCTCTTGCAGTAAGAAAGTTGTAGGATTAACAGGAACATTACTTAATGGTTATGCTTCCTCTATCTTTTATATTCTCTATAAAATGAATCCTCAATTTATGAAAAAAACTTTAGGATTAAAATATAGTGAAGTGCAAAAATTTGTAGAAACCTTTGGTTCTTTTGAAAGAGAATATTCTGTTGGAGAAGCTCATAATTTAAGCCTCCAAGATGGTTTAATCACCCATAAGGGAAAATCTACTAAATTAAAGGAGCTTCCTTTTATTAATCCTCTTCTTGTTAAAGAATTGTTAGGAATGACTTTATTCTTGAGACTTGATGAGATGAATACAGCATTACCTAATTATAAAGAGGAGATTATTAGTGTAGATTTAGAGGAACAAATCTCTATTCCCTATAGAGATTTTTTAAGTAATATTGTAGAACAAATTATGGAGGGTAAAAACATTTATTGGGTGCTTTAGCAAATTCTAGCTTGTCAATACCAGATTTACCTTTTATGGCAAAATCTGTTGATGCAAGCAAGGAAAAGTTAGGCATTGAATTTATAGAGTATTATCCTTTAGTTAATGAAAGTTACATTACCAATAAAGAAAAAGCCTTAATTAAAGAATTAGAAAAAGAAATGCAACAAAAGCGTAGAACTATTGTTTGTAACATTTTCTGAACTTGGTGTTGCTGAGAGGATAGTTAAAATCCTTGAAAAATCTTTTCCTAATCAAATCATTAAACATTTATCAAGTGCTATTAATCCTGATAGGCGAGATAAGTGGATTAAAGATAATTATGCGGATATTCTTATTTGTAATTCAGAACTTGTTAAAACAGGTTTGGATTTACTTGATTATCCTAGTCTTTTCTTTTATGAAACAGGCTACAATGTTTCTACTTTAAAACAAGCCTCTCGTAGGGCTTGGAGGATAGGGCAAAAAGAAAAATGTATTGTGAAATTCTTTAGTTATCGTAATTCTCCACAATATATAGCCCTAACCCTTATGAGTAAAAAAATCAAAGCTTTAAATAATTTAGAGGGAAGACTTGTTAATACCGCTAATGAATTAGCTTCCTTAGCTGTTGATAAGGGAATATCTATTTAAGAGCAAATCGCAAAGGCAATTTTAAAGAATGATGATTCTAAAAATGCAGAAGCAGAAACTTCTGAATGGAGCTTCTCTCCTAGAGAGTGGAATCCTTTTGAATCCCATTATAGGAATTTGCAAAGTAATGTATTTGCTAAAGAGGTCAAAGAAAAAGCGTTAATAGAAGTTTCTTTAGAACAAAGAATTAGAGAAGATTTAGGGCAAAAAACAATGTCGGTAACTTTCATTAAAAATGGCGAACAAATGGTTTGTGAAATGACTGCGGATGATATTGTGAATGCTTTAAAAGATGAAAGTTGTAAAAATATTCAATTATCCTTATTTTAGGAATATTGAATAAAAGAGTAGGTTAGTTACACCCTGTGTAACTTTATAGTAATGAAGCGATAAAGGAGAAAAGAGAGAAATTTAAATATTGAATGTATATTTATAGTTTTTATAGATTATTGAAATCTGTGTTTCACCCTAGCCCTAAGTTGGGATATAAGCTATCCCACTTTGGGATACTTCTACCCTTGTTAATATTTAAGGTGTAACAACCTTAAAAATGATAGAATAAGGAGATAAAATGAAAGGATATATAATGAATACTCATCAATATGTCTTAAATGAAGGCTTTAAAGCCTTACTTGATGGAATCTTTAGTGATAAAGAAATAGCCACTAAGTTAAAGATTGCTTTTGAAGAAGTGGTCAATGATAGAGCAACTACACAAAAGATAAATCTTGATAGGCTAAAAGCTGAAGCTTTAGAGGAGATAGGAAACGAATTAGCCACTAAAGACTTTGTGGATAAAAGAATAGCAGAAGTAGAAAAAGAAATTGCAAAAGTAGAAAAAGAGCTGAAGCTAGAGATTGCAAATGCAAAAGTGCAAGGCATTTATTGGCTTTTAGGTGTTGGAGTGGTTACTGCTATAACCATTATATCAAGCACTTGGGTTATGATGAATTTTATGCTAGAGAGTTTGAAATAAATCATAATCTTAAATATTCTAAATAAACTACTAAACAAAGTAGAAAGTTAAAATTTCTACTTCCCCTAAACCCTAAGTTGGGATATAAGCTATCCCACTTAAGGGTTTTTGCTTATATCCTTGTTAATTATGTTAATAAGGAGAAAAAATGAATAATACATTAAATACTAATAAAGAAAAAGATTTTATGGCTTTAGTTACAGAAAGCAGTGATGGAAAATCTGTTTTTAGGTTGGATTGCATTGATGTTTTTGTTGATAACAATGAAGATGTGCTTTATGCAGAGCTTTTTGGAAAAACACAAATCATCAAAGCAGTTACCAATAGGGTTTTTAATAAAACATTTACTTCTGTGTTGTCTGATAAAAGATTATCAGCAGGATTTTCTAATGCCAAACACATAAACTTCAGGAGCAAAATGCGTTATAAAAGAGAAATTGCACCTTTAGAGCGTGGTTATTCCTTAGTAATTATTTATACAGAGGAGTTATTAAGTAAAAAATACTTAATGACTAAAAAGCCACTTTTTGGTTTCATTGAAGTTAATGAGGAAACATTAAAAGATTTTTCTAATTGGCTTGATAAGTTAGGTATTCCTGTTCCAAAGGATAAAAACTTTAGAAAAAAGGTTTTTGAATTGGTAAAAAGTAAATCACTAACACCTATTATAAGCTACACTGTTTTACATTCTCTTGGAGATAAAGCAAAAGATACCAAACTCCTTACTCTTTTTGATATGAGCTTTCTTATTGATAATGAGTATAAGGAGCTATGCAAAATAATTGAGTTAGTGTATCACTCTATGGTAAGAAAAAAAGAAATTAAAGCAAAAAGCTACAAAAGTGATTTAGAAGTGGCTTAAATATTTATGAATTAAAGAATTAAAGGAGAAAAAATGGCAAGATTAGCGTGTGAAGAAAAGTTAGCTTATTATCCTACTGATATTAATGCAGTTAAAGCATTCATCAAGGAGATTTCTAAAGATAAAACATTTAGTAACTTTAGAATCTGCGACCCTTGTTGCGGAAAAGGCATTATTTTGGAGTTATGGAAAAAAAGCTTTTAAGAATATAAAAACATTTGGTGTTGAATTAGATGAGAATAGAGGCAAAGAAGCACAAGAAAGAGTAGATTTATTTGCCTCTGCAGATGCCATATATAGTATGCGAAAGAGTAAAGATGTTTTTGATTTTCTTTTTTTAAATCCTCCTTATGGGGAATTAAAAACACAAGAAGCAAACAATCGTTTAGAAATTGAGTTTGTAAAAACTTGGGTAGGAACAATTAGTGAGCAAGGCTATATGCTTTTAATCATTAATCCATCTTGTATCAATGAAAGAATGGTTAGCTATTTACAAAAAGCCAAAATGCAATTTGTTGCAAATTTTTTCTTTGATAATGATGACCATTTAAAGTTTAAACAATACTTTTTGCTCTTTAAAAAGGATAAGAATGCAGAAAGTCAATCTGACTTATTAGCATTAATTTCTAAGAGCAATTCTAAGCCATTTGCTGAAGTAGATTTTTCAAATGTAGAGATACCAAAATCAAACTTTAAAGAGAGGATTCTTTTTGAAACCTTTCAAGAGCTTAAAATTTGGCAAAAAGAAAAGCTTTTAGCCAATACAAATGCTCCTAAAGAATTTTGGAATAAATTACTAAATCCTGTAAAAAATAATTTCATTTCTAGCATTCAAACACCCAATGATGGGCAATCAGCTTTATTATTAAGTGCGGGATTGTGCGAGAAAGATATTGGAGGATTTTTAATAAAAGGCTGCTTTGAAAAAGTAGAAATACTTGAGGAAGAAAAAGAGGATGGTAAAGTAAAAGTTAAAGAGCAATTTATCTCTCAAACTTTTGCTTTTGATATGAGAAATGGTGAATATTTAAAATTTATTTAACTACACTTTTAAGCTTTTGCTTGGGAGTTTCAAATATTCCACAAGGGATTTTTACTTCCCTTGTGGGGGTATTGAATCTCTTTTGGAGTATTTACTCTATCTTAGAGTGGATACTCTCTAAATTAGGATTTCTAATTTAGCTACAAAGTAGCAAAAACTACTCTAATCTTACCCTTTGTTGGGATACAAGTATCCCAAAGAGGGTGGGATTATACTGCTTGTATCCTTGTTAATTTTTATTTTACAAGGAGATATTATGAATTTTTATGAAAATGATTTAAAGATAGAAGAGCTAAAAGTAGCCATTGAGAATAGGGATAATGAGTTTGTTATAGACTTTTTAGAATTTAATAAGCACATAGGCTGGAATAAGAGTGATTTTATTGAGCTTAAAGAGTGTGCAGAAAATTGTAACAACAAGGAAATTATTGAGGCAATCAATAATAGCGGTCTTATAGAGTAATAAAGGGAGTAAAAATGAAATATGATTTAGATAGGCTAAAACAGATTCCTATTAATGAAGTATTAGCTTCCATAGGGGCTGATTATGCTATCCAAAGCAATGGTAAAGTTATGCACTGCTTTAATATTAAAGCCCATAAAAACCAAGATAAAAAACCCTCTTTAGCAGTCTATGCTAAGAGCAATTCTTGTCATTGCTTTGCTTGTGGATTAAGTGGTGGTCCTATTGAAATGGCTAAAATGGCATTTAATGGGGATTTTAAAAAAGCTTGTGAGTGGCTGCATAGTGCTTGGAGTATTCCATTCCTTGAAGCAAGTAGTTATCAAGCTATTCAACCAAAAGTGGTAAAAAGAATACCAACTTTGAAAGAAAAAGTTAAAGTCTTTGAGCCACAAAAAGAGTTTAAAAATATTGTGTTAAGAGAAATCTTTGGAGATTATAAAAATTTATCTAGGAATATGCAATTAAAAATGGTTTATACCTTCATATATCGTTATTCCCTTTTAACACAACAAGCAAAAAAAGAAGCTTATTATAAGAATCGTGGGATTACTTGTGATGTTAAAACAATAGGCTTTTTAGGTTGGAATGATATTACAAGATTAGAGCAAGAATTAACTAAATACTTTCCTTTAGAGGATTTACAAGACTTTAAAGTCTTTAGTAAAAAGAAGTATGGCTGGAATTACTCTAAGAATGTTTGTGTTGTTCCTTGTTTTGATTTATATACAGATTTAATTTGTGGATTTTCCTTAAGAACTATTAATGGAGATTCTACAATTAAAGAGTTAAATGTTAATTGCTCTGAACTTGAAATCCCACTTCCTTTTAATCTAACTTACTCTACACTTAAAAGTAAAGAGTGGATATGGATTACTGAGGGGCATATTGATGCTCTTAGTGGAGTTAGCCAAAATAAAAAAGAGAATAGTGATTTTTGTTCTTTTGCTGGTGTTTGGTCTTATAAGGAAGAAGTTCTAGGATTATTTAAAGATAAAAAAGTGATTGTTGCTTTTGATAAAGATAGTGCAGGTCGTAATAGTGAAGCAACTTTAGTAGCTAAACTCTTACATTTAGGAATTGACACTTACATTGCAAATTGGAATGAAGAGGTTAATGATTTGAATGATTTGTTAAATCTTAATGCTTTAAACACAATCACTCTCCATAGACAAAAGAGGATTTCTTAAATGCTTCATTTAATCTTAGGAACTATGAAAGCAGGTAAAAGCACAAAACTCTTATCTCTTGCAAAAGAGTTTAGCACACAAGGTGTTGCACTCATTGCACCTAATGTATCTAAAAGAGAGTTTTTTGCTAGGAATGTTGAAAATTGCCTAGAAGTCTATGATGAATCCTTTGATTATAGTCAGCATAAGACACTTTTAATTGATGAGATTCAATTCTTCAAGAAAGAATATATACAAGCAATTATTAACAATAGGAATAACTATAACTTCTATATTGCTGGATTGTTATCAAACATTCATCATCAAATGTGGGAGAATGTAGTTAAACTCTTACCCTATGCTGATAATGTGGAATTGCGTTATGCAAATTGTGATATATGCGGTTGCAAAAAGGCAAAATACCATAATAGGCAGTGGGTTAATAGGAGATGATTATTTAGTTATTTGTGAAAAATGTAATAAAATTAAGGAGTAAATATGATAGTTGAAGTAGAAGTCACATTAGATGAATTTTGCGATGAGGATTTATTAGAAGAAATTAGGACTAGAATAGATAGAAGTTATAATCATAACTTTAAAGAGGAATTAATAGGTATCCTTAAAAAGGAATTCTTAGATTCTAATCAAGTGCTAAATGATTTAGAATCATTGCATGTATGGAATCCAAGTTATGCAAAAGAGTGGTTTGAAACCCTTCCATTTAGCAAGAGCTTAAAGAAGTGGATATTAAAAACCTACAAAGATGAGTTAGTATAGGTGTATCCTTGTTTATTATGTTATAATCTAATCATATAAAAGGAGAAAATGATGACTAATCATCAATACCAATTAAATGAAGGCTTTAAAGCCTTACTTGATGGAATCTTTAGTGATAAAGAAATAGCCACTAAGTTAAAGATTGCTTTTGAAGAAGTGGTCAATGATAGAGCAACTACACAAAAGATAAATCTTGATAGGCTAAAAGCTGAAGCTTTAGAGGAGATAGGAAACGAATTAGCCACTAAAGACTTTGTGGATAAAAGAATAGCAGAAGTGCAAAAAGAAATTGCAGAAGTTAGAGCTGATTATCGCTCTCTTAGGCAAGAGATGAAATTCTATGCAATAGGTTTAGGATTCTTAATAATTATCCTCCAATCTAAAGTCTTTGACTTTATCACTGCTTTTCTTAAGTAGCTAACACTAAAATACTTACAACCCCTAGTTGGGATATAAGTTATCCCAACAGGGATAGTATATCCTTGTATGCAGTTTGGATTATCCAAACTTTAAATTAAAGGAGAAAAAAATGAATAATGAAAGAAAAATCTCCCCTAAAGAGTTTTCCGATAAGCGTAAATCTCAAGATGATGAGATTCTTAAAAAACAGCTTGAATTAAGAGAGCGTGAAATTGCTCTTAAAGAGAAAGTTAGAATGCAGATTACAGGCTGTAGAAAACAATAAAAAAGCTAAGAAATCTTGGTTATCTTTCTTTCTTGAAATTATGAAATGGGTGGGAATTATGATTCTACTATTGGTGCTTATGGTTCTCTACAACATATACACCAAATAAAGAGACAAAACAATAATGTTTCAAAAATGGAAAGATTCTATGTTTGATGAGTTAAACAAGTGTAGTTTTGATATTATTCTCTAACACAAACCTATTGTGTTAGAACCTTTCACCCTTTGGGTGTTTAATCTTTTTTAAAGCTTATGTGAAATGGATAGGTTTTAAAAGTGATTAAATTATCAAGGATTGTTGAAGTTAGTGTTGCTTATCTTGTTTTAAGACTTTTAGAAGTCAAAATGCAAAAAAACAGGAATACATCAAGGTGTGCTACAAAGAGCACACAGGCTAATAAGCCTTGACAATTATAAGACAAAGCAATATAATTGTAACCAAGATGTATTTAGCAATGTCCATCTTCGCTCCTTTTGGGCATAAATTTTCACTGCAGGGCTTCATCCTGCGGTGAATGCCCTGCGACAATTATACTTAAAAAGCTTTCTAAATGCTTCAAAAAACCCTATTGAAATGCTTTATTGGTTTAGTTTTAATTTTTGCCAACGCAATTTACAAAGCTTTTGGGGCTTTAATATTTTAAGAAAAGAGGGGATATAATTTTGTTATGAGTAAGTTAGATGAAACGAAAGAGGAAATTAACAATTTAAAATTTTGGCTTGGTATTGCTGTGGCTACCTTATTTGGCTATTTTAGGTTGGAGTATTACCAATTATGAGACAATAAGTTTCTTATTGCTATCATTAGGTTTTGTGGCGGTTATTTTTCTAGGAGTGGCAATCATCCTCTTACAGAAAAATATTAATAAAAAAATCAAAAATTTAAGGGATTTGTAATGCTTACAGAAATAATTGTTGTTTGTATGGCTTTAATGGTTTTTATTATTCCGATTCTTGCAATTAAAACTGCACTTGAAAGTAAGTGAATTACCACAGCTTTAGGAAGCCATAGCTTCCTAACTAAAGCTAACATTAAGAGCAATCTCTTTAAAATTTTAAATTAGTGTTAAATCCCCAAACTCTAAATCTGTCTTTTCAAGTTTAATTTTCATTATTTATCTCCCGAATTAAATCCCCAATAATCTCATCATTTTTGAAAGCTACAAAATCCTCAATTTCATCTATGTCTTTTAGCAATTGCATCTCACTTACAATACCCAAAAATTGCCTTTTAAAGTGAAAATAAGAAAATAATAAGGCTTTGATTTGTTTGGAATCTTGCATTGTCTATCCTCAATCTTTAATCTCTGTATTTTGTGCGTGATAATTTAAAAGCTATTTGATTTGTTTTCATTGTGGAAACTCCTTACAAGATTCTAATGGTTGTAATCGTTGCGTATCACCCACATTCGCACGATTTATATTTATTGCATTATTTCCTTTATCCATTTTTTCTCCTATTAAAGCATTTCGCAAACGCCACACACAAGGGCAAAAATACATACTTATTGCCCCACACACTCACACAAAAAGCGTTAGAGCTAATATAAACTAATGTTTAAATGAATAATTTTAAAAAGTGAAAATCAATTTTTAAAGCAAAAAGTGCAGTTTTGGCACAAAATTTCTGCAACCCCATTGGGTTTCTACCCCCCCCGCCTTTTAGGTAAAAATTCCTACAATTTGGATAGACTTGCAAAAATGGCACAAATATAAGAATGCCTTATGTATTATCTTATATCAAAGATAAACATAAACAAGAACAAAAAGAATACCAAGAAAAGATAAAAAAGAATCCTAGTTTAAAACTTCCTACCTTAGAATCTTATAGAGATTATAAAGATGCTTTAAAAATAAAAAATACACTTTCTTATCAATTAGGGGAAGCTTTTATTAAAGCTAAGAAACAAAATTTCTTTAAATTTCCTATTCCTTACTTAAAAGCTAATAATGTTAATTATAGTGGGGGGGGGGCATTCTATGGTTTTATTTTGTTGAATCTAAGAGAATAGTAAGGGAGTGGAGAGGGAGGAGTAAGAAATAATACTTTATTCACTAATTAATAATTCGTCCAAGAAAAGGAGCTTTTATTTGTGTCTAAAGCACTTAGAATCTCCCTATCTTCTGCACTTAAAGAGCAATCAAAAACATTAAAATTTTCTATCATTCTTGTCTTTTTAGAAGTTTTTGGTATGACAGAGATTCCTTGTTTAATGAGGAATCGCAAAACCACTTGTGCGGGGGTTTTATCGTATTTTGAAGCAATACTTTTAAGTGTGGGATTTTCTAAGATTGAACCCCCGCCCATATTTTTTCCAGCCACATTTTTCCCTGCGATAAAGGGACTCCAAGACTGCAAGAGTGTGCCTTTAGCCTTCATCACCTCTCTTAAGGGCTTTTGCTGCATTAGCAAATGCGTCTCGCATTGATTAATCGCAGGGATTATCTCACAAGTTTGTATAAATTCTTTATAAGCCTTTGCGCTAAAGTTTGAAATGCCAATACTCTTTAAGATTCCTTGCTTATAAAAACTCTCCATTGCTTTATACATTGCCTTTGATTGTGCGTAAGGTTCGTGGATAAGCAGAGAATCTATGTAATCAAGCCTTAAACTTTGGAGTGATTTTTCAATGGATTTTTTCGTGGAATTCTCGCTATTTGCACCCAAGAGCTTTGTTTGGATAAAAAACTCCTCGCGTTTGATTCCGCCCTTTATTGCCGCATTTATCGCTGCTCCAAGATATTTTTCATTGCCATACATTTGTGCGCTATCAAAGAGCCGATAACCCACCTCTATGGCTTGGCACATCGCCTTTTGCCCCGTACTTCCTGTTAGCTGATAAGTGCCAAGCCCAAGAAGTGGCATTTTAATGCTATTATTGAGAGTAAGAGTTTGCATTGTTGCTCCTTTTTTAGAATTGCTTTATTTAGAGAAGCTTGTGTTAGGGTTGGTGCTTACACCCCAAATGTTGCTAATCCTGCGATACAGGTAGAGTTCTTTAAAAACTCTCTGCACTTTTTTCTTGTATTACTTCTCTTTAAAATAAAAAGTTGAAGTAAAATTATAAACCCTGATATGTAATATTTGTCAAGGGGTTTGTAAAAAAATCGACAATAGAGTAGGAATTGCTACAAATGTATTTTACACTTTACAATGGCATTGTTTATCAAGAGTTTTGATTTTTTGCTCTATTTTACTTAGAATTTCTTGTGTTAGTTGCAGGTCTTTGATAATTAACTCTCTTTGGTCTTCAAGGATTTTTTTACGTTCTTGAAAAGTGCTTTTTTCTCCAAGAGAGACGAGGTGCATATAACGTTTGATGTTTGCTAAACTCATTTTCACAAAACGAAACCATTCAACCCATTTGAGCTTATCAATATCTTGATTGTCAAAAAGTCGGACACCATTCTTGTCTGTTTCTAGTTCTGGGAAAAGCCCTTTTTTAAGCCAAAAGCGAATTCTAGTAGAGGGAATCCCAGTTTTGCGCTCTGCTTCAATGATTGTTCTTTTCATCTTTTATCCTTTTTATGAGACTTGTTTATGTGGTTATTTTGCTTAGTGCTTGAAATGTGCTACACAATTTTATTTATGAATGCAAAAATTAGAGATTTTAAAGTATGCCTTGCAATATGGTGGTAAAATTTAATTCCATAAAAGTTTTACCGCCATAAAGATAAGGTTATTCTAAACTTAGTGCATTATGCAAGATATTGCTTGAAAAATACCTCGATTTTATCAAAAGGAATCTTTTGCAGATTGTCATACAAATCTGTATGCACTGCGTTAGGCACGATAAAAAGCTCTTTATTGTTGCCTTTTAGCTTCTTAAAGGCATCTTCGCTAAAGTATCTGCTATGGGCATTTTCCCCGTGAATTATTAAAACTGCATTATCTATTTCATCGCTGTATGTGAGAATAGGCATATTAAGAAAGCTTAGAGAGGAGGTGAGATTCCATCCATTGTTTGAATTGAGCGAACGTTTGTGATAACCGCGTGGGGTTTTGTAATACGCGTGATAATCTTTCATAAACTGCGGTGCGTCATTTGGCAAAGTTTCAGGCACGCCACCAGCAAGTGCGTATTTGCCATTCTTATAATCCTTAATTCTTTGCTGTGCTAGAGTTTTGCGCTTTTGTATTCTTGCTTTTTTGCTGTTTTCTTCGTCAAAATAGCCATTGGCATTGACACGACTCATATCATACATTGTAGAAACTAGAGTTGCTTTAATGCGTGGGTCATTTGCTGCTGCATTGAGTGCAAATCCACCCCAACCACAAACGCCGATAATGCCGATTTTATCTTTATCTACATTCTTTTGCGTGCTTAAGAAATCCATCGCTGCACTAAAATCCTCTGTGCTTATATCGGGTGAGGCGACATACCTTGCCGCACCTCCACTTTCCCCCGTGAAGCTTGGGTCAAAGGCTAGGGTGATGAATCCACGTTCTGCCAAAGTTTGTGCATAGAGTCCGCTTGGCTGCTCTTTTACTGCACCAAATGGACCACTAACTGCAATGGCAGGAAGTTTGCCTTTTGCATTTTTAGGCACATACATATCCGCTACAAGCGTGATTCCAAAGCGGTTATGAAAAGTAACCTTGCTGTGAGTAACTTTATCACTTTTAGGAAAGGTTTTGTCCCAGTCTTTACCGGGTGCTGCTGGTAAGTCGTGTGCTTTAGTATCTTTTGCATTCACTAGGCTAAAAGCTCCGCCAAGTGCCACTATACCCGCACCAATACTCGCACTTTTGAAGAGATTTCTACGTGTTTTGTTAAGAGATTTATTTTGCATATTTGCTCCTTAAAATATTAAAGTAAAAATAACATTATAAAACCTGATACTTAGTATTTGTCAAGAGGGAGGGGGAGGATAAAATTATTGTTTTTATAACAAAATATTTATATTGCCCTTAAGTGCGTTTTTAGTGTTTGCAAGATAAAGTGTATTAAAAAGAGGATTAGAGAGAATGACCGCAAATACGATGTATTACGAGCTTAAACAAAATTACAGCATTACTGAACTTGCTAAAAAGCTCTATCTTCATACAGGCACATTAAAACGTTGGGAAGCTACACGAAAAATCCCCAATGAATACCTTTTTGATTTAAATTTTTTATTAGGCAATAAATACGAACTTATTAAGGCAAATTATCGAAGCCATAATGAGTTTTTCACCAAAAAAGAAATAGCGAAATATTGTTTTAAAAGCTTTAGGAATTTTACAAAGCTACATAAGGTTTCAATGAAAAATTATACCTTTATCGAACCAAGTTGCGGGGATTGTAGCTTTTATGATTTGATGCCAAAAAATAAAAGAGTTGGCATTGATTTAGAATACAAAAAATAATGAGATTTTATGCCAAAATTTTCTTTCTTTTTTACCACAAGAACAAAATAAAGACTTTCAAAAATACATTGTCTTAGGGAATCCTCCTTTTGCGCTTCGTAGTAATCTTGCTTTAAGGTTTATTAATCACGCAGGGTATTTTGCGGATTTTGTTGCTTTTATTTTGCCACCTTTATTTGATAGCGATGGTAAGGGTAGTCCTAAAAAAGGATTAGGAATTTTACTTTAGCTTTGAGTGAAAAACTACCTTTAAATAGTTTTATTTATCCAAATGGTAAGGAGGTTGAAGTTGCGACACTTTTCCAAATATGGGTCAATAATGCTTTGCTCGAAAATAAGTCTATCAACATTGAAATTCCACAGATGAAAACTTGTAAGGAATTTATCAAAGTTTATTCTCTAAGTGATGGAGGCACAAGCTCTAGCACAAGAAATAAAGCTATGCTGCATAAATGCGATTTGTATTTGCCTAGCACTTGTTTCCACCCACACACAAAGCCACAAATGAAGCTTTATTATGATTTTGAATCCTTACCACACAGAAGAGGCTATGGTATTGTTATCCTTAAAGACAAAATGCAAGTAAAAAAAGCAATGGAGAGCATAAATTGGGAACAGATAAGTTTTATAGGCACAAATTCAAGCCTTAATCTTCGCACCTCCTTAATAGAGGAAGCACTTATCGCAAAGGGTTTTTATGATAAGGAGCTTGTTTAATGGATATTTTCAAGTTAGCTCAAAATGTCTTTGATGAGATAGAATCTGAAGTTAATCAGACAACCAAATGGAAAAGTGATTCTAAATATATAAGAATTAGGCATTTGTAAATTGACAAGTGGGGTAGTTTTGGCGAGAGGCTTTTAAGGGATATTTTTGCAATTTTTAATAAATCTTTCACTTAAGAATCTGTTTCAACTTCATCTCTTGCTATTGCATTCCTTTGCCATAAATACAAAACGCAAGATTATACTAACCCCCCCTCTTGATGATTTAAAGAAAAATAAAAGGTAAAAGTTAAGAGTAATTCATCACAGCACTAAAACCTAAATTCACGCCTTAAATCCTTGCAAAAAATAATCCACCGTGGATTATTTTAGAATCTAAGATAGTTAAATCTTTATCTAACGCAAGGGTGCTATCTCATCAAGCACACTTAGGGCGTTTAAGCTTCTAGGATAGCCGATATAAGGCACAAGTGCAGTAACAACTGCAATGAGTTTAGCTCTATCATTTCCGATTCTTAGATTCCCTGCAATATGTGCTCTCACTTGAGAATCTGCCCCTCCCATTGAAAGAATATATACAAAGGTTAAAAGCTCCCGAAACTTTAAAAGAAGCCCACCACGCGTATAATAATCCCCAAAGCAGTTTGCGCTTAAAAAGGTGCGGATATGTTGATAATCCTTTGGTGCTGCTGCATTGCCTTTATCAATGGCTTCACCAAAAAGTGTGCGTTGGGTTTCAAGCCCCTTTTCTCTCCTTTGGGCATATTCTATCTTGCCTTGAGATTCTAAAGGAAGTGCGATTCATTGTTGCATAAAGATTTCATTGGTGGCACTGATAAAATCTAGCACCTTTCCCATACCAACATAAGGCGTGGCTTGGTAGAGAATTTCCTTGATTGCCACAGGTTCAACGCCATTTTTCAAAGTCGCCTTTAGGATAATTTTAAACTCACTCAAAGCAGGAATGGCTACAAGTGAAGCAAGAGTAATCATCAAGCTTTCTTTAAGCTCAAGCTTAGATTCTGTGGGGACTTCATCAAAAGCGAAATTCACATAATTGGTAAAAAACTCGGGGTCGCTCTTTGCAAGTGGCACATCAGTGCTGTCAAAGAGTTTTTCAAAAGTTTGTTTTGCTTTTGGGGTAAGATTGGTTTTCATTGTGTCTCCTTGAATGTTTTGTATTTTCTCTATATTTTGCGTGGAATTAGAATTACACGCACTCAAAGCAAAGCCGCTAAAACTTGCTAAACTTGCGACTGTACCAAACTTTGCAGAGGTTTTTAAAAACTCTCTACGCTCTAGGGATAGTTTGTCTTGCATTTTCTCTCCTTGTGATGATTATTTGCTTAGTCGCTCAATGAGGGCTTTTTGATAAGATTCTAGTTTTGAATGGCTCACTGTTTCAAAAACAAGAGGTTCTAAGTATGTCATACCACAATGTAAAGCACTTGCTTTCATCGGCAAAAACACATCTTTAAGTTCCACGCCGATTCTGCCATTTTTGCCATAGGTGCTAGAGCCTCCTGCCGCAGTAGAAACTATTAACATTTCTTTGCCGCTCCACAAACCCGGTCCTACGCTTCCCCAAGTCTCGTTAAGGTAGGCTTTCATCATCGGCGTGATATTAAACCAATGCGTAGGAAACAAAAATACGATTCTGTCATACTGCCTTGTAATCTCCCGCTATTTTGCGCCATCAATCGCCCTTGTGTCATAGCCATAGAGACTTTCAAGATTCCTCACCTCCACGCCTTTCACACCTCTTGCAGCCTCCTCTAAGCCTTTAATAAAAGTGGATCTTTCTGGATAAGGGTGTGAAGCAATCAAAAGCGTTTTTACCTGTGCTTGTGTTGCAAAAAGATGAGACATTAAGCCAAACATTAGTGCAAAAAACAACATTTTTGTCATTGCTACTCCTTTAGGATAAAATAGATTCTGTAATTATAAATCCTGACACCTAGTGTTTGTCAAGGGGAAAGGTGTAAAAGCCCAAAAGCTTAAAAGATTGTATGAAGTATAACTTTTAAGTTTTTATATAAATATTTTAAGGCAAGTTAATTTTTAGAATCTTATTTTCTCCCATTTTGGGAATCCATAAAAACTTCCCATCGCTAAACATATCCGCTGGTCCTTTGATAAAGGGGAGATTTAAAGTGCTTTTCTTGCCCTTCTTATCAACCCTATAAATCGCACCCTTGCCATTCTCACCCCAATTACTCACGAGCAAATCACCATTTTTGGCAAAGGCTAAACCATCATACGCACCCTTTTGTGCAATGAGTGTTTTAATCCCTAAGCTTTGCATATCAATACTAAGCACTTCTCCACCTCTTGTGTTAGCAACATAAAGCTTTGTTTTGTCTTTATCAAACAAAAGTCCATTTGGTCTGCCATATTTGTCTGCATCAAGCTTCATAAAAGTTTCATATTTTTTATTTTTCACATTGACTTTGTGGATAATGCCTGTGTCTGTATCACTCATAAAAAGTGTGTTGTTGTCATAGGCGGCAATATCATTTAAAAACACAGAACCTACAATAGGTAGCGAAAAAACCTGTTTTTTGCTTAGAATATCAAAGCCTTTTAGAGTATCAATATCTACGACAAAAAGTGTATTGTCAAGTTGGGTCATACCCTTTGGAGCATTTAAATTACTTAAAAAGTGCAATTCTATTATATTCCCCTGTGTATCAAGCTTAGAGATAAAGCCATCATTATCTTTTATTAGAGGGGCTAATTTCTCGCCGACATTGGCTACATAAACGCTATTTCCCTCTACCCAAATGCTTTCTGGTGAGGCAAAACCGCTTATTTCTTGTGCGTTTAATGCACTCAAACAAATACCTAAAGCACAGACTGCTTTTGCTATTTTTTCTCTCATATTCAATCCTTTATAGCAAAATTTAAAAAATGCATTATAAGAAAAAATTACTTTTAGCTGTGGGAGTTTTTTGGTAAAAAATATAAATTTTTTGATTTTTGGTATTGTTTGGGAGTTTCTTTAAGACTTGAAACAAATGAGGAAGTAAAGTAAAACAAGTATATTGATGTTTTTGTAGAGTATTTGCCAAAATTACACTTTTTAGTCTCTTCAATCGAGCCATTAAAATTAATTAGCTGGTATGCTTTGCCGTAGAGATTGATTTCACTTAAACTAAGTCAAGTTAGCTAAGATTTTTAAGAGGAGGGTAAGGGATTTTATGAGTGTTTTAGCTCTTTAGCTAAGAATCTCCCTGTATGACTTCCTGTTTTTTTAGCCCTTTTTGCGATTTTCTCTGGAGATCCACTATCTACGATATTGCCTCCATTGCTTCCCCCTCTGGTCCTATATCGATGATAAAATCTGCATTTTTTATCATATCTAAATTATGTTCTATGACGATAACACTATTGCCTAAATCTGTTAGGTGGTGCAAAACTTTTACAAGTCTATCTACATCGGCAAAATGCAATCCTGTGGTTGGCTCATCAAGGATATAGAGGGTTTTTCCGGTATCTTTGCGGCTAAGTTCTTTAGCAAGTTTGATCCTTTGGGCTTCCCCTCCACTAAGGGTAGTAGCGTTTTGTCCTAAAGTGATATAGCCTAATCCTACTTCTTTGAGTGTTTTAAGCTTTTGGTGAATTTTGGGGATTTTGTTAAAAAACTCATAGGCTTCATCAACACTCATTTCTAAGACTTGTGCGATATTTTTGCCTTTATATTCTACTTCAAGTGTTTGTGCGTTATAACGCGTCCCATTACACGAATCACATTTCACCATAATATCGGGTAAAAAGTGCATTTCAATCTTTATTTCTCCCTCACCTTGGCATTTTTCACATCTTCCACCCTTGACATTAAAGCTAAAGCGACTAATATTGTAATTACGGATTTGTGCTTCTTTGGTTTGGGAGAAAATTTGCCGTATTTCATCCATAGCACCGGTGTAGGTTACAGGATTAGATCGGGGGGTTCTACCAATGGGGCTTTGGTCTAGGTATATAACTTTATCAAGTTTTTCTAGTCCTTCAATCTCTACCCCATCCACTTTTTTTACCTTTTTGCTATTATTAAGGATTTCTTGGGCTACAGGCAGGAGTGTTTGCAGGATAAGGGAGCTTTTTCCGCTTCCGCTTACTCCGCTTATGCATACAAAGTTTTTAAGTGGTATTTGCACACTTAGATTATGGATATTATTGATATTGACATTTTTAATCTCAATCCATTCTTCTTGATTTCTCCTTACAAAATATTCTATTTTTTTCTTACCATTTAGGTATTGTGCGGTTTGTGTATCACTGCCTAAAAGTTGTGTGAGATTCCCGCTAAAGACTACTTCTCCTCCATATTTTCCCGCACCTGGTCCAATATCTACAATAAAATCTGCGTGTTCTATCGTCTCTTTGTCGTGCTCTACGACAATAACAGAGTTTCCCTTTTGTTGCAGGTTTCTTAAGGTTTTAATAAGCTTTAAAGTATCCCTTTCGTGTAATCCAATACTTGGTTCATCAAGCACATACATAACGCCTGTTAAACCACTCCCAATTTGACTAGCTATTCTTATCCTTTGCGATTCCCCGCCGCTAATACTACGAGCGTCCCTCCCTAAACTTAAATAACCTAAGCCTACATCATAAAGGAAATAGAGTCTCTCACAAATTTCTTTTAAAATAGGGGCAGCGATCATTGCTTGTTGGGTATTGAAATATTCAAAATTTTGTGTATTAGCAAAGAAGCCATAACATTGATCAATGGGTAAATCCAAGAGTTCTCCTAGAGTTTTGTTTGCTACTTGCACAGAGAGGCTTTGGGGTAATAATCTATGCCCTTTGCATTCTTCACAAACTTTTTCACTCATATAATCATTTAAGTCTTTATTGTCTTTAAACATATCATAAGCAATGGCTATAATGCCACTCCAAGGACGCTTTAAATGGGAGCTTTTCCAAGTAAATTCTATTTCTTGGTTATTTCCATAAAGAATAGCTTTTTGTTCAAAGTCTTTTAAGTCCTCAAAAGCACTTTGTGGGTTGATTTTATTAGCTTTACAAAATCCTTTAAAAAGCTCATTGTAATAGCTTTTGTTAAATCCGTGAATGATTTTAATTCCCCCCTCACTTAAGGGTAAAGAAATATCAAGAATCTTCTTGGTATCAATGCTATACCTAATCCCTAAGCCATCGCATTTTTGGCAAGCACCTTTAGGGGAGTTGAAAGAAAAGCTAAGGGGCTCTAAAGGATTAAAAGAGACTTTACAATCAAAGCAGGCTAAATGCTCACTAAAATGGATAAGCTCATTTTTATTTTCTTTTAAGAGTTCAATTTCTACTTCCCCATAAGATTCTTTAAGGGCTTTTTCAATACTTTGTGCAATCCTATCTTTATTTTGGGGATTAATAACAACTCTATCAATAACAATTTTTATAGTATGTTTTTTGGTTTTAGCTAAATGAATCTCTTCATCAAGACGCACTAAGACACCATTAATTTGTGCTCTTATATAACCCTTTTGACGCAAAGATTCAAGTTTATCTGTAAAAGTTCCCTTTTTTTCACGAATAATAGGGGCTAGAATAAGGGCTTTAGAATCTTCGGGCAATTTTAAGATTTGAGTGATAATATCACTAGCACTCATTTGTGAAATAGGTTTTTTACATAGGTGGCAATGTTGGATTCCTACTCTTGCATACAAAAGCCGTAAATAATCATAAATCTCTGTAATAGTTCCAACGGTGGAGCGGGGATTTTTACTCGTAGTTTTTTGATCAATAGCAATAGCTGGAGTTAATCCCTCTATTTTATCGACATCTGGCTTACCGATTTTGTCTAAAAATTGTCTTGCATAGCTTGAGAGGCTTTCTATATAACGTCTCTGTCCTTCTGCATAGAGGGTATCAAAAGCTAGAGTGCTTTTCCCGCTGCCACTAAGTCCTGTTAAAACAACAAGCTTATTTTTAGGGATATTAAGATGAATGTTTTTGAGATTATTTTCTTTAGCATTGGTGATAATAATGTATTCAAGCGGTGTTGGATTTTGTTTAGGATTCACAGCAGTTTCCTTACTATATTAATAAATATTTTAGTTTCAAATTATAACGCTTTTTAACTTATGTTTATTTTTAGGGATTTTAAGGCGTAGAGTTTTTTAAGTGGGTAAATTTATACGGGTTAATAGGTATTATTAATAAAATTTTACTTTTTAAGTGTTTTAATAAATGTTTTTTGAAAAAATAAAAAATCCTTAAATAATTAAATTTAGGGATAAAATACAAAGTGTTGTATTAATTTAAAATTTGGTAGGGATTTTATGTTTAAGAAGCTTTCTTTGAAAATGAAAATTATAGTGTTATTTTTGGGATATTGTCTTGCTTTAGTGGCTTTAATTCTTTCAGGATTGTGGAGTGAGAGGGAGGCAAGAATAAGTGTAGAAGAGAATATGAATACCATAATTCGTTCTCAAATAGAGCTAAAACTAAAATTAGCTACAGATATGTTAGCTAGCTCTTTAGGAATGTTAGTAAAAGGGCTTTCAGAAGAAAATCAGGTTATGCTGCTTAACCAAGCAATTTCTGAATTTCGTTTTGAAGATGATAAATCAGGGTATTTCTTTGCCTATAAAGATTATACTCCTATAGTGCATCCTGTGAGACCGGATTTAGTGGGTAAATCCCTTTATGATATTAAAGATGTAAATGGAGTTTTCTATGTTAGGGAGCTAAAAGATACGGGATTAAACCAAAGTAAAGAAGGGAGATTTGTTTATTATGTGTTTTCCAAACCTTTACCCGATGGCACTATAATAGATGCCAAAAAAGTCGCTTATGCACAAAAAATTGCTAATACGGATAATCTTTGGATTGGGACAGGTGTTTATATTGATAATGTAGAAAGTGAGGCAAAAATATATTCTAATATATTTGTAAGTGCTATAGCTAAGAATTTTTTATTGGCTGGTTTAATTGTATGTGGAATCTTTATTGTTTTTATCATACCGCTAGTTTGGAGTTTTTACTCGGATATCGTAAAAAGTGTTCGAATCTTGCAAGGAAATATTGTTTCTTTTTTTGAATATTTAAGTTATAAGACTGATAATGTTTCTTTAACACCCATTAATTCTAAGGATGAATTTAGTCAAATGGCGTTATTGATTAATAAAAATGTTAAAGATATTAAACTTGGTATTGAAACAGATAAACAAACAATTTCGCAATTTCAAGATATTGTTAGTAAATTCAAAAAGGGTGATTTGTCTTTACAAATTACCAATAAGCCCTCTAATCCTAATTTGAATCTTTTAGTCAATTTGCTAAATGAAGCTATGAAGAGTTGGTCTTTTTTACTCTTAGAAGTTAATCAAATTTTGAAAAGATATTCCCATAATGATTTTAGAGAAAGAATTAAAGCAGATGGATATGAAAAACAAGCTTGTGTGTTAATTGATGGGATTAATTATCTAGGTGATGAAATGGTAAATATTTTAAAAACCCAAGAAATGATGAGTTTAAACTTAGAGGGTAGCTCTAATAAACAAAACGAAGAAATGGTGAATTTATCAAATGCTATTTCTCAGCAGCATTCCTCACTTGAGAAATCCGCTACTGCTATTGAAGAAATCTCTAGCTCTATGCAAAATGTTAGTGATAAGACAGGAGAGGTTACAAGACAAGCAGAGGATATTAAAAATATCGTAAGTGTGATTAAAGATATTGCCGATCAAACTAATCTCTTAGCATTAAATGCAGCTATTGAAGCAGCAAGAGCAGGAGAACACGGAAGAGGCTTTGCAGTTGTTGCAGATGAAGTTAGAAAATTAGCAGAGAGAACAGGAAAGTCTTTAAATGAGATTGAAGCTAATGTTAATGTCTTAGTGCAAGGTATTAATGATATGAGTGAATCTATTAAAGAACAAACAGAGGGTATTTCACAAATTAATGAAGCTATTAATCAATTAGAGGGTGTTACACAAAAAAGCGTTGAAGCGGTTAATAATTCCCAAGAAATTAGCTTAAGGGTTAATGAAATAGTGGGTGAAATAAAAATGGAGATTCAAAAGAAGCAGTATTAATAGGACTAAGTCCTATTAAAGATTATTGTCTCCTACCAAAGGTTATGGCATAAGTAGCATTTCTAAGATCAAATAGTGGGTCTTTTGGTGCTTCCACACCTGTTGGTAAATCCGCTGGAAAATAAACATCTTTATTACATTGCATTCCTTGGTATTGTTGAACTTTTAAAGTGCCCACTAAAGTTTCTTTGTGCTTTCCTTTCCAAATAGCTGTCGTATCATTGGTCGCGTCTCCTTTATTAGGATACACAAGATACATATCATATTCAATGGGTTTTGCTTGTGTGTAAGTTTGGAAGTTTTCAAGCAAGAAATTTTTACTCATATTTTTAAGTTGTTTTTCATCAAGATATTTTATCCCATCTTTGGGAATAAATTTCCATCTAGCAGGAATGGGATCTTTTTGGTTGGGTGTTTTAAACCAAAAAGTATGATTGCTATAAAAAGGGGTATTTTCAAGACTAGAGATGCCCATTTTATCAACCATAGCTGCATAATTTTTATAAGAATCTATTTCTTGAGTTAGTTTTTTAATTTTTTGTGTATCTACTTTACCATTTACAGGTATTCTCATCTCAAAAAATTGTCCAAACTCTTGGGGATTTTTTGCAAAATTTACTTCCGTATTTAGCATTACCATTGTCCATTGATGGTTCTCTCCTTGAAACCTCAGAGCCATTCCTCTTGCTTTACTCTTGTCATCCATAATAGCACCACCTAATGAATAACGAATTTCCATAGGAATAGAACTTTGTTTAAATAATGGAACATCAATTGTAGCAGTAATATCTGTAGTAGGTTCAAAAATTCCGCTAGCACAGAAACCTTTTGTATGATTAATTTTTCTTTTAGGATCTTGTGGGCTACTATTTAACTGATAAAATATGTCTGCAATATCTTCTGCATCATAAGTTTTATTCTCTTGAGCTATTGCCACATTTCCTAATAAGGAACAAGCTAACACTAAACTTAAATATTTTTTGTTTTTCATAAGTAAAATCCTTGTTATTATAAATATTTTAGGAATGTAATTATAATTTAAAATAATTTAATAGATTGTAATCGTAGAAAATTTAAGTTTAAGTTAATAATACATAGTATTCTTATAATTCTATTTTAATGATTTTTGTTTTAAAATAATAATGTTTCTTAAAATTTAAATAAAAGGATATAGATAATGCAAAAAATTGGTTTATTTTATGGCAGTGATAGTGGAAATACTGAAAATATCGCTAAGAAAATTGCTGATACATTAGGAGATGTAGATCTTTTTGATGTTGCAAAAACAGAGAAGGCAAAACTTTTAGAATATAAAAATCTTATTTTAGCAACTCCAACTTATGGTAGTGGAGATATGCAAGGGGATTGGGAAGAGTTTTTAGAGACTTTAAGCCCAGAGGATTTTAATGGAAAGGTTATAGCATTAGTGGGTTTAGGCGACCAAGATACTTATGCAGATAGTTTTTGTGATGGATTATTACCTATTTATGAAGTCGCTAATAAACAAGGAAAGATTATTGGATTTACTAAAACAGAGGGTTATGAATATGAAGAAACAAAGACAATTGTTGATGGACAATTTATAGGCTTAATGCTTGATGAAGATAATCAAGAAGAGCTAAGTGAGCAAAGGATTAAAGAATGGATAGGAAATATTAAAGGGCAATTTGAATAATTAAAAGGTTTGATACCCTAGTAGGATACATTTATCAAAATAGGGCAACACACATATTGCTTTAATCTCTCCTTGTATTCCAATATCCTCTAGGGTTTCATAGTATTTAATGTCAAATTGTAAATAGCTTCCTAATTGCGTGGCAATTCCAATCCCGTTTTGCTCATTAAAAGTGATAAAGCGAGAAATTTTAGTAAATACAAGCACTAAAGAACCATAAAGTTGTTCTTTTTGCTCTGTATTCATTAAATGATAAGATTCATAACTTAATAATTTTCTACCTCTAAAGCGGATGTAATTTTTTTCTAAGCTTTGAATATGGACTTGTTGGTAAAAAGTTTCAAAATCCATAGCATAAGCCCTATGAATCCCAAAATACAAGAATAAAAATAATTTAAAAGGTTTCAATAGTGGTTTTAAAGCTTTCAAAATAATACTTATTTGCTTGTTGTAAGGGCAGAGAAATATCGCCTATTTTTAGTTTATCTCCTCCAGTATGGGCTATTTTTGTTAAGCAAAAATTAGAATTTGTTGTTAAATCCATAAGGGATTTTAAAGTAATTTCTTCTTTTTGAGTATTTATGGCGATTAAGACTTGTGTCGGGGATTCTGCAAAAAGATTTTGAAAGCTTAAAGGTTGAATACTCTCACACCCTACTTGTCCTCTTATACAAGCTTTAGCTAGGGAGAGGGCAAGACCTCCTTGATAAATATCAACCGCAGCTTTTAATAATCCTTTATCGTTAGCCTTTAAAAGAATATCCCATAGGAGTAATTCATCTTGTAGATTAATAGGTGCAATAGGGGCTTTGATGCTATTGCCAAAGTGTTTAGCTACAAGGCTTCCACCAAATTGTGGATTGTAAGATTTAGGTTTTAGATGATAGATGCTAAGATTAGCAGAGAATTTACTACTAAGCGTCTTTAAAGGATTATCAATAACACCAACACCAACTATTGTAGGTGTAGGATAAATATCTTGTTGGTTAGTTTGGTTATAGAGGCTAACATTTCCACTTACAACGTGGGTATTGAGTATTTTGCAAGATTCTTTAATGCCTTCACAAGTTTCTTTAAATTGCCACATAACTTCTGGATTTTCTGGGTTTCCAAAGTTAAGACAATCAGTGATTGCTAAGGCTCTACCGCCCCTTAGGGCAATATCCCTTCCTGCCTTTGCTACAGCTTGTTTTGCACCCTCTTTAGGGTTAAGGTAGCAGATTCTAATAGGGCAGATGGCACTCATTGCTAAAGCTTTGTTATTTTCTTTTACTCTAATAACACTTGCTCCACCACTCCCAGCTTTGGTAATAGTATTGGTTTGCACGGTGCTATCATATTGCTCATATACCCACGCTTTATCACAAATATCAGGGCTTTTTAAAAGTTCTTGAAAGATTTCATTAGGGTTTAAAGCTTGGAATATTTCTTTTTTAAGCGGTGGCAGAGAATCTAAATAAGTAGGGTTTTGACTTACTGGACGCTTTAGAATAGGTGCTTCCTCGCTTAAGGGAGCAATAGGAATCTCCGCACATTTTGCACCCTCCCAATAAAGCTCCATTTTGCCACTATTAGTAACCTCCCCAATAATCGCACAATCAAGCTCCCATTTGTTAAAGATTTCTATAATATTTGCCTCACAACCCTTCTTGGCACAAATAAGCATTCGCTCTTGGGATTCACTAAGCATTAATTCATAGGGATTCATTTTTTCTTCTCGCGTAGGCACTTTATCTAAGTGTAGTATCATTCCGCTTCCACTGCGTCCTGCCATTTCAAAACTAGAGCTTGTAAGCCCTGCAGCCCCCATATCTTGTATCCCCACAATCAAGTCTTTTTTGAATAATTCTAAACAAGCCTCTAAAAGGAGCTTTTCTGTAAATGGGTCGCCTATTTGCACAGTAGGACGCAAAGATTTAGAATCCTCACTAAAAGAATCACTACTCATAACAGCACCTCCTAAGCCATCTCGTCCGGTTTTGCTCCCTACATAAATAACAGGATTTCCAATTCCCTCAGCCCTCCCATAAAAAATTTCATCATTTTTGATAATCCCTAAAGTAAAGGCATTAACTAAGATATTACCCTCATAGCAAGATTCAAAGCTCATCTCCCCCCAATGGTTGGGACTCCCATACAATTACCATATCCTCCTATACCACTTACAACTCCGCGTAAAAGGTAGCGGTGTTTAGAGCCTGTGGAATTGTTTTGGGTAATATCGCCAAAGCGAATGGCATTAAGACTTGCTACAGGTTTAGCTCCCATAGTAAAAATATCACGCATAATCCCTCCAACTCCTGTAGCAGCTCCGGCATAAGGCTCAATGAAACTTGGGTGATTATGGGATTCTATTTTAAACACCGCCCCATATCCTCCACCAATATCAATAATTCCTGCATTCTCTCCTGGTCCTTGAAGCACCCATTTTGCATCACTTGGGAATCCATTAAGATAAATTTTGCTTGATTTATAGCTACAATGCTCACTCCACATAGCAGAAAAAATCCCAATTTCAATAAGATTTGGCTCCCTTTGTAGAATATGCAAAATCTTTTGGTAGTTCTCTAAAGTAAGTTTGTGTTGTTTTAAAACCGATTCTAGATTTTCCATTTATCACCTTGAAGTTTAATTGTGTAGTTTTTACTAATCTCAAAGAATATAAATACTAAAGTTTAACAAAGAAGTGATAAAGTAGAGATAAACTAAGAATGAGATAAATATTTTTTAAGTAGAATTGTTTTGCTAAATCAAGATTATCTTTATAGGAGAAAATTATAATGCAATACATCAAGTTTTTTAGGGAGTTAAACAATAAAGATGTCCATATTGTGGGCGGTAAAAATGCAAGTATTGGTGAGATGTTTCAAGAGCTTGTTCCTATGGGTATTAAAGTCCCTAATGGATTTGCCATTACTAGTAAGGCATATTGGTATTTGCTAGATAGTGCTGGGATTAGAGATAAAATTAAAGAACTCCTTGATGGGATTGATGTAACAGAAATTGATGTTTTAAATGTCCGCTCCAAAAAGATACGTGATATGATTTTTGGGACTCCCTTGCCTACAGACTTGCGGGAGGAGATTTTAGAGGCTTATAGGATTTTAAGTCAAGAATATGGAATGGAGGAAGCCGATGTAGCCGTTAGAAGCTCTGCTACCGCAGAGGATTTACCTGATGCTTCTTTTGCTGGGCAGCAAGATACTTATTTGAGTGTTCAAGGACAAAGTGAGCTTATTCATTATATTAAATCTTGTATGGCTTCACTTTTTACCGATAGAGCAGTAAGTTATAGGGCTTCAAGAGGATTTGACCATTTTAAAGTAGCTTTATCTGTTGGGGTTCAAAAAATGGTTCGCTCTGATAAGGCAAGCTCGGGAGTAATGTTTAGTATTGATACAGAAACAGGCTTTAAAGATGCTGTGTTAATTACCTCTTCTTGGGGGTTAGGTGAAAATGTGGTAGGAGGGAGTGTTAATCCTGATGAATTTTATGTTTTTAAACCTGCTTTAGAATTAGGAAAACGTCCTATTTTGAAGCGTCAATTAGGGCATAAAAATATAAAAATGGTGTATGCAGCCCCTGGTGCTAAACATCCTACCAAAAATATTGATACTACAGAAGAGGAATTAAAAAGTTTTTCTATTAATGATGATGAGGTCTTAACTTTAGCGCGTTATGCAGTTTTAATTGAGAAACATTATTCTAAAGAAGCGGGTGAATATCGTCCTATGGATATGGAATGGGCAAAAGATGGAAATAGTGGAGAAATTTTTATTGTCCAAGCACGTCCAGAAACAGTGCAAAGTCAAAAAATGAAAAAAAGTAATAATACTTTAGAAAAATATTATTTTGTAGATTCTAAAGAAAAGCCTGTTTTAATTAGGGGTAAAGCTGTTGGTGCAAGGATTGGGAGCGGAAAGATTAGGGTAATTAATGATATTGTGCATATGGGAGAATTACAAGTTGGCGAAATTTTAGTAACGGATAATACAGATCCTGATTGGGAACCAGCGATGAAAAAAGCCGCTGCAGTCATTACTAATCGTGGGGGTAGAACTTGCCACGCTGCCATTGTAGCAAGAGAAATTGGTGTTCCTGCTATTGTAGGTGCAGTAGGTGCTACAGAAACCTTAGAAACGGGGATGGAAGTAACGGTTTCTTGTGCAGAGGGAGAGGATGGGTTAGTCTATGATGGAATCTTTGAGTATGAAGTTGAAAGGGTAGATTTAAGCTCACTAGAACAACCCAAAACAAAAATCTATATTAATGTAGGAAATCCGGAAAAATCTTTTGCGTTTTCGATGATACCTAATAATGGTGTAGGATTAGCTAGGATGGAATTTATTATTAATAATTATATTAAAGCTCATCCTTTAGCACTTATTGATTTACATAGTGGTAATCGAGAATTTGATGGAATAGAGGGTGTGAGGGATATTATGTCTGGTTATGCAAATCCTAAAGATTTTTTTATTAAAAAAATCGCAGAGGGTGTGGGTATGATTGCAGCAGCTTTTTACCCAAAACCAGTTATTGTAAGGACTAGTGATTTTAAATCTAATGAATACCGCAGAATGGTAGGTGGTAAAAATTACGAGCCACAAGAAGAAAATCCTATGATTGGTTATAGGGGGCTAGTCGGTATTATTCCAAGGAATATATCCACGCCTTTGAATTAGAATGTCAAGGTTTAGCAATGGCTAGGAATGAAATGGGATTTACGAATATGAAAATTATGATTCCTTTCTTAAGAACACCTGAAGAGGGAAAACGCGTTTTAGAGATTATGCGTAAAAATGGCCTTGTGCAAGGAGAGAATGGATTAGAGATTTATGTAATGTGTGAATTGCCTGTAAATGTGATTTTAGCTGATGAGTTTTTGCAGCTCTTTGATGGATTTTCTATAGGTTCTAATGACCTAACACAGCTTATTTTAGGTGTAGATAGAGATGGTGAGTTAGTAAGCCATATTTTTGATGAACGCAATCCTGCCCTTTTAAAAATGTTTAAACTAGCCATAGATGCGTGTAAGAAATATAATAAATATTGTGGCATCTGTGGGCAAGCACCTAGTGATTATCCAGAAATTGCAGAATTTTTGGTAGAAAATGGTATTTCTTCAATTTCTTTGAATCCCGATTCTGTGATTGAAACTTGGGATAGAATTGTAAAGTTAGAGAAAAAATTAGGGATTTCATAAGGGTAGAATGTGAAACTTGCAGTATTTGATTTTGATTCTACTTTGATGGATGGGGAGACCATTGATCTTTTAGCAAAAGCTTATGCCAAAGAAGAAGAGGTAAGTAAAATTACCAAAGAAGCTATGAATGGAGAATTAGACTTTTACCAAAGTTTAAAAAGGAGGGTGGAGACTTTAGCGGGAATGCCTTTACCTCTTGTAGAGGAGACTTGCAACAATCTTCCTTATGTTCCTGGTGCTAAGGAGTTAATACTTGCCCTAAAAGCCAAAGATTATAAGGTGGTAGTTTTTAGTGGTGGATTTGATGAAGGGGTTAGTGCGGGTAAGAAAGTATTGGGTTATGATATGCATTTTAGTAATACTTTGCACCATAAAAATGGAGTTTTAACCGGAGAAGTTGGAGGGGAGATGATGTTTAGCTACTCTAAAGGGAGAATGCTTAAAAAAGTGCAGAATCTCTTAAGTATCGGTGAAGAGGATACTATTGTAATGGGGGATGGTGCTAATGATATTTCAATGTTCCCTTATGCTAAGAAAACAATTTCTTTTTGTGGTAAAGATATTGTTAAGAAGTTTGCAAATATTATTGTAGATAAGAAAGATTTAAGAGAGATTATCGCGTATATTTAAGGAGTTTATAATGTCTGAAAATATTTCCTTTTCGCTTTGGTGTGATTTTATTGAAAGGGAGTTTTTAGAAAATCAGTTTCAAACATTAGTGCAAAGTAAGGTGATTCAAGGTGCTACTAGTAATCCCGTGATTTTTCAACAAGCATTCACTAATGCAAGTTATCAAAAACAAAAGGAAGATTTCAAAGGAAAAGAGCCAAAAGAGATTTATGAAAATTTAGCTATTGAAGATATAAAAAGGGCTGCAGAAATTTTACTCCCTATTTATGAGGATAATCCTAATGATGGCTATATTAGTTTTGAGATTGATCCTAACTTATGCGATAACGCTAAAGGAAGCATTGATGAGGGAGTTAGGCTTTTTAAGAGTATTGGTTATCCTAATGTAATGATTAAAATTCCAGCAACTAAAGCAGGAATTGTTGCTATGGAGGAATTAATTTTACAAGGTATTCCTGTAAATGCAACCTTAGTTTTTTCCAAAGAACAAGCTATTGAGTGTATGGAATCTTTTAAAAAGGCTTATGGTATTTTAAAAGAAAGCAATAAAATGGAATTAAAAGAATATCCACGAGCAGTGCTTAGTATTTTTGTCTCCAGATTTGATAGAAAATGTGATGAAGTTTTTAAAAATAAAGAAATTCCAACGGGAACTTTAGGGATTAAAAATGCGCAGCAGCTTTATAAGATTGTTAAAGATTATTCTTTGCCTGTTAGACCGCTTTTTGCTAGCACGGGGGTTAAAGGTGGAGAGTTAGAGCCTAGTTATTATATTAAAGAGCTTTATCACCCTTATGCGATTAATACTGCTCCTTTAACTGCTTTAGAATCTTTTATGGAGTTAAATGTAGTTGATGGTGCTTATTTGCCTAGTGATGAAGAATTAGAGGATTATTTTAAAATGCTTAAAGAAGCAGGGATTGATGTAGAAAAAGTTGCAAAAGAATTGCTACAAGAAGGATTGCAGAGCTTTAAAGAAGCATTTGGAAAGATTTTAGAGAGCTTAAATTAAATAAACTTTTAAAAAAAAAATGCCATAATTTTAGCCTTTAATTTTATGAATGAAGGATTTAAATGTTAAGTGGAATAATTAGAGAGAGTATTTCTAAAGCGGATGTAAAAGCTTTACGAAAAAATGGTTATCTAATTGCCAATATTTATGGGAAAGGCAGAGAAAATATTCATTGTGCGTTTAAACGCAATGATTTTATACGCGAAGTTCGCAATAAAACAGATTTAATTTTTAAAATTCAAGTTGGTTCTAAGGAATATCCTGTTGTAATTCAAGAATACCAAAAAGATCCTATTACTAATGATATTATCCATGTGGATTTAATGTTAGCCCAAGAAGGAATTGAGGCTAAATATTCTGTGAAGGTAAAGATTGTAGGCACTGCAAAGGGATTAAAAAATAAAGGAGTTTTAATGCTTTCTAAAAAACGTATTAAGGTAAAAGCTGCTCCTGAAAATCTCCCTAAAAACTATGAAATTGATGTAACAAATCTTGATGTAGGGGATGTTATTCTTATAAGGGATTTGCCACAAAATAATGGAGTAAAAATTGTGGAGAGGAATGATGTAGCTATTGTAGGTGTTATCAAATCGCGTTAAATGTTTTTAATTGCTGGTTTGGGGAATCCCGGAGATAAATACAAGAATAATCGCCATAATATAGGGTTTATGGTGATAGATGACCTCATTGCTTCTTTAGAAGCAACCAAACAATCTAATAAAGACTTTTATGGTGAGCTTTATAAGTCTCACCAAATATTATTATTAAAACCTACTACTTTTATGAATGCCTCTGGAGAATGTTTTTTGAGAGTAAAAAATTATTACAAAATAGAAAATATTTTAGTAATACACGATGATTTGGATTTAGCATTTGGTGTAATTAGATTCAAATTTGGTGGTGGAAGTGGTGGGCATAATGGGCTAAAATCTATTGATAGTATGTGTGGAAATGGATATTATAGGATTCGCTATGGTATTGGGAAGCCACAAAATAAGCAAGAGGTTGTTAAATGGGTGTTAGAGGATTTTAATGAATATGAAATGCAGTTAAATGAGGCTTTGATTAAGCATTGTTCAAAGGTTGCACTAGAAATTACAAAATTAGATAATCCTGCGTTACTTGCCTCCAAAATCTCTTGTTTTTATACGATTAATTGCCCTAAGCAAACCCTAAAAGATTTTGTTCAATGAGTTTATTTTATCGTTATATTAGTTTTTCTTATATGCGGTATTTTTTAATACTTTTTATTGCCTTAGAGTGCTTTTTTGTTTTTATTGATTTAATAAAGTTTGTCGATGAATTTCCTAATTCTGCTAATTTGATAGTTTTGCTTATTGCTTATGATTTTATTTATGCAAGCGGTTTTATTTTGCCCTTAGCACTCATATTAGCACAAATTGTTTTAATCAATGCTATGTTGAGAAATTCTCAATGGACTGCATTTTTAGCACTTGGATATTCAAGATTTAATATTTTTGCACCTATCTTTTTTATAAGTTTTGTTATAATCTTTGCCTTTATTGGTTTGAACGCTACACCTTTTGCTTATGCTAAAGAAAAAATAGAATTGATTATAGAAAGAGGCTATGTAGGGAGCTATAAAAGTAATGTATTATTGAAATATCAGCAGTATTATATTTATTTTGAAAAGATTTTTCCTTTATTGCAAAGTGCAGAGGGGGTAAGGGTTTATGAGTTTAATCCGCAAACTTTATTAATTGATAAAGTGATTCAATCACAAAGAGCTATTTTTACTGGTGAGGAGTGGAAACTAGAAAATGTCAAGATTACGACTTTGCCAAAAGATTTAAAGCTAGGTCAAACTCCAATAGTCGTTGAATATCAAGAAAGTTATACGATTTTAGAGGGTTTTAAGCCCAAAATTTTGGATAATATTTATGAAAAGCAGGGGAATATTTCTTTAATAGATGCTTATGAAGCAATACAGCTTTTAGCCCAACAAGGTATTAATACCCAAAAACTTAGAGCCTCTTTTTATGTCTTGCTTTTGTTTCCTCTTTTTGCACCTTTAATGATGATTGCTTTATCAAGATTTACTCCTGATTGCAATCGTTATATCCATTTGGGTATGATGACTTTTGGAATGATACTTAGTCTTTTGTTATTATGGGGGATATTTTTTATCCTCTCAAGATTAGCCATTAGCGGGTTTTTATTGCCAGAAATTGGAATCTTATTCCCTTTTGTGATGTTTATAGTGGTGGGTGGTTGGATATTTTTAAGATTGTTAAAAGGATAGAAATGACTGCTTTATTAAGTGTGAGTGATAAAACCAATATAATTTCTTTTGCAAGGGAGCTAATAGCAATAGGGTATGAGATTATATCTACAGGTGGAACTTTGAAAACCTTGCAAGAAGAAGGGATAGAGGCTATAGAAGTGAGTAGTTATACGCAAAGTCAAGAGATGTTTGGTGGGAGAGTTAAGACCCTTCATCCTAGAATTGCTGGTGGGATTTTATATCGGAGGCAAAATAGTGAAGATGTTAAAATCGCTAAAGAATATGGGATAAGGGATATTAATCTTGTCTGTGTTAATCTCTATCCTTTTAAACAAACTATACAAAGAACTGATGATTTTGAAGAGATTATAGGAAATATTGATATTGGTGGTCCTACCTTGCTTAGAGCAGCTGCTAAGAATTTTCAATCCGTATTGGTAGTTAGTAACCCTAGTGATTATGATTTTATTATTGAAGCCTTAAAGAGCCATCAAAATACTTTAGTCTTGCGTCAAAAAATGATGATAAAGGCTTATGAACATACCGCAAGTTATGATGTAATGATTGCTAATTATATGAATAAAACTTTTAAAGAGGGATTTGGGGATATGCATTTTTTAGCCGGAAAGCTTGTGGGTAAAACCCGCTATGGTGAGAATCCTCATCAAAAAGGAGCGTATTATGAATGGGAGGATTTTTATTCTAAAAACTTTAAAACCTTAAAAGGAGAACTAAGTTTTAATAATCTTACAGATATTAATAGTGCTGTAAAGATCGCTTCAAATTTTGGAGAAAGTAAAGCGGTATGTATTGTAAAACACGGCAATCCTTGTGGATTTGCTATAAGTGATACTTTATTGGATTCTTATAGGCAAGCTTTAAGATGTGATAGTATTTCTGCTTATGGCGGTGTTGTCGCTGTTAACGGGGAAGTGGATTTAGCTTTAGCCCAAGAAATGGGAAAAATATTCTTTGAAGTTTTGGTTGCCCCAAGTATTACTAAGGAAGCCTTAGAATTTTTAATGCCTAAGAAGAAGTTAAAGATTTTTCTTTGTGGGGAGAGGTATTTAAAACTTCCTAAAGATGCTAAAGATTTTAAACATATTGAAGGGGGATTTCTTTTGCAAGAGAGCGATGAAGTATTAAGTGATGAAGTGAAAAACGCACAATGTATGAGTATTAAAAAAGCCACTAATACACAAATGCAAGACTTAGAAATTGCCTATAAAATCGCTGCACTTGTAAAGTCTAATTGCGTAGTTTATGTGAAAAATCGTGCTATGGTAGCTATTGGGATGGGTATGACAAGCCGTGTTGATGCGGCAAAAGCTGCTATTATTAAAGCTAAAGAAATGGGGATAGATTTACAAGGTTGTGTTTTAGCTTCTGAAGCCTTTTTTCCTTTTAAAGATAGCATACAAGAGGCTTATAAAGCAGGTGTTAGTGCAGTAATTGAACCTGGTGGAAGTGTTAGAGATGAGGAAGTTATAGCTTGTGCTAATGAGAATAATATGGCACTTTATTTTAGCCATAAAAGGCATTTTCTACATTAGGAGATTATTGGGATGTTAGGTTTGGATTGGGGTTTTATGGAAAATGCGATTCCACTTTTTACTAAGGCTTTATGGCTTACTTTGCATTTATCTTTTTGGGGTGTGATATTTTCTATTATTGTTGGGTTTTTTGTAGCTATTATTACTTATTATAAGGTTAGAGGTTTTTGTATGGTAGTTAAAGCTTATGTGGAGCTATCCCGCAATACCCCTTTGCTTATTCAATTATTTTTCCTGTATTATGGGTTGCCACAAATTGGTTGGAAGCTTGATAGCTATACTTGTGCTTTAATAGGTGTAGTGTTTCTAGGTGGGAGTTATATGGCAGAATCCTTTCGTGCCGGATTAGAATCTGTAGGCAAGATTCAACTAGAGAGTGCTAGGAGTTTGGGCTTAAATGAAATGCAACTTATTTTTTATATTGTATTGCCCCAAAGTCTTATGGTAAGTCTTCCTTATATTGGTGCTAATGCAATTTTTTTGCTAAAAGAAACTTCTGTGGTAAGTGCTATTGCTTTAGCCGATGTTTTCTATGTAACTAAAGATTTATTAGGAAGTTATTATAAAAGTAGCGAAACTTTATTATTGCTAGTTCTTTGTTATTTGGTGGTTTTGTTGCCATTATCCCTTTTGTTTTATGCTTTAGAGAAGCATTATAAGAAGATTATAGGTTAAATGGAATTTTTTTTAGATTGGCAAATAATAAAAAGAATCTTAGAAGGGATAGGGATTACCTTTTTAATTGCTTTTAGCTCCATCTTTTTTTCTTGTGTTTTTGGGTTTGTTTTGGGTTATTTGATGACTTTGCCCTCTAGGGTTTTGAGCTTTTTGTGTCGTTTTTATTTAGAAAGTATTCGTATTATCCCCATCCTTGCTTGGCTTTTTATTGTTTATTTTGGGTTTTCTTTTCTTTTTAACTTAAGTGCTATAGAGGCTTGTATTATTGTTTTTAGTCTTTGGGGTATTGCAGAGATGGGGGATTTGGTGCGTGGAGCTATATCAAGCCTTCCTAAACACCAAAGTGAAAGCGGCAGAGCTTTAGGGTTAAGTGAGATGCAAATCCAAATTTTTATTATTTTTCCACAAACCCTAAAAAGGCTTTTACCTCCTCTAGTTAATCTTTTTACGCGGATGATTAAAACGACACCATTAGCTGCTTTAATTGGGGTGAGTGATATGCTAAAAGTTGGGCAACAGATTATTGAGGTGAATATTATTGATTATCCCCAGGCAAGTTTTTGGGTTTATGGTGGGATTTTCTTGTTGTATTTTTTACTTTGTTATCCTTTGTCTTTTGTTAGTCGTATTTTAGAAAGAAAATTTGCATAAGGGGGAGAATGGCTCATCATTTAAGTAATGAAGTTTTATTAAGCATTGAGAATTTAACCAAGAAATTTGGCGAGACTTTGATTTTAGATAATATTTCTTTAGAAATAAAAAAGGGTGAAGTATGTGCGATTTTGGGTCCAAGTGGTTGTGGAAAAAGCACATTTTTGCGTTGTATTAATGGATTAGAAAATATAAATGGGGGAAAGATTTATTTTAAAGGAGAGGACATTACCTTAGTAGAATGGAGAAAAATTAGAGAAAAAATAGGTATGGTTTTTCAAAATTATGAGCTTTTTCCGCATTTAAATGTATTAGAAAATGTTATTTTAGCTCCCCTTAAGGTGCAAAAAAGGAGAAAAGAAACGGTGGTTTCTGAAGCATTGAAACTTTTAAAACGCGTTGGTTTAGAACAAAAACGAGACTTTTATCCTCGGACATTAAGTGGAGGACAAAAGCAAAGGGTAGCTATTGTTCGCTCTTTATGTATGAATCCTGAAATAATGCTTTTTGATGAAGTAACAGCATCTTTAGATCCTGAAATGGTCAAAGAAGTTTTAGAGGTAATTAGAGAGTTAGTAAAAGAGGGTATGACGATGATTTTAGTAACTCACGAGATGAGATTTGCAGAAAATGTTGCGGATAGGATTGTTTTCTTTGATAAGGGAAAGATAGAGGAAATAGCTTCGCCTAAGGAGTTTTTTACTAATCCAAAGAGTGAGAGAGTTAAGAGATTTTTAAATATTTTTGAATTTTGATAAGAAAAAAATATATAGAAGTAAGTGTATTTTTTGAATATAATTAGGGTGTAAGGAATCTAATACTTAAAGGAATAAATATGAAAAAAATAATTTTGCTTGTTAGTTTAATATTGGGCTTTTACCTCATAGGTTGCACTAATCAAGGAGGGAATACTTTAGAATCATTTAAAAAGAAAGATGTTATCACCATTGGGGTTTTTAGCGATAAGCCTCCTTTTGGGTTTATTAATAAAGAGGGACAAAATGATGGCTTTGATGTTTTGATTGCTAAACAAATTGCTAAAGATTTGTTAGGGGATGAATCTAAAGTTAAATTTGAATTAGTTGAGGCTGCTAGTCGTGTAGAATTTCTAAAAAGCGGAAAAATCGATATTATTATGGCAAACTTCACAAAAACAAAAGAAAGAGAAGAAGTGGTTGATTTTGCTACTCCTTATATGAAAGTAGCTTTAGGCGTGGTATCTTTAGGAGGTGCTATTACTTCTATTGAGGATTTAAGAGGTAAAAAACTTATTGTGAATAAAGGAACAACTGCGGACTTTTATTTTAGTAAAAATCATCCTGAAATTGAGCTTTTAAAATTTGACCAAAACACAGAAGCTTTTTTGGCATTAAAAAATGCTAGAGGTGATGCTTTAGCTCACGATAATTTATTAGTATTTGCGTGGACTAAAGAAAATCCTGAATTTGCAGTAGGGATTGAAAAGCTAGGTGAAGAGGATGTTATCGCTCCTGCAGTAAGAAAGGGTGATAAAGAATTATTGCAATGGTTGAATAAAGAAATAGAAACCTTAAATACTAATGGTTTTATGAAAGAAGCTTATGAAAAAACTTTAGCCCCCATTTATGGAAGCGATAAAATAGATTCTGTGCTTTTTGTAAAATAAAATAAGCATTTTTTCTTTCTACTTTATGTAGAAAGAGTTATTTAATTGTATTTATAACAATGCAAATAATAAACTATTAGAAAGCTCCATATTGGAGTAATTGCTTTAAGTGATTATTCTTAAAATTATTTTAATACAAGGTGATATAAGAATTTTTCAATAATTGGAGAATAAATTGTTGCAGGAAATTACTAAATCTCATAATATTTTTGTATCCATTATGTAACATAAAAAAGTATTCTAATGGTTATGTCTATTGATACACAAAAAAACAATTAATGTGGGATAAGACAACTATAGTCTATTTTAGATATAAACTTTATGATATTATCGTTTAAGCGATATTTGGGATATGTTAATAATAAAGAAGTTTTAGCGGGTTTATCTGGGTTTATAGCTTATTTTACTTTTGCAAAGATGATTTAAAAAGCAATTTTGGCATTGTGGTTTTAGGGATTTACAGGTATATCTACCAAAGAGAACCATAGCTTGATGGAGTGTGCTAAGATTATCCTTAAAGGCTTTTGTTAAATCTTCTTCTGTTTGTAAAGGTGTGTTGGCTTTGCTTAATCCTAAACGATGAGAAACCCTAAAAACATGAGTATCTACAGCTATAAAATTAGCCTCTTTAGATTCAATTAAAACAACATTTGCAGTTTTTTGTCCAACACCCGATAAGCTTTTTAATGATTCCCTATCTAGGGGTATTTCACCTTGAAAATTTTGATAAACTTCCTCTGCCATTGCTTTAAGGTTTTTGGCTTTATTGTTGAAAAATGAACAAGTTTTAATAAGTTCTTTTATTTCTTCTATATTAGCGTCTTTAAGTGAGAGAATATCGGGATATTTTTTAAAAAGTGCTGGAGTGATAAGATTGACGCGTTTATCTGTGCATTGAGCAGAGAGCATTACAGCAATGAGTAGCTCATAGTCATTGGTATAGTTTAATTCTGTTTTAGCGTTTTTATAATGTTGTAAAAAAAGCGATTTTATTTCTTGGATTTGTTTTTTGGTGGCTTTTTGCATAAATTTCCTTTATTTGATGGATTCATCTTTTGTTTTATTAAAAATTTCAAAAGGCGAAACAATAACACGTTTTAAGGCATTAAAAGGAGAGAGAAGAATATCTTGCGTAACTTGGGTTTGGATAATAGGGTTTTCTGAAGTCCCCTGTATTTTAAAATTTGTATAAATTTTGCCTTCTTTGCCTAGCAAGATGTAATTTACAAGCGGAATTTTGTTGATAATGTTGCTTAAAGATTTTGCGGTAATAAGTTGTGCATAAAAATCAAGATTATTATTTTTTAAAGAAAGAATGCCTTTTCCTTTAATATCAATAGAGCTGCCATTGAGTTCAAGGGCTTGTATAGCAAGAAATTCCTCATTAAGACCAAATTGAATAGTTCCATTTTTTACATAATACCCATCTTGATTAAACCCCGGGTTTTTAAGGCTTAATAATGCAGGAATAGTATCAATAAAAGCCATAAGGTTTTGGAGAATATTTAATTCATTGATGGCAGTATTAGATAACTTTATTTCACCTATTAATGTTCCTTGAGAATTTGTGTTGGCATTTAAGAAAAATCTTCCTTGATGAAAAGCATTTTTTTTGATAAAAGTATTAACAAATTCATCCCCAAATTCTCTAGCATCAATGGTATAAAAATCATTTTTTTTATACAAATCTGCCACGCCATTTTTATACCTCAAGACCCCCTTTATTTCATCATCTACTATCGAAAATGAAAAATAATCACCCAAGAGTAGCTTATCTTTAAAAAGGATATTAGAGTTTTCTCCTTCAATAATTAATGGAATATCATTAAGGATATGATTAGAAAAATGTGTAGGGTCAATAAATAAAGCAATATTTTTAAGATTAAGATTTTTAGACTGCTTGGAGCTATGGAATTTAAAGGTATTATCAATGTTTTGAATCGTAAAACTTGTTGGATGATAATCTAAAAGTAAATGCAAAGAATTCCAAGGTTTATTGGTAGTTTTATCAAGCAAGAAAGGTTGGTTAGATTGGATCTTTAAATCCCCCTTGAAAGATTCAAAGTCTTGTGTGGAGATTTTAACTTTCCCGCCTTGTAAATAATAATTTTGCAAAAATTTAGAAAAAGGGAGGAAGAAAACAATATCTTGAAAGTTAAAACTATAAGAATCGCTAAGTGTGGCTTCAAAAGATAATGTTGGGAGCGAAAGAATAGTTTTATCTTTTTGTTTAAAATCTACATTAAAGGGGAGTTTTTGATTTTGTATAAACAATAATTCTGGTAATTTGTCAGATAATAAAAGAAAGTCAATTGTTAAATCTCCGCTTAAGTTTTTGTTATCTGTGTTGATAATAAAGTTTGTATCAGTTTTTAAAAGATTTTCATATTGGGTGTTTTTTGTTTCTATATAAATAAGTTCATTATCAAGTTTGACTTGAATATCTTCAGAGGTTAAAGGCATAGCATTGATTAGAGTTTTTGCATTTTTGGCAGTAAAGAAGCCTTTTGTTTCTATAGAATGTGTGATTAAGTCAATCCCTAAATAAAGATTAGTTTTGATTTTTGTCTCGGGCAGGGCAATAGGTAGAGAGATATTATAAGTTTGTAAAAGGTTTAAAATAGTTGAATCTAAAATGGTATCTGTGGCAATATTAATTTGTAAAAAAGGATTTGTTGTAAGGTTTTTTAAGACAACTTGGCTACCATTTAGGGAGTGATTTTGGTAGTTAGGATTACTAGGGTAGAATTCTAAAGCGTTGTTTTTAAAGATAATTTGAAGATTTTTGGCGTGAATGGGTGGGAGGTTAGGGTGAAAAGTGATATGTGTATTGTTTGCTTCTAAGGAGACATAAAGATTTTTAAGCGAATTTTCTAAAAGATTTTTACTTTTTAAAGGAATGCTAACTAAAAAGTCGTGAATCTTTATATCGGTAGCAGAATAGTTATCAAATACCCAAGCATCTACAAGCGGATTTTGTATTTTAGGGAGAATAGGGCGTAAAAATTTAATATTTTCAAAAGTGGTGCTAGAGCCAGTAAGTAAGAGGTTATTTAAAGTGCTATTGATTTGTAAATGAACGCTTGCTAGAGTGCTGTAGTTTTGGGACTCTAAGAAATCTAATTTTCCCACAAGTTTTAAAGATTGTCTCCTTAAATTATATTCCCCACTTCCTTGATAGTAGATATTATAAGGCTTTAAATAGAGATCTTGAATTTCAATAAGGATTTTAGAAGATTCTTCATTAAGATTAAGTTTTGCATAAACTTCAGGGAGGTTAATCGTAAAATTATTTCCGTCGTAGAATAAATTTGCTTGATAATCTTCAAAAAGTATTGTTTCAATACTAATTTCTTGAAAGTATTGTAAGACTAAATGAATATTTTTTGCATATTGGATTTGTTGTTTAATATCAAAAGTTTTATGATTTGTAGAATCTATACTCGTTAGATTAAGGGTTTGGAGTTGCACAATTAATTTTTTATCTAACTTTAGATACAATCCCTCAAGCTTTACTCCAGCAATTTCAAATTGATGAATCCTTATTCCATTATAAAGAAAGGCATAGAGTGTTATGAGTATCCCAATAAAAAATGTAAAAAACAAAATTTTTTCTAATGTTCTTATTGATAGTTTTTTCATTTTACTAATTGTCTTGTGTTTTTATTTGCAAATTCCAATGAGTTCTAGCAAAGTGGTTTATATTCCACAAGGAGGAACAAATGAAATTATAGCATATTTAAGAAAAAATAATTTTGACTTAATAAAAATTGATACATATATTTTACGATTCTTAGGGCATATTCAAAGTGGTTGGTTAGATATTGGTAGGACACAATTAACTAAAGGGGAATTTTTATATTTAATAACAAAATCAAAGGCGCTCTTAGAGGATATTACGCTTATTCCCGGAGAGACTTTGTATTTTTTTATCAAAGATTTAACACTTCAATTAGGGCTTGATGAAAAAAAGTTGCATTTAGCCTATAAAGAATATGCACCTTATATTGATGGGGTGATTTTAGCAAATACTTATAAGATACCAAAGGGCATTAGCGAAAAACACTTAATGTATTATCTTGTTAATACTTCTTTAAAAGAGCATCAAAAATGGGCAATAAGATTTTTAGGTGAATATGATGAGAAACAATGGTTTAGATATATAACACTTGCTTCTATTATCCAAAAAGAATCCGCTAACAATGAAGAAATGCCTTTGGTATCCGCAGTTATCCATAATCGTTTAAGGTTGAAAATGCGTTTGCAGATGGATGGCACATTAAACTATGGTAAATATTCTCATACAAAAGTTACTCCTGAAATGATACGAAATGATACAACCTTTTATAATACTTATCGCTATGATGGGATTCCACAAGCACCTGTTGGAAGTGTGAGTTTTAAAGCAATTCAAGCTGCTATATTTCCTGCAAATGTCGATTATCTCTATTTTGTAAGAAATAAAAGTGGTGTGCATTCTTTTTCTAAGAGTTATCAAGAACATTTGCAGCATTTTTCAAAATAACAAAAAAATTTAAATAATAAGATTTATTTAAGGTAAAATGATTGACAATACTAATACATAAAGTTAAATAAATCTTTGCTTTTTACAAAAAATTGCAAAATTTGTTTTGTCTTCTTAAGGATATATAAATTTATGGAACGAGTTAAAAAGGTCGGAATTATAGGTGCAGGTCATGTGGGTTCTACTTTAGCCTTTATTTTATCTGCCACAACCCCCTATGAAATTGTTTTGCAAGATAAGGATAAAGACAGAGCTAGAGGTATGCTTTTAGATATGTTTCAAGCTTCTTGCATAGGTGTCAATTTTACAAAATTAGGAGTCATTGCTTCCCCTAAGGATTTGCAAGGTTGTGATGTTGTTGTAATAACAGCAGGTTCTCCAAGATTACCCGGAATGAGTAGGAGTGATTTGTTATTTGCTAATGCTAAAGTTGTTGGTGAGATTTCAAATCATATTAAAGAGAATGCACCAGAAGCCATTGTTGTGCTTGTAACAAACCCTCTTGATGCTATGGTTTATACCGCCTTAAGAGAAACAGGATTTAATCCAAGACAGATTTTAGGTATGGCTGGTGTGTTAGATAGTGCTAGAATGGCAAGTTTTATTTTTGATAAGATTCGTTGTGCTCAAGGACAAATTGTGGCTCCTGTTATGGGAGGACATGGTGATGATATGGTTCCCCTTCCTAGATTTTCTACAGTTAATGGTGTGCCACTTAGTGAATTGCTTAGTCAAGAAGAAATTGATGAAATTATTAAGAGGACTAAAAATGCAGGAGCTGAGATTGTATCTTGCTTAAAAAATGGTTCTGCTTATTTTGCACCTGCAAAAGCTACAGCAGAAGTGGTGCGAGCTATTATGAGTGACAGCCATAAAATTTTGCCTTGTGCTACTTTTTTGCAAGGGGAATATGGTTATACTAATGTAGTAGCTGGTGTGCCTGTGGAACTTGGTATTAATGGAGTTGAAAAGATTGTAGAGTTAAAACTTAATGAAGTAGAAAAAAAGCAATTTGATAAATCTATACAATCTGTTTTAATTCTCATTAATGAATTAAATAAAAATTATTTTTGAATCTATTTTTGAGGAGGCACATAATTTAAAAATATCGGCTTGAAAATGGATTTTGGTTTTTAAATATTATAATTTAAGGAGTTACGAAATGGGATTATTAAAGGCACCGGAAAATACTCCGGTTTGGGTTAATGAAAGTCGTTGTAAAGCTTGTGATTTATGTGTATCAGTATGTCCTAGTGGAACTTTGGGTATGCAGTTAGACGAACATAAAGTTTTGGGAAAAATTGTTAAGGTTATTCATCCTGAAAGTTGTATTGGTTGTATGGATTGTGAGTTGCATTGTCCGGATTTTGCGATTGCTGTTGCGGATAAAAAAGAATTTAAATTCGCAAAACTAACAGAAGATTCTAAGCAAAGAGCAGAGGCAATTAGAGCTAATGGTTTTATGGTTCTATAAGGAGTAATAAGTGAGTAGAGAAATAATTTCAAGTGGAAATGAATTAGTGGCACACGCAGCCATTGATGTAGGCTGTAAATTTTTTGGTGGTTATCCTATTACACCCTCTAGTGAAGTAGCACACGAAATGAGTGTGTTATTGCCAAGAGAAAATGGGAGTTTTATCCAAATGGAGGATGAAATTGGCGGGATTTCTGTAGCACTTGGAGCAGCAATGAGCGGTGTAAAATCAATGACTGCTACTTCAGGTCCTGGAATTTCCTTGAAATCCGAACAAATCGGATTAAGCTTTATGGCAGAAATACCTTTAGTGATTGTTAATGTAATGCGTGGAGGACCATCAACAGGATTGCCAACGCGTGTAGCACAAGGTGATATTGCCCAAGCAGCTCATCCATCACATGGTGATTTTCAATCTATTGCCTTATGTCCGGGTAGTTTAGAAGAGGCATATACAGAAACAGTCCGTGCTTTTAATTTAGCAGAAAAGTTTATGACCCCAGTATTTTTATTGCTTGATGAAACCTTGGGGCATATGCACGGTAAAGCTACAGTGCCAGATTTAGCAGAGATTCAAAAAAGTATTATAAATCGTCGTATTTTTAATGGAGACAAGAACGATTATAAGCCTTATGGGGTTAAACAAGATGAATCTGCTATTTTAAATCCTTTTTTTCAAGGATATCGCTATCATATTACAGGATTGCACCACGGACCTACCGGGTTTCCTACTGAAGATGCTGTGCTTTCACAAAACTTAATTGATAGACTTTTTAATAAAATTCTTAGTAAAAGGAATGAAGTTGTAGCTTATGAGGAATATAAGTTAGATGAAGCTGAAATTTTATTAATTGCCTATGGTTCTACTTCAAGAAGTGCTAAGGAGGCGGTAGATAGATTGCGTGAAAGTGGTATCAAAATAGGGCTTTTTAGACCTATTACAATTTGGCCTTCGCCTAAAGAGGAGCTAGAGAAGCTTGGCAAAAGATTTAATAAAATCCTTGTAGCAGAGCTAAATAAAGGACAATTTTTAGTAGAAGTTGAACATATTATGAAAAAGGAAGTAGACTTTTTAGGTAAGGCAAATGGACGCCCACTATCCCCAACAGAAATAATTAATAAGGTAAAGGAGTTATAAAATGGCATTTAATTATGATGAATATTTAAGAGTGGATAAAATGCCGACACTTTGGTGTTGGGGTTGTGGTGATGGCATTATTTTAAAGGCTGTTGTGCGGGCCATTGATAAGCTTGGTTGGAATATGGATGATGTTTGCTTGGTAAGCGGAATTGGCTGTAGCGGTCGTATTTCTTCTTATGTAAATTGCAATACCGTGCATACTACACACGGCAGAACCTTAGCTTATGCCACAGGGATTAAATTAGCAAATCCTACTAAAAAGGTCATTGTTGTAGGGGGTGATGGTGATGGTTTAGCTATTGGTGGAAACCATACTATTCACGCTTGTAGGAGAAATATTGATATTAATTATGTTTTGATTAATAATTTTATTTATGGTTTGACAAATTCCCAAACTTCACCAACAACACCACAGGGAATGTGGACTGTAACTGCACAATATGGCAATATTGATCCTACTTTTGATGCTTGTAAATTAGCAGAAGCAGCTGGAGCAAGTTTTGTAGCTAGAGAGTCGGTTTTAGATCCTAAAAAAATGGAAAAAGTCTTAGTGGAGGGATTTCAACACGAGGGTTTTAGCTTCATTGATATTTTTAGTAACTGCCATGTTAATTTAGGTAGAAAAAATAAAATGGGTGAAGCAGTTGATACGCTTAAATGGATTGAAAACCTTATTGTTTCTAAGAAAAAATATGATGCTTTAGAAGAATCGGAAAAAAATCAAAAATATCCAACAGGAATTTTACACCATAACCCTGATGCAATAGAGTATTGTAAGGCTTATAAGCAAGTGCAAGAAAAGGCACAGGCTAAAAAGGGGGGTGCAAAATGAGAAGACAGCTTCGCTTTACAGGAGTTGGTGGGCAGGGAGTTTTGTTAGCAGGGGAAATATTAGCAGAAGCACAAATTAAAAATGGCGGATATGGTGTTAAAGCTGCTACTTATACCTCTCAAGTTCGTGGTGGTCCTACCAAAGTTGATATTTTGCTTGATGATGATGAGATTTTATACCCTTATGCGAATGAAGGCGAGGTAGAGTTTATGTTATCTACCGCCCAAGTAAGCTATGACCAATTTAAGGGGGGGTTAAAAGAGGGTGCAACGATTGTGATTGAGCCTAATTTAATAACACCCAGTGAGGAAGATAAGCAAAAGTTTAAAATTTATTCTATCCCTATTATTACAATAGCAAAAGAAGAGGTAGGTAATGTAGTTACCCAATCTGTGGTTGCTTTAGCTATTACTGTAACTTTGACAAAATGTGTAGAGAGAAATTTAGTCTATGAGACAATGATTAGTAAGGTTCCTGCTAAAGTTATTGATCTTAATAAAAAGGCTTTTGAAATTGGCGAAAAATATGCTAATGAGGCTTTAAGCAAAGGCTCTTCCAAGTAAAACTAGCTTTTGCTAGTTTTACTAAAAATACAAAATTATGTTGCTATAACTTCCAAAATTAACAAATCCCAACAATTTAAATTAAACTTCAATATATATTAATAAGTATAATGAAATGTTTAAAAAAATATTGACTTTTATAAGGTATTAGGAGTAGAATAAAACCCAAAGTTATATTTGAAAAGCTAAAGTAAAGGTTTTTGATGGGATTGCCAAATTCATCTCCTAGAGGTCATTTATTATTAGACAAGAAATATTTAGCTTATAATGAGCAATTAGATTTTTTAAGTCAAATACAAGAAATTGTTGATGATTTTATACTTGAAGATACAAAGAGCATTACCATTAATAACCAAATAGCTTTAATATACACTAGTGATGATGGAGAGATGCCCTCTATTGTTAAGCATTTTGGGAAAGATTTAGAAAGTGATTTTGAAGTTTTTTATTTAGATATTGCAAAGATTGCTAGTGTTAATGGGGGATTTGGGAATTTTACCGCTAAGATGGAGAATGAGGAAAATATCTCCTTTGCACAAGCTGTCGTGTTTGTTTATGAAGAGAATTTATTGCGATTTAGGGGAATTTATAGTGTAGCAGATTTTGACAATCCTCAAAGTTTAATGGTTTATCTTAAAGAAAATCTTGGAATATATAGCTATAAAGAGGTTATTAGTTTTAAAAATGAAATTTGTCAATATTATCATCGCCGTGATAAGCATTGTTCCAAATGTGCTCAAATTTGCCCTACTTTTGGAGTGGGGGCTAATGATAGCTTAATGGAGCTTGTTTTCTCTCCTATAGACTGCACTGCGTGTGGATTATGTGTAGGGGTATGCCCTACAGGTGCTTTAGAATATGAAGAGATACCCAAAGAAGGTTTAGAGGAGATTATAGATCTTTATGAAGATAAAGTGATTTTCTTGTGTGATTATCAAGGTTATGAAAATTTAATTAGACAAAATTTTATATTACCCAGTTCCTTAACTCCTTTAGTTTTACCCAATTTAACATTTTTAAATGAAAATGATTTGATGAGTATGTTGCAAACAAGTGGGAATGAGATATTGATTTTTATGCAAGATTTAGAAAATCAATGGATTGAGAGTGTAGTAGATTTTGTTAAATCTATCACTATGCAAATTTATACAAAAAATGCGATTTATTATACAGACAATGTAGAGGAGATTTATCAAAGAGCTACAGAAATTCAGTCCTTTGAGAAATATTTGTACAAGAATCGCTACAATAAGCCCCATAGAGAATCTTTTGCTCAACGTCTGCAATATATGATTAAGGATAAAGATTTTGGCATAGCTAAGAGTATAGCACCTGTTTTTTATGGAAATATTAAGGTAGATTCTACACGATGCACATTATGTCTCTCTTGTGTAGGAGCCTGTAATGTTAATGCAATTTTTGCTAAAGAGGACGATTTTTCTTTGCGATTCAATCCTTCTATTTGTACTACCTGTGGTTATTGCGTAACTTCTTGTCCAGAGAATGTTATGGACCTAAGTAGGGATGGGTTAGAGCTTAATAGGGAATATTTTAAAAGCAAGGAACTCGCTAAAGATGAGCCTTTTAAGTGTGTAGAGTGCGGAAAAGTTTTTTCGACTAAAAAATCCATTGATAAAGTTTTTGCGATTCTAAGTTCTGCTTTTGCTTCTGATGAGAAAAAGTTAAAAACACTCCAGTGCTGTCCAGATTGCAAAGTAAAAGTAATGTTTGGAGGACTTTAATGCTTCATTTGACTAAAGAAGAACAGCAAAATATTCAAAATGCCAGAAATCTCTATTATGATTTTTTTAATGGGTTTTTTGTGTATGAACTCATTGAGGGGAGATTGGAAACTTCCCAAAAACAGATTTTGATTTTGAAGCAATCTTTATTGGAAGAATCTTTAGATGAAAGTCTTAGCTATTTACAAGAAGAAATAAAAAATAATGGTATGCAAGGCTTTAAACAAGAGCATACACAAATGTTTGCTCTGCCCTTTGATGGGAAGCAAGTTGGCATTCATCTTTCCCATTATTATGAGAATTGTATCGGCGGTGAGAGTTTATTAACAATGCGTTCATTGGTTAAACAAAGTGATATTCGTCTCAATAGAGATCGCTTCAAAGATACTGAAGAGCATATAGGATTTTTATTTGGATTTATAGGTTATCTTATTCAGAATAATCAAGATTCTTTAGCTAAAGAGGTTTTTTTGTTTTCTCATAATGCTTTTTTGGGTTTATGCAGGGAATTACAAGAAAGGGGAGATTCTAAGCTGTATTTGCATTTAGCCTTGCTTTTGGAATCTTTTTTGAAATTTGAAAAAGAGTTTTACCATTAAAGATAGTTTGACTAAGGCTTTTTCAAAAAGTCTTAGTGGGATTATCCCAAATCTTAGGATAGGAGTAAATATGCAAAAAAGTAGGCGTGAGTTTTTGAAAAATGCCACCAAGACTTCTGTAGCTGTTGCTGGTGTTGGTGTTGTATTGGCAGGATGTAGTAAAAATACACCTAATGAGAATGTTGTACAAGGCAAGTCTCCTAAAGAGGAAATTCTTTACCAAAAAAGTAAGCAATGGGATTTGTATTATTCTGTTGCAAAATAAGAAAGGAAGCAAAATGAGTGAAACAATGAGAAGGCGCAATACAAGACGTGCGTTTTTAAAAATGACTGCTCTTGGTAGTTTGGTGGGTGCTAGTAATGTCTTTGGTGCAGATACATCAAAGACGATGCGTTCTGCTACACAGCAAGAATTACAGGAAAAATATCCTAATTCACAAAAAATAAAAACAATTTGTACCCATTGTTCTGTTGGTTGTGGGGTTATTGCTGAAGTGGTTGATGGTGTTTGGGTACGTCAAGAGGTAGCTCAAGATCATCCTATCTCTCAAGGTGGGCATTGCTGTAAGGGTGCGGATTTAATTGATAGGGCGAGGAGTGAGACAAGATTGCGTTATCCTCTTGAAAAAGTCAATGGCAAATGGCAAAGAACAAGCTGGGATGAAGCAATGGATAAAATCGCTTCTAAGTTAAGTGCTATTAGGGAAGAGAGCGGTCCTGATGCGGTAATGTGGATAGGAAGTGCTAAAATTTCTAACGAGCAAGCCTATTATTTCCGTAAATTTTCCGCATTCTTTGGAACAAATAATATCGACCATTGTAATAGAGTTTGACATTCCCCAACAGTTGCCGGTGTGGCAAATACATTTGGGTTTGGTGGAATGACAAACCATATTGGTGATATGATGTTTTCAAAATACATTTTTATCATCGGAGCTAATCCTGCGGTGAATCACCCTGTTTCAATGGTGCATATTTTGCGTGCAAAAGAGGCGGGAGCTAAGATTGTTGTTGTAGATCCGCGTTTTACTAAAACGGGTGCAAAAGCCGATGAATATTATAGGATTCGTAGCGGGACAGATATAGCCCTTATTTATGGTATGCTCAATCATATTATAAAAAATAATCTTTATGATAAGAAGTTTCTTGAAGATCGTGTATATGGCTATGAAGAGATTATTAAAGAAGCAATGCGATATACTGTTGAGGAGGCAAGTAATATCACAGGGATTCCTGTTAAGGATATTATCCATATTGCAGAGGAAATGGCAGCAGCAAAACCTGCAAGCTTGATTTGGAATCAAGGATTAACGCAACATACCGTTGGAACTAGCAATACCCGTATTATGCCAATTTTGCAAATGTTTTTAGGGAATATGGGTAAAAATGGTGGAGGCGTGAATATCTTAAGGGGACACGATAATGTACAAGGTAGCTCGGATATGGCAGCAAACCCTGATGTATTACCCGGTTATTATAATTTAAGTGAAACTTCTTGGAGACATTTTGCGAAGCATTGGTATGTAGATTATGATTGGCTAGTTTCTCGCTTTAAGAATAAAACAATGATGGAAACAAGGGGTTATGCGCATTCAACTTGGAAGTTTGGTGTTTTAGATGATGAAAATATCCAAAACAATGGAGGAACAAAACTTCGTGCCTTAGTAGTTATCGGTTCAGGTATGACTTCAGTTTCTTTGCTTGATTTACAAAAGAAAGCAATGGATAAATTAGATCTTATAGTTTTTGTTGATCCTTATGTGAATGATTTAGCTATTTATAGTGATAGAGATAATGATCTTTTCTTGCTTCCAGCAGCTTCTCAAATGGAAAGTTCTGGTTCTGTAGCGGCAACAAATCGTAGTTATCAGTGGCGTTCTAAAGTTATGGAACCTCTATTTGAATGTAAAGAAGATCAAGAAGTGCTTTTTGAATTTGCTAAGAGATTTGGCTTTTTAGAGGAGTTCCAAAGAAGCCTTTATGAAAATGCCAAAAAAGAAGGAAGAAGTGAGTTTATATGGCCTGAAGATGCGACAACAGAATTAACACAAAGTGTTCGCTCTATTGGATTGCAAGGTATGAGCTATAAGCGTTTAAAAGCTCATCAAGAAAATTGGCATATGTTTGATAAAGTTACTCTTGAAGGAAAGGGTCCTTTTAAAGGAGAGTATTATGGGCTTCCTTGGCCTTGTTGGAGCGATAAGCATCCCGGAACACCAGTATTTTATAATGATTCCATTCCTGTAATGCGTGGGGGTATGGGATTTAGGGTAAATTGGGGAGATGTATCACCAGATGGGCAAAGTATGCTCTCTCCCCATAGATTGCCTAATGCTAGTGTTGCAGGACATTCTCCTGTTAGTGCAGCTAATGCAGAATCTTTAGGAATAAAACTTACTAAAGAAGAACAAAAGCAAGTAGAAGGAACAACTTATGCTATAGGCTTTGGAAATAATATCTTAGTCGAAAAGGCTCTTGAAGCAGGACTTTGTCCTTATGGTAATGGGAAGGCAAGGGCGGTTGTATGGAATTGGTATGATAAGATTCCTTTGCATCGTGAACCTATCCATTCTGTGCGTGGAGATTTGGTTAATAAATATCCAAACTTCCCAGATAAGCCTAATCTTTATCGGGCTAATATCAAGTATCGTTCAAGACAGATTGAAAAAGATTGGGTAAAAGAATTTCCTGTTAATTTGCTAAGTGGGCGATTGGTTGCACATATGGGGACTGGGACAGAGACAAGAAGTGCGAAATATTTAGCTGAAGTTGAAGGGGAGATGTTTGTAGAGATTCACCCTGATAAGGCTTATGAGCTTGGTATTAACGATGGTGATATGGTGTGGGTGTATGGAACTATGGGGACACGTGCTTTGATTAAAGCAAAGCTTTCTTATCGCGTAGATGTTAATAGTGTGTGGATGCCGCAAAACTTCTCTGGTTTAGAGCAGGGAAAAAATCTGCTTGACAAATATCCTCAAGGCACTGCCCCTTATGCCATTGGTGAGTCAGCTAATATGATTTCAAGTTATGGATATGACTATAATACCGCTTGTCCGGAGACAAAATGTGGTTTATGCCGTATTGAAAAAGCCTAAAGGAGGAACTTATGAGTGAAATTGAATCAAACCTTGAAAATTTTGCAAGGATTAAGTTTTATTGCGATACCAATCGTTGCATTGAATGCCACGGCTGCGATGTAGCTTGTAAAGAGGCACATCATTTGCCAATTGGCGTTAATCGTAGAAGAGTGATTTTGCTTAATGAAGGGCAAGTCGGTAAAGAAAGTGCCGTATCTATCTCTTGTATGCATTGTGCAGATGCTCCTTGTGCGCAAGTTTGCCCAGTAGATTGTTTTTATATTCGTAAAGATGGGATTGTATTGCATGATAAAAAAACCTGTATTGGTTGTGGGTATTGTTTATATGCTTGTCCTTTTGGTGCACCGCAATTTCCAAAAAATGGAGTTTTTGAAAGTCGGGGTGCTATGGATAAATGCACCTTTTGTGCAGGAGGTCCTGAAGAAACCAATAGTGAAGAAGAATATGAACTCTATGGACAAAATAGAATTGCAGAAGGAAAAGTGCCAATGTGTGCTAGCATGTGTTCGACAAAGGCTCTCTTAGCAGGAAGTGGTGAGGAGGTTTCAAATATTATTACTCATCGTGCAGCAATGAGAGGACAAAACATTCCAAATGCTGTACCAAATGTTTGGAAAACTGCTTATGGAAACTAAGGAGATTGTATGAAACTATTTCAATCTTTTTTTAGAGTTTCTGTCCTTTTTTTAGCTTTAGTAGGGGCAGTATTGGCGGCGAATACGCCAAATGCAGAGAGTGGGAAGCAATATGCGGAAACTACCCAGGGCAATAATTCTTTAATGATTAATCCTATGAATCATAAGCTTTATGGAGGTCCTGAAGTAGAATCTGTTAAATCATGGGGGATTCATTCTCCAAATTCTATAGGATGGGGAGAGATCTTTACGCTTCTACAAGGGCATTATTTCTCAACCATCTTTGCCTTAGTGATACTCTTTACTATCTTAGCCTTTTTAGGGCATTATATAGTTATAGGGCAAAAGAAGTTTAATCATGGAAGAAAGATTCGTGTATTTTCTTCTTATAACATTATCGTGCATTGGTGTGCAGCTATTCCTTTTATGATAATTGCTCTAACAGGACTTATAATGGTTTTTGGAGATAAATTAGGCGGTGGTGCTTTTGTTCGTCTTGCAAGAGATATACATGGGATTGCTACTATTGCCTTTGTCGTTTTTGGAATTTTGATGTTTTTAATGTGGGTAAAAAATGCTTTACCAAAAGCCTATGATATACAGTGGTTAATGATGATGGGAGGATATTTATCCCAAGAGAAAAGAGCTATTCCTGCGGGTAAATTTAATGCTGGACAGAAAATGTGGTTTTGGATTTGCACTATTGGTGGATTCATAATGGCAATTTCAGGTGCTTATATGTTCTTCCAATTTGCCGATATTGAAACATTAAGAATAATGGCATTAGTGCATAACGCATTAGGGTTTTTGATTATTGCTTTTTTAATTACCCATATTTATATGGCGGTTTTTGCCATTGAGGGTGCATTAAATGCTATTATAGATGGGCATATGGGCGAGGAAGAGATTGCCATTTTGCATAGTTATTATTATAAAGAAATTAATGCTTAATGGAATCCTTTTACCAAACTCTTCAAATTGATAGAATCGATGTTAATGGAAATGCTTCCATTTGCATTGATTATGTAGTTAAAGAAGAGAGGATAGCTTTCTATCTTAATGAAAAAAAACTTCTTTCAGTTATGAGCATCCCTAATGAGCAAGATTTTCATATTATTGGGTTTTTGATAAGTGAAGGAGTGCTTGAAGATGTATCAGTGATTCAAAAGCTAGAAGTTGCAGAAGATGGCAAATCAGTGCGAATGCAAGCAGAGATAGAAGAGGAAAAGTTAAGGCATCTTTTTAGAGAAAAGACATTAACCTCTGGTTGTTGTGTGGGTGTAGCAGGGAATCTAGAAGGACACATTGTAGAAAAGTTTATCCAATCTCCTTATAAAATCGGCATAAAGGAGATTTTTAAAAATCTTGAATATTTCTCTTATCCTAGCGAACTTTTTGAAAAAACAGGTTGTGTGCATAAAGCGATGTTGGTTTTAGAAAATCAAATTTTAACTTCTGAAGATATTGGGAGGCATAATGCCATTGATAAGGTTATGGGAAAGGCAGCTATGCAAGGAGTTGATCCTAGTAATGCTGTGTTGTTTGTAAGCGGAAGACTTTCTTTGGAAATGGTAGTTAAAGCGGTGATGCATAATATCCCTATTATAGTTTCAAAAGCAGCGGCTACTTATATGGGAGTAAAAGCGGCAGTACAAACTGGGGTTACTCTAATAGGCTTTGCTAGAGATAATAAAGCCAATATTTATACGCATAGTGGAAGAATCCTTTTTTAATCTTTCCATAAAATCTTAATTTTAGTAGAAAACTGCACAAAACCCGCAACTTTTATACACTTTTTAGAGAAATTTAGATATAAAGCATAAATAACGGAATAATATTATTCAGAGATTAAAAATATTGATTAAGCAAAAATATTTTAATACTAAGGAGAATAACCTATGCAAAACTCTATGCTTACACTTACAACCTTAATACCCAGCGGGGGGGGGGGCAAAATAATGCCTCATTCTACTCCTATAGAGACTATCAAGGTTAATGTTAAAGATTATGTTTTAAACTTAGATTTTAAGAGTAATGTTAAAACATTAGATTCTAAAAGTAATCCTAAACCTTTAGATTCTCAAAGTAATCCTAAACCTTTAGATTCTCAAAGTTTAAATATGAACTTTGATTATAAATATTCTAAACTTTTAAATCCTAAAGTTTTAGATTCTAATCTCAATACAAAAGCTATGAATCCTAAACCTTTAGATTCTCAAAGTTTAATCTCTCAATTATTTAATCCTAAGTTTTTAGATTCTAATTCTAATCTTAAACCTCTATACTCTAGGATTAATGTTAAAACATTAGATTCTAATCCCAAAATAAGAGATATTAATTTTAAATTATTAAATCCTAAATCTCTAAGCCCCTCTTTCCTCTCTTTAATCTGTGCGAGTGTTTTATTAACTATTCCTCATAGTATTAGTGCTAAAGATAATTGGGTAGCAATAGGTAATGATACTTTAGATACAACAACAGATACTAATGCTAATAAAGTAACAAAAGCACTTACTAATAAACAAATCTCTGCTTCACAAACTAAAGAATATAAAAACTTAGAAATTACTAATACTGGGAGTATTACTAATACAAATGCTAACTTTGCTATCAATATTCAAAATAATGCTACGATAGAGAGTATTACCAATAAAGGATTAATTAGTGGGAGTGGGAATCATAATATTAGTATTAATACAAGCTCTATCCAATCTTTTGAAAATATTGGAACCATAACTAATACTAATACTGGTAAATTTAATTTTAATATCACTCAAGGAACTATTGATAAGTTTAACAATAGTGGAATAATAGATTCTAAAGGTTATGGTATTGCTTTACAACCTAATACTACCATTACTAATTTTAACAACACAGGAACTATTCTTGCTAAAGAGACTGCTAGTAGAGATGCGGTATTTATTAATAAAGCTACCATACAAACCTTTAGTAATGAGGGATTAATTAAGAGTGAGGGTAACAGAGGAGTAGGGATTAATATTTTCAATGGGAGTAGTATAAGTAATTTTACTAATAGTGGGACGATAGGGCATTTTAGAGCATCAGGATCTACTATTACGAATTTTGAGAATAAGGGGACGATAAGTAATAAGAGGGGAGAGGGTGTTGAGATTAATGGTTCTACGATTAGTAATTTTAATAATAGTGGGACAATTAAAGGAGGGGATAGTGGTATATTCACTGCAGGAGGAACTATTAAAACCCTTATTAATAAGGGAAGTATAATTAGTGAGAGTAGCTCAGCAGCAGATGCAGGTATTAAACTACAAGGTGGAGGAACTATTGAAACTATTATTAATACAGGAACAATAAGAGCAAATAGTTTTGGTATTGCGGTAAGTAATGGTAAATTTGGAAAGCTCTCTATGCAAGATGGAGCAGTAGTGCATGGAAAATATTCAGGTATTACAGTAGCAACAAACCAAACTCTAGGAGATCTTGAAATTAGTGGAGCTAATACTAAGATTAGTGGGGGTGAAAATGGTATTTACTTAGATACTAGATCAAAAACCCAAAAAATTACTATCAAAGATGGAGCTAAGATAGAGGGAGTAGAAAGTGGAATCTGGGTTAGCGATGGTGCTAACCTTAGTGGAGATATTAACATATCAGGTGTTGGCTCTATGATAAAAGGAGGAACGAAAGCAGGTATTTTTAATGAGGATTCTAATATAACTGGTAACATCACTATATCAGATGGTGCAACTATAACCGCTACTTCAAAGAATGCTATTAGCAATTCAGGGAATGCTACCCTTAGTGGAAGTATTACCATAAGTGGTGCTAATACGAAACTAGAAGGTAATATTGTAAATAGTGGTAATGCCAATATAGGGAGTGAGATAAAGATAGAAAAAGGTGCTAGTGTTAATGGAGGATTAGTAAATAATGGTAATGCTTCTATATTAGGGAATATTACTATTGATGAGAGTAGTAAGCTTAACTCTATTACTAATACTTCAAGTAATGCTAATGCTATTACAGGAAGTATTGAAACTAAAAGTAGCACTCCTTTAGCTATTTCTAATTCTGGAAGTATTGGAGGAGATATTAAAACAGCAGGAAATGCTGAATTAAAAATTAACAATTCAGGAAGTGGTAGCATAGGAGGCTCTATCACTGCTAGTGGTAATGCCCCTATTAGTATTACTAATTCTGATAATGCAAAGGTTGCAGGAAATATTGAAGTAAGTGGAGATGCTCCTATCGTTATTAAAAACGAAGGGAATGCTACCTTACAATCAGATATTATTAACTCTGGTTCTGGAAATCTCTCCCTTAGTAATACAGGGAATGCTAGTATAGGTGCTAATATTAAAAATAATGGAAGTGGTAGTTTAAGTATAAGCAATACAGGTAAAGTTAGTGATACAACAAAAATAGAGAGTAATGGAAGTGGTAAAGTAGAAGTTGAAGAATGGTTAGTCTCTACAAATTCTCAAGGAGAGGTTAAACCTTTAGAAATAACAGGAACTAATTTAAGTGTTGTAAGTGTTTCTAATGTTACCTTTGATGCAGGAAATATTACTAATCTCTCTTCTTTAGTTCAAGATCCTAAAAATGTTATTAATATTGATACTTCTCAAGATACTACTATAAGCAATCCTGCAGAGATTAATTCTAAAGTCTTTGCTAAAGCAGAATTTAAAACCAATGATCCTAGTGTTAATGTTAATGTTGATGCTTTAAGTAAAACTCTAAGCTTTTCTGTTGATGCTGCTAAGACTTCAGCAGCAGCATTAGGAAAAACACTCATTAGTAATACCCAAGCTAGAGCAAACTTTGTAAATGCTGTAATGGGTAATGCTATGAATGCGGTGAATTTAATCCATAATCAAGGAAGTGCTAATGTGTATTCTAACTTTAATAAGGCTTATGAGGAAGGAGCTATTTATGCAAACTTTGATAATTTAGGGAGTGATGCTTTACTTAGATCTAGTGAAACTAAAGATAAGAATCATTTAGCCTTTATGCTTCCTTATATCTCTAAGAGTAATACTTCTTTAAATGGAGGATTAACTTCTAAAGGACATACTAAAGGAGTAATCTTTGGTTATAGTTATTTAAATCCTAACAATAAAGATATTTATGGGATTTATGGAGGATATGATGATTTTAGTTCTAAAACTTATCCTTCAGATATTCTAGCTTTAAATAATAGAACCTATTATGCAGGAGTTAGGTATTATCATCCTTTTAATTATAAAGATTATGAACTCTTTTCTAAATTCTCTTCACAATTTGGTTTAATACAAAATGATATTTCTGAAAGGGTAGGACAAACAGAATTTAAAGGAGAACCTAAATCTTATGCTTATGATGCTAATGTTAATATGGGGATAAATATTAAGCTTAATACTAAGCATACTTTAACTCCAGAGATAGGTTTAGGTTATAATGGAGGATATTCTAAAGCTTATACGATGAGTAATGCCATCAATACTATTACAAGACGCAATTATACCCATAAGATGAATTTATTTAAAACTAAAACCTCTCTTTCTTTTTATAGTGATTGGCATAAACATTTTAAGACTTTAGTGTATGCAGGAGTAGATTGGACTATGAATCCTAATGTAGATAATCCTAAAGGGAGATATTCTAATATAGGGTATTATGGAGGAGGAGAGAGTAAATTAGATAATTTAGAATATGCTTTAGGGACTACTTTAGTTATTCCTTTAAATGATGCTTTTTATTTCTCTTTAAATTATGGAATGAATGGGACTAAGAATACCACTATGCATACAGGGTATGGGAAGTTTAATTATATGTGGTAGGGGATTAGTTTTATTTAGTTTATCCCTTAAGTATTTTGTTTTAACTAGTATTTGTTCGTTTGGTTTAGGATTTACCATTAAAAACTTTTATCTTTTAATATCTTTGTTTAGATATTTTGTTTTTATTGATTTGTTTTATTGATTATTCTTATTTAAAAGTTTTTTAGTCTTATTTTAATCTTTTAGTTTGAAATATAAAAGAATTTTACAAAGAGTATCAAAGGAATTATTATAAAGTTTAAGAAATTCTTATTTTCTTTATAATAATTGCTTTTGGTGGGGTTGGATTTCATTTCAATGAATTATTGAAGAATAAAAAGACCCATCAAGAGCTTTTAAAGATAGGAAATGAAACTCTAAAAGAAATAGAAAAATATCGGTTCTTAAGAGTATTCTTTTAATTGCGTTATTTTAAGGATTCTAAAATGAGTTTATCAAAATGTGAATCATAAAGGGGATTGAAGCTTATAACTGGAAATTCATAATCTCTTTTTAGGGTTTTTGTTATATTGTTGGGGTAGGAGATTTTAATATGGAGTGTAAAGATATATCTTGCAATCCTTGAAAAAGAAGCATTAGGTGAAAAATCCCCTTGAGATTCATTATAAAAATCTGTGAAAAAATATTCTACTTGCGTAATGGCATTATCGGGGTTTTGATTAAAAAGTATTTTGAAGCGGTTTTGAAAAGTTTGGATTAAATCTTGTGGGATAGGAGAAGTGCTAGAGGCACTTTGATAAATAATCATAGGGTATGGGATAAGCAGGGTTTGTGTGGCGATATTTTCTTTATAAGAGCAACCATAGAGTATAAATCCTAAAAGAAAAAATGATAAAATCTTTTTCATAAAAATCCTTTTTAATAATTATAGCTTAAAGGCAAAGTTTGAATTGTATCTTTGTTGCTAAAAAACCTCTCTTTATTTCTTCTAATGCTTATTTAAGTCAGCTTAAAAAACGCGATAAGGTTAAAAAAGCTGGATTTAGCGGGATTTTAGATCCTTTTGCTTGTGGGACTTTAATCATTGCTTATGGGGGATATACAAGACTTTTTACATTTTTAGATAAGAATCCTAAAGTTTATCAAGCTACACTTTGGCTAGGATTAGAGAGTGATACCCTAGATATTGAAGGGATTAAAAAGATTCATAATATTAAGAGGTTTAAAGAGGAGAGGCTAGAATCTTTGTTGCAAAGTTTTTGTGGTAAAGTCTCTTTTATCCCGCCAAAATATAGTGCAAAAAAAATTAATGGAAAAAAAGCTTATGAAATTGCTAGATCAGGGGGGAAGGTGGTTTTAAAAGCTCAAGAAATGGAAGTTTTTAAAATAGAATTTTTAAATTACTCTCATCCTTTTTTAAGTTTTAAAGTTTGGGTGAGTGAGGGCAGCTATATCCGCTCTTTAGGAGAGTTAATTGCTAGAGAACTTGATTGTTTTGGCTCACTTAGTTATTTAGAGCGATTAAGTGAGGGGGGATTAGTCTATCAAAATGAAAAAAAACTAAATCCTTTAGATATTTTGCCTTTTCCTATTATTAAATGTCAAGAGAATCTTAAAGAAGCTGTTTTTAATGGAAAAAGAATCTCTAAAGAGGATTTAAAAATTTACAAAGAAGGTAAATATATAGTAAAATTTGAGGAATTTTTTTCTATAATTTTATACCAAGAAAAAAATATAGAATATTTAGTAAATAGGATTTCCTTGTGTTGATTTTATCAAGAAAAGAAAATGAAAGTATCACTATTGGCGATAATATCGTTATTAAGGTTGTCTCCATTGATAAAGGAAATGTAAAATTAGGATTTGAAGCTCCCCCTAATCTATTGATTTTGCGTGAGGAATTGAAATTAGCTATTTTAGAGGAGAATAAAAAATCTCTTAGTAGGCAAGGGGATTATATCGGCAAGTTAATGGGTGCCAAGAAAAAAAGTTTATGATAAAATCTTTTGCAAAAATTAATATTTTTTTGAAAATCACGGGTAAAATGGTTTACAAAGGTCAAGATTATCATACGCTTTCTTCGCGTTTTATGCTTTATAAAGACTTGTATGATGAGATGGAGATAAGCTTAGATTCTAAAGAGTTTGAAATATTAGGAAATTTTGATTGTTCTTTAGAGAGAAATACTATTTATAGAGCTTATAAAGAGATTTTGCCTTTTTTAAATCAACAACAAAGAGAAATCCTTTCACATTTACAAGTAGTTGTTAATAAAAAAATACCAAGTGGTGGGGGGTTAGGCGGAGGAAGTTCTAATGCGGCAAGTTTTTTGTGTTGGGTGAATGATTTTTGTAAGCTTGATTTGGAGAAAGAAAGGCTTTGTGAAATTGGAAGCAGAGTTGGGAGTGATGTGCCTTTTTTTGTCAGTGGATATACAATGGCTAATGTAAGTGGGAGAGGAGAAGTAGTGGAATTTTATGATGAGGAAGCTTTAAAAGTAGAGATTGTAAATCCTAATATTCCTTGTAATACCGCTCAAATCTATAAGGAATATTCTAAAAACTTTTATAAGCCTAGTCAAGAAAATTGGTTTTATTTAGAGAATAATAAAATTTTAGAAAAATCTGCTTTTGAGATTAATGATTTATTAGCCCCTTTACTTAAAATTTACCCTAATCTTAATCATTGGGTTAAGGAAGGGTTTTTTTTAAGTGGTAGTGGCAGTTGTTTTTGGAGAGCAGTATGAAGATAATTGCAACCAATAAAAAGGCTAATTATGATTTTTTTATTTTAGAAAAATATGAAGCAGGGATTGAATTAAAGGGTAGTGAGGTAAAATCCATTCGTGAGGCAAAGGTAAATTTAAAAGATAGCTTTGTTAAAATTATCCAAGGTGAAGCTTTTTTGTTTCAAGCCCATATCGCAACATTAGGGACAACTAACCATTATTACAAGCCTGATGAAAAACGTCCTAGAAAGTTACTTTTGCATAGAAAAGAGATTGATAAACTCTTTGGGAAAACTCAAGTAGCAGGAATGAGTATTGTAGCTTTAAAGATTTATTTTAATAAAACAAATAAAGCAAAACTTGAAATTGCCTTAGCAAAAGGCAAGAATCTCCACGATAAACGAGAGAGTCTTAAAGAAAAGATTCAAAAAAGAGAGATTATGCAGAGTTTAAAAGAATTTTATAAAAAATAAGGAGTAAATTTGTTTGGATTAGCTTTAAAAGATATTGTAGAATATGGAATTTTTGGTGTTTTGTTGGTGATGAGTATCATTGCTTTATGGGCTATTATAGAACGTGTTTTATTCTATCGTAGTGTTATGCTTCATGCCTATCATAAAAAAGTAGAATTAGAAATTGCTTTATCTCAAAACTTAACGCTTATTGCAACAATAGGTTCTAATGCACCTTATGTTGGGCTATTAGGGACAGTTTTTGGAATTATCTTAACTTTTGTTCAAATTGGACAATCTGGAGTAGTGGATACAGGGGCTATTATGATAGGTCTTGCTTTAGCTTTATACGCAACTGCTGGAGGATTGCTTGTAGCGATTCCTTCTATTGTTTTTTATAATCTCTTACTTAGGCAAACTGAAGTTTTAATAGCTAGATGGGAAGCTTTAAAAGAAAAAGATTAAAAAAGATAAATAAAAGAGTAAAAATGAAGAATGCAAAAAGAATGGATACTATTAATGTTGTCCCATTTATTGATATTATGCTTGTGTTGCTCGTAATTGTGCTAACAAGTGCAACTTTCATTGCACAAGGTAAGATTCCTATTAATCTTCCTCAAGCACAAGGAGCTAGTGAGATTACTCAAGATTTAAAACAAGTAGAAATTACTATTGATGAAAAAGGAAGTTATTTTTTAGATAAAAATCAAACGACTTTAGAAGCACTGGAGTTGGCATTATTGGAAATGCCAAAGGATACAGCGATTTTATTAAGGGGTGATTCTAAGAGTTATTTTGAAAAGTTTATTGCACTTATTGGAATGCTTAATAAGATTGATAGGATGAATGTAGATATTGAAGTGGAGCAACCCTAATGTTTAGAGAAAGTTATGATTTAGGGACTATTATTTCTGCGATTATTACCTTTGTTATGCTAGTTTTCGTGATTCGGTTTATGCTTTATATGATAAATCGTAAAAGACCTACTATTCAAAAGCCTGATTGGTTAGATGATGAACGTTTTGATAATGATAAGAGGAGAAAAAGGAAATAAATGGAAAACATTGCCATTAATATAATTTTTACCCTCATTATGGTTGCACTGGCGATTTGGGATTTTATTAGTTATGGGAAGCAAAAGCATCGCGATTTTAAATCCATTATTATGAGCACTGGGGTTTTGGGGACTTTTGTAGGTATATTTGTGGGGTTACAAAATTTTGATGTTGTGAATATTGAAAGCTCTGTGCCTTTTTTGTTGGGGGGATTAAAAATTGCTTTTTATACTTCGATTTTAGGTATGGGATTAGCTATTTTACTTGCCATCATACAAAAGAGCAAAGCAGTTAAAAGTGATTTTGAAAATATGCTAGAGTATTTTTCACTTCAAATCTCTAAATTGGATAAATTAGCGGATTTGGAAAATCTCTCAAAGATTTTAGAGCAAAATAAACAAACCCATAAACTGCAAGAGAATTACTACCAAATACAATCCCAAAATTTTCTTGTGTTAAAAGAATCTTTTCAAACTACTAATCAATCCTTAAAAGAAGCAATGCACCATTTAGCGCAAGGGGCTTCTAAAGAGTTAATTGCTGCTTTAGAGGGAGTTATTAAAGATTTTAATCAACGCATTAGCGATCAATTTGGGGATAACTTTAAAGAGCTTAATAATGCGGTTTCTTCAATGGTTAAGTGGCAAGAGGATTATAAAGACTCCGTAGAAAGTCTAGGGGAGCATTTAAAAAACACTTTATGCGTTTTTGAAAGCTCTACAAGGTCTTTGGAGTTAATTACTAAACGCGATGAGGAGATTTTGAGAGTTTATGAATCTTTAGCCCATAGTATTGAAGCTTCAAGAATAGAAAATGAAAAATTATCTCACCTATTAGCCGGATTTTCTACAATGCACGAAGACGCAAGTAAAGCCTTGCATTGCGTAGAAAAATTGACAAAAACCTTAGAGAATTCCCATTCTCAAACTTTAGATTTAACAAAAATAAATCTTGAAACTCTAAAGGAGTTTTTCAGACAAAGCCTTAAAGAACATCAGAGCAACACGCAAGAATTATTAACTATTAACTTAAAAGTGCTAGAGGAAGATTATCAAAAAACTAGCGATAATCTAACTAATCTTCAACAACAATTTGAGAACTTTAATCAACAATACTTAACACAAAATAAAGAAAATATTCAAAACTTTACATTAGCTATCAAAGATGAAATCCAACACCACACGCAAGAAATTTATGCTAATGATTTAGTGCTAAAAGAAAAAAATGCGGAAATGATAACACAAATACAGCTTAAGATTGAAGAGAAAATAGGAGGAATTAGGGAAATTTTTGATAATACTTTGCAAAAGCTAGATAATACCCAAAGGGAATCTTTACTACTTATGGAGAGCCAAACAAAAAGAAGTGATGATTTGCTGATTAAGCATACACAAAATATGGAACTTTCTTTAGACAAAGCTAATACAAGCTTGCAAGAAGTAAGCCAAAAGACAAGTGAGCAACTTAGCAAAGATTTTTATACTATTGAGGGGCATATTAGGAATGCTATTGTTAGTTTTGATACCCTCTTAGGCAATACCACTAAAACTTTAGAGGAAAATTTTAAAACCAATAAAGAAGTATTAATAGGACTTTCAAAAGAGATTGAATCTACTATGACAACAACTACTAAAAGTCTTGATACACTCCTAAATGATACTGCTAATACCCTTAGCCAAAGCACTCAAAACATAGAAAAATCTTTTATACAAAGTAATGAAACTATTACGCAAAGCCTCAATAAAACTGCTGATACAATGCATAATAGTATCCATCGTATTTTAGAGTATAACAAACAGCATACAAAGAGTTTTGAAGATCTAATGCAGCATAATATAGATGGGTTTAGGCAACATATTAATGCGATGATTGAAAAGGGCAGTGAATGTAATAGGGAATTTCAAGACCAAATGCGTAGTAGCTTTGGAGAATCTTATAAAAATGCTTTAGAAGCTTTAGCTGCGTATTTGAAAAATACAACAACAAGCTATCAAAATCAACTTATGACTTTAAACCAAAAGAGTTTTGAAGAATTGAAGAAAAAATACGACCAAACCTTACAAAGCCATCAAAATTTACAAAACGACTTACAGGAACATTTGAGGGTTATCGCAAAAACAACCCAAAACTTTACAAAAGAATTATTGCAAAATTCTAAAACGCAATTAGATTCGCATTCTAAAGAAGTTATTAAGCAATATTCTAGCTTAGAAGCAAAAATCAAAGATTCTTTAGAATCTATGGCAAAAGGTTATATGGAAATGCTCCAACTCTTAACGAAGAAAAGTTTAGAATTACCAAAAAATGCAAGCGCAGAGCTTTTAAATGAATTTAATAATTTGCAAAAAAATTTAGGTTTAGCTTTAGATGAAACTTATCATTCTTTAGAGAATAATCGTAAAGAAATTGATGGGATTTTAAAAATTATGCAAGAAAATATTACTTCTTCTTTATTTCAAACTTCAAACTTAAATGAGAATCTTTGTAAATCCTTAGGGGATCTTGATAGTGCATTATCTAATATTACTCTAGGGTTTCGTCAAGATTATGAATGGTTTTTGCGTAGAATAAAAGAGCTTATGGGAGCAAGAAACTAATGATAAGCAATAGCAAGGGTAGTGAATGGATTAGTATCTCGGATATGATGGCAGGGATTATGATGATATTTTTGCTCGTTGCGGTTTCTTATATGGTGGTTATTAGTTCCACAGAAAAAAGGCTTGCCTTGCAAAATGCTGAACTTTTAGAGCTTAATAGGCAAATGAGTGATATAGCTAAAACTCATCAAAATTTACAAGTGAAACTCTATAATGATTTAATTGCGGAGTTTTCTAATAACCTAGAAGAATGGAATGCAGAAATTGATACCGATAATACCGTGCGTTTTAGAGAGCCAGATATTTTGTTTGATCAAGGGCAAAAGGTTGTTAAAATACGTTTTAAAGAAATATTAGATGATTTTTTTCCACGATATATTAAGATTTTAAGTCAAGAAAAATATAAAGATGATATTGAAGAGATTAGGATTGAGGGACACACTTCTACAGAGTGGAAAAATACTGATAGCTTAGAGGTTAGGTATTTAGCAAATGCTGAATTATCACAAGCAAGAGCTTTAGAAGTTTTAAAATATTGTTTTGAATATACCGATATTAATCCTTATAAACAATGGCTTATTAAGGTTTTGCGGGCTAATGGACTTTCTTTTGCCAAACCTCTTGAAAGTCAAGAATTATCGCGTAGAGTAGAGTTTAAAACTCTAACAAAGAGTGATCAAAAGATTTTAAAAATTTTAAATATTAATAAAGAATTGCAAATGCCTATGGAGAGTTTTTAGTCAATTTGCCAATCAATAGGGATTTTACCTTGTTCTTGTAATATTTTGTTGGTTTTTGAGAAATGTTTGCAGCCTAAAAAACCGCTTTTAGCAAGTGGAGATGGGTGAGCGGCTTCTAATATAAAATGTTTTTTGCTATCAATAAGATTACTCTTTGCCCTTGCATAATTTCCCCATAATAAAAATATAATCCCCTCTTTTTCTTGACTAATTTTTTTTATAACATCATCCGTAAAGAGCTGCCAACCAAAATGTTGATGAGAGGCAGGTTTATTCTCCTCTACACTTAAAATACTATTAAGAAGTAGCACACCTTGTTTTGCCCATTTACTTAAATCACCATTACTAGAGGGGGGTATCCCTAAATCTTCGTTTAATTCCTTATAAATATTTTTAAGTGAGGGGGGGAGAGGGATATTTTTAGGAACTGAAAAAGAAAGTCCCATTGCTTGGGATTTATTATGATAGGGATCTTGTCCTAAAATAACAACTTTTAAGCTTGGGAGCGGTGTGAGATTAAAGGCGTTAAAGATGAGTGGGGCGGGAGGATATATGATAGCCCCTTTTTGTTTTGCTTGAATAAAATGTTGTTTTATTTCTAAAAAATAGGGCTTAAAAAATTCTTCTTTAAGGAATTCTTTCCAAGAAGAATCCATCTGGATTTTATCTAAAGAAATGCTTAACTTTTCCATTATTCAATAATTTTAGGCACGATGAAAAAGTTATTTTCACTTTTTGGAGCATTTTTTAAAATATCTTGAGCTATGTTAGGATTATTAATAGGAATATCATCCCGCATAGTTAAAGCAGTCGTTCTTTGGCTAAAGAAAGTAGGAATGTCTTCCAAATCAAGGTTATTGATATTTTCAATAAAATTTATAATTTCATTTAAGTTATCTTTGGTTTTTTCTATTTCTTCTGTCTTTAGGGTGATATTTGCTAGTTTTTGCAAACGCATTAAAAGATTGGTATCAATACTCATTAAAACTCCTCATAATTTTTTAAATAAAACATAAACATTTTAACGCCTCTTTGGATAATTTTATCTATCTCCTCTTTGGTCTTTGGAGGAGTATAGCTTGAATTAGAAATTATATAATAAAAATAGGGATGAATGATTTGATTGATAAAAAAATCTTGAGCTTCTTCAAGGTTTTTGATTTTTAAATTGTTTTTTTGGCAATAAATTTTCAACCCTTCTATAAGGTAGAAATTTGCTTTTTTGATACAAACAGCTTCAAAAATTTTAAAAATTTCTGGTTGGTGATACCCCTCTATGATAATAATACGTTGTAGAGCAATAGAATCTTTTTGAAACATCTCATTAAGAAGGTTTTGTGCATATTTTTTTAAAAAATCTTCTAAACTTAAATTAGACTTATCAATACAAAAGAGATTATTATCTAGTGCTTCCATAAAATCTTTTGTGCCATATTTTAGGGATTCTACAAATAAAGTTTTTTTATCCCCAAAGAGTTTGTAGATAGTGGCTAATGAACCCTCTGTTTGTTTTATAACCATTTGTAGGCTTGTTTTAGCATAGCCATACTTTAAAAAAAGTTTAAAAGCTATTTTAAGAATCTTGTTATATTTTTCTTGAGATTTTTTTGATAATGTCTGCTTTTGCAAGAGAAACCTTAATGATTTTGTTTATTACCCTATATTGATAATTAAAGAAATATTCAAGATTTTATAAAAATTCAACTTAATATAAACTGCGTTTAAAAAGTTTTAAATTATTATTAGAGAAATATTTTGGTTAGGAATATTAGTGAAAAAAGAGACAAAAACTTATCGCCCTAATGTAGCTGCTATTATACTCTCTCCAAAATACCCTCTTATTTGTGAATTATTTATCGCAAGTCGCACTGATATTAAAAATGCTTGGCAATTTCCTCAAGGGGGAATTGATAAAACAGAAACCCCTAAAGAGGCCTTACATCGTGAGCTTAAAGAAGAAATAGGGACAGATGCTATAGATATTATCGCAGAATATCCTCAATGGATTAGTTATGATTTTCCTCCTTTAGTTGTCAAAAAAATGTATCCTTATGATGGACAAATACAAAAATATTTTTTAGTGCGTTTAAAAGAGGAGGGGAGTATCAATATCCATACAGAAGAACCAGAATTTGATGAATATAAATTTGTAACAATTGATGAAGTTTTTAATTATATCACTTATTTTAAACGACCTGTCTATAAGCAGGTTTTAGAGTATTTTAAAAAGAAGGGGTATTTATAAATGCTAATTATTCAAAAATATGGTGGCACAAGTGTTGGGGATTGTGAGAAGATTCAAAATGTTGCTGCTCGTGTTGTAGAAACCAAAAAAGCGGGGCATAGTCTTGTTGTAGTGGTTTCAGCAATGAGTGGAGAGACCGATAAACTTTTAGATTATACAAAATTTTTTTCTAAACTGCCTAACGAACGCGAAATGGATATGGTTTTGAGTGCGGGTGAGAGGATTACAAGTGCGCTTTTAGCAATTGCTTTAGAAGAATTAGGCTATAAAGCAATTTCTTTAAGTGGTAGAGGTGCGGGTATGATTACAGATAATTCCCATACAAAAGCTAGGATTCAAATGATTGATACTTCAAGGTTAAATGCATTATTAGCTAAGGATTATATTGTAGTGGTTGCAGGTTTTCAAGGTGTTACTTCTAAAGGTGAAGTAACAACACTAGGAAGGGGAGGGAGTGATTTATCCGCTGTTGCTTTAGCGGGGGCTTTAGAGGCAGATTTATGCGAGATTTATACCGATGTTGATGGGGTTTATACTACAGATCCTAGAATCGAACCTAAAGCTAAAAAAATTGATAAGATTAGTTATGATGAGATGTTAGAGCTTGCTTCAATGGGTGCTAAAGTTTTACTTAATCGCTCGGTTGAAATGGCAAAAAAACTCAATGTTAATTTAGTTACAAGAAATAGTTTTAATCATAATGAGGGCACATTAATTACTAAAGAGGAGTTAATTATGGAACAGCCAATTGTTAGTGGGATTGCACTAGATAAGAATCAAGCTAGAGTGAGTATTTGTAATGTAGAGGATAGACCCGGTATTGCTGCAGAGATTTTTGGGACATTATCAGAGGCTAATATTAATGTTGATATGATTGTGCAAACCATTGGTAGAGATGGAAAAACAGATTTAGACTTTACCATCCCAGAAGTAGAATTAGAAAATACCAAACGCGTTTTAAAATCTTTTGAAGATAATGTTGAAAGTATTGATTATGATTCTGATATTGCAAAAGTTTCTATTGTGGGTGTAGGTATGAAGTCTCATAGTGGAGTAGCCGCTAAAGCTTTTCAAGCACTAGCGGAGGATAATATCAATATTATGATGATTAGCACAAGTGAGATTAAAATCTCTATGATTATTAAACTTAAATATTCAGAACTTGCTATTAGGACACTACATAGCATTTATAAATTAGAAAAATAATGCAAGATATTGCTTCTTGGACCATTCATACGCTTCGGCACGATGTAAGTCGTCCTACTTGGTTAGAAGAGCGTAAGTTTGAGTGGATTCCTCTTATTAAGAGAACTTTACAAAGAATATTTAATGGTGAGAGTTTGATTTTAATTACTGATAGGGATAGGGAATGGTTTATCCATTATATTATTAATTCTATTAATAAAAGTAGCAATCGTCCTTATTTGCCCATACTAAGCATTCATTCTTTATTCCCTCAAATTGATAAATTCCATAAAGATGATACAGAAATGGCTCTTATTGATGATTATTTTGATAATATTTTTATGCGACGTTATTTCTTTTGGTATGTTGGGAGAAATGATACACCAAGGGCTAAATTTGTGTTTAATCGTGAAGATGGATTTTTATGGCTATTTGATACTAATTTACAAAATAGTTTTACTTTGCAATCTACAGATCCTCTTATAGATATTAAGCTTATGCAAATGTTTAGAATCTTTAATTTAACTATTGATGCAGCAATGTTTGGACGCATCTCTTTGGAATAAATATGCAATATCCTTTTAGCCATATTTTATTGACTAAAAACCCCATAGAAGAAGCAAATATTTATTATGAGAATAATAATCCCCAGTTTTTTAGACTTTTTTGTGCAGAGGATTTGAATATAGAAATAGCTAGGGCTATTATTGATGAGAGTTATATTGCAAGTAATGGAATAAAGACACTTTTAATTGCCGCAAATAGCTTTAATATTCCTGCGCAAAATGCTCTTTTAAAGGTTTTAGAGGAGCCACCAAGCCAAATTATTTTTATCCTCTTTACAAAAATGAAATCTTTATTATTGCCAACAATACGTTCAAGAATCCCTATTATGAATAAAATACAAAAAACTCCTTTACCCCCATTTCCTTTAGAGATTCAAACTTTAAATCTCCAAAAAGTTTATGATTTTTTAAAAGAAAGGCAAAAAGAGTTTGGGAGCAGTGAGAGAAAATCAGAGATTGAAGCTTTATATATGGATTGTATTAAAAGTGGGCTATTTTTTAATGAGCAAGAACATAGGGTATTTGAAGAAGCTCTAGTGTGGGATAGCCAAAAAGAAAAACATCATAATATTTTATTAGTGTTATTATTGATGATTTTAAAAGTTAAACAAAGAAATTTTAAACTTTAGAAGTCATCATTAGGGAATAATATGTTTGTGAAGCGATTAAAAAACTGCAAAAAGGAATTAAAAAAACTTCATTGTGATGGAATAGGTTATGAGATACTCTCCTTAAAAGGTGAGATTTTTAGTTTTTATCTTTATGGTATTAAGGCACCTGCAGCAAATATTCTTAAACAAGAAGCTTTAGCTTGTGGAGGAGATTTTGCTCTCCCAAAAGATGCCATAGTCTATGCTAAAGAGTTTTATGATGGGATTTTGATGATTACCAAATCTCAAGCTAAAGTGCTTTTAAAAAAGTTGCAAATTCAACCTTTTGGGTTAAAAAATCTTGCTTTAGTAATTAAGAAGCACTTCAAAGAATTAGAATATCCTTTTGGTATTATGGGGGTTATTAATGTAACCCCTGATAGTTTTTATGAATATTCCAGACAAAACTTACAAAGTGCTAGAAAACGAATCTTAGAAATGATAGAGGAGGGTGTTGATATTATTGATATTGGTGGTGCTTCTACTCGTCCTGGAAGTGCTTGGATAAGTGCAGAGGAAGAGAGGAGTAGGATTAAACCTATTGTAGAATTCATTGTTGCAGAAAATTTAATAAAAAAGGTAAAATTTAGTATTGATACTTACACTCCAGAAGTTGCAAGGCTTTGTTTAGAAAATGGTTTTTGCGTGGTTAATGATATTACAGGATTTACAAACCCAAAAATGCTTGAAGCTGTTCGTGGTTATGAATGTGAATGTGTGATTATGCATATGCAAGGAAATCCTAAAGAAATGCAATATAATCCGCAATATGAAAATTTATTTTTAGAAATTGATAGTTTTTTTATGCGACAAATAGAAAAACTTTATAAAAATGGAAACACACATATTATATTAGATGTCGGGATTGGGTTTGGAAAAACCTTAGAGCATAACTGCGAACTAATCAAGCATTTGAAGCATTTTTTTCATTTTGGTTATCCACTTTTAGTAGGTGCTAGTCGTAAATCTATGATTGATAAAATTATTCCATCTAATGTTAATGAGCGTTTAGCTGGCACTTTAGCCATTCATTTAGAAGCACTCAATAATGGGGCTAATATTATTCGGTGCCACGATACCAAAGAACATATTCAAGCCTTAAGGGTTTGGCAGGAGTTACATTGATTGAACGAAAAGAGATGATTTACCAATTATCTAATTATGGGTATTCTAAAGCAACCTTAGAAGTAATGTCAACAAGAGAGCTTATTCAATTATCAAAAAAAATCAGTAAAAATAGAATCTTAGAGTTTTTAGAAATGATGCCTAGCGAGAAGCAAGTGGAGATTATTTCTGATAATACAAGTGAGTATATTAGCAAGGAATTAGAGAATATATCCCACGCTATAAAAGAAGAAATAGATTTTTTTACACTTTATGAAGCTATTGAAAAAATCTTTGCTTTTTATGGAATGAATGAAGCTGTCGAATTAGTTTTGTCCCAAGTTAGCGAAAAGTATTATAAACAAATAACACAGATTATAGAATTAGTGTATAGATACTACCAAGAAAGTTTATTAGAAGAAATAGAAGAATTATGTAGGGAATATCCACCTGAAGAACAATATGAACAAATGAGCATTTATAGTAAAAAACGAGAGGATATTGCTTTTTTAAGAGATATTATTCATACAATGAAAAAAAATAATAATCAAAGCAAATTTACTAAAATATCCCAACTTAAATTTGAAATTATTCATGATTATTTCCCTGATTTTTTATATGAGAATTATGAGGAATATTATGAAGATGAAGATAAAAAGAATCAGATTATAGAACGTATTATGTCTTTAACCAATGCTTATAAAAAGGCTGTTCTTAAAAATAAAAAAATTGTTGTTTTAAGAAATATAGAAGCGGTTTTGCTAAAGGATAAAGATAGGGAAAATGAAGAAAAAACATTAATTAAGGATTATACAAAGAAATTTGCTGAAATTGTTAATAGTGAAGATGAATTAGCTTTTAGTATCCTATTAAAAGAAGCTCTAGATTTGTTGGATGAAAGAGATGTAAAAAAGATTATTGATAATTTTGACCTTTCTAATAATCCGATTTTACAACAAAGATATAATATTTTACTACGAAATCATAAGCCTAAATAATTCTAACAATAGAAAGTCTAAAAAGTACGTTTTAGAAGCTCTTCAGGTCGTAAAATAGTAATTAACCTATCATCTTTTTTGCCTACTCCATAAATTAGGCTTTCATCTTGACTAATGGTTTCAGGAGTGGGATCTACATCTGATTCTTTAATTCTTACAGCTTCTGTCAATCTATCAATAACAAATCCAGCTCTCTCTTCTTGAATTTTAATAACAATATAACGTGTATCCTCTGTCGGTTTTTCAAAAGGTAATCCAAACTTGAGACGTAAATTAATCAAAGGAATAACCCAACCACGCATATTAAATACACCTAAAACATAATTTGGAACTCCTGGAACTCTAGTATATTCAAAAGGTTTGATAATCTCTTGAATAGTTAAGATGGGTAAAGCAAATTCTTCAGAGCCTACAACAAAAGCTACAAGTTGAATAACATCTTCATTCTCTGCAGCTGGTTTTTTTTGCTCTTGTTGTTTTTGTAGAACATCTTGTAATTGATTACTCATTATTCAGTTACCTCCATAGTAAATTTGATATTTCTTTTTACAACATTCATTAAGTATTCTGGAGAATAGGGCTTGGTAATGTATTCTGTCATACCTGATTCAACTCCACGCATTCTATCAGTTTTGCTTGTCCTACTTGTAACGGCAATAAGTGGTAGATTTTTAAACTTAGCGTATCTCCTAATTTCACCCGCTAATGTATAGCCGTCCATTTTAGGCATTTCAATATCAATTAAAATAGCATCAAAAGTTTTATCTCCATTTTTAACTATATCTAGTGCTTCTACCCCATTTGTGGCTTCTGTTAAAGTAATTCCTAGAGGTTTAAGGGATTTTTTCATAATAGCCCTATCAGTCATTGAATCATCCACAATTAAAACTTGGTAATCGCTAGGAGCACTTTTTCCTTTTTTAGATTCATTTTCTTGTATGAGATTACTAATGCTAACTTTAACTTGTTTTGCCATCTGCATCATTGCTGCAATATCTACAATAAGCGTTACTCTACCATCTCCTCGAATAGTTGCACCAGCAATTCCTTCAGTTCCTTTGAGATAAGAGCCAAGTGATTTAATAACAACTTCTTCTTGCCCAATGAGAAAATCAACAATTACTCCTATTTTATTTTCCGCAAGACCAATTACTACAACATAGGCTTGTTCAGAATTATCAAGAACAGCATTGACCCCAAAAATATCTGCTAATCTCACAAGTGGAAGCACTTCATTTCTAAGTCTTAAAACACTTTTGTTTTCTACCGTGTAAATTTCATCTTGAGAGATTCTAACAGTTTCAATAACAGAAGCAAGCGGAATAGCGTAATATTCTTCTTGCACACCAACTAGTAAAGATTGAATAATAGCAAGTGTAAGAGGAATTTTGAGTTTTAAAGTGGTGCCTTCTCCAAAAGCACTTTCTACATCAATAATACCATTAAGTTTTTCAATATTGGTCTTTACAACATCCATACCAACACCACGTCCGCTAATATTTGTAACGACTTTTGCTGTGGAGAAACCAGCTTTGAAAATTAAAGAATAAGCCTCCTTATCACTCATAGTATCTGCTTCTTTTTCGCTAATAAGTCCTTTTTCAATTGCTTTAACTTTGAGAGCTTCTGGATCCATTCCTTTTCCATCATCTTTTATTTCAACAACGATATGATTCCCCTCATTATAAGCTTTTAATTCCACAGTCCCTTGCTCACTTTTTCCCGCAGCAACCCTTTCTTCTTTGGTTTCTATTCCGTGATCACAAGCGTTTCTAATCAAATGCACAAGAGGGTCACCTATTTCTTCAACGATAGATTTATCTAGTTCTGTTTCTTCTCCGCTAATGATAAGTTCAATGTTTTTACCAACCTCTCTTGAGAGATCCCTAACCATTCTTGGAAATTTATTAAAAACTCTCCCAATAGGTAACATTCTTGTTTTCATAACTGCTAATTGAATATCAGTTGTTACCATAGAAACACTTGCTACAACTTGATTAAGTTCTTCTAAGAACTTCTCTCCCTCATACCGCTCTTCTACATCATTGTAGATTTTGATCAGTCGATTCTTTCCTAATACAAGCTCACCAATAAGATTCATTAAGCTATCTAACCTTTTAACATCAACCCGAATAGTCTGTTCAACAGCAGTAGCAGGAGCTTTAGTGTCTTGTGATGGAGTTGTTGTTTTAGGGGGGGCTTTTGTAGTAGCTACAGGCTTTGCAGGAGTGGATGCTACTGGTGTAGCAGTAGCGATTTCGGGTTCAGGAGTAACTGGAGCATTTTCTTTAATTTCTGCTGGAGCTTGAATTTCTTCGCCCTTGCCCTCTGCTTTTTTTTGCTGCCTTTTTCTTTTATCTTCTTCTTGACGCTTACTAAGTAGTCGATCAATCTCTTTTTCGATTTCCTCTGGAGACATATTGGCATAATCAAGTTCAGGCTCTTCTTCTATGGGTATAGTATCAGCAGCTGGAGATTCTACTGCAGGCTGAGTTGATAGCGATTCTCCTTTTGATATGGCATCAAGTTTTTCTACAACTACAGCAATATCTGAATCTAAACCTGTATTTGCATCTGTTCCTGTATCACGGATTGCATTAAGAAGTTTTTTCATAAAATCTATAGAAGCTAAAACAATATCCATAATATCAGGAGTAATTGTTAATTCCCCGTGTCTTGCTTTGTTTAAAACATCTTCCATATGGTGTGTAAGATGAGTAAGAACTGAAAAGTTTAGAAATGAACCTGAACCTTTAATAGTATGAGCAACTCTAAAAATTCTATTGAGTAAATCTAAATCCTCTGGTCTAGTTTCTAACTCAACTAAATCTTGATCGAGCTGTTCAATCATTTCAAATGCTTCGATTAAAAAGTCTTCCATTATTTCTTGCATTTCATCCATATAAATCCCTTTCTTTTAAAGATATAAATTAGAACTTTTCTAATTCTTTATCATATTTACTAACAATTTTTGAAATCTCATCGTGAAGTTTATTTCCATCAAATTTCACAAGATAAGATTCTCCTCCTGCTTTTTCACCTTTTTCTTTACTAAATTTATCACTAATAGAGGAACTAAAGATAATAGGAAATTTAGCAAATCTTGGGTCTTCTTTAACCTTTTTGGCAAAATGAAAACCATCCATTTTTGGCATTTCAATATCCGAAATGATAACTTTTAGGAATTGCGAAAGTTTTTCACCATAATTTTCATAAAGTTTTTCAAGTTTTTCTAAACCAGCCTCTCCATCATTAGCTTCTGTAACATCAAAGCCCATTTTTTCTAAAAATTCTTTGGTAATTTTTCGTGCAATTGCACTATCATCTAAAATTAGCGCCAAACCTCCAAATTGTGTATAACTGCGATCAGCGTTAATTTCTGGGCGGTAAAGACCTAAATCTTGAATGATACTTTCTAAATCAAGAATTAGTAAAACTTCTTCCCCTCCATCAATTCGTGTAATACCTGTAATTTTTCCCTTATCTAATTTTGAATTTGTGCTAGATGAGGAGCTAAAATTAGCGGGTTCTATATTTTTCCAATTGATTCTTCGAATACGTTTTGCCTCATGAACAATAAAGCCAATTACAATATCATTGAGCTCTGCTATAATAACACGAGGCTTAATCTTTTTGTTTTTTGGGACTTCCACATGCATCCATTTTGCAAGGTTAATCACAGGAATGACAATCCCACGTAAATCAAAAATACCTTCAATATATTCAGGTGCACCAGGTAATTCAGTTAAGTGTGGTAGGCGGATAATCTCATTAACTTTAGCGACATTAATCCCATAAATTCCTTCATAAATTTTACCTTTCTCTAATTTATAAATTCGAAAATCAACAAGCTCTATTTCATTACTGCTTGCTTTTAAAGTATCTTGTTTTTCAAAACTTGCCAACTAAAACTCCTTCATTTTTAAGGATAGGTAATTATTCTCATATTCTACAACAAAATATTTTTTTTTACAAGCAAAAAGAGGTAGTCCAATATAGTTCATAGTATGAAAATTTAGATTTTTATTAAGATGAAAATGCCCTTCAATAATATAAGAATGTTGTTGAATATTGTATTGCTTAATATAATTTAAGATTCTTTGAGTAATGAAATGTGAAGAATCCTTAGAGGATTCTTTTAGCGTTTTTTTCTTTAAATGATTAATTAAGAAAGGATAAAGGATGTTTTTAAAGAGATGTAAAAATTTAATAGTGATTTTTTGGCGTATTAACATTGTGTAAAATCTATAATGCCACGATAAGAGAATATCCCCGTGGGCTAAATAAACTTTGTTTTGGTTTAAAAAACAGCAAATAGGTTGAGATTGGATAGAAAAACAACGAATATTTTTAAAAGCAGGGATTGTTTGTAGGAGAAAATCGTGATTTCCCTCTAAATAATAGATTTCATGTTTTAAGGCAAGTTGCTCTAAAATATTTAGTGTTTTTTGATTATCTTTTAAGCATTGAGAAATATCACCAACTAAAAAATCAAAAATATCTCCCATTAAAAAGATTTGTCTTCTAGGGAGAAGCAGGAGAGATTGAAAAAATTTATCTAAAGTATTACGATAAAGGCTATGATGATGAGAATCGGCAATAAATATAGCATTTTCTTTAATAGTTATAAGATTAGGGAACATAGGCAATTTTTGGCAAACCTAAAGTCTCTTCTAAACCACACATTAAATTTGCATTAGCTACTGCTTGTGAGCTAGCACCTCGTAAAAGATTATCAATACTTGCAGTAATAAATAAATCCTTCCCATCATTTTTGGCATAAATATCACAAAAATGCGTTCCTACAACATTTTTAATTTGGACACAATAATCACAGATTCTAATAAATTTTTCTTCTTTATAATGTTGTTGGAGTATTTCTAAGGGGTTAATAATGTCTTTGAGTCTAGCATAAATGGAGACAAGCATTCCTCTAGTAAGCGGGATAAGGTGGGGGACAAAAAGGATTTTGATAGAAGTCTTGGTGATCTTTGTGATTTGTTCATCAATTTCAGGTGAATGCCTATGAGTAATAGGAGAATATGCAAAGAGGTTTTCATTAATATTTACAAAATGTGAGGTATAAGCAAGTTTTTTACCCGCTCCACTTACGCCACTTTTTGCATCAATATAAAGCGTCTGTGTGCTATCTAAATAAGGAATAAAAGGCAATATGGCTAAAAGTGAAGCTGTTGGGTAGCAACCTGGATTTGCTATTAAGTTACTTTTAGCAATCAAAGAGCGGTTGTATTCTGGGAGACCATAAATAGCATTGTTAAGATTTTCTGCATCAAGATGTCGTGTGTAAAAAGCTTCATATTGATTAAGAGATAATCGATAATCTGCTGATAAATCAATAATTTTAATTTCGTGTTTTGAGAGTATTTTAATGTATTCCATAGCTTTTTGATGGGGCAATGCTAGAAAAACAACCTTAGAACTTTGAACAATACTTTGGATATTGGTCTGTAAAACTGGCATTGAAAGAATTTTTTTAAAACTAGGATAAAGGGTGCTTAATTCTTCATGATATTCTGTGCCATAAATAGATACGAGTTCAAAAATGGGGTGATTAATAAGTAGCTTTATAAGCTCTAGCCCTGTATAACCTCCAGCTCCAATAATAGAAGCAGCAATTTTCATTATTTTTCCTTAAATGATTTTTAAGTTTATAGGGTAGTTTGAAATTTATGATTGATCACCCCCCTCCTAAAAATGTTAAACATTCAATAGTATCACCTTCTTTGAGAGAGTGAGTATCCCATTTATCTCGTTTAATAACTTCTAAATTAATGGCAACAGCAATGCTTTTAGTGTCAATTTTGTATTCTTGTAAGAGATGAAGTAGAGTTGTTGTTTGTGTTGAGATATTTTTTCCATTTAATCTAACTTGCATATAAAACTCCTTATTTTTGTACTTTGGATAGTGTTTGTAGTGTTTAATGAAAATTATTCTATGCTTTTTTTCTTAAAAAAATCATAAAAAAACCCTTTTTTTCTTACCTCCTCGCCCCTTGTTAAAAACAATTCTCCTTCTTTTATATCTTTTCTAACGGTGCTTCCTGCCCCAATGATGCAATTATCTTCAATACAAATTGGGGATACTACTTGAGTATCGCTCCCAATAAATACATTTTTTCCAATCTTTGTTAAATGTTTATCTTTGCCATCATAATTACAAGTGATAAATCCTGCTCCGATATTTGTCCCTATATCAATCTCACTATCTCCGATATAACTTAAATGCCCGGCTTTAACTCCACTAAGTGTAGATTTTTTAATTTCGACAAAATTACCAATATGAGTTTTTTTAAGTATGCTTTGTGGTCTTAAATGTGCTAAGGGTCCTATATCGCTATTTTCAATAATACTTGATTCAATGATGCTATGAGCTTTGATATGAGAGTTAATAATCTTGCTATCCCCATAAATACTTACTCCATTTTCTATAACGCATTCTCCTTCAAAGGTTACAGAATCTTCAATATAAATGGTATTTATAAGATTCATTCTAACGCCTTTTTTAAGCCAATATTCTTTAATCCTATTACCGAGTATTTCTTCTGCTTTAGCTAAATCTAGCTTATCATTGACACCTTTAAAATTTTCTATTTTTCCATAAATAGGCGTGATTTTTTTAGAATCTTTTTTAGCAAGAGAAATAACATCTGTGAGATAATATTCCTTTTGTGCGTTATTATTTTGAAGTTTGGGGAGATAATCTTCTAAAATACTTTTACTAAAGCAGTAAATACCACCATTAAGAGTGCTTAAATTTAAAATTTCTGCACTAGCATCTTTTTCTTCAATGATTTCTAAAACCTCTCCATTATTTATAACAACTCTACCATATCCATAGGTATTAGGGGAATCTAAAACACTCATAATAATATCAGATTGCATAGAAACAAACTTTTCTAAATCTTCAGATTGGATTAAGGGCATATCCCCATTTAATACTAATACTTTTTGGTATTTTGGATGATAATTTTTTAACGCTCCGCCAGTGCCGGGATAATTCTTTAAATCCTGTTCTAAAAAGACAATATTATTGCCAAAGTATTCTTTCATTTTTGCTTGAATCTTTTTAGCTTCAAAGCCTACAACAATACTCACATCATCACTTAATTTTAAGGCTTCTTTTATACTAAAATAAAGCATTTCCCTTCCGCAAATTTTATGCAAAACTTTTGGGGTTTGTGATTGCATTCTTTTGCCTTTTCCAGCAGCTAAGATAATAATTGATAAAGAAGTATTTTTCATAGAATTGAAGTCCATACTTTAGTTAGAAAAATTTAATAAGATTTTAACACAATAAATTTTAAAATTAAATCTTTATAGTCATTAAAGTAATTTGAATATTTTTATAAGGGATTTTAGCGATGGATATAGCAACGGTTATTGGTATGTCATTATCACTTATCTTGCTTGGAACGGCGATGATGCTTGGGGTAGGAATTGCACCTTATTTGGATCCTCCCTCCATTTTGATTACAGTTGGGGGATCAATTACAAGTTTATTTATTGCTTATAAAATGGAAACGATGAAAAAAAGTGTTGCTTTTTTTATGATTGCTTTTAAACCACAAACTTTTGATGTTCCAGCATTAATTAAAAGGTTGGTAGATTATTCCACCCAAGCAAGAAGAGATGGGATATTATCTTTAGAGCAACAAGTTAATCAAGAAGAAAATTCATTTTTGCGTAAAGGGCTTGGTATGGCAATTGATGGGGCAGAACCTGATAGTATTCGGGATTTGTTAGAGATTGAAATGGATAGAACTCTAGATCGCCATAAAACTAATGCCGGATTATTTGATACTTGGGGTTCTTATGCAGGGGCATATGGAATGCTTGGGACACTTATTGGATTAGTGGCAATGCTTTTAAATATGTCTGATCCTGCATCTATTGGACCTGCTATGGCTGTTGCCCTTTTAACGACTTTTTATGGTTCATTTATTGGAAATATTTTAGGAGCACCTATTGCTAATATTTTAGTCGTTAGGGCTAATGATGAAGCACTTGTGCAACTTCTTGTTATTGAAGGAGTTATGTCAATTCAAGCCGGAGATAATCCACGCTCTTTAGAAACAAAACTCTTGACCTTTTTACCCCCTAATCAACGCGTAAGTTCGTTTGAGTAAGAGATAATATGGCAAAACGTTGTCCACCTTGTGATTGCCCTAATGTCTTACCCTTATGGCTTGGAACTTATGGGGATATGGTTACTTTAATCCTTACTTTTTTTATTTTATTGCTTTCAATGGTTACCTTTGATGCTAAAAAGTTATCAGAAGCCGAAGGTAGTGTTGATGGTGCATTAAGCCTTTTAAGTGGTGGCATTAAGATAGAAGTTGATAATACAAGGATTCAACAACAAGCTGATATGGTAGAAGATCCAGAAACCACAGAAGAAGTTAAAAAAATAGAAAGTGAGATTTTAGATTTTAAAGAAAATGTAAAAGTTTCTTTAGGTCCCTCTAGTATTATTGATAATGGGACTGAAGGATTTATTTTAAGGTTTCATGGAAAATTACTTTTTAAACCTGATGATTATAATGTTACTAGTGCTGATGAGATTTTATTTTTAAAAAGACTTGCTCTAATTTTACAAAAAATTCCACCTAATACTCATATGGATGTTATTGGATATACCGATGATAGAGTAGTTAAACCCACCGCACAATATCAAGATAATTTAGGCTTAAGTGCATTAAGGGCTGCAAGTGTTAGTAGGATTCTTATGCAAAATAATGTAAATCCACAAAAAATAACCGCATTAGGGGGTGGAGCCAATAATTTTGTATTTCCCAATATTAATGAGGAGAATCGTGCCACTAATCGTCGTGTAGAGTTTAGATTTTATCCTGATAATAGATCTTTGCATAAAAATCAAAATATTTTAGAAAAAACTATACAACAACGGGAAAGCAATATCCCAACCAACAACCCAAATGAGACTTTATGAAGCTATTTTTTTCTTTATGGTTATTAATTGAAATTTTCCCATCTTTTCTGTTAGCTGCACCACCTGAACTTCCAGAAACTCCTACAATTCCAATGGTAAATTTAACACTAGGAGTGCCAACAGAGCCAGGAGATTTAGTAACGACCCTAAATATTGTCGTTATTCTCACCTTACTAGCTTTAGCACCTTCATTTATTTTAATGGCTACAAGTTTTGCTAGGATTCTTATTGTATTTTCTTTCTTACGCACCGCTATGGGAACGCAACAATCTCCCCCTACACAACTTTTAGTTTCTTTTGCATTGATTTTAACAATTTTTATTATGGAACCTATCGCAAAAGAGGCTTATGAAAAAGGCATTAAGCCTTATGTTGCCAAAGAAATACCTTATGATGAAGCCTTTGTGCTTGCAGCAGCCCCCTTTAAAGATTTTATGATTAGAAATACTAGACCTAAAGATTTAGCCATTTTTTATCGTATTAGGGGAATGGAGAATCCCCAAAGTGTCGATGATGTCCCTTTAAGTATAGTTCTACCTGCTTTTATTATTAGTGAAATGAAAACCGCTTTTCAAATTGGATTTTTATTATATTTACCCTTTTTGGTAATTGATATGGTAATTAGCTCTATTTTAATGGCTATGGGTATGATGATGTTACCACCAACAATGATTTCTCTACCTTTTAAAATTTTAATTTTTATTTTAGTAGATGGGTTTAATCTCTTAACAATAAACCTCGTGCAAAGTTTTCATTAATATTTTATGACTTGTGATTATTTGGGAATTTGTGGGGGTTGTATAGAATATCCTTTAGAGGATAAAATAGCTTTAGTCGCAAAATCTCTTGCTTTTGATCCCTATGAAGTTTTTTTATCTTCAGAGAGTAGTTTTAGAGCACGTTGTGAATTAGGAATCTACCATAAAGATAATGGGTTTTTTTATACTATGCGTAAGGGTAAGCAGTTTGTTTGCATACAAAATTGCCCAAATTTGGTTTTGAATATCCAACAATTTTTACAAGTCTTGCACCCCATTCTTCACCAAAGAGATTTTAGGGAGTTTATTAATAAGCTTTTTGCTTTAGAGATATTATCCACACAACAAAATGAACTATTAATAACTTTTATTTACCATAGGAGACTTGAGCAATCTTGGTTAATTTTAGCGACAAAATTAAAGAAAATATTAGAAGAAAAGCTTTTGATGAAAATAGCATTAATTGGTCGCTCCAGAGGAGTTAAACTAGTTGTAGATAGGGATTATGTTATAGAGAAATTAGAGGTTGCCGATAAATATTATTTTTATCGTTATGATGAAGGGAGTTTTACACAACCAAATCCTAGTATTAATGTAAAAATGATTGAATGGATTTTGTCTAAGGCAGAAAAAGATTCTTTAGATTTATTAGAAATGTATTGTGGTTGTGGGAATTTTACCCTCCCTTTATCGCAAAAATTTAGAAAAATACTGGCTACTGAAATTTCTAAAACTTCGATTCAAGCAGCAAAATTTGCAGCTTCTAAAAATAAAATTTCTAATATAGAATTTGTGCGTTTAAGTGGAGAGGAGTGTATAGAAGCATTGACCTTTCAAAGAAAATTTAGGCGATTAGATTCCATTAATTTGCAAGAATATACTTTCAGCACTATTTTAATAGACCCACCTCGCTGTGGAGCAGGGGAGAGGGTTTGTCGATTTTTGCAGCAATTCAATCAGATATTTTATATCTCTTGCAATCCCGCTACACTCCTAAAAGATTTAGAGATTCTAAGGCAAACACACCAAATTACTGCTTTAGCCTTTTTTGATCAATTCCCCCATACGCAACATTTAGAAAGTGGAGTGCTTTTAAAATCTAAAAATAATTCATAATTTTTTATTATTGATTTAAGGTCTTAGTAAAAAGATTTAGTTTTTTAATAAAATGTCGATATAGTCAATGTTAATTTATTTAAAACAAGGAGAAGCAATGGAAGCAAATATTCGCTTCTCTTCTCTACAAGCCTCATTTATTACGACCAACCAGAGTGCTTTAGGAGAAGAGATTACAAAAAAAGAAGCAAATAGTGTTCCACAAATTACTAATCAAAAAGAGGGAGGGCAAAAAGCAACTAATATTTCCTCCTCAATAGATTTGTCAAATCAAAAATTAGAGGATTTTCAAAAAGCAGTTATTAATCAAGCATTAGGGAAAGTCTCTGAAATAAAAAATGAAATGGTAAAGATTTGGGAGAAATTATTTTCTAATAAGAACGCTAATCCTTCTAAGTCTTCTTTTGATGATTTAGAGTCTTTATTGAATAAAAATTTTAGTCGTCCTAGCTTTAATTTAGGGAGTGGATTAAGTATTAAGCAGGGGTTTTATCAATCTTTAGATCTTTCTATACAAGGAAGCATTATAGGGAAAGACGGGGTAAAAAGAGATTTAAATATAAATATTCATTTCTCACAAAGTTTTATGCAAAATCTTCAAATTAATTCTACAAATGATAGGATTCAACAACCCACTAAATACAATGAACCTATTGATCCTTTGGTTATTGATTATGAGGGAAATGGAACAGAGCTTAGTGATATTACGATGAGTTTTGATTTAGATAGTGATGGTAAAAAAGATCAAATCTCTACTTTAAAGAAGGGTTCAGGATTTTTAGCTTTAGATAAAAATAATGATGGAATTATTAATAATGGCAGTGAGCTTTTTGGAACTCAAAGTGGAGATGGTTTTAAAGATTTAGCAAAATATGATACCAATAGAGATGGAAGAATTGATAAAAACGATCCCATTTATGACAAGCTAAGAATTTGGATTCCCAACCCAAAGGGTGAGGGAGAGCTAGTTGGTCTTGGAGAAAAAGGTATTGGTGTGATTTATCTTAACCCAAAAGAAGCTCAAGAGATGATGAGAGGAGAAGGGGGAGACTTATTAGGTATTAAACAAAAAACTGCAGATTTTTTATTTAATGATGGTAGAGCAGGGCAAATTCACCATATTGATTTAATCGCTAAAGATAATGAAGAAGATTCTAAAAAATTACAAACTTCTTATGATAAATTCAATTTTCAAGGCTTACAAGCTTCTGCCAACAAAGCTTATATTCAAAATATTAGCCTTCATTTCACGCTTTCTAGTGTGCAAAGCAATCAACAAAGTAGTTTAAGTTTTTCACAAAACAATTCTTTTTCCTTAGAGGCACTTAGTAATGCCACTAATGGTGTTACTCAAGAAATTTCAAAAATGTGGAATCAATTAGAAGAGAGTTTTCTTAGTTTTGAATCTAATACCCAAAAAGGAGAGAATATCGTAGAGCAATTAGCAAAAAAATTTGATGATGACTACTATTCTAAACTCAATGCATTAATTTTTCATTCCTTAGAGGTTAATCAGCAAAAGAGTATTTTTAAAAGCTCTCATTCCTTTGCTTATTCTAGGCTTTTATTCTAAGAGGGCTTTTAGGGCTTTAAAACCCTCTTTCCATTGAGTATTTTCACAAAAGAGGAGAAACCCTCTTTTTACTAAAAGTTCTCTATAAGAGAGATCTTTAAGTCTAATAATACTTTGTAAAAGTTGTGTTTTTAATGCTTCTTTATCAAGTGTCCAAACTTCCTTAATACTTTCTATACAATTTGCATAGCCTATTAAATTTGCTCTTTGATTGATAGCGACTTCTAATCCTAAAGTTGGGACTTTACAAGCAATGCTTTCACTAAGCGTTTGCCCACAAGCACAAATGCAAAGATCCATTTGTGAGAATAAATTTGCCATTTGTGTAGCATTAAGATTGCTATAACCTTTTGCTTTTTTAAAGAGATGTTTATCTTTATGAATATAATGGATTTGAAAATTTGAATTGAAAGTATAAAGTTCTTCACAAAGCCATTTGGTTAAACCCAAAATATCTGCACCCCCTAAAGTAACCATAATATTTTTTATAGTTTTATGTAGTTTATGAGGAGTATTAAGGAGCTGTAAAAAGGGTTTTTGCAAAAGTGTATATCCCTTGCCTATCCATAAGGTATGATTAGGGTATTTGTTTTTATAAGATTGTAAGTCTGCCCCTAAAGAGGCATTTAATAGTATGCCCTTAGGGTAGGGTAGCCTTAATGTATCATCAAAAAATATACAAACTCTTGCTAAAGAAGTGGCTTGATAATAGGAATCTATAGGTAAGGTATAAGAATCAATACTCATTAAATCACAAGATTCCTTAAACGATTCTAAGAATATGCAATCAAGGATTTTAGCTTGATAATGATTTTGTTCTAATAAATTTGCTAATGCTTTAGTGCGGCTCATATGACCTAAACCAATACCTAACTTTTTATCCGCAAAAAGAAGGGCTTTTTTAGGAGTTTTTTGCATAGATTTTTTTGAGATTTTCTAGCTTTGAAGCACTATTAAGGAGCAGCATATCTGCTAATATAAGAGCAAGCATTGATTCGCACACAACACTTCCACGAATGGCAATGCAAGGGTCGTGCCTCCCTTTAATAATACAAGAACACTCCTCTTTAGCAGTGTTAAGGGAGTTTTGTGGGATAAAAATACTAGGGGTTGGTTTAAAATGTATTTTAATCAAAATTTCATCACCATTACTAATTCCCCCCAAGATTCCTCCGCTATGATTAGTTTCAAATCCCCCCTTATAAATCACATCATTATGTTGAGAGCCCCGCATTTTAGAGCATTCTACACCGCTCCCAATTTCAACCGCTTTTACTCCATTTAACCCCAGCATTAAACTCCCAATAGCAGAATCTAATTTATAATAAAGAGGTTCGCCTAACCCAATAGGAACATTTAAAGCACTCACAATCGCTACTCCACCGATACTATTATGTGCTTTTCTAGCTTGTGTAATAGCTTCTTTTTGTTGTTCTTCTACTTTTTTATCTAAAGCATAGATTTCACTTTGGATAGCAAAATTAAAGTCTATATCCTCTCCTGTAACATTTCCTATGCTAAGAATTCCACTTCTTAGAGTAATTTGGAATTCTTTTAAGAGGAGTTTTGCGATAGCCCCTGCTGCTACTCTAGCACTACTTTCTCTAGCACTACTGCGTCCTCCTCCCCTATAATCCCTTATGCCATATTTGTAAAAATAAGTAAAATCTGCGTGTCCTGGACGAAATATATCTTTTAAAGCAGTATAATCACTGCTTTTGCTAGAGGTGTTGTGGATAAAAAACCCTAAAGGCGTTCCTGTGCTTTTACCCTCAAAGACCCCACTTAAAATCTCCACTTTATCAGGCTCTTTTCTTTGGGTGGAGTAATAGTTTCTTCCCCCTTGTCTCCTAACCATTTCAGTCGCAATAAAAGATTCATCAATATTTAATCCCGCTGGAAGCCCATCTAAAACCCCTCCAATTCCTTTTCCGTGACTTTCTCCAAAAGTTGTTAATCTTAAATATTCTCCGAAAGTATTCATTGTTGTCCCTTTAAGACTTCTAAAGCAATTTTCGCACAATTTTGTTGTGCTTCTTTTTTGCTCTTTCCACTAGCCTTTGCGTATTCTTTCTCTTGTATAAAAACTCCTACTAAAAATTCTTTATTATGATCAGGTCCTTTAGAATCTAAAACAATGTATTCAGGTATTACCCCAAAAATAGCTTGTGTAAGTTCTTGTAGATTAGTTTTATGGTCATAAAAAAGATTCTTAAAATCGGAAATAGTATAAACTTTATCAAGTAAATTAAGCACTAATTTTTGCACAGATTCTAAGCCGTTTTCTAAATAAATTGCCCCCATAATTGCTTCAAAAGCATTAGAGAGAATAGAATCTTTTTCTCTCCCATTATTTTGTTCTTCTGCACTAGAGATATAAAGGTATTCCCCAATTTTTAAATATTTTGCTAAAGTAGCAAAAGCTTTTTCATTCACGATAGAAGCACGCATTTTAGAGAGTTCTCCCTCTGGAGAATGCGGAAATTTTTTATATAAAAATTCCCCAATAATTAAATCTAAAACTGCATCTCCTAAAAATTCCAAACGTTCATTATGCGTTTCTTTTTTTGTGCTTTTATGCGTTAGTGCTTCTTTTAACAATTGTGTATTTTTAAAGGAATATCCTAAACTTTGCTGAAAATTTTTTAAATGCATTTTCTCATCCCTTTTGTTTAATTTTTAGGGCTTCTTCTTTAGCGATTTTATCACAAAGCTCATTTTCGCTATGCCCGCTATGCCCTTTTACCCATTGTATTTGTAGGTTATGATATTTTGAAACCTCTAAAAAATGCTTCCAAAGCTCTGGATTTTTGACATTTTTAAAATCTTTTTTAATCCAATTAGGTAACCATTTAGAGATTCCATCTAAAACATATTTTGAATCGCTAATAACTAAGACTTCACAAGATTCTTTAAGGGATTCAAGCCCAAAAATAAGTGCAGAAAGTTCCATTTGGTTATTAGTTACATTACTTGCACCACCACTTAGAATCTTTTGGTGGTGTTTATAATATAAAATAGCACACCATCCACCAGCTCCGGGGTTCCCTAAAGATGAACCATCACAAAAAAGAGTAACTTTCTTCATCATATTTTTCTTTTATAAAAACTAAAATTTTTGCGCTTAGTAATTCTCCACAATGCGGGCAAATTTCAAAAGAGAGTGGGCTAATTGCTTTACAAGAATTACAAGAATAATTAAATTGTAAATCCCCTTGATAACTTCTGTATTTGCGTAAAAGGCATAAAGATTCTAATTCAAAGGAAACTTTAGTTCCTTTTTGTAAAGGATAATACCCTTTTGCTTGAAAAATATCGTTTAGAATAGGGTTTTGGAATGCTACATTAGGAAGTTCATTATTTTCAAGATTCCATAAAATATCTAAAATTTGAAAAATCTCCTCTTTGGACTTATTTTGAATAAATCTCCAAAAATAAGAGGGATAGAAGTCTTTAAAAAAACTCAAAACCAAACGTAATAACTTAGGCTCCTCTTCAATGAGCTTTTCAAGTTTTTCAGGTTTTATTTCTGTGGAATTTTGGTTAGAGATAATAATTTTTGTTTGTAAATAAAGATGATGCATTTTTGTTTTGCCCTCTATTTCCTCTAGACAATCTAGTGCATTAAGAGCATCTTGATATAATGCAAGCTCTTCATAGATTTTAATAAGAGATTTTAAGATTTTAGGGGATCGTGGATAATGGTAAAGAATCTCTAAATAAATTTCTTTAGAACGCAAAGGAAAACCAGCTTTATAATAAACATCGCCTAAATCTTCTAAAATTGGGATTTTATCAACGGGGTTTTTAATAGAGCTTAAAAGTGTGTTATAAAGGCGAATAGCTTTTTCATAATCTGCACATTTTTGATAGGTTTTTGCCATAAAAATGAGTGAGGAAGTAGGGTTTGGGTTTAAGGCTAAAAATTCTTTGATTTCTTTATCAAAGCCAATATAATCAAAGTTTTTCATAAATTTTAATAGATTTTGGTGTTGCCTTTTACTAATAATATAATTCCAATAATAAGCAAAAAGGCTAATTAATCCTATACAAAAGATGAGGATTATGATTCCAAAAAGTGGATCTCTGTATTCAATACTTTCTAAAAATTCCAAATATAAACCTTAAAACAACTAATTATTATCTTTTAATTATAACAAATATTCTATAATAAGCTTATCTAAAAATCTAAGGCTCATTAGCATTGATTACACAAGAGAGTATAGAAAATCTTAAAAATCAGTTAGATATTGTAGAGGTTATTTCTCATTATATAGAAGTGAAGAAAGTAGGAGCAACCTATAAAGCTTGTTGTCCTTTTCACCAAGAAAAAACACCAAGCTTTGTTATTAACGCCAATAAGGGCTATTACCATTGTTTTGGTTGTGGTGTGGGTGGAGATAGTATCCAATTTGTTATGGAATATGAAAAGATCTCTTATAAAGAATCTCTTGAAAAACTAGCACAAATTTATAATATTTCTTTAACTTATGCCCAAACTTATCAACCCAAAGAAGATAATAAAATTTTAGATTTTATGAATGAATATTACCAGCTACAACTCAATGCAGAAGCTAAGAGTTATATTCAAAAACGAGGCATTACAGAGTCTATTAGAAATCTTTTTGAAATAGGTTATGCACCTAATAATTATGAGATTATGGGATATTTACAAAAGCATTCTATTTCTTTACCGGAGGCTTTGAATTTAGGGATATTAGGAGTAGATGATGAAAATGGAGTTAAGCATTATTACGCACGATTAGCCCAACGAATAATTTTTCCCATTCGTTCTCCCCAAAATAAAATCGTAGGTTTTGGAGGGAGGACATTAGGGAATCACCAAGCAAAATATATTAACTCCCCCAAACCAAACTTTTTAATAAATCACAACTTCTCTATGGTTATCCCCAAGCTAAAGAAAATATTTATAAAAAAGGGGAGATTATCATTACAGAGGGATATTTAGATGTGATTATGCTACACCAAGCAGGGTTTAATAATGCAGTGGCTACTTTAGGAACAGCTTTAACCAAAGAACATTTACCCTTAATAGCTAAGGGCAACCCAAAGGTTATTATTGCTTATGATGGTGATAGTGCAGGTATCATAGCGGCTTTTAAAGCCGCTATGCTTTTAAGTTTAGCTCACAAAGAAGGTGGTGTAGTAATTTTTGATAAAGGCTTAGATCCAGCTGATATGGTAAATAATGGCGAAATAAAGCAGTTAAAAGATTTATTTTATGCTCCTATTTCTTTAGTGGATTTTGTTTTTGGGGAGATTATTGCAAAATATGATTTAAAAAATCCTATGCAAAAAGATTCTTGCTTAAAAGAATCTTTGGAGTTTTTACACCAATTATCTTTAGTTTTACAAGAGGAATACAGGATATGGTTAGGACAAAAACTTCACTTACCCCTACATCTAATCCCAACAAAAGTCCATAAAAATAACATAAAACCAACTTCTGAAATCCTTCAAAGCAATGAAGATTATTATACTCTTGTCGAAAAGATTATTATTAAAAGTGTTTTAGAGGATATGGATCTTTTGGAATATGTTATGAATTATTTAGAATCTTCCATGTTTTTTTCTCAAAGGGAAGCTTATGAGAAACTCTTAAAAAAAGATTTAGAAGATTCACAATTAATTGGAATTTTACTTGATGAACGTATTAAGGCACAAAACAAAGAGATGCTAAAGCGGCAGATGATTATGATTTTGTATAAGCATTATGATGAGAGGAGAAAAATACTTATTAAAGATTCGACACTTTCTTTAAGAGAGAAATCCTTTTTATTGCGTAAGCTTCAACAATATTTAGAAAATTTGAAAAAAGGGGATTTAATTGTCGATGAAAGCTTCAACTTTTAGAAGCAAAAAAACTAGAAAATATTTATTTTATAAGGAGAGAATATGCAAAAAGAAATTTTTAAAAAAATATTAGAAGAACGTTTTTCGTGCAGAGAGTTTCAAGAGAAGCTTTTAAGCAAAGAGGAATTAGATTATATTTTAGAAGCGGGGAGATTATCTCCTAGTTCTTTAGGGCTTGAACCTTGGAGATTTATTGTTATAGAAGATAACAAAACTAAACAAGAAATTGCAGAAATTGCTAATTCTCAAAAGCATGTTGCAAAGTGTGGAGCTATCATTATTGTTGTAGCACGATTAGATTTTGGGGAATATTTTGTAAAAAAACTACAATCAAGAAATATGTCAAAAGAAGAACTCCAAAAACGTATTGAACTTTATAAACCTTTTATTGAATCTATGAATCCTGCGCAAAAACTTCATTATGCAAGAGAGCAAACTTTTTTAGCCTTAGGGAATTTAGCTAATGGAGCAACTGCACTAAATCTTGGCTCTTGCATTATTGGGGGCTTTAATAATGAGGCTTTAGATATTTATCTAAAGCTTGATACTTCCAAAGAAAAAACTTCTATAATGTTAGTAGTGGGGCATAGGAAAACAGATGAAATACCTCAAAAAATTCGTTTTTCTAAAGAAGAAGTTATAGATTTTTCTAAGAATCTATGAGAGGTTTGCAATAATAACTTTAAGGCTCAAGAAAATAAGCCCTTAAAGGTATTAGCATCAAAATTTTCAAAATCAAAATTTGTTGTTGCCTGATTAAGTGGCAAACTTGCTTTTTCTACGAGATCGCTAACTTGCCCTAATTTTTGTGAGATTTCATCGTGTTTATTAGCTAATGCCTGCATAAGAGAGGAATTTTCTTTAAGTAACTGACTAGGTAGAGGTAGAGAAAGAGAAACATTTTCCCCTGCAAGGTTTAATGTAAGTTCTTTACCAAAAAGTGCGTCTCCTTTAAATTGTGCATTCTTTGCTGTTTTATCTAAGGCGTCTATATTTTGAGAATTAACCCCTCCAAGAGTTTTAACTTGAGAGCTTAGGGCATTTAAAGTTATATCCGCAATTTGCATAGCACCAATAATTTCATTAGCACCTTTAATACCATCACTAAATTTACGAATTTCTAGTGCCTCATTAGAGATTGTAGGCAATTCTTGAATCTCTTTTGATTGGGGTTTTTGTGTTATTTCATTTTGTTTTGCGGTAGTAGGTATAGTATGGCTAGTTTGTATATTTCCTAATCCATAAGGATTGATTGATGAAAGCATTGAAACTCCTTTAATTTTTAAAAGGATAAAAGCATTTTTTATTCCATTTTAAAATTAGAGATTTCTAATATTTTTTGCTCTAAATTTCTAATATTTTTTGTAAGATTCGCTGTTGCTGTGATTTGGTTAAGAAGAATCCAAAGACTAAGAAAAGCAAAAATAATGGTAATAGCACAAGATATAAGAGCGATTTTTACAGCCCTAGAAGCGATTTTTTTGTATTGATTGATTTCTTTTTGTAAATTCTCCATTTTTATTACCTTTAAGGTTTTGAAAATTGTTTGTGACAAAAATAATTTCCCAATATTAAAATAAAAGACAAAACACAAAGCACAACAACGATACTAGCACCAGCAGCAAAATCATAAAAATAAGCGATTAAAATGCCACCAATCATTGCGATAAAAGAAATACAACTAGAGGCAATCATCATCTTAGCTAAGGAATTAGTAAAAACTTCACTACAATAAGCAGGGATACTTAAAAGTGCGATAATAAGAATAAGTCCAACAGAGTGCATAGAAATAACAATACCCAAAGCAATGATAATCATTAAGAGGATATTAAAAACTTTTGTATTAATTCCTTGTAATTGGGTAAATTCGCTATCATAAGAAATACCAAGAATAACTCTATAATTTAGCCAAACAAAGCAAAATAAAAAACCGCTAAAAATTATCATAGAGTAAATATCATTATCTGTGATACTTAAGATGCTCCCAAAAAGGTATCCCATAAAATCCTTATTATATCCAGGTGATAATTCTACTAAGATAATTCCTACCGCCATTCCAAAAGCCCAAAGTGAGCCAATTAACGCGTCAAATCTCTCTTTAGCATAAAGCAACATAATTCCAAGAAAAATAGCACAAGCAACACTAAAAAAGGCTGTTCCAATAATAATTGGGAATCCTAAAAAAATCGCAATCCCAACTCCGCCATAGAGGCTATGAGCAATACCTCCTGCAAGAAATACCATTTTATTAGTAACAACCAAAGTGCCAATAATACCGCAAATAATGCTCGCCCAAAATGCTCCAATAAGGGCATTTTGCATAAAAGTATATTGCAAAATATCACTCAAGCACCCACTCCAAACTCTCTTCTTTTAATTCTTCTTTGATTTTATCCATTTTAATTTCTTTACCAAGGTATTCTACAATCTCTAACATATCTACAAGAGCATTTTTAATACAGCTTGTAGCACCCGGGCTTGGAGTCATATTAAAAGTAATACCTTTATTGCTTTTAATTTTTTTCTCACCAAAGATTAGCTTTTTTTGTGTTTTATCAAGAACTTGGGGTCTAATACCACCAAAACCACTTGCATAAGATAACTCATGAAGTTGAATAGAGGGGATAATCTTTTTTGCTTCTTCCCAAAAATATTTTCGTCCAATACTTGGAATTTCATAAATAAAGTTTCGTAAAATGTAATTTCTAATTTCCCTATCAGAAATTAAATCCCACATAATTTTTGCAGTAGAGAGTTCCCCAAACCCAGAAACTTTAAGAAATTCTAAGAAAGTGCCACTTTTAAAACGTTCAAGTTTAGGTAAAGAAAGTGCAGTAGGACCCAATCTTGTTTTTCCTGTAGCAATAATATCTGGATCTCCGTGTATTGCTGCAAAAGGAAGTTTAGGGTTTTGAACAGTATAGACTTTTCCTTGTAGTTTATTACCGGGTATAAAATAAAAGCTACCAGAGATAGGCAAACAGCCTAAATCTAATCCATATCCCATATTTTGAGCTAAGACTAATGAATGTGCACCCGCATCAACTAAAACAAAAGAAGCGGTGATAGGGGGTTGTCCGGGAGCTTTAAGGGTATAAGCCCCATCCCCTTGTTCGATAATATCTGTAACTTTAAAATTACAAATTAGTTTATGTTCCCCAAAAAGACTTTGTTCTATCATATGATTTGATACAGCGTGGAAATTCATCGCACAAAAAGCTTTTCTTGATCCAGAACCTACAATATCTTCTACTCTATCACTTCCATCAAGCATCTTAACAACATTAGGCTCTATTTCTCTTAGGGTATCTTTAGTGAAAAACTCTAAATTTGGAAAAATCTCTTGAAATTCTTGATGACGTTTTTTCATAAACTCTACTTCTTCATCTCCTACACCAATTGCCATTTTTTGGTATTCAAAAATGCTTTTATTTTGTAAATTATGAAAAAGTGCATAAGAAACTAAAAGTTCTGCATCTCGTGCTACTTTTTTAGCTTTCTCAAAAGGGTAATTTGTTTCGATATCTCCTGCGTGGATAGTTTGAGAATTATTATTTCCACTTGAGCTAAGTGTTGCGGGTTCTGAATACTTTTCTAATAAAACCACTCTTTGAATATTTGTATAATGTGTTAAAGCATAAAATAATGCACTCCCAGAAATTCCAGCTCCTATGATTGCTACATCATATGAATTATTCATTGATTACCTCCTAAATTGTTTGAATGTTGAAATTCCATTAACATTTCTACTTCACAAAAATGCTCAGTTTGATGAATTTGCTTTAAATGACTAATATTATGAGATTTTATGCTTTGATTAACATATAAAACTTCTCTAGCATAACCTAATAAAACAGAAACATCGTGACTAATTATAATTATAGTCTTTTCTTGATTGATTTTTTGCAATAAATCATAAATCTCTTTTTGATTTTTTGAATCAATACTTGCTGTTGGTTCATCTAAAATTAAAAGATTAGGATTCCCACATAATGCTCTTGCGATAAGTATCCTTTGCCTCTGACCACCAGAGAGCTCACCAATTTTTTTATTTGCATAAGATTGTAAATGAAACTGCTCTAAAAGGTTTAAGGCTGTTTCTTTAGCATTTTTAGGCAAAAATCCTCCAAAAAGATTAGATTTTAAAAATCCCATCATCACAACCTCTAAAGCAGTGATTGGGAAGTGGCGATTGAAGAAAGTATTTTGTGGGACATAACCAATTTTTAGGTTAGAATCTTTAATAATACTGCCTTCTGTTGGACTTAATAATCCCACTAAAAGACGCGCTAAAGTGCTTTTTCCACCACCATTTGGTCCAATGATAGCCCAAAAATCGCCTTCTTTAATTACCCAATCCACATTATACAAAATTCGTTCTTTGGTAAAAGAAAATTTAACATTTTTGCATTCAATTATTTCTTTAGAGTTACTATTTTGCATTTTTTAATTCATTTGTTTCAAAAAGATTCCGCATTCCACTAATCCGTTTTATGAGTAAAGAATCTTGTGAAATAGTTTTTATATCTTTACCAATATCAAGAGGAGTGATGATGATTCTCCCTAATATTTCTCTCCCTTCTTTTCCGTCTTGTAATGTTCTTAATCCCCAAATATCGTGAATGGCTAAAACTTCATCATTAAAAACTCCAAGATAAAGCATAATATGCCCCCTCATACCAAGTAAAGTCGCAAAGGGAATAGCATTTTCTTTTAAAAAAGCTATTTTCTCTTGGGGTGTTTTTTGTGATAAATCAACATATAACGAGCGATCCTTAAAATCTTTTTGTTTAATTTGTGCTTGGGAATTTCTTAATAAGAAAAAACCAAAATTTCCTAAAGTATCGCGTAAAAACATAGAACAATCCCTATTACCAAACATTCCTCCCCAACCATACCTTTCACCAACAATACCTTGAGTAAGATTCGCATAATTTACTGAAGAAAAGGGCATAGGGAATTTTACAAAGTTTTCTACAGGTAGGTGGGTTTTAATCACTTTTGCATAACCACTAGGGGTGCGGATAAAAAAAAGGCTTTCATAAGTTTTTTTAGTGCTTCCAATAAGGGGTAAGAGCATACCAATTCTAGCAGATTCTAAGAAATGATTAGTAGAACTTTTTATAGGAGTATAGTCTTTTTTAACTACAAGAAAATCTTGAGTGTTTTTTAAAAGTTGTATTTGGGTAGGATTTAATAAAGCAATATCTAAAACACTCACCCAACCACTTACAAACCCACTCTCTACAAAAGCCCACTCTTTAGATTGTGAATAATGTGTGATTAAAATAGGTGTTCCTGCATAGATAGAGGAATTTTGCCAAGTATCAAAGGGGAATCCCTCTCCGGGTAATTTAGGATCTAAAAATCGTGGTTTATGTGTTGGAACAACCCTTAAGTTTGTAGAGCGAGTGATAATTGCAGGTTTTTTGGTGTTAGGAAAACTCTCTAGATTCATCTCTTGCTTGATATTATCTATAAAATCTATGGTATAAGGGAGGAGGTTTTCACCAAAGCCTAAATTATTATAAGCAGCCCTTAATCCCCATTGAACTTCTAAAGCATTAAGCTGTGGCTCTTGATTAAAGGGTGAGAAAAAATGCTTTAAATAGCCTTCTTTAAGCTTTAAGCTATCTTTAAAAACTCGGGTATCTTTTGCATAAAGTCTCAAATCTTGCTTAGGGAGGGATGAGTCTATTTGCGTAGAAACAGAAGCAGGAGTGATGTTAGCACAACCCAATAAAATAAAAATAAGGGAAATAAAACTACTAAATTGAATGATTTTTAGCATTGTATCTCCTCATATTTTTCACTATCAAAACCTATGAATATTTTATTTTTTGCTTCAACTACGGGTCTTTTAATAAGCATAGGTTCTTTTAAAAGATAATCTTGAATTAATGGTGGAGTTAAAGTTTTATTCTTTAATTCTAATTTCTTGTAAGTTGTGCCTTTCTTATTTAAAAGTGCTTCTAAAGAACTTCTTTCTGCCCATTCTTGTATTTTTTCTAAGCTAGGTGGTGTTTTTTTAAAATCAATAAATTCATAATCTATTTTTTTATTCATAAAAAAATCTATTGCTTTTTTAACACTACCGCAGTTTTTAATCCCATAAATTTTAACCATTTAAAAAATCCTTATTACCAAAAGATAAAAAATAATTCCTGAAAATATACTCAAAACAGAATTTTTAAACAATAAAAAACAAAAAATTGCGCATAAAATTCCACTAATTTCATAGATTCCATAGGTTTGCTCCCAAGGAATATCTTTAAGGGTAAAAAACACTAAAAGAGTCATAATTAAGAGTGGCATAGTATCTTGCAAATATTTTAAAAGAGGGCTATCCACTCTATCTTTTAAAAGAAAAAAAGGTAAAAATCGTGTTATTGCTGTCCCTAAAGAGGCAAAGAAAATAGCACCAATAATATAAAATATTTGATTATCCACGATAAATCCATTTTTTACCAATAAGTAAGACAAAAATACCACAAAGCAAACTAAAAAGTAAAAATTGCTCACTTGGAAAGAAAAATAAGCCTACTACTCCAATTCCTAAAGCGATAATGAAAGGTATTTTATTAGGAGAGTTCTGCAAAAGGGATAATGTTAATACGCTAAAAAGGGCTGTAAGGGAAAATTCTATACCTTTAGGTATAAATTCTAAATGTTTTCCTATAAATACCCCTAACGCACAACCTACAACCCAATACATATGGTTTAAAAAAGTAATAGTTATATAATATTTTTGCAATGCTTTAAGCGAGAGATTTTGTTCTTGCAAATTTTGTTCTTGTTGGTAAGTTTTTACAAGAGCAAAAGTCTCATCTGTTAATCCAAAGAGAATATAATATTTACTTGAGCCAAAATTTTTAATTTGAGGAGTAATTGCAAGGGAGTAAAACATATGGCGAATATTTAGCAAGAAAGAGGCAATACCAATTTCTAATAATCCAGCATTTATACTAAGGAGTGAAATAAGTAAAAATTGTCCCGCAGCTGTAAAAACAAAAATGGCGATTAAGATTCCAAAATACCAAGCAATTTGCAATGTAGAAAAAAGAATACCAAATGCAATGCCAAGTGGCAAATAAGCCATTAAAACAGGCAAGGTTTGTAAGAAAGTTTTAAAAAGCATAATCCTAATTCTTGAATATAAAGTTGCCCTAGATTATAACAAAAATCGCACGATTTTTATGTTCTAGCTCTAAAAGCTTTTTAGCTTAGTTTTGTGAGTCTTATGTAGATTAATGAGTCTAAAACCTCCCAAACACCCTTTTTTCAAAATTAAGCTTATTAGGGAAATTAAAATCAAGTCTTTTAAACTCTTGCTTTGGGACAACTACCAAAGCATATCCGCCTTTATTCTCTCTATCCCATATACTATAAAACTCTCTTTTAGAGCTAATATATTCTCCAAAGCTTGGGTCAAGCACTTTAAGAAAATCACCTTGATAATTAATGATGATTACAAAATGTGGGAATCTTGGATCATCTTCAATTTTGACAAGTAAGGGAATATTAATAAGTTTATCTAAGACTTGCTCATTAATGCGAAAAGAATCACTTTTAAAATCTAGTTTTTTAACCGCTTCTTCTAAATCTAAGAAGCTTACCATATCGGTAGTAAGTTCTTTTTCACTCATTACTTTTAACAAATCTAATTCACTAAGCTTTTGGTTATCAATAAGGTTTATTAAAGTAGCTAGTGAGGAAGCACCACAAGATTGCTCATAAGTTTGTCTTATTACCTTCTCATTCCTTATCTCTTGATAGGATTTGAGGATAAATTCTGCTTTTAAAGCTAAGGGTAGCCAAGAAAAGAAGATAAGAAATTTTAAGAGTCTTTTCATAGTTATTTCTTTCTTGTTATCTTGTAAGGAAGCATAGATACACAACCAAATAAAGTTTAAAGACTTGAAGTATCATTTAAAACTTTTTCCATAAGGTTAATCCAAATATTGCATCTGGAGCAGCAGAGCTTCCACCAAAGTTAGCATTAACAGAAATGGCTGTATCTTGGTTAAGACTATAAGTAGAACCAACAGAAAAGGTAGGGATAGAGCGGATATTAGAGGTTTGATTCCCATTAATCTTTTGTTTGGTTTGGAATCTCTGTTCTGCTCCTAAATCTAAAGTGATTTTAGGGCTTAAGATAATAGAGAGATCTCCTCCTATATAGAGACTATGCCCATAATCTATCTTACCTATCTTAAACTTCCTTTTTGCGTTATATCCCAATCCACTATAAATACTATAGACTACAGGATCACTATATCCCCTTAGGGTTGCTTGGAGACTTTGGGATTTAAGGTAGAAGCTTTTATCTTCAGTAGCTGAAGATTCTCTTTGGAGAATAGCGGTTTGAAAGGTAATCTGTGGGATAAAGTCTGCAATACTTTTGCCTGTATAGATAAAGCCAAGCCATAAATTATCAAAACCTATGCGATTTTGACTAGAAGTATCTGTATATTCTTTCCTTGTATAACTACCACTCCCTGATACAAGAATATCAAACTTAGGCATAAGTGTATAAATAAAAGCCTGATTAAGACTTAGTTGCTTGGTATCATCCCAAAGTGTTGTATCTCCCCCTATACTAATATTAGGATAGAGAGAATAAGTATTGGCATTTCCTGTGCTAAGCAAAGAAAAGCTTGTAATGCTCCTTAAACCAATTTGTTTTTTAAAAAGATTATCGATATTGAGTTCATCACTGGCTAAAAGAGTGCTTGTTAGAAACAATAGAGTAAGCAAAAGTTTTTTCATTCCAATCCTTTTAAATTTAAAGATATTGACTAGAATTTTAAAGAATAAATAATTATAAAAGTAAAATAAAGATTGACTTCAAAATAAAAATTATGTTAGAGTGAAAACACAAAATTTTAAAAAGGAGAAATTATGTTTAAAAAGGTTTTGAGTATTTTAGTTTTAGGTTCTTTACCTTTAAGCTTAGCATTAGCACAAGAAGATGTTTTAGCGTTAGTGAGTAAAGGAAAAGTTACTAGTAATAGTGTAGGTGTTACTAAACTAAACACTGAAGAGAAAAAACAGGTGAAGGGGGATATAGGGTTGGATTTGCTGGTGGAGGAAATGAAATTCATGCTATTATGGTTCCTAGTGATTATGAGTTAAAAACCTTAAAGAGAAACGGCAATTATTTTTCTATAGGTTTATGCGGAGAAGGTCAATCTTCATGCTCTAATCCAAGCCAACGCAGAGGACAGGATTGGTTAGCTGCCACTGGCACTCCTTATAATCTTATAGGCTTTACTGTAAGAAGGCATGTGGGTTATTCTAGGAATGGTAGATATATCTATTTTTCTTACGGAACGGCTATTTATAATATAGCAACAGGAACTGCGTATTCAATAGGGTTTACTCCCAATAATATGATTGTTAATGAAATACGCAACCAATATAAAAAAGTTTTAGAATCAAGATTTCAATAAGGATTAATGATGAAGATTCAATCTCATAATAATTATCATTTGACTACACAAAGGGAGTTAGAGCACTCTTTTAATCAAAAGAATAATTTATTGTCTAAAAATCAAGAAAAACCTACTCCAATAGATTCTGCGACAAATTCTTCAACCTCCTTATTTGATTGGAATGGAACAGTTGCTAAAGCTATTGGTTATACGCCCAATCAAGATGGATTTTTCCACAATGACTTGAATGCAAAACTTGGAATCCCAAGTAGCATAAAAATCCCTTCTGATATTGTTGTAAGATATGATTTGTCCCAAGCATTGGGTTATTACAACAATATTAATATGCAAGCAAGTATTCAAAACAGCTACCAAGCATTTTCAAAACTATCTAATCAAGGCATAGAAGTCTTGATAAGCCAAGCTAAGCAAAAGCCAATGGGTGATAATCAATCGCTTTATGATTCTCTTTTGAAGATTCCTCAATTCATTGACAATAAGGGTGAATTAAATCAAAGTGGTAAATTCACAGCTTTTATGGTATTAAATGATGAATATATAGTCGGTGATTTAACGATAGCAGGAGAGATGCAGAGGGCTGGAAGCAAATATGCAAACATCCTAGATGAGAATGATAATTTATTGGGGATGAATATCCTTGATAGGGGTAAAGCTGGAGAGCTATTAAGAAAGTCTATCAATGAAATAACTCCAGAAGAGTTTAGGGCACAATGGGAGGAATTGAGAAAAGAATATCAAGCCAAGAATGAGAATCAGCTAAAGGGGATTGGAGTGGAAAATGTGGAGATAGAGCAAATCAACAATCTAGTGGAACAAAAAGGAAAAAATCCTTTTAAGCCTATTGAAGGCAAAAGCCAAAATCAAACCTATCAAGATACAAATATCTTTAATACTTTGCAATTCTTACAAAACCAACAAAAAGCGAATTTGCTCTCTCTCCTATTTAATCAAAGCTCCAATGTGGATTCTTCTTTCAACAGGTTAGATAACTTCATCATAGAGAGTTTTCTTAAAACACAAAAGATGGATAGGGAAGTATAATAAATAGCATAACAATATTTATTTTAGAGATTCTCTAAATTAATGTTTATGTCAATGTTGGAGCTATTTTAAATCCTATCTTTAATGGCAAAGATTATTTTAATTCAATGACAGAACTTTCTTTCTCATTCCTTAAAGACTAGAAGCATTAGAATAAATCTTAATTACTAAGGAATACCTTTTGCTTGAATTTCTTTGAAGTAATAGAATTACCTAATATAAGATTCTTATACGATAATAATTTATCTTAAGATATATTAAACAAGGAGACATAGCTATGATAGGTTCTTTAAACTCTAGCTTTTCTTTTAATAATTATGCTTTAAACATTAGCAATAATCTCCGCATCAATAATACTAATGCAAGTAATTCTGATAATGTAGATAATACTAATATAAAGAAAAATAACCAAAGCATAGAATCTAAAAAATCCTCATTAGCTTTTAAAGAAATCTTAGGCTATAAAGTCGATAAAGAAGGGTATTTTACACAAGAGTTTAATAAAGCAGCAGGAATACCAGAGGATTATAAGATTCACTCCTCAAGCTTAGAGAGTTTAGTGAGGGTAAGAGCTCCTTCCTTGGACTTTACCGATATAGATATTGCCAAAACCATAGGTAATGCCTATAAGATTCTCTCCCAAGTCGTAGGGGAGGATACTTTAAAAGATAAAGATAGTTTTAGCCTTGAAGAAATAGCTAAATTCCCTCAAGGCTATGAATATGATAGACGAAGTTTGCAAGTTACTAAAATTTATCAAACTACTAAGGATTATATGAATTTTGCTAGTAATCAGGCAAATTGGAAAGATTTAGAAAAGCAAGATAAAAAAGCTTCAAATCTCTTCTTTAGCAGTGGTGAGACAATGAGACAAGGTCTCCCTGCTACAGATATTTTTAATAATGCTAGTGGTGGTCAAGAAGAATCCTTCAATTTCAACCCTAATGGCAGTAAATACATTAATGAAGATGGCTCTATTACTAAAGGTGGGCTTTTAGTAGCTGTTGTTAATAAACTGAGTTACACAATAGAAGGCACAACAACAATAAGAGGTAAAGGAGAAGGGTATGATAAAAGTTTAAGTAGGCAAGAAGTGGAGTGGGTTTTTAGTTCCTACCTTGAGTCTCTAGGACCTCTCTATGCAACAGGGGAAGATGGTAGTTGGTTGTTTGGAACTGATTTGGAGACTTTTAAGAAAAAACATTCAGAACTTATGAAATCTTATCAAAGAAAATTAGATCAATGGCGAAAAGAGGATGAAGAGTTTGAAAAAAACTACAAAAGCCCTATGCAAATAATGCTCGAAGAGCTAGATGAAGCAATGAAAAAGAATCTAAAGCGCATACAAAAAAAGAAACAAGAAGAAAAACAAAGAATCCAACAAGCGATGAAAAAGCTTGATATTAATGTTTAGGTAGATAGCTTTTCTCTCTTTTTATCTTTCAAAGATTAAAATAAATAGAAGAAATCTCAGTATTTAAGGAATATCTTTTGCTTTGATACCTCTAAGGAATGGAAGTATAAAGTATCAAAGCATATTGATAGATTTAATCTTGAAAAAGGAGAATATAACTATGATAGGTTCTTTAAACTCTAGCTTTTCTTTAAGTAGTTTTTCTTTAAACATTAGCAATAATCTCCGCATCAGTAATACTAATGCAAGTAATACTAATAATGCAGACAATACTAATATAGAAAAAAATAACCAAAGCATAGAATCTAAAAAATCCTCCTTAGATTCTAAAGAAATCTTAGGCTATAAAGTCGATAAAGAAGGGTATTTTACTAAAGAGTTTAATAAAGCAGCAGGAATACCAGAGGATTATAAGATTCACTCCTCTACAATGCAAAACTTAGTAGCAAAAGAGACAGATAGTAGAAAGGTTTTTCGAGAATATAAAAGCATAGATATTGCCCAAACTTTGGGTAATGCCTATAAGATAGTTTTTCAACTTTTAGAAAAAAGTCCTAAACTTGCCTCAAAAGAGAGTTTTAGCGGGGAGGATTTAGCGGAGCATTTTCCACAAAATTACAAGATAGATAAACAAAATGGAAAGGTTAAAGAAGTATATTCTTATAAAGAAGTTAAAAACATCTTAGCTAATGATGGCTTTAAAGGTGTTTCTAGTAATGAAAGCATTGCCCCTAGCTTTTTTACTAAAGATGATAGTGTTATTCCAAAGCCTTTTGATATTAATGTTTTCAATAATGGAAGTTTTGATGTTATGCTTCAAAAATACACTAATAAAGATGGAAGCATTACTAAAGGAGGACTTTTGGTAGGGTTTTTAAGTAGCAATATGCATACTGGCACAACGCCTACTCCTTTAATTGCTGGAGAAGTAACTATTTGGGGGAAAATGCAGGGACTTGACCCCTCTATGAGTAAAAGTGCGGTAGAGGATATAAATAAAGAATTAGATTCATTATTGGATTTTGATCACTTTGGAGAATTTTTAGAAGCTGTCAATGGCACAAATATAAAGGAGTTTAAACAAAAGATGTTTAAGCTTAAGATCAATTCCCAAGTAGCAGGGGAAAATAACAAAAGCATTTTTGAACTAATGGATACTATAGAGGAAAAAGTTAAATATCTACAATATCTACTTGATAGCAAAAATTTAAAGGCAAAAAATCTAAAATCTCAAAACTTAAAACTAAAACAATCTCTTAATGTGGAAGCGTAGAATAGCTGACGAGCTTTCGTGTTTCCACAATTAAATTCCATTATCCAAAAAAATTAAAGCCCCCCATAATGAAAAAACTAGATATAAATGTTTAAATTTATCACTATCTTTCACGCTTAAATATAATTCTCAATTTGTGATTAAAGCATACCTTAAAACTTATCAAGATTGTAAAATAGCCTTATTGGAGCGGCAAAGTATCCCTTATAGATTAGGCAGTATCTTGAAAATTTTCTTAGAGAATGGTATAAATTTGAAATTTTAGAACTCCTTAAGAGAGATTAAATCTGTTTATAGACAAATAAAGGATAAAAATTTATGAAAAATCTATTCCCCCTTTTAGCTTTAATAGTTTTTTTGATAATGCATCTTGGCATTTATTTTTTGTTATTTAAAAGAATGATAAAGACAAGATTCCCACTTTTGCTTTTAAAATATTTTTTAGTCTTTAACTTTTTGGGAATTTTGTGTTATTTTTGGGGACGTTATTATCTCAATATACCCTTAAGTCTTTATTTTTTAGTCTCTTTATCTATTGGTGTAGCCTTTATTTTATTTGTTGTTATGCTTATTTATCAACCCTTATCTTTAATCCCGTATTTTAGTAAGAAGCGGAGAGGGTTTTTTAGGAATATTGTTAATATAGGAAGTGGAATCTTCGCAGGTGGTTATTTGGGTTGGGGTATGATTGAAGGGGGGTTAAAACCTAAGATAGAAGTCATAGAACTCCCATTATCAAAATTACCCACATCTTTTAGTGCTGTGCAAATTAGTGATTTACATATTGGGGGATTAATAGAAAAAAATGCGGTAAGAGAGATTGTTAAACAAACTAATGCGCTTGAAACCGATGTTATATTTCTTACAGGCGATATTATTGATGCTAAAATCTCTCAAGTTTCAGAAGCACTTGAGGAGTTATCAAACCTAAAAGCCCCTCTTGGTATTTATTTTATTGCTGGTAATCACGAATATTTTCATAATATTGGTGAATTATTAGGAACCATTAAGTCAATGGGGATAAAAATTTTAGAAAATCAAAATATTCTTTTAGAAAAAAATGGAGAGCCTTTAATTAATCTTGCAGGAGTTTATGATTTATTTGGTAAGAGAATTGGCGTTTTAGAGCCCAATTTACAAGAAGCTTTAGAAAATAGGCAAGAAACTTTACCGACTATCCTTTTAGCCCATCAGCCTAAATTTATCTTTGAAGTAAAAGAAAAAAATCAGGTAGATTTAGTTTTAAGCGGACATACGCACGGCGGTCAAATTTTTCCTTTTAGATTTTTAGTAACTCTTGATCAACCTTACTTAGCAGGACTCTATCAACATAATGCAAAAACACAAATCTATGTAAATCGCGGAACAGGGTTTTGGGGTCCCCCTATGAGAATTTTAGCAAGGGCTGAAATTACTTATTTTAAATTTTTACCAGCACAAGAAAAGTTTGATGAGAGTTTTAATGCAAAAAAAGTATAATACACAGAATTTTAAAGAGCTTGGAAGTATATGAAACAAAAATTTATTCTTATTTTTTTGTATTTTTGTAGCTTAGAATTTGCATTTGGGCTAGAGCTATATATTAATGGCGGTAAAGAAAACAATAAGAACTTCGCAGTTTTAAATATTATTCACGATAAACCTTTTTTATGCCAAGAAACTTTAAATAGAAATTCCGAAGTAGAAAGTATTTTATGTAAGTTTGATCAAAAACTAGCATCAAGGGTTTCAAGTAGCAATACTTTGTTTTTTGTAATCGAACCAGAATTGCAAAAAAAAGGTTTTTATCTGCGAATAACCCCTAAGAAAAAAATAAAACTTTTTAACACAGCCTTTAATATTAATACCCCTTATCCTATCCCTTTAGAAACCAATATAGAATCTAAAAGGTGGCAGATTGTTGGTTATGAGGATACCTTGCCCTTTTTAGAGGATAAACCAAGTGAGGGTTTAAATTTTCCTATCACTTTTAATGATATTATTGGCTATCCAAGTATTGGTGTTTTAGATATTAGAATGTCTCCTATAAGTGATAATACAGGGAGTGCTGATAAAGATTCTTTTTTAAAAATTCAATCCCTAATAGCTAATAAGTCTTATCAAGAAGCTCTAATAGCTATTGATGAAATGTCTTCTTTATTTCCTAATACCATTTTTAAACGCGATATTTTGTATTTAAAGATAATAGCTTTAGATGGTTTAGCAAGTGAGGAAAACTATGAGGATATTATTACGCTTGCTAAGACTTGGCAAAATGCCTATCCCACAGATATTCACATTTCAGAGATTTTATATATTATAGCTAAGACCTATGCAAAGATGGATTTCTTTGAAGAGGCTAGTTATTATTATAGACGATTATTTGATGAATACAAAGGGGATCAATTTGAACTCCTAGCGCGATTAGATTATGGAAAAAATCTCTATTTAAGGGGGGAGAGGAAATTAGTATTAAATCTTTATCAATCCGTGCTTAATGAAACACAAAATTTAGATATTGCTTCTTTAGCTTCCATCGCTTTAGGGGAATATTACAGAGAAACGGATAAAGAAGAAGCCCAAAAATATCTCCAGAGTGTTTTAGAGGCTAATCCAACTTTCTTTGAAAAAGATGTCCCAACTTATTATAATATGTTAAAACAATGGACAGAAAAAGGCATTTATACAGTTCCAGCACAAATTGCAGAATTACTATTTTTATCCCTTGATGAAGATTATCCAGAATACAGAGATATACTTAAAGATGTCGCTATATGGTATGATAAATCAGAGAATCTCCCTAAGGCTCATCATTATTATCAGCTTTTATTACAAAACCCAACAGACGACAAAGAGGAAGAGGAAATTAAGGAATTAGATGATATTTTGCTCTTAAAACTTGATGAAGATGATGTAGAAAAACGTTTGAAACATTATGACTATGTTCTTAAAAACTATGAAGGCAAAGAAGAAGCTAAAAAGGCTTTAGAGAAAAAAATAGAAACCTTATTTCAAGAAAAACATTATGAAGAAATTTTTGCCTTGCGTAATGAATTAGAAGAAAACAATCCTTTATTATTAGGTGCAGTGGCTGCTTTAGTCAAAGATTCCCTCTCTGAAGATAACTGCAAAAGTGCTGCTTATTATGGTAATTTATATGCAGAAAAAATTCCTCTTGAAGAGAGTGAAAAATTTGATTTATTGCAATGCCTTTACCAAAACCAACAATATATTCCTGCTCAAAAAATTGCACAAGAAGCATTACAAAAAATTACTAAAGCAGAGAATAAAGAAAAATGGCTTTATTATTTAGGGTGGGTGGAATACCAACTGCAAAATTATCCTAAAGCGGCTCTTGCGTCCAGAGATGCCCTTAATCTCCTAAGTAAAGAAGAATATAATGATATTGCGTGGGTGTTATTTATGGCTTTAAATCACGAAAAACGTAAAGAAGAAGCTTTTAACCTTTTACCAATTTTAGAAGAAAAACTAAAAGACAATGAAAAAATGATCGAAATCTATCGTATTGCCTTACTTAATGCACTTGAAAAAAAAGATGATACGGCTATTAAAATCTATGCTCAAAAGATTATCGACCTACAAAATAAATACCAACATTATGAATATTCTCCTTGGGTTGAATTAAGTTTAGTTGAAACTCTTAATCGTGAAGCTAAGTTTCAAGAATCTTTACAATTGCTTTTATCAGCCCAAACACATATCTCAAAACCACAAGAAAAAATACAAATCTACTATTTACAAGGTTATTTAAATCACAAATTAAATAAGATTCCAGAAGCAATACAAGCTTACACAGAATGTGAAGCAGTAGATATTCAATCTCCTTGGAAGAATCTTTGTATAGATGCAAAGAAACTTTTAGAGAGTGAAACAACAGAGCAAAACAATGAATAAAAACAAAAAAAATGACAATATTAAAAGCGATAGTTTTGAAGATCATTTGATGATTGTTCAACAATATATTGAAAAGCTAGGTGATGAAAATATAACCTTGCATCAGAGTATGGAATTTTATAAAGAAGGAATGCAAACCTTAAAAAAGGCACAAAAAATGCTTGAAGATGCAAAAATACGATGCCAAGAATTAAAAGCACAATTTGATGAGCAAGTTGATAAAAAGGAAGTATAATGAAAATTGCTGCACTTCAGCTATCAGCCTTTAAAGGTGAAAACGAAATAAAATCTTATTTGCAAGTTGCATTAGAACAAAAAGCAAAAATCATTCTTTTTGGGGAGTATTTATTAAGCCCATTTTTTAAAAAATTTGAAAATACAAAGAAAAGCTTACTTATTCATTCTATACAATCTAGCAATGAGCAGTTGATAAAAATCTCTAACTCTTACGCTCTTACCATAGTAACGCCGATATTTGAAGTAGTGGGGAATAAAATTTATAAATCTATAGCCATTATTAATAAGGGAAAAATTCTTTTTTATCGAGCACAAAGATTGATGCCCTATGAACATTGGAATGAAGCGAAATTTTTTGCTAATACTATTCCTAAAAATATCAAAATTCCTCCCGTTTTTAGTATGGGCGGACTAAAGTTTTCTATCCTATTTGGTTATGAGTTACACTTTGATGAGTTTTGGTTACAATTTAAAACCCATCAAGTCGATTGTGTTTTACTCCCTAGTGCTTCTACTTTTGATTCTTCTTTGCGTTGGAGAAGTATTATTAAAATGCGTGCTTTTTTAAATAATTGTTATATTCTAAGGGCTAATCGTATAGGACAACATCAAGATGAAATAACACAAACTTTATGGAATTTTTATGGGGATTCTTTACTAGTTAATCCTAATGGTGAGGTTATAGATTGTTTAGGCGATAGGGAAGAGCTATTAATTGTAAGTTTGGATAAAAAATATTTAAAACAAATGAAAGAATGTTGGCAATTTCGTTAAAAATAGAATAAAGTATTCTTAATAAAGTTTTAAATAATTTTATGTATAATCCAGGACTTTTGACAAATCATATATACTGCTTTTGGAGTTTGCTATGTCTGCGAAAAATGTTAATCAACAGCTTGATGAGTTATTTAAAAATACAACAAAATACATTTCTTATGAAAAGGTTGCACAAGTCTTAGGTAAATTACCAACAGCTGCTCAAGCAAAAAGAGTGCAGGAATTAGCTAAAAAATATAATAAGCAATTAATGTCTGCTTCAGAAGTTGCAAAACTCCTTAATCAAGATGAAGCAAAGAAGATAAAAGAAGAAAAAAAACGACTTTTAGATGAGGAATTAGAAGAAGAATTTGATTTTATGAAAGAGCGAGAACTATTAGAATGGAGTCGTAGTGATAGTCCAGTAAGAATGTATTTAAGAGAAATGGGGCAGATTCAGCTTTTAACGCGTGAGGACGAAGTAGAGCTTAGTAAAAACATAGAATTGGGTGAGAATATTATTTTAGATGCGATTTGCTCTGTGCCTTATTTGATTGATTTTATCTTAGACTATAAAGAAGCCTTAATTAATCGGGAAAGAAGAGTTAAAGAGCTTTTTAAAAGCTTTGATGATGAAGAAGCAGAAGAGAGTGAAGAGGAGGAAGAAGAAGAGATAGAAGAGGGTGAAGAAGTTGGAGAGGCAAAAAAACCTATTAGTAAAAAAGATCAAAAAAGAATTGAAAATGTTTTAGCGAGCTTTAAAGCTTTGGAGAAAGCTAAGAAAGATTGGTTAAAAACTTGGGAGCAAAGCAATGAGAAAAAAAGCGATAATGATATGCTTTTTCTACTTATTTTAGCCCATAAAAAACAATTCCTAAAAGAAAAATTATTAGATTTAGGTCCTACTAGTAAATTGATTAATGAGCTTGTGAAGGCTATGGAGAATACTATAAAAAGCGATGAGGGCTTTGATAGGGAATTGAAACGTTTAGAATACCGCTTACCCCTTTTTAATGATTTATTGCTTAATAACCATAGGAAAATCTTAGAGAATATTACACAAATGAGTAAAGCAGAAATTACCGCATCTGTGCCAGAGACTACAATGGTATCTACTTATATGGAGATAAAAAAACTCTTTCAAACTAAAGCAGCCAGTGAGGGGAGCTTTGATTTAGAGCCAGAAAAACTCAAGCAGATTTTAGAACAAATTAAACGTGGAAAAGATATAGCCGATAAAGCAAAGACAAAAATGGCAAAGTCTAATTTGCGTCTTGTGGTAAGTATCGCTAAACGTTACACTAATCGTGGATTGCCTTTCTTAGATTTAATTCAAGAGGGGAATATCGGGCTTATGAAAGCTGTCGATAAATTTGAATATAAAAAAGGTTATAAATTTTCCACTTATGCAACTTGGTGGATTAGGCAAGCGATTTCAAGAGCAATTGCCGATCAGGCAAGGACTATTAGGATACCTATTCATATGATTGAAACCATTAATCGTATCAATAAGATTATGCGGAAATTCTTGCAAGAGGAGGGTAAAGAGCCAGACATTGAAAAAATAGCAGAAGAAGTTGGGCTTCCTGTAGATAAGGTTAAAAATGTTATTAAAATCACCAAAGAACCCATTAGTCTTGAATCCCCTATTGGCAATGGAGAGGATGGAAAATTCGGAGATTTTGTTGAGGATAAGACTTTAGCAGGACCTATGGAGCAGATTTTAAAAGAGGATTTAAAGTCTCAAATTGATGATGTTTTAGACCAGCTCAATGAAAGGGAAAAAGCTGTTATTCGTATGAGATTTGGACTTTTAGAGGATGAATCAGATAGAACCTTAGAAGAAATTGGGAAAGAATTAAATGTAACAAGAGAGAGGGTAAGGCAAATAGAATCTAGTGCGATAAAAAAACTTAAACACCCAAAAGTAGGGAGAAAACTCAAAAATTATATTGAGGATTAAAAAGAGCTTTTAAAGCTTAAAAAGTTTAGAGGGGGCATTAATGAGCAAAACAGAAATACAAAATTCTAACACAACGTTAGAGGGTTTTACACATCTACATTTACACACAGAATATTCTTTATTAGATGGGTTAAATAAAATCAAAACATTAGCAAAATGTATTAAAGAATTAGGAATGAATAGCGTTGCAGTTACAGATCACGGAAATATGTTTGGTGCTATTGAATTTTATAAAACAATGAAAAGCGAGGGTATTAAACCTATTTTAGGAATGGAAGCTTATTTGCACAATGCCGAGGAAATAGGCGATAAGAGCAACCAACGTTTTCATTTATGCCTTTATGCAAAAGATTTAGAGGGTTATAAGAATCTAATGTATTTAAGCTCTCAAGCTTGTTTGTATGGCTTTCATATGAAGCCACGTATTAGCAAAAAAATGCTAAGGGAGTATAGCAAAGGCTTAATTTGCTCTTCAGCTTGTTTAAATGGTGAAGTGCAATGGCATTTAAATCTTAAAAAAGAGGATAACAAAGGAAGAAAAGGCTATGAAAGAGCTAAAGAAGTAGCTTTAGAGTATCAAGATATTTTTGGGGAGGATTTTTATTTAGAACTTATGAGGCACGGTATTGAAGAGCAACAACTCATTGATACACAAATTATTCAAATTTCTCAAGAAACAGGGATTAAAATTATCGCTACCAATGATACACATTACACTAAACAAAGCGATTCTACAGCTCAAGAGGTTGCATTTTGTATTGGTTTTGGCAAAGACTTTAATGATCCTAATCGTATGCGGCATACCGTGCAAGAGTTTTATATTAAAAGCCCCGAGCAAATGGCGGCTCTTTATGCAGATATTCCAGAAGCCCTTGCAAATACGCAAGAAATTGCTAACAAATGTAATTTAGAATTAAATTTAGGGAATCCAACTCCACCTACTTTTAAATTTACTAAAGAATATTCTAAACAAGAAGGGTTAGATTGTATCGGAGATAGTGAGTATTTTACCCATAAATGCAAAGAGGGTTTAAAGAAAAGATTAGAAAAAATCCCTAAAGAAAAACACCAAATATATAAAGAACGTTTAGAACACGAAATAAATGTTATTAATGCTATGAAATTCCCGGGATATATGCTAATTGTTTGGGATTTTGTGCGAGCTGCTAAAGAGAGGGGAATCCCTGTAGGACCTGGTAGAGGAAGTGCTGCAGGGAGCTTAGTTGCCTTTTGCTTAGAAATTACTAATATTGATCCTTTAAAATATGATTTACTTTTTGAGAGATTTTTAAATCCCGAACGCGTAAGTATGCCTGATATTGATATGGATTTTTGCCAAAGCAGACGCGGAGAGATTTTAGATTATGTAACAGAAAAATATGGGCGGCATAATGTAGCCCAAGTTATTACTTTTGGTATGATGAAAGCAAAAGCGGTTATTAGAGATGTAGCAAGGGTGATGGGTATGCCATATGGCGAAGCAGATTCTATGGCAAAACTCATCCCTAAAGAATTAGATATTACACTACAAAAAGCTTATGAAAAAGAACCAAAAATTAATGAATTAATCCAAAAGAATCCTTTAGCAAAAAAGGTATGGGAATTTGCCCTAATCTTAGAAAACACTAAACGCAATCCCGGAACTCACGCTGCTGCTGTTGTCATAGATTCTGAGCAAGAACTTTGGAATAAAGCCCCTTTATATTGTTCTACACGTGATGGTATCATCGCAACGCAATATTCTATGAAATACTTAGAAGATGTAGATCTAATAAAATTTGACTTTTTAGGCTTAAAGACTTTAACACTTATTGATAATTCTTTAAAACTTATTAAAAATAGATTTGAAAAAGAAATTGACTTTTTAGAAGCAAATATGGATGATCAAAAGGTTTATGAGACTTTACAAGATGGTAACACTTTGGGTGTTTTTCAAATAGAATCAAGTATGTTTCAAGGCATTAATAAACGATTAAAGCCTAATACTTTTGAAGATATTATAGCTATTATTGCTTTGGGGCGTCCTGGTCCTATGGAATCTGGAATGGTAGATGATTTTATTGATAGAAAGCACGGCAGAAAACCTATTTCTTATATGTTTGCAGAACTAGAACCCATTTTAAAACCTACTTATGGAACCATTGTCTATCAAGAACAAGTTATGCAAATTGTGCAAAAAATTGGTGGCTTTAGCTTAGGAGAGGCAGACTTAATACGAAGAGCAATGGGAAAAAAAGATGCCCAAATTATGGAAGATAATAAAAGCAAATTTGCACAAGGAGCACAAAAACAAGGATTTGACAGGGTTAAAGCCGAAGAACTTTGGGAATTAATTGTTAAATTTGCTGGTTATGGATTTAATAAATCACATTCCGCTGCTTATGCGATGATTACTTTTCAAACTGCCTATTTAAAAACTTATTATCCAAAAGAATTTATGGCAGCCTTATTAACTTCAGAAAAGAATGATACCGATAAAGTTGTAGAATATATTGAAGAGGCTAAAAAGATGAATATTCAAGTCTCCCCACCCAATCTACAAAAATCTGAATTAGAATTTAGTGTTGCAGATATTGATGGTGAGAGTAATATCTTATTTGGTTTAGGTGCTATTAAAGGAGCAGGTGAAGTTGCTATTAATATCATTTTAGAGGAGAGAAAAAAGAATGGAGAGTTTAAAGATTTAAAAGATTTTTTAAAAAGGATTGATTCCCAAAAGGTTAATAAAAAAGCTTTAGAATCTTTTATTAGAAGTGGGGCTATGGATTGTTTTGGATATACGAGAAAAACACTCTTAGAGCAAATAGAGACTATAACAGAAGCTTCAAAATCTGCCCAACTCGCTAAAAAAGTTGCTGAAAATTCACTTTTTGGAGATAGTGAGGAATTAATGGCAGTTGATATTAATCTAATAGATAAAGAGGAATATTCCCTTAAAGAAATCTTAGAACTTGAAAAAGAGAGCTTAGGGTTTTATGCTTCAGGACATCCTCTTGATGAATACAAAGAGGCTATTAAAAAGCTTCATTGTGCTTTTACGAATCAAATCCAAGATATTGCAGAGAATAGCAGTATTTTGTTAGTGGGTAAAATTGAAGATATTATTAGTAAATTTTCAAAAAGTGGCAAACGTTATGGAATCTTAAAGCTTCAAGATCTCTATGGAAGTGTAGAGCTTACTATTTTTGAACAAACCTTAAGTAAGCTTGAACTATGGGATAGGGAAAAGCCCGTTGTGGTTAAATGCACAGTGCAAGAACAAGAAGAAACCAAAAAACTTAAAGCCGATAAAATTTTGCATTTAGAAGAGGCACATAATGAAAAGGTTGAATTTGCTATGCAAAAGGCTGATACCAGTGATCCTTTAATTCTCCTTTTAGATACGCAAAGTAATGAAAATACTATTATCATTTTACGGGAAGCTGCTCTTAAGCATAAAGGAAAAAGAGAGCTTAGGATTCGTTACCAAACCAAAACACAAGAATTAGAAATGATAAGCTCTTTTTATGTGCATAGTCAGATTAAAGAGGAATTAAAAGAATTACAATGGGTGGGTTAAATTTCAATCATTTCAAATTAGAAGCAAATTTTTGTGATGGGATTGATAAAGTTTGTAAGCAATGCAAGAATCTCCAAAGTCAATGTATTTGTAATATTCCCTTAGAGGTTAAAAACAGGGATTCTTATACTTTATGGATAAACTCTCAAAAACGTAAAGGAAAAGATATTACACTTTGTGGAATATTTTATGAAGAAAAATCCACTATGCAAAAAATTTTAAAAAAAATCAAGAAAACCCTTGCTTGTGGAGGGAGTTTAAAAGTCGATAAAAAAGGGTATTTACTAGAGTTTCAAGGGAAGCATTTAGAGATTCTTAAAAAACTTTTAAAAAAAGAATCTTTTTACTTTAATAAATAATGCGTCTTAATCAATATATCGCCCACCATTCTACATATTCAAGGAGAGAAGCCGATAAGCTTATCCAAGAGGGTAGAGTTTCTATCAATAAAAGGATTATTCAAGATTTTTCTTATCAGGTTGAAAATCAAAAAGTCTATGTCAATGATAAATTACTAAAAGAAAGGGAAGCATACACTCTTATTGTTTATAATAAACCAAAAGGTGAGCTAGTTAGCAAAAAAGATGATAGGGGACGCAAGACCATTTTTGATTCCTTACCTAAGAGATTTGCTCATTTTACACCTATTGGTAGGCTTGATTTTGCCAGTGAAGGGCTACTCTTATTAAGTGATAATATAAGTGTTGTAACAAAACTTATGGAGAGCAAATTAGAGAGAGTTTATTTATTGAAATTTTCTGGTTTCATTAAAGAGAGGGTTTTTGATACTATGGAGAGTGGGTTAAACTTAGAGGACGCTACCAAAGGTGGGCACTTTAAAAGCCCTATCCAATCTATGGAATTTTCACCTTTTTTAGGCTATGAAGTCATTAAAAATACAAAAAATTTTTCAAAGCTTAAAGTGATTATCAATGAAGGTAAGAATAGGGAGTTAAGGAGGTTTTTTAGCCATTTTGGGTTAGAAATACTAGATTTAAAACGCATTGCTTATGGCTTTGTCTCTTTAAATAATCTCCCTAGTGGAAAAGTTAGGTTTTTAACAAGGGGGGAATACAATAAACTTCATCAATTCCTACAAGGAGACTTAGAGGCTAAATATTGAGGATAACTGCAAAATTGACAAAGCAATTCTACAAGATTATTGTCTTTAAATCCCTGCACTAAAGATTTTGTTCTTTGCTTTAGTAAAATCTCCTCTAAAGATTCTTCTAAAATATTGCCTAAGTTGATAATACCCTTAGTATCAAAGCAACAAGGAACAACTCTCCCATCACAAAGGATCCCAAGCTGCTTTATACCCCCATAACAAAATCCTTTTTTATATGAGATTGTAGAAGCTACATTTGCCCACTCAAAACATCTTGCTTGATGAAGAAAAATTTTGTAATTTAGGCGAATCTTCAAAGCAGAGGTTTCTCGAAATGCAAAATATCGCTTTAGCAAATTATAAACTTCTGTATTGAGGGCAGGGGGATTGAAATTTTTATCTAAATTCCAAAGTCTTAAATTAATAAATTTTTCACTTTTTAGTTCTTGGTGCATCTTACAGAGTTTTAAAATCGGTTGAAAGTATTCCTCAAGATTAACAGCTTTACTTTGGTATAAAGCACTCATTAAGGAAATATTAATTTGGTGGATACAAGGAGTATTTAAAAGTACATCAATGTTATCTTCAAGATAAAATCCACTACTAGTTATTTCTAGTTTTAAATTATAGGATTGTGCGATTTGTAGATATTGCGATAGATTTTTAACACTAAGGGGATCACCTAAAATATGTAAAGCACAGAGTTTTGTATAAGGTGAAACTTTTTGTGTAACTTTCTTAAAATCCTCAAGTGGCATTAGCTTTTTTACTTGTTTTTTAGGTGTGCAAAAGGAACAATCAAGTCCGCAGAAGTTTGTAATTTCTATAAAGATTTTTTCAAATTTTTCACTCATTGCGTAAAACTTGTAAAGGATCCATTTGTGTAGCTTTTTTAGCAGGATAATAAGAGGAAAGGAATATGATTATGAGTGAGCCACTGATGATAAAAATCAAATCGATTAAAGAGAGCTCTAATGGGAGTTTTGAGCTTCCATAAACATCAGCAGGGAGGGAAATTACAGAGAAATTTGATAAGATAAAAAGAATGATAGCAGCAAGCGTACAACCACAAAGCATTCCACTAATCCCAATAAGATTCCCTAGATAAAGAAAAGTTTTTTTAATTTCTTGAATACTTGCTCCCATAGTAAGTAAAAGGGCAATTTCTTTTCTTCTATTCATTATTGTCATTAATAAAGAAGTAATAATATTTAAAGAAGCTATCAATATAATAAGCATTAAAACAATGAAAAGCGCTCTTTTTTCTAACGCTAAAGCGGCAAAAAAATTCCCATTTTGTTCCCACCAGCCAATGATTTTTGTCTGCGGGTATCTTTCTTGAAGCAGTAAAATATCTTTTTGGGGATTATTAGAGTAGATATGTATCCCATCATAAGTATCTTTAGGCATATTTTTAATAATACTTAAAGATTCAAGAGTAGTATAAATATAGCCTTTGTCATAAGCTAATAACCCAGAATGAAAAAATCCATTAACATTAAAACGTTTTATAGTTGGGGAAATACTCATTGCATTAGGCATTGCATTGGTAAAAATTAAAAGCAAATTAGATTGGTATTGTAATCCATAATATTCTTTTAACCCCTCACCAACAATTACATCAAAAGTATTTGGTATATAAGGTGCTTGGTAGATTTGTTTATAAGAAGTTTGTGCTTCTTGGTAAGCTTTAGCAAATATAGGATTTATTAAAGCCTCTCTTTGAAAATCTACACCAAAAACAATACCACCTTCTATTCTCTGTCCCATTTTGGAAAATGCTTGTGTTTGGATAAAAGGGCTAAATTTTAAATGAGGAAAATCCATTTCTAAAGTTTCTAAAGTTTGTTTGTCTATTTTCTCTAAATAATTAGAAAACATTGTTAGGGGATAATTCATCACAAAGAGTTTGCGTTCAAACTCTTTATCAAAACCATTCATTAATGCCATTGCAACAATTAAAACCATTACACCTACACAAATCCCCAAAAATGCAAGAATAGCGGATATAGAAATAAAGGGTTGTTGTTTGTTAAAACGTAAATAACGTTTGATTAAAAAAGGGATTATTGGGGAACTCATTGAGCTAAGATTCCTTGTTTAGGACCGCTTTTTCCACAACAATTTTTATATTTTTTTCCACTTCCACAAGGGCAGGGTTCATTTCTAACAGGTTTTTTAGACATAAATGAATAATCATTGGTTTGTAGATGAGTATTATTTTGTTCAAGTTTTATTTTAGTGTGTTTTGCCTCTTCTTGTATATCTTCATTAAGAGGGTTTAGTTGAACTTTATGTAGCATTTTAATACTTGTGTATTTAATTTGCTTAATAAGATCTAAAAAAAGATTAAAACTCTCTTTTTTATACTCCACTAAGGGATCTTTTTGGTTATACCCCCTTAAGCCAATCCCTGTTTTTAAGTTATCCATTGTATATAAATGCTCTCTCCATAGATTATCTAATGTTTGTAAATAGATAAGCTTTTCTATTTCATTCCGCGTTTTTTCATTTAAAGAAGACATTTTTTCTTCATAGGCTTGTGTTAAAACCCTATCTAAATAGGTTTCAAAATTATTATGCTTTTGGTAATATTCTTTAAGTGCTTCTGCTTCTAGGGTGATATTAAAATCCTCTAAAGCTAATCCACAAAGTGCATTTAAATCATCCTCATTACTAAAAACTTCAGCTTTTTGCAAGAGCAGGGCAATACATTCTTGTCTATTTTCAATAATACGATGCGTGATATTTTGGTTAGGATCTAAAAGCTCATTCCTTACACGATAAATAGCCTTTCTTTGCTCATTAGCCACATCATCATATTCCAAAAGATGCTTTCTTGCTTCAAAATGCATACTTTCAATTTTTTTTTGTGCGCTTTCAACAGATCTTGTTACAAGTTTAGATTCTATATGCTCTCCCTCATCAAGCCCTAATTTATCCATAATATTTTTAATCCTATCACTACCAAAAATCCTCAATAAAGAATCTTCTAAACTTAAATAAAATTGACTTGTTCCAGGATCTCCTTGTCTTCCACTTCTACCCCGCAATTGGTTATCAATTCTTCTAGATTCGTGTCTTTCTGTCCCTATAATATAAAGCCCCCCAAGCTCTCTTACTTCATCATCAATCTTTATATCCACTCCTCTTCCTGCCATATTTGTAGCAACGGTTACCGCCCCCTTTTTTCCAGCATCTTTGATAATCTCTGCTTCTTGTGCGTGTTGTTTAGCATTTAAAACAGAATGCGGAATCCTTTGTGCCTTTAAAAGTTCGTGGATTCTCTCACTTTTTTCAATCGAAGCAGTCCCTACTAATATAGGTTGCCCATTTTTATGAAGTTCTATGATTTTTTGTATGAGAGCTTTAAATTTCTCTTTTTCTGTTTTATAGATTAAATCATTCAAATCCTTTCTATGAACAGGAATATTAGTTGGAATAGAAATTACTTCAAGATTGTAAATTTGTAAAAATTCACTAGCTTCTGTTTGTGCTGTCCCTGTCATACCCGATAACTTTTCATAAAGCCTAAAATAATTTTGGTAAGTGATATCTGCAAGGGTTTGAGATTCTTCTTTTATTTTTACATTTTCTTTAGCTTCTAAGGCTTGATGCAATCCCTCACTAAATCTCCTTCCCTCACTTAATCGTCCCGTAAATTCATCAACAATAACGACTTCCCCATCACGCAATACATAATCTTTATCCTTTTTAAAAAGATTATTAGCTTTTAAAGCTTGGTCTAAATGGTGGGCTAAAATTGCATTTTCTATACTATATAGGTTATCAATATTAAAAAGCCTCTCTGCTTCGCTAATCCCAGATTCTGTTAATAAAATAACACGATTTTTCTCATCAATACTATAATGCTCTTCTTCTTTCAATTTTAAGGCAACTTCATTAGCGATTTTATAATTATCCAAAGTCCTATTTGCAGGACCAGAGATAATAAGCGGTGTTCTTGCTTCATCAATAAGGATTGAATCTACTTCATCAATAATGGCAAAATAATGATGTTTTTGCACTTTTTGTTGAAAATCATATTTCATATTATCGCGTAAATAATCAAATCCAAATTCATTATTAGTGCCATAAACAATATTACAAGCATATTGTTTTAGCCTATCTTCATCATCATAATATCCACCCACAATAACCCCAACACTAAACCCTAAAAACTCATATAAGGGTCGCATAGTCTCTGCATCTCTTTTAGCTAGATAATCATTAACCGTAACAATATGCACACTTTCCCCCGTCATTGCATTAAGACATACTGGTAAGGTTGCTACAAGAGTTTTTCCTTCTCCTGTTTTCATTTCAGCAATTTTACCTACATGTAATACCATACCCCCAATAAGCTGCACATCAAAATGACGCATATTAAGAATCCTCTTACTAGCTTCTCTTGTAATAGCAAAAGAGCGAAAAAGCACTTTTTGCAACTCTTCTTGGGGATCTGCTGATTGTTGAACTCGACTCTTTAATGCCTCAAAGGCTTCTTGTAGCTCTTTATCATTTAAGGCTTCGTAGTGAGATTCTAAATTATTAATCTTTTTAACTTCTTTTTGATAATGTTTGATAAGACGATCATTCCTATTACTAAAAAAATTTTTTGTAAGATTTGCTATCATTATAAATAACCTTCTTTCTCGAATTTAAAATATGGGGATATTAAAAGCAGGATTTTATCATAATTGCGATACTAGTTAGCTAAAATGCTAAAAATAATCAAAATTGAGGAAAGTTTAATGAAGAAAATGATTATATCTTTATGTTTTTTGAAAATCTTATCGTCTGCGGTAGAATTAAATGAGATTCAAAGCTTTGAAGCACAATTTATCCAAACACTTACTTCCCAAAATGGACAGATTCTTTATGAGGGAGAAATTTATATTCAAGCTCCAAGTAATGCTTTATGGAGATATACTAAACCAATCCCTAAAGATATTTATATCCAAGAGAGCATAAGCATCATTTATGAACCAAAGCTCCGACAAGCCATTATTACAAATATCCAAGAAAATCTTAATATTTTATCCCTCATGCAACAAGCAAAAAAAATTGATAAAAACACCTATGAAGCTAAGGTTGCAGGAGTAATTTATACAATTTTAGTTCAAGATGGTATCCCTAAGGAAATCACTTTTATAGATGCCTTAGAAAACAAAATACATATTATTTTTAAAAATATAAAACTTAATGTATTAAAAAATGAAAATATTTTTGATTTCAATCCTGGCAGTGATATAGATATTATTTATAATTAATGTGTAAAAATAGTAAATCATTCTTTAACTATTTAAAGTAAAGATAAATTTTATTTGACTTTTTTTTTAAAATTCCGTAAAATCAAAAGGCATAAGCACCAAAGATAGAGGTAAGAAACTTAGGGTCTATAACCTAAACTTACTGATTAACATACAATAACTTTAAGGAATTAAAATGGGAACAATAACACTAATTAATAATGAAACAGGTGAAAAATTTGACTTTGAGCTTATTGAATGCACAAGGGGACCCAAAGCAGTTAATTTTAGTAAATTATTTGAAAAAACCAATATTTTTTCTTATGATCCCGGTTATAGCTCTACTGCAGGCTGTGAATCAACTATTAGTTATATAGATGGCAAAAATGGTCAATTACTTTATAGAGGACTACCTATTGAAGAATTAGTAGAAAAATACAAATTTACTGATGTTGCCAAATTATTAATTACAGGAGAATTGCCAAAAGATGATATTCAATCCCAAGAGTTTGATTTAGAACTTAGACACCGCTCTTTTTTACACGAGGGATTAATCAATATCTTTAGTGCCTTTCCAGATGGTGGGCATCCTATGGCAAATCTTAGTTCCGCAGTATCTGCATTATCTACTTTCTACTTTGACCATAAAGAAATGGGTGATGAAGATGATTACCAAACTATGGCAAGAAGAATCATTGCCAAAATCACCACTTTGGTCGCTTCTTCTTATCGTAATTCTGTTGGTATTCCCTTTGTTTATCCAGATGTTAGTCGTAATTATGTAGAAAACTTCCTTTATATGTTAAGGGCATACCCTAATGGAAGATTGAAATATTCTTTATCCGGAGAAGAAGAGATTTTACCCCTTGAAGTGGAAGCATTAGATAAAATCTTTACCCTACACGCAGACCACGGACAAAATGCTTCTACTACAACGGTTAGGAATGTAGCTTCAACAGGAGTTCATCCTTATGCGGCTATTTCAGCAGGAATTAATGCTTTATGGGGACCATCACATGGAGGTGCCAATGAAAAAGTATTAGATCAATTAAGAGAAATAGGGGATGTTAAAAATGTGGATAAATTTATCGCAAGGGTGAAAGACAAAAGTGATCCTTTCCGACTAATGGGATTTGGGCATCGCGTTTATAAGAGTTATGATCCTAGAGCTAAAGCAATTAAAGGCTTGAAAGATGAATTAGCTAAAAAGGGGATTAAAATGAATGATCGTTTCAGTGAAATTGCAGAAAAACTTGAGGAAGTAGCTTTAAATGATGATTATTTCAAAGAAAGAAATCTTTATCCTAATGTAGATTTTTATAGTGGCATTATCCTAACAGCTCTAAGAATCCCTGTGTCACTTTTTACCCCCATTTTTGTAATTGGTAGAATGCCTGGTTGGTGTGCACAAGTTATGGAACATATCAAAACTCCAAATATTAGAATTACTCGCCCAAGACAGGTTTATTTAGGCAAATAATACTATTACTAATTTACTAAGTAGAACCCCTTACTTAGTCCTTTTTAATCTTTTTTAACTACAATTACATTTACAATATATATAGAGGAAATTTTATGCAAGAGTGGAATCTAAAAAGTTGGAGAAAAAAAGTTGCCTTACAACAACCAATTTATAATGACATAAAACTATTAAAAGAAGTTGAAGAAGAATTAAGTAAATTCCCCCCCTTAGTATTTGCAGGTGAGGCGAGGGCTTTAAAGAAACATTTAGCTAAAGTCTCTAGGGGTGAAGCCTTTTTATTGCAAGGTGGAGATTGTGCAGAAAGTTTTGCGGATTTTAATACCATCAAGATTCGTGATTTATTTAAAGTTATTTTACAAATGGCGGTAGTTTTAACTTATGCAGGTGCTTCTCCTGTGGTAAAAGTTGGACGACTTGCTGGACAATTTGCTAAACCAAGAAGCAATGATACAGAAACCGTTGATGGTGTTACATTACCTAGCTATCGAGGGGATATTATTAATGGAATGGCTTTTGAAGCTAAAGCTAGAGAGGCTGACCCTAAAAGAATATTGCAAGCCTATCATCAATGTGCTGCTACCTTAAATCTCATTCGTGCATTTGCACAAGGTGGATTAGCCAATTTAAACAAAGTACAAAAATGGAATCTTGATTTTGCACACGGAGCTTCTACGGATAGATACCTACAAATGACAGATAAAATCAATCAAGCTCTAGCTTTTATGGAAGCCTGTGGTATTAATGCTACTAATACACCTACCTTGCGTGAGACAGAATTTTATACTTCTCACGAAGCTTTGTTGCTAAATTATGAAGAATCCCTTACAAGACAAGATCATCTTACTGGGAAATGGTATGATTGCTCTGCACATATGCTTTGGATTGGTGAAAGAACGCGTAATTTAGAGGGTGCTCATTTAGAATTTTTACGCGGTGTAGATAATCCTTTAGGGGTAAAAATAGGACCTAATGCAACAAAAGAGGATATTTTAGGCATTTGTGAGATTTTAAACCCAAATAACGAGGCAGGGAGATTAAACTTCATTATTCGTATGGGGGCTACAACCATTAAAGAAAAATTACCTAAACTCTTAGAATCTATTAAAAATGAGGGTAGGGAGATACTTTGGAGTATTGACCCTATGCACGGAAATACTATTAAAGCAGGGAGTGGGTATAAAACACGCAATTTTGATAGCATTTTAGAGGAAGTTAAAAGTTTTTTTGAGATTCATAGAAGCATCGGAACTTATGCAGGTGGTGTGCATTTAGAGATGACAGGTGAAGATGTAACAGAATGTGTAGGAGGTATGCAAGCCATTACAGAAGAAAATTTAGGTTGTAACTATAATACACAATGCGATCCTCGATTAAATGCTAATCAAGCGATTGAATTATCTTTCTTAATTGCCGATATTTTAAAAAATCGCCAAATATAATCAAGATAAAAGTTTAAAAAGTCAATAAGAGATAGTTAAAAAATTAGATTTATTTTTATCCTTAAATTTAATTTTTTATAAAACTTTTTTTAAAATTAGCTAAATTTATGCTATAATGGCAGCGGTATCAAATTTGTAAAGCAAGGATATTTAATGCGTATCTTAATTATTGAAGATGAAATTAGTCTTAATAAAACAATTACTGAAGGACTAAATGAGTTTAATTATCAAACAGATGTAGCAGAAAATCTCAAAGATGGTGAATATTATATTAGCATTCGTAATTATGACTTAGTATTAGTTGATTGGATGTTACCAGATGGAAGTGGATTAGAAATTATTCAACAAGTCAAAAGTAAATCCCCTAGAACCCCTATTATAATAATTTCTGCACGAGATGATGCAGAGAGTGAAATAGAAGCTTTAAAAGGTGGTGCAGATGATTTTTTAGCCAAGCCTTTTGATTTTGGTGTTTTGGTCGCGAGAATTGAAGCAAGATTGCGATTTGGAGGAACAAATTTAATTGAAATTGAAGATTTAATCATTAATCCAGATGAAGAAAAAATTACTTATAGAGGGCAAGAAATAGAGCTTAAAGGAAAGCCCTTTGAAGTTTTAACACATCTTGCAAGACATAGAGAACAAATTGTATCAAAAGAGCAATTATTAGATGCTATTTGGGAAGAACCAGAACTTGTAACTCCTAATGTTATCGAAGTCGCTATCAATCAGATTCGTCAAAAAATGGATAAACCTTTAGATATTTCTACCATAGAAACTGTAAGACGCAGAGGTTATAGATTTTGTTATCCAAAAGGAGTATAAGAGGAGATTATACAAAGCAAATTATAATCTCTTTTGTTGCTTTTTTAACGATATTTTCTTTGTTGCTTTATTCTTATCTTTATTATACAACCTATACAAGCGTTAAACACAATATTTATAAATACATTGACCATATTTTGCAAAACAATATTCATTATAAAGCAGGAAAAATTTTTTACATTCAAGATTTAAATCCACTAACCAATGAAAAGCTAAAAATAGAAGTCTTTGATGAGAAAATACCAAAAAATCTTTATGAAAGCATTCAATCTCATCAGAGTTATTACTATTCCATCTCTACACCTTATTTACACAATAAAACCCTAAAGATTACCCAAAACATAACCAAAGAAGTAACTTTTTTAAATACCTTATTAGAAGGAATTATTGTTGTATTTTTTTTCTGTCTCATCTTAATTCAGCTTTTTGCTTTAGCTTTTTCTAATATTCTCTATAAACCTATTCAAAAATTATCAACAACTCTAAGTAAGCTTAAAGAGTATGATTTAGAATTAATTGATGAGAGGGTATTGCCCTTGGAATTTAACCCTCTTGTAACCTCTATCAATAATCTTTTGCAAAGAATTAAAAATTACTTTAACACACAAAAGCAGTTATTTATCGGTATAGCCCACGAACTAAAAACACCTCTAGCTGTCATTAAAACTAAATGCGAAGTAACACTCATTAAAGAGCGTGAAAAAGAAATTTATATTAATGCTTTAAAGGAAAACATTCATAGCATCAATGAAATTAATGCTATTGTTAAAACTTTATTAGGATTAGGTCGCCAAGAGAGTGCGCAATTTGAAAAATCTATCCATCTTGATATAACCAAAGCTCTAAGGAATATCGCAGAAAATTTTAAAATCTTAAGCCAAAAAGAAAAGAAAAATTTTACCTATAGACTGCAAACTCAAGGACTTTTCTTAATGATTAAACCAACACTCCTAACCCAAGTTATACAAAACTTTTTACAAAATGCTTTTAAATTTACCCCAGAGGGTAAAAATATATTTCTCCAAAGCCTTATTGTCGATAATGAGATTCTAAAGATTGTTGTAATTGATGAAGGATGTGGTGTAGATTCAGAGTTAGAAGATATTTATGCACCTTTTAAAAGAGCCGGAAATAAAAGTGGGGCAGGGTTAGGACTATTTTTAGCCAAAAATGCGGCTACAAATCTTGGTGGATCTATTTCTTTGCAAAACCGAATAGATAAGAAAGGTGCCATTGCAACTTTTGAATTAAAGATTCCAAAGTGGAATAATAATTGCTAATTTTTGTTTAATTTTAAGATAAGGAAATTTTATGCTTAAACTAGCCTTGCAAGGATTATTAATTGCTCTATATAGTGTTTCCTCCTATGCTCTCCCAAAGGTAGATTTTAAGAATTCTTGTGTCCCCCTAGAGCAATTTTCCCCTTCCCAAAAAGAGGTTTTACTCCACGCTTATTTAGCTGGAGAAGCAGAAGGATTTGGTTATACTTTAGCAGCCATAGCTTGGAAAGAATCTTGTGCTGGAGTTTATAAGATGAATTTTCAAGACCCAAGTGCAGGAAATTTTCACGCTTATATTCCCGGAGTTATTAAACGTTATCCCGAACTTAAGCAAAATGGATTTACTCAAAATATGGTTGGAGCTATGTTAGTGGATGATGATGATTTTGCTGCAAAAATTGCTATTACAGAGCTAAAATTTTGGTATAAAGAACACAAGGGGAATTGGAAAAATATTATCAAATCCTACAACAAGGGTTATACTTGGCAAAAAAGCTCTCAATCTAACACTCAAGCAGAGTTTTATTATACAGATATTGCTAACAAAATTAAACAACTTCAAGGCTACTTTCAAACACCCCAAATGCAAAGTATTGCTTTAAATCTTTCTAAAAAATCTAAGAAAAATGATCAACCTTTCTACGCCCTCAAAGAAAAGCCCAACAAAGAAGATAAAAAAGAGATTTTTTCTTTACCAATCTACCAAAGAGCTAATGAATTTGCAGCTCCACTTATCAAAAAACCAACTATTTTTAAAGAGTTTGACTTAATAGACATTGATTGAATCATTCTATAATCTCTGTTGTAGCCCTTAATTTTTGTTTATCAAAATGTGTATAAATCCTTGAAGTATCTAAACTTGCGTGTCCTAAGGCTTCTTGCACCAATACTAAATCTTGAGATTTTTGGTAGAGTAGGGTGGCAAAGGAATGCCTTAACATATGTGCGCCATTTTTTTCTTTGCGAATCCCATTAGTTATTAAGACTTGCTCTACAATCCTACTAACATAAGCTTGAGTAAGTTTTTTGCCTTTATGATTACAAAAAAGTAAATCATCTTCAATTTCAAGCGGTCGAGATTCTACCCAAGCTGAAAAATCTGAAGCTATATTTTTTGCTTTAACCATAACGACACGTGGTTTATTGCCTTTACCCCGAACTTGTATAATATAAAGTTCCTTATCAAGCATAATATCTTTAACCTTAAGGTTTAAGGCTTCTCCAACGCGTATCCCTGTGTAAATAATAATTTTTAATAAAAGTCTATTCCTAGCACCCAAATTCATATGCTTAAAAGGAAAAGAATCAATCCCATCTAAAAACCTTTTTACTTCCTCTTCATTCATATAAGAGGGAAGCTTTTGTCCGCTTTTACCGCGTAATCCTCCCCAATTCTTTAATTCAATACGAAAAATATAAGAAGAGCCATCTTCTTCCTCATTTTGCTTATCCACAAAGCCAAAGAAGTTAATTAATGCGATTCGATAGTTTTTTTTAGTCGCATCCGATAACGCACTTGTATGGATAGTTAAAAATTCTTTTAGCATTTCTTCATCAACTTCCTTTAAAGAAGCAAATCCCAAATAAGTTAAATACTCATACAATTTTAGAAGTGGATTTACATAAGTATTAATGCCAATTAATCCCGCATTTCTACATTGTTTGCAAACTTCTTGCAAGGTTTCTATATTTTCAACCCCTTTACGCAATATATTAAGACTCGTAATAATTTCCTTTTTATTATTGACTTGATGATTAGAGAGGCTATTAAGTTTGCTATAAATAAATCTCTCAATCCAAAATAATAGATTCATCGCAAAATCATCTTTAAAATCTATGGGATAACGCATAAGCTTCCTTTTTCTTAAAAATTTCTTAAAATTTAAATACAGCCATAATTAATAAGTTGTGATTATAGCAAAAAAATATTATTTTGTATTGAAAACTATAATTTTCAAACTTTTTAATTTTATGTTTATCCCCCTACACTTTAAGACTTTTTGTTCTTGCTTAGAATTTCCCTTGAATTATTTTTACTTTAAACTCTGCGATTCTATCTGTAATTTTTGGACTTAGTCGCAATAAAATATAGGTATTAGGATTAAAGAAAATGGCAGAATTTTTAAATGCTGGAGTATTTTTTAAAAGAGGATTAGCTTCTTTAAACTTTTCAACATCCCCTATTCCAACTCCAAGGATTAAAATATCAGGCTTTGCTTTTGCCATAAATTCACTAGAGATAATAAATCTCTCAATCTCACTTTTAGGGCTTAGATTGCTAATCCCAATGAGATTTAAAATATCAGCCATTAAAGAGTTATCCGAAAAAGCCATTAAAGGATTACTAGAATAGAGATAAAACGCACTTTTTCTAATGGGGTTTTCTCTTAGTTTTTCTAATTCTTGATTAAAGTTTTTAAGCAAACTTTCCCCCTCCTTTTCTTTATGAACTAATTGGGATAATGTTTGAATATTGCTTTGAATATCCTCTAGCCTATCAGCCTTTAAATACAAGCTTTTTATCCCAAACTTTTTAAGCTCGTTTTCTAAATTTAAAGAATAAGAGCTTAGTATTACTAGAGTTGGCTTAAGTTGAACGATTTTCTCTAAGGAGGGATTAGAAAAAGTCCCAACAGAAGTAATTTTACTTGTTTTCTCCTGTGGATAAATACTAGAATGTTGCAAATTAGCAATTCCTACAATTTTATCCCCACTCTCTAACATAAAAAGCGTTTCGATACTCGCTGGGTCAAGCACAACTAATCTTAACTCTTCTGTATTAGCAAAAACAAGTCCAACAAAAGCACACCATAAAAAAATTATCTTTTTCATTCTTTTCCTTTTATTTCAATCTCTACCCCAATTACTTGATTGCTAAAATATAGGGTTTGTCCTCTTGCATAAGCACTTTACAATTTAAATCATAAATTTCTTTTAAAATCTCTTCTGTAAAGAGTTCATTAACTTTTCCATCATAACAAATTTTGCCCTCTTTGATAAAAAGAATACGCGAACAAAACATAGACGCTAAATTCAAATCGTGCAAAATCGCTACAACTGCCATATTACGCTCTTTAATTAGGGATTCACACAAATTTAAGAGTTCAATAGCATAATTTAAATCAAGTGCAGAAGTTGGCTCATCTAAAAACAAGATTTTTGGATTTTTTAGAATCGCTCTTGCTAAAAGCACCCTTTGAAATTCACCACCGCTTAAAGAAAGCACATTTCTTTCTAAAAAGTCTTCAAATTTTAAACTCTTAGCTAACTTCACCGCTTCATCCTTGTCTTTTTGGCTATAATCGCTAAAGCTATGCTTAAGCCCTGCATATTTACTCATTAGCAAAACATCAAGCACTTTAAGCGGTGTTTTAAGTTGTGAGCTTTGCGGAACATAGCCTGAAATTTTAGCAAATTCCTTTAAGTTAAAATTTTTTAAGTCTTTGCCTAAAACGCAAATTTCTCCGCTATTATAATCTAAGTTTTTCAGCATATTTTTCATTAAGGTGCTTTTGCCACAGCCATTTGGTCCTAAAATTCCTAGAAATTCGCCCTGCCCTATTTGAAAACTTATGTTTTTAAGTAGAGATTTTTGGTAATAAGAAAAATATAAATTTTTGACTTCCATCATAGCATACTCCTAGCTTTCAATGCCAAAAATAAAAAAATAGGCGCACCAAAAAATGCTGTAAGGATTCCAATAGGTAGGATAATGGGGGCTAAAAGTGTCCTCGCAAGAGTATCGCAAATAACTAAAAACAATCCGCCCAAAAGCGTGCAAAGAGGAATTACAAGTGCATTATTATAATTTTTTATCGCTAAGCGGACAATATGAGGAATGATTAATCCCACAAAACCAATAAGCCCCGTAAATGCGACCGCAAAGGAGACAGCTAAACTAGAGACAACAAGTAATTTGATTTTAAGTCTAGTGGCATCAACACCTAAATTTCTAGCTTCATCATCACCACTTAAGAGAATATTAAGCTCATTTTTATGTTTATAAAAATAACAGATACAAAAAGTTAAAGGAATAAAAAGCAAAACTACCCTAAACCACGATGCAAAACCAATATTACCCATAAGCCAAGTAATAATCTTAAAGGAATCTTCACCAATAAGATAAGTAAAAAACGAAGTAAAAGCACCTAAGAATGAAGAAGCTGCTATGCCTATAATGAGTAATGTAACTAAACTAGCTTTATTTGAAACCTTAAAGATCCCAAAAGAAAAAAGTGATGCACAAATAAAGCCAATAATTCCAAAATAAACATCCCCTAAACCAACAAGATAAGCAAGAAAAGCCCCAAAAGTTGCCGCAGAAGCTATGCCTATAATATAAGGATCTGCTATGGGATTTGAAAATATTGTTTGTGTAATAGCTCCACTACTTGCAAGTAACATTCCAATAAGAATCGCCATTATAATACGCGGAAGTCTCCCCTCTAATATAATCATTCTTTGAATTTCATCTCCTCCTACAATATAGTCAAAAAGCTCAATGGGGCTTAGATTTTCATCACCTAAGCATAAACTAGCAAGGATGATAAAAAAATAAGCGACAAAAATAATAGTTGTAAAGATAAAGGGCTTTTTAGAATACATATTTAAGTTCTAAATAATAGTTTCTTCCACTACCCACCAAGTATTGATTATCTACCGAGTTTTGATAAGTATAATAGCTTTCATCAAAAAGATTATGAATACCGCCTAAAATTTGCCAATCCTTATAAGTATAGCTTGCACCTATATCTGTTAATAAATACTCCTTTATCCAGCCCATATTTGAAATTTTCCCCGTGTTTGTATCCTTTGGTAGAATCCTGCCACCATCTTTTGCCCTTGAATAATAACTCACATCAACAAAAGTTTTAAAATTCTTATTAAAAGCATATTCAAGCGAACTTGTAGCTTTAACTTTTGAAACATAAGGCACCCTCTTACCATCATTTACACCTTTTGAAACCTTTGCGTCTAAAAAGTTAAGGCTTTGCTTAAGTGTGAGTCCATTTGAAAAACTTTGGTGCAACGCAAGCTCTACGCCTATGCGTCTTGTCTTGTCTATATTATAATACCTCCAAAAGGATCCCGTTGCAGAATGGGGATCTCCTGTATAAGAGATTTCATCCTTGCTTTGAGTATAAAAAGCCACTACATTTAAACCATAAAAATCCCACCAAAGGTCGTTTAAGCCCATCTCAAAGGTATTATACTTTTCAGAATTCAAATTAGCAGTATAGTAAGGGGGGTAGTTTGGGTTTATCCTTGTATTGTTACGATTTATAAATTGTGCTGGAGTTGGGCTTACAAAGCCTCTTTCATATTTGAAATATATTGAACCTGTATTAGAATATTGAAATTTAGGGGTAAGCTCAAAGGCAAAATTATGGGTATTTTTCTTATCCATACTAAAATTTGTGGTTGTATCAGTAGGACTGCTATTAGGAGGAACATTCATAGCCATCTCACTACGATAAGTCCTATCCCCTCTATAAGTAGCATATTCATACCTCACTCCCCCTCTAAGAGAAAATTGTTCTGTAAATTGATGAGAATCTAAGACAAAAAGCGAATGGCTTTGCTTCTTCATATCCATAATAGTTGTCATTTTATGATATACAATAGGTCCTACATTCCCATAAGAAACCCTGCTATCTCTTTTTGCATCGTGATGTTCAAAATCATAACCAACAACGAAATAAGAATTATCCCTGTAATGGTATTTATTCTTAAGCTTTAGTCCTGTTAAGGTATCTTTAAAAGAGCTTCCACTTTGGGATAAATTATAACTTATATTCATTGCTCTTCTAGCTTGAATATTTTTTATATATTTTATGGTTTGACTTTGCCAAAAAGTATTAGCGTTAAACTCCCATTCATCACTAAAGTTATGGGTGAAATCAAGACTAAACTCTGGACGCGTGATTTTTTGCAAAATATCATCAGCCCCTTTTTGTGTTGGATTTGAATCTATTTGAGCTTTTGTTAAATAACCCGTGCTTGACTTCTTATTCTTATGATAACCAACCCCAAATACTAAATTTGAATTTTCAAAATCTAAATAAGCCTTAGAATTTACAAAAAACCCTTTTTCGTTACTTCCATTTTGAAAGCCATCTTTATTAAAACCATTAATATCCGCAGAAACAGCAAAATTTTCGTTAATTTTTTTACTTAAATTAGTATTGAAGCTTCCACCCCAATGTCCAGCATCAAAAAATTGATTTTTCAAAGCCACACCTAAACTATCTTGCTTACTTTTTTTGGTAATGATATTAATCACTCCCCCTCTAGTGCCATTTCCATAAAGCACCGCACCTCCTCCGGGTATAATTTCTATCCTTTCAATATTCTCTAAATTGATAGCTTCAAGAGGCGTAACGCCGTGCGAATTATCTAGCACATTAATTTCTCTACCATCAACTAAAACTTTCACCGCAACATTTGCTTTGCTCCCCTGCCCCCTCATATCAATATTGCGTCCAAGCCCACTATTAACAAAGGAGATTCCCGGAACTCTTTCTAAGGCTTGTTCTAATGAAGAATAACCTTTTTTAGTTAATTCCTCTCCTTCAAGGACTAAAATATTCCCCACTTTTAAATCCACATTTTCTTCAAGCCCGGTAGAGGAAACAATTACATTAGGAATTTTATAATTCTCTTCAGCATTAACACTTAATGCCAAAGAATACACAATTAAGAAACCTAAAAAAGACTTTTGGTGCAAAAAGTTTCTACTATCCATTAAATACTCCATAAAAGATAAATTTAACATAATTATAATAATAAGAATGTATATTAAAATATGAAGCGGATTGTAAGAAACCATTGATAAAAATCCACTTAAATTGACAAAAAACTTTTAACCAAAATTATGAAAATATAGAGATATTCCAAATTATACTTAGGTATGGGATTTTAGTAACAAAAACCAGACTAAATCAACCAAAGTATAAAAGTATAAGGCTTTAGTAGCTTATCCCTACCCTACTTCCTATAATCCAAACTCAAACTTTTAAGGAATAAGTCTTTAAATAAACTCTTCTCCTTTATCACTTCACAGCTTTGTTCAAAGCTTAAATTCCTCTGAATACAATCCAACAAAAGACAAAGCGTTTCAATAGCCCCATTAGAAGTGATATGTATCGGACATTCTTTAGCGTTAGTATAATGCCTATGAAGCTTTTTGACAAACTCACTATTACAAATTTCTATAATCAAAGATTCCATAGGTGCTTTAAAAAACATTTTTTCCTCTTTAATATTAATAGAAGTATAAATAAGATCTAATCCATAAATTTTTTTATCATAAGAATCAAAAAAATAAAGATTTTTATTAAGATTATCTTTAAAGGTTTCAATCATTAATTCAAGAATTGCTATTTTTTGGGAATGTGTATAGAAATTCCCTATATTAGCAAAGCAAAATTCCAATAAAGATTTAATCGAATACCACTCACTAACCGCAAAAGAGTAATTTTTCATTTTCTCCCACCTTTTAATCCTATAAACTTCTATATCCTCATTTTTACTCTCTTTATACACCGCAGGACAGATAAAATCCCTATAAGCAGGATTAGGAAAGCTAGGGTGGATAATCAAAGACCCCTCATTCTCATTTTCAAAGATATATTTCAATCCCCCATAATACCCATCATCAATAATTTTAATTTCTTTTGTTTGAATCTTATGCAATAGGTTAAAAAAATCTACATCCTCACAAAACCAAATCTCTCTAGGATAATAAAAAAGCTCACAAATCTTTTCTTTAATCTCCTCACTAAGCTCTTTTTTGGTTTTAAGATTAATCCAGCTTACAAGCGTCCTCCTATCTTTATGTAGAATCTCTGCAAACTTATTGATACTCAATCTTGACTTTTTAAAAATCTCTCCTAATCTCTCCATTGAGTTTAACATATTCTAGCCCCCCATCTTTGCAATGTTACTTTTAGTAATACTTTACTCTTATTTTTAGGTAATTAGAACCCAAAAATATAGTATAGAAAATCTACACTTTGTATAAAAGTTGAATATCTTTTTAAGAAAAAGTTTATTTATACTGCATTTTACCAAAAGAAATAGCATTTATTTTTATAGAAATTGGTTTTATAATGCCTTAAACACAATTATATAAGGAGTATCACTAAATTTAACTTATGAAAACCATCATATAAAGGAGAATAAATGAGTGCAGGAAAGAGATTTAGAGAAACTTTAAAAGAAAATTCACCGCTACTTATAGTAGGGACTATTAATGCTTATAGTGCATTACAAGCTACAAAATTAGGGCATAAAGCCTTATATCTTTCAGGAAGTGGCGTTGCAAGTGCGAGTTATGGACTACCCGATTTAGGCATAGTGGGGCTTGAAGATGTGTGTATTGATGTTAGACGCATTACCTCTTGTGTGGATACTCCCTTGCTTGTTGATGCAGATACAGGCTTTGGAGGTGCTTTTAATATCGCAAGGACTATCAAAGAGCTAATAAGAGCAGGTGCGGCAGCAGCCCATATAGAAGACCAAGTAGCACAAAAAAGATGCGGACATAGACCCAATAAAGAGCTTGTTAGCACCGAAGAAATGTGCGATAGGATTAAAGCGGCGATGGACGCAAAGATTGATAATAATTTTGTGGTAATGGCAAGAACAGACGCACACGCCATAGAAGGGCAACAAAAGGCTATACAAAGGGCTTTAGCCTATGTAGAAGCGGGTGCTGAAATGATTTTTGCCGAAGCTATCCATACTTTAGAGGAATACAAAGAATTTACCAACACCATTAAAGTGCCTGTTTTAGCAAATATTACAGAATTTGGCAAAACCCCCTACTTTACCGCTAAAGAGCTTAAAGAAGTAGGAATCTCTATGGTGCTATATCCACTCTCTGCTAATAGAGCGATGAATAAAGCAGCGGTTTTAGTGTATGAGAGCATACTCAAAAATGGACACCAAAAAGAAGTATTAGAGCTTATGCAAACAAGAGAAGAGCTCTATACAATGCTTGATTATTATGCTTATGAAAACAAACTTGATAAACTTTTTAAAGGAGAAAAAAATGAGCTTAAGTGAAGCGAAAAAAAAGCAAGGCGGCTTAGCCGGAATTATAGCTGGAGAGAGTGCGATTTGCACTTGCGGATTAGGCAATGGGTTAAATTATTATGGTTATGCGATTGAAGATTTAGCAAAAAATGCAGAATTTGAAGAAGTCGCTTACCTTTTACAATTTGGAGAACTACCCACCCTCTCACAACTCAAAGAATATAAACAAAAGATTATCGCACAAAGGGCTTTAAGTGAGGAATTAAAGGCAATTTTAAGGGCAATCCCCAAAAACGCCCATCCTATGAATCTTATGCAAACTGCAGTATCAGCTCTAGGGGCATTAGAGGGGGAGAAAGAGGATTTTAGTAATCAAGATGAAAAAATCATTAGACTTTTAGGAATCCTGCCCTCAATCCTTGTATTTTGGCATCATTATGCAAATTTTGGCAAAGAAATTAGCTTTGATTCTAAACAAGAGAGTATAGGAGGATATTTTTTAGAAAAACTTTTAGAAAAAGAACCCAAAGAGGATTTTATCAAAGCTATGCACTGCTCCCTTATCCTTTATGCAGAACACGAGTTTAACGCTTCTACTTTTACCGCTAGAGTTTGTGCTTCCACCAAAAGTGATATATTCTCTGCCATATCCGCAGCCATAGGTGCTTTAAGAGGACCATTGCACGGAGGAGCAAACGAAGCAGCGATGTATTTAATACAAAGCTTTAATAGTGTAGAAGAAGCCCTCAAAGGCGTGAATGAAAAACTTAGCAATAAAGAACTCTTAATGGGCTTTGGACATAGGGTTTATGGAGCAGGAGGAGACCCTAGAAATGCTTTAATCAAAGAATGGAGTAAGCACTTAGGGGGCGATACCCTACTCTTTAAAGTTAGTGAAGCTATTGAAACTCTAATGAAAGAGAAAAAACCAAATTTGCCCCCTAATGCAGATTTTTATAGTGCATCAGCCTATCACTTTATGGGGATTAAAACAGAGTATTTCACCCCTATTTTTATTATGAGTAGGGTAAGTGGGTGGAGTGCACATATCAAAGAACAAAGAGCAAATAACAAAATCATCCGCCCAAGTAGTGAATACATAGGCGTAGAACCTAGAGAATTTGTAGAGATTGACAAGAGATAAGGAGAACAAATGAGTAATATGGGAATCTTAGAGGCAAAAAGACCAGAATTTGATGAGTTGCTAACAAAAATCGCTAAATATGTGGATGAATATGAAATCACTAGCGAATTAGCCCTAGAGACTGCTAGATATTGTTTAATGGATACTTTAGGTTGTGGGCTTTTAGCCCTCAAATACCCCGCTTGCACGAAGCTTTTAGGACCCAGTGTTGAGGGAGCAGAGTTTAGACCACTAGGGAGCAAAATACCCGGAACTTCTTATCAGCTTGAACCCATAAGAGGGGCTTTTAATGTAGGTGCTATGGTAAGGTGGCTTGATTTTAATGATACTTGGCTTGCGGCAGAATGGGGACATCCAAGCGATAATTTAGGAGCGATTTGGGCGGTTAGTGATTATATAAGTCGCAAAAATATTAGCGAGGGTAAAGAGCCTTTAAAAGTAGGTTGTGTGTTAAAGGCTATGATAAAAGCTCACGAAATTCAAGGAGTTTTAGCACTTGAAAACTGCTTTAACAAAGTAGGAATGGACCATGTTTTACTTGTCCGTATCGCCTCTAGTGCAGTAAGTGCGAAGCTTCTAGGTTGTAGCTTTGAAGAGATTAGAAACGCAATCTCTCACGCTTTTATTGATGGGGGGGCATTACGAACTTATCGCCACGCTCCAAATACAGGGAGTAGAAAGAGTTGGGCAGCAGGGGACGCCTCAAGTAGAGGCGTGGATTTAGCCCTCAAGGCAAAAAGCGGTGAAATGGGCTACCCCTCTGCTCTAAGTGCTAGTTTTTGGGGTTATGAAGATGTGAAAATGAAAGGTGCAAAGCTTACCATTCCTAAAGAATTTGGCTCTTATGTAATGGAAAATATATTATTTAAAATCTCCTTTCCCGCAGAATTTCACGCGCAAACTGCGGTAGAAGCAGCTTTGAAACTACACAATGAAGTCAAAGACCGCCTTGAGACAATAGAAAAAATCATCATTACAACCCAAGAATCAGGACACCGCATTATCAATAAGGTAGGAGAACTTGCAAACCCAGCCGATAGAGACCACTGCATACAATATATGGTGGCAATTCCTCTAATCTTTGGTAGGCTTGTTGCCGATGATTATGAAGATAATATAGCCAAAGATTCAAGAATAGATAAGCTAAGAGAAAAAATGCTTGTAGAAGTCGATGAGCGATACACTAAGGAATACTTAGAAGCCGATAAAAGGAGTATCGCAAATGCAGTGCAAGTCTTTTTCAAAGATGGCTCTAAAACCCAAAAGATAGAAGTAGAATACCCAGTAGGACACAAAAGGCGTAGAAATGAGGGAATCCCCCTACTCTTAAACAAATTTAAAGAAAATTTAGCCACCAAGTTTGACCCTAAAAAAGCAGCGGTTATTCAAGAAATTTGCAGTAACCAACAAAACTTAGAAGCTATGAATTTCAATGAATTTAGCGATTTATTTTGGCTAGGCTAAGAAAATCCATTTAGTCTTAATTAAGACTAAAAATCAAATTTTAAAACTTTCAACAACTAGGGGACAAAAATGCGTTTTGAAAAGAACATTATGAAAGATTTAAGAGCTTTATCAAAATTTGATAATTATCACGGAATTTTAGCTATATTTTGGGATTATTTCCAAATTCTATTGCTTATTGTTTTTTCTTGTTATATGCAAAACATCCTTATTTATATTTTTACAATTTTTTTCATAGGCTCTAGACAAAGAGCTTTAGCGACTATTTTGCACGAATCAGCCCATAGAGTTTTAGCAAAAAATAGAAAATTAAATGATTTCTTGGGTAAATTTGCAAGTGGTTGTCTAATTTTTCAAACTTTTAAGAAGTATAGACGAAGCCATGTCATGCTTCATCATAATTTTTTGGGTATTAAAAATCAAGATCCAGATTATGATTTTTATAGAGAATCTAAGCTTTTTCAACCACAGACAAAGAAAAGATTTATTTTAAAACATCTCATTTTTCCCTTATTTTTTAGTAAAAGCCTAACTTTTATTAAATATCTTGTAAAAAATCGTTTGGGAGATTTTAAGGACAATGAATTAAAATCTTTAATTCTTTTATGGATTGTTATTCTTTTGCTATGCTTTTATACAAACACATTAGATATTTTATTTTTTTATTGGTTTATTCCTTTAGTAACAACATTTCCAATAATAGGCTGGTTTATAGAAATGGCGGAACATTTTCCTATTATCCATAATCAAAAAGAAATGGAAAGATCTTGGAATAGATTTGGCAATAAATTAGAATTATTTTTTACAGGAATACATGCTGAAAATTATCATTTGGTGCATCATTTAATGCCTAGCATTCCTTTTTTGGAATCTTGCTAAAGCCCATAAAATAATGCTACAAAATGAAGAATATAAAAGACTTAATGAAAAAATGGGGGGAATTTTTTCCTCCGCATCCAGCTCAAATCTTTCTTTATGGAAGAAAATTTTACAACATTATAGCCATAATACACAAGGATTTGGTTATGAATAAAGCGATTTTCTACGCCACTCTAGCCGCTTTATGCAACGCCTTTGTAGGGATTTTTAGCGTATTACTTTTTCAAGAAAATTTTACAAGTTTTGAAGTGGCTTTCTTAAAATGCCTCCTTGCAGGATTAATTATTTTTATCCCCCTCCTAAAGAGGCTAAAAGACTTTTTAGTGTTGATAAAACAGCATTTTAAAGCCTTGCTTTTATGTGCCTTTTTTGGAATTTTTATGCTTTATCATTTTGAAAGTGCCGCTTATGTGGGTATGAGTGTAGCAAGTGTTGTTTTTACACTTTTTGCAAGTTCCCTACTCTGTGCTTTTTTATGCCAATGCGTATATCAAAAAAGATTTTTTACACCTAAAGAGATAATAAGCCTAATCCTAGCTTTTATCGGGCTTACTTTGATATTCATAAGCGAGGGAGGAAGCTTAGAGGATTTTAGCAATATTAAAGCTCTCATTCAGGCTATTTTAGCGGGTTTAGGTTATGGCTTATTTTTGTTTTTTACTAAATACTTTAATCTTAAAACAGGATTCTTAGGGCTTTGTGCTTTACTCTTGATAGGAAGCTTTTATTTAGCTTTTCCGATGATTCTTAATACACATCTAAATTTTCATCTAAACTTCCAAAACCTAACCCTCCTCTTAGCCCTAGCCCTCCTGCCCACCATTGGTGGATTTTACTGCACGATAAAAGCCCTAAGCTTAACAAGCTCAAACTCTGTCGCACTTATAGAGCTTAGTGAGCCTATTTTTGCGATGATTTTAGCCTTTACTCTCCTAGCACAAAGTCCAAATTTATCCCAAATCTTAGGGGGACTTTGCATTTTAGCAGCTATTATCTTTTATGAGTTTAAAACTCCTAGATACTAAAGATTAAAAAAACCACCGCCAATACAGCATACCAAAGACAATGATTAAAACAATCCCCGCCATACTTAATAAGAATCCAAACCTAAACATATCCCAGATTTTCACCCCACCTTTACTAAAAACTATCGCATTAGGAGGAGTAGAGATTGGAAACATAAACGAAAACCCCACACAAATCGTAGCAATAAGCATAACTAAGCTTTGCATAGGCACATCTAAAAAGTCTTTGGTAGAAGCAAAAATAGCAGAAAGCAAAATAGCAATCAAAGCCGTAGAACTAATAAACATCGTTAAGCACAAAACAAGTAGGCAAACACAAAACAAAAAGACCAAAATAGGCAATGTCCCAAAATACTCAAAAATAGGTTTAAAGGCATCGCCTAAATTCATTAGCTATCGCCATAGCGATACAAAACCCAGCACCGAACAAAAACATAACTTCAATAGGAATAGCCTTAGAATCTTCCCAACGCAAACAACCAATCTTAGGGACAAACATTAATAATCCAAAAGTTAGCAACAAAATATTTTCATTAAGACCAATCCCACTATAAATAGGCTTTATAGGAGAATTAAGCAGCAGCAAAAGAAGCAAAACCCCCACAAGCACAATTAACTTTTTATGTTCAAAGCTTACTCCAATACCCTCAAAAGAATCAATCTTAAGCTCTTCCTCCACAACCCTATAAGAAAGCAGTTTAATCATCACATAAAGCATACTAATGCTTAAAGGCAACATCATTAAAATCCAAGTTACAAAACTAATGCTCTCAAACTTCATAGTCTCCAAAAACCCCAAAAAGATTAAATTAGGTGGCGTTCCTATGGGAGTGGTAATCCCACTAATACTAGCCCCAAAGGCTACTGCTAACAAAAAACGCGTTTTAAGCAAGGGATCTTGCGTAATAGAATAAGCAATAGGCACGAGCAAAAGTGCAACCGTAGAATTAGAAAGCACACTGCCTAAAGCCACACTTGCAACACCAAGAGCGGTAATAACCCCCTTAGGGGTAGCAGGAAAATAACCTAGAAACTGCTTAGCCACAATCTTATGCAATCCAGTTTTCTCTACCGCAATAGCCAGCATAAAACCACCCAAAAAGAGGAATATAATAGGATTTGCATAATTACTTGTCGCACTCTTAACATCTAATATCCCAAAAGCAGGGAATAAAATAATAGGCAGCAAAGAAACAATCCCTAAGGGCAAAGCCTCATTAATCCACAAGGTAATAAGTAAAGACAAAATCCCAATAAAAGCCGCCACTTCAAAAGAAGCCTTAAAATAATAAAAACTTAAAAATCCCACAACAAAGGCAAAAAAGATTGCCAAACTTAACCCCGATAATATTTGAAAATGCGTCTTAAAACGCAATTTCTTATGCAATTTTGGTTTGAAATTCATTTTATCCTACTCCTTAAAAATATCCATATTTTAACATAAGCGGATTAACACGCAATTAGCTTACCCCACCCTGCTCCTTTAAAAACCAAAAATTAAAAGTTAATTAAAAGTTAAAATAATCCTAAATATTACTTAATAAAGTTTAAATTTTATGCTATACTAGAAATGTTAAAAATAACTTATGACAAATACATAGTAAAAATGCCTAAATCTCCTAATATAATATATATTAGGGGGGGGGGGGCAAAAAAGGAGAAATTATGAGTAATAAATCTTTTTATGTAAGCCCTATTATAAATTCTGGGGGGGGGGGGCAATAATACTCCTATAGAGACTATCAAGGTTAATGTTAAAGATTATGTTTTAAACTTAGATTTTAAGAGTAATGTTAAAACATTAGATTCTAAAAGTAATCCTAAACCTTTAGATTCTCAAAGTTTAAATATGAACTTTGATTATAAATATTCTAAACTTTTAAATCCTAAAGTTTTAGATTCTAATCTCAATACAAAAGCTATGAATCCTAAACCTTTAGATTCTCAAAGTTTAATCTCTCAATTATTTAATCCTAAGTTTTTAGATTCTAATTCTAATCTTAAACCTCTATACTCTAGGATTAATGTTAAAACATTAGATTCTAATCCTAAAATAAGAGATATTAATTTTAAATTATTAAATCCTAAATCTCTAAGCCCCTCTTTCCTCTCTTTAATCTGTGCAAGTGTTTTATTAACTATTCCTCATAGTATTAGTGCTAAAGATAATTGGGTAGCAATAGGTAATGATACTTTAGATACAACAACAGATACTAATGCTAATAAAGTAACAAAAGCACTTACTAATAAACAAATCTCTGCTTCACAAACTAAAGAATATAAAAACTTAGAAATTACTAATACTGGGAGTATTACTAATACAAATGCTAACTTTGCTATCAATATTCAAAATAATGCTACGATAGAGAGTATTACCAATAAAGGATTAATTAGTGGGAGTGGGAATCATAATATTAGTATTAATACAAGCTCTATCCAATCTTTTGAAAATATTGGAACCATAACTAATACTAATACTGGTAAATTTAACTTTAATATCACTCAAGGAACTATTGATAACTTTAGCAATAGTGGAATAATAGATTCTAAAGGTTATGGTATTGCTTTACAACCTAATACTACCATTACTAATTTTAACAACACAGGAACTATTCTTGCTAAAGAGACAAGTGGTAGGGATGCGGTATATATTAATAAAGCTACGATTAGTAGTTTTATTAATGGTGAGAATGGAATTATTAAGAGTGAGGGTAACAGAGGAGTAGGGATTAATATCTTAAATGGGACTAGCATTACTAATTTTGAGAATAAGGGGACGATAGAGGGGGGACATGGTATTTACATTAATCATTCTACTATAGAAAACATTACTAATAGTGGGACGATAGAATCAAAAAATACTGGTATATACATATATACTATTAACTCTCCAATAACTACTCTTATCAATAAGGGATTAATAAGGACTAAAGAAAGCACTGGAGATGGTGGTATAGTCATATGGGGTGGAAAGGTCGATGCTTTAGTTAATAGTGGAACAATAGAGACTAAAACCTCTGGTATTGTTGTTTTTAATAGGGACAACAGCCCTACAAGTATCAAAACTATCCTCAATGAAGGTCTCATTCAAGCCAAGTCTAGTGGTATTTTCTATGAAGTGGGGAATAATATAGAAACTATTATCAATAAAGGAACTATACAAGCAGAAAATGGTATCTATATTCATAATTTTGATTCCACAGGCAGAGATACCAAACTTGGCAAAATCATCCTAGAACCAAATAGCGTTATAGATGCTAAAGTAAGTGGTATCAACATTAATATCCAAAATGGTAAAAAAACCGAAGTAAAAGGTATAGAAATCCAAAAAGGTGCTATTATCAAAAGTTCAGATGGATCAGCTATTAATGTAGCTCCCAATAACCATATCACAGGGGATATTAATATCGCAGGAAAGATAGAAGCTAAAACAGGTATTTCTAATGCAGGAGAGATTCAAGCAAGTATTACACTCTCTGATGAAGTTAAAGACTTTAGTGTAGAAAATACTGGTAATGGTAATATTACAGGAAGTATTGAAGCTAAAGATAATGTAGCCCTAAGCCTTACTAACTCTGGCAATAGTAGCATAGGAGGCTCTATCACTTCTTCCTCTAATGCTCCTTTAAGCATTACTAACACAGGAAGTGGTAGCATAGGAGGCTCTATCACTGCTAGTGGTAATGCCCCTATTAGTATTACTAATTCTGATAATGCAAAGGTTGCAGGAAATATTGAAGTAAGTGGAGATGCTCCTATCGTTATTAAAAACGAAGGGAATGCTACCTTACAATCAGATATTATTAACTCTGGTTCTGGAAATCTCTCCCTTAGTAATACAGGGAATGCTAGTATAGGGGCTAATATTAAAAATAATGGAAGTGGTAGTTTAAGTATAAGCAATACAGGTAAAGTTAGTGATACTACGAAAATAGAGAGTAATGGAAGTGGTAAAGTAGAAGTTGAAGAATGGTTAGTCTCTACAAATTCTCAAGGAGAGGTTAAACCTTTAGAAATAACAGGAACTAATTTAAGTGTTGTAAGTGTTTCTAATGTTACCTTTGATGCAGGAAATATTACTAATCTCTCTTCTTTAGTTCAAGATCCTAAAAATGTTATTAATATTGATACTTCTCAAGATACTACTATAAGCAATCCTGCAGAGATTAATTCTAAAGTCTTTGCTAAAGCAGAATTTAAAACCAATGATCCTAGTGTTAATGTTAATGTTGATGCTTTAAGTAAAACTCTAAGCTTTTCTGTTGATGCTGCTAAGACTTCAGCAGCAGCATTAGGAAAAACACTCATTAGTAATACCCAAGCTAGAGCAAACTTTGTAAATGCTGTAATGGGTAATGCTATGAATGCGGTGAATTTAATCCATAATCAAGGAAGTGCTAATGTGTATTCTAACTTTAATAAGGCTTATGAGGAAGGAGCTATTTATGCAAACTTTGATAATTTAGGGAGTGATGCTTTACTTAGATCTAGTGAAACTAAAGATAAGAATCATTTAGCCTTTATGCTTCCTTATATCTCTAAGAGTAATACTTCTTTAAATGGAGGATTAACTTCTAAAGGACATACTAAAGGAGTAATCTTTGGTTATAGTTATTTAAATCCTAACAATAAAGATATTTATGGGATTTATGGAGGATATGATGATTTTAGTTCTAAAACTTATCCTTCAGATATTCTAGCTTTAAATAATAGAACCTATTATGCAGGAGTTAGGTATTATCATCCTTTTAATTATAAAGATTATGAACTCTTTTCTAAATTCTCTTCACAATTTGGTTTAATACAAAATGATATTTCTGAAAGGGTAGGACAAACAGAATTTAAAGGAGAACCTAAATCTTATGCTTATGATGCTAATGTTAATATGGGGATAAATATTAAGCTTAATACTAAGCATACTTTAACTCCAGAGATAGGTTTAGGTTATAATGGAGGATATTCTAAAGCTTATACGATGAGTAATGCCATCAATACTATTACAAGACGCAATTATACCCATAAGATGAATTTATTTAAAACTAAAACCTCTCTTTCTTTATATAGTGATTGGCATAAACATTTTAAGACTTTAGTGTATGCAGGAGTAGATTGGACTATGAATCCTAATGTAGATAATCCTAAAGGGAGATATTCTAATATAGGGTATTATGGAGGAGGAGAGAGTAAATTAGATAATTTAGAATATGCTTTAGGGACTACTTTAGTTATTCCTTTAAATGATGCTTTTTATTTCTCTTTAAATTATGGAATGAATGGGACTAAGAATACCACTATGCATACAGGGTATGGGAAGTTTAATTATATGTGGTAGGGTTTAATCCTTATCCCTACTTAAGAATTCTAACTATGGAATGAATGGGACTAAGAATACCACTATGCATACAGGGTATGGGAAGTTTAATTATATGTGGTAGGGGAAAGGTAGCCATACTCTCTCTATTAAATATTAAAGAGAATATTAAAGAGAAAACAATTTGCGTTAATAACATTTAGAATAATCAAAAAGAGACAAAGATTAAGAGACAATAAAAGCACTAAGCTTTATTGACTCTTTAGTTGCTCTCATACCCCCCACCAAAGATAATACTTATCCCTCCTCCTCCCCAACATACAGCACACAATAAAAATAAAGTAAAAACCCAGCTACTACAACACAATAAAGACAATAACTAAAACAATCCCACACGCTACCCCTACTTACTCTATTCCTTAAGAGTTGGTTGGTTTAGTTTGTTAGGTTAGTTTATTTTACTTACTCTTAGTTAGTATTACTTACTTTATCCTTTAAGGGTTTTATTTAGTTTTATTTAGTTTTATTTAGTTTTATTTAGTTTTGGTTATTCTTTGGTTGGTTAGGGTTGGTTGGTTTAGTTTGTTTGGTTTATTAGGTTAGGATTGGTTAGCTCTTTTAGGTAGTAATGTTTAGGTAGCCATAGCTAAGATTGGTTAGGATTGTTAGGTTAATTAGTTTCAATCAAGCTTTCTTTTATTGTATATAAGAAAGCTTTAGTAGGGTTATTGTTTGGTTAGGGTTGGTTAGTTTGTTAAGATTTAGGATTGTTTAGTGTTATTTACTTTTATTTAATCTTACTCACACAACAACAAAGATAAAGATTAAAAACCACACTAAACCAAAGATGAAGATTAACATAACATACCCACACAGCACACAATAAAAATAAAGTAAAAACCCAGCTACTACACTAAATAAAAATGCCTAAAAAGAACAGCCAACACTACACCCCACCAAATAACTAAAACCCCTATCCATTAGAGCTAATACACAGCACTAAAGATAATGATTAACATAACATACCCACACAGCATAGTAAAGATAAAAAATAATAAGGGAGTAAGGATTATTAGTTCTTATAAAGTTTTAGTAGGTTATTTCTTTGAAAGATTAAGTTTTGTTTGAATTTTCTATTTGAATCTTTTGTTGGTTATTTATTATTCTTTTAAAGTTTATTGTAGGGTTTAATAAGATTTTTAATAAATAAATTAATAAGTTTTCATAGATTTAATAAAGTTAAGGGGTTTAAGTGGTTGTTAGGTTAGTTAGTTTAGGTCTTTTAAGTGGTAATGTTTAGATAGATTTGGTAGTTTGTTTGGTTAGGTTTGTTGGGTTTAATTAGTTTTAATCAAGCTTTCTTTTGTTGTATATAAGAAAGCTTTAGTAGGGTTATTGGTTTTTGTTTATGCTTTTAAAGTTTTTAAGTTTGTTATTTATTCTTCATATCTCTTTATATGTTTTAGTTTATTTGTTTCTTAGTCTCTTAGTTTCTTTATCTAAGGCTTTAGTTTTCTTAGTTTCTTATTGTTTATTGTTATTTAACCTTTTTGGTGTTTAAATATTACTTTTCTTTTTGCTATTGCTTAAGTGTTTTTTGTTTGTAAATTATCTGAATTCTACCCTTTTCTCTCCCATTTCAAGATTCAAATACATTCTAAATTTTAGGCTATATATTTTTATAAGCAAACTTAGATGCTAAGTATCATAAACTTAAAAACATATAAAAAAATGTTGCTACAACTCCACCACATAATGGAGCTAAAATAGGAATCCAAGAGTATCTCCAATCTATCTTTACTTTAAGTGGTAGCAAAAATAACACTATCCTAGGTCCTAAATCTCTAGCAGGATTCATAGCATAACCTGTCGTAGAACCCAAAGAAAGACCTAATACCCAAACTAAAATAGCCACAGGTAAAGCACCTATAGAACCAAGCCCTATATTAGCATTTGGGTCAATTGTTAAATGAATATTAGCACCTGTAATATGTAAAATCGTAAAAATTAAAACGAAAGTAGCAGTAAATTCACTAATAAAATTAGATACATAATTACGAATTGCAGGTTCAGTGCAAAAACAAGCTCTCTTAGCACTTTCATCTTCTGTAATTTTGAAATGATCTTTATAAACTATCCAAACCAAAAAAGCTCCTACCATAGCACCAATAAATTCTCCCATGAGATATTGTGGTACTAATTTCCAAGCAACAGCATTTGTTAGCGCGAAAGTTATCGTTACAACAGGATTAAGATGTGCACCACTTATTGGTCCAGCAACAATAACCCCTACAAATACTGCAAAAGCCCACGCAGTAGTTATTATCATCCAATTCCCATTTTTATCATGTTTAGTGTTTTTCAAACAACAAGTCGCTACTACTCCATTACCTAAGAGTATCATTAAAGCCGTACCTAAAAGCTCTGCCATAAAAATACTCATTTCAAAAACCTTTATCGTCTTGTTCTAGCCAATGCAAGGAGCTTTTTACAGCTTTCTGCCAATAATATAACATCTTATTAACTTGTTTTTTGTCTAATTTTGGTGAAAATAAAGTATCTATATGCCATTGCGATTTAATCTCATCAATACTTTTGAAATATCCCACCGCTAATCCTGCTAAATAAGCTGCTCCTAAAGCAGTTGTCTCAATTATTTTTGGGCGCACTATATTAAAGTTAAAAATATCTGATTGAATCTGCATTAAATATTGACTTTGGCTCGCTCCTCCATCAACTCTAATTTCTTGGCAAACACTATTGGCATCAGCTTCCATTTCTTTAACAATATCATAGACTTGAAAGGCAATACCTTCTAAAACAGCACGAGCCATATGCCCATCTGTCGTCCCTCTACTAATCCCAAAAAAGGTTCCGCGAGCATATTGATCCCAATAAGGTGCACCAAGTCCAGTTAAAGCAGGAACAAAATAAACTCCGCCATTATCTTCAACCTTTGCGGCTAAGGCATCAATATCTGAAGAGGTGCGTATCATTTTAGCACCATCTCTTAGCCATTGAATAGCTGCACCACCGACAAATACGCCACCTTCTAAAGCATAAGTGGTCTTTCCATCAATTTGCCACGCAATGGTTGTTAAGAGATTATTTTTACTCTCAACAGGCTTCTCTCCTGTATTCATCAATAAAAAACATCCTGTGCCATAAGTATTTTTTATCATACCTTTATCTATACACATTTGCCCAAACAGAGCAGCCTGTTGATCTCCTGCAATTCCCGCTATTGCAATTTCATTATCTACCCAACGCGTTGCAGTATATCCATAGATTTCACTAGAGGATTTTACTCTTGGTAAAATCGATAAAGGAATATCAAATAATTCTAATAATTCATCATCCCAATCTAAAGTATGGATATTATAAAGCATTGTTCTACTGGCATTACTAGGATCTGTAATATGCACTTTACCACGTGTAAGATTATAAATTATCCACGTATCTACCGTTCCAAAGCATAATTCTCCATTATTAGCTTTTTTCCTAGCATTTGGGATATTATCTAAAAGCCATTTTATTTTTGTCGCTGAAAAATAAGCGTCAATAATTAAACCTGTCTTAGAATATATTATTTTAGAATAATCTTTTTTCAGATTCTCACAATAATCAGCGGTTCTACGATCTTGCCAAACGATAGCTTTAGCAATAGGTTCCCCTGTTGTTTTATCCCAAATAATAGTTGTTTCTCTTTGATTGGTTATGCCAATAGCTGCAATATCTGTAGCATTAAGATTAGATTTTGCTAAAGCTTCAGTAAGAGTAGAAATTTGGGAACTCCATATTTCCTTTGCATCATGTTCCACCCAACCCAAATGAGGAAAATATTGCGTAAAAGTTTTTTGCGCATTAGCAATAATTTTGCCCTCTTTATCAAAAATAATAGCTCTTGATGAAGTTGTTCCTTGGTCTAAAGCCATAATATATTTTTTCACACTAAACTCCTTTAATGCAATATTGTTTGGTTAAATTTTTGAAATCTTCAATCTCTTTTTCTAATCTCTTTTTGCTCCAGTTTTTATATTTACCAATAAATATTCCAACCTCTTTAGCTATTTCATTAGAAGCCTTTGCATCAAGAAATAATAAGCGGATTCTACGAGATAATACATCCTCTAAAGTTTCTGCCATTTCATATTCTAAAGCCCACAAGACTTGCGCATAAGTATAAGGATAATTGGGGTGGATTTTTTGGGCTAATTGTGCTTCTTTTTGCTCTAATTCTAAAATAGCCCTATAATCACTGCCATAGACACAGAGTCTATCCTTAAAATCTCCATTATTTAAATAACCATATAAAGGAAGCTCTTTAGTTATGCAAGGTTGATAAGGTAATAATTTCTTTGCAATAGCAAAATCTATCGTTTCTTCTGCCATTTTTCTATAAGTCGTCCATTTACCACCATTAATAGAGATTAATTGACTTTCAGAAATGTGGATTTTATGGCTTCTTGACACATTCTTACTAGCTTTATTCTTTTGTTTTATCAATGGACGTAAGCCAACAAAAATAGACAAAATATCTTCTCTATTAACTTTTCTAGTAGTGTATTCATTAAGTGTTTTTAAAAGAAAATCTATCTCTTCTTCTAAAGGCAGAGGTTCATAGGCAACATTTTGGATTTGGGTATCTGTTGTTCCAACAATTAATTTATGATGCCACGGAATAGCAAACAATACCCTCCCATCAGAAGTTTTTGGGACCATCAAAGCATTATCATTAGGTAAAATCTTCGCATCAAACACCAAATGGATTCCTTGGCTTACCACGAGACTTAAGCTATCATCTTTATCCATTTGATTAATCTCATTACTAAAAACTCCAGTTGCATTAATAACACATTGAGAATAGATTTGTTGCTTAAAAGAAGGCTCTAAAACATCCTCAATCTCAACACCACAAATTTTTCCCTCTTTATTTTTCAATAATTGATTAACTCGCATATAATTTATCAAACAAGCTTGATTTTCAACCGCAGTTCTAGCTAGACTCAAACCCAATCTAGCATCATCAAACTGCCCATCGTAATAACAAACTCCCGCTTGCATTTTTAAGTCTTTTATCCCACTTAAACTCTTTCTAACTTCTTCTCTATTGAGGTAGCGCGTTTTGCCTAAGCTTAATCTTCCTGCCATATAATCATAGATACTAAGTCCTATAGTATAATAAAAAGCACTAAAAATACTTGTAGTAGGGATAACAAAAGCTTGTGGTTTGCATAAATGTGGCGCATTGCGTATTAATAGACTTCTCTCGTGCAGTGCTTCATAAACTAAAGAAATATTGCCTTGAGCAAGATATCTTACACCCCCATGTAATAATTTTGTAGAGCGACTAGAAGTCGATTTTGTAAAATCAGATCTCTCTAATAACAAAGTTTTATAGCCACGAGTTGCGCAATCAACCGCTATACCCAACCCTGTTGCCCCTCCTCCAATGATAATAACATTCCATAATTGTTCTTTTTTGATCTTTAGAATCTGCTCTAAACGTTTCATTACAGCTATCTTTAATTAATGGATTAACAAAAGCATTTGAAAAAATTAAATCTTTGCCGATTCTAACACAAACTCACCATACTATCCCAATAAAATTAAAACATTAACACAATATTCTACAAAATGTTACAAATAATCCAAGACCTATTAAATATCAATACCAAAGAATCTTGTAAAATCTATAGAGCAAGGAGTATAAACTCAATAATTATTATCCTATTTTTATAGCTTATTTAATTTTATGGGAGACGAATTTTGATAGATTATCTAAAATCTCTCCTCCTTTTCTAAATCCTAACGCACAAGCTTCATAAGCATAAAAGACATTTGCTTGGTAGAAACTATTATTATAGGTATTTAAATCCACAAATTCTTGATAAACTTCTGGATAATTCCCATAATTTCCCTCTTTTACTATTAAAGCATTCCCCGCATTATCAAGGATACTCACACTTTCCCCTTCCCTACCAAAAGCGTGTTTTTTAACCTGCTTTTTATTAGCTAAAGGCTCAAAAGAAGTTTCTAGCAAAAGCGGATGATTAGGGAATAAATCCCATAGAATCTTTAGCATTCTCTTGCTTTGAAACATCAATGTATAAGCAGGATTTAAAAAGATTGTATTTTTATTGCGTATCATTGCAGTTATTAAAGTCGCCATTTCTGGTTCATCAGTAGCAATGCTCTCCCAAGGAATAAGCTTAAACCAAAATTCAAAATTCTCTTCTGCATAACTTAAACCTAAACTCTCATCTAAATGTGCTTCGTGAGCGTAACAAAAATCAGTCTTAAATCCTGCTTCCTTAGCAATCACTTCAAGCAATCTCACCGTGTTTTCTTCCTCCTCACTCCCTTGTATGCTAGAAAAAAGTATCTTCCAACCCTCATAAATTGCACCAAAATTAGAAATATCATCCCCTAAAGTAATCATACGTTTAAAGTTATCACCTAAAGCCTCATAGAGATTATTAAACTGCAAGGATTCATCAAATCCATTTTTTTTCAACATCGCCCATTGGATAATCGCACTTTCATAAACCATTGTCGGGGTATCTGCGTTAAACTCAAGTAACTTAATAGGTTTCCCATCAATTCCACCAGCTAAATCAAAACGACCATACAAATGCCAATGCACTTCCTCTGCCCAACTCATCTCAATAGCTTCTATGAGATTAAAGGGGATTCCAAGCTCAAAAAACAAACGATTATTAATTACATATTGCCCCGCTTCAATATACATATCATAGAGTTCATTAGTAGCATTATAATAATCTTGTGCTTCCTGTTCTGTAACCTCTATAATTTCATCACTAACATAAGAAGTATTGTCAGTATCCATATGCCAACTAAGCCCAAGCTCTTCTAAATCTTTTGGACTTAAAGGATTAACTTTTAAAATCTCCATAGGTTACCCCCCAAAACTGCTTGAACCCGCAGAAGAGCCGCTTGAAACATTATTTCTATTTTGCCCACCTGTGTTATTAGGAGCATAAAACCCACTTTTTCCGGCATTTGTCCCCGCTCTTGTCCCTGCGGTAGCTCCCTTATTAAACGAGCTTTGTGAGCGTTCATAGGCTTGTGGTGATTTATAAGAGCTTCTTTGTTGGGATTGAAAATTTTGATTATTAAAAAGTTTGCTACCTATCCAACTCCCCAAAATTGCTCCAGCAGCACTTGCTAAAATCGTCTCCCCTAAGGATAATCCACCACCTGTTGGATTGGTAAGCTGTGAAGTTCCAGAATCAATCTTTTTAGATTCTTCAGCGATGAGCATATCCACTTCTTCTTGAGTTAAAATCCTCTCATTACCATTTGCTTCCTTTAAAATTATTCGAGTCGTGCTACTTGGATATTCCTCTAATATTTTATAACTTCCATCGCTTTGTTGCTCTATCATTACGGTTGCACCATTTTTAACCGCTTCTTTTACTTTACCACCCACATTCTCACCAATATTGTTATTACAACCCACAATAATAAGCACAGCAGCTAGTCCTAAGCCACTTTTACTAAAGATACCAACAACTTTGGGATCAGATATTTTTCTTAAATACTTCTTCATTCTAGCTCCTAAAATCCAAATATTTATGTAGAATTAAATAGTTGCGATTATACCTTTTTAACCCTTAAACTCTATAAATCCTAAAAAATCTAAGTCTATATTAAACTTTTTAATTTTTATTTAAGTTTAGCTTAAATATACTCTAAAGTATGGTTTTGTGACCAAAAATGCACTCAAACTTTAAAAAGAAAGGAATAAAATGAAATTTATAAAGCTTAGTTTAGCAACATGCGTTGCACTTGCTGGTTTATCAACTATAAGTTCAGCCCAGCCTTTAGAGGAAGCCATCAAGGGTATTGATGTTAGCGGTATGTTGCGTTATCGTTATACAGATGATAGATATAAAAATCAAAAATATACCAAAGATGATTCGGCAAGTATTCGAGGTCAAGGTGGTGCAAGTAAGGGTAGTGCTAAACACCAATGGAGAGCCGAAGCACTCTTTAAAACTCCTGTTATTAACAACATCTCTATGAATCTTGGTGTTTATTATGGGGGTTCTAATAATGTTAATCACGGAAAAGGCACAAGTGGTAATACAAACAACAATACTTCAACTTCAAATGGATTTATAGGCAATGGTCTAGGTGCTGGAAGTGATGGTCAATTTGGTGTGCGTGAATTTACCGCAACTATTACCCCAGATACCACTTCTACTACATTCAAATTAGGTAAAATGCCTTTATTAACTCCACTTAATGATTCTGATGATAGAGGAACGGGAGTATTTATCACAAATTCTGATATTGATAACTGGAGTTTCGCAGCAGGAGCTTTTGATTCTTGGAGTTTAGATGACGGTGTGCCAAATGGTAATGGCGGTTCTGTAGCTAAACCTTACTATACACTCGCTGCTTTAAGCAACTATGATACAAGTATCGGAAACTTCAGCACTCAATTATGGCTCTATTATATCCAAGATATTGCGGATTTTATCGGGTTTGGTGAATTAACTTGGGATAATAATATGGTATCTTTAACAGGACAATATGCTTATAGCAAATTAGATAATTCAGGACCTCTTAGCACCAATACTGAAACTATGTGGGGTTATAAGCCTAAAACTGCTAATGACCTTTATACACTTGGTGCAGGATTAGACTTTAGTGATTTTAATGTTCCTGTCGCTCTTAATGTAGGCTATTGGGGTAATACTCAAGATGGTTATGCGGTTTCTTTAGATAATGAAGGAGGGTTTTTAAAAGCAGGACAACTTTGGTTTGACAACGCAGCTACAGGAATAAATATCTCTATGTTTAATGTGGGTGGTGGAGCAATGCCTAAAGGATATGAGAAAAATAAGCTTAGTGCCTTTTATTCAAATGTGAATTATGATATTTTAGACAATCTTAATATCGGTATTGATTATGTTCAAGGAAAAAATAAGCTTACAAGAGGCTTATCAAATGCTAAAAGTTCTGGAAATATTAGTTTCTATGAAATTAGCCCAAATCTTACTTGGCAATATTCTAAATCCCTCAAAATCTCTTCTTATTATTCTTTCTTGCAATCAAAAGCACAAAAAAGCATTAGATCTTCTGTAGGAGATGATAGTGTTAATTCTACCAATAAAGAGAAATTCAACGAATTAAGAGTTGAAGTTAAATATCTCTTTTAATTAAAAGCTAGAGAAACTCCTCTAGCTTTTACACAAATTTAAAGAATCTTCGCATTTTTATCCATTCTTTACAAAAAGAAAAGCTAAAATTTATTTTTATTTTGCTACCTTTAGAAGCCAAAACAATTAGCTAAGGAGAAAGTATGCGAACACAATGGGTTAAAGCGCGTAAAAACGATAAAATCAAAACACAGCTTCATTATGCCAAAAAGGGCATCATCACTCCAGAGATGGAATATGTAGCCAATATCGAACATTTAAGAACTGATGATGTCTTAAGAGAGATCACCAAAGGAAGATTAATACTTCCCTCTAATGTCAATCATACGAACCTAGAGCCTATGGGGATTGGTGTAGCGACAAGAACTAAGATTAACTCTAATATTGGAAGCTCTGCTCTTGCCAGCTCTATTGAAGAAGAAATTGAAAAAACTCTCATTTCTATTAAATATGGCGCAGATACTATTATGGATTTAAGCACAGGGGGAGATTTGGATAGTATTCGTCAAGCGGTTATTCAAAACTCTAGTGTGCCTATTGGAACCGTCCCTATTTATCAAATCCTACACGATGTTAAAAATGATATTAATGCGCTAACTATTGATAAGATGTTAGAAGTTATGGAGAGACAAGCCAAACAAGGTGTAAGCTATTTTACTATCCATTGTGGATTCTTATTAGAACATATGCCTCGCCTTGCTAAACGAAAAATGGGTATTGTAAGTCGTGGCGGAAGCCTTATGGCTGCTTGGATGATGCACTATCATAAGCAAAATCCTTTCTATGAGGCTTTTGATGATATTTTAGAAATTTGTCAAAAATACGATGTCTCTTTAAGCCTTGGAGATTCTTTGCGTCCGGGCTGTTTAGCGGATTCTAGTGATGAAGCACAATTAGGAGAGCTTAAAGTTCTAGGTGAGCTTACTCTAAGGGCTTGGGAGAAAGATGTACAAGTTATGATTGAGGGTCCAGGGCATGTGCCTATGAATGAAATAGAACGCAATGTAGAACTCCAAAAAGAATTATGCCACGAAGCACCCTTTTATGTCTTAGGTCCTCTTGTAACAGATATTGCTGCAGGTTATGATCATATCGCCTCTGCTATTGGAGCTTCTATTGCAGCGTGGAAAGGAGTTGCTATGTTATGTTATGTAACTCCTAAAGAACATTTAGGGTTACCCAATGTTAAAGATGTCCGAGAAGGCATTATTGCTTATAAAATTGCCGCACACGCTGCTGATATAGCTAGGGGCAGGATTCACTCTAGGGTAAGGGATGATGCGATGAGCAATGCAAGATATAGCTTTGATTGGAATAAACAATTTGAATTAGCCCTTGATCCAGAGAGAGCTAGAGAATATCACGATGAGAGCTTACCCCAAGAAGTTTTCAAAGAAGCCAAATTTTGCTCAATGTGCGGACCAAAGTTTTGTAGCTATAAAATTTCACAAGATATTATCGAACAAGAAAGACAAGAAGTTTAATAAAAAGGAAAAAAATGAATCAAGAACAACTCGTTAATTTACTTAAAGAGATTATTTACCCTAATTTTGAAAAAGATATTGTTACCTTTGGATTTGTCAAAGAAATGTTAATACACGAAAATTCTGTTTCTATACGATTAGAGATTCCCTCTGCTTCTGCAGATGTGGCTAATACATTGCGTGAGAGTATTACGCAAAAACTTAAAGACAATGGCATTACTAAACTTAACTTAGATATTAAACAACCCTCTCCACAAAACAACAATAAGCCCCAAGGGACAAAAAATTTAGCACCCCAAATTAAAAACTTCGTTATGGTTAGTAGTGGTAAAGGGGGAGTTGGTAAATCAACAACAAGTGTTAATCTCGCTATTGCTCTAGCCCAACAAGGTAAAAAGGTAGCTCTTTTAGATGCAGATATTTATGGTCCTAATGTGCCTAGAATGTTAGGATTGCAAAAAGATAAGCCTGAAGTGCATCAAGCACTAAAAAAACTTATCCCGCTTCAAGCCTATGGTGTAGAGATGATGTCTATGGGAGTGCTATATGATGAGGGACAGAGCCTTATTTGGAGAGGTCCTATGATTATCCGTGCGATTGAACAAATGCTAACAGATGTATTATGGGATAATTTAGATGTAATGATTATAGATATGCCCCCTGGCACGGGAGATGCACAACTTACATTAGCACAAAGTGTGCCTGTAACTGCAGGAATAGCGGTATCTACTCCGCAAAAAGTTGCTTTAGATGATGGAGCTAGGGCTTTAGATATGTTTTCTAAACTTAAAATCCCAGTAGCTGGAATCATCGAAAATATGAGCGGATTTATCTGTCCTGATAGCGGTAAAGAATATGATATTTTTGGTAAAGGCACCACAGAAGAAGTTGCCAAAAACTATGGCACAAAAACACTTGCACAAATCCCTATTGAACCTAGTGTTAGAGAGGGAGGAGATGAGGGCAAACCTATTGTTTATTTTCACCCAAATTCTAAATCCTCTCAAGAATACCTTAAAGCCGCTAAAGAATTATGGGATTTTATAGAAGAAGTTAATCAAAAGAAACTAGCGGATAATAGCTCTATCCAACCTGTAGATAATGGTAAATCCGCCTGTTCTTCTTAAATCACAAAGGAATAAATCCTTTGTATTTAATAAATCTAATATAACAAAGGCAATAACTAATACTTTTAAAAATAGAATCTTAAAACTATTCTTTAAGAAACTAAAAAATCATAGTTTCTTTGAAAACTTTTCTTTTATGTAAAGGGGTGGTTTTTAATCTACTTAATCTAACCTGATGCCTTAATCTGCAACTTGTAAAGATACTATGACCTCAAAGTCCAACTTAATTTTAAACGCACAGGGCTAAAAGAATGAAATTTTTTAAGGAAGAGCTAATTCTTTTAAAAGGCACTTATAAGCTATAAACCCTGCCTCACAACTTCTATCTTTTATAAAAATTAGTTTTGATTATGCTTACCTTGTATAATCCGCTATCAAAACTTATTAGAAGGGTTAAGATGAATTACCGCTTTTTAATACTTTCTTTTTCTATGTAAAGACATATCAAAATAAATAGCACATAATAGGTAAATGAAATAGAATTGATACATTTATACACATAAAATATAGAAGTTTTCAAGAATCTTATATTGACTCCATTCTATAAAAAGTAGTAGTTAATGCAGATTTTTATTCTTACAAATTTATTGCTATTAAATTTATAATCCATAAAAAGGTATCATCTGTATTAATAAGTTTAAATTATCGGTGCCAATTTTTCTTTACTAATTTATAAGAGCCTCTTTTTGCTCTTGCAAATACAACTAATTGATGGCGATATTGATTAGCTAATCTTTTAGCCTTTGAGAGTTTATAGGGAGAGAAAGCATAAAGCATTTGGTATTCTTCAGGGGAATAAAACCAATTTGATTTTTTTAGCAAAAATGTAAAACCAATTTTATTAATCTTAGCCAATCTTGATAACTCTATAAAGATTCCATCAGAAATATCCATTCCAGCCCTTGCAATAGCATTAAGGGCTAGAATCATTTTAGGGTATAGCAAAGGCATTGCAAAACGACTATCTTTAGGATAAATGCCAAACAATAAAGCCCTTTTTAAATGTAAAATATTTTTTCCAAACGCTTGTTTTTTAGAATAGTTTAAAATACTTTTAGGATTAAGATAGGCTAGATAATCATTAGGTTTAATGCCACAGCGATATAATCCTTTTTTACCCTTTTGCCCTAAGAGCGTTAAAGAAAAATGCAATTTCTCCCCTACAATCGTATCTCCCCCGATAATCTTTAGACCATATTTCAAAGCCATTGCAGAAAAGATTTTAGCAAGATATTTAACATCTTTTATATCTTTTGGAACACAAAGGGTTAAGAGTAAATATTTTGGGATCGCATTCATCGCATAAATATCAGAGAGATTAACCAAAAAACATTTTTCAATAAGAATCTCTAAGCTGCCCCATTCTCTTTTGAAATGGATTCCTTCAAAAAACGCATCTGTAGCTATAACATAGTCCCCTAAAACAACACCATCATCGCCAACCCCATAAGTAGCATTTCCTCTCTTTAAGGTTTGGATAAATTGCTTTTCTCTATCTTGCATTAATCAATTTTCATACTCATATCTATCCATTTTGCTTGATGAATAATTGCCCCACACGAAATAGCATCAACACCACTTAAAGCATATTCCCTAATGTTGCTTAAAGTAATGCCGCCACTAGCCTCTAAAAATACACTAGGTGCTAACTCATTACGCATTTTTACCACTTCTTTTATCATTGGTATTTCCATATTATCACACATTAAAATATCTATCCCTGCTTCTAATGATTCTCTTGCTTGTAAAAGATTTTCACACTCTACTTCAACTTTAGCGGTCATAGGGATTTTACAACGAACATCAGCAACAAACTTTTTTAAAGAAAGTATCCTTGATAAATGTGTATCTTTGAGCATCAAGCAATCATCTAATCCTAAACGATGATTAATAGCCCCACCATTACGGGTAGAATATTTTTCAAAATCTCTCAACAAAGGACGAGTTTTACGCGTATCGAGTAAAATACATTTGCTCCCCTCCATAGCTTTGACATAAATATTAGTTAAAGTAGCAATACCGCTAGAATGCTCTAATAGATTCAAAATTGTTCGCTCGGCACTTAAAATATCATTAATATTTCCGATAAATTTTACAAGTTTTTGCCCTGCCCCAAACTCTCCTCCATCCTCTAAACTAAATTCACCTCTAATATTAAGTAATTCACATAATCTCTCTACATACATTCTACCAGAGAATACACCCTCTTCTTTAGCGACAATATAACTTTCTACAACAGAGCTATTAGTAATTCGCATATACAAATCACCCCTACCAACATCCTCTTTTAAAACCTGTTTTAAGAAATCATCTAATAAAATCTTTTGCATTTGTTTCCTTTATGAAAGTTCAAGCATCTTATCTAAAGCCCTCTTAGCTTTTATAGCAGTATCTTTAGGCAATATTATTTCATTATAAGATTCCCCTTTATCAATGTATTCTAAAGCCCTTAAAATATCCTCTAAAGTTGTTTCATTCATTGTAGGGCATTCGGGTTTTGTAGAAGAGAGGACAAAAGTGTTTTGTATCCCATTATGAGGTTTTCTTAAACGATTGACAAGATTAAATTCTGTCCCTACTACTACTTTTTGCGTTTCTTTTAGCCCCTTTACATAAGCAATAATTTGACTAGTAGAACCTACAAAATCTGCCTTTGCTACAACACTTGGTTTGCACTCTGGATGCACAGCTACTAAAATATCGGGATATTTTTCACGATAAAAATCAATATCCTCTGGAGTAAAAAGCTGATGCACAGAACAAAAGCCATTATAACAAATCACATCAGCCCCCTGCACTGCTTCTTTAGAATCTTCTCCTAAAACTGCACTTTTTAGCCCATTTTGAATAGCCAAATTCTCGCCTAAACATCTATCGGGTAAAAAAAAGATTTTTTTGCCCTGCTTAAGTGCATATTCCATAATTTTAGTAGCATTAGCACTTGTACAAACCACGCCACCAAGTTCTGCAACTTTAGCTTTAACTTCAGCATTAGAATTAATATAAGTAACAGGAAAAATATTTGTGATTCCATAACTTTCAAGTAACGCAATAGAATCATCAAAATACGCATCGCTAATCATTCTTGCCATAGAACAACAAGCGATTTTGGGCATAAACACTTGTTTGCCGGGTGCTAATATCTTTACACTCTGCCCCATAAATCCAACACCGCAAAAAAGGACTATATTATGCTCACTCGCACTTGCCTTCCTAGCTAATTCTAAACTATCACCTGTTAAATCCGCTATTTCTACAACTTCATCGCGTTGATAAAAATGCGCTACCAACAAAACATCATTTTTTTCTTTTAACGCTTCAATCCTTGCTCTCATCTTTAACCTCTTTTATGGCTACCTATACATTCTCCAAAATGTATTTTCTCCTTATTCTTTATAGAATATTCCCAATTTTTAGATAAAACAACAATAGTAGAACCCATTTCAAAACAACCAATTTCATCTCCTTTCTTTAAAAGATAAGATTCTTTAAAAATAAAACTTTTATTTTCTTTTAAATTTACAATCTCTGGAATAATATGTATTTGAATCCTTCCAACATTTAAAGCACCTATTGCAACTAAATAAAAGGGATTTTCAAAATCATCTATGCATTCTAAAACCACTCTTTTATTTTTATTAAAAAGATTATCATTTTTTTCTAAAGATTTTCTATGCACAGGTAACAACATTCCATTAATAAAATTCACACTTTTTACCTTTAAATTTATAGGTGCGTGGAATCTATGATAATCTTTAGGGGAGAGATAAAAATTTATGTAAAAAAATCCATCTTCTAAATTCTTTGTTACAAAATCACTAATAGCATAAGCTTTACCCTTAATTTGCATAGCTAAATCATTTTGACACTCTCCAAACTCCATAATAAGGCTATCACAAGGAGCAATCATAGTTGTAGTTGTTTTATCAAACTCTCTTTGCTTAACAAAAGAACGCGTAAAAAGGGCATTTAAAGTAGGATAACTCTCTAAAGTATCAAATTCTTCCATATTAATACCAAAAAATTTCACATAAGTGCGGTTAATAAAGACTTGCATCTTTCTAGGAAAGGCACAATGTGTAATTTTTTCAAAAAGATGAGAAATAAAATTTGTATAATGCAAATTATTCCTTTATCCAAATAGTTTCTTCATTCAAATGAGGACGATTACTTAATATCTCAAAAGGTTTAAATCTCTCTTTATACCCCATAGAATGGTGATTCTTTATCCAATAGCCTGGATATAAATACTTAATATTATACTCTTTTGCAATTTTAATTTGCTTAAGAATAGAATAAGTTCCAATAGAGAATTTTTCAAAATTATGATCATAATAACAATAAACCGCAGAAATACTATTAGACAATATATCTACTAAAGCAACCCCTACTAGTTGCTCTCCATAATAATAATCAAATTCATAGCCAAAACTTTGATAACCTTGAACAAAAGTTTCATAATAAGCTTCTAAGGTGATATTTTGATAATCCCAACCCTTTTTGTCTTGCATCCTTTTATGGTATTGATCATAAAGGACTAAATGGGTTTGGGTTACTCGTGGGCGACAAATTTTAAGTGTTAAAGGATTTTTCAAAATTCTTTTTTGTGATTTAGAAAATACAAAAGATTCACAATCTTGACGAATAGTAATACAAGCATTACATTCTTTGCAAATGGGAACAAAAAAATAATTCCCAAATCTTCTCCAACCCCTATCTAATAATTTATAATAAAAACTAGGGGTGCATCCTTGAATGTAAAAATAACGAAAAGTTGCTTCACAATCTGGCAAATAGCTGCATACTTTAGGAGCTTGCACTAATTCAAAAATTTCCATTATTGCAAACTAGCTATATCCCCTAAAGATGAGGCATTATTTGATACTTTTTGAAATTCTTTTTTAGCAGTTGTAACCTTTAAAAGATAATTTCTTGCTTCCTCGTATTTTAAAGAAGTTCTAAGCTTTCTATAAACTTCTGCAGAAGTCATTCCATTAATAATTTCTACTGCCTTTGTCCTATTACTATGAAAGACTGATAAAACATTTCCACTACCTGTGTTATAAGCAGCAATAACAGCGTATTCCTGTGAGAGAGAGTTTTTAATCCCCTTTAAATAACGCGTAAAGAGAATATTTAAATAAGTTGAACCATATTGAATATTAGTTTTTGGGGTGAAAAGCATCTCCTTTGTTGGAACTCCATCTCTACTATTTAAAGTTTTATAAACATCTCTCCCCGCACTTGTTGGGACAACTTGCATTAATCCATAAGCAGGTATGCGGCTAACCGCATAGGGATTAAAACTGCTCTCTGTTTTAATAATAGCAAATATCAAAGCTTGATCAAGCTTATATTCTCTAGAATAAAGTGCTACATATTCCCCATATTTATGTTCGCTTTGAATCTCTCTATCTCCTACCATATCAAACTGGACATAATGCACCTTTTTTGTTATACCACCTTCTACAATATCTTTTGTTTGTAATTTATTTTCTACTAAATATTTTGCATAACGATTAGCCCTCCAAGGATAAAGAACAACCATCCCTTCATTATCTTTTACTAAATTTGCCAAGTAAGGCTTCCCTCTATATTCAATATCTTTATCAGAATACAAATCAACCTCTTGAGGATCTTCTGGCGTTAATAAAGTCGTTACAATAGCTTTTTTCAAGGCTTCTTTAGGATTCTTTGTATCTAAAGTTGAAACAGATATTACACCTTTTGAAAAATCTACCTCTGCACGTGAGAGATAAGAGTTTGTATATTTTACATAAATATCTTGAGAAGCAGTTGGTGCATTATCTTTGCCCCATTGTTTTGCAACTTGCTGTGTAAATTGCGTAAGAATTTTTTTGAAGTTAATAGGAATGTTTTGAATATACTCTTCAAGTTTTTGCGGACTTAATAGATGTTCAGCAACTTGCTTCATAAGCACTTCTTTGGGAACTTCTTTAGGGATTATTTGGGGAACTTCTTTAGGGATTATTTGGGGAACTTCTTTAGGGATTTCTTTAGGGATTACTTGAGGATTATAAACTAAGTCTCTATAACCCATTAAACAACCCGCTAATAAAACACCCGCTCCAAAACAAAAGGTTATGATTTTCAAAGAACTAACATTCCTTTTTTTATCTCTTGGGTTTTTTCTAATCCTACTAACTTTTCTGCCAATATAAAAGCAAATTCTAAAGCCGTAGCAGGTCCTCTTGAAGTAATAATATTTGCATCTTCAACAACATTAGGCATAGTTTGATAATAATTATTTGCAATCATTCCCTCAATACCGGGATAACAAGTAAATCGTTTGTTTTCTAAAATCCCCATTTTAAATAACGCTAAAGGTGCAGCACAAATAGCACCAATAATTTTGCCTTTATTATGCAGAATCTGCAAAATATGTTTTAAGGATTCTGAATTTGCTAGATTTTGAGTGCCTTCCCAACCTCCAGGAAAAACTACCGCATCTAAACAATCCGCCTGTATTTCAAAAATACTTTTATCCACTATAAACTTAACTTTTCCTTGAGAAGAGACCTCTAAAGATGTCTTTAAACTAGCAAGAATAACCTCGCAACCAACTCTTCTTAAAACATCAATAATAGAAATTGCTTCTAGCTCTTCAAATCCATCCGCCAATGGAACCAAAACTCTTACTATCATTTTATTCCTTATTTTACCTTATCTAAATACTCGCCACTCTCTGTATTAATACGGATAATATCTCCCTCTAAGATATGATAAGGCACTTGCACAACCGCCCCAGTTTCTAATGTAGCTGGTTTCTTGCCTGCACTTGTAGTATCCCCTTAAAGTTAGGAGGAGTTTCAGTAACTTTTAATTCTACACTTTGTGGAACATTGACGCTAATGGCTTTACCATTGTGGAATAAAACACTAATACTCATTCCATCAATGATCCATTTAGCACTATCCCCAACTTGCACCTCATTTAACCCAATTTGTTCATAAGTCTCATTATCCATAAATTGAAAAGAATCGCCATCGTGGTATAAAAACTGCATAGAATGTTCTTGCAAATTAGGCTCTTCGCATTTATCCCCTGCGTGAAAAGTTTTCTCTAACACTCTGCCATCTAAAAAAGATTTCATCTTAACGCGAACAAATGCCGCCCCTTTTCCAGGCTTTACATGCTGATATTCTACAATTTTATAAGGGATACCCTCTAATTCAATCTTTAAACCCTTTTTTAAATCTCCCATTGAATATGCCATTATATTCCCTTCTTTTTAAATCTTATTAGAACTTCCTAAAACATCCATTCTTTCACTTATCACCTTTATCATAAATTCCTTTGCAGGAGTAAAAAACTTTCTTAAATCAAATTGCGTTTTATCTTCATTAGCTACCCTACGCACTTCAGATATAAATGCTATTCGCAAGTCTGTATCGGTATTAATTTTGTTAATTCCACCCTTAATGGCTTCTTTTAAAAAATCAAAAGGAACACCCTTGCTACCCTTTAAATCTCCACCATTTTGCAAAAATGCTTCCCTTACATTTTGTGGAATCGCACTTGCTCCGTGTAACACCAAAGGTATCTTTGTTCGCCTCTTTACCTCTATAAGACGTTCAAAATCAAGAATAGGTTCTCCTTTAAACTTAAAAGCACCATGACTTGTCCCAATAGCAGGCGCTAAAAAATCTACTTCACTTTCTTTAACAAACTCCTCTGCTTCTTGAGGATTCACCAAACACGCCTCTTTTTCATCAACAGAAATATTATCCTCAATCCCCATTAATCTACCAAGCTCTGCTTCAACGCTAACTCCCGCAATATGCGCAACTTCAACAACCTTTTTAGTTTCTCTTAAATTTTCCTCAAAAGGATGATGACTAGCATCAATCATTACAGAAGTAAAACCTGCTCGTATTGCCTTAATACAAGATTCAAAGCTTGTCCCGTGGTCCAAATGCAAAGCAACAGGAATATGAGGATACCTCCTAGATAATATCTCTACCATTCCTACTGCCATATCAATACCCATATATTTAATAGCACCCTCACTTGCTTGAACAATAATAGGAGAATTTTTAAGATTTGCCGCTTCAAAAATCGCACTTAGCATTTCATAATTTACAAAATTAAATGCACCTACGCCATAATTTTCTTTATTTGCCTTATCTAAAACAACACTCCCGCTAACTAACATAAAAAATCCTTATTGAGAAATTTCAATTTTTGCTTTTTTACGCAATTCGTCACTTTCTTTTTTAATTGTATCTTGAAACTTGCTAATTTTAAGATTATTTTCAATCTGCCCCTCTACCTCTTTTAGAGATAATGTAGCGGATGGTTTTTTATCATCTACATAAATTATATGATAACCAAATTGACTCTTTACAGGAGTCTGCGTATAGCTTCCTTTTTTGAGCTTAAAAGCTGCTTCTGAAAATTCTGGAATAAATTGGTTTTTATCAAACCAACCTAAATCTCCACCATTTTGTGCAGAACCATCTTTTGATTTAATCTTAGCCAACTCTTCAAATTTACTTAAAACATTCGTTCCTGATTTTTTTAAATCCGAAATAATTCTCTTAGCATCCTCTTCAGAACTCACCAAAATATGCCTTGCTTTAATAAGATCAGGTTGAATAAATCCTGCTTTATTTTCATCATAAAAGCTTTTAATTTCCGCACTAGAAACTTTGATTTTATCCAACTTTTGACGCATCCAAACTTCAAGCATTAAGTCATCTTGTGCATTAGCTATAGCTTCTTTGTATTCCTTAGTATTTTGTATCTTATCTTTTTTGCTTTGCTCAATTAAAAGCTTTCTTTCAATAGCCTGATTAATGACTTGCTCTTTTCCTTCTTGGGGTAATTGATCAAAAGATACTCCAGGCATTGCACGCATTAAAAGCGTAATATCTTTGTCTGTAACTTCTTCTCCATTTACCTTTGCAAAAGTTTTTGCGATACCTATCCCTTGTAACAACGCCAATGTAACCAATGAGCTTAAAACCACTCTTTTCATTACTTACCTTTTTACTTTGATATTAATAATATATGAAATTTTACCTTGAAATATTTAAGAGAGTATTAATATTGACAATTAGCGTAGCAATTCTTAGCAAAGACAATCATTGCAAAATACCAAAACTCTTTATATTTTACATCCAACAAATATTCAATAACCAAGTTTATTCTTTAGGCTTATATTGAAAAATTGGTAATCCCAAATGATAGCGGATGGCAAGCAATCGAGCAACAAAACCAACCAATAGAGAAAAAATAGTTATAAAATTTTCACTTAAACCAAAATAATAACTATTAATAAAATTTAGCACTACATATAAACTACCTGTCAATAAAGCAATACTAGCATAAAGCTCTTTTTGGAATACAAGCGGAATCCTTGCACAAAAAATATCACGCAAAATACCCCCAAAAACCCCCGTAATAACTGCACCAGCTACTGCCATAGCACCGCTAGAGTGCAAATCCATACCAACTCTTGCTCCAATAACGCTAAATACGGCTAAACCTAAGGCATCAAGCACTAAAAAAGCCTTTTCAAATCGCTCTACAAAATAAGGAATTTTTGTAGTGATTAATGCTGCAAGACAAATAATTACAAGATATTCAGGATGAGCCACCCAAGTAAGAGGATAATGCCCAAATAGAACATCACGAATAGAGCCACCACCGATAGCTGTTACACAAGCAATAAATATCACTCCAAACCAATCCATATTATGCCTTCCAGCAGCTAATGCACCAGTCATTCCCTCTGCGGTAATCCCGATAATATACAAAGTTATTAAAAGCATATTAACCCTTAAATCCTCTAAATAAATAACCCAAATCTATCCCATTAATTTCTTTATCATTATATTGATATTCTAGGTTTTTTGCACCCTCTTGTAAATCTTTACTAGAGATTCCATGCCCTATGGAAATTTTTGCTTCTAAAAACGCACTTAAATGGTCGCAATATTTCAAAAATTCCCCAAAAACAGGCGAATAAAAATCTTTATTAAAATCCCTTAAAATCTCCTCACCTTTAGGCAAGAATATTATTTTTCCATCTTTTTTATAACGATTACTAAATTCTTCTTTAGTGAAATAAATAATATCCTCTTGAATAAGTTTTGGAACTTTTGTAAGGATTTTTTCTTTCACCTCCTCTTCTTCAATTTGCTTAATAAAAGTATCTAATCCCTTTATACTTCGCTTAATAGGAGAGATAATATCCCTTGTTAAAATCTCTGGCAAATCGTGAAATAATCCACATAAAAAATGATTAATTTGCATCTGTTTGCAACATTTTAAATCATAGCCTAATAATAAAGCACAAAGGGCTACAACCAAAGTATGCCCTAAAACAGAGGTGGCTGGAACCCTAGGTGTTTGACTCCAACGTTTTTGGAATCTAAGCTGTCCAAACATACCTATAATTTCTCGTATTTCTTGGTAAAGTACAATTTCAACAATCCCTGCTAAATGATAATGCTCCTCTACTTGCCTATCAATGATATTTTTAATATTTTGAACATCAAACATTTTAGGATTAAAATGATAAATAATATCAAATTCCCATTTAGAAGCATAATAATGAGAGGCTTTTAGAATCTGTTTTTCTATATTATTAACCTCTCCATAAAGATAACTACGCATATTTTCAAAAAAAGGAAAACCTTTTAAATCCTCCTCAAGCTCTAAACATACAAAATCTACAAGCTCTTTATTATGATTTTTAACAAGCTTATGAAAAACAGGGGGTTTAATATCCGTAAGGATAATCCGCTCAAAAAACTCATAACAAAATTGTAAAATCAAAAGCTCCCAATCAATTGTTTGTTTGTTTTTTATGGTTTCAAAATGTGCTAAGAAATACGCGATAACAATTTTATGCGCTTGTTTATCAAGCTCTAAAAACTCTACAGGTGTAGCCTGATCATTCCACCTACGAATACTTGCTGCAACAAAGATTTTATGCAATAAAGAAAAAGATAATCTAGGTTTTTTCAAAGATTCCCTTTTAAAGATATTTTTAAGCTAATTATACAACTTTATTATTATTTTATGGATGAAAGATTATAATTTTAGGCTTTGAGATTACAGAAGGTGAATTAATGCCAAATCATTTATTGGATACAAGAGACTTCAGCAAACAAGAAGTAGAAAATATTTTAGAGTTAGCCGAGCAGTTTTTAGATGGAAAGCCAAGAAATAGCTTAAAAGGGCATATCATCGTTACAATTTTTTTTGAAAACTCTACACGCACACTCTCTAGCTTTGAATTTGCAGCTAAGAAACTTGGGGGAAATGTTGTTCGATTAGAAGTCTCAAGAAGTTCCACTAACAAAGGTGAAACACTCTTTGATACAGCGGCTAATCTTAATGCAATGAATCCTAGTGCTATTGTTGTCCGCCATAAAAATGCTGGAGTGCCAAATATCCTCTCTAAATATGTCTCCTGTTCTATCATAAATGGGGGAGATGGGGCACACGCACACCCTACACAAGCACTTCTAGATTTACTTACACTTAAAAAACATTTAGGGAATTTACAAAACAAAAAAATAGCCATTGTAGGAGATATAAGAAATTCTCGCGTAGCCAATAGTAACATTGAACTTCTAAGTCGCTTTGGAATGGAGATTATTTTAGTAGGACCTCCGCATTTTATACCGCAAACTTCACTAAGGCATAGCCTTTTTTTAAAAGAAATCATCAATGAAGTCGATGCTGTAATGAGCTTAAGAACACAAACAGAAAGGCATAATTCTCCTATTTATTCAAGTCTTAAAGACTATGCTAGTGATTATTGTATTACCAAAGAACTTTTTGGGGAGAGGGATATTATCTTACTCCATCCAGGACCTGTAATTCGCAATATTGATATTAGTGATGAAATGCTTGAAGATAAACGTTGTAAAGTGTTAGAACAAGTTACCAATGGGGTTGCTATTAGAATGGCAGTTTTAGAAACACTTCTTATAAAAAAAACACTCCAAACTCCTAAAAACTTTCCCTATTTTTAGTATGGAACTTCTAGGACTCTTTTTACTAGGCTTTATGGTAGCATTAACTCCAGGACCTGATATTTTATTCGTCCTTAGAAACACACTAAATTTTGGCGGCAAACAAGGATTCTTAGCATTTTTAGGAATTTTTAGTGGTTGGATTATTTTTTTAAGCCTTATTTATTTTGGACTTTCACAAGTTTTTAATGGCATTTTTATTCAAATCTCCCTTAACCTCATAGGAGGAATCTATCTCTTTTATATCTCCTATACACTTTTTAAAAAGCCCAAAAACCATATTAACTTCCACCAAAAACTTGAAAAAAGTCTTTTTATTTATTTTAAAGGTTTATTAATTAACCTCTCTAACCCTAAAGCAATTTTATTTTTTACTATTGTCATCTCACCCTTTATAAATACAAACTTTGAAATAAGTTTAATAATTTTGCTTTGTGGATTATCTTTATCGTTTTTATTGGTTATCTTTTTAGGCACTTTTAGTAGAAGCTTTATTAGCAATACTTTTTTTGATAGGATTGACAAAATTTGTGGAATCCTTTTTTTAGCCTTTGGTATTTTGCTATTCTTTCAAGCCTATAAACTCTTTTTAATGCTTCAAAGTCTCTAAAAAAGATCGCACACTCTCTAAAGAGGCTGAAATTTCAAGCAAAACACCCTCTGATTGAAAATTTCTTTTTAGAATTTCAATTTCTTTTTTCTTTATCCAATATTCTGCTTGGGATAAATCACTAAAAGGAATAAAAATTTCTTTTTTTGTCTTTGGCGTATAAGGGATTAGAGCATCGAGGTTTTGTGCTTTTAAAATCACTTCTTTTGCGCTTTGTGTATAAGCCCGCACCAGCCCACCGCTACCAAGCAACACCCCACCAAAATAACGCACAATCACTAACCCGCATTCAACAAGCTCATAGCCTCTTAACACCTTTAAAGCAGGCATTCCTGAAGTCCCTTTTGGTTCTCCATCATCGCTAAAAGATTCTACAATCTGTCCTTGTTCATTAAACCCTCTACTAGCATTAACAAAATGCACAGCTTTAGGGTGTTTTACACGCATCTTAGCAATAAAATCAATAAAAACCTCTTTAGGGGTTAAAAAAGCAAGGAATTTAGAATTTTTAATTTCATAAGATTCTTCAATAATCCCTGAAGGACTTAACATATTTTATTCCCTTCGATTATTAATTAATGTTCCTTGAGAAAACTTAACAATTCTTAAAGGAATATCCTCTAAAGATACTACTTCAGTAATTGCACCCCTGCTAATAGCCTGTTTTGGCATACCAAAAACTACACAACTTGCTTCATCTTGTGCGATAGTATAAGCTCCATTTTTATGAAGCTCTTTTATGCCAATACTCCCATCATCACCCATTCCAGTTAAAATAATTCCTAAGGCATTTTTTCCAGCAACATTATTTAAACTACGAAACATAATATCAACGCTTGGTTTATGGCGACTAATTCTCTCTCCTTCTAAGGGTTCGGCACTATATTCATTACCACTACGTTTTAACAACAAATGCGTTCCACCTGCCGCAAGATAGGCACAAGAAGATTTAAGAAGCATTTTTTTATTAACCTCATATACTTTTATAGCAGAGACTTCATCAAGACGTTCTGCAAAAGAAGTAGAAAATCCAGCAGGTATATGCTGTGTGATAACAATAGGAGGAAGATTAACAGGCAAATTTTGCAAAATTTTTACAATCGCATCAATTCCACCTGTACTTGCACCAATACCTATGATTTTTTTACCTTCTCCATTATAAGGGGAAGATGCCAACAACAAATCTGGATGATGTTTATCGTAATTTCCCAAAACTTAATCCATCACTTTTATAAAAATATTCTGTCCAAGTTTTTCGACTTTATTTTGTATGCCCAAAGGGCTTTCTGAATGACCCAAATAAAGTGTTCCACCAATTTTTAAATAAGAAAAAATCTTTTTTAATACTTTCTCTTGATCTTCAATTTTAAAATAAATAATTTGATTACGGCAAAAAATAATATCAAATTCATTAATCCCAAAAGGATAAGTAGATAGTTGTAAGTTAAGCTGTTTAAAAGTAATAAAATTTTTTAAAGAAGGCTTTACTTTGATAAATACATTTCTCTCACTCTTAGGAGTAATATCAAAAGAATTTTCTAAATCTAACCATTCAGGCAATGGAGTAATACAGGTATCAACCACATATTCACCAATTTTAGCAGTCTCTAAGACAGAAGTATCAATATCTGTGGCTAAAATACTACAAGGAGTATTAGAGCGGTAAATATCTCTACCATAAGATAAAGTTGCCGCTATAGAATAAGGTTCCTCTCCTGTAGAGCTTGCAGAACACCATATTTTTAAAGGTTCTGATTCTTTTAAGCGATGTGGTAATATCCTATCTAACATATCTACAAAATGAAAATCTTCCCGAAAAAAATCTGTCTTATTGTTAGTAAAGGTATTGATAAACTCTTGCTTAAACTTTCCAGTTTTTAATTGCGAAAAAAAATCATCAAAATTTTGAATATTACAACTTTTGATTAATTTATTTAGACGATTCTTAATAGCTAAATCTTTATCGTTGGATAAATGTATCCCCGCTAATTCATAAATTAATTCCTTAGCTTTATTTATCTCTGCATCACGAACAACTACGCTCATTCTGTCTCCTTATATAATTTCTTTTCCATATTTGTGGGGTTATAGAATCTACTCTCTGCCCTATTTCTTGATATTTTTTATAATAGTCTTCGACAAATAATAAAACTTCTATTTTTATAGGCTTAAAAATACCTTTTTCATCTTTTTTCATATACCTAATTAAAAACTCTTTAGCATCACTTTTTTGTAAATAAACAGCAACTAATTCATTATAAGTCTTTAAATATAAATCCATAAGAATTTTCACCTTTTCATAATCAACACTCAAAGCAATATTCTCAAAATCTCCACAATAAGATAAGATTCCACTACTAAATAAAATATCTAAATGAATAAGTCCTTCACAATAATAAGGCAATACTTCATTTTCTCTCTGCCAAGTAATAAGGGAGACTGCACGGGATATAGTATTAAAAACCAATTCTTTTAGCAAGGTTAAATCACCCTTTAAAAAATAATAGACTAAACCACCCATTGTTGCTTTAAATTCTTCAATATTTTTAAATTCTCCACTCTTATTCATCTGCAATTCACTATCAAAGCTCACCCATAGAATGTGCCCAAACTCATGCCCAATGGTAGAAATTTCATAAACCCTATACCAATCTTCTTTTCTAAAATACAATAATTCCCGATTAAAATCTAGAAAATCTTGCGAAAAGGTTTTAGAGCTTAAAAGCATAAAAGGCTTTGCACAAGATAGCTCCCTAACCCTATCGGGAAAATAAAAAATTTTCTTACCATATTTTGCACTTACATTTTCATCATTAGGAACAACTTGTGCACTAAAAAGCCCATTTAACTCTGCCCCATAAAACAACAAAGGCATTCCACCATAACTTTGAGTTTTCTTTAAAGACTCTTCTACGCACACATCTATTTCAGATTTAAAAGCAGTCTTTGGCATTTGTGAGCTTAATTCTTGATAGAATCTCAAAAAAGATTCTTTGCTAATGCCACAATTAGAGACACCTGTTAATAAATCCTGACCCTCATAAATTCTAGCAATTCTTAAATCCCACTCTGGTGCAACAGCTCTTCTAAAATGATCCTCATAATACTCTAAGGGATGTCCAATTTGTAAAGGTGAAGTAATCTGCATCCAACACCTATCCACTTCACGCCAAGATTCTAAGAGTTCTTTAGTATCCTTTTGCAATAAGGCTTGTTGCAAAGCTTTAAGGTATCTTAAATAAGATCCCTTTTGTTCTAATTTGGGACAAACCTCTTTGGTATTTTCTAAAAGCGGCAAAGACTCTTGAAAAATGGTTTTAAAAGTTAAAAATTCCTTTTCAAAAAAATCTGCATAAGCCACTGCTTCATAAGTATCTTTTAAAACAGGAATAGAATAGCTTCTATCACTAATCTCCCCATCTTTAGTAACCTCTAAACTTGTCTGTAAAACCTTTAAAATGGTAGGCAAATCATTATAATACCTATCTTTTAAACTCTTGTTAATCCCTAAAATCAATTCTTTTTGCCAACTTCTAAAAAATCTATTAAAACATAAACCAATTCTATGCACAACTTCTATAAGTTCCCTTAAAAAAGGAGTTAAAAGCTGTTGGGATTGGATAAAATTAAGCAATTTTTCGTGTTTTTGTGTATAGAATTTTTCACTTAACAAAAACATTCTCTCTTTTACCTCCAATATTTTTTCCTCAGAGTAATCAAATTTTTTTAAAATATTTTCTAAAGAAGCCTCTTTTAAGCTTAAAACTCTATCAAGAAGTGCTAAAAGGATTTCCTCATTTTGTGGTAATGAAGCAAAAATTTCTACTAAAAAGCTAGGAATATTTTGAAGACTCACATTTTCATACAAAGCATTCATAGCTTTATTTTCATTTTCTAAGAAGTGATAAATTTTGATAATATCCGCAAATACCCTCTTTTCCACCTTATTCCTTCTTAAAAGCCTTAATGCTCTCATAAGCAGCATTAATTTCTTGAAGTTTTGCCGTGGATGTTTCAATAATAGATTTATCCAATCCTTTATGGTGCAAAATATCAGGATGATATTCTCTTACTAATTTTTTATAAGCCTTTTTTATCTCCTCCAAACTATCCTCTTTATTAACCCCTAAAACCTTACAAGCTTCGTCTATATTAGAGGATTTTTTATGCTCTGCATAAAAGGCGATAAATGCTTCATATAAAGTATTAAAATCTGCATTTTCAATCTCCAAATAAGCCGCAACATCTAAAATAATTTCTCGCTCTTTTTCACCCAAAATTCCATCAGCATAAGCAAGGGCTAATAAATATTCAACTAATTTAAGACGAGCCTTATATTGTCCTTTAGTCAGTGTTGCATATTTTTGCGTTAATTCCTCCACTGCCTCTTGAGTATTAGCAAAAATTGCTTGAAGTGTTTGCAAAATTTCTTCTTTTTGATTCATAGCACTTTGCAAGGCAATCTGTTCAGCCATATCCTCTAAGGTATTAGCAATCATCTCCTCTTCTAGCTCACAAACTTTGCCATCACTTTTTGCAAGTTTTGACATAAGCCCTATCATTAAGCCATATTCGCTATTTCTAATTTTATATTCTTTACTAGGTGTAGTATAAATATCTTGATAATTTTTAAAATCTTCAATTTCATTTTCTGGATATATCTTTGGACGTTTATGAGGATTAGAGAGATAATCTTTGAAATTCATAATTGCAAGAGCAATAATAACTATAGTAATGAGCAAAAGAATTTCCATAGACTGATTCCTTAATAATTAATGTGTAAAAAAATTCTTTATTTTTCCCACAATGCCTTGAGGTTGTAAAAAACCTAATTCTTGAAGCTTGTCTTGAATTTCCTTGAGCTGTTCTTCATTAACATTGACTTCAACAATTTGTTGAGGAATATCCACCTCTAAATCTGGATATTTTTGTGCTAAGACATTTTTAATTTTATCAACACAACCTTGACATTTGATATTTACGCATTGGATTTTCATAAAATATTCCTATTTTTCCTATAAAGAAGTGGTGGGTCCTATAGGACTTGAACCTATGACCAATCGGTTATGAGCCGAGTGCTCTAACCAGCTGAGCTAAGGACCCTGATTTAAAAAAGAGCTGTGATTATACACAAATTTATACTTAAAAGCAAGAATATTTTCTAAAATAGCAAATAAAACCATAAAGGTAATAAAACTAGTTCCGCCATAACTAAAAAAGGGTAAAGGTATCCCAACTACGGGGGCTAACCCAATTGTCATTGCGATGTTAACACTAAAATAAATAAAAATTAATAATCCCACACAATAAGAAACGACTTTTAAAAAATAATCTTTTTTATCTTCTCTACTAAGGCTAAAAATATGAAAAATAAGCATTCCATAAAGAATAAAAAGCCCAATAACCCCGATAAAACCAAATCTTTCTGCAAAATAAGGAAAAATAAAATCACTAGTTGCAATTGGCAAAAATTGATACATAGCTTGTGTTGCCTCTTGCTTATCTTTACCTAAGATCCCTCCAGAACCTATAGCGATAATAGATTGCTGAACTTGATAATCGGGATCTTTAGAAATAAAATCTATAATACGTTTTTTTTGATAATCGTGCAAATTCGCATATAAAATCGGTGATAAAAAACCAATCGCTACTAAAAGAATAAGCCAAATTTTATAATTAACCCCAATAAGAAACAAAACACCATAACTCATTAACAGCAGCACTAAAGAAGTTCCCAAATCGGGTTGTTTTAAGACAAAAACAAAAGGTAATAAAATAAAAAAAGAAAATTTTAAAAATTGAAAAATACCATAACCATTTTTTTTAGGAGGATTTTTACTAATAAGATAAGCTAACATTAAAATAAGTGCTATCTTCATTGTTTCAGAGGGTTGGAAGGTAAAATGCACAAAAGGAATTTCAAGCCATCTTTGAGCACCAAGCCTTGTGCTACCAAAAAATTCCACAATTAGCAACAAAAGAATATTTAACCAATAAAAAGAAATAATTAGCCATGGCACTTGTTGCATAGGAATAAGGAATACTACAATAAACACCAAAAACCCAATAAACATATAAACTAATACTTTATCCCCTAAAAAACTATTATTCTCATTAATAAGATGCCAAGATAATAAAATAATGGGAATTGTAAGCAAAAGCAATGCAAAATCAAAATATGCTAGAATCTTTTTATTGAAGCTAAACAAAATCAATACCTTGAATTATTATGTTGGTTTAAGAGGCTAGGATTCTAACACAACTTTTTAGAATAAAGAATAAAAACTTATGAAAAGATCATCTATTACTTTTAGGGCTTTTAATAATGAAACAAAGCGATTAGATAAATTTCTATCCTCTACACTTAATCTGCCTCGTAACCAAGTAGAAAAACTTATCCAAAATCAACAAATTCTCCTTAATAATGCACCCCTAGATAAAAAAGGGATTCTTATAAAAAATGGAGATATTATCAGCATTAAAGAACAAATAACTCCACAAAAAACTTTTGAAAAATATTTTTCTATCCCTATTTTATATGAAGATGAAGATGTGCTAGTTATCAACAAACCCATTAATCTCTTAACCCACAGGATTAATGAATACGACAAAGAACCAACACTTGTAGATTATCTTGTTGCCAAAAATTTTGCATTATCAAATCTTGGAGATTCCTATCGCTTAGGAATTGTACATAGATTAGACAAAGGCACAAGCGGTGCTATGATAATCGCTAAAAACAACATAGCCCACCAGAACCTAAGCCTTCAAATCAAATCTAAGACAATGGGTAGATATTATCTATGCGTAATTGATAAGCCCCTTAAAGAGCACAAAATTATAGAATTCCCTCTCATACGTAGCCCAAAAAACCGCTTAAAATACATTACTGCAACTCTAAACAATCCTTTAGCTAAAAGTGCCAAAAGTGCTTTTTTTAAAATTATCACCAACCACAAAACAGAACTCATAGGGGCAAAACTCTTTAGCGGAAGAACCCATCAAATAAGGGCACATTTAGCAGGAATTAATCGTCATATTTTAGGCGATAATTTCTATGGATATAAAGAAAATTACCAAAAAAGGATTCTTTTACATTCTCATATCATTCATTTTATTCACCCTAAAACACAAAAATTCATAAAAGTTTATGCCCCACTTTATGAAGATATGAAAGATTATTTAGAAGAATCTTATTACCAACAGCCCTTAAATAAAGACTTTCAAATACCTCTTGATGAGATGTATTGCCATATTTTTGGTAAATAATATTTTTAGAAAATCTATGCTATGATTTAGCACTAAACAAAATGCGTATTAAGCATATTAATATTTTAAAAGTGCTATCAATTAGTAAATCTTTAAGGAATCTCTATGAAGCAACCTAATACCTATATTTTAAAGTTATTTTGTTATGCTTTTTTGCTATTAATATCCTATGGTTGCAGTAGCACCTTAAACAACCCCTTATCAAGCCTAAACCCCAATACCCCCCAAACCATTAATAATAATCTAACACCCCCTAATGATATTAAGACCTTAACAGATATTAACACAATTGCTTTTGAATGGCAAATTGTGCCTGATTCTAATACAATAGGCTATCAAATCTACCGCAAGAAAGCCAATGAACAAAATTTCCAAAAAATAGCCACTTTAGATTCAAGATTCATAACCCATTATGCGGATACAAAATTAACACCAAATACGGATTATCTCTACCAATTTGCTTCCTTTGATACAAATAAAAATATCTCACCCTACTCACCAATTATTGAAGCAAAAACACAAACTCTAGCACCCCTAAGCTACATAAAAGCCATTAGCAATTATCCACGCATTATCAAAATACTTTGGAATCCTCACCCAGATCTAAGAGTAACTGGCTACCTCATAGAAAAGAAAAATAAAAATGGTGATTGGAAAGAACTTACAAAAATCCCTAATCGTCTTTTAGTGGAATATCTTGATAAAAATTTAGAAGATAATGCAACTAATGAATATAGAATCTATGCCTATAATGCCAATCAATCCTTATCAGAACCCTCTGAAGTAGCAATAGCTACTACTAAGCCAAAGCCCATTTCTGTTAGCAATTTGCAAGCTACCAACAATCTCCCTAGAAAAATTACCCTGCAATGGGATAAACACCCAAATCCAGAAGTTACCCACTATACACTTTTACGCTCTTCCCTATTAGGTTTTTCTAAATTACAGACTTTAGATTCTTCGGCAACAAATTATACAGATATAATAGATAAAGATGGGCAAAGTTACGAATATAAGATTCTTGCTATTGATAAAGATGGAATTCCAAGCCTTGAAAGTCCTCCTGTAACAGGTAGCACTCTACAAATTCCAGCAACACCCCTTATTACTTATGCACAAATTGAAAATAATGCTGTGATTTTACGTTGGACTCCTCAAGATGATAGAGCCACTGAATACATTGTTTATAAGAAATCAAGCTTCTTTAGTGAAATCTTGCGTTACAACAAAGTCTTAACACCAGAATTTATAGATAGAGAAATAACACCCGGACAAAAATACGATTATAGCGTTAGTGCTCTTGATAGTAATGGTTTAGAATCTAAACAAACCAAAGAAGTAACACTTTCTTTTTAATCCTATGCCACATTTCAAATCTCACACCCTGACACTCCCCGCCCTTCCCTTTGAGACTACTACACAAGAAGGTAAATTTTATTTTTTAGAGCATTACATTTCTGCTTATTTTAAAAACCACTCTCTACTTCACACAAGATATATTCCACACAATCTACCCCCTAAAGACTTCTTTCTATCCATTAAATCCCCCAAAGAAGACCAATATCTCATAAAATGTGATAAATCATCTAAAATCGCCCCCATAGAGATCGCAAAAACTGCACTTTTATTCTTAGCTAATCAACAAAATTCCCTTATATCTCACAATCTAACACCAAAGAACATTACCCCAAGCTTTAAACTCCCTTTTATTAAAGAAATTGCAGATATTAAAAAAATGTTAGAAGATTCCACACAAACTCTCTGGCTAGAAATTGGCTTTGGTAGCGGGAGACATTTATTACATAATGCAAAGAATAATCCGGATATTTTACACATAGGCTTAGAGATTCATCATCCCTCTTTAGAGCAAGTTGCTAGACAAATTGGGCTTTGCAAACTCAAAAACTTGCTTATTTTTAATTATGATGCAAGAATCTTTTTAGAATTATTACCTACTAACTCTTTAGAGAGAATATTTATTCATTTTCCAATCCCTTGGGATAAAAATCCTCATCGTAGAATCTTTAGCCCATCTTTCTTGACACAAACCCATAGGATTTTAAAAGAAAGAGGAACTTTAGAATTACGCACAGACAGCAAAGAATACTTTGAATATAGTCAAACTTTAGCTAAAGATTCACCACTTTTCACCGCTAAAGAGGCTATTAATCAACAAAATCCAATAACAAGTAAATATGAAGCGCGTTGGAAAAGACAGCAAAAAAATATTTATGATTTGGTATTAACCGCTAAAAATACACAAAAAAACACAAAAGGAACCTATGATTTTACTTTTCCTTCCGCAGATTCAATCAAGCAAGCAATGCTTACACAATTTGCCCCCCATAAATTTCTAAAAAAAGACTTTTTTTTAAATCTTGAAGATTTATTAGTAGAATCAAATTCTACACAAAAACCTAAAAAAGTCTTAAAAATTTCTTTTGGGGCATTCAATTATCCGCAAAACCACTATATAATTATTGACAATAAAGTCCAATATTTCAAAGAAAAACCACTACCAACGGAGGCAAATTATCAATCCCACAGATTGCTTTGCACTCTATTATTTGAAGGATTAAACAATGGATGCAATTATTAAAGCAGAAAATATGAATTTAGGCTATAACAATGAAATGATTATTAAAAACGCAACTTTTAGCATATTCCCTCAAGAATTCGTTTTTATTAGCGGTCCTAGTGGAAGCGGTAAAAGCACTTTAATGCGTTCTATCTATGGCGATTTAAATCTAAAAAGCGGCTCTTTAGAAGTATGTGGAGTAGAGATGTTTAAAGCAAGTAAAAAAAATATAGAAACACTTCGCCGTCATTTAGGAATTATTTTTCAAGATTATAAACTCATTAAAGATTTCAATGTTGAAAAAAATGTAATGCTACCTATGATTATAGGAGGCTTTACTAAGGAATCTTGCCAATCCCAAACAGATAGACTTCTAGCGCATATCAAACTTTCTCATAAAGGCAGTAAATATCCCTTAGAGCTAAGCGGAGGAGAACAACAAAGGGTCGCAATGGCTAGAGCACTCTCCCATAATCCTCTCATTATTTTAGCCGATGAACCCACAGGAAACCTTGATGATTATTCTAGTGAAGTGATATGGAGTCTCCTAAAAGGGGTTAATGAACAATTAGGCATTACCATATTAGTTGTAACACATAGAATCCCAGAAGCTTTCAATCTCCATTATCGTCATCTACACATTGAAGAAGGAGTGATTTATGAACTCTCTTAAAAATCATCTAGCACTGATTATTCCCCTTATTGCCTTACTCTTTGCTTTAGAAAGTATTTTGCTTATGCATCGGATACTTAAAGACTATGAGAGTAAATTAGGCAATAATTATGCGATTATCCTTGCAGCTTCTAAAGAATTAACCCTAGAAGAAATTAAAAATAAAATTCCAGAATCTAAATCCCTCAACACCATAGATTCAAAAATTATTTTAGAAAATTTAGAGAAAAATATCTCTCCCACTAACCTAACATTACTCAAAAATTCTCTCCCATTTTTTTATTCATTAAACCTTGATTCTTACCCAAGCTCTTCACGGCTAGAAGCCATTAACAAAGCCTTAAAGTCTCTTGATAACATTCTACGCATAGAAACTTTCACAAAAAGCCATAGCCAAATTTACCAACTACTTTTAATTATTAATGGAAGTATTCTTATCTTTTCAAGCCTTATTGCACTTATTAGCATCCTCTTAATGTTTAAACAAATAGAAATTTGGAAATTTCAGCATTTAGAAAGGATGGAGATTATGACTTTACTTGGAGCACCTCTATGGATGCGTTCTCAAATATTGTTCCGACTTGCTTGTTTAGATACCATTATCGCTGTTATTATCGTAGGCATTGGGTTATGGTATGTTACCCAAAACCCTACATTCCTAATCTTTATGCAAGAATTAAGTCTCAACCCAAAAATATTCTCCCCTATGGCAGATTGCATTATTCTCTTATTTGTAGGTTTAACCATCTCCTTAATCTCTGTTTGGATTGTTAGCCTACAAGCAAAGGATTAAAAATGTTTAAAATATTTCTTATTCTTTTTTGCATACTTTTCTTAAACGCCAATGAAAAAGATATTAGCCAAAAAATCACACAAAATAAAGCCGCTCTTGAAAGTAAAAAGAAAAAAGAAGCACAAATCAATCAAAAACTTCAAGAATTAGGCAATGAAGCCAATAAACAAAAAGAAGAGGCTAAAGCCTTGCAAAAAGTTATAGATGAAAGTGAGGCTAACATTGCTAAAAATGAGGAAGAATACCTCCAAAAACAAAAATCTATAGAGGCTCTCTCACAAACACAAAAAGACCTTTTCCAAAAACGCAAAAAAATAGAATTAGAAATTATTGATTTAATGACTAAAGAGGCTTCATTTTCTATCTTATTAAATAGCTACCAGCCAGAATCTATTCGGGATTTACTAACAGAGGAGAGCTTTAAAGTTTTAAACCAAAACACTAAACAACATATCATAAATCTAAGTGAAGAACAAAGCAAAATTGTAGCTAACCTTCAAAATTTACAAGAAGAACTCAAAACACTCAAAGCATTTATACAATCAGAAAACAAAAAAAGGGAAACCCTAAAAAATCTCCAAAAAAAGCAACAAACCTTACTCGCAAATTATCAAAAAGAAATTGAAAAATACAACCAAGAGCTAAAGAAAATCGTCCAAGAAAGGGATGGTCTCCAAGATATACTTGTTAATCTTAATATCCTAAAAAGCCAAGAGGAAGAAAAACGCAAAAAACTTCAAGAATTAGCCAAAAGCGAAAAACCACAACCTGAAAATCTCTCACCTACAAACACTAAACAACAATCCCAAAAAATACCCACTAATGACTTTGATGTGCGTCAAGTAGCGAGCTCTTATCATAATATCAACACCACCAAATACAAAGGCGCTAAGACAATAGCCCCGCTTGATGATTTCACGATAGAAAAACGTTTTGGTCCTTATTATGACCCCGTTTATAAAATGAAAGTCTTTAATGAATCCATAACCCTTGTCCCAAAAGGAGATGACAAAGTTAAAAGTGTGCTTGATGGAAAGGTTGTTTTTGCCAAAGATACACCGATTCTAAAACGCGTTGTAATTATCGAGCATAAAAATAATATACATACCATTTATGCCCAACTTGATAAAATAGCTCCGACCATCAAACCCGGAAGCACCGTAAAAAAGGGATACACCATAGGGAGAGTAGAAAATGTCTTAAAGTTTGAAGTAACCCTTAAAGATAAGCATATTGACCCACTAGAACTTATTACATCACAAAATATTTAAAGACTTAAACTACTCACTCCTAATCCCTTAATATAATACATTATCCGCTACTCCTATTATCAAGAAATAGCATACAAATATCACTTATCACTATCCCCACCTTTTAAAAGACTAAAATCCTTCAAAATCAAAAAATAATAAAGAATTTATTTTTTACTTCACTTTTTTTATAAATATCCGATATACTTCAAAGAAATTTATTAAAAAGGGGATAAAATGAATACAATTGAAAGTGGAACAAAAATTGCTAATAACCCAATAAATACCCATCAAGGGAATAAAACAAGAGATAACAATACCTCCACTTCCTCATTTATGCAAACACAGCAAGTGCAGGAACAAAGTATTAAGGAAAGTCAAAAAAATCAAGATAAAGAGGAAAAAAGGCAGCAACTTATTGAGTTAGCACAACAACTCAATAAAGAATTAAATCCTCTTAATACAAGCATTTCTTTTGGCTTTAATGAAGATATTAATGGAATGTATGTCTCGGTTACTGAAAAAAGCACGAATCGCTTAATCCGAAAAATTCCAAGCGATGAGGCAATGAAACTTATGGCGAAAATGAAAGAAATCGTAGGCATAATTTTCAACAAAGAGGCATAATCTCAAAAACAAGGAGTTTATTATGGCAATAGCAACTACTTCATCATTAGGAATTGGTAGCGGACTCTTAAGTTGGGATAATCTTAATGAGCTTAAAAACAATGATGTTAAAAATCTCATTAATCCTATCACCAAAAAAATAGAGAAAAATGTCGAACAACAAACAGAGCTTGCTAAACTCATAACCAATATGACTTCTTTGAATACTCAAGCAAAGAATCTCTCGGATTTAAGCACTTACCAAAAACGTTCAACCACTATTGAAGGCACAGGGATAAAGGCAACTGCAGGGGCTGGTTTAGCGGTGCAAGATATTAAAATTAATGTCTCCCAACTCGCACAAAATGATGTAAATCAAGTAGGATTAAAATTCGCATCAAGGGATAGTGTGTTTAGCAACAAAAATACAACCTTAAACTTCTACCATAATGGCACAAACTATAATATTAATATTAAAGCAGGTATGACTCTCTCTGAAGTTGGACAAGCCATCACAGACGCTACAGATGGTAAAGTTTTAGGTATCATTATGAAAACAGGTGGAGATAATCCCTACCAATTAATGATTCAGTCTAAAGATAGCGGAGCGGATAATAAAGTCTATTTTGGTAGCACCCTAGTAGGATCCGCATTACCCGGAGGTAAAATAGAAACTACCAATTCAGGAAGTATTGAATTTGATATTGCTGGTCAAAAACTAAAAATTGACGCTAAGGATATTCAAAGCGACTTTGGGAATACTGCAGAACAAAACGCTCAAGCACTTTTAGATGCTATCAACAAAAAACTTGAAGATCCAAGCAATAGCACACTCAAAGGATTAGTCGATAGCGGACAAGTAACCATCGAACTTAATAAAGATGGCACAGGATTAATGCTTAATGATTCTAAGGGCGGAGACATATCAGTTGAAGTTAAAGATATGAAATTCCAAGCCGCACAAGGAACAACTAGTGCAGAGACTGATTTAGGTTTTTCTACCAAAAAAACACAAACCCCTAACCAAGTTACAGGTAGCAAAGGAGTAAGCAACGAAACTTTAACCGGAAAGTTTTCTATCAATGGCACAGAGTTTGATTTAAGCCAAGTTAGCTCACAAACAGGAGCTAATAATGCAGAAAAAGTCGCTGCTCTTATCAATGCACAAACAAGCACTACCAAAGTAGAAGCCAAAATAGAAAATGGCAGACTTATCTTAAATCATCAAAGTGGAGAAGAGATTACCTTATCCTCTAGCGATAATGCACTAGATTCATTAGGATTAAATGCAGGAATTTATGCAACAAACAAAAACTTCTTAAAGGATATGAATATCACAAATATCCAAAAAGCACAAAATGCAAAACTTACCTATAATGGGATTAATATAGAAAGGGATAAAAATAGCATTGATGATATTGTCTCTGGACTTACCCTAGAGCTTACCGCAGTTACTAAACCTAATGAAGAAGTTATCGTAAGGATAGCAAGAGATGATAGTGGGCTTAGTGATGAAGTCAAAAAGTTTGTAGAAAACTATAATGAAATGTTTAATAAACTCAAAGAGCTTACTAAATATGATAAGGATACGAAAGTAACAGGAGTTTTCAATGGTAATAGTGATATTACAAGTATCACGCGTAAATTGAATGCTATTATCACCTCTATAGACCCTAGTGGAAATAACTTAATGAAATTTGGTGTCTTTCTTAATGATGATGGAACTTTGAAGTTTGAAAAAGAGAAATTCGATACAGAATTTAAAAAAGATCCTGACGCTGCCATCGCATTTTTCAGAAGTAGCACTAGCATTATTAATGGAGAGAGTAAAGAAATTGATGGAGTTTTTACAAAAATTAAAAAAACCCTTGATGGATTTATTACCGATGAGAAAGTCAATGGAAAAGAAAAAAAGGGAACCTTAAAGCTTCTAGAAACCTCACTTAATGATGATAAGAAAAAACTAGAGACAGAAAAAACCAATACGCAAAAACGGATTGATGACAAATATAATGCGATGGCAGAGAAATGGGCACTTTATGATCAAATGATAGCCAAGCTTACCCAACAACAACAAAAATTGTCTACAATCATTGCTGCACAAATGAAACAATAAAGGCTAGAAATGAAACCCAATGCAGCTTATAACTCCTATCAACAAAACTCTGTAGCAGTAGAATCTCCTACAAGATTGATCGAAATGCTTTATGAGGGTATCTTGCGTTTTGCCTCTATGGCAAAACGTTGTATCGACTCAGAGGATATTGAAAAAAAAATTTATTATATCAATCGCACAACTGATATTTTTGTAGAATTACTCAATTCTTTAGATTATGAAAAAGGTGGGCAAGTAGCTCATTATCTAACAGGATTATACACCCACCAAATCAAGCTTTTAACCCAAGCAAATATGGAAAATAGTAAAGATAAAATTGATATTGTAATAAAAGTAACCAAAGGCTTATTAGAAGCTTGGAAGGAGGTCAATCAAAATGAACTGGCTCAATGAATTAAAAGTTGCTTACCTTAATAGAAACGATAATAAAATTAACGAATTATTAGATAATCTGCCTACTCTCACTACAAGGGATGAAATATTTGAAGCTCTAACGATAATGGAGCAAATCACGGAATATGCTAAAACTCAAAAACAGCAATTAAGCCAAGAAATGAGAAAACTCAAACAAACAAAAAAATTTCTACCCCAAGAGCAAAACATTCCTAGAATTAATCTATCTTTATAATTCTTACTATACAATTACGCTTTAAAATAAGGAAATTGTATGGACTTTAAGCCTATTAGCATAGAAGATAAAGCATTCATTGAAAGTTTTTTAAAACCTCAAAACCTCTTAGTATCGGATTTAACTTTTAGTAATCTTTATTTATGGCACTACTCAAGAGCCATTAGTTATTGTGTTTGTAACGACTGCCTTGTAATACAAACCCAATACCCCAATAAACAACCCTTTATCTTTTATCCTATCCACAAAGACAACCATAAAGAATCCAAAAAACAAGCCATTCTAGCCATTATGCAGGGATATAAAACTCAAAGCTTGGAGTTTTCTATCCATTCTTTAAGCCAAGTAGATAAGGAGGAGTTAGAATCCTTGCTACCTAATGCTTTTGATTATGTTTATAGGGAGGATAGGAGCGATTATATTTACTCTATCCCCGAGCTTATTGCGTTAAAGGGCAAAAAATATCATAAGAAAAAAACCCATCTTAATCGCTTTTTAGAACGTTATCCTTTTAGTTATGAAGCCCTAGATACTTGTAATGTTGCAGAACTTATTACAACCTATGAACAATGGTTTGATAAGGATAATGCTAATGAGGGCTTAAAGAATGAATATATAGGGATTATAGAATCCTTAAAAGCCTTTCATACTCTAAGCTTTAAAGGAGGAATTATCAGGGTAAATGGCAAAATTATCGCTTTTAGTTTTGGGGAACCTCTAAATGCAAATACGATTGTTATCCATATCGAAAAGGCAGATATTGACTATCAAGGGGCTTATCAAGCTATCAATAGAGAGTTTTTAGCTAGAGAGTGGCACAATTATACTTATGTCAATCGTGAAGAGGATTTAGGGATTGAAGGGTTAAGGAAAGCCAAGCAGTCTTACCAACCCCTTTTTTTACAAAAGAAGTTTGATGCTCTTTTAAAAACATAAATACCAAAACTTTGGAGTCTTAATAGAAATATGAAAATCCTTATCATTTGTATTTTGCTCTTTTCTTATCAACTCTTAGGAAACCCTACACTCATCGTCGCAGAGCCTATTAAAAATGGAATCTTTACACAAAATCATTACTATATCGGGTCTTTGTATTTTAGCGAACGATCCTTTTTAGCCTCTGAAATTTCTGGTGTTATCGAAGAAATTTTTGTCAATGAAGGGGATAAAATCCAAAAAAATCAAGCCCTAGCACGGCTTAATAGTGATTTACTAAATACAGAAATTACTATTAAAAAAGCTCTCTTACGACAAGCACAAGCTCTTTTAAAAAAAAGCACAAAAGATTTTAAACGTTATGAGGAGCTTTATAAAAGTAATTCCATTGCTTATAAAGAATACGAAGACGCCCTCTTTGACCTACAAGCTCAAGAGGGAAATACAAACGCTATTGCTTCAGAGTTACAGCTACTCCAAGCACAACTACAAAAAAAAGTGATAAAAGCCCCCTATGATGGGGTAGTTTTAGAAAAAACCCTCAAAATTGGTGAGTGGGTAAGCACAGGAGCAAATGTTTTTAAAATCGCCAAACTCACCCCGCTAGAAGCAACCATTGAAGTCCCCTTTGCAATCTTACGTTCTTTAAAAATTGGGGATACTATAGAAACCTCCATTGCTGGTAAAAACTACCCATCTAAAATCATCGCCATTATTCCTCTAGGAGATTCCAAAACTAGGACTTTCCCTATTAAACTCTCTATTGAAGATAAAAAAGGAGAACTCATTGAAGGCTTAGAAGTTAAAGCTAACCTACATATACAAAGAGAAAAAGAAAGTCTTCTTGTCCCTAGAGATAGTATCATTCCCATACAAAATGGCTACGCGATTTTTATCATCAAAGACAACAAAGCTAAACAAGTAATGGTTAATATCAAGGGTTATGAAGGATTTAATGCCTCTATTGAACCACTAAATACGACCCTAAGCACAGAAGATAGAGTTATTACTCAAGGTAATGAACGTTTAAAGGATGGAGAGAGCATTAAAGAACAAGCATTATGATAAAAACACTAATTAACCGACCCATTGTTATTATTGTTTTAATGATTTTAATGGCACTCTTTGGAATTTTAAGCCTTAAGAGTCTGCCTTATCAATTAACGCCAAAAGTTACGCGTCCTATTATTACTATACAAACAACTTGGAGCGGTGCAACACCCTATGAAATAGAAAGAGAAATTATCCAAAGGCAAGAACAAGCCCTTAAAGGCATTGATAATTTAGTAAGTTTATATTCTAACGCTCGCAATAGCAGAGCCTTTATTACCTTAGAATTTAACATTAACACCAATTTAACCCAAGTGATGTTAGAAGTTAGTAATAAGCTTAATGAAGTTAAAGGATACCCTGATAATATAGATAAGCCTATTATAAGGGCTACTGGAGAAGATACTTCACCCATAGTGCGTATGATGTTAATAAGCTTAGACAAAAATAAAAATGTCCGCCAATACCGAACTTTTTTTAATGAGCAAATCATTCAATATTTTGAAAGAATAGAGGGTGTTGCAGAAGTGTTTTTCCCTAGTGGAGATAATAGAGAAATGCATATTATCTTAGATTATCAAAAATTAGCCGCTTATAATTTAAGCATTGATTCTATTATCAACACCCTAGAGAGAGAAAATGTCAATATCTCTGCTGGAATTATGAATTATGGAAGAAAATCTTATAGAATCCGCACAAATGCTGAATATAAAACCCCACAAATGATTGCTGACACCATTCTTTGGAGTGATGGCTTAAAACGTGTAAGAATTAAGGATATTGCAGAAGTCAAAGAAGGTTATAGCACCAAAACGACCGCTTCCCTTTATAATGGCAAGGAAGCCTTAAGTATTTTTATCAAGCCTACCGCTGATGCTAATGTTTTAGATTTAACAAATCAAGTAGAAAAAGTTTTTTTAAGTCTCAATGCAGGAATCCTAGCCAAAGAACACCTAAAATTAGAATGGATGTATGACCAAAGGGATTATATACAACAAGCCATTGCTTTAGTGCAACAAAACATTTTTATAGGAGCTTTTTTAGCTTGTGGGATACTCCTTATATTCTTACGCTCTATCACCTCTACCTTTATTATCGCACTCTCCATACCCCTAAGTATTTTTGGGACTTTTATCATTATGGCAGCCCTTAATAGGACTTTAAATGTTGTCTCTTTAGCGGGGATCTCTTTTGCAGTAGGTATGCTTGTAGATTCATCTATTGTAGTATTAGAAAATATCCATAGACATACAAAAATGAATAAACCCCTCTTTCAAGCTATTAATGATGGAACCACAGAAGTTATTGGCGGATTAATTGCTTCTGTGCTTACTACTATTGCTATCTTTATCCCTATTATTAGGATACAAGAAGAAGCAGGACAACTTTTCAAAGATATAGCCCTTGCTGCAAGCAGTGCGGTTGCTTTCTCACTTTTTGTATCCCTAATAGTTATTCCAACTTTATATTACCAAATACATAAAATAACACCAAAATTCCAAACAATCCCTCTAAAACCCTTAAATACTATCTCCCAATGCCTCCAAAATTTTGGTGATAAATGTGTAGCCCTCATTATGTTTTTCGTCCAAAAATGCCTTCAAAACACTAAAAGCAAGGTTCTTACAATCCTTACTTTAACCTCCCTCCCCTTGCTATTAGGTTATATTCTATTCCCCAAAATGGAATATCTCCCACAAGGCAATCAAAATTTCATTCTAAGCATTCTAAACCCACCTCCAGGACTTTCTTATAATGAGCGTCAAAAAATCGGTGAAATGCTTTTTACGTGTCTGCAACCTTATTTAAAAGAAAATGGGTTTAAAGGTAATGAAAAAATGCCTCCTATCCACAATATATTCTATTTAGGGAGTGAATCCAATATGCTCTTTGGATTGCGTTCTACAGAGATTACAAGGGCTGCTGAACTCATCCCCTTAGCAAGAGAATGTATTGCAACCATTCCCGGTATTAGCGGAAATACCTCCCAAGCAGGCATCTTTGAAAGAAGAGGGGGAGCAGGAAGAAGCATTGATGTCAATATTAGCGGAGAAAATTTAGAATCCATTATAGCAACCGCCCTAGAATTACAAAAAATTATTTTTGAAACCTTTGGAACACAAACACAAATAAGACCTATCCCAAGCCTAGAATTACTCTATCCAGAATTTAATCTCTATCCCAATAATGACAGATTAAAAGCAGTGGGCTTAGACTCAAGAAGTTTTGGTATAGCCCTAGATGTTTTAATGGATGGCAGAAAAATTGCAGAATACAAAGAAGAGGGGAGAAACAATATAGACTTAATCTTAAAAACTCAAAAATCCCAAATCTCCTCTCCAGAAGAACTTCATCGTTCCCTTATTTATACTCCTAATGGAGGGATATTACCGCTCTCTTCATTAGCTTTACAAAAACTAGAATATGGCATTAACGAAATTAGGCATTTAGAGACAAACCGCACCATAACCCTACAAATCAATCCCCCCCAAAATATCACGCTACAAGAAGCGATGGATAAAATAGAAAAGGAAGTTTTAGAAAAACTTAGAAACAATGGTTTTTTAGGGGACAATAAACTAACCCTTGGTGGAAATGCTAACCAACTTACAAAAATACGGCTTGCTTTAGAGGGGGGATTCATCCTTGCTGTTTTTATTATCTATCTGTTAATGGCAGCTTTATATGAGGACTTTATTTACCCCTTTATCATACTCTTTACTATCCCTTTAGCTTTAAGTGGAGGGATTTTAGGCTTATGGCTTGTGGATACCTTTTTAATCAAGCAAAGTTTAGATGTCCTTACAATGCTTGGCTTTATTATTTTAGTAGGAATTGTTGTAAATAACGCTATTTTAATCATCTATCAATCTTTACATAATATTAGGATTTATGGAATGGATTATCAAAAAGCCATTATAGAAGCTATAAGAGTCCGAATCCGACCTATTTATATGAGCTCCCTAACCTCACTCTTTGGTATGCTTCCCTTAGTCCTAGCTCCCGGGGCTGGAAGCGAAATCTATCGAGGGCTTGGGGCAGTAATCTTAGGGGGATTAGCATTATCCACCTTTTTAACCATTTTCCTAATCCCTTGCCTTTTATCTTTTTTTATCACTAAGGAAAAAAAGTATGTTTTATAAAATATTACTCCTTATAAGTCTTTTTCATTTTAGCTATGCACTAAGTTTGCAAGAAGCCATAGAATTAACCCTTAATAATAATCATAATATCAAAGAACAAACATACCTTTTAAAAGAAATGCAATATATTCACCAAAAAAACCAAAGCCCTTTTTATCCATCTATTGACGCTAATTACACCACCAATCAAAGCAATCGCCTAAACCAAAGAGATAAAAAAGCTTCAGGAAGTTTTGGAGGTAACATTACCTATAACCTTTTTAATGGATTAAGCGATATTTTCACACTCTCTAGCTCTAACTCTCTCTACCAAGCACAAGAACACCAATTACAAGCCACTAAAGAGGATATTATTTTGCTAGTTAAAACCGCTTATATTAATGTGTTGCGTCAAAACCAAAATGTCCTCATAGCCGAGCAATCTAAAGCCCTCTTAGAGGAGCAAAGGAGAGAAAGTGCAGAATTTTATAAAGTAGGATTAATCCCTAAAAATGATTTATTGAAAGTAGAAGTAGAACTTAAAAATGCCACGCAAACACTCTTAAGCGCAAAGAGTAATTTAGCCTACTTTATAAAAACGCTTGAACGATACACAAACACAAGCATTAATCCCAAAGAACTTATAGAATTAAAACTCCATAAACCAAGCTTGAAGCTTGATGCCCTACAAAATCTTATGTATGCAAAGAATTCCGCATTACTCCACCTAGACAAAATCATCCAAAGCAAAGATTATCTCATCAAAAGCAATGAGGGAAATTTTCTACCCGATATTAACCTTATAGGAAAATACACCAATTATAGCGATAATTACCCATTAATAGGCAAAAATGGTAGTTATAGAGAGGAAACTTCAGCAGAATTACAAATCAATCTTAATCTTTTCAATGGCTTTAAAGATAAATATCTCTTAGAATCCTCTAAAGTCAATAAATTAGCTTTTCAATCCCAAAGAATCACCCTCATAGAAAATCTAAATTTACAACTCTTTGAAAGCCTAGAAACTTATAATCTTGCTCTAAATGCTTATGAAATCTCCCTTATAGCCCTTAAACAAGCAGAGGAAAATTATAGAATCTCACAAAATCGCTATAAAGCAAGGATTGAAAGCACAAGCAATTTTTTAGATGCGGAATTACTCCTAACAAAAGCTAGAAGTAATGTGGTTTTAAACCGATATGGTATTATACAAGCCATCGCAGAAATAGAAAGAATCACACAAACACCCCAAGTGCAAGAATGATTAGGTATCGATAAACTTATCGCGTCTTTCTTAACAACACTTAGGATTGCCCTTAGAACCATATTTATTATCCATAGCTTCTTTAAAAAACTCCTCTTGTGTTTTAAGGGGTTCATTAGGGCGGTATTTAGACATATACTCTTTATATTTATCATAACTAGGTATGCCAACAAGTAAATACAAAAATCTATCAGATTTTTGATAGATTTTTTTTAGTAAGCTAAAAACCTTTAATATTCTATCCATTAAACAACCCCCTCATAATCACTTATCTTTTTATAAGGAAATTCCGCTAAAGGAATGGTTTTTTGCCCCCTAGAACACTGCCAACAAATCCTTAGAGTTTGCACCAAAACAAGCAAAGTTACAAACATAAAAAAGGCACAAAGAATCGCATTTAAAAGATTATTATTAGCAATCTTTGAAAGCCTTTGTGCCTCTTGAGTGAGTTTAGTAGCCAGCTCTACATCACTTGTTGCCATTGCTTCAAGCATTTTTACTTCGGCTTTTGCACTATTATTTTGCCAAATGGCGATATGGCTAACAGAATCGTGAATCTTCTCTCCATTAGCAGGAAGTAGCTTTAAAGTCCCCGCATACAAAGTGCTTACCAATACCCAAGTTACAGGCAAAATGACAACCCAAGATTGTTTAATTTTACCCATTTTAAAAAGCACGACCACCACAGCAAGCAAAGCCATTCCCGCAAGCATTTGATTAGAAACCCCAAAGAGCGTCCAAAGAGATTTAATACCACCTTGTGGGTCTGTTACCCCTTGATAAAGAATATAACCCCAAAGGGCTACACAAATCAAAGTCGCAATCGCACCATAAAAAACAGATTGAATATTCCCAAAGGGCTTATAAACATTACCTAATATATCTTGCACCATAAACCTAGCAGCCCTTGTTCCTGCATCTACTGCCGTTAAGATAAAAAGTGCTTCAAACAAAATAGCAAAATGATACCAAAACGCCATAGAACCTTGACTAAAAAGTGGAACTTGCGAAATAATAACAGCTAAACCAACCGCAAAAGTCGGTGCTCCCCCTGTTTTGCTTAAAATACTGCCCTCCCCTATTTCTTGTGCAGTATTTAAAATCTCCTCTGGAGTAATAACAAATCCCCAACTACTAATAGTCTGTGCTGCTACCTGTGCAGCAAGAGCAGCATCTTTTAGTGCTCCACTCTCATAAAAAGCACTCGTCCCAAGTGCAGCTGGAGCAACATTTAAAGAAAAATACAATCCCGGAGTTAGAATTACAGCCGCTATTAACGCCATTACCGCAACTGCAGATTCCATAATCATAGCTCCATAACCAACAGCCCTAGCGTGCGATTCTCTCTCTAGCATTTTAGGGGTTGTCCCACTTGAAATAAGTGCGTGGAATCCACTAATTGCCCCACAAGCAATAGTAATAAATAAAAAGGGGAATAATTCTCCGCTAAAAACCGGACCACTCCCATCAATAAATTGCGTTACACTTGCAAATTTAACCTCTGGAGCGACAATTAAAATCCCCACCGCCATAAGCACGATAACGCCAATTTTTAAAAAAGTGCTTAAATAATCCCTAGGAGCGAGCAAAAACCACACAGGTAAAATAGCAGCGACAAAGCCATAAATAATAATTACATAAGTTAAGCTAACAGGACTTAAAGTAAAAAACGCACTTAAAGTAGGACTTGCTGCCACCTCACTACCATAAATAAGTGCCAAGATAAGCAATACAAAGCCTATAATACTTGCCTCCCCAATCCTACCTGGACGCAAGAAACGCATATGAATCCCCATATAAATCGCAATAGGTATCGTCATAGCAATCGTAAATAACCCCCAAGGCGATTGTGCTAAGGCATTCACCACCACAAGGGATAAAATCGCAATAATAAGCATCATAATACCTAAAATCCCAATCATAGTAATACTCCCTACTCCCTTACCAAGCTCTAGCTTAATAATCTCTCCTAAAGATTTACCATTCCTACGCATAGAGATAAACAGCACCGTAAAATCATGCACAGCCCCTGCTAACACAACACCTACAACAATCCAAAGCATACTGGGCAAATACCCCATTTGTGCTGCTAAAATAGGACCAACCAAAGGACCTGCTCCCGCAATAGCGGCAAAATGATGCCCAAAAAGCACTATCTTATTAGTAGGGACAAAATCCCTACCATCATTATTTATTACCGCAGGAGTAGCACGATTATCATCTAACTCTAACACCTTACAAGCGATATATTTAGAATAAAACCTATAGCCAATAGCATAAATACATACAGCGGCTACTACTAACCAAACCGCAGAAATGCTCTCTCCGCTATGGAGTGCTAAAACCCCAAAACTATAAGCCCCAATAATGGCTACAATAGCCCATAAAACCATAATCAAACCTTTATTCATCTGAAGCTTCCTTTTACCAAATTTAGTTATAAAACAAGCATTAAAACTTAATTTATATATAAAGTCAATTCTTTATTAGTAATATTTAAGGAATCCACCAAACATTAAAAGAATGTGTTAATTTTCTACCCATTAATAAATTAATATTGACAAGAAAAAAGTTTTAGACTAAAATTCTACTTTATTGTAACATCTGCAAAACTACTAGAAGGGAAACTTCGACTTAAACTAAAGACTTAAATAAAACTAATCTTAATAGTTCTCTTAAGCATTCTTTGACAAGCAAAATTTTTGCACTCTCTTAAAAGGAGTTTTGCGATTTTAAAAAGGTTTTTATATGAGCGATAATCAGCATAAAAAAGAACAAAAGATGAGGACACATACACCCGTTGAGGGCTACACCATAGAAGACTTACGTGCAAAACCTATTAACAAACTAGCCGATATTGCAAAATCCTTAGGTATTGAAAACCCCCAAGAGCTTTTGCGTCAAGACTTAATCTTTGAAATCTTAAAAACCCAAGTGAGTAAAGGCGGTTTTATCCTCTTTACCGGGATTTTAGAAATCACTTCAGAAGGCTATGGTTTCTTACGCGCTATTGATGAAAACTTCTCTGGCTCTCAAAATGACGCCTATGTAAGTAGCACCCAAATCCGCAGATTCGCCCTAAGAAGTGGAGATATTGTAACCGGACAAGTCCGCTCCCCTAAAGACCAAGAACGTTACTATGCATTGCTAAAAATAGAAGCGATTAACTACCAATCCCACGATGAGATGAAAAACCGCCCCCTCTTTGATAATCTAACCCCCCTATTCCCAACAGAGCAAATCCATTTAGAATACAATAGCCTAAAAATCACCGGAAGAATGCTAGATTTATTTGCCCCCATTGGCAAAGGACAAAGAGCCTTAATCGTAGCACCGCCAAGGACAGGAAAAACAGAGCTTATGAAAGAATTAGCCTATGGAATCACGCACAATCATCCAGAAATTGAACTCATTGTTTTACTAGTCGATGAGCGTCCAGAGGAAGTAACCGATATGGAAAGAAGCGTTAAAGGAGAGGTTTATAGCTCCACCTTTGATATGCCAGCGAATAATCACACACGCGTTGCGGAGCTTGTTATAGAAAAGGCTAAAAGAATGGTAGAGTTAGGCAAAGATGTAGTAATCTTGCTTGATTCTATTACTAGACTCGCAAGGGCTTATAATACCGCGACCCCAAGTAGTGGTAAAGTCCTAAGCGGAGGGGTAGATGCTAATGCCCTCCATAAGCCAAAGCGATTTTTCGGAGCAGCTAGAAACATCGAGCAAGGAGGTTCCCTAACCATTATCGCAACCGCCCTTATCGAAACAGGCTCCCGAATGGATGAAGTGATTTTTGAAGAGTTTAAAGGCACAGGAAATAGCGAAATTGTCCTAGCTAGACATATTTCAGAGCGTAGAATCTACCCCGCAATGGATATTTTAAAAAGCGGAACAAGAAAAGAAGAACTCCTCTTAGGAGCCGATAAACTCCAAAAAGTATGGGTATTACGCAATGCTATCCACCAAATGAATAATGAAATAGACGCCTTAACTTTCCTCTACTCCCAAATGCAAAAATCCAAAGACAACGAAGAATTCTTAAATATGATGAATGATAGTGCAAAAAATTAAAACAACTCCCAAAAAAATCGGTGTTTTTGATAGTGGAGCAGGAGGCTTAAGTGTCTTAAAAAGCCTTATAAATTCTCAAATCTTTGAAGAAATCATTTATTATGGCGATACCGCAAGAGTTCCTTATGGAAACCGCAGCCAAAAAGTCATTATCCAATACTCCCTAGAAGCTCTAAATTTTTTTAAAACCCAGCATATCGACTTACTCATTGTAGCGTGCAATACCATAAGTGCCTATGGGTTACAATCAATGCAACAAGTCTCATCTTACCCTATCATTGGGGTTATTAAACCCGGAATCTTAGCCTTAGAAAACACCATTAAAAACAAAGATTCTAAAATCCTAATCTTAGGGACAAAAGCCACGATAAAAAGCAATCTCTACCAAACACTTTTACAAAAGCGAGGCTATCATAACCTATCCGCACTAGCTACAAGCCTCTTTGTTCCCCTAGTAGAAGAGGGGATTTTTGAAGGAGAGATTTTAAATTCTACAATGCACTATTATTTCAAAAGCTACCCAAACAATCCAGACGCTATTATTTTAGGTTGCACCCATTTCCCACTTATCGCCAAATCCATAGCAAAATATTTTGACAACAAACCCCTACTTATCCATTCAGGAGACTCGATTATGCAATATCTACAAAAGCAATATCCCCTAAAGCCCACCACAAACCCTACAAAAATAACCTTTTTTGCAAGTGATAACCTAGAAAGATTAAAACAAACTGCCAAACTATGGCTTAACCAACCCTAAACAAAACCTCTATAAGAATTTAGTTAATCCAAGATCCTAACAAAATCAACATAAGCACTCTTTAAAAATAAAGTATTATACCCTAATTAGCTTACCCCACCCTGCTCCTTTAAAAACCAAAAATTAAAAGTTAATTAAAAGTTAAAATAATCCTAAATATTACTTAATAAAGTTTAAATTTTATGCTATACTAGAAATGTTAAAAATAACTTATGACAAATACATAGTAAAAATGCCTAAATCTCCTAATATAATATATATTAGGGGGGGGGGGCAAAAAAGGAGAAATTATGAGTAATAAATCTTTTTATGTAAGCCCTATTATAAATTCTGGGGGGGGGGGCAATAATACTCCTATAGAGACTATCAAGGTTAATGTTAAAGATTATGTTTTAAACTTAGATTTTAAGAGTAATGTTAAAACATTAGATTCTAAAAGTAATCCTAAACCTTTAGATTCTCAAAGTTTAAATATGAACTTTGATTATAAATATTCTAAACTTTTAAATCCTAAAGTTTTAGATTCTAATCTCAATACAAAAGCTATGAATCCTAAACCTTTAGATTCTCAAAGTTTAATCTCTCAATTATTTAATCCTAAGTTTTTAGATTCTAATTCTAATCTTAAACCTCTATACTCTAGGATTAATGTTAAAACATTAGATTCTAATCCCAAAATAAGAGATATTAATTTTAAATTATTAAATCCTAAATCTCTAAGCCCCTCTTTCCTCTCTTTAATCTGTGCGAGTGTTTTATTAACTATTCCTCATAGTATTAGTGCTAAAGATAATTGGGTAGCAATAGGTAATGATACTTTAGATACAACAACAGATACTAATGCTAATAAAGTAACAAAAGCACTTACTAATAAACAAATCTCTGCTTCACAAACTAAAGAATATAAAAACTTAGAAATTACTAATACTGGGAGTATTACTAATACAAATGCTAACTATGCTATCAATATTCAAAATAATGCTACGATAGAGAGTATTACCAATAAAGGATTAATTAGTGGGAGTGAGAATCATAATATTAGTATTAATACAAGCTCTATCCAATCTTTTGAAAATATTGGAACCATAACTAATACTAATACTGGTAAATTTAACTTTAATATCACTCAAGGAACTATTGATAACTTTAGCAATAGTGGAATAATAGATTCTAAAGGTTATGGTATTGCTTTACAACCTAATACTACCATTACTAATTTTAACAACACAGGAACTATTCTTGCTAAAGAAACAAGTGGTAGAGATGCGGTATTTATTAATAAAGCTACGATTAGTAGTTTTATTAATGGTGAGAATGGAATTATTAAGAGTGAGGGTAACAGAGGAGTAGGGATTAATATTTTAAATGGGACTAGCATTACTAATTTTGAGAATAAGGGATTAATACAGACTGAAAAGAATACAGGTAATATATATACTGATGAGATAAGTGCCTCTATCTCTGTCAAAAATAAGTCTAATATAGAAACTATCCTCAATACAGGAACATTAAAAGGTGGGAAAGTAGGAATTTTTATAGTAGGTGGCTATGGTAACGACATTCCCTATATCGCTACGATTGACAACAAAGGATTAATTGAATTAACAAATAATGCGGAAGCGGGTATATTGACTACTACTTACGCAAGTATTCCAACCATTGAAAATCTCAATAACTCTGGAACCATTAAAGGTGGAAATTATGGAATTCTGATTGAAACAGGTTTTATAAAAAATCTCAAAGTTTCAGGCACTATAGAGGCTAAGAAAAATATTATTACTTTTTTCAATGGTGGAGGTAGGCCTTATAATACAAAGATTGAAAACATCACTATCGAAAATGGAGGTCTCTTAAAGGCAGGAGAAGATGGCTTAAGAATTGGTGGAAGGAATACTTTGCCTTCCATAGGAAACCTTATTATCAAAGAAGGAGGAATCCTACAAGGAGGAGATAATCATTCAGCCATTGCAATTGATGCAGACCCACAACATAAATTTACAGGTAATGTTGATATTCAAGGAACACTAAAGGGTGGTAAAGCAGCTATTACTAATAGCTCTGAAATGGGTGGAAATATTATAATGGGGAGTAATGCTAAGGTAGAAGGAGGTATTGTAAATCAAGGAGGAAATATAGCAGGAAATATAGAGATACAAAAAGGGGCAGACTTTAAAGGAGATATTAAAAATGAAGATAGAGTTGTAACAAATAGTAATGGAACTACTACAACGATTGCTGCAAGTCTAAGTGGTTCTATTTCTAATGCTAGTGATAGTCCTTTAAATATTTCTAACTCTGGCAATAGTAGCATAGGAGGATCTATCACTTCTTCCTCTAATGCTCCTTTAAGCATTACTAACTCTGATAATGCAAAGGTTGCAGGAAATATTGAAGTAAGTGGAGATGCTCCTATCGTTATTAAAAACGAAGGGAATGCTACCTTAGGAGGTGGAGTTAGTGCTAGTGGTAATGCTCCTATTAGTATTACTAATTCTGATAATGCAAAGGTCGCAGGAAATATTGAAGTAAGTGGAGATGCTCCTATCGTTATTAAAAATGAAGGGAATGCTACCTTACAATCAGATATTATTAACTCTGGTTCTGGAAATCTCTCCCTTAGTAATACAGGGAATGCTAGTATAGGTGCTAATATTAAAAATAATGGAAGTGGTAGTTTAAGTATTAGTAATACAGGTAAAGTTAGTGATACTACGAAAATAGAGAGTAATGGAAGTGGTAAAGTAGAAGTTGAAGAATGGTTAGTCTCTACAAATTCTCAAGGAGAGGTTAAACCTTTAGAAATAACAGGAACTAATTTAAGTGTTGTAAGTGTTTCTAATGTTACCTTTGATGCAGGAAATATTACTAATCTCTCTTCTTTAGTTCAAGATCCTAAAAATGTTATTAATATTGATACTTCTCAAGATACTACTATAAGCAATCCTGCAGAGATTAATTCTAAAGTCTTTGCTAAAGCAGAATTTAAAACCAATGATCCTAGTGTTAATGTTAATGTTGATGCTTTAAGTAAAACTCTAAGCTTTTCTGTTGATGCTGCTAAGACTTCAGCAGCAGCATTAGGAAAAACACTCATTAGTAATACCCAAGCTAGAGCAAACTTTGTAAATGCTGTAATGGGTAATGCTATGAATGCGGTGAATTTAATCCATAATCAAGGAAGTGCTAATGTGTATTCTAACTTTAATAAGGCTTATGAGGAAGGAGCTATTTATGCAAACTTTGATAATTTAGGGAGTGATGCTTTACTTAGATCTAGTGAAACTAAAGATAAGAATCATTTAGCCTTTATGCTTCCTTATATCTCTAAGAGTAATACTTCTTTAAATGGAGGATTAACTTCTAAAGGACATACTAAAGGAGTAATCTTTGGTTATAGTTATTTAAATCCTAACAATAAAGATATTTATGGGATTTATGGAGGATATGATGATTTTAGTTCTAAAACTTATCCTTCAGATATTCTAGCTTTAAATAATAGAACCTATTATGCAGGAGTTAGGTATTATCATCCTTTTAATTATAAAGATTATGAACTCTTTTCTAAATTCTCTTCACAATTTGGTTTAATACAAAATGATATTTCTGAAAGGGTAGGACAAACAGAATTTAAAGGAGAACCTAAATCTTATGCTTATGATGCTAATGTTAATATGGGGATAAATATTAAGCTTAATACTAAGCATACTTTAACTCCAGAGATAGGTTTAGGTTATAATGGAGGATATTCTAAAGCTTATACGATGAGTAATGCCATCAATACTATTACAAGACGCAATTATACCCATAAGATGAATTTATTTAAAACTAAAACCTCTCTTTCTTTTTATAGTGATTGGCATAAACATTTTAAGACTTTAGTGTATGCAGGAGTAGATTGGACTATGAATCCTAATGTAGATAATCCTAAAGGGAGATATTCTAATATAGGGTATTATGGAGGAGGAGAGAGTAAATTAGATAATTTAGAATATGCTTTAGGGACTACTTTAGTTATTCCTTTAAATGATGCTTTTTATTTCTCTTTAAATTATGGAATGAATGGGACTAAGAATACCACTATGCATACAGGGTATGGGAAGTTTAATTATATGTGGTAGGGTTTAATCCTTATCCCTACTTAAGAATTCTAACTATGGAATGAATGGGACTAAGAATACCACTATGCATACAGGGTATGGGAAGTTTAATTATATGTGGTAGGGGAAAGGTAGTATAGGGGGTAGTTTTATTTCAAAGTGCAAATTTTAAAAGTGAAGTGCTTTAAAGTGCGATAAAATGGCAATTTGTGCTTAAAAATACTTTGATTTAAAATGGAAAATTAAGTTTAGATTTTTTCACAAAATGGCTATTTTTTCACAAAACATCACAAAATCAATCACAAAATGCCCTTAAAAAAGTGGCTTAAACCTCGTATTAAACGCTATTAAAAACACTCACAAAAATCATCACAAAATCATTAGAAGCCTAAGAGACATTCTCAAAGTGTAGTTTTTTTGAAATAGCCTACCACGCGTCCTATAATTTCAAAGTTCTCTCCCTCTAATTCTATTGGGTCGTAGGCTTTATTATCGCTAAGAAGCTTTAATTTTGGGCGTTTTTGGAGGCGTTTAACATAGAGTTCATCTTCAATCCTAGTAATACAAATTTCTCCATCACTAACACTTCCATTTTGCACTAAAAGATAGCAATTTTTAGGCAATGTGGGATACATAGAATCGCCCTTTCCTATAATAATAGATAAATTATTAAAAGATACAATGCCGAAATATTGGCGTAAAAAGGATTTGGGGAAGTTTAGTTGCTCTGCTGTTTCTGCTTCATTATATGCCCCGCTTCCTGCACTTGCTGTTATATCCTCGTAAAAGGGAATGGATACAATATCATCGTTTAAGGTTTGGGGCAGAGATACACCCTTGCTGGATATTATTTCTGTGTTTTTTGGGGATTGCTGGACACTTTTTGAAGTATTGCTGGACACTTTTTGAAGTATTGCTGGACTATTGCTAGACATATCTAAAGCAGTCATTATTTTTTTAAACATTCCCACCTGCATACTATCTTCTTCTTGCTCGTATTTTCTTATGGTTCTCTCTGAAACGCCGAGCATTTTTGCTAGTTGTATTTGTGTAATTCCTTTAGTTTCTCGTATTTCTTTCAACATAAACAAAAACCTTTTAAATAATAGGATATTTTTTTCCTAAACACTTGACAATAAGAAAAAATTTGCCTATAATTACATTACTTTTAAGTGAATTTTATCATAAAAAGATAAAAAACCTAAAAGTGGTTTTGGTGGGTGGGAAGAATATCACTTTTGGAGCTTTAAAATGCGAGTTTTAAAGTATAAAAAGGTGGTTGTAAAGCTTCAAAGTTTGGAAGTTAAGAATCTCTTTCAAACTAGAGTTATAATCACTTTCTCCACTCCCTCGTGGGGTGGTTAAGTGTATTATAACATAAAAGTAAAGGCATAACTATGAAAGATAAAAAAGCACGAAAAGATTTTACTTGTCTTACCCGACAAATGAGCAAAAAAGGTGTAAAGCTACGCACTTGGTGTAAATCTAAAGGTTTGAGTGATACTGATTGTTTTATCATTTATGATATGTCTGCTGGTAAAATTAAAGGCATAAGAGGTAGAGCCAAGGAGTTAAGACAGCTTTTAGAAAAAGAGGGATTCAAGGTTGCATAATGGTAGGTGGTTTCGTTGTGGTTTATATAGATAAAAATGGAGAGGATTTTGTTCGTTTCTGCGACAGCTTAAAAGAAGCCAATGAAGTCTGTGATGCAATGATTGAGCAAGGTTATATGGCTAAAGTATTTAAAGAAGTGGTGTAAAATGGGACAATGGATAAGCAGTGGAGAGTTTGCGGAAAAGTATGGCATTAATGTTTTTACTATTTATAAATCGGCTAAAAGAGCTAACCAAAAAGGCAAAAAAATTTGTAAATTTATAGGCAAAATATTTCCTATATCCTATAAAAATAATTTAAGGGGCGGCAACGCAGGTAAAGTCCTCCAAATCTGGAACACCCCCTTAACTTCCGCACAAGTGGAAGCCCTAGAAAAAGGCTATCCTATAAAGTATGTGCTAGAGGAAATGGGTGAGGTAGTGGAAACCGCAAGGGTAAATGAGAGTATGAAAAGCTTTAAGCAAAGCCCTAGCAATGAAGAAGTGGTGGAATCCAACAATGACGAAGTCGCACAATCTAATGTTATGGAATCTAAGGATTCTATAACATTGGATTGTAAAGGAGATAAAGATGAAACCTATAAAACCCTTAAACAGGATGAAGCAGAAATTAAACAAAATAAGACAGAAATTTTACACCACAGAAGGACTAATCACATTAGCAAGTGTGATTGTAATACTACTAGGAGTAGTGATTCCACTTCTTGTAGGAATGATTGTTTTGGTGGTGGGGTAGGAGAAGCTCCTGTATGCGAGAGTATGGATTTGCGCAGTGATGAGATTTGCTACGCTAAAATAAAAAGCATTCATAATGACGCAGTAGAAACTACTAACGCAAAATCACTTAAAGAGAATTGCACTACTTGGCATAACCTCACCCCTAATCAAAAAGCCCAAGCAAAGCACAGAGAAAAAATCTTAATAGACTATGAGAGTGCAAAAGCTTCAGGAATTAGAGTAGCAGACTTCCTTGTGCTTAAAAATAAGGAGGATTCTACCTTAAAGCTCACACAAGGGAAGCTTTTTGATTGGGCTAGAAAATATAAAACACAAGGCTTAAGTGGCTTAAGTGATAAAAGAGGCGTTGCAAAGACAGGCACAACTTCACTCCCTGCTTGGGCACAAGTTGAAGCCGTAAAAATGTGGAGAGTAATGGGGAGTGGATACCTTAATAAGATGCAGTTATGGAGAGAGCTACATATCATTGCACACTTGTATGTTGAAGGTTATTCTTATGAGAAATTCCTTAAATGTGAGATTCCTCCTTTATTTTCACTAAATACTCTTAATCGCTTTTTGGATTCCTACCTCAAAGCAAATTCTTTAGAATACACGCTTATCACTTATGGCACAGATAAAACAGACTCTTATAAAGAACCTGCCTATGGAATGCAAAGGGATTTATATACCTTGCCTAATCAATTATGGCAAATAGACAGCTCTCCGCTAGATGCCATTGTGCTAGATAATGATGGAAAGCAAATACGCCCAAGTATTCTCTCTATAATAGATGTGTATAGTGGTAGAAATGTGGCTTATCTTAGTGAGAGAAGCGATTCTAATGCAGTTTAAGGCTAATTTTTAAGACTTGCTTGACGAAAAGTCCCTCTCTTGTATTAATAACATAAATGCCTTTATCTTTAAAGGGTTTTGTTTTATCAATTAAGCAAATAGATCCATCTTTAATTATAGGTTCCATAGATTCCCCAAAGCTTGTTATAAACTCACAATCTTTAACTTTAAAGAAATCTAGCAGTGTATTATCTACTATTATCTCTTTATACTTTACAAACTCATTAATTCCGCCGCCACCCAAAGTTGCATTAACTTTATAGAGTCTTAGAATCTTATATTTGTCCTCACATTCTAGGTTCTCTTTAGGAGAACTCCCATAAAAGAAAAAATTTATATTTATCTGCCTTTGTTGTAAAAAATTGAGTATTTGTTTATAGGGAATGGAATTTCTAAATTTCATAGAATTAAAAGTATCAGGGTGTATCCCTAGTGCCTTTGCCACATCAATGGTTTTAATGCTCGTCTGTCCTTCACTTGCAAGAATATCTTTTAGCTTTTCTATGACTTCTTCCATATCCATATTAGCACCTTTTACTCTTTTGTTTTAAAAGGATTTTAATATAAAAAAGGATTAAAGATGAAATTTGATTTTGAAATGAAAGTTTTAATGCAAAAATTAGAGTTTAAAAAGGTTTTAAATGTTGTTTAAATGCTTTTTAAAATGGCAAGGATTGTAGCTTAATATTTGTTGATTTTTTCCATTTTAAATCAAACCTCTTTAAAACGCAAACTATCATTTTATGCAGTTCAAAGTTACTCACTCTTTCAAATTTGGACTTTGTAATAAATGCCCTCTTGTACAGGAGAATAAAATCTAAAGAAGCAATAGGAGCAGTGGACTCATTTGAAGCTCAAAAGAAATTAGATAAAATTTCAAACCAAAAACATAAAGAGAGGTAATGGATTCTAGCATTTGGATTGGTTTAATTGGCGTTTGTGGAACTTTAGCGGGAGCTTTCTTTGGGGCTTGGCTAAATCCTTACATGCAAGAAAAGAAAGAAATTAAGAGATTAAAAACAATACTAAAAGAAGCAAGTCTTTTGGATAAGTTTATTATTTTTAACGCATACAAAAATGTTTATTTGCCTCTTAATGGAATGATAATTTTTCCCAGCCCGCAATTAGATCTCAAGACACAACAACTTATTAATTTATTTAATGAGGATGTCGATATTTTATACCTCAATATCAAAAGATTAGCAGATGAGGGGATATTATTTATTCAAGACAAAGAATATTGGGGATACAGATTGGTGCTAAGTAGTAAATTTTCTTTCTTGATTAATCAAGACAAAGAAATACAACGGAAATTATTAGAGGGCAATAAGAGTTATATTAAAGAAATGATTTATCCATTATATGAGCTAATAATGCAATCTGATGCCATATTCAAACTATTACAACAAAACCAACCACAAATCTATCAACAACCAAAAACCATTGCTATACCAACAACCACATTAGCAAACATTAATATATTTATGCATAATATTTATGTCTTTAATATCTTAGGAGATTTAAGCTATTTAAATCCTGCATCACCAACAGCGTATTTAAACTTCCCAAAAAGAGAATTTCACCCTAAATATGAGGGATAAATAAATTCATTAATCCCCCTCCCAAAAAAAGATACATTAACTTTATAGAACTTTAAAATCTTATATTTCTCTTGCTCTCTAAGTTTTTTAGAGATATTCCATAGAAGAAGTAATTAATATTGATTTTTCTTCTTTAAATAGCAAGTTTTATAAGCTTAATGTTTGCTGATTTTTTCCATTTTAAATCAAACCGCTTCGTTTTTAAATGGAAAAACTTTGATTTAAAATGGCGTTTTATAGGTAGCCATACTCTCTCTATTAAATATTAAAGAGAATATTAAAGAGAAAACAATTTGCGTTAATAACATTTAGAATAATCAAAAAGAGACAAAGATTAAGAGACAATAAAAGCACTAAGCTTTATTGACTCTTTAGTTGCTCTCATACCCCCCACCAAAGATAATACTTATCCCTCCTCCTCCCCAACATACAGCACACAATAAAAATAAAGTAAAAACCTAGCTACTACACTAAATAAAAATGCCTAAAAAGAACAGCCAACACTACACCCCACTAAATAACTAAAACCCCTATCCACTAGAGCTAATACACTACACTAAAGATAATGATTAACATAACATACCCACACAGCATAGTAAAGATAAAAAATAATAAGGGAGTAAGGATTATTAGTTCTTATAAAGTTTTAGTAGGTTATTTCTTTGAAAGCTTAAGTTTTGTTTGAATTTTCTATTTGAATCTTTTGTTGGTTATTTATTATTCTTTTAAAGTTTATTGTAGGGTTTAATAAGATTTTTAATAAATAAATTAATAAGTTTTCATAGATTTAATAAAGTTAAGGGGTTTAAGTGGCAAGAGTAATTAAAAATACTCTTTTATATTTTTTATCTTAAAAGAGTTAATGAATCTTAGTTAGGGTTTGTTAAGATTTAGGTTTGTTTAGTGTTATTTACTTTTATTTAATCTTACTCACACAACAACAAAAATAAAGATTAAAAACCACACTAAACCAAAGATGAAGATTAACATAACATACCCACACAGCATAGCAAAGATAAAAAATAATAAGGGAGTAAGGATTATTAGTTCTTATAAAGTTTTAGTAGGTTATTTCTTTGAAAGCTTAAGTTTTGTTTGAATTTTCTATTTGAATCTTTTGTTGGTTATTTATTATTCTTTTAAAGTTTATTGTAGGGTTAGGTTTAATAGAGTTTAAACCTTAAAAGGGTTTATCAAGGATAAGGGTTTAACTTCTCTATAAAGTATTACTTGCTTTATTTCTTAAGGATTGGTTTTGGTTGAGTGTTGAGTTATTCTTATTTAGGATTGGTTTGTTAAGACTTAGGTTTGTTTAGTGTTATTTACTTTATCCCTTAAGGGCTTTATTTAGTTTTGGTTATTCTTTGGTTATTCTTTGGTTGGTTAGGGTTGTTTGGTATTGGTTAGCTCTTTTAGGTAGTAATGTTTAGGTAGGTTTTATAAAATTCTTTTATCTTTAAGGGGTTAATGAGTTTTGGTTAGGATTGTTAGGTTTAGTTTGTTTGGTTATTTAGTTGGGTTTGGTTGCTCTCACACCCCCCACCAAAAAAAAATAACGATTACTCACCACACACTACCACTTATGCTCACTTACCCTTATAGTATTGGTTAGTATTTGTTAGGTTGTTGGGTAGCCCTATTAAGATTCTTTTATCTTTAAGGGGTTAATGAGTTTTGGTTTTACTTAGTTAGGTTGTTAGTTTTGGTTAGGATTGTTTAGCTCTTTTAAGTGGTAATGCTTAGGTAGGTTTGGTTAGTATTGTTTAGTATTAGTTAGTATTGGTTAGGGTTGGGTTGTTTTAATTTAACATTATTTAGTGTTATTTACTCTTAGTTGCTCTCATACACAACAAAGATAAAGATTAACACACTACACCCACACAGCATATCAAAAATAAAGATTAAAAAACCAGTCGCTACACTATATCCACACATAACCCCTACTTATCCTTACTCTCTATGCTTAAACTTAACTAACCTTGCTCTTTATAATCTTTGTCTATTTTTAATTATTCTAAGTGTTATTAACGCAAATTGTTTTCTTTTTAATGTTCTCTTTAAGGTTTAGTATAGAGAGTATAAGTTTAAGTATAAAAAATAAGCAGGTTAAAAAGATTAAAGTTTAGAGGTTTAAATAAGTAGTTAGAGTTTTATTTTTACTTACTCTATTGTTTTATTTTAATTAGTGAAGTGAGGTCATTTTTATTATTTGTGAAATTTTACGATTCTTATAGAAATAGGGATATAGGAAGTAAAATTAAAATTATGCTTTTTGGATAGATTTAAGTATTTATCAAACTTTCATTCAAAAATTTTTAAAATCTTTTGGATATTAGAGTTAAGATTCTCTTTCTTGGTATTTTCTACCACCATATCCGCACAAGGTTTATCAAAAGATATATCTACGCCTACAACATCTTTGACTTCACCCCTTAATGCCTTACTATAAAGTCCCTTTTGGTCTCTTTTGATAAGCTCTTGTAATTCACACTCAATATACACTTCAAAATAATTTTGAAGGGTGGCTCTATTGTATTTATAAACTTCATCAAATAAAGAAATAGTCGTAACTACCACCACTAATCCCTGCTGACTTAAGAATTTCGCAAACTTTGAACGTTTTAGTGCCACTTCTATACGCTCTTCCTTACTATAACCATATTCCCCTAATAAATCCCGCAATTCATCACCATCTAAATACACAACATTTGGGATTCTTTGGTGTATCTCTGCATACAAAGCCTTCCCAATAGTGCTTTTACCACTTCCTGCTAAACCACAAAGCCAAAGCACAGCCCCATAACCATTCCTTACCCACATAGGGTATCCTTTAGCACTTCTATTACTTTTTGCACCTCTTTATCCTCTAAATGCTCTCCCATTGGCAGGGATAATATTTCATCTTCCCAACAAGTAGCATTTTTGCACTCTATTCCTTTCACAAAAGGTGCATAAGCAGGTGTATTGGGTAAGGATAGAGGATAATGCAAACCATATTCAATGCCATTTTTACGCAATACCTCCATTAAAGTTTGCCGCTTTAGAGTCCTAATTACAAACAAATGCCACACACAAATGCAATTCTCTTTAACCTCTGGCAAAGCAATATCTAGCATATCCCCTAGCCCTTCTAAATACAATCCTGCTATCTCTCTTCGTCTTGCATTCCAAGATTCTAAATACTTTAACTTCACCCGCAAAATCGCAGCTTGCATCCCATCAAGCCTAGAATTTCTCCCTATTATACGATGCTCATACTTACTTAACCCGCCGTGATGGGCAATCTCCCTGCACCTCTGCAAACAATCAAAATCCCTACTAACAATCATTCCCCCATCACCAAAAGCACCAAGATTCTTACCCGGATAAAAACTAAATGCCCCAACATCCCCAAATGTCCCGACCCTGCGTCCATTATAAGTAGCCCCGTGACTTTGCGCACAATCTTCAATAACCTTTAAATGATACTTCTTAGCAAGATTTAAAATCTCATTAAGCTTTGCGCTTTGCCCATACAAATGCACAGCAATAATCGCCACAGAAGCAGGAGTTATTTTAGATTCTAAATCACCAATATCTAAAGTATAATCTCTCCCACAATCCACAAAAACAACTTTTAAACCATTCCTAACCACTGCTTCAGCAGTTGCTACAAAGGTATTAGCGGGTATTAATACTTCCCCGCCTTGAGGGAGATTTAACGATTCTATAGCTATTTCTAACGCATCTGTCCCATTGCCTACACCAAGAGTTTTTACCCCTTCCCCAAGAAATTCTGCAAACTCTTTTTCAAAGCATAAAACCTCATCACCCCCTATAAAAGCACTATTTTGTATCACCCTAAAAATTGCGGAATCAATTTCTTGTTTAATGCTTAAATATTGCTTCTTTAAATCTAAAAACTTTACAACCATAAAGCCCCCATCCAACCAAAATCTTGAAATCTTTTATGCTTGTTGTGTGCTAAAACCTCTCTCCACGCTTCTTTCATCCCTGCACTCCAAGCAATATCATCAAAGAGCATAACCCCTCCCCTAGCCATAAAGGGTAAAATTTCTTGAAAATAAGCCAATGTCGCAAACTTATCGTGATGTCCATCAACAAAAGCAAAATCAATTAAATCTATTTCTTTTAATAACTTAGGTAACACCTCATCAAATCTCCCTACTAAAACTTTAATATTATCTAATCCAAATACCCTATGGGAATCTTTAGCAACCTTAGCGATATTAGGGCTTCCCTCAATGGTATAAATTTTTGCATTAGGGGCAAAAAACCCCATATAAGCACTAGAAAACCCACAACAAGTTCCAAGCTCTAAAATCCTCTTAGGTTTTAAAGTTTTAAAAATTTCAAAAATCTGCTGGGCTTTTTCTTTTTTAACACCAATAGAAGCTAAAGAAGCAAGGGGGATTTGCGAAATAACACCCTGTTGCATTTGCTCCTTGCTTCTATTTGCATTAGAACTCCCGGCTCCATAGTCTATAACCTCTACCACATCTTGAGATTGTTTTAATTGTTCTCGCCTCTGCTCTATAACTTGTGAAATATCCGCAAAATCCATCAAATCTCCCTTATAAATCGTGCAGGATTCCCTGCATAAATACCTTTTTTGGTAATATTTTTTGTAACCACACTCCCTGCGCCAATCACCACATCATCGCAAATCTCCACCGGTAGAATGGTTGCATTAGAACCAATACTTACACGATTACCAATTTTGGTTTCTTTATACTTTGTAAAATCCCCATTTGCGGGTTTGCCCTCTGTAAATAAATCATTAATAAACATTACCCCATGCCCTATGAAGCACGATTCCCCAATATTCACTAACTCACACAAAAAACTATGGCTTTGGATTCTACTTTTTGCCCCTATTTTCACTCCTCTTTGAATCTCTACAAAAGGACCTACAAAAACATTATCCCCAAGGTAGCACTCATAGAGATTACAAGGCTCTATAATTTTCACATTCTCCCCCATTTTAACTTCCCGAATCTGGCTTTTTATCAGCTGATATGAAGTAGAATTTCCGCCCTTTAATGAGACAATAGGGGGGTTCAAATCCGGGCATTGCGGTTGCTCTAATAATTTTTTCAATTAAAGCCCTCCCCCCCCCCGCAGGAGTTAAGATTCACCGCTTTTAAGGCATCAATTTCATTCCTTAGATGAAATTCCCTTCTGGTGGCATAAATGTCTTTTTGTGGGGTTAAATGATATTCTCCTTTTATCATTTGCCCCGAAGCATTAACAAAAAGTTCCAACCCATAGGCATTAGCTAATGCTACTAACTCATCAACAAAACAATCAGGAGGGATTTTAAAACGTCTCTCAAAGGCAATATCTCCACTATCAATCCCCTCATCTATTTTATGAATGCTTACGCCAAACTCTTTATCCTCATTAAAAATCGCAAAAGAAAATTGGTTGCACCCTCTATATTCTGGCAAGGGTGCTAAATGGAGATTAAAAGCGATTTCTTTAGCGCAAAAAATATGTTGGGGTTTTAAGATTTGGTGATATTGCACACAAAAAAGTATGTCAAAATCTAAGCTTAAAAGCTCATCTAAATCCGCAATCATCAAGATTTTATGCCGCATACAAAATTCCCTTACCCCCTCTCCTTTAGGGGAAGTCCCTACACTAAGAAGTGTAAAGCCTAACTCCTCTTGCCTAGCAAACAACTCTGTTAAACATTTTCTACCAATTTCCTTTGCACCTAAAAATACGACTTTTTTCACTTGCTATGCCCCAATTTACATCTTTGCGGCTGAAATCGCAAAAACACTTCCTTGCCTGTTTCAATAGATTCATAAATAGCAATAATAAGCTCTAAACTCTTTCTACCTTCTAATCCATCCACTAAGGCTTTTTTATTGTTTTTAATACAATCTATTACATCTAGGTAATACTCCTTATGCCCAAACCCATAGACATTAGGAGGATTAGTAGAGTATTTCTCCATAACTTCTTTATCGCTCTGCAAAGGTTGTGTAAAATTCCAATGCTTAATTTCATTGACCGCAAATCCTCCAATTTCGACACTTCCCAATTCTCCCAAAATAGAAATACTACCCTCTAAATCAAAAGGACGCGTTGCAGTTGTCGCCTCAATAATCCCTAAAGCACCACTTTTAAATCTCAAAACCGCCACTCCTGTATCTTCAGTCTCTATATCACTCAAAGCAGTTCTAGCCTTAGCAAAAACACTCTCCACATCCCCCATCATCCATTCCAATAAATCAATATGATGGCTGGCTTGATTGGTAAAAACTCCTCCATCCATAGCCCAAGTTCCACGCCAAGAATCTTGTTTATAATAAGCATCGTCCCTGCACCAACGCACCCTCACACTTCCCATAACAAGCTTCCCAAATCTTCCCAACTCTAATGCCTCTTTTAATTTTTGCACCGGCAAATTAAAACGATTTTGCTTCACGACAAAAAGCCGAATATTATTCCTATCACAAGCCTCTATCATTTTATCGGCATCTTCTAAAGTTAAGGCTATGGGCTTCTCAACAATAATATGTTTTTTATATTTTGCAACCTCCAAAGTATTTTTAGCGTGCAATCCACTAGGAGTTAGTATAGAGACAATATCAATTTCACAAGAATGCTTCTCCATCATTAAGGCTAAATCTTGAAAAAATGGAACTTGATATTTCTCTCCAAAGGCTCTAGCCCTCTTAACATCACTATCGCACACGCACACCAAAGAAGCCCCTGTAATCTCTCCTTTACTTAGTAATTCTGCATGCCTTGATGCAATTCTGCCACAGCCTAAAAGTGCGACTCCTAACATAAAAACTCCTTTTCAATCCTTTCAATAATATGATTAAAATTACATTCCCCACGGACAAAATAACTCTTAGAATCCACTCTTTTTCCTATCATTTTTTTAGCAATTGTTATAATCTCTTTGGCATCTTGACTCCAAAACATTAAATGATTGCTGATTAAATATTGGTCATGGATAAGCCAAATAGAGCGGGTAGAAATGGTAGGAATCCCATAACAAACTGCCTCTAAATTCATAGTCCCTCCACCACCAATAAACAAATCCAAAAAAGGATAAAACTCCTCTGGCTTTAGCTTCTCTTCTAAAATCGTAGCATAAGTTCCAAAATCACGCATCAAAAGTTCTTTCTCATAGCGGGGCATAATCACGATATTAGCATCTAATCCCTGTTTTAAAAGTGGAATTACTTCATAAATTGTAGGAATTTGCTCTTTAACATAATGGGCTTTATACTCTTCTTCTCTAACTAAAATCGTAGGCTTAGAAATATCTAATCCATAACGAATTCTAAAATCATTTTTAGAATCTTTTTTAATCGCATTTATCCATAATGCTACATCAATAAAAGGATAAGATTCAATTTGGTTTTCATCTAAAGCAAACCTTAGCATTAATTCTTTAGGGAAAATAAAGGGATAGAAAAATAACGAAGAAAACGGCAAGGTAAGCCTCGCAACGGCGGTTAGCTCTTTAGGACAGCTATCATCCCCAGCTCTCGTGAAAGCTGGAGTATCATAGATATTAACAACTGGTATCCCTATTCCATAAGCCACCTGCACACTATCAACGACAGCCCCACAAATTAGAACCTTTGGCACTCCTCTTGTACGAAAAAGATCTAAAATCTCCTTTTGGCGAAAAATCCTTGCTTCAAACTTCTCCAACAAAGTGGCACCCCCATACTCACCAAGTACAATATGGGGGATATTATGAATCTCTAAAATTTGCTTTGCTTCTGTATAATTAGGAGCATACCTTGTAGTTACCAAAACTTGATAACCTCTTTTCTCTAAAGATTTAATCATACCTATAAAAAACATTGCATATTTTGGCGTTGCTACATCAATCCATATCATCTACCCCTCCTTAAAGCCTCAAAAATAGCCACCCTTACATCAAAAAGTGATTGGTAAGCTAATCCTAAGGTATCCATAAATCTTTTTTCTGGCACACCAAAACCCATTTTATCCTTCCTCCAAGCAAGTTTTTTACTCCCTAAAGATTCTAATAAAACCCTTAAGAGATATTTACTAAAACCCTTTTGAAATTTCAAAGAATCTTGCAAAGAAAAAGCAAATTCCACCACCCTAAAATCCGTAAAAGGTGTGCGATTTTCCACACTATGAGCCATTGCGTTTCTGTCCTCATAACGCAATAAATGAGGCAAATTAAACGTAATAGTATCTGCCCATAAGCCTTGATTAAAATCCGGTAAAAATCTCTCCAATAAAGGTTCTAAAGAAGGGATTGGCAAATCCAAATTTTGCAGTTTTTTGATATTTTCTTTATTGTCTTCTTTAAAAAGCTTCATCTTTAAAGAATCCTTTAAAGCACATTTAAGTCCAAAATTATACTCCTTAAAGGCTTCATTCCCATAGATTCTAATACGATTTTGGAATTCTTTAAAGGAATGATAAAGCAGACGTCCTACATGGTGATAATAACCCCCAAATAACTCATCAGCCCCCTGCCCTCCTAGCACCACCTTACAAGAAGTAGAAAGAGTTTTAAAGAGTAAAAATTGAGGATAAAGTGAAAAACTCCTAAAAATCTCATCTTGAGCGTTAATAAGATTCTTAAAATCTCTTTTTATAGATTCTATACTAGGGGTAATTAATGTAATTTCTTGTTTTACATCGCTTTGTAATTGTTGGATAAATTTACGCTCATCACCCTCTAAACCTTTAAAACTTACCCCAAAGAATCTAACATCCCTCCCTAATTTAAGTGCCAAATGAGCCAAAATAGAGCTATCAATCCCTCCAGAAACACACATTGCAATAGGCACATCAGCCCTTAGGCGAATCTCTAGGGCATTAAGCAAAAGGAATTGTAATTCCTCCAATGATTCACTTAAAGAGGATTTTGTAGGTTTTATTTCAAGATTCCAATATTTTTTTATCTCTAATTTACCCGCTTTAAAAACCCCATAATGTGCAGCAGGGAAGTTATAAATACCCGCATAAATACTCCTCTTTAAATCCCCATTACCAAATAAAAGCCATTTAGAGACTTCCTCTAAGTCAAAAGGATAATTTTTAAGGGCTAAAAAGGCTTTAATCTCGGAAGCAAAAAGAATCTTTCCTTTTTCTAGCGCATAAAACAAAGGCTTATTACCCAATCTATCACGGGCTAAAAAAAGGCTTTTATCCCTCTTGTTGTAAATCACAAAAGCAAAATCGCCATTGAATTTCTGCAAACATTTCTCCCCCAAGTGGGCAAAACTATGGAGTAAAACTTCGGTATCGCTTTGAGTAAAAAAGGGGATATTTTGCCTCTTTAACTCCTCTTTAATCTCTACATAATTATAAATCTCTCCATTAAACACCAATACCAAATGCGGACAAAAGGGTGAGGTAAAAGGTTGGTTAGATTGAGGATTTAAATCTAAGATTTTTAAGCGATTATGGGCTAAAGCAATCCCTAAATCCTCATATTCTCCGCTAAAATCAGGTCCTCTATGAATCATAGCCCTAGAAGCCCTTTTGATATTCTCTAAAGGGTAAGTCCCTCCACAAATACTACACACCCTCTATCATTCCTCTCTTTTTTAAAATCTCTAAAACCTCTTTAGCAATTATCTCATTACCTCTTGCATTACAATGAATCCAATGATTAGTAAAAAGTGATTCTTTACTCTGTGCAATGACTTCATTTAAATCAAAAATATAATCCAATGCTTGCACCTCTTTTTTAAATCCTTTGATAATATCGGGTATTTTTGGAATCAAAATATTTTGAAAAGCGGTTGCGTGATTTAAAATCTCTATTTCCTTATGCCGCATAACTTTTTCTTCTTCGCTCCATTCTAACTTGCAAGGTAATAGGGGCTGGATAAAGGCAAGAAATGCCCCCCCCCCCGCACTAACAATGGCTTTAAATTGCTCTAGTCGCATTTTAATGGCTGCATTAATATCGCCAAATACGATATTTGCATTCACCGCTTCTGGATTATTTCCCATTTCAGAGAATAAAGGCATTTCACTTTGAATAGTTTTTTTATAATCTCCCTCATTCCACCAAGGAGAATAAAGAATCTTATGTTTTTTTACCAACACATCACAGCTAATCAAACCCGTGCGAAAATCTGTTCCTAAAAAGAAGCTTATGACAAGTTCAGGCTTTAGCTCAAAACATAAGGCATTATAAAGCATAAGCTGCTCATAAATCGTATAACCAGTAACACCAAAATTTAAAACAATATAAGAATCCCCAACTTCTTTTTGCAAAAACGCTGTAATACTCTCCTCATAAGGGAGATATTCTACCCTTAAAGCACTATTCCCAAAACAAGCAATAAGTTTGATATGCTTAGGACGATTAATAAGGCTTTTAAAATCTATTTTTTTAACAAAATAAAAATCCTTATCCTCGCTCTTATGGATAGAAATTCCTATACTAAATCCCGGATAGGCAATATGGTCTAATTTGCTCTTTATAAAAGTGCTTTGATAAATCTTAGAAAATATAGTTTGATGAGGTATTAGGCTATCAACTTGATTTCTCCACTCTAATAAATTTTGAGAACTAATAGCTTTTTTTTCAAAATAAGATTCTTGCATTTTTTGCAATTTGCAGTGAAAATCAGGCATATCTTGACTTTCTTTTAGCCACTCTTGCAAAGTTTGTTTTGCATTAGAAAAATATTTTTTCAACAAAAACGCCATTTGTGGCTTATAGATATAAGTTTGTATAAATTTTATTTTCTCTTTTGGTATATTAAACCCTATAAGTTTTTGGAGAATTATATTACGCACCTCCTCACTTACACAACAAATAAAATAAATATCAAAAGTCTGCGTATTAAGCTCTTTAGAATCTATAAAAACATCATTTCTTGTAAAGGCAAGATTCAATCCATCATCCACAACTCTGCACTCAAAACCTAACTTTAAGCACAACTCAAGCATACTCTGCCCACTCCAACCAAATCCATAAATTAAAACTTTTTGCATTTTAAATCCTTTGATTAATATTATGAGTAATCCATTGTATTTGCTCTTCGCTAAGATAGGGATTCATTGGTAAGCTTAAAACCTCCTGACTTACTCTCTCACAAACTAAAAAATCACCTTTTTGATACCCCAATCCTCTAAAGCATTCTTGCAAATGCAGTCCCAAAGGATAATGAATAGCCGTTGGAATCCCCATATTTTTAAGCTCTAAGATAAGTTTAGCTCTATTCTTTACCCTAATAGTATATTGGGCAAAAGTAGAAGTTCTATCCTCCAAAATCTTTGGCAATACTAAAGAATCTTTATTTAAATATTTTGCGTATTGCAAGGCTACAAAATTGCGTTTTTGTATGACTTCCTTAAAGTTTCTTAATTTTACGCGTAAAATAGCTGCTTGTAAAGCATCTAATCTCCCACCAATGCCAATATACTGGTGGACATAACGCTCTTTTTGTCCATGTATCCTTAAACTAGCTATTTTTAAAGCCAAGGCTTTATCTTTTGTAAAAACTGCCCCACCATCGCCATAACATCCTAAAGGTTTAGCCGGAAAGAAACTTGTTGTAGCAATATCTCCATACAAAGAATCTTTTTTTCCTAAAAACTCTGCTCCAAAACTTTGAGCACCATCTAAAATAAGTTTGAGATTATATTTTCTTGCCATTGCTTCTAGCAAGTTTAACTGGGGAGGTTGCCCATAAAGACTAACTGCTAAAATAGCTTTTGTTTTAGCAGTAATTTTATGCTCAATAAGATGAACATCAAGATTATAATCCTTTAAGGAAATATCAACAAAAACAGGTTTTGCACCAAGTAGTGCAATCATCTCAGCAGTAGCAATGAAAGAAAAAGGTGTCGTAATAACCTCATCTCCTGACTTTATCCCTAAAGCCAACAAAGCTAACAATAAAGCATCACTTCCACTTCCACAAGTAATAGCATAGCCTCCACCAATAAAATCTACTAATTCCTCTTCAAGCTTACTTACCTCCTCACCCATAATATAATTTGCTTCTCTTGCAACTTTTAAAATAGATTCTTCTATTGCTTGTTGATAATGTCTATGTGTTTCTTTTAAATTAGCAAAATCAATCTGCATAAATAACCTCTAAAGTAGAATGATTCAATTTATATTGAGTATTATCAAAACTATCTCTTGCAATGCCATTTTTATCAAATTCCAAACGCAAACCAGCCTTATCAACCCAGCCTATTTGCCTTGCAGGATTCCCAACAACCAATGCAAAATCAGGCACATCTTTTATCACAACACTTCCAGCACCAATAAACGCATATCTTCCAATACTCACTCCACACACAATCGTAACATTAGCCCCTATAGAACATCCCCTTTTCAAAAGTGTTTTTTTAAATTCCTCTCTACGGTTAATAAAGGCACGAGGATTTATAACATTTGTAAAAACCATCGAAGGACCCAAAAACACATCATCTTCACATTCAACACCCTCATAAATGCTTACATTATTTTGGACTTTACAATTATTTCCCATTTTTATATTAGGACCCACGACACAATTTTGTCCAAAGGAGCAATGATTGCCAATAATGCTTCCAGAAAGGATATGAGTAAAATGCCAAATTTTACAACCACTGCCTAAAGAAACCCCCTCATCAACAATAGAACTTTGGTGAATAAAACTCGTTGTATCCATCAATATTATCTTGTTAAAACTTTTTTACAAAAGGGATGATATTCCCTCTTTAAACCTATAGTTTTAGCATTTCTAATTTTATGCACCAACTCTATAGAATCTTTAGCATTTTTTAATCCAAACCCATTACCCCTCAAAACTTCTTTATAGCTTTGCGTATGTAAATCTGTAAAGCCCTCGCTAAATTCTATTTCTTTACCATCTATGCAGATGACTCTAAAGGTGCGTTGATTTTGTTCTAAAATTTCCTTTGGAAGATTAGCAGAATCTACGGATAAAAACCATCGCACCCTTGCGTTTTTTAGCTCTAAAATCCCTCCAGCACTATTAGCATTTAAAATATTTACGATATTTTCTTTCACATCGCCAAAAATCCATAAAAGCATATCAAAAAAATGAATGCCTATATTAGTAGCAATACCTCCACTCTTAGCAACATCTCCTTTCCAAGAAATAAAATACCATTTCCCCCTAGAGGTGATATAAGTTAAATCAACCTCAAAAATTTTATTAGGCTGCTTTTGTAAAACATTGGTAATTTCATTTTTTAAGTGAATAATGCTTGGATGCAATCTTAATTGTAAAATATTATAGACTTTTTTACCTGTCTCTTTTTCTATTGTTTCTAACGCATCAATATTCCAAGGATTCAATACTAAGGGCTTCTCACAAATAACATTTACGCCACTTCTAAGTCCAAAACGGATATGGCTATCATGTAAATAATTAGGAGAACAAATAGAAATATAATCCAGCCCATTACCAGCTCTACGCAATTTATCTACATGTCTATCAAATCGCTCAAACTCTGTAAAAAAATCTGCATCAGGAAAATAACTATCCATAATACCCACACAATCATTAGGATCAAAAGCACAAACAAGCTTATTTCCAGTCTCTTTTATAGCCCTTAAATGCCGTGGTGCAACATATCCTGCAACGCCAACAATTCCAAATTTCTTATTCAAGATTTACTCCCTCTTCCTTCCCAGCCATTATAACCCTTCTTAACCCAAATATTTTCTAACCCTGATTCTTGCAAATAATCATAAAAAGTTTGCATTAAAATTGGGCGGTCATACTTAGGACTTAACATATCAAAAAAGTCCAAATAAGCCCATTCTTTGAGTTTTTCTTCACTTAATCTCTCATTACTATAATCAGGAATTAAAAGCCTCCAATTAATCCTATTAGCACGTTTGGGAGAAAAAAACTTGCGGTTAAACTTAAAAAGCGGCCACATAAAATTGATATATTTTCTTCCAAAATTATAAAGCATTTTATGCGGGATTCTTGTCGTGATAGGACGAACCCAATATTTAGTGTTAAAGAGAGTGTTACAATTAAAAGGATAATGATCGCACACAAACTCTCCTCCATTCTTTAAACTCCTCACTAAAGATAAAATAGCTTTTTTTGCACTAGGCGTATGTTGCAACACACCAAAACAAAAGCATTTATCAATAATCCCCTCTTTAAGGGGAAGTTCATAGATATTAGCTTGCAAAAAAAGTAAATTTTTACTCAAGGGATTCCCCACGAGTGCAGCATCAACGGCACTAGAATAATCAAAACTTATCAATAATCCCTCTCTCTCCGCTACTTGCAGAGCATAAGGAGTAAATCTCCCAGAACCACAACCTGCTTCTAAAATAATACCCCCTTCTTTAGGATTCCACTTTGTTTCTTCATAGAATCTTTTTTTACTTGCCTCCACACCACTTTCACTATCAAATTGCGTTTTTTTATGCATATTCCATTCAAAGCCAAAACTATCCGCATAATTACTCTTTGGTACAAATCGAGGGATGAAATTCACGATAGAATACTCCTTGCCACAATCACAACTTAACAAACCCTCTTTAATGAAATCTCCCTCATAAACCTCTTTTTGAAGTTTTAAATTTCCTTTACAAGCAGGACAAACTAAATATTCCAAATGCTCTTTAACCATTTCACTTCTCTTTAAAAAATAAATCAAATATTACCATATTAAGCGACATTAAAGTATTCTTTAAGGATAGAAAGATAACGCTTTTTTTGGGCTTTACAATCTAAAATTTCATCATAGTAAGGCTTTAAAATACTTCTTTGTATATTTACAAAAGCTTCTTGCAATTCCTCTATATTATCCACCAAGTAGGCATTTTCTTTATGCTTTAAAAACATAGAATGGTTAGGTAATTTATTGGCAATAATCCATTTCTTAGCACAAAGAGATTCCATAAGTGATTGGGAGATTCCATCACTTTTGCTATAAGAAATCACACAATCCACCGCAAAGAGATAATTATGCATTTGGCTATGAGGAATATTATAGATAAAGATATTAGGGGTAAAAGAACTAGAGACTTCTTTAAAATATTCTATATCCTGATTAAATGTTGGGAGCAATAAACCAATATTGCTTTGTTTGCCAAAATATTTTATAAAAGCCTCTACAATTTCCCTCTGCTGATAGAAAGGCTTGAAAGCTCGAATAGAAAAAAACAAAAAATCAAAATTTCTTCCAAAAAGTTTTTGTTGCATAGCTTTCTTAGAAACCCCTGTTATACTCTGATAAAATCTCTCTTCTACCCCCAAGAGAGAAGCATAATTTTATCCTTTAGTTCACTATTATGTCCCTGTAGCATCTCTTGCATAAAGACAGATTTCACGGAAATAACCCGAGCAGCCTTTAAAAGCCTATCGACAAAAAATTTTTTCTTACCCCAATAATCTTGTGTTTTATCAATATCCCCTCCCATTGTATGCACGATTACTCTTTTGCCCCAAAGACTTAAGGGGATATTTTGGTAGAGCCTGCTAGCCCAATGCACGACAATAAGTTTTGGGTTTAGAGTAAGTAGGAGATAGAAAGTATAAAAGAAGCTATAAAAATAACGGATTGTAGTAGAATTTATTTTAGGGTGTTCTAAAATAATAAAGTTTGCATAAGATTCTAAGATTTGGGGGCTAAGTGATTGGTTATTCGCATTATGCAAGATATATTTTTTATAAGGTAAGTTTTCTAACATCTTAATCCTTGCTTCCATTAAAGGGCTTGTAAGATCTGCTAAAATCAAGATAGATTTTCTAGCCATAAATTCAATACCACTAAATAAAAAGCGATATTCCCAACTCTTACTTGAGAGGAAAAGAGCAATTTAAGCATAAACTCACTAGCACCTTTATCTAACATTCCATAACGATTTAAAGCACTCTTAGCACTTAAGGATTCTTTTAAGAGCCACAACCAATCCTTTTTCATCCAATAATCAATAGGGGCATTAAATCCGTGCTTTTCTCTCTCTAAAATCTCTTGGGGTAAAAGTTCCCTAAATGCTTCTTTTAAAAGCCATTTTTCACCCTTTAAAAGCAAAGTTTCATAATCTAAACTCTGTATAAAGGCTAAAATAGCAGGAGAGAGGAAACAAGCCCTCCCCTCCACACTCTCACTCATACACATCCTATCAAGCTTCGCCATCATTTCATAAGGCAAGTAAAACTCTCTATCAAAAGCGATAAACGCTAAAGGCAAAGAATCTGAAGTAGGAAAATATCTTAAAGAGCTTTGCATATTTGCAAAAAAATCTTCAGAGAATAAAGCTTTCTTTTCTTCTTCAAAGGCATAGTAATGCCAACCTTTAGGCTTTTGTGGAGTAATGGCTTGAGGATTATTAAAACGCAATTTTGGATACCAAGCATAACCGCCAAAATTTTCATCGGCTCCATCACCGCTTAAAAGAACTTTTACTCCAAGCTCTCTAGCCATCCTTGCTAAAAGTTTAATCCCAATCCCTGAAATAGCACCAAAGGGCTGATCACTACTTTGAATAAAAGATTCTAATTCCTTTTGAAAATCTTTGGCGTTAATTTGCAACTCATAATGCTTAGAACCAATATGTTTTGCCACTAATTGAGAAAATGCACTTTCATTCACAAAAGCACTATGAGGATCATAACCTTCACAAAACGCAATGCTAAAGGTATGAAAATCTGCTATCTCCTTACAAGCTAGAGCAGAAACTATGGAGCTATCAAGCCCACCGCTTAAAAAAGCACCAATTTTCACATCGCCCAATAATCTATCATACACACTTTTACTAACAAGCTCTTTAGTGGCTAAAATAGGATTTTCATAACTTACTTGGTGGATTTTCAAACAATCTTCTTTAAAATCTTTAATCTTAAGAGTTAAATCGTGGCAGTCAAATTCTAAAATACTTCCCTTAGGCAGACTTACAATTTCTTGATAAATGCTTTGAGGCTCCGGGATAAATCCAAAAGTGAGAAAATCCCAAATGGCTTGATGATTTAAAGTGGGCTTTATAACTTCACGCAAAGGAGTGATTAAAGTGCTATAAGCAAATATTTCTTGATGATGAAGATAATAAAGGGGCTTCTCTCCTGCAATATCTCTTACTAAAAAGATTTTACGGAGATTCTTATCATAAAGAGCTATCCCAAACATTCCATCTAAGAGTTTAAAACCTTCTATTCCATACTTTTGATACATAAAGGGAAGAATCTCCCCATCACAATGGCTAAAAAACTCTATATCATCATTTTGTAATTCCTCCTTTAAAGTCTTATAATTATAAATCTCTCCATTAAAAAAAACGACAATACTACCATCTACATTGCTAAAGGGCTGTGTGCCGCATTGTAAATCATTAATGCTTAAGCGATTACTTGTTCCATAAAACCCTTTATCTACATAGCTAAAGCACCCATTTGGACCTCTAAAGTCCATAGCTGCAATCATTTTTTCAAGAGTTGGTGTATAATCCCTCTTCCCATAAATCCCACAAATTGAACACATTAGTATCTTTCACTTATATTAATCTCTAAAGCACTGCCATCTTCTTTAAAAAATGTTCGGTATTTTTCCCCACAATTAGCACAGAGTTTAAAGGTAAAAAAAGAATTTTCTAAACTTTCTTTCCTTAAAACTTTAGCCTTAGCAGAGTTCCACACTTCTTGAGGCGTATTTTCGACCACATTCCCAATAGAAATCTTATTATTATAAAAGGTGCTATCTTGCATAATGCAGCACACATAAGCATCTCCATAACAATCCATTTGCATTCCAAGCCAAGGCAAAGAGCAAATCTCTGTATGAGCTTGATTATAAGCAATGGCACTTTGTTTTTTATTCGTATCTACACCCTCACTATCAAAAATTACCATATGAGTAAAATAAATATTGGTTATCACATCCCTACAATCACTCCATTTACTCAAATAAAGTTCTTTTTCTTTTTCAATCTCTGTATTGACTAGCACACAATTAAGATTAAATTCAATATCTGCTCCCTTATTGTTTAATATTCTGGCGTATTCTACACATCTTCTAACGCCTCTTTCTACTTTTTCTAAATCCGTTCCTCGAATCTTTTTATAAGTTTCAGAGGTGGCTCCATCTATACTTATGGTCATTCTGTTTAATCCTGCATCTAAGAGGGCAATGCCTTTTTGTTCTAAAAGGGTGCCATTGGTTGTTAAAGTAACTAAATCAATCCCTCTCTCTCTTGCATAACTTACAAATTTTGGCATTCTTTTATCAAGGAGTGGCTCTCCTAGTGCAATAAATCCTATGGCAGTAGTTTGAATGGTATTTTGGGCGATAAAGTCAATCACCCTATAAACAACACTCTCATCTAAAACTTGTTTTTGTTTAAAAAAGTCTGTTTGTATAGTGTCTTTTAATATAGGGGAAAACATAGGACACATTACGCATTCTAAATTACAGATATTTAAAGTAGCAATATTGACATAGATAGGATACGGATAAAACTCCTCTACCTTATCTATTAAATCATATTGGAGTTGTTCTTGTGAGACTTTATATTCACTCCAAGTAAAAGAGCAATTAAAAAGTTTTCTAGATTCATAAAAGAATTTCTTAGAGAGGATTTTAGAATCAATGTTTTTTTCTTTTCTTAAAAAGGTATGGAGTTTTCCTCTTAAATCTCTATGGATTAGATTATTTCTATAAAGGGATTCTATTTTTAGATTTTCACTTGTAATGTTTTCTCTTAAAGAAAAAAGGGCAAAATCATCAACTTCTGTATAGGTATTAGGTTTAGGATAATAATAGAGATTTTCTTTAGAATTTAGAGCAGTTTTTAAAAAGTCTTTGGCAAAATCTTTTTCTCTTTGTTCTAATAAAGGATAATTAAAAGACACTATTAATGCCCCCCCCCCCCGACTAGAGAATGATGATTAGAATTTATAAACTCTACTTCTTTTAAGATATTATAAAGTTCTTCACTAAAGAAATTAGGAATAGAGTGTTCTTTAATAGCAGTATTAGTATCTAAGGTAGGAATTTGATGAGAGTCTTGTAGGGTTTTTATAAGAGATGTTAAGCCTAAAGTTTCTATGATATTACTAACGCCTGTTCTTTTAAAGTTTAAAATAAAAAGTTGCATAGTTTTGTCCTTTTTAATTTTGTGTGTTTTTAAATAAAAATTCATTACAACCTAAACCTACTACCTTAAGATAAACAAAGAGTTTATAAAATCTATTTTTAGGGTAGGTGGGTTTATGGTAGATAGTTAGAATACAATCCTTACAATAAAAGTGTGATTATACTACACTTTTGAGGGTTTTTAAGAATTGAATGCTAATTTTAATATTATATTCTTTTAATACTTTAGGGTTAAACTAAAGCTTTATTTCATTGAAACTTATAAAATTTAAAAGTTTAACACTAAGATTTAAGAATTTTAATGGTTTAGAGATTTTAAAGGTTTAATTTAATCCCCTAACAGAAATTATCGTAGTGGTTGGGAAAAGTTTGCTTACAAACTAAGGGTTCCCACCTCTCACTTAAGATAATTCTTTTATGGGAATTAAAACGCAAATTTATCACAGAAATTATCTAATGTTTTAATAACCCCATAAAGAAAATAAAATAACTCCCCAAACTAAAAGGGCTAAAAGCACACTAAAGAAAACTGCAGCACTCGCACAATCTTTAGCGATTTTGGCTAGGGGGTGGAAGTTGGGGGTGATTAAGTCTATACAAGCTTCCATGCTAGAATTAACCGCCTCTAAGATAAGTATCAAAAACAGCACCACTATTAAAAACAAATGCTCTATTAAATCTAGCGGCAGGAAAAAGCTTATAATCACAGCAGGAATGATGATTGCTAATTCAATGCGGAAAGCTGCCTCTTGCTTAAGCATTGCCAACACTCCTTCTAAGGCAAATTTTGCATTCGCTAAAAAATGGTATTTAGGCTTCATCATTGTCCTTCAAAATCCATACTGAATAAATCATCTTCACTCTTATAAACTTCACTCTCTACACCAAAATACCCAAGCAAAGTGCTAAAAATATTATCTTGAGATAGAAGCAAACTTTTGCGGGATTGTGCGATTTGCATAAGCGATGAATTATTACTAAAGAACATAAAAGGGATATGAATTTGTTCTTTTGGGGCTATAAAATAAGGCATTCCATGCAAGTAAATCCCATTTTCACCTAAACTCTCTCCGTGATCTGATAAATAAATCAAACTCGTTTCATAGTTTGGATACTCCTTTAACATACCAATTAAAGATTTTAGAATATAGTCTGTATAAAGCAAGGTGTTATCATAAGTATTAATAAGCTCCTCTTGGGTGCATTTTTGGAGCTCATTAGTATCGCAAGTGGGTAGAAACTTTTTAAAAGCATTAGGGTAACGTTGGTAATAAGTAGGTCCGTGAGAGCCTTGCAAATGCACGATAATAAGGTTTTGCTTCTCTAACCCCTTAAGATTCTCTAATACCTCTACTAATAATACCTCATCATAAGGCTCTTTTAAGATTTTTACTCTTTCTAAGTTTTTACAAACACCTTGACACCCACCAGAGTTATTACCTATCCACACAACATTCACTCCAACTTTATGCAAAATATCTAAAACATTTTCGCGATAATAAGTAGATTTTGAAAAATTCTCCCTTTTATAATCTGAAAACATACAAGGAACACTAATAGCAGTAGAAGTCCCACAAGAATAAAAATTATCAAAATACACAATAGATTCTTCTTTGGTATAAGCATTCGTATCATTAATCACATAATTGTCTAAAGAATAATTAGCAGCCCTTGCAGTCTCCCCTACTACCAAAATCATTAACTGCTCCTTAGAATCAGGCTTCAAAGCCGCATCTTTAGCAATAACTTCAAACTCCTTTGCGGGTAAAGCCCCTTTGATATACAACACAACAGAATAAATTTGTCGCAAAGGTGTTTCATAGATTCTTAGAAAATTATAATTCCGAAAGAATGGAATAAGTGTTTGGCTATGCCAATAAAAGATTCCAAGTGCGAAAAGAAATGCCATAAAAAAACCTAGCAAGGGATAGAAAAATCTCCCCTTTAGGGTTCTAGGGTAAGCAACATTTACCTTTAAGATAAACCAAGTAGGCAACACCCCCAAAACCAAGATAAAAATCAATAAACTAGGAGAGATTAAACCAAAAGCTTCTTGGCTATCAGTTTTCATAACATTATCTATCATATCCTTATCAATCACCACCCCATAAAAGGACATAAAATATGCACTAAGGCAAGCAATCCATACCAAGACAATTAGCACAGGCTTATGTAAATGCAAAAAAAACAATAAAGATATAAGACTAAGGGCTAGAGCAAAATAAACTAGAAGTAAGGATATTTTTAAAAACAAAGAAGAACTAGGGTCTAAATGTTGATAAGTTTGCATAAAAAAATTAAAATTCATACAAGTAAAAAAAAGGGCACTAAGAATAGCAAAATAAAACCACGATAAAGTTATTTTCTTTCCATAAAAGGGCATAAGGTCTCCTAAAATCTTAATAAAAACCGAAATTATAATACATTGTTGCATCAAAAAAATTTAAACCCTAAGGCATTATCAAAGCTTACTTAAGGGCAAAAGATTTGTTTTTAATATTCATTCCTCTTATATTCAGGGCTTTATTACTTGTGATTTCTGCATTATTTAAAGATTTTTCCGATATTTTTCTCCATACTTCATATAGCGAGGGCTTCCCCAATGCAGTTTTAAGATTTTCCGATATTTTTATACATACTTCATATTACGAGGGCTTCCCCAATGCAGTTTTAAGATTTTCCGATATTTTTATACATACTTCATATTACGAGGGCTTCCCCAATGCAGTTTTAGCCTCTTGAAAAATCCTCAATACTTCCTTGCTAAAAGATTCCATAGAATATTGCTTAAGTGCTTCAAAACTTTGTTTTTTTAGCTTTGCTAATAAAGCTGTATTTTTTATCAAACCCTTAAGGTTTTCACAAAGTTCTTCTGCATTATAAGGGTCAAAAAACAAAGCTTTGTCCTCAAAAATTTCTTTATGCGTTGGGATATTAGATAACAAAAGGGGAAGTCCTAAAGAAGCCGCCTCTAAAACTGCATTGGGGAAGCCCTCGTAATATGAAGTATGTATAAAAATATCGGCTTTTTTCAACAAAGGATAGATATTCTCCTTAAATCCTAGCAAAATTACATTTTGCATTTGGTGAGTCTGCAAATAAGCCTCTATCTCCTCCCTTTGCTCCCCCTCACCTAAAATATAAAGTTTGATAAAATTAGGCAAAGCCTTAAAGGCTTGTAGAAGTGTTAAATAATTCTTTTGTGCGTGTAACCTTCCAATGGCAAAACAAAAAACCTCCCCTTCTTGCTTAGGAAACTCTAAGGCTTGTTGGCTTAAACGCATAATCTTGGCAGTATCAATAGGATTATAAAGTAAATCAATCTTAGTCCTTAAAACCCCAAAATTCCTCTCTACATCCTTACAACTCGCCCTAGAATTACACACGACCCTTAAAGCCCCTTGCAAACACATTGCATATAAAGTATGATTAATACCACTTTGTGGAAAGTTATTTTCTACAAAAGAAGGCTCACAACGTACAAAAATATAATAAGGCTTAGAGAGGATTTTTGCCCCTAAAACTGCATAATAGCTGGTAATAAAATCCATAAAAGAAACAATTAAATCACAATCTTTAGCGATATTGCTAAAAGATTCTAAAAGCAAAAAACTATTAGGCAACAAAGGCTCTTTTTCGCTTCCTAAAAGATAAAACACTTTAATATTAGGAATCTCCATTACATCTTGCGTTTTTTTAAGCACTACAAGCTGCACTTCAAAACCATTGCAAGAGAGAATATCCAAAATAAGACTAAGAATCTTTTGCGCTCCCCCGCGTCTCATAACATCAATGAGAAAGGTTATTTTCATAGCCTAACCCCTTAAATATAAAATTCCTTGCATTTTAGCATAATCAACTTTTTAAAAGGGACATTAAGAGTTTTGCAATCTCTAAAGCAGAGGCTTTAGGATAAAAAATATTTGCCTCTTTATACTGCAAAATCTCTTGGGCTATCAGCTCTCCGCTTTGTTTTAATTCCTCTTCTAACCTTAAGGCTACCTGCATAAATTCTAATTCATTCAAAGCTACTCTATGCAAAAGAGGATTCACAAAAGAACAATCGAAGTTACAAACCCTTAAATCAAACTCTTTCTTAGGAGGAGCATAAAGAATCACAGGTTTTAAAGAGCTTAAAGGGGCACTATAAGAGAGTGAGGAATTATCCGTAATTACAATACTCTTAGAAAGACTATCTAAGGTGATACTCTCACTCTCATCAAAGCTAAATCCCGCATAAGATAAAAACACCTCCAAGCAAGCATAAGGGTTTTGCTTCCCGACCCATTGGTAATAACCTCTATAAGCAGGATGTGGGCGAAAAAGGACTTTTTTACCCAACTCTAAAAGCCTTTTTATAATTCCCATTAGCTCATAAGGTTTAGTTAATCTAGGGATAAATAAAAACTGCTCTATACTCCTTAAAGCACAAGATTGTTCTAGCTTTAAATCCAACCTTGGAGAGCCTCCAGCGATAGCCTTAGTTTTTACCCCAACAGATTGAAAAATACTTTCATAGGCTTTTAAAGAAGCTCTATCAATAGCCAAATAATAATCAAAACCTAAGAAATAATAACCAATATATTGCTGCAAATACTCTTGTTTTAAAGCTTTGGGAAAAAACATAAACGCTTCTGCGATACTATGCCCCATTCCAATAACTATTTTTTTCTCACAAGAAAGCTTAGGAACAATGCCAGAGAGGAATAAAGCAACCTTTTTACTAACAAAGAAATCTATTAAAATCCAAGGGGCTATTAACACTCTATCCCCTAAAACCTTTTGCTTGTGTTCAAGATAATATTCATAACTCCCAAAATACCACTCTATAGGAATATCTTTATGAATAAATGTCGCTATTTTATGAGTATGGGGAGCATAATTTAAGCTAATGCCATAGGAAACTTCAAGGTTAAATCCAACTTGCAATAAAGCCTCCTTAATACTCAAGGTATATTGAAGCACACATTGGGTTAAAGCTTCTAAACATTTGGGAGAGACATAATATACAAAGAGGTCATAAAAGAAATAATAATGGGTAATCCATAAATTATCAAAAATACGCAACCCCCCCCATTTTCTAAAAGTTCAAATTTTGCCCCTCCCCCCGAAGCCTCTAAGAGGATTTGCCGTCCTAAACAAGAAGCAATAAATTCTCTCCCATCAAGGTATTTAAGTCCTAAATCCTCACATTTTAAAACAAGCTCATCTTGCACATCACCCGCACAGATTAACACATACTCCCCACTTTGTCTAATCTCTTCTTGTTTGGCTACAAGATTATTTACACTATCCTTATCATCAAGAAACTTTAAAATAAGATCTCTTTTGCAATCTTTTAAGATATTGCTTAAAATCTCTGCACAACCTCCTTTTGGGTAAATGTAACAACCCTTCCCCAAATCTATAGTTTCAAACTTTTTTAGATATTCCATTGTTTTCTCCATGCACAAAAGACATAAATATACCAAATCTTACTAAAATCCACTCTTCTATTAGCATCAAAAGAGCTTAATAACTTATTAATAAATAGGGTATCTAAATAATCCTCTGCATAGTCTAAAACCTCTTCTAATAAATACCTCAAATCTCCTCTCATCCAAGCTTCCAAAGGCACACCAAACCCCATCTTAGAACGGTAGATTAAAGAATGTGGAAAAAACTTTTCTAAATATTTCTTAAACACTATCTTTCCTTCTCCATTGCAAACTTTATATTTCATGGGAATCCCTTGCATAAAACGCACAAATTCTCTTCCCAACAAAGGCTCCCTAATTTCTAATCCAACATGCATACTAGCCCTATCTGTTTTGGTTAAAATATCTTCACTTAGATAATGACACCAATCAAAATAACTCATCTGCGTATAAGTATCTAGGCAAGAATATCCCTCTCCTATTAACTTAAAAGGAAGATGATTAAGTAATAAGTCTTCTTTTTTAAAATGTGTAATTTCCACTTTATAATGCTCTAAAAAACTCTTGGCTTTAAGCTGGTTTTTAATGCGTAAAAACTTATCAATACCCATAGAAATACCAAATTTTGAGAATAAATCTACAATAAAATCTGCAGGAAATAAATCCAAAATCCAGCCAACTTTAAACTTCCTATAATAGCGGTATTGCTTCCATCGTTGCATACTCCAAAAATATCTCTCATAACCAATGCCAAGTTCATCTCCGCCATCAGCACTTAAGGCTACTTTATGAGTTTTTGCAATCTTGCTTGCTAAAAGCATTGTAGGTAGGGCAGAAACATCACCAAAAGGCTCATCATAAACAAAAGGCAATTGCTCTATCAATCCTCTCACTTCATCCAAATGACAAATAAATTGATGATTAGTAATCCCTAAAATATCTGCTACTTGCCTAGCATAAGAACTCTCATCAAAACTAGATTCTACAAACCCCATACTAAAACTCTCAAAGCTATATCCTAAATCCTTCAACACCGCACACACCAAAGAAGAATCCACCCCACCGCTTAAAAGCACACCCACAGGAACATCACTCACCATTCTATAAGCAATACTTGTCTGTAAAGCAGAAATAAAACTATCCCAAGTAAAATCACAGGGTTGTAGATAAAAATCTTTTGGATGATAATAAGCTCCTTTTACGATATTAGCTTCTTTATCCACAACAAGATAACTCCCTGCCTCAAGTTTAAAACAATACTCTAAGATACAATGAGGTGCAGGGATATACCCAAAACTTAAAAATAAACTTAAAGATTCTTTATTAATGGACTTTTTTAAATAGGGGTAAGATAAGATTCCTTTAAGCTCTGAAGCAAACAAAAACCTCTCTCCATCAAAATAATAATAAAGAGGCTTACTTCCAGATCTATCGCGAAAACAATATAACTTTTGCTCTAAATTATCCCATATCGCAAAAGCAAACATTCCCTCAAACTCTTTCACACATTCAACACCCCAATGTGCAAAACTTTGTAGCAAAACTTCAGTGTCGCTAAAGGCTTCACATCTCACCCCCTCACTGACAAGCTTATTGGCAATTTCCTTATAATTATAAATCTCTCCATTAAATACTAAAGCAAAACGCTCATCCTTGCTCACAAAAGGTTGATGAGAAAAACCGCTTAAATCAATAATAGAAAGTCGTCTATGTCCTAAAGCAAGATTGCAATATTCTTGCGTATAAAGCCCAAAGTCATCAGGTCCTCCAGTGCTCATATAATCACGCATTTTCTCTATAGAATCTAAAAGCCCCCTCTTGCCTTTAAACTCCAAGCCACCTACAATACGACACATTGAATACTCCCTTAATAAAACTTGGGATTATAATGTGAGTTTTATAAAAGGGTAATGAAGAAAAAGTAAATTTAGATAAACCTTATTCTTTATTTTTTAAAGAATCTTTAATCTTTTGATCTGTCTTGTATTGACTTAATGCATAAATTGCCCAAAGTGCTGATGGAAACCAGCCTATTAAAGTAAATTGAAGAATTAAACAAATAATACCAGCAATAGGACGACCAATAGTAAAGAATACTGCAAAAGGTAGAAAAATCGCAAGAAAAAGTCTCAAATTCTACTCTCCATTGTAAAAAAGAATGAAAAATTATATCATTTTTTTATCCTCTATTAATTCGCAAATACCATTTACCGCCAAAAGCATTTCTCTTTGCATCCACTTAAAGGCATCATTAGCCATTTGTTGATATTTCTTAGGATCTTTAAGGCAAGATTCAAATCCTCTTTGTATCTCTTCAACCTCTTTTGCTTGGATAAAGGGATAAATTTCGTTTAAATCATACCTTAGAGGATTAACATAATGAACAAGCGGAACAGAGGCGACTAAAGCCTCACTTTGAACTCCTCCACCAATACAGCCAATATGAAATTGACCCGTAGCACAAGAAGCATAATACAGACCCACCATAATATCTTTACGATTCATAATGGGTAGCCATTGGACATAATCTTGTATTCCAAGTTCTTTGACCATTTGCTTACTTGAATCAATATCACTACCATATTCAAAGGTTAAAAGCTTAGGCTTATATTTCTTAGTATCTTTAACAAAAGTAGCAAAAGCCTGCAATACCTTATCATTACACTTATCTGCTACGCGTCTCCCTTCTTCTCGAACACTCTTCCAAGAATGCCTTGCATGATGAAAAACAACAAATTGAGAATCTTTAGTTAAGGAATAAAAATCCTCTGCCCAATAAGAAGAATTAAAAAACTTTGGTATAACCTCTCTTTGATAAAACTCCATATAAATATAAGGAAAAGTTTTAAAGGTTACCACTTTAGAGACCAAATCTAATTGCATAATAGATTTTTCATAGGCAGCTACATTAAGTATATCCTCAGTGCTTAGAAGTTTTTTGGATTCTTTAATACCTTTACTTTGATAAAAACTAAAAGAATCCAAATGTTTTCTATGACTGGGATTAGCAGACTTTACATAAAAGGGATAATTCACCAAATCCATTCCATAAGGGACAAAAAAATCAATAGGAATATCAAAATAACTCAAATAAGCCACAGAGGAACCATTTGCAAAAATAACATCATAATTTCTTATATGATTTAAAAGTTCCTTATTTTTCTTAAGGGATTCAATCTCATCTAAAAACCAATACAAATTCCCAAAAGGCAACAAAAAAGTATAATGAATAAAATCCAAAGAATAGCTATCGCAAGAAGGATGAAAATGCGGTAATTCATTATTGCATAAAAACAAATCCACATTATATCCCCCTCCACCCGTAGCACGCAAATATCTCGCAAGAGCGAAAAAGTTATTATTAGAATTTCCAAACAATGCTATTTTTTTATTCTTTTTCATAGATAATCTCACACTCCGTATAAGTTTTTTTAACTCTTAAGTTAGCAATTTGATCAATTTCTATATTAGGTTCTCCGCCTGACCATAAAGAACATTTTTCACAGATTTTAAAATCTTGAAAACTATTGGTTAAAAGCTCTCTCCTAAGCCGCATTAAAGAATCCCCCTTCCATATCTCTTCTAAGCTTTGTATCCTCAAATCTCCAATTATTGCCCCCTCCCCCGAGACTAGTCCTGAAGTAGAATAAACTGACATACTGTTGCAACAAAAGGTTACTTTCAAATCTGGAGTAATAAATAAAACCTGCCAAGGGATGGAACAAGCATGCCTTTGCTTATATTCCCTAAACTGCTTTTGGTGTTTGGTAACAAAACTACCATTTTCATCAACTTCAAATTCACTAAGTTGGTGAAATTTAACTTTATCAACCAAAGGAAGCCAATATTCTAAAAACTGCGTGCTCTTCTCTTGATCATTCTCTCCTTGGAGGATAAAACATACTCCCAAAGTAGTCTTTTTCTTAGCGGTTTTTAATAAATCAATTAAATATTGGATATTCGCCACTGTCGTATCATAGTCATAGCCCCTTATTCTTTTATAGCTCTCCTTATCAATAGCATCTAAAGAAAAGGTGATATGGTTGATATTGGATTGAACAATCTTTTCTGCATTTTTCTTATTTAACAAAGTTCCATTAGTTGTAATATTAATATTCTCAACACCATAATCTTTGGCAATATCCAAGAACTCAAAAAACTTAGGATGAATAAAGGGTTCATCAAGCTGCCCAAACTGCATAAAAATTTTATTTTCGCCACAATATTTTGCAATCTTTTCAAAATCCTGTGTTTGCATAAAGAGATTCTTCTCAAAAAAATTACTTGTTTGCAAGCTTCTATATTCCTTAGCATGGTAAGGACACATCACACATTCTAAATTGCAACGATTGGAGATAGCAATATGCACATTTTGAGGATGAGGGAAATAAACATCTGAATACTTTAAAAAGAAATCTTTAGAAAAATCTTGAGCAAAAAAACATTCCCAATTCTCACTTAAATTTGTCAAATATTTAGGAATATCTACCCTGCTAATGCTATGCCCCCGAAAGCTTTTATGTAAAAAATTTCTAAAATCTGTATTAATGGACTTTTTAAGATAAAGAGATTCCACTAAAAAGTTTGCAACAGAATCTAAAGAAGTAATAAAAAACCAAAAAGGTTCTTTAATAAAATAATCTGGATTAATTTGAGGTACAAAATAAATATTTCTCCCTCCTTTAAGAGATTGCATTACAAATTCACAAAACACATCAATATCAAAAAAATCAAAAGCGGGATTAATAACAAAAACAGATTTTTTATTCTTTAAATCTCCATAAATAGATTCTAAAACCTCTAAATCCCAAATTGATACGATTGGTTTTATAAGAATCTCTCTTCTTAGATTCTGCTCTAACTCTTTCTTGTTTTCTTGATTCACTGCTCCATAAATTACCACTTTTGCTTCCTTTACTTATTTTTTATCAATATTTCTGTTATATAAGAAAAGTTAAAAAACTCTTCACGATAAAAGGGTAATTTGGCACACTCTCCATCATAACCTTTATAGACAATCTCCATCTTTAAAACCCCCAAAAATTCTGATATTTTCTCTAAGGTCATTAAGGAATTTCTATAATACCCCTTATAATAATTAGCAATCATTTGCAAATACTGCTCAACAAGCTTTTCATCTTTTACTTCAAAAGTGTGATGAAGGATTCTATGCACATAATGCCCAATATCATTAAAGTTTAAAAAGATAATCCCATCAGGTTTTAAAATCCTTTTAAAAGCCGCTAAACTCTTTTGCATATCGGTAAACATAAAGACGCCATAACAAAAAATAGCATCAAAAGATTGAGGAGCTAAAGATAAATTTTCTAAGGTTTCTTGCAAAAAGCTTACATTATCCCTTTTCCTATTAAGATATTTGGCAATATTGATTCTATGCTCGCTACAATCCACTCCAACAACAGTCTTGTTATATTGAGATAAAACATAAGTCCATTGCCCCATACCACAACCTGCGTCCAATACTTTTTCTTTACCGACAAAACCTAAAGCCTCTATGCGTTTTATATAGTTTTTCTGCCCCCTTCCAAACTTACTAGAAAAAACATTTCTATTGGTATCTTTAGGAGATAGCTCGGCAATAGCAAAGAGTCTAGAATACTCATCTCCTAATACTTCAAATAACTCTGGAGCGCCCCATTCAATCTCTATTTCCTTATCCCATTCCATAGTATTCTCCTTGCTCACTATCTTAAAGTGATAGAATATTTGCCCCTAGCATCTAATCCGTTATAAACAAATTTCAAAGGCTTATCTTTATAAAAACACTGTAAAGCAATATTTTTGTAATTCTCGACATAAATGGTTAAACCATCAAAAAAACTAAGATCTTCAATATTTTCATAATTATGTAAGGTTAAAGTTAGTTGATTATCTTCTAGGAGAGATTCTGCTTTTGTACTCATATACATCTTGCAATAACGCAATAATTTTGAAGTCTTTAAAACAAGCAAATTTCCCTTTTCTTGCTCTTCTTTTAAAAACTTAAAGCCTGTTAAATAAAAAGGAAATTTTTTAAGAAGTTCTAAAGTTGTTGGAATATTTTTAGCATTTGCTACATAAAAACTACCAAAATGCTGATAGAAAATCACTACGCAAGATTGATTATAAAAAGTCTCCCAATCTATGCTTTGGATTTGGTAATTGAAAGTTTGAAAAGTAGGTGCAATGCATCCTGTAGAACGATAGCGGGTAAAGAAATAATAATCCCCATCACCACAAAATAGTTTTTGTAAAATAGTAGAAGAGCCTAACTGTCTCCCATCTTGAGTAGAAGTGATATTGCCTGTTAGAGAGATTCTTGGAAATTTTTCAATTACCCAATCATCACTCCATATAAATGCCCCCCCCCCCCCGCAGAGAATAAGTCTGTATGATAAGCTATAGAATCCGGATTGCTTCCATTATGATGAGGGGCAAACCCTATGTTATGTTGCATAGCCTTTGGCTCTCCATTGCCGTGATTAGTAAAAATTGGCAAACTTAAAGAATACTTTGAAAGCATTTCATAAACCTTGAGGGCGTGGGCTCTATCAAAATTATGATGAATATTAAAATCTCCAAAAGCGTGATTAGTATCAATATATCCGCATTTTATATAATCTCTTAAAACATTAGCATAAGGAGTTTCTTTAGAATCTACCTGCAAAGAATCGTAAATAGAAGTATGCAAAGGATTATCTGAATAGAAAAAAATACTTGCTGCAAAATCTAAATCCACACCATAGCCTAAAGGTGTCTTCTCATCGGTATTGAGGTAAGCAATGAGCCAATCTAAGATTTCTTGACTAGTATATTCTGCATCACTAGAGATAGCACACATACCCTTATAAGGATAAGGCACTTCTCGAATATTCTCATAACGCATAGGCAAACTAAACAAAGAATTCTCCTTAAAAAAAATGAAATTATAAATACTCACCTTTGTAATGTCAAGAGTTAATTAATCTTTACAAATTCAATACAAGGTGAAACCACATCTCCATTCTCTTGTTCGATACTGCGATAAGACCACTCTTGACAATCCTTGCAAATCTTCCACTCCTTAAAATCCCCCTTAATTAAATCTAAACGCATTTTTTGTGTAATGAGATTGTTCCAAATAGAATCCATACTCTCTTCATAAAGATTTCCCATAACTTTATTTTCCCAACCAATAGCTCCAGCCATAGTGCAACAAGGCATAACACCTCCATCAGGATTAATATGAATCTCATCCCAGGGTTTTTGACAAGTATAACGGCAAGAAGTATCAAAATTTCTATCGTGACTAACTTCCATTCCTTCATTGTTTTTTTCTACAAGATTCCGCACATAAATTTCATTCACCGCCTTATAAGCTGACCATTTCTGTTTAAACATTTCCACTTCTTCCTGTGCTCCACCTTGCAAGATAATCGATAGGGTAATATAAATATTCACATTACGCTTTTCAATCTTTGCTAAAAAAGATTCAACATTTTTAACAAGCTTTTCAAAATTCCCTCCCCTTGATTTTGCATAAGTTTCAGGAGTCGCCGCATCAATGCTAATAGATAAAGAATCTAGCCTAGATTCCAAAAGTCTATCCGCCATTTCCTCATCAAGCAATAAGCCATTAGTCGTCATCGAAATCCATCGCACACCCACATCTTTACCATATCTAATAAAATCTGGAATCCTCTTATCCACAAGCATTTCACAAGGTCCTACCAAATCAATAATGCTATCGTGTTTTGCGGAATAATCCATAATGGCATAAACAATCTTTTCATCTAAAATTCTATATTCTTTAAAAAAATCTGTTGTGTGTGTTTGCACATATTCTGGAGCAAAGAAGAAGCAAAAGGAACATTTTAAATTACATTTATTAATAGTTCCTAAATTGATATGCACAGGAGCGGGATAAAACTCCTTAACTCGAGTAGTTATATCTAAGGTATTTACAAGATTATCTTCAAAAAATTTCCAATCTTTTGAGAGATTACTAAGGGGTCTCCCCTCCAAAGTAATTCTTTTTGAAGAAAAATTCAATGCTTGAGCTAAGTGCTTATGGAGACTATTACGATATTGAGTAGGAAGCAATTGCTCTTTATAAAATATCTCTATTAACAATCTCTCGGGAGTATGCCCATTAAAAAGCACAAAAAGTGCAACACTATCCACTTGCAAATAAATATTAGGCTTAGGGTAATAATAAAGATTTTCTTTACCTTCCATTGCTTTAGCTAAAAATCTCTGTATAACACCCCTCCCATCGACACCTTGATGCTCTTCATAAAAAATCCCTACCAAAGGGATATTAAGCATTTTAGAATCTATCACCGCTTTGTAGGTCTCTAAACTAAAAAAGGTGCTAACTTCATATTCTTTAACCACCTCTAATCCTAAATTTTTCAAAACTCCAACTTCAAAAGATTTAGTTTTATCTCTACACACTATACATTGCATACCTACTCCTATTCTATATATAAAACTTTTTCTTTTGCCTGTGGCATTTCTTCTTGGGTAAAATCATTATATGCCCACTCATTACAACGTGAGCAAATAGAGAATTCTGTAAAATGTTTCTCCAAATTTTCCTTTCTTAAAATCGAAATACCCTCGCCCCTCCAAATTTCCTCTAAATGATTTTGATACACATTGCCAATGCTAAAAGGATAATGATAAGCACTAGAACTCATCGTGCAACATACACTCACATCCCCATAAGGATTTATCATCATTCTTTGATAAGGAAACATGCAAACACTTCTTTTATGATAATCAATCACCGCATTATTTCTTGTATCTTGACCATTTTCATCAAAAGTTGCTAACTCATTGAAGGTGATACGTTTCACCACATCTCTACAATCACTCCATTTACTTAAATAAAGCTCTTTTTGTTCTTGAGAGCTCATTTCATCAAAAACCAAAACACAAGCTACCTCAAACTCAATATCGGCTCCTTGATTATTAAGGATTCTTGCATACTCTACACATTTTCTAACGCCTCTTTCTACTTTTTCTAAATCCGTTCCTCGAATCTTTTTATAAGTTTCTTTAGTAGCTCCATCTATGCTAATTGTCATTCTGTTTAATCCAGCTTTTAAAAGCTCTATTCCTTTTTGTTCTAGCAAAGTTCCATTGGTTACTAAAGAAATAAGAGGTATTTTTAAATCTTTAGCAAAAGCGACAAAAGAAAAAATCCTATCATCAAGCAACACTTCTCCAGCTGCGGTAAAAGAAACATTAAAAACACCCTTTTTACCGGCATACTCTAACATTTCATAGACTTTATCTTCCCCTAAAACTTGCTTTTGTTTAAAGAAGTTTGTCTTATGAGTTTTTTGGAGTTCTTTAGCATGCAACAAACACATAATACATTTTAAATTACACTCATTAGTAATAGCAATATTTATTTCTGAAGGTGCAGGATAAAACTCCTCTACCTTATCTATTAAATCATATTGGAGTTGTTCTTGTGAGACTTTATATTCACTCCAAGTAAAAGAGCAATTAAAAAGTTTTCTAGATTCATAAAAGAATTTCTTAGAGAGGATTTTAGAATCAATGTTTTTTTCTTTTCTTAAAAAGGTATGGAGTTTTCCTCTTAAGTCTCTATGGATTAGATTATTTCTATAAAGGGATTCTATTTTTAGATTTTCACTTGTAATGTTTTCTCTTAAAGAAAAAAGGGCAAAATCATCAACTTCTGTATAGGTATTAGGTTTAGGATAATAATAGAGATTTTCTTTAGAATTTAGAGCAGTTTTAAAAAAGTCTTTGGCAAAATCTTTTTCTCTTTGTTCTAATAAAGGATAATTAAAAGACACTATTAATGCCCCCCCCCCCCGACTAGAGAATGATGATTAGAATTTATAAACTCTACTTCTTTAAGTGTTGAATACATAGAATCATCAAAGAAATCATTGATAGAAATTTCTTTTAATGTATGAGCATTACTTACTAAGTTAGATAATTGCAAAGCTTCAATAACAGAATGAACTTTACTTCTTTTAAAGTTTAAGATAAAGATTTGCATTATTGATCCTTAAAGATGAGATTGGGGTTGAAATCTAAAAATTTTAAATTTTCCAATATTTGTGAGATAAATTAATTGCGTATCTCCCAAATTTGGTATTAGAGCATCTTCGCTATAAAATTTCAATAAATTTGTATAAAGAATTAATGTGCCTCTTTGGCATAATTTCATCTCATTTAAGAGATATTGCGGAGAGATTCTATGATAATCTCCTTGATAATAATTAGACAAAAAATCCTCTCTATTCTTATAAAACTTACAATAATTAGGCATATGTGGTTCATAAGAAGTAATATAAAAATGTCTTGCGATCTCGTGATCATTACTTAATAAATGGCTATACTCCTTATTAAAATTATTTTGTAAATAAGTGATTAATTCTTCACGAATCTTAATATGCTCTGGCAACTGACGATGAAATTGCGAATTTCTTATATACCATAAAAGCACCAAAATATTGCCAACAATCAAAAGCAAATTTACCCATAAAGGAAACAAAAGCACACATAAAAGACTGGCAAAAGGGATTCCAAATTCAATATACCTTTGTGGTTCTCCTAAAAATCGTGCAACTCTTAAAGAAGTAACCAAAAACGCAAAAAAGCTTGAAGATAACAAAATATACATTATCCAAATCTCTTTTTCAGAAGAATCCCCAACCCACCAATAACCAACTAACACCAAACAAGCAGCAAAAGCCCCAATAAGTACTTCAAAAACGGGATTATTTAATAAATAATTCTTATCCTTTTTAACCCAAAAATCATAAACAAAATCCCTCCAAATACTAAAACGAGCTTTAAAATGACAATCCTTTATCATAAATTTGGCATAATTTCTTTTATGATGAAATTGTGTGCTAAAAAATCTCAAAGCATAGGAATAATTAAAAATAAATAATACAATAACGCTAAGTGGTATCAATAACAATATCTCATAACTTGAAGATAAAATAGCAATAAAAATACTAGAAAATAAAACAAACTGATAAGCAAATTGACTCCCTAAAAGACAACAAAAAACCAGTAGCAAAATTACCACAAATAACTCTACTCCCCCAAAGAGCAAATAAAAATATAAGCTAAAAAGATATCCATAGACTAGCAATAACCCAAAAGCCCTCGCAGAAAGCCCCATAAATTTAGCATTCCATATCACATAAGCAATAGGTAAGGTAATGAAAAGAAGATTAGCTAATAAAATTTCTAAAAAATTCAATTCTAAATCCAAATAAAATGCACAAAGATAAATAAATCCATTAAAACTAAGAATCATTAATCCCATTAATGTGTAGCCAATCCAATTCGCCTTACGTAATAAAAATTCATCACTAAAAAACGAACAAATCCAATGATAAAGTTGGGGACAAACTACAAGGTGTTGATTAAAAACATTAAAGTTAGAGACAAAATAATGCTTATTTTGTTTAATAAATTTTATGAGTTTAAAATGATAGGCGTGATCACTCCCGCCATAAGGATAATCCATATTCTTAACAATGAATAAAAATATGCAAAAACTTCCTAAACACATAATCAACAAAATAGCTATTAAATCCACATTTCACCTTTTTCTTGCAAGTATTTCATAAACTCCACATTCTCCAAAATATTCTCCTACAAAGAATCCCTTTAAGTCTGCATCTACACTATATCGACCATTTTCGCAAATACAGCATCCCTCACTACCAAAACCGATATTTCAGCCCTACAAGTTTGCAAAAACTCTAAAACATTTGGTCGCTGCATTCTGCTGCATAAATTTTACTCTCACCCCGCAGGATTCTAGTTGTCAATATCCTTCATATAAGTTATCCTCAAACCAAATCTATCAGCCAATCTATCTCTAATAGAGTGTAATAAAAACAGAGATTTTAATCTGATTTTCTGTAAGATAAAAGCTTAAAACATCCTTGGGATTGTTTTGGAGAATATAATCTTTGTTTTAGCTTAAAAGCCTTAGAAACTCTGTAAAAACATATAAAATTCTTTTTACCCTATCCATTCCAACATTGCTTAACTTTAGTGTTAATATCTATAAGCAAATATTCCCTAGTAATAATCCTCACTATCTAAACTACCACCTTTTATTATGCACACGTAATTAATTAAAAGCAATGAGAACTATTCTAATAAGAATGCCCCCGCCTCAACAAATGCGTCTTTAGCATTTGCTCGACCATAATTTAAGGCACTATATTGCATAAATAACTCCTCTGTTTTTTTAGTTTGATAAGATTTAATCCAAGCTTCCAAGCGGGTATCTTGTAATACCCTCCAAGAATCTAAACTTAAAAATTCTACTTCATTAGATAATATCTCTTGAAGATATTTTAATTCCTCTAATGTGAGGGAATCGCTTTTATTGCTAATTTGTTGTTTAATTTCTCCTCTACTAAGATATTCAATGGTGCTTATAGAGCTTCCATTGGCTAAAAGCTCGTTATAATAACCTTCTTTATTGATTTCTACTGCCTCACTTTCTAAAACACTATCATAGGAGATATTCAAATACTCCGCAACTTTTTGCATTTCTTTTGGGCGAGTTTGTTTATTTTTAAGGGCGGAAAAAATAATAGGATACTTTTTCTCCCTCTCATAACTTGCCACCCACCAAGAAAAAACAGCTCTTAATGCCTCATCTCTTAAGACTCGTTTCTTCAATGAAAAATTATGCGGATTTTTTTGCCCATAGACATACATTACAAGCATATTTTTCTTAGAAGCTATCATATCAATAGGATTCCTAAGTGTAGTGAGAATCTTGCAATCATATTGTAAAAATACCTGACTACCAAGCATATAAGAGTGATCATCGTGCAGACAATAATAAGAAGTTTTTTCTGGAAATTCTAAATCTAAAAGATGATGAATAGTCTTAATAGCACTCTCTAAAGGAGTATCTCCTAAAATAAGATTCTTAGGATCTAGCTTGTGGGGAAATAACTTTGCTAAAGTTTCTGTCGTAATATCTGGCCACAATCCCTTTTTATCAATAATGGTTGTTTTATGCATTAAGGCATGAAAGAAGTTCTCTTTATCCATTCTTGCGGCATTCAAAGGGAATCCAAAAGGCTTTGAGCAAACAAATTGGATTCTAAAAGGGGCAAAATAAATCTCCTTATGTCCAAAAAGCAGCTGATAAAGTAAAGACGTCCCAGTGCGAGACATAGAATCAATAAAAAGATATTTCACCCTAGTAACCTCTCTAAAACACTCTTAGCACCATTTAAGGAATTCCCACATTTTTCTCTTAACTTTTGAGTATCCTTCATAAAAGGTTTAGCGTTTTCATATTGTTCTAAAGAAGCAGTATTTAAAAAAATATGAATAGGGTGGAATCCAAACATAAAATAGTTATCTCCCCTGATACTACAAATATCAATTTTATCTTCATACATACAAGCTACATCATCTGCCCAATGGTAGGGACATCGAATAAGCTTATCCCAATTCACAAAAGGTTCAATTAATCCCCCCCCCCCGCTACTATTGGGATACAAAGATTGCAATCGTGCGTTATTCCCATAACCTTTGCTTCCATTAAGATTCTACTAGAAACTCCCAAAGAATGACTACGCATAACCTTAGCCTCTGGAACAATGTTTAAATAATATTCCAACACTTTAGCGTAATGATTCCCATAACAAAAATTTCCCTCCAATAAAGGATTAAAATTAGGGTGTATGCCAAGTTCAAAATATGGATTTTCTCTTATTCTATCAAGCAATGGGGTTTGATGAGTAGCAAACCAAGTTACCCTGACATTAGCCTGCTCTAAAATATCAATGCAATATTCTAGCACCGCATCACTTGCCCAATCAATATCAAAAGTTAAAAAAGGTTTTAAAAAAGAATGAGGTATAGAGGGATTAATCTCACTTACTAATCCAAAATTCATAAACTTAATTCTCTCCCTATAAAACATTACGCTTTAGCATTATATCAAGAATTTCTTAATAAAAATCTCAAGCCTAAGCCTTAATTGCCTAGAAGCAATACTAATATTTTTAAAATACAATCAATAATTTTATTACGATATCTTACTCTATTTTACTCTCCTTTTAATCTTTTAAACCTCTAAGTTTTCTTATGGGAACTCCTGCATAAACACTATAAGGTTCTGTATCTTTATTGACTAATGCACCAGCTCCTATAATACTACCCTCTGCAATCCTAACACCACCTAAAATTATAGCGTTTGCGCCAACCCAAACATCTGATTCTAAAATTACTGGCTTAGAAAAAATGCAATTTTTAACACTCTTTAAATCCTTTAAAAGGCTATTATTAGGGTTTGAATCTGCAATAATAGTTATATTTGTTGCAAGTGCACACCTATCACCTATAACAACCAAAGGTTCATAATTATCACTTATCATTAATCCTCTATTAATAACTGCCCCTCCCCCCACAGAGACATTACTAAGTCTAAAAAATATCTTCCTCATTCTATTATCAGGGTGTTCGCAACCCAAATAACGTAACAATTTCAATGGCAATCCCTCCGCCATAGCTTTTATCTCATTCATAGAATAAACTTCCCAATTAAACATAATTTCTTGTATAAGTGCAACTTTATTCATTATTTTCCTTTATCAATAATTTGTAATCTAAGGGATTAAAAAATTTCACATTCTTACAATCTAAAGATAAAGAGGGAGTAAAACCTAAAGCACTCTTATTAAAACTCTCTAAGCCCTTAAAATCATTTCCTAAAGATACTTTTAAAACAAAATCCAAATATAAAACCGCTTGATTAACAAAGAGCCTATGCCTAAAGCTTGAAAAATCCGTATCACTCTTTCTTAAAGCACATCTTGCTACAATCTCTCCGCTATCAACTTCTTTTGTTGCATAATGAATAGTAGCCCCATAAATCTCATCACAACTTTCAAAGGATCTTTGCAATGCCCTCAAACCAATATATTTAGGGAGCAATGAAGGATGGCAATTAAACATTTTCTTATCCTCTTCACCAAAATACTCCAACAATTTATACCGCAAAATCTTACAACAAGATAAAAAAATAAAATCTACCCTGTTAGCCATCAACCACTTTAATGCCAAGCTTTCAAATTTTCTAGAATCTGTTGCACAAAATATCTTAGCCTTTGAATAATCCCTAAAATCAGACATCATTCCACATTCCCTATCAGAAAACAATAAGATATTATCTACATTATCCAATAAATTCCTATTTTGGTAAATAAACTTAAAAAACGAGCCATTTCCTGTGCAAAAAAACCCAATATTCATAAAACTCCCTATTTTAAATACTAATATTATCCATTCAAATCAAGGATAGTCGTGTAATAAAATAGCTTTTTTAGAAAAATATTTTTTACAAATTTCAAAATAATAACAAGGGTTGGCATAATACAAATTTTCACCTCTAAAGCCACCCTATCTGTAAGCATATTGAAGCTAAAACCTTTGTAAGATTTCTCATTTATATTATGGACCTCCGCTAAAATATAATTTCTCCATTGTAATTCTTGATCATCAAAAATATTAAAAACTCCCGAAGTTATATAATAATCTGCATAATGTGTAATAAGATTATTTTCCAAAAATTTCGCATTTTTCCCGGATTATGCTTTTGTATAAATTCATTAGCTACTTTTATCATCACTTCAGATATATCATAACCAAAATATTTTTTTAAAGATATATTTTTATTCCGCATAAATCCATACAAAGCACCATATCCACCCCTCCCCCCACAGTCTATTTTCATAGGATATAACCCGCAAAAATTTTGAAAAACACAAATTTTGGAAATCTTTACGCTTCCACCCCACACTCTTACTATCAATGCCATATATTTTAAGCGCATTGTCATACCAGTTTTTTACTCTCTAATTCCATACTTTTCGCCTAAACATTTAAAAGGTAGCACATAAAAATAAGGATATTCCGCTAATAATTCCTCTTTAGAAGAATTTAAAATATCTTTATTGTTCAATAACGTGTAGTAATAATAAATCCTATCACAAGTGCCAAATTTTGATTTAAACCTATAAACTCCATCTTGCAATGCCCAAGTGCCACCAAAATTCCACCATTTATATCCCTTATCATACGCTTCATTCATTGCTCTAAAAATAATTAGAGGCAATGCTTGTAATGTGCGATATTCACTAAGTAAAGCGGGTGTATAATATTCCACTACATTACCACAATAGAAGCATAAAAGTGCAGCAATAGCCCTTCCTTGAAATTCCGCTACATAAAGCTTATATTCTTTGTCATTGCAATACTTTAAAAGTCTTTTAAAAAACTCTTTTGGCTTAGGGATACCATTAATGCTTGTTATATTATAAAAATGTGTTTGATAAAGAAATTCAAAATTTTGACTTAACTTGACACTAACTCCACTCCTAAGGGCTTTAGCTATATTCCTTCTAGCACTTGCAGCAAAGCTTTTTAGTAACTCTTGTTCTGGCAATAAAGGAGTTATTTGTCCAATCCTGCTATCAATAAAATCATATAATAAGGGGGTATAACGTATTTGAGTATTTTTAGTGTAAGTTTGAAAAATTAAATCTTCCAAGGGATTAGTGATATAAGTAGAGCTTGCAAAATCTCTTGAATACTCCTTATAAACCTCTAAAAGCCTATTTCTTGATTCATCATTATCTGCTAAGATTCCCCCATTACTCCCAAAAAATGGTAAAGAATTCAAAACTTCACCATATTTACCTCCTCTCAACATCAAGGGCAAAATCCCACAAATCCTATCTTTATTAATTGCCATTAAATAATGAGATTTACATTCTAAAACATCCTCCAATAGCCTCTTAAAGGATAGAGAATAATACATCATAGCACAATCACAACGATTCAAAAAGTCATTATACTTCGAAGCAAATGCAGCATTTAAGAGGCTAATTTGCATATTAGCCTCTTATTTTGACAAACTAAGAGAGTGTATGTATCTACACCTCTATTTGCCCCCCCCCCCGCAGATTCGGAGGTTGGATTTAACCAATCATTCACATTAAAATCAACAAGTTTTGCCAAAAGTCTAATATCTTCACCAAAAACTCCCTGTAGGAATTCCACACACCCTTCTGGGATATCCTCTTTTATAGTTTTAATATTATTTTTTAGTTGTGAAAATCTTTCCCTTTGCTCTCCATTATCAATAATAACTTCTTCTTTGCGGATAGAATTCATTAGCTGCATAAAGTTTGCATCCCCGAAATATGTTCTAAGCTCTTTTTGTAATTTCACATCAACCACACTTAAGCTCGTATAATTAGGAGCATAAGAGGGAACAAAACCCTTATTCTTTAATCCTAAAAACTCATAAACTTGAGTTAAAGGAGCAAGATTAGCATTGGATAAAACTTCAGATTTGATACATAAAATTTGTTCTTTTGGGAAAAATTCTAAAAATTCCTTGAGTTGTTTAGCATAAAATCCTCTTCCTGTATAATCATAAGGAGCAATTTCTCTCCAAATGCCTTGAGTATTCTTTATCCTTGTCTTTTCATTAATAAGAGCCTCTTTAAAACTCATAGTTTCTAAGCCCTGCAAAGCAGTGAAGCGATAATTAGCCCACGCTCTTTGTATCGGGTTTCTTAACATAAAAATAAATTTCATCTTAGGAAAATCTTTAGCAATTCTTTGTGCCACTTCTCTACCACCATAGAGATAAGAAGAGGATCGTTCTCCTATTGCGATTTTATCCTCTGTTGCATCGCTAAAATAATAATCTAAATACCATTTTATCCCCTTAACATATTCCCAACTTTTATAATAATAATGAGGTTCTGGGATCCTCTGTTTTGGTAAATAAACTTCAGGATGTTGAATGAGGAGTTCATAAAGAAAGCTCGTTCCACTAGCTGAAGAACCGCCGATAATAAAATTAGGCACTTTCATAAAATCCCCCTAAGCTACAAGAGGGGGACAAATAAATGCTAGATTGCCCCCCCCCCCGCAGAATCATCAGTATTATTAAAAATTTTAGAATCAATATATGCTTTTTCTATGACTAATCTTTTGCCATCACGGGTTTTAATAAATGCTCCGGGATAAGGAGAGCTTTGAGCACGAATAAAATTATATAGCTGTTGTGCATTTAAACTAAAATCAATCTCACCATCTTCTAATGTTCTTTGCGGATAATACCTTGCTTTACCCTTTTGCTTAGTAAAGGTAATAGGCTTAGAAAATAAATCTAAACTCATTGTTATCGCAAGTTTTTCTGCTTTTTTTAACACCTCAGCTATACTATCTTCAAAATCAATAACAAAACTTCTTTGATGGATAATATCACCACAATCCATTGCTTCATTCATCCTAAAGAGCGTAACACCACTTTCTCTCTCACCCTCTATTATTGCCCATACCAATGGAGCACCACCGGCATATTTTGGCAAAAGCGAATTATGAAATCCAAATGCCCCCATTTTACTTAAAGAATAGATCTGATAAGGAATTTTATAATACCAATTAGCTACTAGAAAAAAATCAACAGAATAATCTTTAATTTTATTTTTATAGGATAAAAGCGTATTTGTTGGACTTTCAACCCAATAAAGAGGGACATCATACTCTCTAGCTAAAGAAGAAAAATCAAAAAAATGACAATTTCTTACTTTCTCTTTTGCATAAGAAATAGAAAAATATTCAGGGATAGAAAAAATTGCTTTAGGTAAATAGCCCCTTTTTAAAAGGTTTTCTAAAATAGCTTTACTAAAATATGTAGTTCCAAAAAAAATATAAGACAACTGCTCTTTCACGCCACCCTCCTACGCAACAAGAGGGTATGTGCTACAAAAGTCTCTAAATACCCCCCCCCCCGCTAAACTCTTCTTTAAAATTTCTGCATTCCATATTTTTAGATTCTCCTATCTTTTTTGCTGGGATCCCAGCAACTTTTGTATAAGGTGGAACATCACAATTTACAAAACTGCACGCCCCAACAACTGCTCCTTTAGAGATTCTGACACCCTGTGTTATTACAACATTTGGACCTATATAGCAATGATCTTCAATGACAACAAGATCATATTCATAAGATTTTTCTCCCCCACTAAAAGCCCATTTCACACTATTATGCGTATAAATATGCACTCCAGCAGAAATAGAACAAAAACTTCCAATCTCTAATCCTCCACTCCCATCTAAGATGCAAAAAGGTCCCACAAAGGTATTCTTTCCCACTTTTACATCTCCAAAAATATATACATTATCATAACAGCTACTTCCCTCTCCCCAACCTAAATTTCTAGCCTTTATTATTCTATCATTAAAATACTCACTCACAGGCAAAACACGATTATAAGCAACTTTTTTCTGATATCGCAAAAAAGAAAAAATTCTTAAAATCTTTTTTAATCTAGTATTTCGCAAATCTTGCTCCAAAACAAGCCTCCTCGACGTGAAAATGCAATAATTCAAGATTATTCTCTACTCCCATTTGTTGAAACTCCTCTTGTGTATAACGTTTAGCATTACTTGGTGAATACCAATCAAAATTTGTTATTACCGAAGTATCCCAACCTAATTCCTCATTATAAAAACATTTTAAAAAATTCCAATAAATAAATCGCTGTATATCGTATTTCCCTCCTTTGATACCAAGTAATGGAATTGCTGGAGATTCAAACTCCACCTTCAATGCTTGTAATCTCTTCCCAAGCTCGCTTAATTGCTCACTCATATCTCTTAATTCCTGATAAGAAAGTTCTTTACATTTAACTCTAAAATAATCATCCACTAACTCACGCGGCAAGGCTTTCTTGGCATAAACATAACAAGCAAAATGCCCCCCCCCCCGACTAGCATTAGATTCTTTTAATATTCGTGAAAGCTCACAAAAGGTTGCTTCGGGCTTTTGTGTATGCATAATAACTGCGTGACAACTTACATAATCAATCACCCCGTCTTTAAAAGGTGTATTAGCAATATCCCCTTTGATAAAATAAATATTAGGAATGCTTTTATATTTCTGTGCTGCGACACTAATGGCATCAGAAATATCCATTCCAACAATAAGCGTTTGTGGTGCTAAAGATGCAAACCATTCACAAAGATAACCCAATCCACAACCGGCATCAAAAACTATAGATTGTTGTTGCAAAAAAGATGCTAAATCTTGCTCATCCTTAAATCCATAAAGCTTTAGATACCATTGCTTTTGAAAATCCCATAAGGCTTGCTGCTCCTTTTCTTTCACATCCTTATTGTAAGTTACCCACTTTTCACTAAAAACATCTGCAGTTTGCAATTGATTATATTCTTTAATCTCATCAAGCAAATTAACAAAGTTCCCATTAAAAACTACCTTGTCCCTAAAAATATCCTCAAGCATTATATTCTCCTAAATGAATTTGACACCATTCATTAAAATTCAATAAAGACCAAATAAGCAAACGATAATTCTGCTTTCCTTCTAAATGGTCATTAATTAAATTATAACAAGTTTTATAATCTAAATAATGGAATATTAAAGAATCCTTACAAAATAACTTCTGTTTAACAAAATCTATACTCTCTCCGCTAAACCAACTTCCATCTGGGCTAGAGAAGCCTTTTTTTGCCCCTTCTACAACTTCTTTTGGTATAAACGCACTAGCCATTTTTCTAAAAATCATTTTATTATTTTTAGTTTGCAAAAAGCGATTTTGTCTTTTTTGCATTAAATTATTTTCATCTATCTTCTTTACATCCTCAAAATTTGACAATTTCAACGATAAAGGAATCTTTTGTGCAAAATCCACCAAATCATTATCTAAAAATGGAACTCTAACCTCTAAAGAATGTGCCATAGAGAGTTTATCTTCCACCATTAAAAGCCCGTGCAAAAAAGTCTTTGATTCAAAATATAAGGAATTATTAATATACTCTTCTTCGCAAGAGGGATTAACATTTGCTCCTTTTAAGATATTTTCAAAAATATCTCTTGTCCATACACTATTAACTTTATTAGCAATAGGAGCAAAAAGTTTTTTTAATTGACTATTAGGAACAAGTCTTTGCCAAAAAAGATAATATTCCTCAACATAATGTTTAAAATCTTTATTCTTTATCCCTCTATAATATCTCCAAGGATATCCCCCAAATAACTCATCTCCACCACAACCAGATAGCACAACACCCACAAACTTACTCGCTAATTTCGCTGCATAGAAATTTGGATAACTCTGCCCAACTCTAGGCTCTTCTAAATGATAAGTAAAATCCCTTAAACATCTCTCCATATCACCACTTTTTAATACCATCTCATAATGCTCTGTTTTAAACAAGTAAGAAAGGTATTCGCTAATCTCCCTTTCATCAAACCCAAGTTCTATCCCTCTTGCAGAAGTTAAATCAAAACCAATAGAAAAAGTATTTAAATAAGGTAAAAACCTTGAAGCAACTCCACAAATACTACTGCTATCAATACCTCCACTTAAATAACCCCCAACTAAGACATCAGCTTGTAACTGCCTTTTAATAGCTGAAATAAATAGTCGCTCTAGCTCAACAATATACTCTCTCTCATCCTTTAAATTCCAACAACTCTCAAAACAAAAATCCCAATAACACTTTTTTATCAAAGTTTTTGATCGCAAATCAATCTCTAAATAATGTCCTGCTTCAAGTAATTTAATATCCGTAAAAAAAGTTTTATTAGTAAAAATATTTTGAAAAGTAAAATATTCCAAAAGTGCCTCACAATCTACTTGTGGATTACTCTCACAATAAGCTAAAATAGCCTTACTCTCACTAGCAAAGATTAAATTGTTTTCATTATCTAATTGATAATAAAGAGGCTTAATTCCATACCTATCGCGTATTAAAAAAAACTTCTTAGCAAAATTATCATAAAGTGCTAAAGCAAACATTCCATTAAACTTATTAATACACTCAATCCCCCATTTGGCATAGGCATAAATAATAACTTCTGTATCACTTTGCGTATAAAATTGGTAACCCAATTGCTCTAACTCTGTGCGAATTTCTTTAAAATTATAAATTTCTCCATTATAACTCACCCAAAGATTTTTAGACAAATCACTCATTGGCTGATGCCCTGCAGGAGTCGTATCAATAATAGATAATCTACGATGCCCAAGAAAAATATCCCAATCGTGAGCATTAATCTCTTTAACACTCATAGCTTCCTGAATAGGAGGCAAAAGAGGAGAAAGAGTTTTGAACTTCTCATCACTAAAAGCCTGATAAAAAGAAATTTTCGAACTATGATGCAATCCTGTATGAAAAAATAAATAACCTGCATCATCTGGACCTCTGTGCTTAAGTAAATTAACCATTTTTACAAGATTATTGGTTTTAATAGTTTTGTGCTTTAAAGAAACTACTCCAACAACGCCACACATTAACCAAATACCTTTTTGAATGAATTTATTAAATAATCAAACTCACTCTCACTCATTTGTGGATACAATGGTAAAGATATAGAGAGCCTATCAGCCGCTAAAGAAGTCAAGTAGTCATCCTCTTTAAAATAATATTTATCACAATAATATTTTAAGGTATGCACTGCGTGTGTGCCTTGTCTTGTAGAAATCCCTAAAGATTCTAATTTTTGCATAAAAATATTTCTTTTTTTATTATATTTAGCAATCATTTCTAAGGTTAATCCCTCATAAGAAGGGGAAAAAAGAACTACATAACTTTGATAGCTGTGTTTAAAATTTTCTGGCGTTTGCGGCAAAAGCAATAAAGGAAAATCGGCTAAAGCTTCATTATACCATTGTGCGATTTTTCTTCTAGCTTGCATAATCTTTTGTGCCTTATTCATTTGTGCTACACCCAAAGCCCCCTGCATATCAGTAAGCCTATAATTGTAACCTAAGATATTAAAATTAGGAAGTAAAGAACCACCTTCTTGGAGATGTCGCTCTAAGTCTGATTTACTTGCTCCATGATCTCTTAAACATCTTGCTTTTTCTGCAAGAGTTTGAATACCAGTAACTAGCATTCCTCCTTCACCTGTGCTAATTGCTTTTCTAGGATGAAAGCTAAAACAACCACAATCACCAAAACTTCCGCTATGTTTCGTCCCAATCCAAGAATCAAAGCCACAGGCGCAATCTTCAATAACTTTTAGCTTGTATTCCTTAGCTAGCTCCATAATTTTAGGCATATTTGCACATAATCCAAAAAGATGCACAGGCATTATAGCCTTGATATCAGTGTTATTAACAACAATATCTTCAAGCTTTTGAATATCCAAATTAAAACTTCTTAAATCAATATCACAAAAAATTGGAGTAGCCCCAACATATTCGATAGCATTTGCAGAAGCTACATAAGTAAAAGAAGGGACTATTACCTTATCGCCCCTTTTAATTCCCAATGCTATCAATCCCAAATGCAAAGCCGTAGTACAATTACTAGAAGCAACTGTATAAGGTATTTTTGTATGGGCAGAAAATTTTTCTTCAAATTCTTTCACAAAAGGACCTTGCACAACCCAACCGCTTTGCAAAGGTTTTATTATTATTTTCTCTTCTTCATCATCAAAGTAAGGCTTACTAATAGGGATCTTCATTTTTTCTCCATAAAATTTTATTAAAATTCCTTTTTTTTAAAATCTTTAACAGTAAGACTTTTATCTCTCATCTTTCTTCAATATAACGATTCTTAAAAGGATTTTGCACATCATCACACAAACATTTCATAGATAGGATTCTCTAAATTCATAAACACATTATACTCACTATACCAATCCTTTAAGTTTTTAGAAAACTCTAAACTATAAAATCCTGCGAAAAAACCATTATTTTGCAAATAACTCTTTTGTATAATATGATAAGCCATACCGATACTTGAAATACTACCTATACATATAGACTTAAGCTCACTTGAAGAAAATCCACCATTTAAAATAATATCTTTTAAAGAGAAATATTGATTTTGTAAATCCACTACAAAAATCTTTCTATCAAAATCAACTAATATCCATTGATTACTCACAAAAACTCCATTTATTACATACCCACAATACCTATTGTTATAGCAATTTAATCCTGTAATACGACACAGGATTTTAAGAAAATACAAAATTTTAAAAATACTCGTAGCAATAGAACCACACTCCATCAGTAGATTGCTAGAAACTAGTCTCTGCATCCACTCATTTAAGATACAATTATGGTCTGTATATCCATACATAAATATCCTCAATAGTGCAACAAAAAGCTCAAGAATTTTTTCTTGATATACAATAACTTGGAATGAAAGAGAATCACTATATTATTCATAAAAAAATACAAAACACTAATCATCAATCTACTTTATGTATTAATTTTATTAATTAAAAACTTTATGCACTATTTGCCCATTTTTCTTATTCCACACCTCACCACAAGTATGCCCACTCCACTGATCACAAGGAAAGCATTTTGAATCTGGGTATTCCTCTCGTATTTTTTTCATAACTTCACTATGCCACACTTCTTTAATACTAGACTCATTCAAATTAATTTCTCTACAAGTTTCCCAAATATGATTACAACGACTAAAATACCCATCACTACTTACAACGAAAGTATGCACTAATTTTGGGCAAAAATGACGCTTTTTGCCTCTCTCTTTTTGAGTTTTTCCAAACTCTCCATCAATAGTATGCTGCTTATACAATCTAATACTATCAAAACCGAGTAAAATTGAGCTATTAGCACATTCATCAAGATATTTATTGGTTGTCTTTTCAGTATCCACAAAAGAGATTTGAAAAGTCGTTTGACAATTTTTAGGCTTATTCTCTATTAGAAACAAAGCATTTTTATATCCAATGTCTGTATGAATACTAAAAGTTATAAATTCACATTGATAAAATATTTTACAATTTTCCTTACTCATAAAATGCCCATTGGTAGATAAATGTATCTTTAAACCCTTGTCTATAGCATATTGTAAGAGTATAGAAAACTTCTTATGCAAACAGCTCTCCCCCCTCCAAAAAGGAAGAATAGTTGCTTTTGGGTTCTCTACAACAACTTCATCAATCAATTTTTTAAAAAGACCTTCCTCCATAAATCCATCTTTATCGCCTATATAATGTCTAGGACACATAAAACAAGCAAGATTACAAAGCGGGGTAAGCTCTAAAACAATACGAGAAGGAAAAGATTGAATCATATCTCACCTAATATCTGTTAAAAATATTAAATAAATACTCTCTACAGTTCATAATAATTTTACTTCAAGCGTTTTAATTATACCATATAATTACAAAAAGTAAGTCTCAACTAGTCTCTAAATTAACCCCTTAGCTATAGCTAAAATTAATAACTTTATTTATTATTGTATATTTTAACATATTACTAAATGTATCATCTTAAATTTCAATAGAGGAAATAAAACAAGATTTTCAGAAATAATTAATATATTTTTCTGTAGAATCTCGGACTTAAAATTATATGACTATAAGGAATTTATTAATGAAAAAAATGATTTTTATCTCTTTGGCAGCAACAACTTTACTCTTTGCAGAAAATACAGAAATGTTTAATCCAAAAGATTCTAAACATATTACTATCAAATTAGATATGCTCAATAAAAGTGGAAGTACACCAATAGGCGAAGTTGTAGCTGTGCAAACAAAATATGGTGTCGCATTCTATCCAAATCTAACAAATTTAGAACCTGGTTTGCATGGTTTCCATGTACATGAAAAACCAGATTGCGGAGCAACAGAAAAAGGCTTAGGCTTGAAAGCAGGAGGGCATTGGGACCCTAAAAAAACAGGAGAGCATTCGTTTCCTTGGGACGACAAAGGACACAAAGGAGACTTACCAGCACTCTATGTTGATAAAGATGGTAAAGCAACCAATCCTGTTTTATCGCCAAAAATCAAGACACTCGAAGAATTAAAAAATCATGCTTTAATGGTGCATGTTGGGGGAGATAACCATCATGACTACCCAGCTAAACTTGGTGGTGGTGGAGCAAGAATAGCTTGTGGAGTAATCCAATAACACCAGGGATTTGCTAAACAAATCCCCTACCTTTTATGGATATTCTAAACTCTACCCATAACTCTCAATAAAAAAGAAAATATTTTTGTCTCATTTTAAAATATTCTGAAAATCTTTAGCACTAAGTATTTGCTGAACCCTATGCAGTTCTTGTAACTCTATAGCAATAGCTTTTGCAATCTTATTCCTAAGTTTAGAATTATCAATCAATGAGGATAAAAACTCTATATATTGGTGGGGAGTATAAGCAAAAGTTTGACGAAATACGCCTGCACTATTACCGCCATCTTCTTCAAAAATATCAGGATATTTAGGAAGAAATACCGCATAAAGATCATTATAAATTTCACTATCTTTATAATAAGGTAAGAGCCTAAAAATAGGTTTTTTGACGAATACCCACACACTCCCAACAAGATCAAGAGACTTTTCCTTAACTTCTAAAGTTATATCCGTTAAAATTTCAACATTGCAATCATCTTCAACCTCTAAAATTTCACATTTTAACTTTGGGAGTTTTGATAATACTGATCGATTTTTCTTATGGTAAAGTAATACCATATCATCTAAATCCAATAATTCCCTGAAATTTTTTAAATTCTCATCTATTGCATCCACATTTTTAATATAAGTTAAAACTTTAGTAGAATATTTTAAATCTACAAGCTCTTGAGGATATTTTTGCTCTTGAAATTTATCATAATATCCTCTTAAATCAAGGCATATCCACGCCTTTCCTTTTGTCATAAACTCACTTAAACTCTCTCCTTGTGCTAATGGAAAAGTATCACAAAATATATCAATAATATGCCCATAAATATGCGGATCTACAAAGCCGGGCATAAAAAATCTCTCACTAATACCTAGTTTTTCTACTTTCTCCCTCATTACTGGGATATTCCCTGTGCCTGCTGCAATAAAAATAGTATTAGAATGCTCCTTCATCACTTCAGCGATACATTGCAGATATCTATCGCTATCGACCTTTACAAGCCTTCCAATAACTCCAAGCACTATGGTATCTCTTGCAATAGGATATTTAGCTTTTTCTGCATCTATTGCCTCTTTGGTTCGTGGAGGATTATAAAACTTGTCTCTATCCATAGGCACAGCAATTAAATCAAATTTATAGGTTCCATCTAAAGCACAATGGGTCATTCTCTCATCAATACCTACTATATCATATCTACCATTACCATGACTCCAAAAAATTTGCTTAGGCGCACTTCTAGTAGCAAATACAAAATCACTAGCGTCCATACCCACCGTAGAGATTAAAATATCAATCCCCTCATCAAGAATAGCTTGTCTTAAAAGCATAGCCCTTTGCAAATGGGAGTAATAATAAGTATATTCGCTAATAAGCTTAAAAGCAGGGGAGATTACAGGGATACCTATTTCACAAAAACTTTGCATAATGGATAAAGAATCTTGGCTTTTTTGGATATAAGACATAGAAAAAATAACGATCTCATATTTTTTCCTAAAAGCTTCATCTTGCATTAATGCCTTACATAAAGAATATTCCACCTTATAAGGAGAATTTTCTACAATTCTATCTTTTAAGATCCCAATGCGAATCTTTCTGCCCTTGCTATTATCGATTTTTTCTTTACATTGTGGCAAAGTTTTACCATATTCTACAAAATAAGGTTCAATAAGTTTTATAACCTCATCATTATATTGTTGCCAATCTTCTTGATTTTGTGCGGAATTTCCAAATTTATGGTAAATATAAAACTCCATATACATCGCTAAATCAAGATTCCCCATCTCTAAAAACTTTTTTAAAGTTCCTAACCAGCAAGGATAATTATCTATCCATTTAAGATTATTTAAATAATGTTTCACATTCCAAAAACAATGCATACTCCATAAAAACACACTTTTTTTATGCAAATCATCTAAACTCCAATAATACTCCCCTTCTAAGGCTTCTCTTTGTAATTTTAAAATCCAATCAATGGGAACTTCATAATAAAATAAAAAGCTTGTAACAAAAGGGTCTAGTTCTATCATATAGTTTTCACGAATACTTAAATAAATAATATTAGAAAAAAAGCTCTCTATGGCTTTCTCCCTTTGTCCATTAAGTAAATAAGCAACACTTAAAAAATCTATAAATAAAAGCCGCTCATAATCTGATAAGCTCGTATCCCTTATATAAGGGATACACATTTGTATATATTTATCAAATCTCTCATCCCTTAGAGCCTCATCAAAGATTCCATAAGCCCATAATAAATCTCTCTCTAAAACATCACCTTTTAATAAAACTATTTCTAAAGCTTTATTCCGCAAAAGAGTAATAATTTCCGTTTTTTTTGCCACATCTAATGTTTTTTGCCATTCTTGCCCAAATGCACGAATAAGCATTGAGACTTCTTTTAACTCTTGTTTGTTCGTTGCTACCTCTAAGCGAGTGAGAATTTCTTGTGTTTGCATTGATAATCTTGCCATTTTTGTATTTTTAGTAAAAATTGCGATATTGTAACAAAACTTTAATAATGCTTCCTTTAATTCTTAATTTCTTAAAACTTCTTCTTGTCAATTCTCATAATTATCCCGCCAATAGCCTAAAAATAGAAATAAAATAAAAAATGGAATGGCTATTGCTTATTATGCCTTTGAAAAATATTTTTGCAAAGGATGCACAATGAGTTTTAGGATAAATACAAATGTTAATGCACTCAATGCACATACATCTGGTATTGTTAATAACAGAAATATGTCAGAAGCACTTGAAAAATTAAGCACCGGTTTAAGAATCAATAAAGCAGCCGATGATGCTTCAGGTATGGCAATTGCTGATAGCTTACGTTCTCAAGCATCAGCATTAGGACAGGCAACAAGAAATGCTAATGATGCCATTGGTATGATTCAAACTGCCGATAAGGCTATGGATGAGCAAATCAAGATTCTAGATACCATTAAAGCCAAAGCTACACAAGCAGCTCAAGATGGTCAAACCACCACTACAAGAAACGCTCTTCAAAGTGATATTTTACGTCTGTTAGAAGAATTAGACAATATCGCAAATACTACAAGCTTCAATGGTCAGCAAATGCTCTCTGGTGCTTTTACTAATAAAGAATTCCAAATTGGGGCGTATTCTAATACAACCGTCAAAGCTTCTATTCAACCAACACAATCCCACAAAATAGGGCATGTTCGCTATGAAACAGCAGCGGAAATGTCTGTAAGTGCGGGTGCGGGTAGCCTTAATGAAGTTACATTAAAATTCCTCAATACTGATGGAACTAATAATTACTCTATAGAATCTATAAAGATTTCGACAAGTGCTGGAACAGGTATTGGGGCTTTAGCAGAAGCTATCAATAAAAACTCGGATGTTTTAGGCGTTAGGGCTTCCCATAAAGTTATAGGACAAGGAGCACAAGCTATTGGTTCAGGGACTATTAGAGGATTAGTGATTAATGGAGTTGCTATTGGGGATATTAATGATGTTCAAAAAAATGATAATGACGGAAGGTTAATTAATGCCATTAACGCCCAAAAAGAAAGAACAGGCGTTCAAGCCTCTTTAAGCATCTCTGGAGCTTTACAACTTACAAGTAGAGATGGTAGAGCCATTTCTATGCGAGCAACAAGTGGTTCTTCCATCATTGGTGGAGGCTCATTTGCCGGTATTTCAGGGACAACTCACGCTATCGTTGGTCGTTTAACGCTTATTCGTTTAAACGCTAGAGATATTCTAGTCTCTGGAACAAATTTCTCCCAAGTAGGTCTTCACTCTGGTGCAGCAAATATTCAACAAAATTCAGGATTAGCCCAATATACAGTTAATCTAAGAAGCGTTAATGGGGAATTTAATGCCAATGTCGCTTCGGCTATTGGAGCTAATGCTAATACTTCTATGGGAGTAGTCAATGCTAATGGGATTGGAGCAGGAGTTACAAGCTTAATAGGAGCAATGGCGGTTATGGATATGGCACAATCTGCACAAGAACATTTAGACAAAATTCGTGCGGATTTAGGTTCAGTACAACAACAACTTGTCGTAACTATTAATAACATCACCGTAACGCAAGTTAATGTTAAAGCAGCAGAATCTCAAATCCGTGATACAGACTTTGCAGAAGAATCATCGAATTTCTCAAAAACAAATATCCTAGCACAATCAGGAAATTTCGCGATGGCACAGGCTAACCAAGTACAACAAAATGTTCTTAGACTCTTACAATAACTCCTAAGCTCTTTTGAGCTTAGACACCCTACCCAAGGATTCCTATGACTAAATATCTCAACCCAAGATTTGAAAAAAACCTTAAAGCTCTTTATCAAAAAAATCCACTCCTAGCAGCCCAGCTTGAAATCTTAGAACCCAATAAAAAATATGAGGTTTATATCGGTAAAGACCCCCTTAATATTAATATTTATGATAAAGAAAATAAAATTGCTCTTTTTCATAAAGAACCTTTGGTAGAAACACAAGAAAAAATACAAGAGTTTGAACCCTTTAAACTTTATCCTTTTTTGTATTTTTTTGGTATTGGAAATGGAATCTTTTTTAAACTTTTACTCCACGAGAAAAATATCCAAAAAATTTTTATTTTTGAACCGGAATTAGAAATCCTTTATATCGCACTAAATTTTGCAGATTTTGAAGAAGAAATCTTAAGTGAAAAATTAATGATTTTTTGGACAAAAACAAGCAATTTTGGAGTTTTAGACCAATATCTAGTAAAAGATGGGCAATGGATTTATTCTAAGATTTATAACTTACATATTTTTAATAGCTATTATGGCAGATATTCTCAAGAATGCCTTGATATTAACGCTATTATCACAAGAAGTTTTGAACATCATGTGATTTCTGTAGGGAATGATTCAACAGATGCACTTATTGGATTAAACCACCATATTTTAAATCTTCCAGAACTTATTACCACACCCTCTTTTAGAGAGCTACTTGATAATATCAAAAATACTAATACCGCAATAATTGTTTCAACAGGACCATCACTCCATAAACAATTACCCCTTTTAAAAGAATATGCCCCTTATATCACTATTATAAGTGTGGATGCCTCTTATCCGATTTTAACCAAATATGGCATTAAACCCGATGTTGTAACAACCCTAGAAAGAGTAGAACTAACTGCGGATTTTTATCGTAAAACACCACCACAATCCCAAAAAGATATTATTTTTGCCATTACAAGTATCGTTGATAGTGCCACTACCAATGCCATTACACAAGGAATCAAAACTTATAGTATGCGTCCCTTTGGTTATACCCGTTTCTTTGATTTAAAAGAATATGGTTATGCAGGGATTGGTATGAGTGCGGCAAATATGGCTTATGAAATTGTTGTATTAGCACGATTTGAACGATGTATCTTTATAGGGCAAGATTTATCGTTTTCACCCGAGGGCAAAACACATTCCAAAAACTCTCTCTTTGGTGAAAAAGAGGAGCAGTACCAACAAAAAGAAAATATTTCAGAAAAACTCCTTATTCCAGCTTATGGAGGAGATGGATATGTAGAAACCACTCCTGTGTGGAAAATGTTTTTAAACTTTTTTGAAAAAGATATTGCAGAAACCCCCTATGAATTAGAGATTATCAACGCAACAGAAGGTGGAGCTAGAATCCAAGGAACTAAAGAAACGCCCTTTAAAGAAGCCTTAGAACTACTTCCTAAAAATAAGAAAAAAAGAATTTCTTTAAAACCCCCAACAAAAGAACAGATCAAAGCTAACGAGAAACTTATTAAAGCTAAAATTAAAGATTTTTTAGATTATGGCTATAAAAAGAAAAAAGTTGTTGAAAAGATCTTTTTAAAAGTGGTGCAAATGACAGAAGAATTAGAGCAATTAAATAAAAAAAATGAATTAGAAAAAATCAATTTTAAAAAAATGGATAAGTTATTAGAAGAAATTGATGATATAAAAAATCTCTTTTTAGAGGATAAATTTATTAAAATATTTTCTGATGCGGTGCAATCTTACATTGTGCATCAAGAATTAGAATTTGCAAAAATCGCTACGCGTCCAATGAGAACTGCTATTGATAGGCAAGTTAAACAAATTGATTGGCTCTATGCACATAAATTTTGGCTTTTCTCACTTGCAGGAGGAATGGACGCCACCTTAGAAATTACTAAAAAATCCGCTAAAACTTGGATGAAACTTCCTGCAAAATATCAAGATTTAAAACAAGATTCCACTACTTAAGGGGTGGATTAAATCTTACCATATACTCTAGCCATCACAGCACCTTCCCTTAAACCCTCATCTATTACTAAGACTTCCTTAGACCCTAAAACTTCCATAAAAGATAAGAATAACAAAATCCCAAAAGGCACAACATCAGCCTTAAAAATTCCCCACAAAGTTTCCCTCTCCTCTTGGCAAAGCAACAAAAACTTCTGTAATTGCTCCTCAAAATCACTCCTTTGAAGTTCCATCCCAAAAATCTTTTTACTATCATAAACCTTTAACCCAAGCTTCATCGCACACACACTTGTAGGTGTCCCGCTATTAGCCACTAAAAATTTAGCCACTCTGCCCTCTTTAGCGTTTTGTTGCATAAAATCCCTAATAGGGCTTATAATCTCCTCTTTATGAGCTAAAAGATTTTCTATGCTCCCATACCGCTCTTTAACACTTACAATCCCAACAGCAAAACTCTTAGCAAAGATTCCCTGTGGGGTGCAAAAAATAAATTCACTGCTTGCCCCACCCATATCAATAAGTAAAAAACATTCTTGTTGGTATTTCAAAGATTTTTGCGATAATGCTAAAACCGCTCTTTGTGGTGCTAAAGAAGTAATAAAAGATTCCTCCTCCCCAGAAATAACCTGAAAGCTAATCGCAGTCGCTTCTTTAATAGAGCGTAAAATAAAATCTCTATTTTTAGCCTCCCTTAATGCTTGCGTGCTAAGGGCTATGACCTCATCATTTGGAGTAATATTTAAAACCTCCTTAGCCTTTTTTAGGGCTTTAATAATCCGCCCTAACGCTGCTTCCCCTATGACTTTATTCTTTTCTAAACCCTCTGCAGTGCGTATAGTCTCCTCATATTCCCCTAATACCTCAAAATCTTTATTCATCCGCACACACCGCAAAGAATTGCTCCCCAAATCTATCCCTATATATTCTTTCATTAGCTTAACTTCGGCATTAAAAAATAAAAAATATGTTGATTTTCTTGGTATTCATACATAAATTGCATATTATGCAATTCTAAAATCCTACTAACAATACTAAGCCCAAGTCCATAACCTGCTATTAATTCGTGCTTTTTATCCCTATAAAAAGGTTCAAAATACTCTTGTATATCCCTTTGCAATCTCTGCCCTTGATTACTAACTGCTAGAATAAATCCTCTCTCACTCTCTTTAGCAATAACCCTAATCTTACCGCCACTTTTATATTTTTTCGCGTTTTCAACAAGATTTTTCAAAGCAATGGCTAAAAAATCTAAATCTCCATAAATTTTAAAGTTTGTAGAGATTTCTAAATCCAAATCTTCTTCTTGCAAAAATGAAGTTTCTAAGACTCTCAAGATTAAAGTTTCTACAAAAAAATCTTTTTTATCTAATAAATTCTCTCCCTCTTGAACCTTCTCAAAAGTGAGTATTTGGCTAACAAGCGTATCAAGATTCCTAATACACTTAATAACAATGGATTTTTGCGGATTTTGTGGCATTAATTCTAGGGCTAATTTTGCTTTGGATAGCGGTGTTTTTAACTCGTGCCCAATATTACGCAAAACAAATTCCCTTGTAATAATAAGCTTTGAAATCTTTATAGTCATAGTATTAAAGCTTTTTGCTAAGAGTCCTAATTGTGGTTCTTTGGGAATGGGGACTTTAATATTATAATTCCCTTTTGTAAATTCCTCTAAAGAGAATCGCAAAATCTTCATAGGATGTAAAATAGCTAAAATTATCGCAAAAGTTAAAACCAAAACGAAAAAATCTAACAATATCCATAAATTCGCATCACTGCCAATAAATTCTTTAGAAAAATTTTTCTGTGCGATATAGGTATTCCCTGAATATTCCAACATAAAACCATAATTTTTTTGGTATCTAAAAATCTTGATTAAAGTTAAATTATTACCATAACCATAAACAATATGTGCATCAGCTTCCATATTTTCTATTCTTGAAAACCCATAATATTTCACAAAGGATTCTACAAGTGTTGTATTGCCATTAATAAATTCAATCATTGATTGCTGGGCTAAAAAGGCAACTTGAGAAATAATGCTTTCCTCATTTTGCTTTAAACTTGCTAAACTAGAATAATAAGCAATCATAGCGTTTAAAATCATAGAAATGCAAAATAAACTATAAATTTGCACAAATAAAGAAGGTATGAATTTAGAAGTTGCTTGCATTTTCACTCACAGAATTTATACCCAATCCCCCAAACAGATTGGATATATTTTGGAGCTTTAGCATCATCCCCTAGTTTTAATCGTAAGTTTCTAATATGGGTATCAATACTCCGTAAAGAAGAGTTACTATCAATGCTTGAAATAGCTTGTGCTAAAGATTCTCTAGAATAAGGCTTCCCCTTATGTGTAAGCAAAAGACTTAAAATTTCAAATTCTGCTGGAGTTAAATCTAATAAATAACCTTGCAAACTCACTTTATGCTTAATTGTATCTAACTCTAAATCCTTATAAATAATCACAGCATTTGTAGAATAACGTTTTAAAAGTGCATTGATTCGCACAATCAATTCTAAAGGTTCATAAGACTTTGCCAAATAATCATCAGCTCCACATTCAAAGCCTAAAACCTTACTGCTAATATCCCCTCTAGCAGAGGACATAATAATAGGCAAATCATTAATTTTGCGTATTTTTTTACAAAGCTCTAAACCATCCATTTGGGGCAGCATAATATCTAACACCGCTAAATGAAATTTCTCTTTATTCTCTAGCATCTCTAAAGCTCTATTAGGATTATCTGTAGCGACTACTTCCATACCACTTTGCTTAAGATATTCTATAAGCAATCTTTGCATTTCCAAATCATCTTCTACTAATAAGATTCTATACATTACTTCCCTACTATAAATTCTTTATAAGACCTATTTAAGTTTATCGTTAGAATTTTAACATTACATTTTAAAAAAATAAATACCTCCTTTAAAAGAATCCATAAAATCTAATTTTCCCCGAACTAAAATAATTTGTAATTTTCTTTATGGTAGAATCCCCAAGATATTAAAGAAATATAAAGCTTATACTAAAAGGTATTCTATGCTTCGATTTGCACCAAGCCCAACGGGTGATATGCATATAGGGAATTTACGCGTAGCCATTTTTAATTATATCTTAGCACAACAAAAAAATGAAAAGCTGCTTTTAAGGATTGAAGATACAGATACAGCAAGGAATATCAAAGATAAAGATAAAGATATTATGTTCTTGCTTACCCTTTTTGGGGTTAAATGGGACAACCTTATCTATCAAAGTCATAACTTAGAGCATCATCGGCGATTAGCAGAATATTTAATCGCTCAAAATAAAGCTTTTTATTGTTATTGCACTAAAGATTTTTTAGAACAAAAACGGCAGGAAGCTAAAGCTAAACACCAAGCTTTTCGCTATGATGATAGCTGGGCTACACTGCATAAAGCAAGCAACAACAATCCTGTTGTCCGACTAAAAAGCCCTAAGAAATCCCTACATTTTCAAGATATTATTAAAGGACATATAGAATTTGCAGGGGATGAGATTGATAGCTTTGTTATCTTAAAAGAAGATTTAACCCCAACTTATAATTTCGCTTGTGCTGCAGATGATATGCTCTATGATATAGATTATATTATACGAGGGGAAGATCATGTAAGTAATACGCCTAAACAAATATTAATCCATCAATACCTTAATTACTCTAAGCATATATCCTTTGCACATTTACCTATTTTGCTAAACAATGAAGGCAAAAAAATGAGCAAACGCGATAATGCTTCAAGTGTGCAATGGCTACTTGATGAGGGATTCTTACCCCAAGCTATTGCTAATTACTTAATTTTAATAGGAAATAAGACTCCCCAAGAAATCTTTACGCTAAAAGAAGCCATTGCTTGGTTTGATATTTCTAAAATAGCTAAAGCTCCCGCAAGATTTGATTTAGACAAATTAAAGTTTTTAAATCGTGAGCATTTTAAACTTAGTAACGAACAAGATTTAGCCCTACTTTTAGGCTATAAAGACTTAAGCATTGGGGCTTTAGCAAAGCTTTATTTACAAGAATCTAGCACGCTTAATGAATTGCGTCAAAAAATTGATAGAATCTTTATGAAAAAATCACTTCTTTTAAAAACAGAAAATCCAGAATTTAAAGAAGAGATTCTTGTTTTACAAAATATCCTTTTAGCAATGCTAGAAACTAGTAATCAGCAACAAACTTCTTATGAGGATTTTAAAAAGGAAGCTATGCGACTATCTAATCTTAAAGGCAAAGCATTTTTTAAACCTCTAAGGTTTTTATTAACCGGTTGCAGCAATGGACCAGAACTTAGTGATTTATTCCCTATTTTAAGATTTTTTTTACAAGATATTTTAAGGAGATAAGATGATTTTAGGAACTTTTATTGAAGCAGTTGCACAAATTTTAAGTATGATAATAAATATTTATGTTTGGATTGTTATTATTGCTGCTCTTATTTCTTGGGTGAGACCCGATCCTTATAACCCCATAGTGCAAATTCTTTATAAACTCACAGAACCGCTTTATGTAAAAATTCGCTCTCTTATCCCCACTATTATTGGAGGGATAGATTTAACTCCACTTATTGTAGTTTTAGTCTTACAATTTATTAATTTATTTTTTATCAAATTACTTTTTAGCCTCGCAAGAAGTCTCTAAAGGAATAATAATGAAAAAGCTCTTTATCCTTTGCCCTTTCTTTTTTATCTTTACTTATGCTAACACCATTACTTTAGATTATCTCAAACAACAACCCAATGGAATCTCTCGTGATTTTTATATTTGGCTTTATTTACAACAAAATATTACCCCCCAAGAAGCTTTTGAAGCCTATGAACTTGCTAATAGAAAAAACCAACAACTCTTTGGACTTTATTACAAAAAAGGGGATAATAAAGCACTCTCCTATAAAACGCGTTGTGAACAAATGAATTTACAAACACTCCTTAAACAAGATTCCCAATGCATCGCTAATGCACTTACACTCAAAAAAGCAGAATCTCTTGATAAACAAAGCTTACTAAACTTAGCAAAAAAACTCTCCACCACACATTCTACTCTCTCTAAAAACCTAGAGATTCTTGCTTCTAGCAATGCTTTTAATCGTCTAATACAAACTAATGCTAATAACTTTGCAGATTTTTACCTCAATGTTAGCCCAAACTACCGCAATAAACTCAATCAACCCCTACCTACAAATATCTTAAAGGATTATCTCAAAGCCCAAAACCAACTCTTTCAAAAGGTTTTAAGACAGGCTATTTTAAATCCCAATATGCAAAAATTTAATAAATCCTTAACTTCTATCAACCCTCAAGAAATTCTACCCTATATTGATGCTGAAGCTGCTTTTTATTTGGGATTAAATGCTGCAAAATACAATAAAAATCAAGAAGCTTTGGTGTTTTTTAATCATTCTGCACAAAGGGCAAAATATGCTTTTTATAAAAATCGCGGAATTTTTTGGGCTTATCTTATTAGCCAAGATACGCAATATTTAGACACTCTAGCACAATCTAAAACTTTAGATATTTATTCCCTTGCAAGCTTAGAGCTTACCAATGCTAAAGCTCAATTTACAATTGTTCGTGATATAGATACAAACAATACTTTTGCACAATGGAATACACAAAACCCTTTTGAATGGCAAAGAATTAGAGATTCTTATAAAACTTCGCAAGATAAGGCTAAGCTTTTAGAAAAAGTCAATTATGCCGATACAAAAGCACATTATATTTGGCTAAATAAACAACAAGAGACAGAATATTTCTTAATGCCTTATAGAGAAGTTTTTTCTGCCTTCTCTCCAGATCAACAAGCTCTTTTATACGCATTGGGGAGACAAGAGAGCCTATTTATCCCCACGGCTATCTCAACTTCTTATGCATTAGGGCTTATGCAACTTATGCCCTTTAATGTAACAGCCATTGCTAAAGAATTAGGAGAGAGTGATAAGGTTAGCTACCTTGATATGTTTAATCCTGCTATTAATGTGCCCTATGCGGAATATTTCACGCGTCCTTTGGTGCGTGAATTTAAACATCCCCTCTTTGTCTCTTATGCCTATAATGGGGGACCAGGATTTACGCGTAGGCTTTTAGAGAAAAACTATCTTTTTAAGAAAAATAATCCCCTTGATCCTTGGTATAGTATGGAAATGATTCCCTATGAAGAGACAAGAACTTATGGTAAAAAAGTCTTAGCCAATTATGTAATTTACCAACAAGGTTTTGGTAATGATATAAAATTGCTAGATTTGTTAGAAAAAACCCTCATCCATTAAGTGCTAGCATCACTTAAAACAAATGCCATTAGCACCCTACCTCCAGCATCCTCTATGCTTCTTTTTGCCTCTTGAAGTGTCAATCCTGTTGTAATAATATCATCAACTAAAATAATCTCCTTGCCCCTAAGATTCCTGTATAAAACAAAATCTCTTGGATTATCTTGACGAAATTTTAAATCTCTCCCTGCATAAGAGACTTCATTGCTTGCAATAAGGGTATGAAAAAGGGGTTTTATCCCTATCTTTTTTAAATGTTTTAAAAAAATCGCATTATGTGCATATCCTTTCAAACCTATTTTATCATCAACACCCACTCCATAAGTATTAAAAGGAACTTTTAAAGAATCTTGCAAATAAGCAACTGCCCTATGGGATAAAACCTCATAAATTCTATGCCCTATGAGATGATATTTTGCTTGTAGTAAATACTGCATATGCGAATATTCATAAAAACTATAAACCCTAAAGTTAAAAGGAAGATAACGCATTTTTGGAAAGATATTAATTCTATCACGACAAAGAGAACAAAGAAAGCTAAAACACCATTTGCCACAGAGCAAACACCGCATTATTCCTCGATAAAAGTGATAATTTTTTGCGTAATTTCCTCTCTTGGTAAAGAGCCATCTAAAATCAAAGCTTGCAAAGATAAATCCTGAATAACACATTTAAATCTTTTTTGAGATTCTAAGAGCTGCTTTAATCCTCTTAATTCTATCTTATCATTCTTTTTATGGCTTAAACGTTTTTTTAATTCCTCTTCTTGTAATTCTAAAAAAACAACTTTATTGGGTAAAATCCCCTGTGTAGCAAAAAGGTTAAAGGTTTTTAAAACCCTCAAATCAAAGTCTTTAGCATAAGCCATACCAGAAATAAGGCTTCTATCAGAGATAACAAGCTTATGAAGATTGGGCTTTATAACCTTAGCAATAAGTTCGGCTCTATCGGCCAAGAAAAGTAACATCTCCGCCCTACTATCTAAAAAAATAGAATCTTCTAATAAAATCTCTCTAAGTTTTTCCCCAATCTCTGTTGCTCCTGGCTCAAAGGTAAAAACTGCTTCTTTAAAAATATTTTTTAAAGCCTGTATTTGTGTGCTTTTACCACTTGTATCAACCCCCTCTAAGGCAACATACATTGATCTTCCTTAATAAAATCTCTAACAGATTTTGGAACCAAATGAGAAATATCTCCATTATGCAATAAAATAGAGCGAACAACCGTAGAGCTAATAAAGGCATTTTGTAAAGAGGGCATTAGATAAATAGTTTCTAAAGTTTCATTTAAAGAGGCATTGGCATAGCCCATTTGTAACTCATATTCAAAATCACTTACCGCCCTAAGACCTCTTATGAGAATATTTGCCTCCTGATCCCTAGCAAAATCTGCCACAAGATTATTAAAGCTTAATACCTCCACCTTACAACCAACCTCTACACCCTCTAAAGCAAGATTGACCATAGCAAAACGTTTCTCTATACTAAAAAAAGGATTCTTACTCTCTGATTTTGCCACAGCAATAATTAATCCATCAAACAATAAAGAAGCTCTCTTAATAACATCTAAATGCCCATTGGTAATTGGATCAAAAGTTCCCGGATAAATCGCAATCTTTTGCATTTACGCAACACTCCACTCTAAAGTTTCTCCAGCTAACATCGGCACTACACCATAGCACTCCTGCGGGACTATCATAGGTTTTTTACACAACCTAACATTCTTTTTACTTAAAGGTAATTGATAAATTTTACTAGCATTATAGCTTATAAAAGTTTCTAATTTCTCTAAAGCCCTATTAGATTCAAAAGTTTGCACTAAAAGAGGCAATAAAATAGGTGCGCTAAAAATACCCGCTGCACCCTTTTGCTCTTTTGTGCTTCTTAAATGAGGAGCTGAATCACTCCCAAAAGAAAATTTTGAATGTCCGCTTAGGGCTACTTGCAAAAGGGCTTCTTGATCTTTTTTAGTTTTTAAAATAGGCTTACAAAAATAATGCGGGTTTAGCATACCTCCAGCCACACTATCTAAACTTAATAACATATGGTGCAAAGTGAGTGTAGCAAAAAGATTCTCATACTTTTCCACTAAAGCAACAGAGCGATAATCGCTTAAATGTTCAAAAATAATTCTAAGTTTTGGAAAACTCTTACCTAAAACTTCAAAAACGGGATGAAACTCTACCTCTCGTTCCATAACAAACCCATTACTCTCCCCGTGAATACTTAAGACCATACCCAAGCTCTCAGCAATCTCTAAAATCTCTAAAATCTTAGAATCCAAAACTTCTTTAACACCACTCTGGCTACCTGTAGTAGCACCTTTTGGATAAAGCTTTAGAATAAAAATCCCTAATTCTTTAGCCTTTCTTAATTCTACCTCTGTAAGGGAGGGGGTAAGATAAAGGCTCATAAGGGGCATAAAATCCTCAATCCCTTGCTTCTTACAAGCTTCTAAAATTCTCTGCTTATACGCTACTGCTAAATCCACACTTACAATAGGCAATTCTAAATTTGGCATAACTAAGGCTGAAGCAAAATTTTGTGCGGTATATTTTATAATATTTTCCAACATCTCTCCATCGCGTAGATGAAGATGCATATCAAAGGGTGATTTTAAAGTCAATGTCTCCATACTTATCCTTTAATTATTTCTAATAATTCTAGCAATTTTTGTTGATAAACCTCTTTGAGTGTAGGACTTTTTGCTTCAAAACGCGTTACAAGCATAGGAGTAGTATTACTAGCCCGAATTAACCCCCACCCTTCTTTAAAAATCACGCGAATACCATCAATAGTAACAATATCTATTATTTCAGGAAAGTCTTTAGGGGGATTTTTAAGTGATTCTTTAAGTTTATCCATAAGTAGAAATTTCTCCTCATCAGAAGCTGGTATTTTTATCTCATCAGTTGCATAAAGCTTAGGGAGACTAGCAAGAACCCTATCAAACTCCATCCCCTCCTCTTTTAAAAGCTCTAAAACTCTCAAAAGCGTATAAGTAGCATCATCATACCCAAAATATCTATCATTAAAAAAGATATGCCCACTTACTTCAAATGCCATATGAGCATTAGCTTCTTTTAATTTGACTTTTAAGTTACTATGCCCGGTTTTATACATAATGGCTTTGCCTATCTTATTAATGCTTTCATACATATTTAAAGAGCATTTCACTTCCCCAATAACAACAGGATTAGGAATCTTATAGGCAAATATAATGGCTAATTCATCACCTTTATAAACCCTCTCTCCCCTAACAACTGCCAACCTATCACCATCACCATCTAAAGCAAACCCAATACCTCCATTTTTAGCAATACTTTTTTTAACATCCTTTAAGTTTTCTTCTTCGCTTGGGTCTGGATGATGATTAGGAAAGTTTCCATCAGGTTCAAAATAAAGCCCCTCATAAGGAATTTGTAATCTATCAAGAATCTTCTTAATCCCAATACCCGCAATCCCATTTCCACAATCAATACAAAGCGGCATACAAAAGCCCTCTAAATGCTTAAATTCTTTTGCTAAAAATTCTACATATTTATCTAATACATTCAACTCTTTAGGTTTTGTAGCTATAAACTCTAAAGGCTTTAGAGCATTAAACTTCTCCTTTAGGGCATAAATTTCCTCTCCAAAAAAAGGCTTCTTTAAAAAAGTTGTTTTAAAGCCATTATATTGCGGGGGATTATGCGAACCTGTAATCATCACATTGCCATCTAAAACCAACCCATTAAAATCACAAAAAAGCGAAAAATACCCAACAGGGGTTGGAATCTCTCCTAATCCATAAGGGACAGCACCACTTCTAGCTACTCCACTACAAAACCAATCAAAAATTTGTTTAGAATGCACTCTAGCATCATAGCCAATACCTAGATTCTTTCCACCCTGCTTTTGTAATTCTACCCCCAATAAATAACCAATCTTAATGGCATTTTCTTCATTTAATTCTTTTTCAAAAATACCCCGAATATCATATTCCCTAAAAATACTTAATACGCTCATATTTCACTCCCTAAATCAATCTCTTCTCCTGCAATATACAAAGCCTCTGCGGTCCTTGCTTGTAACAATAAAGAAAGGGCAATTTGTTCTCTTGCTTCTACCCTAAACACTGCAAAATCTGGTTTATAGCCCACTTGCAAACTCCCTACCTTCATATTACAGCTCTTCCCCGCATAATAAGTAACGCCTAAAAGCAGTATTTTTGCAAGCTCTTCTACATCATATTCTTTATAAGCATATAAAGCTACCCTTAATTCATCTAAAAGAGAGAGAGAATCATTAGAACTTTTACCATCGGTTGCAAAAATAGGATTTATGCCTAGCTCTTCACAAAGTTTTAAATCCAATAAGGTGTTATTTAATAACCGATTAGATTTTGGGCAAGAAATTAAGAATCCCCCTAAGTTTTTAATCTTTTGTAGCTCCTCTTTTGTAGCTTGCAGACAATGCACAAAATAAGGTTGCAATCCTTTAAGAGAATCTAAAAAACTCTCAATACTATAAAAAGGCTGCATTCTCACATTAAAAAACTTTTCAAAAAAATCTTTAAAATAACCCCTTTTATGCTCTAACCACTCTCTCTCCTCATAAGATTCTAAAAAATGAATACTAAGGGGTAAATGCTCTTGCTTAGCTAAGGCAAGAATATAAGAAAAAAGTTTAGAATGCACAGAATAAGGGGAATGAATAGCCAATGCAGGAAGGAATTTCTCGGAAGCAAAATCTTTTGATGCCTTTAAACGCGTTAGGGCATTTTGGCATAAAACATCTACCATTTCTGCTTTAGAGCCCATAACTTCATTAAAATACAAAACCCTTAAAGGGCTATTAGCTAAAGCCTCTAAATCATACCCATAGCTACTTATAGCACCAACAAATCCAACCCCACTTTGCAACAAATGTTTAATTTCTTTTTGCATAGTTTCTTGCAAATCACCACCCATAAGGGTCTCCCTATGAATAATCACATTATCTAGCCAATTCCCAAAATTCCCAAAATTTAAAATTCCCTTGTTTTGACTAAACTCTAAATGTATATGTAAGTTACAAAGGGCAGGAGTTATAACACATTCTTTATAATATTGTGTATTTTGAGGGGATTTTTTTATAAGTTTATCATACTCTCCAATTTCTAAAATCTGCTTCTTATCAAACAAGATTCCTGCATTTTTAAGTATTTCAAATTTTTCATCACATATTAAAAGAAAATCTGCACCCATTAACTTCATTATTGCCCATCTTTAAAACTAGGAAGTTGTGTAGGATTAATATTAATATCAAGTTTATTATAAGGAATTTCAATGCCTTTCTCATCAAAAGCCATCTTAACTTTTTGGGTGAGGATTATCTTAGCCCTAAAATAATCCTCACTTTTCACCCAAAAACGCACGACTAAGTCAATACTACTTGCATTAAGTGCATTGACACCAACAACAGGTTCTGGGTCATTTAATACCATCTCATCTTCTTTAAAGATACCCTCTAAAACCTGCTTTGCTTGTAATATATCACTCTTATAATCTATCCCAAAAATCAAATCCATACGCCTTGTTTGGTTAGCATTAATATTTGTAACAGGAGAAGAGATAATAGAAGAATTAGGCAAAATAACCATCTGATTATCTAAAGTTGTAAGTCTTGTTTCAAAAAGATTAATAGAATCTACTTTCCCTGTAATAGAGCCCACACTAATGGTATCCCCCCGACTAAAAAACCTCAAAACAACCAATAAAATACCCGCAGCTAAATTTGTCAAAGAATCTTTTAAAGATAAAGCAATAGCTAAACCCGCTGTCCCTAAAACTGCGATAATAGAAGTTGTTTTTACACCAAGATTTGTTAAAGCCGTAACAATAGTCAATAACAAAACACTCACAAAAATAACATTTTTAAAAAAGATTCCTAAAGTTTCATCTTTTGTAATTTTCTTTAAAACTTTGGCAATATATTTTGAAAGAAGCTTTGCTAAAATATAACCAAAGAGCAAAATTAAACTAGCACTCACCAAATTAGGGGCAAAGTTAATAAACCACTCCATAATTTTATCAGAGATTCCTATCATTTTTATTTCCATATTTTACTCCTTATACAGCTTTGCCATTTACAAATAGCTGCTTAACTTTACCATTAAAAATCCAATCACAAAAAGGAGAGTTGGGATTATCAATAATTTGTGTTTGCTTGGTATCAAACAATAATAAATCCGCATCATACCCTTCTTTAATTAAACCCTTATGAGAATCCATACCTAAAGCTCTAGCAGGATTAAGGGATAAAATTTTACTCATCTCTTTTAAAGTCATCCCCTCACTTTTTACAAAAAGACTATAACACATCGGTAAGAAATATTCAATCATATCCACGCCAAAAGCAGCTTCTTCAAATGCTAAATCCTTTTGTGCTAAGGACTTTTCTGATTGCAAAGCAGTAATTAAATCAATCTCTAAATTTTTCACAGCTTTAATAAGCTTTATTCTAGTGGATTCAGATTTTAAAGGGGGTTTTATCTTAGCAGCAGTGTTATAGTTATTACACAAATCCTCTGTTAATAATAAGTGATGGATAGAGGTTTGGATAAAAATACTAGAATTGCGTTTTTTAGCTTCTTGCAAAATCTCTATACTTCTATTTGTTGCGATTGTATTAAAGATTGCTCTTACTTGCATAAAGCAAACAATCTCACTTACCATTGCCACTTCTTTAGTTTCACTTAATGCAGGAATAGAAGGCAGTCCAAGTCTAGCACTAAGCTTACCATCATTCATCACCCCATTAGCGCTTAAAGAAGAATCTTCGCAATTAAAAAACATAGGGATATTCAACATTGAAGCAAACTCGCAAGCCCTACGCAATAAATTCCCATCTTCACTAGATTGAGAATAAATACCCACCGCACCCTTTTTATGTAAAATTGATAGAGGAGCTAAAGTGTATTTACCCTGTTGTAATTCTTCTCCTCTACTGCCTACAACACCTACAATGTTTGCCTTAAAATCACTCTTTAGAGCATTTAAAAGCTCTATTCCTGTCTCTGTGTTTAAAAGAGGCTTGCAATCTGGCATCAAAACTGCCAAACCAATGCCTCCAGCTGAAGCCTTAGCGGATAATTTCAAAAGATTTTCTTTTGTAAAAATAGAATCTTGAACACGAACATTTAAATCTATTGCACTTGGCATTAACACCAAACCTTGAACCTCTAAAACTTCTTCATTAGCTTGAGGTAGAATGCTCCTCTCTACCTTAATTATTTTTCCTTCTTTTATCCTAATATCACCTCTTTGCTCTCCATTAGCATCACAAACCATAGCACCTTTAATAACCATAAAATTTAACCCTACTTAAAAATTTTTATAATTATCACAAATTTTCTACTAAAAGCTTATTAAATCAATCCTTAAGATAGTATCTAATAGTTAAAATCACCCTTAGTTTTAATATAAAGAGCATTTTATCACGATTAGTTATGCCAAATTGCCCTTGAAAGATTTTCTTAATTTTTCCTAATTAGCTTTTAAAAGCAAATTTCATAGCAGCCTCTCTTACATAGATATTAAATTGCATTAAGCTTAGTGTAAATATTTCTAAATCATACTCTTGTATTTTTAAACTATTCCCTCTTTACCAAAACTTAAAAACACCCCCCAAAGTTTTCTTGCCTAAATCTACTTCTTGAATATAAAACAATACCTTACCTACTCCAACATAAGTTACTTTTTTATTTTGCTCATAAAGTTTCCCTAATCTATCTATAATTTATAGAGATTAAAGACTAATATCCTCTCCTTTAAAGACCATTCTTTTTAAAAAATTCATATTTTTTTTGGAATCTTGATCTAAGTTTTGATAAAGAACATTTAAATGGGTTTGGGTAAATTCAATAGGAAGTATCATTACATCTGCTTTAACCTCCCTTTGGCTAAGACCTTTAACAACTACACTGCATTCCATAGATTTAAAATCTAATACCACTTAAGAAAAACTCCAAGCAATATAAGCACTACAAATAACTAAAATACTCCTATAAAAGACTGACACTAACTTTACTCACTATTAAACCTTTAAGCAAAAGAAACTAAAAATGTAAAAACAACCAAAGATTTTATCGAAAACACCATAGAATAAAACTTGGTGTCCACGATGCGATTTGAACGCATGACCTCACGATTAGGAATCGTGTGCTCTATCCAGCTGAGCTACGAGGACATCGTTATTATTATAAATGAAGATTCCCTAAAAAGGGAAAAGAAGAATTTTTATTTTTTTGCTGCTGCAACAGCGTCTTTAAGACCTTTTCCAGCTTTAAATTTTGGAACAAATTTATCTTTTGTTTTGTATTTTTTATTAGTTCCTGGAACAGTGCCTTCTTTACCTTTTTGGAGAACTGCTTCAAATTTACCAAAACCGACTAATTCAATACTCTCTTTTTTTGAAAGAGCCTTTTCAACAGAAGCTACGAAAGCACTAATAGCTTTTTCAGCGTCTTTTTTAGTCTCATACTCACCGACATTCTTAACTAAATCTACAAATTCTGATTTATTCATCCGAAATAACCTCCGAAAATTAAATTTTAGGCAAGTATTCTAACATAAATTTAGGCTTTTTCAAGCATTTTAAAGGAAAATATTCATTTATTGTCTTGTTTATTGGTTTTAAAGGATATTTTATTTACCATAATGAGTATAGAAAATCGCTTTAATAAGGGGAAATAGATGGCTTTAAGAGTAGCAGTTAATGGAACGGGAAGAATTGGTTTATGTGTTTGTAAAATTTTAGAACAAAGAGAAGATTTAGAGCTTGTTGCTATCAATACCACTATGCCTATTGATACACTTATCCATTTACTCAAATATGACTCCGTGCATAGAAACAGCGAAGTCATAAAAGCCTCTGATGATAAAATCCATATTGGCAAACAAAAAAATATCCAAATTATTAGCTCAAGAGATATTAAGGCATTAAATTTTGGGAATTATGGTGCAAAACTTGTTATAGAATGCACGGGCGCTTTTAATGATATTCACAAAGCTAACGCCCATCTTTATGGAGGGATACAAAGGGTTATTATCTCTGCTCCTGCAACAGATACACCTACCTTTGTATATGGAGTAAATCATACAGCCTACCAACAAGAATCCATTATTTCTAATGCAAGCTGCACGACAAATGCTCTAGCACCTATTGCAAAAGTTCTACACGAAAACTTTACTATTACAAGCGGTTTAATGACTACTATCCATAGTTACACTAATGACCAAAATCTTCTTGATTCTAAACACAAAGATCTTCGCCGTGCAAGAGCTGCGGGATTAAATATGATTCCAACCTCAACAGGTGCAGCAAAAGCCATTGGGCTTGTTATGCCAGAACTACAAGGTAAGCTTAATGGCTTTGCTATCCGTGTACCAACTCCTGATGTTAGTATTGTAGATTTAACCTGTATTGTAGAAAAAGAAGTTACTAAAGAGATTATTAATGAAACTTTTTTAAAAGCATCAAAAACCACAATGCAAAATCTTATCTTAGTCGATGAAGATAAACGTGTTTCTAGTGATTTTATAGGCTCTCCTTATAGTGCGATTTTAATTCCAGATTGCACAGCAGTTGTTAATAAGAATCAACTTAAAGTCGTAGCGTGGTATGATAATGAATGGGGGTATTCAATGAGACTTGTAGATATAGCAAGTTTTGTAGCAAAAAATATCTCATAACTATTAAAATAAGTAACACTTACTAAAATTTTACAGAATATTCCTCATCTTATTCATCAAAGATAACTTCAAATCTATCACTTATTTCTCTAAAATGGGAATTTTTTAAGTGCTATTAGGAATTAGTATTGCAAAAATTAAGCAACAATTCTTTATAACACAAGGAAAAAAGATGTTTTAAAAAGCATTATTTTCTAAATAATGAAAAATTTTCCTAGTTAATAGACTTTTCTCTTATTAGGAGAAGATTTTAAGAAAGCCTAATATTCATCGACACAAATTAGGGAAACATCTATTGGGCTTACTTAGAAATATTAATGAAAATCAACTGAAGAAAGATTAGAAAACACAGATTTTACTAATGAATTTTCTTTTAATCAACCCTTATAAAACATTAATAATATAAAATATTACAACGGATTCTATCGCTTTATAAAAATTGTGTGAAAAAAGTGTTAGGGATTTTTTTATTACGAATTACTTAGCTTTTATGCAGGAATTTTGTTACAAATTTATACATAATCTTATACATAATAATTAACCCAAGGTTGAATCTAGCAAAAAGTTTTAAGGGAAAATTTTACACATTCCAAATAAAATCGCATATTTTTTACTCATTAGCTAGTTATGTTTAGAATTTTTACTTTACAATATTACAACCAAATTAAATATATAAATAAGGATTTGTTATGGGTTTTCTCAACACTATCAAACAAAAGGCAAAAAGCAATCTGCAAACCATAGTCTTACCAGAAACAACGGATATAAGAACACTAGAAGCAGCACATAAGATTTTAGAAGAAAAAATTGCTAACCTTATTTTAGTTGGCAATAAAGACACCATAAAAAACTCTGCCCCTCATTTAAAATTAGATAATGCAATTTTCATTGAGCCACAATACTGCGACGAATTAGATAGTTATGTAGAACTTTTTGTAGAATTACGAAAACATAAAGGGCTTAGTGAAAAATCTGCAAGGGTTCTACTCTTAGAAAATCCACTTTATTTTGGGGTAGCTTTAGTTAAAACACAAAAAGCAGATGGAATGGTTGCAGGAGCTATTAATTCTACTGCGGATGTTTTACGTGCTTCTTTACAAATTTTAGGGACAAAAAAAGATTCTAAAATTGTTTCAAGTTTCTTTTTAATGTTAGTTCCAAATCGCGATTATGGAGAAGATGGTATCCTCTTATTTTCTGATTGTGCATTGGTGCAAAACCCAAATGCACAAGAGCTTGCCTGTATCGCTATTGATTCTGCAAAAAACTTCCAAACCTTTGTTGGTAAAGAACCTATTGTAGCAATGCTTTCGCACTCTACCAAAGGAAGTGCTAAACACCCCGATGTTGATAAAGTCATAGAAGCTACAAAAATCGCACAATCTCTAGCACCAGAAATTGCATTAGATGGTGAATTTCAACTTGATGCTGCTATTGTCCCAAGCATTGGTAAATCAAAAGCACCTCATAGCAAAATCGCAGGAGAAGCGAATGTTTTAATATTCCCTGACTTAGATTCTGGAAATATCGGATACAAACTCACCCAAAGACTAGGTAATGCGGAAGCTTATGGACCTATTACACAAGGTCTAGCAGCACCTGTTAATGATTTATCTCGAGGTTGTTGTAGTGATGATATTGTAGCAGTTGTTGCACTGACTGCTCTACAAGCTCAACAAAATAAAGGATAAACCTATATATTAAAAGTTACAAATTTACCGACAAACAAAAATAAAGGAGAAAAAATGGATATTTTAGTTATTAATTGTGGGAGCTCTTCCCTTAAATACCAAATTATTAATGCTGATACAGAGGCTGTTTTAGCTTCTGGAATGTGTGATAGAATAGGTATTAGTGAGGGAGAGTTTAGCTATAAATCAGCCAATGGAGAAAAACTCTCTAAAAAAGTCGATATGAAAGACCATGAGGTTGCCATTAAGATCGTTTTAGACACTTTAATTGACCCCCAAATTGGCGTTATCAATTCCTTAGATGAAATTAAAGCCGTAGGACATAGAACCGTGCATGGAGGGGAATATTTCACAAAATCAACCCTTATTAATGATAAAGTTATCACACAAATGGAAGAATGTATAGATTTAGCACCTTTGCATAATCCTGCAAACCTATCTGGGATTAGAGCCTGTCAGCACCTAATGCCAAATACTCCTATGGTAGCAGTATTTGATACCGCTTTTCATCAAACTATGCCTCCCAAAGCTTTTATGTATGGTATCCCTTCTGAATATTATGAAAAATATAAAATTCGTCGCTATGGCTTTCATGGGACAAGTCATAGCTATGTTTCTAAAAGAACCGCACAATTTCTAAATATCCCTTTAGAAAACTCTAGAATCATCACTTGCCATTTAGGCAATGGCTCTAGTATCTGTGCGATTGAAAATGGCAAAAGCATTGATACAAGTATGGGATTAACGCCACTAGAGGGGCTAATTATGGGAACAAGAAGTGGAGATTTAGATCCTGCTATTGTTGATTATATTTGCCAAAAAGAAAATATAAGCACTAAAGAGATGATGAATATCCTTAATAAAAAATCCGGAGTGCTTGGTATCTCTGGACTATCTAGCGATTTTAGGGATTTATTAGCAGCAGAAGAAGCGGGTAATGAAAAGGCAAAATTTGCTAGGGCAACCTTTGCTTACCGCGTTGCAAAATATATTGGTTCTTATACAGCCGCATTAACTACCGTAGATGCCATTTCCTTTTGTGCAGGAGTAGGAGAAAATGCGAAATTTATCCGTGGAATGATTATCTCCCATTTACAATTTTTAGGCATTAAGCTTGATGGGAAAGCAAACTTAGAAACCGTAGGTAAAGAAGGGATTGTATCTACTCCTGATTCTAAAGTTAAAGTTTGTGTTATCCCCACTAATGAAGAATTAATGATAGCACGGGATACAAGAGATATTGTTATGAATTTGTAATTCATAACACCTCAAACCAAACTCCCATATTTTGATAGGAAAATAAACTATCCTTATATTACTATCAATCCCTAGATTAATCTATAAAAATAAAAATTCCTCCAACCACTATAATAATCCCTTTTATGCTTACATCTAAACTCTGCCTAATAAATAAAAACTAAGAATCTAAATTTCAAAAAATCTTAAAAAGTATTAAAGACTTAAGCCCTAAAAACCTTAAAAACTCACAAACGAGTGTAAGATTCTAGCTTTATTAACAAAGTTCCTTGTTTGCTTGCTTGTTTTTAAGCTAAACAAAACAATCTCTAATAACAAAAGCAAAGAAACCATTAACTCCTTTTTTATAAGTTGTAGGATAATTCTTAAGCCTAAAAAACTTCATAACTATATTCAAATGCCTTTATCCTTACGCTTTATTACTCTTACACTCTCAATAAATGACTCACTTTATTTATCAAATAGGTATCTTAATTGAGGCTTCTTTATATTTATACCTAATCCTTATCTATAAATATAAACCATATATTAAAACCTAAATTTCACAAACAAAAAAGCTTTTTATAAAAAATCCATAAGGTCTAGAAACAAGCCTTTATTAAATCCATAGACTTATACTTTCCTATCCTATCAAAAACAATCTTAAGCAGTGAGGGCAAGAATCTTAGAATTTATAAATAAAATCCCTCGAGTATAGATTATCAAAGTTTTTATTCTCTAAAGTTTGCTTAACAATGAAATAAAATTTGTAACTCTTTTTATTTCTTCTTTAAAATCCATTATTATATAAACTATTTTTTTTCTATCCATATTATTCCCCAAACATTTCCAATATTCAGAACCCACTAATTATCTTGTCTTTCTAAATACTTCTCATCAAAAAGACTTTTTAAATGCACATTCCCTAAAGCAACTTTCAAAGAAGTAAAAAAGTCAGGATTAAGGGATTCCATCTCTTTTAGCATTTGTTTTGTCCTCTCTCTAGCATAAGGCTTTTTATCATCACTCTGCCACATAATAGGACAATTACAATCAGAGGCGATATAAATATTATTTTTTGCAATAAAATCAATAATCTGTCTCTCTCGCAGAAAAATCAAAGGTCTTATTACATATAAGCCATTCTCTGCTTTATAAATAGGTGGCATAGAACGCAAAGCACCATTATAACTAAGATTCATCATAAAACTCTCTGCAGCATCATCTAAATGATGGGCTAAGGCTATTTTGTTAAACCCTCCCTCTATGGCTTTAGAATACAAAGCTCCTCTACGCATACGAGAGCAAAAGCTGCAATAGATAGTCCCCTCTCTTTTATTCTCCTCTAAGATTTTATAAATATCTGTTCGATAAAGCTCATAAGGGATTCCCAATTTCTCACAATATTCAAAAATATATTCATATTCACCACCCCTACCATAATCTACCGTCAAAGCTTTAAATGCAAAATCAAAAGGCGCATATTGCTTCAATCTCGCTAAAAGGGTCGCTAAAAGTATAGAATCTTTCCCCCCACTAAGCCCCAATAGGACTTTATCACCCTCTTTGATAAGATTAAATTTCGCATTAGTGCTTCCTGTAATTTTCAGGATTTTTTTACTAATTTCAATATTTTCTTTGATTTTATCCATTACTTTCTCACTTAAAACACTCTTATCCTACAATTCCTCTTTAAGGTAAAACTTAATTTCACAACTAAAATCCCTACTCTGACATCAACCAATCTTTATCCCTCATCTTTACTTCCAATCAAACCCTAAGAGCTATGGTAGCAAAACTTATCTTATATTTGCAGCCTTTATAAATGCCACAATCTCTTCTTCTAATATTAAATGCTTATCATATTTAATAATAACTACACATTCGCACTCATTCACATACCATTCCAATACCCCTTTAAGTGCAGCTAAAGATTCTAATGCTTTAACCTCTCTTAAAGGTAAATAAAGCATCTTTTGGGAGGTTGGGTTAGCTAAAAAAACAAAAGATAAAATCCACAATAAAGAAACTATCGCAACAAAAATGCTAATAGAGAGCATTCCAAAAAATTCATACAAATGTGCCCCAACAAGTGCTCCTACAAAAGAACCCAAATACCCAAAAGAAGTAAAAACCCCCAAAGCACTTCCTTTTTGGTGTGCTTTACAATAACGACTAGCAAGACTTTGCATAATAGGTTCGTGCATAGAAAAACCAATAAAAAATATTAAAATCCCTACAATAAAAACCCATTTATTAGAACTCAACATCAAAAAATACGCTAAAACAAATAACAAAATACCAAAGATTAGCACACTCTTAAACTTGCCCTTTTTTTCTGCTAAAATAGCCGCTGGTCCCATAGCTAAAAACCCTAAAATAGCAGCAGGGATATAGATTTGATAAAGCTCATCTTTAGACATACCAAATGCTTTAACAAGAGCAATAGGGATAATTAAAAAAGCTAGAGTCATAAAACCTTTTTGCAAAAAATTTGTAAGATTCATAATTTGAAGATTTCTATTTTTTAAAATATGGCTAGTTTTATAATCATTTGCATTAAAGCTATAGGTTATTTTGGGAGCATTTGGCACAAACAACACTAAAATAGCTATACCCAATATTGCTAAAATAGAGGTAATTCCAAACAAAGTTTTAACACCAAAGGCTGCCCCTAAAAGAGGTCCCAGGATTAATGCTGCACTAAAGCTTAAAGAAATAATCCCCCCATTAATGCCATAGCCTTTGTCCTACTCTCCTCTTTTACCAAATCTGCAATCATCGCACTAACAACACCTCCAATGGCACCAGCACCTTGCAATAATCTCCCTATAACCAGTATAAAAATATCATCACTAACTGCACAAATAAAAGAGCCGCAAGCAAAGATTAAAAGCCCTATAAAAATCACACTTTTGCGTCCAATTTTATCACTAAGAATCCCAAATGGAACTTGAAATAACACTTGTGTAAGCGCATAACCACCTACAACAACTCCTATTAAAATTGGGGTTACCCCCTCTAAAGACAAAGTATAAAGGGCTAAAAGGGGCATAACAACAAATAATCCAAAAAAACGGAATCCTATAATTAATCCTAAAGGGATTGTCTGCTTTAATAAAGATTGCTTTACCATAAAATTCACCAACTTTGTTAAAATACTAATAAAAGCTAGGATTTTATCTAAAATACCATAAACAAGGAATAAAATGCGATTAATTATAGCGACTTCTAACCCAAACAAATTACAAGAAATCCAAGAAATTTATACACCTCTTTATAAAGATAGTCTTCAAATTATGGCTTTTAGTTCTTTAGTGAAACCTTTTGAAATACAAGAAAATGGCACAACTTTTCAAGAGAATGCTCTACTTAAATCAAAAGCAATATTTCAAACCCTAAAAACAAAAAATCTTTTATCCCAAAAAGACATTATCCTTTCAGATGATAGCGGAATTTGTGTAGAAGCTTTGCAAGGGACTCCGGGAATTTATAGTGCAAGATATAGCGGTGGAGACGATAAAGCCAATTTAAAAAAACTCTTATTAGAAGTTGCTAATCTACCGACAAAAACTTCTCAAGCTTATTATTGTGCTGCTATTGGTATTAGCAGTTTTTATGGGGATTTTAGTGTTCATGGATTTATGTATGGAAAGGTTATAGCAACACCCAAAGGAAGCAATGGCTTTGGGTATGATCCTATGTTTATCCCTCAAGGGTTTGAAAAGACTCTTGGGGAATTAAGCAATCAACAAAAAAATACAATCTCTCATCGCTATATCGCACTAATGCGGGCAAATTATATCCTTAGAGCATTATTGTTCTGCTAGAATCTGCATTTTTCCATTTTTTAACTCAATATAAAGCTCTTTAGCTCCATTAGAGGAATAATTTAAACGACCACCCAAATACGCTTTATAATCTTGGCGATAACTAATCCTAAAAAGATTCCTATCTTCATCATTGGGATAAGGGGAAATATTAATTTGGCTAAACTCTATCCTTTTACTTTCATTTTTCTTAAAAATTCTCCGTTTAGTTTCTGCAAATTCTTTATATTTTTGTCTATCATAACGTATAAATTCCTCGTCATAAAAAGAAAGATAAGCTTCAGCATCATTATTCATCCAAGATTCTCTCCAACTAAATAAATCCGCTAAGATAGTTGCTAAATCCTCTTTAGAGACTTCTTTGATTTGATTCTCAAAAGTGATTAAAAGAGACTTTCTATAATCTATCATTTTATCCACATCCACTAACAAATCATTTTCAATAGCAATACATCCTCTTGTATTTAAATTTTCTCTATTACCATCTAAGGGCATTCCGTGTATCCAAATCCCATAACCAGTTCGCATTTGTAGCTTGTCATAAAGATTAGGATAAGAAGTAGTTAGAGCTAGAGGTCCATAATATTGGTCTAAATTCGTTAAGCGAGCATTTAGGGTATAAACTCCAATAGGGGTTGCTAAATCCCCTTCCTTTAACTTATCACCTTTTTTAGAACCCACTAAACTATTAGCCTTTAATCTTTCTTGCCATTTATTATTTTCAAATTCATAGAGCTTTAATATAGGTATTTCTTTAGTGGCAAGAAATAAATATTTTAAATTCTCATAATACCCAAAACGGGTATCTTTTTGCTTTAAAATTTCCTGCCAGTATTCTTTGGTTTTTAAAGTTTCATCAATCTTTTTCTCTAAAGCTTTCACGCCACCATTGCGATAAATATCAATCCATTCATAGGGATTTGCATAACCTACAAATGTTACAAATAAAACTAACAAAATAATTCTCATAATATCTCCATTTCAATATTCAAAGTTATAACCAATTTTTTTAAGTTTATCTTTTTGTTTATTCCAATTTGGCACCACCTTTACAATAAGTTCTAAATAAATTTTCTTATTCAAAAACTTTTCAATAGTTCCTCTTGCTTCTTTTCCTATGCGTTTAAGGGTTGTTGCATTCTTGCCAATGACTACACCTTTTTGACTCTGCTTTAACACAATAATTTCTGCCTTAATATAATCAATATTGAGCTTTTCTTGATAAGTCCTCACTATCACATCACTCTCATAAGGTAATTCATCACTTAAATTATTAAAACAAGATTCCCTAATCATTTCCTTTACAATTTCCCTTGTAGTATTAGGGCTTAGAATTGCATCATCATAATAAAAGGGATTTTTGGGCATAAATGTAGCTAATACCTCTATAACCTTTTTTAAGCTTCCATTATCTTTAGAGGATATAGGGATAAGTGCTTTATAGAAATCTTGATACTTCTCATAAGCTTTTATTTTTTTTAGAATCTCTTCTTTAGAGGCTGTATCAACTTTGGTTAATAATAGCATATGCGGTTTATCCTCAATATTTTCTAAAAACTCTTGATAAAAATTAATCTTATCGTGAATAGGAGATAAAAAAAGCAAGAAATCACAATCTTGCATAGCCTTCATAGCTTCTTTTAACATAAAGGCATTAAGCATTTTTTTTTGTTTATCTATCCCGGGTGTATCCACAAAAATCATTTGCACATCATCTTTAGTAAAAACTAGATTCATTCTTTTTCTTGTAGCATTTACCTTATGTGAAACTAAAGCTAATTTTTCCCCTAAGAGAGTGTTTAAAAAAGTGCTTTTACCAGCATTTGGACGTCCAATAACCGCTATAAATCCTGCTTTAGTATCCAATTTATTCCTATATTATAAAATATATCGTGCCATATCAACATTCGCAACAATTTCTTCTAACTTTTCTTTAACCAATTCTTTGGTAATACTAACCACCTCACCTTGGTATTTCTCCGCTTCAAAGCTAATATCCTCTAACACCTGCTCTACGACTGTATGCAAACGTCTTGCCCCAATATCCTCTGTTTTTTCATTAGCTTTTTGGGAATAATACGCTAATGCCCTAATGGCTTCCTCATCAAACTTTAAAGTAACTTCCTCTACCCCTAAGAGTGCTTCATATTGACGTAAAATAGAATTTTTAGTCTGTGTTAATATCTTATATAAAGCCTCTTCATCAAGACTATCAAGCTCCACCCTTAGAGGGAATCTTCCTTGCAATTCTGCAATTAAATCACTAGGCTTACTAAGGCTAAAAGCACCCGCTGCGATAAATAAAATATGGTCTGTTTTAATGCTCCCATATTTTGTATTTACCACACTTCCCTCTACAATAGGCAACAAATCCCTTTGCACCCCTTCTTTACTAGGGTCCTGTCTGCCTTGGGATTTAGAACTTACCGCAACCTTATCAATTTCATCAATAAAAATAATCCCACTACTCTCTGCCCTCTTTAAACCTTCTTGTTTGATACTCTCCATATCCAAAAGTGCTTCATTAGCTTCAATTTTTAAAATCTCTTTAGCTTCTTTAATAGTAACTTCTTTTCTGGGATTTTCTTTTGAAGTAACAAATACTTTGGCTATTGTCTCTTGCACCTTAATAAACTCTGCTGGCATGTTGCTATCATCTATTTCTAAAGAGCGTTTAGGGGTTTCAATTTCGATTTTTAAAGAATCCATCTCTCCCTTTTCAACACGCATTTTCATCTTTGAAGCAGCTTTTTCATATTCCTCTATCTTTTGCTCACTTGCACCCTTTGGCAAAGGCGGAATAAGCTTTTGAACGATTTTATCTAAAACATATTTTTCTATATCCTCGGCATTTTTTAAGCGATACTCCTCTTTAACAAGATTAATAGAGGCAATCACCAAATCCCTAACCATAGATTCAACATCTCTCCCTACAAATCCTACTTCTGTATATTTACTTGCTTCAACTTTGATAAAAGGCAATCCCATAATCTTTGCCATTCGTCTAGCAATCTCCGTCTTTCCAACACCTGTAGAACCCATCATCAAAATATTCTTTGGCATAATCTCATCTTGTATCTCTTTAGGAAGTTTTAATCTCCTATAGCGATTCCTAAGTGCTATAGCAACGACCTTTTTAGCTTCATTTTGTCCGATAATATATTCATCTAAATAAGCAACAATCTCTTTAGGTGTTAAATTTGCAAATTTTTCCACAATATCCCCTTTAGAGTTCTAAAATTTTGATATTTTCATTGGTATAAATACAAAGCTCACCTGCAATTTTTAAAGATTCCAAAACCAAATCTTTAGGTTCTAAGGGATTACCAAATTTATCTAAAGCTCTAGCAGCACAAAGTGCATAATTTCCTCCACTTCCAATAGCTGCAATTCTACCATCTTCTGGCTCTACAACATCTCCTGTCCCACTTAAGATAAAAATATGCTCCTTATTAAGAACAATCATCATAGCCTCTAATCGTCTTAAATATTTATCTTTACGCCAGGCTTTAGAAAAATCTATTACGGATTTTAATAAATCCCCTTTTTTGTTTTCTAAAATCCCCTCAAACATATCAAAAAGACTAAAAGCATCAGCGGTGCTACCTGCAAAACCACTTAAAATTTTATTATGATAAAGGGAGCGAATCTTTGTAGCATTTCCCTTTAAGACGCAGTTTCCAAATGTTACCTGCCCATCTCCACCAATGACTGCACCCTTTTCATTCCTATATGCAAGTATCGTTGTAGCTTTAAACATTATATCCCCTCAACATCCACTTTTAAAACAGCACAAATGCCCTGCCCTAATTTAACTTCAACTTCATAAACCCCTGTAGATTTAATAGGATTTTTCAATTCTAAGGTTTTTTTATCAATATTTAAGTGGTGATTTTCTAACAAAGATTGTGCAATATCCTCTTTAGTAATTGCTCCATAAAGAGAGCCATTAGCACCAACCTTTTGACTTATCTTTAAAGTAATTTCTGCAATCTTTTTTGCGGTCATTTCCACTAACGCTTTCTCTTCTGCGGCAATCTCTAAAGCTTTCTTTTGTGCAGACCTATAACGATTAATTACTGTATTTGTAGCAAAATCTGCCATTTTTTTTGCTATAAGATAATTCTTTCCATAGCCATCTTTTACTTCGCAAATCTCGCCTTTTTTTCCTAACCCTTTAACATCTTGTAACAATAACACTTTCATTCTCTCTCCTTAAAAACTTTGCAATTCTAACATTTTTTAATAAATATAAAAATAACAAACCATTAAATTACAATAGCTCTTTTGCTAAATTAGCTTTTTATCAAAAGATTATTTTTAAATCCATTAAAAACTTATTTATCAAGTCTCATATACACAAGAAGAACTAAACATAAGAGGATAAATTTACAAGGGATTAAGTTTATAAGCTTTTTAATACAAACCTAATGAATGCTAATCACAACTTTTTGTTGCAATAAACGCGCAAAAACCTTAAAAGATTCCAATAAATCCTCTTTATGAATATCTTTAAAGATAAATACTAGCTCCGAACCTCTTTCTTTATCCCAAGTTTTAAGGTGTAAAGGTGGATGAATGATATGCAATACACTATTAATAGCGATAGGATACCCCTCATTCGTATCTAAAATACCCTTAAAGCGTAAAATTTTCTCACCATATTTATATAAAAGCATACTAAGCCATATACTAAAAACACTCCAATCTAAAAAGCCTTGAAAACTTATAGAGAGAGAATAAGTAGTATCTTGGTGCAAATTCCTTTGTAGAGGAATTAAACGTTTAGTCTCTCTTGGGGTTAGAATATCCTTAAAATCTATGCGATTTTTAGGCAGAATTTCAACAAAGGCATTATGATTTGCAACGCAATTTATAATCTCCTCAAAATCCCCCTCAAAAAGCTCTTGCTTAGTTAATACAATCTTATCAGAAGTAGCAATTTGTAGCCTTGCTTCCTCTTGCTGTAAATGCGAAAATACATTTAAACAATCCACACAAGTTAGAATCTCATTCACAAAAAAGTGGTGTTGCAAAACACTATCAGTTAGAAGGCTAAAAATAATAGGTGCGGGATTAGCAAGTCCGGTAGTTTCTATAATAATATGCTCTATATCCGCATTATTTAAAATTTCTTTAAGTTGAAGCACCAAATCTTCGCGTTTATTGCAACAAACACAACCACCTTGCAATAAAATCGTTCTTTCTTGTAGGTGATAAATGGCTTGGTTTAAAATAGTATTATCTAATCCTACCTCACCAAATTCATTAACAATAATCGATAATTTTTTATCCGCATTGTTCTGTAAAATCTCACTTAAAAAAGTGGTTTTACCACTTCCTAAAAAACCTGTGATAATAGTAAGTGGTATCTTAGCCATAATGTTCTTGTAAAAACCCCAAAAGTTTTGTATCTAAAACATCAATATCTTTAGAAGTTAGGGAATCTGCCCTCTCCCAAAGTTCTCCTAAATGATTAATAATCTTGGTATTTCCCTTTTTATCGCTTAAGACAAATTTAGAAGCATTCCACTCCTTTAGTTGCAAACCATAGAAGCTTAAAACCTTATTCACAACTTGAACCTTTTGCAATCTTTGACGCATTCTATCTCTTTGCTTATCCCCTACAACCACTTCTTTTTCATCAGAGCTTACACCCTCACTCCAATGTATATTAGTAATCAACTCTCCGCATAAAACACACATAATATCTCCTATTAGGAGGGCTTAAGCCTCCTTATTTCTTTCTAGGGCTTCTTTTTAGAAAATCATCTGCCATTTCATTAAGATTAACCCACCTTACACCCTCGTGCTTATTAATATGCTCTATAATCCTCTCATGCATTAAAAGCACTTGCGGACGACCACTTACATCAGGGTGAATAGTCATAGGAAATACCGCATAATCCATATTTTCATACACCCAATCAAATTGATCAATCCACATCTGCCCAATATCACGGGGGAAACAAACCCAAAACTATTGGGGGATTTTTTAATAAACATCATAGGGGGCAAATCATCAAGATACCAATTTGCTGGAATCTCTACTAAATCTGTCTCCTCTCCCCTAATAAGAGGCTTCATCCAATCTTTTGCCTCTGCACTATAATCAATTTTCGTCCATTTATCACCTACGCGGACATAATAAGGCGTGAAATCATTATGCATTAAAGAATGATCATATTTAATTCCGTGTTTTAATAAAAGCTCATTGGTTACATTAGAAAACTCCCACCAAGGAGCGACATAACCTGTGGGCTTTTTGCCTGTTAGATCTTTAATAAGTTCAATACTTTTTAATAAAACATCCTCCTCTTGCTTAGGAGTCATCGCAATGGGATTTTCGTGTGAATACCCGTGTGCTCCAATCTCATGCCCGGCATCAACAATCATTTTCATCTGTTCTGGAAAGGTTTCAATAGAATGCCCAGGTGCAAACCAGGTAGTATTTAAATCATATTTTTTAAAGAGGTCCAAAAGTCGTGGGATTCCAACTTCTCCTGCAAATAATCCTCGTGAAATATCATCAGGAGAATCCTCACCTCCATAGCTTCCAAGCCAACCTGCAACTGCATCAATATCTATACCATAACCAACTAAAATTTCTTTTGCCATTTTTACTCCTTAAATTATTTAATCAAAGTTTAATCTAAACTTTGTAGAGCTTTTATTTGCAAAGATACATCAATATCTTGCAAATAAGGAATTGCTTTTCTTTGTTTAGTGCATTCTCCTAAATCAAGCTCACACATCAAAACTTCATTGCTTTTTCTTGCTCTTGCTAAAACCTTCCCTTGGGGATTAATAACTTGAGAATTCGCAGCAAAATGTATTTTTTGATGGGTGAATTGACTATTTTGGCTTTTACTTTGATTAATCGCTAAAACAAAAGCTCCATTTTCTAATGCCCTAGCCCTACTTGCGAGATTCCAAGCATAAAGCCTTGCCCTTCCAAAAGCTGATGGAAATATCAAAATATCCGCACCCTTTAAAGCTAGAATCCTAGCTCCTTCACTAAAGCCTATCTCATAACAAATCTGCAAACCAACTTTAACTTTAAAGCCCCCAAAATCTAAACTAAAAACAGGATAATCTTCACCCCTACAAAAGCGTCTGCTCTCATCCCCCCACAAATAAATTTTTCTATATTTACCCACTAAGCCCTTTTGGTTTAAAATAAAGGCGGTATCATAAAAGGTATTATGTTTGCTATCTCTTTCAATGATACAGCCTACTACATAGACTTTATGTTGTTGGCAAAACTTTAAAAGGGGTTGCAAGGTTTTAGAATCTTTAAAATTTTCAAAATCACTTGCGTATTTATAATCCTCTAATTCCACGCAATAACCACTATCAAAAAGCTCTGAAAATACGATAAGTTTTGAACCATTTTCAACACCCTTTTGGGCTAAATTTAACGCAAGTGCTAAATTACCCTCAACATTTTGTGGGATACTATGCATTTGGATTAGGGAAACTTTTAATTTTTGCTCCATTGCTTGAACTCTCTAACTTCACTCAAACCTAAAAATTATCTTAGATTCTTAAAATTTTTTTCTTTAGGTTAAGATATAGTTTTTATGCTTAAACTTGTATTATTAAAACTGGAATAATACTTGCTTAGGTTACATAAAAACAGATATTATTCATCTCTAAAAGGGGATTTAAAATGAGTATTTTTAGTTATAGTCAAGCAAGAGAGTTAGCACAAGAAGCCCTCGATTATAGAGCTTTGCGTAGAGATATGATTGCAAGCAATATTGCTAATATTTCAACCCCTATGTATCGCCCAAAAGATATAAATTTTGAACAAATGCTAGCAAAAAAATCCGATGAAATATTTAATCGTGAGAGAAAACTAGAATTAAAAGTCGCTATTACCAATGCTAATCATCTCCTGCCTTTAGAACATAAGAATAATAATCGTCCAACTATCTTTTATCGTGATGGACACCTAAGTAGAAATGATGGAAATAGTGTTGATATAGATATAGAAACTACCGAAATGGGAAAAAATGATATTATGTATCAAGCTTTAGTTGGTGCTTTAAGGAAACAAGCAGGAATTTATGCTTACGCCCTTGAATCTTCAAGAAATATTTAAGGAGATTTTTAATGTTTTTATCTAGCTTTGATATAAGTGGCTATGGATTATCCGCACAACGTCAAAGAGTTAATTTAATCTCTAGTAACATTGCTAATGCAAATACCACAAGAACTGATGAGGGCGGACCTTATAGAAGACGCGAATTAGTGCTTAAGGCTTTTGATTTTGATAAAGTTTTAAATCAAAAGTATGAAAAAAGTAATAATTTGCTAAAATACGAAGATCCATTAGATGAAATGGATGTTTTTGATAAAGGATTAGAGCCTACACCTACGCTTATGAGCGTATATGTAGATAAGATTGTCAGGGATGACGCACAACCTAAAATGAAATACGAGCCAAACCATCCAGATGCCAACTCGGAAGGTTATGTTGCCTATCCTAATATCAATCCTGTCGTGGAAATGGCAGACTTGATTGAAGCAACTAAAGCTTATCAAGCTAATGTTGCTGCATTCCAAAGTGCTAAAAATATGGCAAGCACTGCTATTTCTATGTTCCAAGCATAAAGGAATATAAATGGAAATTAAAAAATATGGTATGGATTTAGAAAAGCTAGAATCAAAATTACAAAATGTCCCAAATCTATCGCCAAACCATAATTTAAACCCCTCAAATAAAACTTTTGGGAATATGTTAAAAGAAGCGGTAGATGAAGTCAATGCCCGCCAAAAAGTTAGCGAAGAGGCTATGGCGGATATGGCAACAGGGCAAATTAAAGATTTGCACCAAGCCGCTGTGGCTATAGGAAAAGCTGAAAATAGTATGAAATTAATGCTAGAAGTAAGAAACAAAGCTATTAGTGCTTACAAAGAGCTTATTAAAACTCAAATGTAATGCACAATTGTGATTCTAAAAAAACAGGAAAAATCCTACTCCTTTTTCTTAGTATAGGGGCGGGTTTTTGCTTTTTTTTAGGCACTACCTTTTATCATCTTATCACCGATAGAAAACTCCCTAACTTTCAAGCTAAAAAAATAGAAAGTGCCATTAGAGGTTCTATTTATAGCAGTGATGGATTCCTCTTAGCTTCTAGCAAAAAAATCTATAAAGCCGTTGTGAATACCTACAATATCGACCCTCAAAAAAAAGATTTATTTGTTAGCCTTTTTTCTATTTATAGCAAAATTCCACGCGATGAGATTGAATTAAAACTCCAAGAAAAAGGGAATGTTGTCCTCTCTTATGATATTGATTCTAAAAGTGCAAGTTACTTAAAACAACTCAATATCAAGCTTAACACACTTAATGTATTCCGCTCCTATGAAGATAAAAATGGAAATATTTTCAAATATGGATTATCCATTGTTGAGAGCGGAGAATCTCGAGATTATCTCTATAATGATGCTATGGAGCCAATTCTAGGCTATATCTATAAAGAAAATGATAAGAGAATCACTCGTGTAACAGGAGTTAAAGGAATTGAAAGAAGCTTTAATGAGGAATTAAAACCTATTAACGATTTATTAATGATAGGTAAAAGAGATATTGGCTTTAATGTGATTTTAAACAAAGATTCTAATTTTCAAGATAGAATAGATGGGTATGATATTATCTCAAGTATTCCCCTAAAGCTCCAAAAAAAGATTGAACGGCTAACTGATAAAAATAAAATCGCATTAGGAGCAAAAGAAATCTTAGTAGGTATTATGGAAAGCAAAAGTGGAAAAATTATCGCTTTAGCTAGTAGTGCTAGATTTAACCCTAATGCCATTACCAAAAAGGATTATCCTGCCTTAAATGCAAGTGCCGTTGAATACTCTTATGAGCCTGGAAGCATTATAAAACCTATTATTTATTCTATCTTATTAGATAAAAATCTCATTTCTCCCACAGAAAATATTTTTTTAGAAAATGGACGTTATAAATTACACAACTTCTATATTACCGATACACACAAACTTCAATCCTCTAGTGTAGAGGAGATTTTGCTCTACTCAAGTAATATAGGAATGGCGAAAATCGCTCAACGTTTAGAACCTCAAGAATATTATGAAAGCTTACAAGCCTTTGGGTTTGGAAAACAAACAGGCATTGATCTTCTTTATGAAAAAAACGGAACCATTCCGGATATAAGACGATTTAGAAGTGAAGTTTATAAAGCAACCGTTTCTTATGGCTATGGTTTAAGAACGACCTTTATGCAAATGCTAAAAGGTTATAACACGATTGTCAATCACGGAATCGCTTATAATCCTTATATTGTAGAATATTTACAAGATCCTCAACAAATCCGCTATAAACTCAAACACCAAGAACCCCTTAGAATTTTAAGCGATAAGACCGCTATGGAAGTTAAAAATACGCTCATTAAAGTCGTCAAAGAAGGCACAGGAAGAAGTGCTCAAGTTAAAGGGCTAACCATAGGAGGTAAAACAGGCACAGCACATATAGCACAGGGGGGTAAATATGTCCGCAAATATAATAGCTCATTTTTTGGCTTTGTAAGTGACGCAAAAGGCAATGAATACACCATTGGCATTAGTGTTTTTGAACCTAATGAAATAGAAGCCTATTTTGCTTCGACGACAGCCGTTCCACTCTTTAAAGAAGTGGTAGAATTACTCGTCAAAGAAAATTATCTCTATCCCAGTCAATAAAACCCCAATAAATCCCTAAAATACTTTATTTTTGATATATTTTTCAACTTCCTTGCAATCATCAAATTCTAAAGTCTCCTCACCAATAATTTGATAATTCTCATCACCCCTACCCAAGATAAGCAATACCTCATCTAATTGTAGATTTTCTAAGGCTTTTTTGATAGCAAAAGAACGATTTTCTTCTACATAAATATTCCTTTTTTTTCGTAACTCTTCGGGGATTCCTGATAAAATTTCTTCTATAATCTGCAAAGGATTTTCGCTTCTTGGATTATCACTTGTAAGGTAAAGTGTATGGGCATATCTTGCCGCACATAAACCCATTTTTGGACGCTTTAATCTATCCCTATCTCCTCCAGCACCAAAAACAACAACAATTTTCCTATGCAAAAAAGATTCAAAAACTTTCTCCATTCCATCCTCTGTATGCGCAAAATCCACAATAACAAGTGGATTTTCACTAACCACTTGCATACGACCTTTAACCCCACCAAAACCCTCTAATTTAGCAATAATGCTCTCTAATGGTAAATCCTCTAATATCTTAACAGCCCCAATAGCTGCTAGAGCATTGTAGAGATTATGCTTACCAAAAAAAGCTACATCAAGAGTAGCTTCTTCTTTACCATAGGTAATTTGTGCAGTAATTCCATTTCTAAGACTATAAGCTTTTACGCTAAAGGTTGCATTAGATTCAATCCCATAAGTAAGCGTATTTTGCAGGGCATATTGAGCTTTTGGTTCATCTTTATTAAGTAGCTTCTTATCATTAGGATTCATAAAAAAAGAATTTTTGGTAGCAATATAGTTTTCTAAAGTCTTATGATAATCTAAATGATCGCTTGTAATATTTGTTAATATGCGTAAATCAAATATTAAACCCTCTATTCTATTTTGAATAATCGCGTGAGAGCTAACCTCCATAACGAAATATTCACATTTCTCTAACCTCGCTTCATCAATAGCAGAATAAATCTCTAAAAGACTAGGAGTTGTTAAGCCTTTAGGACGCTTTTGCTTTTCATTGATAAAAAATCCCCTTGTTCCTAAAAGCCCTACTTTATAACCTAAATCCAACAAAATGGAATAAATCATCGCAGCAGTTGTTGTTTTACCATTAGTGCCAGTAATCCCAATAATTTTCAAATTTAAATCTAAATATTTCCCCAACTCCTGCGGTGTCAAGAAATCTTTAAAACCATTTTCTCTAGCGTGTTGCAAATATTTTTGAGAGCTTTGTGTAACCAAAAACGCACAATCTTTAGAATCTTCCCTTGAATCATCACTAATAAAACAAAAGGTTTTAGGGTTTCGTAGCAAAAACTTCATTAATGCTTTCTATTTTGTAAAATTTCTTTATAAAAATTTAAAAAATCTCTATCAAAAAACAAAAAACTGCCAGAATTTTCAAAATAATTCATCGCAATATCTTCATAACCAAACTTTACAAGATTTTTAACAAAATATAAAAAATCATTTTTATTGGTAAAAATAATCTTAGAGCTAAACATTAAATCTTCAAAAGCTTCCTTAAATCCAATATCTTTCTCTAATTCTTTAAAGTCTTTATACAAAATTCCATCATTTTTATCAATATCAATATCTTGAATACTCTGTATAACCATACTTAACTCACAGAGATTCTTATCAAAATTCCCAATCATCTCTATAATACTCTCTTCAGCTTGCCAATTATTTTTTGTTTTTGTTACTTGATAATATTCAAATAAAGCCCTTGCTTCCTCTTCGTGCTCTAATGCCATATCTGCAAGCATAGAAAACACTTTAATGGTTTTCATTTCATTGAGTTTAGATTGTTGTTTTACCATTTTAGAATCTAACTCTGCTATAATTTTTGCATATAAATAAGAACAATCTTTCAAAACCTCTAAATAACGCCGTTTAATAAAGTGTTCTTTGATTTTATTTTTCCAGTAATAAACCATTATTTTTACTTTAAGCGATATTAATAAGCTCTATTTCTGGGTGAATCTCATCCTTTAAAGCCCGTTCAATACCAAACTTCAAAGTCCTAGAGCTACTAGCACAGCCTTTACAGGCTCCCTCTAAACGAACATATACCTTACCTTCTTCAATTTTTAATAAAGTTACATTCCCCCATCAGCTACTAACATTGGACGCACTTTATCAATTACAATCTCAACAGGCTTTAATAATTCTTCATCACTAAAAGGCATCATTACAATATCTCCTTAACAAATATAATCGTATTCTTTAGAGTAATTTTTTTCTATGCAAATATCTATAACAAGCTGGATAATACTTTTTTATCCTTTAAGTTTCTTTAAAAGTTACATTTTTTATCAACATCCCTAGCCACACAAACATAAATTTTGCACTCTACATTTTAAATATTTAATAAAATTTAATTGATTTTGTCTTATAATACTCTGTTTTTATAGTTTTAAGCTAAATGTCGTGCGAAAGCACTCAAATATTCCACTTTGGGAGGATTTTATGCAAAATGATGAAGGAATTATCCAAGGTTATTTAAAAATAACTCCAGAGCGCAAAAAAAGCAAGCTTCCTGCGCGTTTAGATTTTTGGCAAAGTGCTACAGGCTTATTTCTAGCACTTTTTATGATAGCACATATGTTTTTTGTCTCTAGTATCTTATTGGGTCAAGAAATTATGTATAAAGTAACAAAATTTTTTGAAGGGAGTGTATTCTTAGAAAAAGAACAACCATTCCTCGTTAGCATTGTCGCAATAATTGTGATTGTAGCCTTTGTTGTCCATGCTTTTTTGGCATTAAGAAAATTTCCTATTAATTTTCAGCAATTCAGTATTTTTAAAACACATAAAACCCTAATGAAACACGGCGATACATCACTATGGTGGATTCAAGCCTGTAGTGGCTTTGCATTATTCTTTTTAGCCAGTGTGCATTTATTTGTGATGCTAACAGCTCCAGATACTATTGGACCTAATGCTTCAGCTTACCGCTTCGTGCATCAGCATTTTTGGATTTTATATATCTTTTTACTTTTTGCAGTGGAATTACACGCCTCTATTGGTTTATACCGCCTCTGTGTAAAATGGGGTTGGTTTGAAAACTTAGGTTTAAACACTTTAAGAAATATCAAAAAGGGTATGAGTATTTTCTTTATCGCTCTTGGGTTATTAACCTTTGGGGCATATGTAAAAATCGGGCTATCACAAGATATATCCCCTAATACAAGCATTGAAGATATGAAAACTCTAGATCATACACTCTATGGTAAAAAATGAGGAGTTATAAATGAAAATTATATATTGCGATTCACTAGTAATTGGCGGAGGTTTAGCAGGACTTAGAGCTGCAGTAGCTTGTCAATCAAAGGGATTAAATACTATTGTTTTAAGCCTAATTCCCGTAAAAAGAAGCCATTCTGCAGCCGCACAAGGTGGTATGCAAGCAAGTCTTGGTAACTCCAAAATGAGTGATGGGGATAATGAGGATTTGCACTTTGCTGATACCGTAAAGGGAAGTGATTGGGGTTGCGACCAAAAAGTAGCGAGAATGTTTGTTACAACTGCCCCTAAAGCTATCCGACAACTAGCTGCTTGGGGTGTCCCTTGGACGAGAATCAAAAAAGGGGACAGAACCGCCATTATTAACGCTCAAAAAACAACTATTACAGAAGAAGATTTTCGGCATGGCTTAATCCATTCTAGAGATTTTGGTGGGACAAAAAAATGGAGGACTTGCTACACAGCAGATGCGACAGGGCATACTATGTTATTTGCAGTAGCTAATGAAGCCTTAAAACACGATGTTACTATCCACGATAGAAAAGAAGCCATTGCCCTTATCCACAAGGATAAACGATGTTATGGTGCGATTGTAAGAGACTTAATCACAGGAGAGTTAATCGGCTATGTCGCAAAGGGCACATTAATCGCTACAGGAGGATATGGAAGAATCTATAAAGATACTACAAATGCTGTTATTTGTGAGGGAATAGGAAGTGCCATCGCCCTTGAAACAGGGGTAGCAAAATTAGGCAATATGGAAGCGGTGCAATTCCACCCTACCGCACTTTTTCCTAGTGGTATCTTACTCACTGAAGGTTGTCGTGGAGATGGTGGGGTATTAAGAGATGTTGATGGATACCGCTTTATGCCTGATTATGAACCAGAAAAAAAGGAGCTTGCAAGTCGTGATGTTGTAGCACGTAGAATGATTCAAAGAATCCGAGAGGGTAAAGGAGTGCAATCTCCTTATGGAGAGCATTTATGGCTTGATATTTCTATCTTAGGCAGACAACATATCGAAACGAATTTAAGAGATGTGCAAGAAATTTGTGAGTGCTTTGCAGGAATTGACCCTGCTGAAAAATGGGCTCCTGTTAAGCCTATGCAACACTACTCAATGGGTGGTATCCGCACAAACTACAAAGGGGAAACCGCCTTAGAAGGGCTTTTCTCTGCAGGTGAAGCAGCTTGTTGGGATTTACACGGATTTAATAGATTAGGTGGAAACTCTGTCAGCGAAGCGGTAGTTTCAGGGATGATTATCGGAGATTATTTTGCACAAAGTTGCCAAAACACCTATGCCACAATTGAAACAAAATTGGTGGAAGAATTTATCCAAAAACAACAAACCTACCTTAATAACATTTTAGCTAGTGAGGGTAAAGAAAATGTTTTTGAAATTAAAAACAGAATGAAAGAAATTATGGGAGAAAAGGTTGGTATATTCCGTGATGGGACTCATCTTAAAGAAGCAGTAGATGAGCTAGAGCAGCTCTATATCCGCTCCCAAAATATCGCAATTAAAACCAAACGACTAGAAGCTAATCCAGAGTTAGAAGAAGCCTATAGAGTCCCAAAAATGCTTAAAATCGCTCTTTGTGTTGCTAAAGGTGCTTTAGATAGGACAGAATCAAGAGGTGCACATAGCCGTGAAGACTACCCTAAAAGGGATGATGTCAATTGGTTAAAGAGAACTTTAGCTTCTTGGGAAGACCCCAATCAAACCTTGCCAACACTCACCTATGAGTCCCTAGATATTGCGACAATGGAAATTGCTCCGGGATTCCGCGGATATGGTGCTAAGGGAATGATTATTGAAAACCCAGAAAGTCTAAGGAGACAAGAAGAAATTGATAAAATACGCTCTGATATGGAAGCACAAGGAAAGGACAGATATGCCATTCAAGAAGCATTAATGCCTTTTGATTTACAAGCATATTATAAAACCCGCAATGAAAGAATAGGAGATAAACAATGAGTGGAACCACAGAAAATAGCGGTAGGACGCTAACAATTAAAGTATTAAAGTTTAACCCAAATAGTGCGGTTTCAAAACCCCATTTTGTAGAGTATAAACTCCAAGAAGCACATTCAATGACCGTATTTATTGTCTTAAATATGATTAGGGAACAATATGATCCCGATTTAAGCTTTGACTTTGTATGCCGTGCTGGAATCTGCGGGAGTTGTGGAATGATGATTAATGGACGCCCAAGACTTGCTTGTAGAACCCTAACTAAAGACTTTCCCGATGGCGTAATTACCCTTATGCCACTCCCTGCCTTTAAACTTATTAAAGATTTATCTGTGGATACCGGTAATTGGTTTAATGGTATGAGCAAAAGAGTAGAAAGCTGGATTCACGCACAAGAAAAAAGCGTGGAACATATGAGCCAACTAGAAGAAAGGGTAGAACCAGAAGTAGCCCAAGAAATTTTTGAACTTGATAGATGTATTGAATGTGGTTGTTGTATAGCAGCTTGCGGGACGAAATTAATGCGTGAAGACTTTGTTGGGGCTGCAGGGCTTAATCGTGTTGTGAGATTTATGCTTGACCCACACGATGAAAGAAACAATGAGGATTATTATGAGCTAGTAGGCGATGATGATGGTGTGTTTGGTTGTATGAGCTTACTTGCCTGTCACGATGTTTGCCCAAAAGACCTCCCACTTCAAAGCAAAATTGCCTACTTGCGTCGCAAAATGGTAACTATAAAATAATCTACCCCTTTTTTGAGGGGATATAGAGAGGTGTCCGAGTGGTTGAAGGAGCACGCCTGGAACGCGTGTAAAGTGCAAGCTTTCGAGGGTTCGAATCCCTTCCTCTCTGCCATATACTTTATCACTTCAAATAAATTATAAATGTATTTTCTATATTCAAAACTCTTTTAAAATCCATACTTTAGAAACTTCATACAAAATTTTTTATCATTTTTTACGAGCCTATAATATACTCTCAACGATTTTAAATCCCATTACCCAAAGTTCCCCTAAGTCTCTAAACAATATGAGTATAACCGCAAGTGCAAGAGGATAGGTGTGTAATATTTTAGAAATAAACACAACATATCAACAAATCTTTTTTAGGTAAAGATAATAGCAATCTTTGCATTATGCGTAGAAAATAAACTTTATATAAAATAATTATAAATCAATAAGAATTAGAGGATAAAACTAGAAGTTTCTAAGCAAGTTGCAGCTTACTTTAACCTGCACTCTAAATTTGTAATGATTTTTGTAAATGCTTTAATACGCTTTTAAAATCGCTTTTTAGATGGGTTTTTGTGATTGATTTTGTGATATTTTGTGAAAAAAGCTTTCTTAATTTCCATTTTAAATCAAAGTGTTTCAAAAAACAAATTACCATTTAAACAAAATCAAGCCTACTCACTTTCTCAATTTAGCACTTTGAAATAAAATACCACCTTATATAAATTATTATCCTAAAAAGGCTATTCATGCCACTTTAGAATCAATCTTATCCCCTTAAAGCCATTGAATACTAAAGGTAAATTAAGTTTGTAAAATCTTATTGACTTATTAACCCCTTTTTATAATTTTATTGTAATCAATAAATCACTAAGGATTCTAGCCTTATAACAAACCCTAAAATAGTTAAGTTCAATATTCTATTAGGCTTATTAAATCCCATTATAAGGATTGAAGATAAATTTAAACCTATTAATGATTTTACACCCCTAAAAACTCTAAAAGGTTTGTAATGAAACTTTGTAGAGAAGTTTGCGGATAATAATCAAAATATAAAGAGGGTTCAATGAGTTCCACTTCGCTAATCAAAGCTCTTTGACTATCTTGGGGCAACAAATCAACACGCACATAACAAGCCCTAAAAGGGAGATTTTCCACGACCTTTTTTGCAATCTCCACCCATTGATCGCTAGGTTCTATTGCGTGAATAGTTGTCTTATAATGAGAATTAGCCCTCCACTCACTAGGAGCGGGTTTCCTATGGATAGCGTATTGGTATTCTTGGCAAAAGAACACCAAACAAACTTCCCCTTGTGTATAAACACTCTCTATAAAGGGCTGAACCATTGCCCCTAAGGGATAATCCATTTGCCTCAAAGGTTGTGTATTGAATCGCACTACCCCCATTCCACTTTGCCCAACTAGAGGCTTAATAACAGGATTGCTCCATTGTTTTTGCCCTATCCTCTCCTCCCAAAAAGGTGTATGGGGATAAAGAGCCAAACTAGGGATAATAGGTAAATCCCTCTTTTGTAGATCCAATAAATAATCTTTTTGTAAATTCCACAAAATCAATGCAGAAGGATTTACAATCCTTAAAGAAGATTCTTCTATTTTCTCTAAAAATTCTAAAAAAAGCGAATAATGCAGGGAATAATCCCAAATGGCTAAAGGTAGAATAATAGTCTTAGTATCTAAATAATCTAGGGGTATTTCTTGCCAATTTTGCAACCAACAAGCAAACCCCTTTTGCTCCAAAGCCATTTTTAGCTGCACTAACCCCTCATTGCCTTGTGGATATTGAGCACAAGTAGCAATTAAAAAAGAATAATCCCTACTCTTTGATAGCTTTTGCGTATTCAATCAATCGCCCCCTATTAACTTGCGCTCTCCTATCTAACTTAGGCACAGAATCTCTAATCTTTTGAATATTAAGCGCATTACCTACTTGAATAATACCTACCATATTCATCATTTGATGGGGAGGACACACATAAATATAAACCCCTTCTTTATCAAATTTAAAGGTAGCTCTTTCATCTAGCCCACTCAAAAAATGCTCCGCATCATCAGGGATTAACTTACTTTGCACATAATGGGTTTTATGCGTTGGGACAAAGGTAATAGTATCTCCGGGTTGTATTTGGATAAACCCCGGTTCAAATACCATAGTATTCCCCTGTTTATCTAAATCTAGCATTTTCACCTCATAATCTTTTGCATAGGCTACACATATTGCGAATAACAATACAATAAATCGCATAATAACTCCTTAAATTAAATCGCTTCTTTAGCAACCACAACAGGCAAATTCCTATCATCATAAAAGATATTTGCCAAAACCTTATAGACTTTTTCTATCAGCTCTTGCGTTAAAACACATCTCGCACTTCCTTTAGCTGCTATCTTAGAATCAGATAAAACGATTAATTCATCAGCAAATTGTGCCGCTAAAGAAATATCGTGCAAAATCATTAGGGTAATCAAACCTTTTTTAATAGTATATTTTCGCACATAATTAAGTAAGATACATTGATAACGCATATCTAAAGCACTCACGGGTTCATCTAGCAAAAGGAGTTTAGGATTCTTCACTAAAACTTGTGCGAACATCACCATTTGCCTCTGCCCTCCAGAGCAATCCGTAATATCCCTTTGGGCTAGATGAATAATGCCTAATTCTTGCATAATTTTAGCAGCTAAACGCACTTTCTCATCCTCTATATAAACACCCAAAGAATCCATTAAACCTAATAAAACTACTTCTAAAACACTTAAGCTAACATCGACATTATTATCTTGAGGCATATAGCCAATGGATTTTCTCCAAGTATATTGTTGCAAAAAATTCAAAGTCTCTCCTGCAAAGCTTATCTTGCCCTTATGCTTAATTTCCCCAAAAATTGCTTTCATCAAAGAAGACTTTCCAGCTCCATTTGCACCTAAGAGTGCATAGACCTTTCCCTTTTGCAAACTAAGATTAGCATCCTCTAACACACAAAACTTACCGCGATAAATACTTAAATCCTTTAAAACTAGCATACCAACTTCCTTTTTGAGAGAATAATCCAAAAGAAAAAGGGAACTCCCACAAAAGAGGTAATAATCCCAACAGGAAATAAAGCTCCAGGAATAATAACTTTAGAAAGCACAGAAGCTATAGATAAAAAAGCAGCCCCTACTAGCATAGCACTAGGCAAAAAGAATCGCTGATCTTCACCCACTAAGATTCTTGCGATATGGGGTGCAACCAACCCAATAAACCCAATAACACCGACAAAACTAATAGCCGTAGCTGTCATAATAGAAACAAATACTAAGACCTTAAAACGCAATCTACTAAGATTTACCCCCATACTCATAGCCCTACTCTCACCTAAACGCAACGCAGTTAATGCCCAAATATCCCTAAAAAGCAATAAAATACAAACAAAAGTAACCATAAAAACAACCACTACATTGACCCAATTAGCCTTTTGCAAACTTCCAAATAGCCAAAATAGAATCTGTTGGGAAATTTCTGGTGAAGATACATACTGCACCAAAGACAGGAGCGATTGAAAAAGAAATAATAAGGCAATCCCTACAAGCACCAATAAGGAGGAATTAAATTGCTTTAAACCCGCAAAACCAAATAAAATACTCGCACAAACCATCGACATTACAAAAGCCCCCAAAGGCACAGCTATAATTAAAGGCAATCCAAAAGAGCCAAAGGCAATCACTAAAGAAGCTCCAAACCCCGATGCGGCTGCTAACCCTAAAGTATAAGGAGATGCCATAGGATTATTTAAAAGCGTTTGAATCTCTGCCCCACCTACCCCCAATGCTGCACCAACAATTAATGCCATTAATGCCATAGGTAACCGCAAATCATTCACAATCATTAAAGAAATTTTATCAATCTCCTCTTGTGGAAAAATGGGATGAAATAAAGCCAAAAAAACTTCTTTAATAGGCAACATAGAAGGACCTGTAACAATATCAAAAACCAAAGATATAAAAGCAACCACTAAAAAGCTAAGAATAATTACCAAACGGCGGTATTCACTTTTTCTATGATTTTTTAAAGTTTCTTCAATTTGCTTAGACATAAATAGACTCTATTATTGACTTGCCCTAATCCCAAAAGTCCCTTCTGGAACAATGGGAAGATATTTCTTATGATAATCAATGTAAGTTTGAATAGGGTCTATATCTTCAAATAAATCTGGATAAAGAGCTTTAGCGATATATTCAATCATTGCCGCATCCGCTAAAGTCCTAGAAGCCCCCATATAAAGACCATAAAGACGATTATTAGAAATTGCATTTAAGGATTGCCACCCCGCCCTTTTCTTATAAGCGTTTAATCTCCTTAAAACCTCTTGATTGCTAATACCAATCCCCATAACCATAGATTCTTTGTTTTTCTCCAATTCCGTCTCTCTACCAGTAATCATAATAACATCAGGATTTGAAACGATAATTTGTTCAGGATTAATAGGTGCCCATTTCTCTACAAAAGGAGCTGCTATATTATCCCCTCCCGCTAAATCAATCAAAGAACCCCACATATCTTTACCATAAGTAAAGCCGTATTCATTAGGACCTTTATTTCCAAATTCTATATAGATTCTAGGCTTAGGAAGATTTGCCTTAGCAATTCTACTCGCAACTTTATTAGCAATATCCTCATAAAATTTTACTAACTCCTCTGCCCTCTTATTCTCTCCCGTAATTTTCCCTAAAATTCTAGTGCTAGCGATATGCAAAGGCACAAGCTCACGATTATAATCTAAAACCACAATAGGAATCCCTGCCTTTTCAATAGGCTCTAAATCTAATTCTAACACTTGATACTGCCAATTTGCCAAAATTAATAAATCAGGTTTTAAAGAAAGCACTTTTTCAATAGAAAATGTCCCAACTTCCACTTCTCCAAAATCCTCTAACCGATGAAGTTGCGGGAGTTTTTTACTATAAACTTCCCAACTAGCTGGAGTCCAATCTGTCCAAACAGACTTAGAAAATCCCACAACATTATCTAATGCCTTGACTCCACCAACTGCTAGATAATCTGTATAATAAAACCCTAACGCAATGCGTTTTGCTGGAAGATTAACTTTTACCTCCCTACCCAAAACATCAACAATAACCTCCTCTTTAGCAAAGGCAATTCCGCCAAAGAACATTAAAAACCCTAAAAATAATCGCCATAAAAATTTCATCTCTAAAACCTCACTATTCATTTTTAATTTATGATAATAATTATTATATTATTTCTTAAGCTGTAAGTCAATATAATCCCCTCAAAAGTTTTTAAGGAGTTTCAAGTGTCAAAAAAATTCTTATTAATTCTAGGATTAGGGATTGGGTTAGTTTCTACAAGCCCAGCACAAGATTTACAAAGTGCTATTAAAAATATAGATGTTAGGGGGATGTTGCGTTATCGCTATACCGATGATCGCTATGAAAATCAAAATAATATCAAAGACAATAATGGAAATGGAAAGGCAAGGCATCAATACCGAGCAGCGATTGATTTTAAAACCGCTCCTGTTAATAATATAAGTTTTAATTTAGGATTGCTCTATCACAATCCTTTACAAAATGTAAATCACGGAAAAGGGTTGCCAGAATCCAACCCTCCCACAAATGGAGCGGGTGCTTTTCTAGGGAGAGGTTTAGGAGCAGGTGCAGATTCACACTTTGGGATTTCTAATTTCAATATGACTCTAACCCCTACAGATACTACTAGCATTAAGCTAGGCAAAATGGTTCTCAACACTCCATATAGCGATGTTTTACACGATAGAGCAACAGGAGCTATCATCACAAATTCAGATATACAAAATTGGACTTTTATGGCTTCTATTTTTGATTCTTGGAGTGTTGATGATATATATATTGGGTATCTTGGGGATAATCGCTCCATTGATAAACTATTCTTTTCTTTAGCTACATTAGGAAATTATCAAACAAAATATGGAAATTTTCATACAGAGATTTGGGGATTCCACATTAAGGATCTCTTAAAAGCTGGACTTTATACACAACTCTCTTGGGAGAGAGGAATCTTCTTTTATAATGGATTTTACTCTTTTGCAAATCTTGATAATAGCAATACAAGTATTCTCTACCCTCTCTACAATAATGAAAAACTCAATCCACAAACTAACAAATTCAAAAACAAAGCGGATTTATTTGGGATAGAATTAGGCGCTAAATTCCATAAATTCCATATTCCTTTGAGAGTAAGAATAGGGTATTGGGGGAACACACAAGATAGCTACACGGTTTCTTTAGATAACGAGGGTTATTATATGAGTGAGCCAATTGGGAGAATCTTTTTTGAAAACTCTGCTACAGGAATGACAATTTCTATGCTACCAAATACCGGCACACAAACCCCTGCTAGAAATGAAAGTAACTCATTAAATCTTTTCTATATTAATCCCACTTACGAAATCACAAAAAACTTAAAAGTAGGAATAGAATACGCTTATGGAAAAACACAATTCCAAAGAGGGAGAGGCAATGATACCTATAATGCACAAATCAAATTCCAAGAAATTACACCTATTCTCACTTACCAATATACAAAACAAATCCGAATTACAGCGTATTATGCTATGTTAAATACAAAAAGCGATAAAGAGATTTTATTAAAAACAAAAAATACTTCCGCTTGGGATGATAATAAACAAAGTCAAGAAGAACAACGAAAGAGATTCCGCTTAGAGCTTCGCTATAATTTTTGATTTCTATAAAAATGAATTGTTTATTTTAACCTTTACTTAAGCTAAATAGGTTATTAAATCCCTAACTACATAAAATGCCTAAATTACACAAAGAAATCCTTGCGTAAATTTAATACAACCAATAATCCCAATATTACTTAATAAAGTTTAAATTTTATGCTATACTAGAAATGTTAAAAATAACTTATGACAAATACATAGTAAAAATGCCTAAATCTCCTAATATAATATATATTAGGGGGGGGGGGGGCAAAAAAGGAGAAATTATGAGTAATAAATCTTTTTATGTAAGCCCTATTATAAATTCTGGGGGGGGGGGCAATAATACTCCTATAGAGACTATCAAGGTTAATGTTAAAGATTATGTTTTAAACTTAGATTTTAAGAGTAATGTTAAAACATTAGATTCTAAAAGTAATCCTAAACCTTTAGATTCTCAAAGTTTAAATATGAACTTTGATTATAAATATTCTAAACTTTTAAATCCTAAAGTTTTAGATTCTAATCTCAATACAAAAGCTATGAATCCTAAACCTTTAGATTCTCAAAGTTTAATCTCTCAATTATTTAATCCTAAGTTTTTAGATTCTAATTCTAATCTTAAACCTCTATACTCTAGGATTAATGTTAAAACATTAGATTCTAATCCTAAAATAAGAGATATTAATTTTAAATTATTAAATCCTAAATCTCTAAGCCCCTCTTTCCTCTCTTTAATCTGTGCAAGTGTTTTATTAACTATTCCTCATAGTATTAGTGCTAAAGATAATTGGGTAGCAATAGATAATGATACTTTAGATACAACAACAGATACTAATGCTAATAAAGTAACAAAAGCACTTACTAATAAACAAATCTCTGCTTCACAAACTAAAGAATATAAAAACTTAGAAATTACTAATACTGGGAGTATTACTAATACAAATGCTAACTTTGCTATCAATATTCAAAATAATGCTACGATAGAGAGTATTACCAATAAAGGATTAATTAGTGGGAGTGGGAATCATAATATTAGTATTAATACAAGCTCTATCCAATCTTTTGAAAATATTGGAACCATAACTAATACTAATACTGGTAAATTTAACTTTAATATCACTCAAGGAACTATTGATAACTTTAGCAATAGTGGAATAATAGATTCTAAAGGTTATGGTATTGCTTTACAACCTAATACTACCATTACTAATTTTAACAACACAGGAACTATTCTTGCTAAAGAGACAAGTGGTAGGGATGCGGTATATATTAATAAAGCTACGATTAGTAGTTTTATTAATGGTGAGAATGGAATTATTAAGAGTGAGGGTAACAGAGGAGTAGGGATTAATATCTTAAATGGGACTAGCATTACTAATTTTGAGAATAAGGGATTAATAATGCGTAGCGTGTCTGCCACAAGATCGACTATAGTAAATCTTAAGAATAGCGGAACTCTAAATGGTATAAGTCTTAGCACGGATGCTAAAATTGAAACTCTTAATAATGACAACAAAGGAATTATAACTTCTTTGTTTCTATATGGTGGTAGTATAGGAACATTTTTAAATAAAGGGACTTTAGATTCACCAGGCACTGGAATTTATGTTGAAGCAGGTTGGTCTTACACCACTATAGACAAAATCGTTAATGAAGGAGTAATGAAAGCCAAAAACGATGTTATTAGATATGATGCCACCAACTTTATAGGAGAGATTATCAATAAAGGGACGATAATATCAGAGAATGGAGATGGAATCAAAATCTTTAATTACGACAATATAAACACTCCAAGAGATATTGGCAAAATCACTTTAGCTCTTGGTAGTGTAATGGAAGTTAAAAAAAATGCAATCAACATTAACACCCATAGTCAAAAAACCGAAGTAAAAGGTATAGAAATCCAAAAAGGAGCAACACTAAAAAGTGAGAATGGAGCAGCTATTGCAGTAGCTCGTAATAACCATATCACAGGTAATATTGAAATAGCAGGAAAGATAGAAGCTAAAACAGGTATTTCTAATGCAGGAGAGATTCAAGCAAGTATTACACTCTCTGATGAAGTTAAAGACTTTAGTGTAGAAAATACTGGTAATGGTAATATTACAGGAAGTATTGAAGCTAAAGATAATGTAGCCCTAAGCCTTACTAACTCTGGCAATAGTAGCATAGGAGGCTCTATCACTTCTTCCTCTAATGCTCCCTTAAGCATTACTAACTCTGATAATGCAAAGGTTGCAGGAAATATTGAAGTAAGTGGAGATGCTCCTATCGTTATTAAAAACGAAGGGAATGCTACTTTAGGAGGTGGAGTTAGTGCTAGTGGTAATGCTCCTATTAGTATTACTAATTCTGATAATGCAAAGGTTGCAGGAAATATTGAAGTAAGTGGTAATGCTCCTATCGTTATTAAAAATGAAGGGAATGCTACCTTACAATCAGATATTATTAACTCTGGTTCTGGAAATCTCTCCCTTAGTAATACAGGGAATGCTAGTATAGGGGCTAATATTAAAAATAATGGAAGTGGTAGTTTAAGTATTAGTAATACAGGTAAAGTTAGTGATACTACGAAAATAGAAAGCAATGGAAGTGGTAAAGTAGAAGTTGAAGAATGGTTAGTCTCTACAAATTCTCAAGGAGAGGTTAAACCTTTAGAAATAACAGGAACTAATTTAAGTGTTGTAAGTGTTTCTAATGTTACCTTTGATGCAGGAAATATTACTAATCTCTCTTCTTTAGTTCAAGATCCTAAAAATGTTATTAATATTGATACTTCTCAAGATACTAATATAAGCAATCCTGCAGAGATTAATTCTAAAGTCTTTGCTAAAGCAGAATTTAAAACCAATGATCCTAGTGTTAATGTTAATGTTGATGCTTTAAGTAAAACTCTAAGCTTTTCTGTTGATGCTGCTAAGACTTCAGCAGCAGCATTAGGAAAAACACTCATTAGTAATACCCAAGCTAGAGCAAACTTTGTAAATGCTGTAATGGGTAATGCTATGAATGCGGTGAATTTAATCCATAATCAAGGAAGTGCTAATGTGTATTCTAACTTTAATAAGGCTTATGAGGAAGGAGCTATTTATGCAAACTTTGATAATTTAGGGAGTGATGCTTTACTTAGATCTAGTGAAACTAAAGATAAGAATCATTTAGCCTTTATGCTTCCTTATATCTCTAAGAGTAATACTTCTTTAAATGGAGGATTAACTTCTAAAGGACATACTAAAGGAGTAATCTTTGGTTATAGTTATTTAAATCCTAACAATAAAGATATTTATGGGATTTATGGAGGATATGATGATTTTAGTTCTAAAACTTATCCTTCAGATATTCTAGCTTTAAATAATAGAACCTATTATGCAGGAGTTAGGTATTATCATCCTTTTAATTATAAAGATTATGAACTCTTTTCTAAATTCTCTTCACAATTTGGTTTAATACAAAATGATATTTCTGAAAGGGTAGGACAAACAGAATTTAAAGGAGAACCTAAATCTTATGCTTATGATGCTAATGTTAATATGGGGATAAATATTAAGCTTAATACTAAGCATACTTTAACTCCAGAGATAGGTTTAGGTTATAATGGAGGATATTCTAAAGCTTATACGATGAGTAATGCCATCAATACTATTACAAGACGCAATTATACCCATAAGATGAATTTATTTAAAACTAAAACCTCTCTTTCTTTATATAGTGATTGGCATAAACATTTTAAGACTTTAGTGTATGCAGGAGTAGATTGGACTATGAATCCTAATGTAGATAATCCTAAAGGGAGATATTCTAATATAGGGTATTATGGAGGAGGAGAGAGTAAATTAGATAATTTAGAATATGCTTTAGGGACTACTTTAGTTATTCCTTTAAATGATGCTTTTTATTTCTCTTTAAATTATGGAATGAATGGGACTAAGAATACCACTATGCATACAGGGTATGGGAAGTTTAATTATATGTGGTAGGGTTTAATCCTTATCCCTACTTAAGAATTCTAACTATGGAATGAATGGGACTAAGAATACCACTATGCATACAGGGTATGGGAAGTTTAATTATATGTGGTAGGGGAAAGGTAGCCATACTCTCTCTATTAAATATTAAAGAGAATATTAAAGAGAATATTAAAGAGAATATTAAAGAGAATATTAAAGAGAAAACAATTTGCGTTAATAACATTTAGAATAATCAAAAAGAGACAAAGATTAAGAGACAATAAAAGCACTAAGCTTTATTGACTCTTTAGTTGCTCTCATACCCCCCACCAAAGATAATACTTATCCCTCCTCCTCCCCAACATACAGCACACAATAAAAATAAAGTAAAAACCCAGCTACTACACTAAATAAAAATGCCTAAAAAGAACAGCCACCACTACACCCCACTAAATAACTAAAACCCCTATCCACTAGAGCTAATACACTACACACACTAAAAATAAAGTAAAAACCCAGCTACTACAACACAATAAAGACAATAACTAAAACAATCCCACACGCTACCCCTACTTACTCTATTCCTTAAGAGTTGGTTGGTTTAGTTTGTTAGGTTAGTTTATTTTACTTACTCTTAGTTAGTATTACTTACTTTATCCTTTAAGGGTTTTATTTAGTTTTATTTAGTTTTGGTTAGTTTTGGTTGGTTTAGTTTGTTTGGTTTATTAGGTTAGGATTGGTTAGCTCTTTTAGGTAGTAATGTTTAGGTAGCCATAGCTAAGATTGGTTAGGTTTGTTGGGTTTAATTAGTTTTAATCAAGCTTTCTTTTGTTGTATATAAGAAAGCTTTAGTAGGGTTATTGTTTGGTTAGGGTTGGTTAGTTTGTTAAGATTTAGGATTGTTTAGTGTTATTTACTTTTATTTAATCTTACTCACACAACAACAAAGATAATGATTAAACCTAACCAACACAAGATAATGATTAAAAAAATCACTTCCAACACTCTATACCCACATAACTACTACTTATTTACTCTCTATGTTTAAGCCCAACTAAACTTTAATCTTTATACTTAAACTTAATTACTCTTACTCTTTATCATTAAATATAGCTAATCTTATTATTTAATATTTAATCTCATTAAACTTTTAAAACTATTGATTATTATACTTTTGTTTTAGGGCTTAGAAAAACAAACTATATATTCAGATGATTAAATAAATATTTCATCTGTGCTAATTTCCAATCCTCTAAAGTATCAATATCTTGAACTTCAAAAGGGGATAATACAAAACTCTTAGAATCTTCAAAAATATTCTCTTTTGTCTGCCATATATTGGATTTAGCAAAATAAAATTGCCCTGCATCGTGATAGATTTTATCTAAATCTTGGGAACGTTTTAAAAAAAATTCTGGAAACAACATAGTATTTTTAGTATTTTTTATCACAAAGGCTCTATAAGGAGAGTAACTATATTCTACCGCACTAAATAGGTAACAAGATTTATCACATTGCAAAAACGCATTTTGTAGGGATTCTACCCTTAGAAGCGGTGCGGTTGCATAGAGGCAACAAATCCATACTTCTTCTAACTTTAATTCTCTAATACAATGTATAATCACTTCCCTTGTCCCTACATAATCCCCACTTAAAGACTGCGGACGCTTTAGGGCAATAACCCCCTCACTCTTAGCAAATTCTAATATCTCCTCATTATCACTAGAAACATAAATTTTACTAAAAATTCCACTCTTTTTTGCGTTTTCAATACTATAAGCAATGATAGGTTTTCCTAAAAAATCTTTAAGATTTTTTTTAAAGATTCTTTTACTGCCTCCACGTGCTGGTATGATACAAACCGCTTTCATAAAAGATTCACACTTTTTCTTAAAACTTCAATGACTTTATTTTGTTCCTCTAAGGTAAGGGTGGGAAAAAGCGGTAAGGAAATAGCATTTTTGTAATAGGCTTCTGCGTTTTTAAAATCTCCTTTTTTAAAGCCAAATCTTGCATAAAAAGGTTGCAAATGTATGGGGATATAATGCACTTGAGGAGAAATACCCGCTTTTAAGAATCGATTAAAGAGTTCCGCCCTTTTAATACCGCTATTTTTTTGCAAAACAATAGGATAAAGATGAAAAGCACTATAGTTATGGGTTTCTACATAGGGCAAAGTCAAGCACAAATCCTGCAAATTCTCATCATAAAACCTTGCAATCTCATTCCTCTTTTGCACATAAAATTCTAAACGTTCTAATTGAGAGATTCCAAGTGCTGCATGTAATTCACTAAGACGATAATTAAAACCAAGTATTTGCTGCTCATAATACCAAGGCATTACTTTTTTTGGATTTTCAAAATCTGCAACTTCTTTAGTAATTCCGTGATTTCTTAACATTTGCATTTTTTTACTATATTTTGGTATTTGGGTTAATGCCATCCCTCCTTCAGCGGAAGTAATAATTTTAACAGGATGAAAAGAAAAAATCGTAATATCACTAAACGCACATCCTCCAATAGGGAATCCCCTATAACTTCCTCCAAGTGCGTGGGATGCGTCCTCTATTATTTTAAACCCATATTTTTTTGAGAGCATAAAGATTTTTTGCATATCACAGCTTTGTCCTGCAAAATGCACAGCAATGAGTATTTTGGGTAATTTATGTTTTTTGGTCTTTTTAAGTTTAATTTCTAATAAATCTACATCTAAATTATAAGTTTTCTTACAAATATCTACAAAATCCACCTTTGCCCCACAATAAATCGCACAATTACTAGAAGCTACAAAGCTATTAGGTGAAGTCCAAACCCAATCCCCCTCCCTTAAACCTAAAGCCAAACAAGCACAATGTAAAGCAGAAGTCGCACTATTAAAACTCACAGCATATTCTGCACCAACCTTTTTAGCAAGCTCCACTTCAAATTCCACAGACTTAGGCCCTTGAGTGATAAAAGGAGATTGTAAAACCTCTAAAACTCTTTGAATATCGCAAGAAGTAATATCTTGCTTCCCATAAGGTATCATTTTATCAACTCCAAAAACTCTTCTTTACTAAGCCATTGAGTGTTAGTGCCTGAATTATATTCAAACCCTCTTGTCACTAGCCCTCCACACTCACCTAAAGCATTCTTGCTAAAATCTGTTATGAAATTAAACTGAATAGTAGGTGCTATAACATAATAATCACTAAATTCATAGGTAATATGGCTATCATCTTTAGGACACATCACTTCGTGGATTTTTTCTCCTGGTCTTATGCCAATAATTTTATGCGGCAAGTTTGGGGCTAAGGCTAAGGCTACATCTGTGATTTTCATAGAAGGGATTTTAGGGACAAAAGTCTCTCCACCAAGCATACGCGTAAAGTTTTTCAAAACAAAATCAACGCCTTGCTCTAAAGTAATCATAAACCTAGTCATTTCTATATCGGTAATAGGCAATTCTTTAACATTTTCCAAAAGTAATTTTTGAAAAAAGGGGACTACGGAGCCACGAGAACCTATTACATTACCATAGCGGACGACAGAAAAACGCGTTTTTCGGCTTCCTGCCATATTATTAGCCGCTACAAATAATTTATCGCTTGCAAGCTTAGTTGCTCCATAGAGATTAATAGGGTTAGCCGCCTTATCTGTAGAGAGTGCGATAACCTTTTCTACCCCATTGCTTAAAGCCGCACTAATAACATTTTGTGCCCCATAAATATTAGTTTTAATACACTCCATAGGGTTATACTCTGCCGCTGGGACTTGCTTAAGTGCTGCTGCGTGAATAATATAATCAATCCCATTAGTAGCTTCTTTTAATCGTGCTTCATCCCTAACATCTCCTAAAAAATAACGCATACACGAGTGATTATATACTTGTGCCATTTCATATTGCTTTAATTCATCACGCGAGAAAATAACGATTTTATTAGGTTTATAATGCTTTAATAATGTTTTAGTGTATTGCTTACCAAAACTACCTGTCCCACCAGTAATTAAAATATTTCTCCCATTAAACATAGACTTCAAAACTCCCTTATTAAAATGGAAATATTATAACACAAGAATCCCTAATCTTAACCCTTTAAAATCACTTCCAAAAGCTAGAATAGTCGATACTTAAAGAGAGTTTTAAGAGATAGAATATATAATACACCAAACAATTATTAATCAAAAATAAGGAAATTTTATGTTTGGTAGCCATTTCAAAGAAAACCTACAAAAAACCCTACAAATCAACCAACAACTCCAAAAACAGATCCAAGAAGAAAGGCTTAAAAATCAAGAACTTCAAAATACCATCAATGAGATGAATAACAAAAAGGCTTCCCAACCGCAAAATATGGATACCTTTAAAGAAATGGCTCTTATATTAACAAAAAGTTGCGCAACAAATCTTAAAGTCCTACAAGAAGACTTTACAAAATCTGTAGATTTACTAAGAGAGGCTAAAGAAAATGCCATACATAATATCAGTAACACTAAAAACTCTCAAGAAGTTTTATCTAGTGGTATTACAAATATGATGTCAAAATTATCAGATTTTAACAATATGATAGGACAAGTCCAAAATGATTTTACAACTATCTCTAGCGTTATAGCTCTTATTAGCGATATTTCCGATCAAACTAATCTTTTAGCCCTTAATGCTGCTATTGAAGCAGCAAGAGCAGGAGAACACGGAAGAGGTTTTGCAGTAGTTGCCGATGAAGTAAGTAAGCTTGCAGAACGAACACAAAAAGCCACAAAAGAAATTGAAATGAATATTCAAGTTGTAAAACAAAATTTCTCTGAAGTGCAATCATCCACAGAAGAAATACTCAAAGAGATGGAGGATCTCAATCATCAAAATGAAACTTTAGAGCAAATAGGAAAATCTGCACAAACCATCTCAAAAGAAACCGACCAAATACTCTCTACCACTTTTATTGGGCTTGTTAAACTTGATCATTTACTCTTTAAAATCAATGGATATAATGCTGTATTTAGTGAAAATATGGAAACAACCTTTGTTGGGCATCACGATTGTCGCTTAGGTAAATGGTATGATACCGGTAATGGCAGAGCAGAATTTTCTACATTACCTAGTTTTGCCGCCATAGAGGCTCCACATAAACAAGTCCATAGTAGCATTATTGCAGGTTATGAGATTATGAAAAAGAATGGTTCTTCACAAAATTGCTTAAAGGACATTAGTGAATGGTTTGAAAAAGCAGAATCCGCAAGTGATACTATCATTAAAACGCTTGATAACTTACTCAAAGAAAAATTAGCCACTCTGGAATAAAAGGTGCTTTCTTAAATTATGCAAATACAAGTTTATTATGAAGATACCGATTGCGGGGGTATTGTCTATCATACTAACTACCTTAAATACTGCGAAAGGGCTAGGAGTCAATGGTTTTTTGACGCTAATCTCTTACCCAACAATCAAGAAGTTGGCTTTGTCGTTAAAAATATGCAAATTGACTTTTTGCAAAGTGCAAAGCTTGGAGATAAACTCCAAATACACACAAAAATCCTAGAATTAAAATCCGCTTCTATCCTCTTAGAGCAATCCATATTTTTAGAACATAAAAAAATATTTTTTGCCAAACTCACACTAGTTTGCATTAACCAAAAGGGTAAAATTACAAAAATTCCACAATGGGCAAAAGAGGTTTTTATAAAGGCTCAAAAAAGTGTTTAAAGAAAAGATACAATACCCTTGTCAATGGCATTATCGCATTATTGGAAATGATAAAAAAGAGTTAAATGAAGCGGCATTAGAGATCTTAGATAAAGAATTTATAACCACACCTTGCAAAGAAAGTAAAAGCGGAAAATACCATAGCATTAATATTGAAGTCTTAGTCAATAATCAACAAGAGCGGGATGAAATATTTACTAAGTTGCGTAAAGACCCAAGAATCCATTATGTTTTATAAAAAAATTCAAGGTTTTTTATAATAGCTAAGATTTCTCTTTCTCTCTTCTAAAGTCTCTAAAACTTCAGGAGAGTTTTGATAAACAATATAAGATTTATCCTCATATAAAGCCACAACATTTTTTTGTTCCCCATTGATGTTTAGAACAATCTTTTTAGACAATAAGGTTTCCCCTACACTCTTCCCCAATGGAGGAACAAAAAGTAAAAGAGAGATAACAAGCAATAAACAATAAGCAAACTTTATTAAAAAACCAACAACAGGGATAAAAAATCCTATTCCAAATACCACCATCATAATAATAAATAAATAACCATTAAAAACATTTCCAAAAAAAGGATTAAAAAACAAAGGGATTCCATAATAATTAATATAATTACTAAAAATAGCCGCCCAAAAAACACAAGTTAAGAGGAAGCTTAAAAAAATCCCCAACAAAAATGCTCGTAAAATATTTGCTGCTCTCATATTACCGAATCCTTTTTTTATTATAGCTACCAATCTTATAAATACTTGAGGATTTATCCTCTTTTAACCCTCTTTTATCTAAAACAATAAATGTAGCACAAGTTAGGGCAAACTCTAAAGAAAACCTCTGTTTATGCCTATTAGCTGAAGTAGAATATAAGCCATTAAAAAAGGATAAAAACTCACTATGTTGCCCCACTACAATGCGTGTGGCTAGGGAATTTATAAGAGTTTTACTACGCACAATAAAAGTCGTTTGCTTTAATCTACGCACTTCTTTCTTATATTTTTTAGGTATCCGCACAAAAGATTGCATTTTTTTTAAACTATCTGTTGTTAAGATGATATTTTGTGTAAGATTTCTACCCTTTAATGCATTAAGTTTTTTATAGTCCTTACACAAAAATCCTGCGGTTGTATCACTCTGGGCTAAAAATATTGGGTTAGAGGCTTTCATTAACCCCTCAAGTAATCTTGAATTGCTGTTGCATTATAAGGGTTTTTATCCATTATTTCCCCTATTGCATTAATAGCCACCAAAGCCGCTTCAATAGTTGTAAAGTAAGGGACATTGCTGCGTAAAACTTGTGTCCTAATTTTATTAGTATCCTCTTGATTAGAGGATTCATCACTTGTATTAATCACTAAAGCAATCTCCCCATTAGCTAACATATCATTAATATTAGGACGCCCCTCGCTAATCTTTAAGGCTACCTCGCAAGGAATCCCTCCAGCAGAAATAACTGCAGCTGTCCCATTTGTCCCACAAAGCACAAAGCCAAGCCTTTGCAAATCTTTAGCTAAAGCAAGAGCATATTGCTTATGGATGGCACTCAAAGAGATAAAGGCCTTTCCTTTAACAGGCAGTGGATTCTTACAAGCTAATTGGCATTTAGCAAAACTTAATCCAAAACTTTCACTAATCCCCATAACCTCTCCCGTTGAACGCATTTCAGGTCCTAATATCATCACCGCACCGGGAAGTTTATTAAAAGGAAACACCGATTCTTTTACCGCAATATGCTTAAAGCTTTTAGGCTTATATAATCCATCTTCAAATTTTACTTTCTTAAATCCATCATAATATTCTAAAGCCGCCTTTAAATCTTTATGTATCATTACATAAGTTGCTACCTTGGCTAATGGAATTCCTGTGCTTTTAGAAACAAAAGGTATGGTTCGGCTAGCCCTAGGATTAACTTCAATGAGATAAAGCGTATTTTCAAAAATAGCATATTGAGTATTCATAAGCCCTACTACCCCCAAATTTCTAGCGATTTTTGCAGTCGTTTTTTCAATCTCTTGTAATTTTTCTTTAGGAATATTAATAGTAGGCAAAGCACAAGCAGAATCCCCACTATGGATTCCCGCCTCTTCAATATGCTGCATAATACCTGCGATATAAACCTCTCTCCCATCGCAAATAATATCTACATCTAATTCAATAGCATTTTGTAAAAATTTATCAATTAAAACCGGTGAATCCTCACTTACACTAACTGCTTCACTCATATACTCTTGCAATTGCGTAATATTATAGACAATACGCATAGCCCTTCCACCTAATACATAGCTAGGGCGAACCAACACGGGAAAACCAATATCTTGAGCTATGCTAATAGCTTCCTCTTTTTTAAAGGCAGTGCCATTTTTGGGCTGAATTAGTCCATTTTCTTCAACAAATTTTGCAAACTTCTCCCTATCCTCGGCAATATCAATAGTCTTAGCACTAGTGCCTATGATTTTTGCTCCAATAGTTGTGAGCTTTTTAGCTAATTTTAAAGGGGTTTGCCCCCCAAAATGCACGATAATCCCATCGGGATTCTCTCTTTCAATCACACTCCTAACGCATTCAAAAGTAATGGGTTCAAAGTATAAAGTATCACTAATATCATAATCTGTGCTAACGGTTTCTGGATTGCAATTATACATAATGCTTTTAATTCCCATATCAAAGAGAGCAAAGCTTGCATGCACACAAGCATAATCAAACTCAATTCCCTGCCCTATCCTATTAGGTCCCCCACCAATAATAAGAATCTTTTTTTTATCTGTTGGGAGCTTTTGATTATCACAAACTTGCCAAGTGTCTTTAAAGGGCATTGTAGAATACAAATAATTCGTTTGGGTTGCAAACTCCGCTGCACAAGTATCCACTTCATTATAAGTAAAGAATATTCCATACTTTTGCCGCAGTGCATAAATATCCTCCTCCCTTAGCTCCAAGCCCTCTTTAGAATTTATAAGAAAACTCAACATTTTATCGCTAAAGCCTAAAATCTTTGCTTCTCGCAAAAAGTCTTTATCTTGCAATCTTTCAAAGGTAATCGTTTTTTCAAACGCGATAATTTCTGCTATTTGGTAAAGAAAATATTTATCAATTTTGCACCACTCATAAATTTCTTGCACACCAATATCTTGCCTTAGAGCATCAGCGATATACAATAAACGATTAGCATTAGGGCGTCTTATTTGCCTTTGAATCTCATTTTTATCACTACTTAGAGGATTGAAGCCAAAAATACCTGTTTCAAGACTATTGAGTGCTTTTTGCAAAGACTCCTTAAAAGTCGTCCCAATTGCCATCACTTCCCCAATAGATTTCATAGAAGTTGTAAGGGTAGAATGTGCTTGCGGAAACTTCTCAAAGGTAAATCGCGGAATCTTAGTAACAATATAATCAATGCTAGGCTCAAAACTTGCTGGAGTGCCTGTAATATCGTTTTTAATCTCATCTAAAGTATAACCCACCGCTAAAAGGGTGGCTACCTTAGCAATAGGGTATCCTGTGGCCTTAGAAGCAAGAGCAGAGGAGCGAGAAACGCGAGGATTCATTTCAATAACCGTCATCCTACCATTTTGCGGGTTTATGGCAAATTGCACATTACTTCCGCCCGTATCCACACCAATCTCACGCAAGATTGCAAAAGAGCTATTACGCATTCTTTGGTATTCTTTATCTGTTAAGGTTAAAGCTGGAGCAATGGTTATAGAATCTCCTGTATGCACTCCCATAGGATCAAGATTTTCTATACTACAAACAATAATACAATTATCCTCCTTATCGCGGATAACCTCCATTTCATACTCTTTCCAGCCCAATAAGGATTCTTCAATGAGTATCTCTCCAATGGGGCTAATCTCTAACCCACTTTGTGCGAGATTTTTAAACTCATCAATATTATAAGCAACACCACTTCCACCACCTGCTAACGTATAACTTGCACGAATAATAGCCGGAAAACCTATATCTTTTATAACTTCTAAAGCTTCTTTTAAATTATAAGCATAATAGGATTTCGGCAAATCCATACCAATTTTTAACATCGCCTCTTTAAAGACTTTTCTATCCTCACCCTTTTTAATCGCTTCAGGATTCGCACCCAAAAACTCTATACCCCCAAGCTTCCCTTGTTCATACATACTCATAGCGACATTTAAAGCAGTTTGTCCGCCCATTGTAGGTAAAATCGCATCCACTTTTTCTTTTTTAATAATATCCTCTATAATTTCTTCGGTAATAGGCTCAATGTAAGTTCTATGTGCAAACTCTGGATCGGTCATAATGGTTGCAGGATTAGAGTTAATCAAGACAACTTTATACCCAAGTGCTTTGAGTGTCTTTGCTGCTTGTGTGCCGGAATAATCAAACTCACAAGCTTGTCCAATCACAATAGGACCAGAGCCAATTAATAAAATAGTCTTTATATCATTTCTTTTTGGCATCTTTTCTCTTTTTAGGCAAAATTTCTATATTGTAACTCCTTAGGGCTTAAAACTTACAATAAAATATTAAAACAATAAGGAACTATTTTTGCCATTTTTGCAACAATAAATCCAAATGGTATAAACTTGCCCTACAAAAAGCAGACCTTACAATGCAAATAAGTTTTTTCGCACATTCTTCTAAATTATCATTAATAATGAGATAATCAAACGCATAAAGGCTTTTTATCTCCTTAGTCGCATTCTCTAAACGCTCTTCAATCACTTCTGCACTATCACTTCCTCTCTTGCGAAGTCGTTCTCTTAAGATTTTTTGGTTTAAAGTTGTAATAAAAACGGAAGTTGTGTGGTTAGGAAAAGCTTGTTTAATATTCATTTGTCCTTGAATATCAACATCAAGAATGATTAATTTATCCTCACATAAAGCTTCTAAAATTTGGTTTTTATTTGTCCCATAATAGCTTCCATGCACCTCTGCCCACTCTAAAAAACTCTCCTCCTTAATGCCTTGCTCGAATTTTTCTTTAGAGATAAAATGATAATGCACTCCATCAATCTCATTTTCTCTCTTAGGTCGCGTTGTAGAGGAGATTGAAAAATAATGCTTAGGAAATTCTTTAGCTAAAATTTGATAAAGTGAGCTTTTTCCCGCTCCACTTGGTCCTGATAAAACAAGAATAGCCCCCTTATATTTGGCTTCTTGCATTAATTATCATCTTTTTTAGGGAATTGGATATTAATATTAATCACTGCCCCACTTAAAAGATCTTTTAAAGTCTGTGTTTGCAAAGTCTGCAAAGCAGCAATCAACCCTTCTAAAGAATTTGCTTGAATATTAGGTAAAGTTTCCTCTTCTTTAGGTTGTGAAACAATAGGGGCTATATTAGGCTCTTTAGCAATAGGCTCCCCTAAAGCCTCACTCACTCCCTCTAAATTCAAAGCACTAAATTCATCCTCTAAAGCATCTACATTGCTAGACGCTTTATCTTTTTTGCTCTCTAATGCATTCTTAGATTCTAAATCCTCTACATTATCCTTTGGGGTTAAAGAATCTAATTTAATTTCATCGTCTAAATCACTTGTGGGGTCATCTTCTTGGGTTAAGTCTAATTTTTCCTCACTAGGTTCTTTAATAGAAGATTCTAAATCCTTAATTTCAGGAGATTCTAAAGTATCCTCAGGCTCTAAATCTGCTATATCTAAAGAATCTTCGGAGGTTAAATCCTCTTTCATATCCTCTTGTTGTGGGGTTTCTAAATCCTCTACATTATCCTTTGGGGTTAAAGAATCTAATTTAATTTCATCGTCTAAATCACTTGTGGGGTCATCTTCTTGGGTTAAGTCTAATTTTTCCTCACTAGGTTCTTTAATAGAAGATTCTAAATCCTTAATTTCAGGAGATTCTAAAGTATCCTCAGGCTCTAAATCTGCTATATCTAAAGAATCTTCGGAGGTTAAATCCTCTTTCATATCCTCTTGTTGTGGGGTTTCTAAATCCTCTACATTATCCTTTGGGGTTAAAGAATCTAATTTAATTTCATCGTCTAAATCACTTGTGGGGTCATCTTCTTGGGTTAAGTCTAATTTTTCCTCACTAGGTTCTTTAATAGAAGATTCTAAATCCTTAATTTCAGGAGATTCTAAAGTATCCTCAGGCTCTAAATCTGCTATATCTAAAGAATCTTCGGAGGTTAAATCCTCTTTCATATCCTCTTGTTGTGGGGTTTCTAAATCCTCTACATTATCCTTTGGGGTTAAAGAATCTAATTTAATTTCATCGTCTAAATCACTTGTGGGGTCATCTTCTTGGGTTAAGTCTAATTTTTCCTCACTAGGTTCTTTAATAGAAGATTCTAAATCCTTAATTTCAGGAGATTCTAAAGTATCCTCAGGCTCTAAATCTGCTATATCTAAAGAATCTTCGGAGGTTAAATCCTCTTTCATATCCTCTTGTTGTGGGGTTTCTAAATCCTCTACATTATCCTTTGGGGTTAAAGAATCTAATTTAATTTCATCGTCTAAATCACTTGTGGGGTCATCTTCTTGGGTTAAGTCTAATTTTTCCTCACTAGGTTCTTTAATAGAAGATTCTAAATCCTTAATTTCAGGAGATTCTAAAGTATCCTCAGGCTCTAAATCTGCTATATCTAAAGAATCTTCGGAGGTTAAATCCTCTTTCATATCCTCTTGTTGTGGGGTTTCTAAATCCTCTACATTATCCTTTGGGGTTAAAGAATCTAATTTAATTTCATCGTCTAAATCACTTGTGGGGTCATCTTCTTGGGTTAAGTCTAATTTTTCCTCACTAGGTTCTTTAATAGAAGATTCTAAATCCTTAATTTCAGGAGATTCTAAAGTATCCTCAGGCTCTAAATCTGCTATATCTAAAGAATCTTCGGAGGTTAAATCCTCTTTCATATCCTCTTGTTGTGGGGTTTCTAAATCCTCTACATTATCCTTTGGGGTTAAAGAATCTAATTTAATTTCATCGTCTAAATCACTTGTGGGGTCATCTTCTTGGGTTAAGTCTAATTTTTCCTCACTAGGTTCTTTAATAGAAGATTCTAAATCCTTAATTTCAGGAGATTCTAAAGTATCCTCAGGCTCTAAATCTGCTATATCTAAAGAATCTTCGGAGGTTAAATCCTCTTTCATATCCTCTTGTTGTGGGGTTTCTAAATCAGGGGTTTCTAAATCCTCTAAATTAGCCTCTGGGAGATTTAATTCTAAATCCTTAATTTCAGGAGATTCTAAAGTATCCTCAGGCTCTAAATCTGCTATATCATCTTGTTCTTCTTCCTCATCGAAAAGTCCTTTAACCTCATCAATATCGTCTTTATCTAAAATCTGCAAACTCCCTAATTCGTGTATATCATCAGAATCCAAATCCATAGATTTGTTACGATGTTCATCAAAAGACGGCTTAACACCATTAGGTGTTATACCAGATAGCTTTACTAAAACATCAAATAAATCCGTAGGTAAAAAAGGTTTTTGGATATATTCATCAAAACCTGCAATCCTCTCTCTACTCTTAGCATACAATAAGCTTATTTTTGCATTCCCGAAATTTTGCTTATAAGTATCAATAAGTTCCTTATCATAACATTCATCGTCAATAAATATAATTTCTGCTTCTAAAGTTACATCCATTTCTTGGCTTTCTACCAATTCTAAATTTGCCTTTGCAACACTTAAGGCAACAAGTTTTGCAACAACAGGATTCTTATTGATTAAATACACTCTCATTGAAACACTCCACTCCTTATATTTTTTTAATAAGGTTTTTAGAATATGTTAAAATTTTAACAAGTTATATCTTAAGTTTTACAAGGAATTTACAATGTTAAAAAAGTTTTATTACTTTTTTTTGTTACTCCCCCTATTTTCTCTTAACGCCCAAAATCTCTATTTTATGCCACAAGAACAAGAAATAGCACTCCATAAGCTTATTAGCATTATCTCTCAAACGCAAAATACCTTAAACATTGCAATTTATAGCTTTACTAATAGAGAAATCTCTAAAGCTATTCGCGATATTGCTAAAAAGGGAGTAAAAGTGCGTATTATCTATGATAAAAACTCAAATTCTGATTCTAATAAATCCACTATTGGCTATTTAGCAAAACTCAAAAATATAGAAACTTGCTTACTAGAGGGTAAGCCCTCCTCTAATCAAAAATATAGAGGTTTAATGCATATGAAAATGGCAATTAGTGATAATAAATATTTAATCATAGGTTCGGCAAATTGGTCTAAAAGTGCATTTGAAACAAATTATGAAACCTTAATAATCTTAGAGGATAAAACACTTATCCAAAAATCCCAACAAACCTTTGAATCAATGTTTCAAGAATGCAAAAAATACTAAAGAATCCTAAAATGCTCGCCAAAGAGATTTTGCGTATTATGATTAATTTGTTTTGCAAGGGTTTCTTTAGGTATGGCTAAAATCTCACTCATCCTCTCTAAAACCAAAGGAATATAAGAAGGCTCATTCCTCTCCCCCCTATGAGGATGAGGTGTAAGATAGGGGGAATCTGTTTCCAATAAGAGAGATTGCAGAGGGATCTTGGGTAATACCTCTACTAATTTTCTTGCATTTTTAAAAGTCAAAACTCCACCAATACCATAATAAAAACCATATTTTGCTAAACTTAAAAGCTGAAAATCTGCGTTAAAACAATGCAAAACTCCTCCTTTTAATTCTTTAGCATAAGTTAATAAAATCTCTAAAGAATCTAAAGAAGCGTCTCTAATATGCACTATAAGAGGCTTTCTAACTTCAAGTGCTAATTTTATCTGCTCGATAAAAACCTTTTTTTGCAAATCCTTCAAAGCCTCAAAACTCTCTAAACCCATCTCTTCTAGAGATTCTTCCACACGATAATAATCTAACCCACACTCACCAATAGCCACACATTTTTCATCACCCACAAAGCTTTGAATAAAATCCTTATCATAAAGATGTGCATAATTTGGATGAATCCCTGCTGCAAAATAAACCCCCTCATATTGATGCGATAGGCTTTGAGCCCTTTTTAAATCACTAGGATAAGCCGCTGGGATAATAAAACGCGTAATCCCAGCTTCATAAGAACGTTTAAGCATTACTTCAAAATCTTCATTATACCTCGCATCATCTAAATGACAATGTGTATCACAAAGTTGCATAAGTTTCCTTTCTGATTATCTATGCTAAAATTCTAATCAAAACTAGCTTAAAGGAAATCAATGTTTACAGGCTTAGTGAGAGAACTTGCCTATGTAAAAAAGTTTCATAAAAACCTCCTTACCCTCAAAGCTCATTATAAACCCAAAATCGGCGATAGTATTGCAGTTAATGGTGCTTGTTTAACCGTGATTGAAACCTTTAGCGATGGTTTTAACCTAGAGCTAAGCGAAGAATCCCAAACCAACCTCGCCTTAGAGAACTACTCCAACCTTGTCCATATCGAACCGGCAATGACTTTACAAGATAGATTAGATGGGCATATCCTACAAGGGCATATTGATGGCATTGGGGAGATTATTAGTATCCAACCCCACAAAGTAGGCACAGATTTTTTCATTAGCACTCAAGCCAACACCTTAGAACTCTGTATCCCTAAAGGCAGTATTGGAATTAATGGTATTAGCCTTACTATTAATGAAGTTTTAAAAGATTCTCTGCGTCTAACACTCATTCCCCACACTCTCCAAACAACACTTTTTAAGACCTACCAAATAGGCACTCGTGTAAATATAGAAACCGATATATTCGCTAAAATCCTCCACCATTTTTTAACACATAAAAAATCCTCCCCCTTACTTGGGAGCAAGTTGATACCATTTTAGGAGGCTATTAATGAAACCCACACAAAAAGCTGTCGCTTTAGCGTATGAACAAAATAAACAAAGAGCACCTAAGGTTTTAGCCAAAGGAGAGGGGCTACTTGCACAAAGAATTATTGAAAAAGCTAAAGAATACGATATTCCACTCTTTCAAAGTCAAGCCTTAGTAGATTCTCTTATAAATTTAGAAATTGACGAGGAAATTCCACCTAAGCTTTATCAGGCAGTCGTTGAAGTATTCATTTGGCTTTATAAAACAGAATCCAAAGCCCAAATAAGCAAACAATAACCCACCTCTAGCAGAGCTTAACCAACACACTTTAAGGGCTTAACAAAATCCCTCCAGATAAAATCTGCCACAACCACACCTAATACAATACAACACCCCTCCCCCCACAAACAAATACTACATAAATCCCCAACCTCTCTTTAAAGCAAGTATTCTATTATCTCGCTCCTCTAAAGAACATTGAAAACAATAAAAAACAAAATTAAAACTTCTTATCCCAAAATTATAGGAATTCTAATCAATCCTAACAATACATAATCTCATGGCTATCTACTAAGGGACATTTCTAACACTTCCTTACCCTTAACAAATTTTGTAGCATTTACACAAACCCAAACTTTTTATGCAGATTAATCACTGCTTTATTGCTACAAAACACCTCTAAACATAACTTCTTTACTCCCAAAATGTTAAGAACATAAAACAAACTAATCTGCTCTAACACTCTCCCAATCCCACCGATATTAAGATTTGGATTAGCAAAGAATCCAAATTCTACCTCCTCATCACCCCTAAGATTAAAATTAAAGCTTCCTATTATTTGGAAGTTAAACCTTACTAAAAAATATTGCTTCTTAGGATTACATCTTAAAGACTCTAAAAAAGCTAAATGCTCTTGAAGTGAAATAATATGTTGGTTATAAAGCTGGGATTTTACACTCTCATTATTGCGGTATTTTAAAATCTCTTTTTGCTCGCATTCCTTTAAAGTTATATAATTTTCAAGCACTAAGCAAATAACACTAATTATCCCCCCCCCCCCGCAGAGGAAGTATCTGAATAAATTTTAAGGATAAATTTCTTACCATCTTTGTAAAAAAAACGCAGGAAATTCCTCATTACTCACAATCCTTAAAAGGTTAAATTGGGATTGCAAACTCTTGGTAATATCTAGCTCACTATCTTTTGATGTCCTCTTGGGATAAAAGCTCTCTTTACCCTGCTGCTTTTTAGTGATAATATGGAGATATGAAGCAAGAAACTCTAAGCACATATCTTGACACATCTTTGCTTGTTTATCACACAATTCATAAAGCTCAACCCCATCTAAAAACAAAGTTTTTGCAAATAAATATCCCCACTATCAACGCGTGTATCGGTTCTAAAAAGACTAAAGACAATCTCATTACTACCCTCTAAAACCTGCTAAAACAAGGGAGATCAACCCTTTCCTTTAGGGAGATTAGAGGCGTGAATCACAAGATTATGCTTATGTTGTTGCAAAAAATCACTAGAGAGGATTTTATGATAAGAGAGAATAAACACAAGGGTATAAGAGGGTATAAGATTGTTTAAAATCCTCACAAGAAAAATACAAATCACATTGGGGAATCTGCCTTTGTAATGCTTTAGCATAAGGGATAAACCACTGATTAGGGGAGGTTAAAATCGCAACTTTTGCCTTTAGGCACATACTACTCTTGGTAAAGAATTTTTTAGAGCAGTTATGATATAAAATAGAGGCAATTAAACTTCTATAATCCCCCCTCCCCCCGCAGATTTAACAAAATAACTCATTAAGCAATCCTTTTTAAAGAAGTTAAAGCCATAGGCTAAATAAAGGCTAATAGCTTTAGTATTAGTATTAAAGGCTCTAGCATAGAGGCTTTTAACTTTTAGGGTTTCAAAAGCATATTGTAATAAAGTTTGCATTAAAACTCCGCCATAACCCTTTAAATTAGGGCTTTGATACATTCCAAATTCACAAGATTCCTCACAAATATCCACAAAATCAATAACACCTATGGCTTCATCCCTATAAAAAACTAAAAAATATTTCTTACTTAAATCCCCTTTTAAAGATTCTAAAAACTCCAAATGCTCCTTCCAAGAAATCTTTTCATTTCTCATATAACTAGCTATATCCTTATGCGTTCTCCACTTATAAACCAAAGCTTTCTCTTGAGCTTGTAATTGCGTGAAATTTTTTAATACTATCACTTCAAATGTTCTATAAGATAAGCAGAAATAAAAGCCATTTGCCCACTTGCTACTAAGATTCCAATAAGTATCAACAATCCCCCACAAGCCCACTCAATCCATTTAAAATAAGCTTTAATTTTATTAAAATACCCAAAGATATAGCCTAATAGCACTGCACTAAGCAAGAAAGGAATACTAAGCCCTAAAGTATAAACCGCCATCAAAGTCATACCCGCATTAGTCTCTAAACTCGCCAAAGAAATAATCCCTGCTAAAATAGGACCCACACAAGGAGTCCAACCCAAAGAAAAACTAACCCCCAATAAAAAGGGTGCAAAGAAATCTTTGAAAAATAATATTTTGGTTTCTTTTTGCAAAAAGGTTTTTTGATAATTCAAAAAAGGAATTTGGATAATCCTAGCAGTATGCAATCCAAAAAGTATTAAAATCCCTCCGGTAACATAGCCTACATAAGGGCTTAACAAAATCCCTCCGGATAAAATTCTAGCCGCAACCGCACCTAATAAAATAAACACAACCCCCATTCCACAAACAAAAAATACTGCACTTTTAAAAATCCCTAATCGTGCTTTAAAAGAAAGCCCCCCATTATCTTTTAGCTCCTCTAAAGAGCGTTTAGAGATATAAGAGAGATAAATAGGCACTAAAGGCAAAATACAAGGACTAACAAAAGTCAAAATCCCCGCTAAAAAACTAATGATGAGAGGGGCTTTATCAAAAAATACAAGCAAAGATTCTTCCATATTCATCCTATCAAATTTGGTAACCAAAGCGAAATCTGTGGTATATAAGTAATAAGCCCTAAACCAAGCAATAAAATACATAACCAAGGAATCACACAAAGCGTTACATCTTTTAAACTTAAGCCACTTAAAGAGCTAGCCACAAAAAGATTAAGTCCAACAGGTGGCGTTAGCATACCAAGCTCCATATTTACAACCATTACAACCCCAAAGTGAATAGGATCAATGCCTAATTGTGTAGCAATAGGTAGCAATAAAGGGGTCATAATCAAAATCACAGAGCTAGGCTCCATAAACTGCCCCATAACAAACAACACAAGATTGACAAAAATCAAAAATAGCCACCAATTCATATGCATAGCAATAAGATATTCCGCAATCATATGGGGAATCCGCTCACTGGTTAGAAAATGTGCGAAAACAACGGCAAATCCAATAATTAAAAATATCATAGCAGTCGTTATGGCTGCATCAAGAAATACCGGATAAAGCTCTTTTAATTTAATATCTTTATAAACAAATACAGAAATAATAAGGGCATACACCGCACTAATCCCTGCTGCCTCGGTAGCGGTGAAAATTCCTGCATAGATCCCTCCAATAATAACAACGATGATTAACAATGCCCAAAAAGCATTTTTAAACTTTTGCCATCGCTCCTTAAAACTCGCTACTTGTATTGCCTTAAACCCAAGCCTTCTAGCGTCAAAATAAGCATAAAGCATCATCATAGCACCAACCATTAGTCCCGGAATCACTCCTGCCATAAATAGCTTCTCAATAGAAACTTCTGCAGTAACGCCATAAACAATCATCACAACAGAGGGTGGAATGAGTATCCCTAAACTCCCCGCTGAAGTAATAGCACCTATAGAATAACTCTTAGGATAACCTGCTTCTTTTAACGCAACAAACATCACCGAACCAATAGCGACAACCGTTGCAGGCGAGCTTCCACTCACAGCAGCAAAGATAATACAAGCCAAAATTGCACTCATAGGAAGCCCACCGGGCAAATGCCCTACAAGGCTTTTAGCAAACTCAATAATCCTGCGTGCTGAACTTCCTTTACTCATCAAAGAACCCGCCAAAATAAACATAGGGATAGCCATAAAGGTAGGCTTTAGCCCATTAAACATAACCTCTGGCACCGCTAAAATATCATAAGAGCTAAAAAACACCATCGCAAGCGTGGCACTCACACCCAAAGCAATAGCAACAGGAATCCCTAATAACAACAAACCAAATAAACTAAGTAATAAAAAAGTAATACTCATACTAATCTTTAATCACGCTATCGTGTAGCATTTCCTCTTTAGTATTTTTAGCAATTCTTTCTGCACTCATCCAAGAGGTTTCATAAATCTTCTCTACACTGCGATAAGTTGCCCCCAAAAAGGCAAGAGGTAAGCAAAGTAAAAACACCCACAAAGGAACATTATGCAATGCCTCACTCATATAACCTAATTCATAATTCAAAACAATCACCATTAAACTCGCATAAAACATAAAGCCTAAAAATACAGAGGTTAATAAATGCGAAAAAATCACGCATATCTTAGCTAAAAAGGGAGGAAGTTTTTCAATAACCATCATAACAGAGATATGCACCCCTTTCCTAAATCCATAAGCAGCACCAAAAAATACCGACCATAAAAAGCAATATCGTGCCACCTCTTCAGCCCAAGTAAGCGAACCAATATCTGGATAAAATCCCGCAATATACCGCACACACACATTTAAAGCAGTGATAAACACACCTAAGCCCAAGCCAAAAACCGCGATATTTTTATTAATGGTTATGATAATCCTATCAAGTGTTTTAAAAAATTTCCTAATCTTTGGGTTATGATGAATCCAAAGAAGAGGTTTTTGCAAAAATAATACTATTGTATTCAAACTATCTCTTTTAGGGAATATTCAAAGTCTTTTCAATCAAATCTTGACCGACTAAATCATAAAATTTTGGATAAATACCAATCATCACCTTTTCCCATTGCTTCCTTTGCTCTGGAGTTAGCTCAAATATTTGAGTTTTTGTCTTATCCTCACTTTTAAGTTTTTCAAACAACAATCTTTCATCCTCCTTAGCCTCTTGCCGATTAAACATTGTCGCTTCTTTCATCGCAGTTTTTATAACTTCTTGCAAATCTTGAGGTAGCTCTTGCCAAAATTTTTCACTTGCCACCACTAAAGAACCCAAATAGCCGTGATTAGAAATAGTAAGAGAGTTTTGCACCTCATAGAATTTAGAATTATAAAAATTCGCAAGGGGATTCTCCGCAGCATCTACAACCCCTGTTTGCAAAGCTGAATACACTTCCCCAAAAGGTAAGACTTGCGGGATAGCCTTAATAGCCTTTGTCTGCTCTTCTAAAACCTTAGAACTCATAATCCGCATTTTCTGCCCTTCCGCATCACTTGGAATAACAATAGGTTTTTTATTGCTACTAAAATGCTTAAATCCCGTATCCCAATAATCTAATGCAACATAGCCTTTTTTAGCGATAACATCTTTAAGTATTTCCCCTACTTCTCCATCCATTACCTTATGCAAATGCTCAGTATCCCTAAACAAAAAAGGAATATCCCAAAAATTAAATTCTTTAGCAAAAGGTGTAAATTTAGAAAAACTTGGTGCTGCCATTTGGATATTATTGCGTTTTAATTCTTGAAAAATCTTATCATCATCCACTAATTGTGCAGAAGGGAAGACATAAACTTTCAAGCGACCATTACTTAACTCTTCCGCCCTCTTAGCAAAGAAATCCGCCGCTTTGCCCTTAGGGGTATTGACATTCACCACATGCGAAAACTTAACTTCATAAACCTTGTTAGAATCTGCTTTACTAACACTACTAGTGTTACTATCTCCACAACCAATAAAAGCAAGAATGCCTAAAATAGCAATGAATATTTTAATCTTCATAACAACTCCTTATTTAAGTAAAAACTCTATAATTCCACACAACTTCTTTTAAAAGGCTCAAATTTTCCTTAGTTTTTCAAAATTTTATACATTATTACTTTTTGAAACCCTCTAAACTCTTTATTGATAATTTGAAATTGCCTTATCTAAAATTCTCTTTGCACTTTGCAAATCTTGAAATTCTTTAACTTTCACCCACTTATTAGGCTCTAAAGTCTTATAAGTTTCAAAGAAATTTTTGATTCTATCTAGTGTGATTTGCGGCAAATCCTCTAAGCTTTGGATTCTGTCATATCTTGGGTCAATCTTAGAAATAGGCACAGCAATAAGCTTCTCATCAACCCCACTTTCATCCTCCATAATCAAAACCCCAATGAGCCTAGCTTTAATCACACTTCCTGCTTGAAGAGGATATTCATTAAGCACCAAAACATCAGCTGGATCTCCATCATCGCTTAAAGTATTAGGCACAAAGCCATAATTAGCAGGATAAAACATCGCACCATACATTACCCTATCAACCACTACCGCCCCACTCTCTTTATCAATCTCATATTTGATATTAGAGCCATAAGGAATTTCAATCACCACATTAAGCTTATCAGGATTGCTCCCTACTTCAATTTTATTCAAATCCATTTTTTCTCCTTAAATTTTGCTTTTGATATAAGATTCCATATCCGCTACAATTGCTTCAATGCTTCTCTCTCCATTAATCTTATGCAAAAGACCCTTTTGGGTATAAAAGTCTTGAATCTCCGCTAAAGGCTCCAAATACACTTTCATCCTATTTTTAAAAACCTCCGCATTATCATCAGCACCCCTTGCGCGTCCTAAGACCCTCTCACAAGCTATTTTTTCACTAACTTCTACTTCAATAACACTAACAAGTGCAATACTCTTTTTATCCTTTAAAATTCTATCAAGTGCTACCATTTGTTCGCTACTTCTAGGGTATCCATCAATTAACACGACCTCTTTAGGTGCATTAGCAATAGCTTCTACAATAGTTTCTACAACAATCTCTAAAGGCACGAGATTCCCTTTACTTGTAAAATCTTCAATAAGTCTACCTTTCTCACTACCACTTGCCACTTCTGCCCTTAAAAGCTCTCCTGTAGAATAATGCACCATTACTTGAGCGTTATTTTTACTAATGATTTCTGCATCTGTTGTTTTCCCACTTCCTGGTGCGCCAATGACTAAAAATAATTTTTTCAATTTAACTCCTTATTTTTTGGTTTCTCTTACCCTAATATGTAATTCTCTTAATTGCTCCTCATTAGCTGCACTTGGTGCATTAGTTAAAGGACAAGTCGCTTTTTGAGTTTTAGGAAATGCAATAACATCGCGTATAGATTTCGCTTTAGAGATTAGCATAATAATTCGATCTAAGCCAAAAGCTAATCCCCCATGCGGTGGAGCTCCAAACTCTAAGGCGTCTAAAAGAAAGCTAAATTTCTCTCTAGCCTCCTGTTGGCTTATCCCCAATAATTCAAAAATCTGATTTTGAATCTCTTTTTTGTGGATTCTAATGCTTCCTCCACCAATTTCAAAACCATTTAAAACAACATCATAAGCCACAGATTTGATAGATAAAATATCCTCATTCTCTAAATCCTTTGGCATTGTAAAAGGATGGTGCAAGGCAGAAATAGAACCATCATCATTTTTTTCAAACATAGGAAAATCCACAACCCATAGGAATTTATAGGCTTTCTCATCAATTAATCCCATATCATTGGCAACTTTTTGCCGCAATCTCCCCATAGTATCCCATACTAACTTTTTCTCTCCCGCACCAAAGAACACAATGTCCCCAACCTCTGCCCCAACTCTCCTTAAAAGCTCCTCTAAAGCACTCTTTGAGATAAATTTCACCAAAGGACCCTTAGCACCCTCTTCTTTAATCTGAATATAAGCTAAACCTTTAGCACCAAACTTTCGGACAAACTCTTCAGTCTCTGCTAAAGCTTTACGACTAAAAAAGCTATCTCCACCTTTTACACACAAAGCTTTGAAGCGATTACGCAAAGTATCATTTGCAACAGAAGCAAAAATTGTATTACTAGATTCTACAAACAAATCCGCCACTTCTACTAAAGGCAACCCATAGCGTAAATCTGGCTTATCACTCCCATATTTTTCCATAACTTCTGCATAAGAATACCGCTCAAAAGGTGTATCAATACAAATTCCACACACCCCAAAAATAGATTTTAAAACCTGCTCCGCCACCTCTATCACATCCTCTTGATTACAAAAGCTCATCTCTAAGTCAATTTGCGTAAATTCTGGCTGCCTATCAAGCCTTAAATCCTCATCCCTAAAACATTTAGCGATTTGAAAATACCTATCAAAACCACTCACCATTAAAAGTTGCTTAAATAGTTGGGGACTTTGAGGAAGTGCATAAAATTCACCACGATGCACCCGACTAGGCACAAGATAATCCCTTGCTCCCTCGGGAGTAGCTTTGGTTAAAACAGGGGTTTCTATCTCTAAAAACCCCAAATCACTTAGGGTATTCCTTACAGCTTGAGCTATTTTGCTACGCATAACAAAAATCTCTTGCATTCGTGGGTTTCTTAAATCTAAATAGCGGTATTTTAAACGCACTTCCTCACCCACATTTTCATCCCCTATGCTAATAGGGGGGGTAAGACTTCTATTTTCAATCACCAAAGAATGCACCAAGATTTCAATGCTTCCTGTCTTAAGCTTAGGATTTTCTAGCCCCTCCCCCCTCTTTCTTACGATTCCTTTGGCTAATAAAACAAACTCATCACGCACTTCACTAGCAATTTTATGGGCTTTTGCAGAATCTTTTGGGTCAAAGACAAGTTGCACAATCCCGCTTCTATCGCGTAAATCAATAAATACAATTCCGCCGTGGTCTCTATAGGTATTACACCAACCACAAACACTTAACTCCTCTCCAATATTTTGCTCACCTATCTCTGCACAATAATGGCTTCTCACAATATCCGCTCCTAAAATTTACAAAAATAATTTTGGGATTGTAGCAAAAAAACCTACAAGTTTTCATTAGGATTTATCTCCCCTTTAAAAACACTAATCTAAAATTTGGCATAATATTTGCTTGATATTCTCTATATTTTTTTCAAGGATACGCTATGCGAATAGGTTTAGCTTCAACTTATACAATGTATCAATACCACCAAAGAACCTCAAAAAGTGGCTTAGATGATGCGTTAGGACAAATACAATCGGGTTTAAAAATCCAATCTGGCTATCAAGATACTACCATATTCAATAAAACCCTCTCTCTTGATTATGATATTACCACTCTAGAGCAAAGCAAAAGTGTCGCTAATAACGCCCTAACTTATACCAACAACACCGATACCGCCCTAAAAGACCTTGTTGCAAATATGACAAATTTTAAAACCAAGCTTATCCAAGGGGGGAATGATATCCATAGCGAAACTTCAAGATTAGCTATCGCTAAAGACTTAAAAGCCATTAGAGATCATTTCTTATCTATTGCTAATACCTCTATTGGGGGGGAATTTATCTTTGGGGGAAGTGCGACCACTAATCCACCCTTTAACCCAAATGGAACCTATAATGGCAACAATGCAACTTTAAATGCTCTACTAGGCTCTAATAATGCCCTGCCTTATAATATAACAGGGGAAGAGCTATTCTTTGGTGCAGATAATGATACCCATCGTATCATCTCAACGAATATCCCTAAATTCAACCAAAGGGAGTTGCACCCAGAGATTATGGACCCAAACCACCCTACAGGACAAGGTAGAGAAGTCTATATCACTGCAGAAGATACAATTAGGGATTTAGTGGGAGATGATGATTCAAACCCAAATAACGACCCCCAAGAAGTCTTTTATATCACAGGAAGAAAAGCTGATGGAACCGCCTTTAAAGCAAAATTCCCTATGGATACAACCTCCAAAGTCCAAGACCTCCTAGATAGAATAGGCAGAGAGTTTGGGAACACCGAAGTCAGTAAGGTCGTGGATGTAACACTCAATAAATGGGGACAGATTGAGATTAAAGACTTAACAAGCGGACGCTCAAATATTGAATTTTCTATGATTTCATCTAAATGGCAAGATCCCCGAAATAGTGTAGCTAATGGCGGAGATGGTGTGGGGTTTTCTAATTTAGATAGGGCTGGAGTTGCGGGGGTGAAGATTAATACCTATGTGCAAAGCCCATTTTTAAATGATTTTAACTATTTTCGAACAATTGCCGTAAGAGATGATAATGATCATAGAATCCACACTTTTCCCACGACTTTTAGGACAGAAGATAATAAAATCGCCACTACCGCCACACTCCTTAAAGATGTTTTACCGCCTACTGCTACAAGGATTGAACTAACAGGACAAGCAGCAAATACGGCTTTAGATACAGCAGGAGCCAATATCGATCCTCCAGTAATTTTACCAATTACTGATACGACTACTATACAAGATCTAATGGATAGCATTAGAACCACCTATAGTGCTGGTGGAGGAAATATTGATGTGCAATTCTCCGATGGGAAAATTATCGTGGTAGATAATAATGTCTCTAAAAAATCTCCAGCTACGCAAGATGACAAAGATTTGCCTTTCACAGGCAATAGCTCTTTAAGATTATTTGTCACTAGCCAAAATGCAAATGGTGCTACAGTAAATGGCTTTAGGTATGATTATGCCACAGAATATGATAAGGTAAATTTTAGCAAAGATGGGGCAAAACTCACCTCCAATGTCTCCCAAATAATCCGGGATTCTAATAAATACGCCACGATGGATACAAAGCTCTCTGAAGTAGCAGGCAGAAGGTTTGAAACAAATATTTTTAATTTCAAGGTTAAAGATGTCAATGGAACCCCTATTGAAGGGACAATAACCCTAGAAGAAACAAGGAGCTATATGACTATCACCTCCCCTACTCAAATCAATAATCACACGATTAATAATATACAAATCCCGATTTTAAACCCCAATGGGAATCCCCCACAAGTGAATAACACCCCAACACCAGGTAATGAAGTTACTTATCAGCAATTAGCCGATACCTTAGGGATTGTGATGAATCTCTCTAACTCCAATACAGCAGATTTGCAAAATGTCTTTAATGCTAATGCAGATTATACCAATGCAACTATTAAGGCTTCTTATGAAAAGCTCATCGGGGATTCTAAAAATTATGCTTCTATTACTTTAAATGCCAATGGACAACTAGAAATAAAAGATTTAAATTATTCCGCTACAAGAATGGACTTTATGCTCTATGATAATCAAGCTAATATGTTTAGACTTGATGCTAATGGCAGAATAGCAAGCCACTCCTCATTAACTTTTCAAGCCAATGGTGCAGTTATTGCCGATGATCCCCATATCAACTTCTTTCAGCAAATTGATACGATTATCAAATCTCTAGAAGAGGGTATCTATCGACCCGGAGGAAATTCAAACTATGGAGATTCTATGAGAAATCCCGGAATCCAAAATGCAATTACCACCTTTGATCATCTAGCTAATCATATCAATAAATCCCATACCAAAAATGGTTCGCAAGGGAGTGCATTTAAATACTCTATCCAAAGAACAGAAGCTTTAATTGTTCAAGCAAAAACCGCACGTTCAGAAACTATTAATGTAGATCACGCAGAAGCCCTTCTTCAATTCTCTCAATTAAGCCTTAATTACCAAGCTATGCTCTCAACTATAGGAAAAATCTCCCAGCTCTCATTAGTAAATTATATTTAAGTCCTTAGGGGCTTAAATATAGAAGCCTTTTATCCCACACAAAAGAATAAATGCTAAAGTCCTTGTAAAAATTAAACATATAGAATATTAAAAGAAAAAAAACTCTATAAAAGAACAATTAACATTATTTAAAACTATAGGATAAATTCATCTTAGTTCCCTTTATAAAGAAGTTAGGCTTAAACTCGCAGTTGAAAGAATTATACACAAGCTTCTTTTTGGGGATAGATTTCACCACAAGATAGAGAGCCTGCGGTGGTAATCACTCTATAGCATTATACTTCATCTCATTTCAGCAAATACACTAAGAAGATTCTACACATATAGATAAAATCTCTACAATCTACTTGAGACAACAATAAAAGCTTTTTAATCAAACAATCCAAAAAGATAAAGGATAATTTACCCAATTATCAAATGTATGATAAAGCCATACCCATATTGGGTATGCGGATAACTTTATAATTGGGGTTTTGGAGTTTTCTCTGTAGAAGCTGGAAGTTGTGGATAAATAATCTTAGGTTTCTCACCAGTTAAAGATTTCAAAAATACCGCAATGGTTTCTGCTTCTTTGCTAGAGATACTAATACCAAGCTGTGTGCTTCCCATTTCTCTAATAGCTTCATTTAAAGACCAAATCGCACCATTATGAAAATAAGGGGCAGTCTCTGCAATGTTTCTCAATGTAGGTGTTTTCACCAAACCATTTTCATCACCTTTAAAATCGCCTAAACTTGCAAATTTATATTGATTAGCAACTTGGAATGGTTGCATATTTCCACCAAGATTAACTCCGCTATGACAAGCAACACAACCCTTATCTATAAACAATTTTAACCCCTCTTGCTCTTTTTTACTTAAAGCATTCTCATCTCCTTCTAAGAATTTATCAAATCTTGAAGGCGTAATAAGCGTCCTCTCAAAGTTAGCAATAGCATCAGCTATATTATCAAAGGTAACTCCACTTTTGCCATATATTTTCTTAAATTCATTAACATATTCTGGTAAAGAAGAGATTTTCTCTACGGCTAATTTTGCTGGAGTTGCCATTTCTGGTTCTGCTTCAATAGGACCCTTTGCTTGCTCTACCAAAGTAGTAGCTCTCCCATCCCAAAATTGACTAGCATTAAGTATGGAATTATAAACAGTAGGTGAATTTAAATAATGAGGATTAACAGTCCATCTATGCCCTATAGCAGCTGATACACCATCAGCTCCACCAAGTCCTAAATTATGACAGGTATTACAAGAAATAATACCGCTCTTAGAAAGTCTAGGTTCAAAATATAATTTTTTACCAAGCTCCGCTTTCTCCTCTGTAAAGGGGCTGAATTTAATATTCATATCCATTAATATCTCTTCAATGCCTTTTTGGTTTTTTGGCAATGGGATAAGCCCAAGATTCCTAGCCTCCTCTATTAATGAATTTGCATTCAAAACACTTACTAAACTTACACTTAACAATACTTGAAATAAACGCATTATACCTCCCAAATTAGGCTTAAACCTAAATAAATTTTACTCCAAACAGAGCTAAACTCTCTATTTAAAGCACTTTAGTATTATATCTTTTTCATTCTGAAATAATTCTATAAAGACTAACTTGTAAATCACTCTCACCTAAAAATAACATACACCTTCTCTAAAACTAATAATCTTAGGTTTCTACTTTATTTAGGGATACTAATACCAAGATATATCCTTCCTAATTTCTCTAATAGCTTCATTTAAAGACTAAATCACACCAAAATAGGAGGCATTCTTTGTGATGTTTTTAATATCCGTGTTTTGACTATTCTTTTCATTACCTTTAAATCTACCAAACTTCATAGTATTAATTAATAATTTGTAAGGGGAGGCAAATATCATCATTTATTGTAATTCAAAATCAGTGATTAAATTAAAGTTCAAATATCTATAAATAGAATCGCTCTTGCCTTGTATTTTATTAGGTATTAGCTCTAAATACTCTTCTTTAGTTGGGATTCTGCCAACTAACGCACAAAGTGCGGCTAATTCCGCACTTCCTAAATACACCTTAGCACCTTTCCCCATACGATTATCAAAGTTTCTTGTAGAGGTTGAAAACACTACCGCATTATCCCTAACCCTTGCTTGATTCCCCATACATAGGCTACAACCGGGCATCTCAATCCTAGCTCCAGCTGCCCCAAAGAGTGAATAATAGCCCTCTTGTGTTAATCGCTGTGCGTCCATTTTGGTAGGGGGTGCTACCCAAAGTGTGGTAGGAACCATTCCCTCATCCCTTAAAATCTCCCCTAAAGCACGATAATGCCCGATATTTGTCATACAACTTCCGACAAAAACCTCATCAATTTTATGCGGACGATTAGAATCAGCAAGTATCTCACTTAGGGTTGCGACATCATCAGGATCATTAGGACAAGCTAAAATAGGCTCTGTAATTTCGTTTAAGTTAATCTCAATCACAGCGGCATATTCTGCATTAGAATCTGCTTTTAAAAGCACGGGATTATCAATCCATTTTTGCATTTTCTCCGCCCTTCTTTTTAAAGTCTCCGCATTTTGGTAACCAGCTCTTATCATTGCCTCAATGAGTGTGATATTAGATTTTAGGTATTCGATAATAGGTTCTTTATCTAAAGCAATACTACAAGCTGCCGCACTCCTCTCCGCACTTGCATCGCTAAGTTCAAAGGCTTGTTCGACTTTTAGGTAAGGCAAGCCCTCTATTTCTAAAATTTTCCCACTAAAGATATTTTTCTTACCTTGTTTAGCAACGGTTAATAAGCCCTGCTTAATGGCATAATAAGGGATAGCATTCACTAAATCCCTCAAGGTAATACCAGGTTGCAATTCTCCACTAAATCTAACAAGCACCGATTCAGGCATATCAAGGGGCATAGAACCAGTAACAGCGGCAAAGGCTACTAAACCACTACCAGCAGGAAAGCTAATACCGATAGGAAAACGCGTATGAGAATCCCCTCCAGTCCCGATAGTATCAGGTAACACCATACGATTAAGCCAAGAATGGATAACCCCATCACCGGGCTTTAAAACCACCCCACCGCGACTACTCATAAATTGTGGTAAAGTTGCTTGAAGATTCACATCAGCAGGTTTTGGATAGGCTGCGGTATGGCAAAAGCTTTGTAAAACAAAATCCGCACTAAATCCCAAAGATGCAAGCTCTTTAATCTCATCCCTTGTCATAGCCCCTGTAGTATCTTGACTCCCAACAGTGGTAACTAATGGCTCACAATAAGTTCCGGGCAACACACCCTCTACCCCACAAGCTCTACCTACCATTTTTTGCGCTAGAGTATAACCCTTTGCTTGAGAGTTAGAAACTAAAGGTTTAGTGAAAATATCCTCTTTTGGCATTCCTAAAGCCTCTCTAGCCTTAGTAGTTAAACCTCTACCAATAATAAGATTGATTCTACCCCCTGCCCTTATCTCATCGGGTAAGGTATTAGGCTTTAAATCAAACTTTGAAACCACTTGATTATTTTTATGGATTTCACCTTTAAAAGGATAAATATCAATAATATCCCCCTCTTTTAAATCTAGCACTGGGGCTACAATAGGCAAACAACCACTATCTTCACAGGTATTAAAGAAAATAGGAGCAACAACACTACCAATCACTAAACCACCCGCTTTTTTATTAGGTATATAAGGTATCTCCCTACCCATATGCCATACTAAGGAATTACAAGCAGATTTTCTGGAGCTACCTGTCCCTACAACATCTCCGACATAAACTAAAGGATAACCTTTCTTTTTTAATTCTTTAATCCTTTCAAACGCATTTTGTGTGCGATTTTTTAGCATTGCTTGTGCGTGAAGAGGTATATCACTACGGGTAAATGCATCACTAGCAGGGCTTAAATCATCAGTATTCGTTTCTCCATCAATCTTAAAAACAACAGCGGTAATTTTCTGTGCTAAAGGCTCTTTGCTTAAAAACCACTCCGCATTTGCCCAAGATTGTAAAACCTCTTTAGCATAAATATTATTTTTACTTAATGTTACAATATCATTAAAAGCATCATAAACTAATAAGGTGTGCTTTAGTGCATTAGCAGCTGCTTTGGCAATTTGTGAATCTTCGCTTTTAAGGGCATTAAACAAAGGATAGATATTATATCCCCCTAGCATACTCCCCAATAATTCAATGGCAAGTATTTTAGAAATCCCTTTAATAGAAATTTTTCCCTCTACAATCTCATTTAAAAATTCAGCTTTAATCTTTGCAGCTTCATCAACACCGGGTGCTACACGATGTGAGAGTAATTCTACTAATTCCTCTACCCTTTCTCCCTTTTTTAATAAATCAATCACTTCACTTACCTGCTCTTGCGTTAGGGGAAGAGGTGGGATATTTTGTTTAGCTCTTTGTTTGACTTGTTCTTGGTATTTTTCAAAAAAACTCATTATCATCTCCTTATTAAAATCATTATTATTTGTAGGTAAAATCATACAAAATTTTTGGATAAATATTTTTTAAACTTTAAGATATTTTTGAATTTGTTTCATTCTTAACACAACATAATAGCTAAAAAAGATTTTTACAAAGAATTTTTTCTTTAATATTGACAAAGCAAAATAAATTACGATAGTATGTTACGCTTTTACACTAACTAAAATAGGAGAATAAATGAAAGTTGCAGAATCTATTACACAAATAATTGGTAACACCCCTTTATTAAAATTACAACATTTATCCAAAGAATGCAATGCAAATATTTATGGAAAGTGTGAGTTTTTAAACCCTAGTGGCTCTGTTAAAGATAGAATTGGGCTAGGAATGATTGAAGATGCACTCCAAAAAGGAATTATTACTAAAGATACAACACTCATCGAACCAACAAGCGGAAATACAGGAATCGCCCTTGCTAGTATCTGTGCTTCAAAAGGGATTAAACTTATTTTAACAATGCCAAGCTCAATGAGTATTGAGCGTAGAAAATTACTAAGCATTTTAGGGGCTACTTTAGAACTTACTCCCGCAGAATTAGGGATGAAAGGGGCTGTAAATAAAGCCCTAGAGTTACAACAAACAATCCCTAATAGCCTTATCTTACAACAATTCCAAAACCCCTCTAACCCTGCTTTTCACAAAAGAACCACTGCAGTAGAAATACTAGAAGCCTTAGATAATAAAATTGATATTTTCATTAGTGCTGTAGGGACAGGTGGGACACTAACAGGGGTGGGCGAAGTCTTAAAATCTAAAGTCCCTAATGCTAAAGTAATAGCCGTAGAACCTATTAACTCCCCTGTTATTAGCGGAGGACAACCCGGACCTCATAAAATACAAGGTATTGGAGCAGGATTTATACCTGAAACCTTAGACACCAGCCTTATTGATGAAGTCTTAAAAGTCGATGCACAATGGGCTATGGAAGAATCAAGAAAAGTTGCTAAATGCGAGGGTATTTTTGTAGGAATCTCCACAGGGGCTAATCTATGGGCGGCAAGAGAAATGGCGAAAAAATACCCTAATACCAACATTGTTACGATTCTTTGTGATACCGGTGAGCGGTATTTAAGCACAGAATTATTTGATAATCTCTAATACACAACAGAACTTAAAAACAAACCCCCAGGATGTGCGGGGATTTTAAAAATCTCCTCCCCTTCTAATTGCCTCTTTAAATCCCCTAAAGTAAGTTTTCCCTTATCTATTTCTAACAAAAACCCTACCATTAAACGAATCTGTGAGCGTAAAAAACTATTGCCTAAGAAAGATAAAATATAAAAATCCCTGCTTTGAATGAGTTTTACACGATAAATTTCACGCCAACAATACTTACTACCAGCACCCCCTTTTTTGCTGAAAGCTTGAAAGTTATGCCTCCCAACCAAATAAGCCATAGCCTCTTGCAATAAAGCCTCATTTTTTATCTTATGATGATACGAAAAAACAGAATAAAAGGGAGAATAATGCTTAGATAATACATAGCAATACCCCCTTCTTTTTGCACTAAAACGAGCATTGAAATTTTTACTTACCTCCCAAATTTGCTTAATTTTAATATGCGGATAAAGTTTAGTGTTTAAAAGATTTTTTAACTCCTCTAAGCAACTATGAAAAGCAGGTATATCTAAAGAAATCACTTGAGCAGTTGCATGCACTCCTTTATCTGTCCTACCACTCCCTACAAAAGGACTAAAAATGCCTACACTCTCAAAGGCTTTTTTGAGTGTATTGCTAATAGTATGCTTTTGGCTTTGGCTTTGAAACCCAAAGAACATAGAACCATTATAAGAAATTTTCATTGCTACAAACATTAATAATATCTACTTATCCACTTCCTATAACCCCAATACCCCAGAATAAACCAAACCACAGGAATCACTGCTATACCCAACAAAGGGAATGTATTTGCCACCAAATAGACTAAACCATAAAAAATCGCCACTACTACCATAATCTGTAAGATAGTCCAATTTTTTTGGTAACGTGGATTTTTAATCCCCAAAAGGGGAAAATAAAAAAGGCTCATTAGAGGAAATAAAGAGATTAAAATATACATCGCAAGATTGCGTAATACTCTTTTTTGTCTATCATTAGGATAAAAAGCCTGCCTCCAATACTCTACAACTCCAAGATTTAAATCACTAATATAGCCTACACTATTGCGTAAAATGAGCTTTTGAAATTCAATCCTCTCTATCATCTCACTAGCTTTTTCTAAGCGATAAACTTGCCCATTACTTAATATTGCTTCCATAACCCCTAGATAATTCATAATTTTTGCTTCCTTAGCAAAGATTAACCCTCTTTCCTTTTCAAGAGAGAGCAAAACAATATTTTCATAAACATTTTCATCTTGTCTATTTTTCTCTATATAAACCAACCAATTCCCAAGTTTTTGCCCAAACTCTCCAGCTTGTAAATTAATATTAATATCATTTTTTCTCTCCTCTAAAAACCTTTTATAAAACAAATCACTTAAAGGTATCAAAACTAAAGAAAGGATAGAGAGACTAAAAGTTGCCAAAAACGCAATAGGTAAAAATATCTTCACAATCTCTTTAGGATTCATCCCTAAAGCAAATAAAACAGGAAGTTCATAATCAAAACTAAGACGCGAAAGACAAAGCACACAAGCCACAAAAAAGCTCAAAGGAATCACAAAAAACATCATAATAGGAAGTGTATAAAAATAAAGAGAGAATAATTCAAAAAATCCTATTTTAACGATAAAAGTAACCTCTGCGATACGAATAAATACAATCACAGAAGCGATAAAAAACAAAACTAAGAAAATAGGGAAAAAAAATTGTGCGAAACTTTGAAACAAGAAATTTTTAACTCTCAAAAAATATCCTAAAGGCTTTTTAAAACATTATTTTACACAATTTTCAAAAATAAGAGTATAAAATACCAAAAACACAATAAAGTATTAAAGAATGAATATTATTTTTGGTCCTATACATTCCAGACGCTTTGGGGAATCCTTAGGCATTGATTTATCCCCCCAAACTAAGCAATGCAATTATGACTGCTTATATTGCGAATTAGAGGGTAAAAAAGCACAGATGAGTATGCAAGAGATCTTAAAAGTTGATGATATTCTAACGGCTATAAAAGAGGCTTTAAAAAAATATAAAAATATTCAATCTCTCACTATTACAGCCAATGGAGAGCCAACCCTTTATCCTCACTTATATGAGCTTATGTTAAAGCTAGAAGATATTAAAGGGCACACTCAAACACTCCTTTTAACCAATGGTTCTTTATTATGGGATATAAATGTTTCAAGGGCTTGTTTGCTCTTTGATAAAGTCAAGTTTTCACTTGATGCGCTCACACAAGCAACATTTAAAAAAATCGATAGACCCATTAAAAACATAGATTTAGAAAAAATCTTGCAAGGAATCTACCAATTTAGTGCCGATTTTAGCGGGGAGCTTTATGCAGAGATTTTATTTGTAAAAGGCATTAATGATACCATTTTAGAAGCACAAAAAATGGCGAGATTCCTTGCCCCAATGCGGCTTAAAAGGCTTGATATAAGCACCATTGATAGACCACCTGCCTATGCGGTTAAACCCCTTAGCTTAGAAGAATTACAAAAACTAGCCCAAGTCTTTTATGCCTATAACCTGCCTGTTTCTCTGCCCACAAGAATAAATCCTACAAAAGCAAATCCCACCGCTACTAAAAGCATAGATTTAAGCCAAGAACAAATCCTAAAAACCCTTGCCTTGCGTCCAATGAGTAAAGAGGATGTAAAGTGGCTATGGAATAATTCCACGCAAGATTTATTACAAAACCTCATCAAGGCTAAAGAAGTTATAATAATCTCTCTTAATGGAGTAGAGTTTTATGATTTACCAAAAAACCTGCACACAAAATAAACTTAATTTTAGTATAATACGCACTTAATTTTATAAAGGAATTTTTATGCTCTTAAGTGAAAATTTAACACAAGCCAAAGAAGGTCAAAGAATCTCTGCTAAAGGTTATGCTATCCAAACCAAAGATTCAAATTTTGAAAGTTTTAGCTTCACCCGACACGCATTAGGGGATTATGATGTTTTAATTGAAATTTATTATGCAGGAATCTGCCATAGCGATATTCATTCTGCAAGGAGTGAATGGCATAAAGGGATTTATCCGATGGTTCCAGGACACGAAATAGCGGGAAAAGTTGTAGCCATAGGCAAAAAGGTTAGCAAATTTCAAATTGGGGATAATGCAGGGGTTGGCTGTATGGTAAATAGCTGTGGAGAATGTGAATCTTGCAAAAAATCCCAAGAACAATTTTGTGAAAATGGCAAAATGGTGCTAACTTATGATTGCAAAGATTGTTTTCATAATAATGAACCTACTTATGGGGGATATTCTAACAACATTGTAGTAAGTGAAAAATTTGCTATCAAAGTCCCACAAAATGCCCCATTAGAAAAGGTAGCACCCCTACTTTGTGCAGGAATTACAACCTACTCCCCCTTAAAATTTAGCCAAGTGAAGAAAGGTGATAAAGTTGGTGTAGCAGGATTTGGTGGGCTTGGGATGATGGCGGTTAAATATGCGATAAAAATGGGAGCAGAAGTTTCTATTTTTGCTAGAAACAAAAAGAAAGAAAAGGAAGCATTAGCTATGGGGGCAAAAGCTCTTTATGATTCTACTTCCAATATACAAGAACGATTTAACCTCATCATCTCCACTATTCCTACTGCCTATAATCCAATGGAATATGTAAATTTGCTCAAATATGGTGGAGAGTTGGCTATTGTAGGGCTTCCCCCTACTAATGAAAGCGTCAAAACAGATATGACAAGGCTAATCTTTAATGCAGGAAAAAAGGTTTATGGCTCTATGATAGGAGGGATTAAAGAAACGCAAGAAATGCTTGATTTTTCACTACAACACCAAATTTATCCAGAAATAGAAATTATTAAGGCTAATGAAATTGATAAAGCCTATGAAAACCTCACCAATGGCAAGGCAAAATTTCGTTATGTTATTGATATGAATACCCTAGAATCTTAAGGTTATTTGGGATTTAAAGAAATAAAAATCTCTTTAATACCATAAAAATCCCTTATTTCATAAATAAAGCTTACATTTTTTACTAAAACACCAAAATATTTGATGACTTTTGGGTAAAAAAGTAACTTTATCTTATTAAAAATTTTAAATTTTATATAAATACAATATGTATTTATATTTATATTGTATAATCCAATCATTACTAAACATTATAAGGATTCTTTATGCACAGAAGAAAATTTTTACATCTTGCAAACACATTTTTCTTAAGCTTAAGCGGTTTAAATATACTCAATGCAAAAGAACTAAAAATAGACTTTAGAGGTATTAAGATTGGCTATTTACCTATAACTGACCATTTATTAATTATCGCTAAAGCTTTTAGAAATGCTAACTTTACACCCATTAAATTTGCATCTTGGAGTGATTTAAGTGAAGCTTTACTTGCTAAAAGTATTGATGGGGCTTTTATCCTAACACCCTTAGCCCTTAAACTTGCCTCCCAAAAAGTCAAGATTAAAGCTATTTTAGCAGCCCATAGGAATGGCTCTGCACTCATTGTTAAAAAAGGATTAATTCAAGAAAACGACAAACCTAATATTCACCTATTAAAAGGATTAAAAATTGCTATCCCTAGTAGATTTTCTACCCATTATTTACTCCTAGCAGATTTACTATCGCAAGGCAATCTTACACCTGATGATATAAAACTTATTGATATGCCTCCACCAGAAATGGTTTTTGCACTAAAACATAAAAGCATTGATGGCTTTATCGTAGCAGAACCCTTTGGAAGCACAGCACAAGCCTATAATATCGGGGATATTTTTATCCTCTCTAAGGATATTATCCCTAATCATATTTGCTGCTTACTTACCTTTCATACAGAAGTCTTAGAAGCCCAAAAAGAAACTATTAGGACAATCACTAAAGATTTCTTAGAAACCGCTTTATTTATACAAAAACAACCCCAAAAAGCCGCAGAAATTTCTACGAAATTTTTAGGGCAAAAACCCACTTTGATACAAAATTTATTGCTTCAAGATGATAGGGTTATGTATAAAAATCTCGCTATCAAAGAAGAGGATATTACAAGGACAATTTTAGATATGCAAAAATATAAAATAAAGAATCTTCACCAAAACTTTGAAGAATTTGTGGATTCTAGCTTTATTGAGAATGCTTTTTATGGGGATTAAAGAAAATGTATAGAAAAAATATCATTTTTAGGATTTTATCTTTAATCCTTATTATAGGCTTTTTGTTATTCTGGGAGTTTAGCACTCATGAAAGCTATTTAGAAGGGGGTGAAATCCCTCCTTTTAGCAGTGTATTTCAAACCTTTATAGAATTACTCTATAATGGAGTAATACAAGAATCTATCCTTGATTCGCTAATCCGCTTCGTCTTAGGATTAGCCATAGGTTCAACTTTAGGAATTATTTTAGGATTGTTGCTTGGTAGATTTATCCCTTTAGAAATTACTTTAGAGCCTTTTATACAATTCTTTCGCCCTATCTCCCCTATTGCTTGGCTACCCATTATTGTATTATGGTTTGGCATTGGAGAAATAGGTGCTATCTTTATCATCGCCTATGCGGTATTTTTTCCTCTATTATTACTAAGTATTAGCGGCGTTAGGCAAATACAACCCACACTTTTAATGATGGCTAATAATTTTGGTGCTAGTGAATGGATAACTTTTAAGCATATCATCTTACCCGGAGCCTTTGTATCTATTGCCAGTGGATTAAAACTTGCCGCTTCCATTGCTTGGATACATCTTGTCGCAGCAGAAATGCTAGGGATTCAAAGTGGGCTTGGCTACCTTATTATTGATGGTAGGAATTTATTGCGTATAGATATAGTGCTTGTTGCGATGATATTAATAGGATTTTTAGGATTTTTAATCCATTATCTATTTTCCATTTTAGAGCGGTATATTCGTTCAAAATTAGGTAGCCTCTAAAGGATAAAAATGATACAGATTAAAGACTGCTATAAAACCTTTGGCAACTATCAAGCTTTAGAAAATATCCATTTAAAGATTAATAAGGCAGAATTCATAGTATTTCTTGGTGCAAGTGGATGCGGAAAAACGACTTTATTAAACATTATTGGAGGTTTTGAGAGTTTTAATAAAGGAGAGATTATCATTGATGGCATTGCCTACACCCACAAAACAAAGCCCAAAGATTGCATTAAGATTTTTCAAGATTATGCTTTGCTTCCTTGGAAGAGTGCCCTTGATAATATCCTCTTTGCTCTACAAGCTAAAAACATACCCAAAAAAGAAGCAAAACAAAGAGCTTTACATTACCTAAAGCTCGTCCATTTAGAACAGTTTCAAGATAGATTTATAAACACCCTTAGTGGAGGACAAAAGCAAAGAATAGCCTTAGCAAGAGCCTTAAGTGTTAATCCTAATATCTTGCTCCTTGATGAACCCTTTAGTGCATTAGATAATTTCACAAGAAATACCCTACAAAATGAGCTTTTAAATATTGCTAAAACACTTAAAACAACAATGATTTTTGTAACCCACGATATAGAAGAAGCTATATTTTTAGGCGATAGGGTTATTATTATGTCTCCAAATCCGGGTAAAATAGTCGCTGATATTCCTATATCAATTGACAAAAAAGATAGGTATGGATTTGATTTTTTACAACTAAAGCGGGAGATTGGTAAGTATTTAAAGACTTATCGCTTTGAGAGTAATTATGAAATATAATACTGTTAAACCCAAAAAGATTAGCGGTGCTTCTAATCTTTTTGGGTTTAACCCAAATTTATTTTATTTAAAGGATACATTATGAAACCTGTTGAAACAAGTTGCACAAGATTAGACCCTATTGATAGGGCTGGATTAGAAGAATTAATCAAGTCTGGAAAAGCAAATCCTGATGTTATTAAAACACTTAAATGTAAAACCGTAGCGGAGGGGAGATTTAGACACGCAAACTATATTCGTAATCTTCCTGCCTATATTGTTGATGAGCCACCCACACTTTTAGGTGATGATACCGCACCAAATCCTAGTGAAGCGGTTTTAGCAGCTCTTGGAAGTTGTTTAGCAGTAGGGATTCACGCAAATGCCATTGCACAAAATATCGTTATTACCAAACTAGAATTAGAATTAGAAGGGGATTTAAATATTACCGCAGTATGGGGAACAGGAGACCTATCAGAAAATAAACCCTTAGGTTTTACAGATATTCGCGTTAAGGTAATTTTAGAATCTAATACCGATGAAGCCACACAAAAGAAACTTATCGCACACGCTACAAAATATTCACCAGTAGCTAATACCATTTTACGCGTTGTTAATCTTGAGGTTTCTTAAATGTTAGAATCTATACTCAAAGATTTAAAGGGGCAAACTTTAGAAATCCATAAAGGATTTTACCCCAAAGAAACACTCCAAAAACTCGGAGAAAATGGATTTTATACCCATATGGAGAATCATTATAGCCTCCATACCTCCATACAAACCATAATGGAAATTTCTAAAATATGCGGAAATACAGGCTTTTGTTTATGGTGCCATAAAATATTTATTTGGTATTTAAAGCACTCTAGCCATATTGACCGCTCCCTTTATTATAAAGCTATCAAAGGAGAAATTTTAGGTGGCACTGGACTTTCTAACCCTATTAAATCTTTTGCTAAAATAGAATCTATTAAGCTTAAAGCTCAAAAAGTAGAAGGTGGATTTATCCTAAATGGTGTATTACCCTATGTTTCAAATGTTGATTGGGGGCATTATTTTGGAATTATCGCCGCTATGGATTCTACTAATTCGCAAGATTTTATAATGGGACTTATAGTTTGTGATAAAAATCGGGGCATAAAACTTAAAGAAAAGCTTAATTTTTGTGCCTTAGAGGGTTCTTCGACAAAAAGTGTCGTTTTAAAAGATTATTTTTTAGAAGAGCCTATGATTCTTAGCAATCCAGCCTCTGCATTATTGCCTAAAATATTACCGGGATTTGTGCTTTTACAAGCAGGAATAGGATTAGGTTTGATTAATGCTGCCTTAGAGATGATACAATCCCAACAACAAGCTAAAGGTAATATCAATACTTATCTCCCCTTTGATAATCTCCAAAAAGAGTATAAAAAACTCCTTAATCTTTGTGAATTTTTAAGCCAAACTCCCTATGGAAGCCATAAAATACCCGCAAACATAACACAACTTGATAAAAATTTCTTTGCTTGTGTCTTAAACCTTAAAACTGATATTGCAAATCTTTGCCTAGAGAGTGCTAAAACTTGTATGCTTACCTATGGAACCAAAGGTTACTTAGAGGGTTCAAAAGCTCATAAACTACTTTTAGAATCTTATTTTATCGCAATGGTAACTCCCTCTACAAAACACATTGCTAAATTACTCCATACGCTTTATTAAAATAATTTAGCAATTCTTATAAATGCAAAATTCCTAAGAAAAGTCTATAAAGGAATAATGTATAATCCTACCATTTTTCAAATAAGGAATAGAATGTTTGAATGGATATTTAGCCTAGAGATGTGGTTAGCTTTAGCAACTTTGAGTGCATTAGAGATTGTCTTAGGGATTGATAATATTATTGTTATTGCCATTTTAGCTAACAAGCTCCCGTCCAAAAGCCGACAAAAAGCTAGAATCCTCGGCTTAAGCCTAGCGATGATAACTAGACTTTTATTACTGCTTTCACTTTTTTGGATTATGAAGCTCACCACGCCACTTTTTACCCTCTTTTCACAAGAAATTTCTGGGAGAGATATTATCTTAATTGTAGGAGGATTATTCCTAATCGCTAAATCCACATTAGAAATTCATAGTGATATGGAAAACAAAGAGGACAAAAACCAACAATCCCTTAAAGAAATAGCTAAAGTAGGGTTTTTTAGTGTTTTAATCCAAATTGTAATTTTAGATATTGTTTTTTCTTTGGATTCTGTTATTACCGCTATTGGGATGGTGAATAATATTGAAATTATGATGCTTGCTGTTATTATTGCTGTGATTATTATGATGCTTGCAAGTAAGAGCATTTCAGAATTTGTAGAAAATAATCCCACGATTAAAATCTTAGCATTAGCCTTTTTAATCTTAGTAGGTGTTACGCTTGTTGCAGAGGGTTTAGAGTTCCATATCTCCAAAGGCTATATTTACTTTGCGATGGCATTTTCTCTTGGTGTTGAATCCATTAATATTTATATCCGAAAAAAACATTCTAGCCTAGAAGGGTAACTTTATGAAAACTTTAACTATCATTGATACTTTTGGATTTTTTTTTAGAAGCTATTTCGCACTACCTCCACTTAAAAACCACGAAGGATTCCCAACAGGGCTTCTAACAGGTTTTGCAAAACTCATTATGCAACTTCATAGGGATTATCCTAAGGATTATTTAGTTTTTGCCCTTGATAGCGGTGGCGAAAATTTCCGTAAAAGCATAGACCCAAATTACAAAGCTAATCGTCCAGAAATTCCTAATGATTTAAAACTTCAACTTGAAGTAGCTATTAAATGGGTAGAAGATATGGGTTTTAAAAACATTAGCATTGAAGGCTATGAAGCCGATGATATAATCGCTTCTATTAATAAACAAGCTAATAAACTCAATATCCAAGTGCGTATTATTAGCCACGATAAGGATTTATACCAGCTCATCGATGGGGATACCTTTCTTTTTAATCCCAGTAAAAAAGAAGAAATTAGAGAAGAAGAATGTATCGCTAAATATGGAATCTCCCCTAAACAATTCATTGATTATCAAAGTATTGTAGGGGATAGTTCTGATAATGTTCCCGGAGTTAAGGGAATTGGCACCAAAGGTGCTGCTGCCTTGCTTAACCAATTCCAAGATTTAGATTCTATTTATAATAATCTTGAAAGCATAGAATCTAAACGCACAAGAGAGCTTTTATCACAAAGCAAAGAAGACGCATACCGCAGCAAAAAACTCGTAACCTTAAGGGATGATTTATTAGAAAGCTTTGATTTAAGCGAATGTGAAATGCCCGAAGAATCCCCTTTGTTAAATATTGTTGATTCTCTTAAACAATATGATTTAAATAGTATTTTAAAAAAACTCAATAAAAATCCCATTAATAAGAAAAAAATCATACAAAGGCAAAAGAATCAAGGGGATATTCCAAAACATTTTAATTACCAATCCCATTTAATCGATACCGATGAAAAATTACAAAAGATAATGCAAAACCTCACAGAGCAAACCATTATCGCCTTTGATACAGAAACCACTTCCTTAGATATTAAAGAATCTAAAATTGTCGGTTTTTCCTTTAGCATTGATGGCATAAATGCCTATTATGTCCCTATAGGGCATAATTACTTAGGCGTTGGCGACCAGGTAAGTTTGCAGTGTGCTAAAGCTTTTGTCCATAAGGTTTTTGAATGCCGCTATGTTATCGGGCATAACTTAAAATACGACTTAGAAATATTACAAACAAATTTTGATTTTACCCCTAAAGGCTTTTCAAACATTAAAGATAGTATGCTTCTTGCGTGGCTTTTACATAGCGATTCACTTTGTAATTTAGACTTTTTAATGAAAAAATATTTCAATCACGAAATGATTCATTATAAAGACATCGTACATAAAAATGAAAATTTCTCCCAAATCCTTATCCAAAATGCGGTGCAATACGCAAGTGAGGATGCAGCAGCTTGTTATCAACTCTATTTTAAAATTTACCATTGCTTAGAAGAAAGCATTTTAGAAGTGGCAAACAATATTGAATTTCCCTTTATACAATGCCTCATTAGTATGGAGACTAGCGGGATTAAGCTTGATTTAAACTTTTTCCAAACCCTCAAAAACGAATCTAAAGAGAGGCTTTACCAAATTTCTGAAGAAATTTTCAAAATTACCAATAAACGTTTCAATTTAAATTCCCCTCAACAACTCGCTATTATCCTCTTTGAAGATTTAAACTTACAAGCAGGTAAAAAGACAAAGTCTGGATATAGCACCTCTGAAGTCGTCCTAAACTCTCTTTATAATGCCCACCCAATTATCCCAAAAATTTTAGAATACCGCGAACTTTTCAAACTTTACAGCACTTATATAGAACCCCTCATACAACACGCAAAACTTGATAAAGAACACAGAATCTATACTTCTTTTATGCAAACAGGCACTAGCACAGGCAGATTAAGCTCAAAAAACCCCAATTTACAAAATATCCCTGTAAAAACCACTCAAGGCAGACGCATAAGGCAAGGCTTTATCGCTAAAGAACATCATCTATTATTAAGTTTAGATTATTCACAAATTGAATTACGACTTTTAGCGCATTTTTCTGAAGATAAGGCAATGCTAGAAGCATTTTTAAAAGATGCGGATATTCATTTAGAAACCGCTAAAAAAATCTTTGGCGAAGAACAAGCCTATCATAAACGATCAATTGCTAAAAGTATTAATTTTGGTCTTATTTATGGAATGGGTCCTAAAAAGCTCTCTGAAACCCTTAACATTAGCTTCTCCGATGCCAAAACTTATATACAAAATTATTTTGAATCTTTTCCAACCGTTAAGGACTTCCTCAAAAACCAAGAAAATTTCATTTTAGAAAAGGGTTATTCCAAAACCTTATTAGGAAGAGTAAGAAAATTTGATTTTAAAGATGCACAAGAATACCAAAAAGCTGCCTTTTTACGCGAGGGAATTAATGCTATTTTTCAAGGAAGTGCCGCAGATATTATCAAAATGTCTATGAATGCCCTAACCCAAGCAAAACTTGAAGCAAAACTGCTTTTGCAAGTGCATGATGAATTAATCTTTGAATGCCCAGAACATTTAGTGGATTCTCAAGGGGCTATGATTAAAGAAATTATGGAAAACATAACAACCTTAAAAGTCCCACTAAAATGCAGTATCAATAGTGGAAAAAATTGGGGAGAGTTAAAATAACTACAATAAAGTAGGGATATTTAAAATATTGAATCCTAAGACTCATTTAAACCTAAAATAAAACACAGGTTAAATTTATCTTAAATCCCAATCAAGTGAAGATCAATGAAAACTATACAGAGTGGATAATCAAATCCATTTTATGGTTTTCATCTTAAAGCTTCAAAAGAGGCTTAAGATTACCACAGAGAGATTAAGAGCAACGTCCCAAAATACTATTTACTTAAAACACACAAAAAATCCATAAAACCTTATAAATTTGCATAAACTAAAAATTCTAGTGTTATATTTACCCCAATTCTCAAGGTAAGGGGATTAACTTTATCAAATAACACAAAAACACAATAACAAACCTTTCAAAACGATACAAGCTATTATTAAGTAGGTGAGTAGATTATAAATAAAGAAAATTAGGGAGAATATAAGAATCCCCAAAGGGGAGAGAGAAATTAGAAGGTATATTTAGCTTCTACGCGGAATTTACCTCTTTTTTGGTCTTCTACATCTCCACCATTGGCTTTGACTTTCTTCAGATCAACATCAGTTTGTAGGTAAGCATAGTAGCTAGAGAGTGTTAAGTTTTTACTATGTTTCCAGCTAATGGTTGGAGTGATTTCTGTAAATTTGATTTTTTGTCCGGGAAGTCCTCCATTAGCCTTGTTCTCAGAAATTTTATTTTGACCATAAGCGAACTCTAAGCCTAGATTTAAACGATTATCAATAAATCCATAATTTCCAGCCGCATAGAAAACATTAATATCTTGTTTCCGGTTAAGCCCATGAACCCCATAGGTTTGTAATGCTGAAGTACTAATACCTGTTGCAACATTATCCCACCAAACTTTTCCTGCTCTTGAGACATTACTTCCTTCATTTTCAAGTGCTACTGCGGTGCCATCTGCGAAGTTTGTAATATAGCCTAAGCGCACATCAAGAGGAAGCTGATAATCTTGTGTAAGATTTGCTCCTACTTCTAGGGCTAAAATATCATTAGATTCTTTAATATCAGCTTTTTCATTATTTAATTGTGTATCTCTTGCTAATAGTGGGTGACCATAGTAAGTAGCAAAAATAGAATCTTTATCATTATTAATAGCTGCATAAGTATATTGTGCTTTGGCTCTTAAAAGACTATTTTTCCAAGAAAGCTCCCCAAAGACAAGGGCATCTACTGCGCTATTGATATAAAATCCCCAAAGTTGTCCTCCAAAGTTACCATAATCGGTATCAAGATTATAAATACCTGCAACCGCATAGAGATTTTTATCAATAGAATTATTAGTTGCTAAATTGGTTTGAGCAATACCATTTCCTACTGGATCATTATCCCTTGCTTGAATTGTTGCTTCATTAACTATCCAGCTATCAAAAGCTGCTGCTACTAAAGTAAGATTAGGCACATCATTATTAAGCACTAAGATACCTGTTCCTCTATCGCCATCAGGAGCATAAGTAATAGGAGTATCAAGAGGTTGCTTACCAATCTTTACTGTTGTAGCTGTGTTATCAGGAGTGATGGTTGCGTAGAAACTTCTAACACCAAATTGCCCATCAGCACCAGCACCTAAACCAGTCCCTGCAAAACTATTGCTATAAACAGTGCCGTTTGCATTATTAGCATCTACAATACCTTTCCCGTGATTAACAGTATTAGAGTTGTTATACCATATCCCTAAATTAAGAGCAACATTATTCATAGTAGGTGTTTTAAAATCCGCTACTGCTCTCCATTGATGTGCTGCATTCCCCCTACCAGGAACACCTATATATGGATTCTTGTCGCTAGCATTATATCTATTATCCGTATAGCGGTATCTTAAATAACCGCTAACATCCACACCTTTAATAGCCTCCTCTAAAGGCTGTGCGAAACTTGAAGTTGATAAAGCACCAAGTGCAACACTTGCTGCTAAACTTAATTTTAAGAATTTCATTAGATCTCCTTGTATTTTTTGAAATTACAAGCTTGATTGTAGCAAATTTAAGGACAAAAAATCAAGTTATTTTGCCCTGCATTGCTACAATATCTTAAAATTCTTAAAATCCTATCAATTTTATGGGCTAAAAAGTTACTTAAAATTTCGATACTTAAAATATAGAGGCTTTAAAAATTTAAAAATTTTTTAAACACAATTTCAAATTCAAAACTATACAATATAAAGCAAAAACATTAAGGAGAAATTATGCGTGATATTTCTTGTGATACCATCACACAAGCGGTTAAAGAGTTATGTATTCAAGCTTGTTGTGTGGTTACTAAAGATATGTATGAGGCTTTTAGTAAAGCAAAGGAAAAAGAGCAATCCCCACTTGGCAAAGATATATTAGGGAAAATCCTAGAAAATGCGGATATTGCTAAAAAAGAAATGATGCCTATTTGTCAAGATACAGGAATGACGGTAGTCTTTGTAGAAATCGGGCAAGAAGTGCATATTATCAATGGGTATTTAGAGGATGCTATTAATGAGGGAATAGCACAAGGCTACACGCAAGGCTTTTTGCGTAAATCTGTCGTTAAAGATCCTATCTATCATAGGGATAATACGCAAAATAACACTCCTGCTGTGATTCATACTAAAATAGTTCCCGGAGATAAGCTCAAAATCAAAGTTGCTCCCAAAGGATTTGGGAGTGAAAATAAAGGAATCTTAAAAATGCTTGTCCCTGCTGATGGATTAGAAGGTGTTAAAAAAGTATTTTTAGAGGCAGTAGAAAACGCAGGTCCTAATGCCTGTCCTCCTTTGGTTGTAGGAGTAGGTGTTGGAGGGACTATGGAAAAATGTGCAATTTTAGCCAAAGAAGCAGCCATTAGAGCTGCAGATAGCAAGAATCCTAATCCTGAATATGCCAAACTTGAAGAGGAGCTAGTAGAATTAGCTAATAAAACTGGAGTAGGTCCTCAAGGGCTTGGAGGCAACACCACCGCCCTTAAAGTTAATATAGAAGTCTATCCTACACATATTGCGGGTCTCCCTGTGTGTATCAATATCAACTGCCACGCTGCAAGGCACGCGGATATAGAATTATAAAGGATATTTATGGCAACTATTAAACTCACTACCCCCCTTACCAAAGAAAAGGTTAAAGAGCTAAAGGCAGGAGATAATGTCCTTATTAGTGGAAGTATCATCGCTGCAAGAGATGCTGCCCATAAGGTGCTTACAGAAACACTAGCTAAGGGAGAGAAACTTCCTGTTGAATTCCATAATGAAATCATCTATTATTTAGGTCCAAGCCCTGCTAATCCTGATAAAAATCAAGCGGTTGGGGCTGCTGGTCCTACAACAAGTGGCAGAATGGATAAATACACGCCTACTATGTTAGAATTAGGCATTAGCGGAATGATTGGCAAAGGTTACCGATCTAAAGAAGTTATTGAAAGCATTATCAAAAATGGAGCCGTTTATATGGTAGCTATTGGTGGAGCTGGAGCACTTATCTCAAGAAGTATCAAAAAATATGAGGTTTTAGCCTATCCTGAATTAGGTCCTGAAGCAGTGGCTAGACTTCAAGTAGAGGATTTCCCCGCTATTGTGGCTATTGACTCCCAAGGTAATAACTTCTACCAAGCAGGGCAAACCCCTTTTAGAACGTTTGAATAATCGCCCCTACTTTAAAGTAGGGGCTACTCCCTATGGAGCTAGTAAATCTTTAGGATAATCCATTAGAGTTAGTCATTATTCTAACATTTAATAAATTTGATCTTAAACCATACTTAGCCAATAATACTTGCTATTAAAGGATTTAGTGTTTTTAAAATACTATATAGGGAGATAGGGAGCGTATTTTAATATATTAATTCCTATTCATTTGAAAGGTTAAAAATCTCTTTGTGTGAAACATTGAAACCTAACCTTTATTTAATTTCTTTCTGCCTATACCAAAGGCGTATAATTTGTATGATCAATAAATAGCATAAAATGCGTATATATATATTATACGCAAACATATAATTTATACATTTGTATAATTCATTCTATCTTAGCTTCATTAAAATAATAGTTTGAGTTTTAAAATACTCTAATTTAAAGCTACTCTATCACGAACCCTGTAATTTCAAAGTTTTGCCCTCTAAATTCTATGGTTTTATAAATCTTGTGTCGCTAAAAAGCTTCAATTTTGTGCGTTTTTAAATATTTCATATATTATTTATCAAGCCCAACAATACATATTTCCATCATTAATGCTTACACCAAAAGATAACTTTAAAATTAGGGATAGAATCTCTTTGCTTAATAATAATTCAAATAAAGTAATAATTTCAAATAATATCTTGTGCGATTTTTAGCCTCTTGCATTACTACCAATATAGAATAAACCTTTTATTAATGCTTTACAATCATTAGGTTTAGTAACTTATTTAAGAGTTTAAGGGTTTTCCCCTTAAAGAGGGGGTTATTAGTAGAGTTTAAATCATCGGTAAGCGATCTCTCCGTGTAAAGATTGGTCTAGTCCATTTTCTTCTTGGTTTTCTTCTACGCGTAAAGTAACAAAATATCCCATTATCTTTAAAATAACATAACTCACAACTGCAGAAAGCAGAAAACACGCTAAAATCGCTATTATTTGCACAAAGAGCAGGTTAAAATCCCCACTATAAAATAATCCTTCTCCTGCAGCTTCTTCGCTAACAATAGCATTAACAGAACTTGTAGCAAAAAGCCCAGTAGCAATACCTCCCCAAATGCCCCCTATTCCGTGCAAACCAAAAGCATCTAAGGTATCATCATAGCCTAATTTGCTTTTCAAAAAACTAATCGCAAAAAAGCAAATAGGTGAAGCTAAAAACCCTATAACAATGCTTGCAAAAGGTGTTACAAATCCTGCTGCAGGAGTGATAGCAACAAGTCCTGCTACAATCCCTGTAATACTTCCTAAAAGTGTTGGTTTGCCATATTTTGTCCATTCTATAATCATCCACGATAGCATTGCCCCTACCACTGAAAAATTTGTGGTGATAAAGGCATTAACAGCGACAGAATTAACACTTAAAGCACTTCCAGTATTAAATCCTAACCAACCCATCCAAAGCAAGATTGCTCCGATAAATGAAAGGGGCAAACTATGGGGCAAAAGCCCTCTTTTAAATTTCCTCTTTCCTAACATTATACAGCCTACAAGCCCAGCAACCCCAGCTGCAATATGGACTACCCCTCCCCCAGCAAAGTCTAAAGAGCCAATTTTCATAAGCCAACCTTCACCCCATACCCAATGGGCTAAAATATCATAGGCTAAAGCACTCCAACATAAGATAAAAATCAAAAGCACACCAAATCGCATACGCTCCACTAAGGAACCTGTAATAATTGCCGCTCCAATCACTGCAAAAAGCATTTGAAAAAAGACAAAGAGTTTTTCGGGTATATTTCCTACATAAGAATAATTCGTATCAATTAAAAAGATATGATTGAAACCCCCTAATATCCCTCCTTTATCCTCACCAAAAGCTAGGGTATAACCTAATATAATCCATTGCAAAGCAATCAAGGCATAAAGCATTGTGCTATTTAATATCGTGCTTAAGGTATTATTACGATTTACCATTCCTGCATAAAACAACCCCAAAGCTGGTGTCATTAACAAAACTAATGCGGATGAGGCAATTACAAAAAGAGTATCTACTGCAGAAATTTCCTCTTCTACCCCAAAAACAAAACCACCACTTAATAACAATATCCATAAACTTTTCATCTATTCTCCTTATATAGCATCAATCCCTTCTTGTCCTGTGCGTATCCTAATAACATTTTCTAAAGTAGAAAGAAGAATTTTTCCATCTCCTGTATTCCCTGTATTGAGGGTTTTTTTAGCGACTTCTATAATATCCTTTACAAGAATCTCTTTAGCGATAATCTCTATACGAATCTTAGGGAGTAAATCAATAGTCATCTCACTCCCTCGATAAACTTCGGTTTTACCCTTTTGATTCCCTGCACCCATAACATTACTTACAGTCATCCCTTTAATCCCTCTTTGTGCCAAAGATTCTTTTAAAGCATTGAGTTTTTCAGGACGCGTAATAATTTCAACCTTAAAAATTTTTTCCATAAAATCTCCTTTTTTTGAATGCAAAATTATAAAAAATTAAAACTTAACTTAAAATAAAAAACTATTTTATAAATTTAAGTTTTTAATTATAAATAAAATAGCTACAATAACAAATTTTATTAAGGGATGATATGCTTCAAATAGTTTCTACACAAGAATTTTTGTCTCTATCGCTTATCCTTGATGTAAGGTCTCCTAATGAATACCATAACTCCCATATTTCTAATGCTTTAAACTTTCCTGTTTTAGAAGATTCACAATACCAACAAATTGGCACTCTCTACAAACAAAATCCCTTTAATGCAAAAATACTAGGTGCTAGTATGATATGTGAAAACATTGCTAAACATCTTTTAAGGTTAAAAGAGCTTATCACTCCCTCTAAGCCCTTTGGCATCTATTGTGCAAGGGGTGGAATGCGAAGTCGCTCCTTTGGGCTTGTTTTAGACAATATTGGTTACCAAGTTTGTTTGTTACAAAGTGGTTATAAAGGCTATAGAAAAGTCGTTACGCAATCTTTAGATGCAACCCCAAAGCACCACTTCCTAACCTTAATAGGACAAACAGGAAGCGGTAAAAGTGAGCTTATAGAGGCTTTTACAAATTCTTTAAATATCGAAAAACTCGCGAAACATTTAGGTTCTAGCTTTGGTCATATTTATGGGATTCAACCCAATACTAAAAGCTTCCAAAACGCTCTTTTTACAAGATTAAAAGAGCTAGAAAACGCTCCCTTTGTGTTAGTAGAGGGTGAGAGTAAAAGACTTGGCAGTCTTATTTTGCCCTCTAAACTCTATGAAGCCTACCAAAAATCGCCTAAGATTCTTATTATCTCTCCACTTCAAGAGAGAATTGAACGGATTTTAAAACAATATGGTAATATTTCTGAAACCCTCTTTTATCAAGCTATGCAAAAAATTGCACCTTTTATGAAAAAAGAATTTTGGGAAGACGCTAAAGAAGCTTTTGCAAAAGGCGATTTACCAAAAGTTGCAGAGATTTTACTATTACAATATTATGATAAAGTCTATAAAAAAGAATCTTATAATCACAGCTTAGCTTTTAAAAATACGCACGATACCCTACAAGAGATTTGCGAAATTGCTAAACTCTATTATCCTTAAAATATGATAGAATTTGAAAAAAATGGAGAATGTTTTGGATACTTACGAATATGGAGAATTACTCAAAAACCTAGAAATTAAAGTGCAAAATATCCAAAAGATTTTGCAACCTAATAAACTGGAAACAAGAATTAAAGAAATAGAAAAACTAGAACAACAAAAAGAATTTTGGGAAGATGCCAAAAGAGCTGGAGAGTTGCAAAAAGAAAAGAAACGATTACAAAGACAATTAGAAAAATACCACACCGCCTCAAATGCTTTAGCAGATTCTAAGGAACTTTTTGAAATCTCACAAAATGATGAGGAAACCCTACAATTACTCTTTGGGGAATCTAAAGAGTTAGAACAACAAATTAAAAATGCAGAAATTGAAGTTATGCTAAATGATGAGCTAGATGGCAATAATGCGATTTTTACTATCACTCCTGGAGCGGGTGGGACAGAATCGCAAGATTGGGCAAGTATGCTTTATAGGATGTATTTGCATTGGGGAGAGCGTAGAGGATTTAGAATTGAGCTTTTAGACTATCAAGAGGGCGATGAAGCAGGGATTAAAGATGTAAGTTTTCTTATCAAAGGTGAGAATGCCTATGGTTATGCAAAAGTAGAAAATGGCATTCATCGGCTTGTTAGAATCTCTCCTTTTGATTCTAATGCTAAACGGCATACAAGCTTCGCTTCTGTCTCTGTTAGCCCCGAGATTGATGATACTATTGATATTATTATAGAGGAAAAAGACCTACGCATTGATACCTATCGTGCTTCAGGGGCTGGGGGACAACATATCAATAAAACAGAATCTGCTATTCGTATAACCCATATCCCCACAGGAATAGTCGTGCAATGCCAAAATGATAGAAGTCAGCACAAAAATAAAGCCATAGCCTTAAAAATGCTAAAATCAAAGCTCTATGAGTTAGAGCGTCAAAAACGCAATGAAGTAAGTGCTAATCAAGAAAAAAGCGAAATTGGCTGGGGGCATCAAATTAGAAGCTATGTCTTAGCTCCCTACCAACAAGTTAAGGATTTACGCTCTCAAATTGCCTATAACAATGTAGATTCTATCCTTAATGGGGATATTGATGAAATCTTAGAGGGGGTTTTAATCCATATTAATTCTGCGTAAAAGATAGCTCGTATCTATCTTAAAATCAAAATAGTCAGATTTTTGCTCACTATCACCAATAACTGTAAATTGTGAATTAGCCGCATTAAAATTTTTCTCTTGCAAATATAAAAGTCCATTAGCCACACGCGTTTCATAATTAGTTGGTGCTTCTAATTTAGAAAGCTGCAATAAAGCAGCGGCATTTTCTGTATGCCCCGCACCAATAGCCGCAACAGCTGCTAAAAATAAGGTTTGCGTATCATTTTCTTTCAAATCATCAATGAGGTTATTATAAAGCGTAAAAGCCTTTTCAAACTCTTGGAGATAAATATAAGTCAATGCTAAAGCCTGGGTAACTCCACGCACATCTTTTCTCTCTGAAATTAAACGATAATCTAAATCTTGTTGCACATAATGCAATGTCCCCACAATATGCCCTACTTTAATATACATCTCTCGGACAATAGAGGGTCCATAGTAAATTAAATCCTTATTAAGATTTTTATCTTGGTAATAACTTTGAAGCTTCAAAGAAAGTGTCTTTGGGTCATCATAATAATTAAGTGCTAAGAGCTCTAAAAGATTGCTTAGAGGATCTCTTGGCTGAAGATTCTTTAGATGATGAGAGGAATTTATAAGTAAGCTTTGATCTCCTAATAATACCCCTTGGACAAAATTTAAAGCATAATAAATCAATATATTACTAGAGCTTTGTTCTAAAAATCCTAAAGATGCAGGAGAGCCATCACGAACAAAATTTAAAAGCACTTGCAAAAACTGCATTTCTTCCTTACTGCCTTGAAAATTCACGACTTCTTTTCCTACATCACTTTCAAGTCTCGAAAAATCTCTATGCGTAAGTTTTGCACTTGCAAGTGCAAAAATCCCCGCCTGAACATCTTTAGGGTTAAGGTGAAAAGAGCGGATAAAATGCTGGTAAGATTTATCATAATCTCCCATTTGTGCGTAATTTAAACCTAAATTATAATGCAAAATTGCGTGATTTGGGTATTGTGTTACAGCACCTTGTAAAATACCATTAGCGATTCTTATATCCCCGCTTAATATTTCTAAAATGGCACTGGCAATATTGCGATTAACTTTAGAAATAGTTTGCCCTCTTAAAAGCACTTCTTTAGCTTCTTGCAAGTTTTCAATAGAGATATTAATTCCTCCTTCTTGAATAACATATAATGCCTCTTTAGCGTCAAATACCCTATAAGGAGCGTAATAAAATAAAATTTCATAAGCATTAAGTTTAGAGCCTCCAAACTCATTCCAAAAACGTTTTTGTGCAATATTCACATCAAAAAAGTCATCCCTTAGAACAACCTTAATAGGATAAGGGTTTTTATCTATCATCTCTTGGTTATCCGCATAAGGTTTTAGAAAACTCACTGCTTGATTAAATCTAGCTAACTTTAACTTCACTAATGCAGAAGCCATATCCACTTCTAAAGTATTACCCGATTCATCAATAATCCGTGCTAAAAATTTATCCGCTTGCCGATATTCACCAATTCTTGCATAGAGCAAAGCAAGATTAAACCATTCTTTAGACTCTAAAGAATCATTATCTAAATAAGCAATAGCTTTTCTATTACTATTAAAATAACTATACAAAGCCGCTAATAAACGATCATTTTGTTGCTTATAATAAGGTGTGTTTTGGTGTGTTAAAGGAGATATTGCTTCGATATAATTACCCTGATAATAATGAATAAGTCCGTATAAATAAGAGTGAATGGGTAAATTCGCAGCGTAAGGAAGATAGGTTTGAGCAAGTTGTAAATAATACTGGTATTGCAAAGACTCCTTTAAATACAAGGAAGAAACAGCAGCATTTAAGGCACTAATGACTCTATATTCTCCTACATCAATAGCAGTTTGAAAAGATTTTAAAGCTCCTTTATAAGCCTCTTGTTGCATTTGTGCCACACCTAAATTATAACTTGATAACCCTTCAGAATAACTAGCAATCCTACCATATAAATCAAGAGCTTCTTCTTTGTTGCCATTCATATAAAGAAAATTTGCCTTGCCAATAAGTTCTTCTAACTCTCCCTCATCAACAATAATCTCTCCTCCACCTTCAATAGAAAATTGCGGGGGAGAAACTATGGACTCTTCTTCTTGTGATAGCATTGCCTCTTCTTTAGAGAACAAAGATCCCATTATAAAGATAAAGGCTACTATCAAAACACCAAGCAATAAAGCAAGTATAACACTAAGTTTTTTATGGGTATTAAAAAAATGTAAAATCTTTTCAATTTTTGTTGGGGGCTTTTTTTCTTTGGATTCTTTGTCTAAAACATCACGGACAATATCAAAATCATCATCAAGCTGAATAATATTTTCTTTTAACTCTTCTGATGGCATAATATTACCTCAAATAAGTTTCTAACATAGAGGGGATAAGAATACTCCCATCTTCTTGTTGATAATTTTCCATAATAGCCACTAATGTCCTACCAACAGCTAAAGAAGAACCATTTAAGGTATGCACAAGGATATTCTTTTTCTTAGAATCTTTATAGCGGATTTTTGCTCTCCTTGCTTGAAAATCCCTTGTATTAGAAATAGAGCTAATCTCACGATAGCAATTTTGACCAGGTAGCCATACTTCAATATCAATGGTATTGCTTGCACTAAATCCTAAATCTCCCCCACATAGCTGCATAAGCCTGTGAGGTAATTTTAAAGAAGTTAGCAAATCCGATGCACAAGCTACCATTCGCTCTTGCATCATCTCACTATCATTAGGAGTGGTGATAGCCACTAATTCCACCTTATCAAATTGGTGTTGTCTTATAATACCTCTTGTATCACGACCTGCACTTCCTGCTTCTTTTCTAAAACAAGGAGTATAAGCACTCATCATCAAAGGCAAATCTTCCTCACTTAATATTTCATCACTATAAAGATTTGTCAATGGCACTTCAGCAGTAGGGATAAGGTAGAGTTGATGCCCTTTAGTGTTCTCTTCATCTTCAAAATCAGAAATTTTAAAAAGATCATTTTCAAACTTTGGTAGTTGTCCTGTGCCAAATAATGCTTCCTTATTCACAATTACTGGTGTCGCCACCTCACTAAAGCCCCTTTTAGCGTTAAAATCTAACATATAATTAATTAAAGCTCTCTCTAATTTTGCCCCCATTCCCATAAAAACACTAAAACGACTCTTTGCTAATTTCACGCCCCTTTCAAAGTCAATCCAACCATTTTGTGCTGCTAATTCCCAATGCTCTTTAGGCTTAAAAGAAAAAATTTTAGGCTCTAATACTTTCTTAATCTCTATATTTTCTTTCTCGTCTTTACCCAAAGGTGTTTTTTCATCAGGGATATTGGGGATATTAGTGGAGAGTTCTTGTAGCTTATGCTCCCATAATTCTACCTCTTGAATCTCAAGAGTAATCTTAGATTTTAGCAAATCACATTCTTTCTTCAAATCCTTAATATCTTTGCCCTCTTGTTTATATTGCGCAAAAAGCTTAGACTTTGCATTTTGTGTTGCTTGAAGCGATTCTAAAGCGATCTTTTTTTGCTTATATTGCAAACTCACTTCTTTAAGATACTTTAAAAAATTTTCATCAATATTACGTTTTGAGAGCTTTTGTATCGTCTCATCAAAGTTATTTATAAGCAATTTTAAATCAATCATTTACTCTAATCCAAAAATAAATGGCTTATTATACCTTAAGAGCTACTAAAAAAATAATAAAACTAAACCCCTCTAGTTTTATCTGAAAAATCGCTGAATCCTCTCGCAAACATAGGCTATCTCCTCATTTGTAAGTTGCGTAAATGAAGGAAGCCAAAGCCCCTTTTTGCCTATCATATTTGATACCTTATGTTCTCCCAAAACTCCATAAGCAACTTGTTTGTTAATGGGTCCATACATCAATCTTGTGCCGATATTCTCTCCCTTAAGATAATTTTGTAACTCATCGCGTTTATCTAGTAGCACTTCATAAAACCAAGGCGTTGTATGCTCTATATCTTGTTCTATAAGCCTTATACCCTCTATACTCTCTAAGCCGTTTTTATACAAAGTATATATTTCTTTTTTTCTTGCAATTCTAGATTCTAGCTTCTTCATTTGCTCTATACCCACACATGCTTGTAACTCTGTGAATTTGAAGTTATAGCCTATGCTATTGTGGAAGTCATTACCACCGCCACTTCTCCCAAAATCCTTTAATTTCCTTAAAGTTTTAGCGATTCTATCATCATTAGTAATCAATGCACCACCTTGCCCAGTAGAAATAATCTTAGGCGCAGAAAATGAAAAACTCCCCACTAGCCCAACACTTCCTATATGCTTACCATTAGGATAAAAAGAACCTAAAGATTGTGCTGCATCTTCAATCAAAGCTAGATTATGTTCTTGGCATAGCTTTTCAAATGCTTCAATACCTGCTCTTGGATACCTGCCATTTGCACTAACTAAAATCAAAGCTTTCGTTTTAGAAGTGATGGATTCTTTTGCCTTTTGTATATCCATACACAAAGTATCCTCTTCCACATCTACAAACACAGGCTTTGCACCAAAGAGCTTAACAGAATTTGGGGTCGCTATCATCGTGTAATTTGGCACTATTACTTCATCTCCAGCCTCCACACCAGCAGCTAAAGCTGCTAATGTTAAGCTAATAGTCCCATTATTTACGACTATACAATGCTTTGCTTTTGTATAATCCGCTATCATCCCCTCAAACTGCTCTGTTCTTTTAAACTCTGTTAAGAATCCTCCCTCATCCATATAAGCACACAAAGCTTCTTTTTCCTCCTTGCCAAACCAAGGTTTCATCTGCATAATAAAATCCATTTAAACTCCTTATAATAATTTTTGTGCTTCCACATTTAAGCTAATTAAAATCCCATTTTCTTTATCCATATGCGGATAATGCGCCTGTGAGTGATCATCATAATCTTTATGAATCCTCTCTCTCCAATCATAAAGTTTGACATTGCTAAATCCATTTTCTTCTAGCACTGCTTTTAAAGAATCAAAGTTATACACACTCTTGTGATAAATCACCCTCTCTCCCCCTTGGGTTTGTATTTCCATCCTCCCATAAAGGGGTCCTAAAATAGTCGATAAATCCCCACTCTTTTTATAAACTTCAACTAATTTATCAAAATTAGGCACCGCTAAACGCAATACCCCCCCCCGCTAAGACTCTATACCACTCTTGCAAAAGAGCCTTTACTTCAATCCTATCAAAATATTCAAGTGAATGGCTACTATAGATTAAATCAACACTTCCATCCTCAAACATATCTAACTTATCTATACTTGTTTTATAATGAATATGTGGCATATCACATAAATCAACATTAATAAAACCCGGTATATTCCTATGCCAACACCCTAAATTAAGCTTCACCATATTTTATTCCATCCTTATAAATTGCTTTTTCTAATTCTAAAATATTCCTACTTCTCTCACTTATTCTCTTTGCAGGAATACCAAAATAGATTCCAAAAGGTTTTGTTGGTTGCATAAGTAGGCTCATAGCACCAACAGCCACCCCTTCAGCCAAATACGCCCCGGGCAAAATTACTGAATTTGCCCCTACAACACTATGTTTTTCAAAAATAATTTTGCTTTTTATATCTTTTCGATATTTTTCATCTACTAAAGGCACGACTAATCCCTCTCCTTTAAAGTCTGATGATTGTGTAAAAACTTTTACACCCGATGATACGCTTGAAAAATCTCTCATCTCTATACCAGCTCCACCATTTAAAAACACATAAGAGGCTATATGAACATAATTCCCTATACAAATATCCCCCGATAAAATGCAAAAACTCCCTATGCGGACATTGCTTCCTAGGGAGATTTTATCAGGACAATAAATAGGCGTAAGCCTATCTATTAACACATTCTCACCTAAATTTCTAAAATTCATAGCTAATAACTCCTCTCTTGAATAAAATCCCCCCCCCCCACTCCTATCTACTGCCATTAGAATCTCCTCCTATCTCTATCTGCCCCTACATAAGGTCCATTTTTAACCTCTAACACTTGCGTATTATTCTCTAAGATGGTATAGCTATGCCCTCCTCGTAGCATTACCAAAACATCTCCCTCTTTAGCGATAAATCTCCTCTATAAAAACTTCATTAACATCATACACTCTCGCCCTAATGGCACCTTGCTTGATATATAAGACTTCTTGCGTCCAAAATACCTTTCTTTCCACCTCATTGTGGATATGTGCTAAAAGCTCCTTTCCCTCATCATAGCACCAAGTCCCTACTTGAATAAACTCATCATCACTAGAGAAAAATCGCAATCCCTCTCCCCACTCTTTTGCACTAATATGCTTTGCTAGGGTTATCCCATCTTTTATTATTTCTTTCATTGTATCTCCTTAATAATAATCCCTATCTGATAAGATAGGCTTTTTACAATTCCATTCAATTCCAATTGTTTTGTCATTCCACGCATAGGTGAATTGATGAGGGGCGTCAAAATATTCCCCCTCATAGGCTAGTTTATAGTGATAAACCGCACTTTGGCTTCGCACATAATAAGCATTCCCCATATTAGGGGGGAGAAGAATCATCTTTTGTTTTTCTCTATGTATTTCAAAGCCTTCCCATTGAAGATAAGTCGGGCTATCTTTGCGGCAATCTACAACCACTTGAAAAATGCTTCCATACACACAAGTAACATATTTCCAAGATTTATTATCGCCGTGAATTCCACGCAAGACATTATGGACAGATTGTGAAAATTTATCGTGTTTGAAATGTAGATTAGAGGGTAAGAGATTTTCTATTCTTTCTTTTAAAAATGAAGTCCAAATATCCCCACGTCTATCTTGTGAAATAGTTGGAGTTATGATATAAACACCTTGTATTTTTTGGCTCTCTTTAATTATAAATTCCATTATGCAACCTCCAAATTATCATTAAGGTTGCATAAGAATCTTACTAAAGAGATATTACCCCCCCCCCCCCGATAGAGGTTTATACCATTCATACATCATTTTTACTCCTTGCTGTAGTGTTATTTGGTATTTCCAACCTAAATTATTCATCTTTGAACAATCTATTTTTTTAAGCATCGTTCCATCTGGTTTTTGGGTATTAAACACAAACTCTCCCTCAAAACCTACAATTTCTTTGATGATTAAAGCAATATTTGCAATTGTATAATCCACACCCGTGCCGATATTAATATGAGTGTTTCTAATGGGCTTATAAAAACATAAATCTTTAAAATCCACATTTTCCATTATAAATACACACGCACTCGCCATATCTTGAGAGTATAAAAGCTCTCTCCTTGGCTTCCCACTACCCCAAATCTCTACAGAATCTTTTTTAATACCAAACTTTGCTAAATATGCCTCTGCACTCCCCCAATCTTTGAGATTTAAATCTTTTAAAATAGCTTCTCTTTTGTTTTGATGCAGTAGCTTTGCTAAATGCATTTTTCTAAGCAATGCCGGGATAAGATGGGATTTCTCTAAATCAAAATTATCATTTTCTCCATAGAGATTAGTTGGCATTACAGAAATAAAATTTGTCCCATATTGCAAATTATAAGACTCGCACATTTTTAATCCCGCAATTTTTGCAATTGCATAAGGTTCATTAGTGTATTCTAACTCACTACTTAAGAGAGCATCTTCACATATAGGTTGTTTGGCGTTTTTGGGATAAATACAAGTGGAACCTAAAAACAAAAGTTTTTTTACCCCATTGACATAAGAAGCGTGAATCACATTATTTTGAATACTCAAATTTTGGTAAATAAATTCTGCCCGATAAGTATTATTTGCTAGGATTCCACCCACTTTTGCAGCACTTAAAAAAACATAATCTGGCTTTGTTAAAGCAAAAAACTCTGCTACCTCACTTTGGTTGGTTAAATCTAACTCTTGGTGTGTTTTAACGACTATATTAGTATAACCTTGCCTTTGGAGCTCTTTGATAATCGCACTCCCTACAAGTCCTCTATGCCCTGCAACATAGATTTTAGAATCCTTTTTCATTCTATTCCTTAAAATAAATAGGTATTTCTGGATTTGAGGGGTGATTAGGATAATCTAATCCCTTTAATATACCCTCTACTACTTTTTCTTTAGAAAATGGAATTTCTCCTTTTTTCATATAACTAACCTCCAAAGTTGTGCTAAAAAATAGTCCTTGTGAGTAGAAAATCTTTCCGTGATTATTCAAATGGAGGTGAAAAGGCTCATAATATTCCTTAATCCTCTCTAAGACTTTTAATCGTCTTTTAACTCCCTCATATTCTTCAGGATTACACCCATGAAATTCAAAAATTACTTGTGTAAAATATTCTGCTAATAAGCCTATATCGGACTGCTCTAAAACTTCCCATTCTGCATTTTCAATATCAATTTGTAAAATATTTGCACCCTTTTTTAAATGATTGCTCTTAATAATAGAATCTAAAGAAATGCAATCTTTATCCACTCCCACAAAAGCTTTATAAAAAGTAATATTAGGATGACTATAAGGGCATTGCTCAATACTACCATCATACTCAATCACTTTATAACCCCTTTGTGCCATCTCTAAATCCCAAGGAGAGCTTTCACTAACACCCAATGAAATAGCTTTTAACACTGGATAATCCCCCCCCCCGAAGAATCTATAAGAGGAGAATCCATAAGATTGGGCTTATACATTACATATCCACCATCACCTTTACCGCCCACTCGCACTAAATCTTTAGAATCCACTTTGATAGGTCTTAATAACTCTAAATACTTCTGGATATTTTCAAAACACTGCTCATTGGGATTGATACGAATGTAATTCCTATCCCTATCTTGCAAAAGCAAAAGTAAAATTTGCTTATCCTCCTCTTTTATAAAAGAATGAATAATAATATTAGACATTAAAAGATTGTAATGAATTTGCGTATTTTGCCTTATAGCCTCTTCAAGTTTTTTCATAACTACTCCTTAAATAATAAGATTTTAAAATGAAAGTCCTTAGTCCAATCCTTGCAAGATTGGCAACATTGAAAAACAACAAAAAAGAAGTTCTTAAGAAAATAAAATATATTTGTAGAATAATAAAAGCAGTAAATAATAATTCGGCAAATAAATATCTAATTAATACATATCTATTTAATTCCCCCCCCCCAACACTTCAGCAAGCAAGAGGATAGAATCTTTAATATCTACTTGATGATTCCCTACGAAAAATCCATTTTTATGCAAATGCTGTGCATTTTTGAGTATTCCAAACACTTCATAATCAAAAAACCGCATTACTTCATTTTGCGTAAAATCCCCAGTAACAATAGGGCGACATTCTATATTGTTAGCTTGAAGTTTTTGGATTATCTCTTGGCGATTAAGTGCAGAATTTTTGCGGATAATCAGTGAAAAGCCAAACCACGAACTAGAAGATATTTCTTTTTGTATCATAAAATCCGGATGGTTTTGAAAATATTGCTTAAAAATCTTTGCATTCTCTCTGCGATGTTTTAAAAAATTTGGCAATTTCTTTAACTGCTCTATCCCAATAGCACCGCTCATTTCTACTGGACGAACATTATATCCGGGCAAGACAAAGCGAAAAGATTCACTAAAGCTATCCTCGCTTTTAGGGACTATCTTATTATCTTTTGGTAAATTTCTAGTCCAACCATGCGCTCTTAAACAAAGTAAAATATGATAAAGCTCTTCATCATCTGTTACGACAAGCCCTCCCTCCATCGTCGCCATATGGTGGGAAAAAAAGGTAGAAAATGTCCCCATAATCCCAAATGTACCTGCTTGCTTACCCTTATATTCCGCCCCCATAGATTCACAATTATCCTCTAATAGCAAAATATCTTTATTCCCAATAATTTCTTGAATCTTGTCAAAATCATTAGGATTCCCAAGTAAATTTACTACCATAATCATTTTGGTTTTTTCACTAATGGCACCACTTAGAGCCTCTAAATCATAATTGAGCGTTTCTAAATCAATATCAACAAACTTCAATTTCAAACCATATTGGTATAAAGGATAATAAGTTGTAGCCCAAGAAACTGCTGGGACAATAACCTCATCACCCCTTTGTAGTTTAGGCTTACTTGTATAAAATAGGGCAGCAGTTGCAATTAAATTTGCAGTAGAACCAGAACTTGTCATTACCGCATATTTAGCACCTACATAAGCAGCAAAGTTTTTTTCAAACTCTGCAACCCTCATCCCCATAGTAAAAATATCACTCTTTATAACCTCCTCTATAGCTTGTAATTCTTTATAATCCCAAGTTGATGAAGCTAAAGAATAATATTGCATCGTTACTCCTTTTAAAAAATATTTGTAAGTCTTTTCTATACCATCTTTTAAACTTGTATTAGAACTCCAACCAAATTCTTTTAAATGGGTAATATCAACAAGTTTTTGTGCCATTCCTTCTGGCTTTTGTGTATTATAAACAAAATCTCCTTTATAACCTATAACCTCCGCTATAGCTTCATAATACTCTGTGATACTAAAATCCTCACCCCTGCCAACATTAAGAACCTTTGGCATTCTCTCAAAATTCTTTAAAGCATAATATACAAAATCTGCCAAATCCTCCACATACATAAACTCTCTTCTAGCTTTTCCGCTTCCCCAAATCTCCACTTCCTTAGCCCCATTCTTTTTAGCATTATGTATTTTTGCAATCACTGCTGGAAGCATATGGGCTTTATTAATCTCAAATTTATCGTATTTACCATATAAATTGCAAGGTATGGCTGTTTTATAAAGCTTATTTTTAGAATCCAAAATATATTCACAAAGCTTGGTAGAAACAATCTTAGCTAGTGCATAACCCTCATTGGTAGGCTCTAATTCTCCGCTTAGAATCAAATCTTCACTTAAAGGATTTTTGCCTTCTTTAGGATACATACAAGAGCTTGCGATATTTAAAAACTTCTCCACCCCACACTCTAAAGCAGCCATTATAATATTCAAACCCATAGAAACATTTTGGCTTAAAAATTCAACAGGATTTGCAATATTTGCACTAATCCCACCTACAAGCCCAGCACAATGCACAATAATATCAGGCTTATGACTTTTAAGATAAGCCAATACTTGTGTTTTATCTAATAAATTTAATTCCTCTCTTTTAGGGGCTAAAATCTCATAAAATTGAGCTTCTTTGTATTCTACAATATTACGCCCAACCATTCCAGAAGATCCTGTAATTAAGATTTTATTCATAATACCTCATAATGGTATATCCACCTTCTTGTAAATATTTATCTTTATTCATTAGCTTCAAATCACTTCGCATCATATCACAAACTAAATCCTCTAAATTAAATTCACGATTCCAACCTAGCTTTTCTTCAGCCTTACTAGGATCACCTAAGAGCAAATCTACTTCTGTAGGACGAAAATATTGGGGATCTACACAAACTAATTCTTGCCCGATTTTAAGATGCGATAAATCAAGATGATGTTCTCTAGCTCTATTTATATCTAGCTTTGTAATAACTCCCTTTTCATTAATCCCCTGCCCTACAAACTCTAAAACAATCCCACAATACTCAAAAGCAAGTTTTACAAAATCTCTTACCATCGTTGTTTGACCTGTAGCAATCACCCAATCTTCTGGTTCTTTGTGTTGTAAAATCATCCACATCATTTTTACATAATCTTTAGCATGTCCCCAATCCCTTTTAGCATCTAAATTCCCAAGATAAAGCTTATCTTGCAAATTAAGGACTATCTTAGAAGCCGCTCTTGTGATTTTTCTTGTTACAAAAGTTTCTCCACGCACAGGAGATTCGTGATTAAATAAAATCCCATTACAAGCAAACATATTATAAGCTTCCCGATAATTCACCGTAATCCAATACGCATACATTTTAGCCACCGCATAAGGAGAACGAGGATAAAAAGGAGTTTTTTCATTTTGGGGAATCTCTTGCACCTTACCATAAAGTTCCGAAGTAGAAGCTTGATAAATCCTACATTTATCAATAAGTTTTAAAAATCTTACCGCATCTAAGATTCTAAGCGTTCCTATACCATCAGCATTAGCCGTATATTCTGGTGTTTCAAAACTAACAGCCACATGACTTTGAGCAGCAAGATTATAGATTTCATCAGGACAAATATCAGCAATTAATCGCGTAAGATTCATAGAATCTGTCATATCTCCGTAATGCAAATAAAAATTATTATGCTTGCAGTGATGCCCCTCAAAGAGATGATCAATCCTATCCGTATTAAAAAGAGACGCCCTCCTTTTAATTCCATGCACCTCGTAACCCTTACTTAGTAAAAACTCCGATAAATACGCCCCATCTTGTCCTGTAACACCAGTAATTAACGCTATTTTAGCCATTTTCTCCCTCTTTAATAGTTTCTAAAATTTTGTTTTCTACCATTATAACCCAAATAAATAATAACAATTAGCTCCTATCACCTCTAAGTAACTTTCATAATCTTCTTTACAAGAAGTTTTTAAAATAGAATCTAAATTAGCATCTTCTCTTAAGATAATTATTCCACCTATATTAAAAAATTTGTCAATACTTGCCATCCTTAACTAAAACTGATAAACTATACAAAAGATTAAACTCCCTGAAGTAAAATATTAAAGACAACAAAATATTTCATTAATCTCCTTTAATCATCTCCATACTCTATAACCTTCAACTTCTCCCATACACATCATCAAGCCGAACAATATCATCTTCACCTGTATATTCACCTACTTGTGCTTCAATCAAAATAACAGGAATTTTACCTTCATTACTTAACCTATGCACTTCTCCCATTTTAATATAAGTAGATTCATTAGGACGCACTAGCTTTTTCTCATCACCAACCTGCACACTCGCACTACCACTTACGACAATCCAATGTTCATTGCGGTGAAAATGTTTTTGCAAACTTAGAGATTTACCCGGTTTTACGATAATTTTTTTAATCTTATACCCTGCAGAATCTTCTAAAATCGTATAACTTCCCCAAGGGCGGTGTGTGGTTAGATGAGTTTTGCAAACTTCATTATCCCCTAAATGTTCTACCAAAGCCTTTACGCTTTGACACTCACTTCTCTTACCCACCAATAAAACATCCCCAGTATCAATCACCATACAATCCTCTATTCCCAAAAGAGCAATCAATTTATCTTTATGGCTAATAATAAGATTATTTTTAGAATTTAATGGTAAAGAATTGCCTAAAATAACATTTCCATCCTTACCTTTAGGTAATTCTTCATAAAGTGTATCAAAACTCCCTACATCACTCCAACCTATATCGCAAGGAAGCACTTTAACACATTTTGATTTTTCCATTAAAGCATAATCAATACTATTTGAGGAAATCTCTTCCATTGCTTCTAAAGGGATTCTCCTAAGATTTTTATCCTTAATAACCTTAGTATATGCAGCTTTACACTGATTAAAAATATCCGGACTATACTTTTGCATTTCTTGCAATAAAACTTCAACCCTAAAGCAAAATAAACCCGAATTCCAAAAATAATTGCCTTTTGTTAAAAAATCTTGTGCTATTTCTAATTTAGGTTTCTCAATAAAAGATTCTGCATTAAAATCCTTTCCCATCTGGATATATCCAAATCCTGTATGAGGAGACTTTGGGGTAATACCAAAAGTTACCAAAGAGCCATTACCTGCTAATTCTTTAGCTTTTTGTAAAGCCTCCCCATAAGAATCCATATTTTTAATCAAATGATCACTTGGAGTAACAAGCACAATTTCATCTAATGGTAAATCCAAACACGCTAGGGTAATAGCTGGTGCTGTATTTTTAGCTATAGGCTCTAAAAGATAAGAAATGTTTGTAAGGAGTTTATGTGCTTTTATCTGCTCTATTTTATCTAATGCTAAAAAATATTGCTCGGCATTACAGACAACTAAAGCTTTATCACAAAGAGCAAAATTGCGTTTCAAGGTAAGCTCAAAAAGAGATTCTCCATTAAAAAATGAAACAAATTGTTTTGGCATAAATGTTCTGCTTAAAGGAAAAAGTCTTGTTCCACTGCCACCACAAAGAATTACATTTGTCATAATACTCCTCTAAAAACTCTAAATTGAATTTAAAATTTAAAGTTAAAGCCTAGATACACTCCACCTGTAGTTTGTATAGGTCTAACATCCTCACTTAATACATCTGTTTGTGTCCCACCTACATTAAAATTTAATTTTAAATCTCTTGTCTTATATCTAATCTGCTCTAATTTAACACCCAATTCTACTTCTACTTTAGCTATTTCATATAAAAGTCCTATTTTAGTCCCATACATAAATCCATCAAAGGCACTTGGTAGAGAAAAAACATTCCCAAAGAAATTAGACTCTGTATTAGCACGTAGAAAAGAATATCCACCATATACGCCTAAAACGCCGCGTATATTCTCAGCAAGGATAGGTGTAAAGTCATAACCAGCAATCACTCTATGTGCTCGATATTTAGTTTCTACTGAGACATTATCTATTAGGTTTCCAGCAAACGTTACAGGCACTTTACCCGTATCTTTTATTTTAGATTGATGGTAATAACCAATATAGGCTCTATGTTTAGGAGATAATCTATACCCCGCTCTTAATCCAAGATTTGATACATTATCTCTAACATTTATACGAAAATCGTCTTGTTGAAATTTCGTCTTTCCATATCCTGCATCTGCACCTAGAAAAAATCCTCGACTTTCATTTGCCAATACATTAACACTAAAGGCTACAATACATAAGCCTACTACAATACTTAGCCTATTTACAAACTTCATCATCAAACCTACCTATAATAAAATTTAAAAAGTAACCAAAGGTTACCTTAATCCTCCACTTCTATGTGCGGGATGCTGATACTCTTTCTTTTCACACGCACTAAAAACAAAAACTGAAGCCACAAGCCCAATTAAAATCAAATATTTTTTCATTATTTATCCTTAAAATATAATTTTACGATTCTATAATCTTACAATCTTAGCACCAAAGCCACCTAATTTTGGTGGAGCATCTAAAAATTCCACAACCTTTGGATGTTGCTTTAGAAAATCTCTTACCACACTTGATAACCGACCTGTTCCAATGCCGTGATAGATTAAAACCTCATCAAATCCAGCTATTAAACTATTAGAGATGAACTCATCAAGTTTTTCTAAAGCTTCCTCTACTCTCATTCCATGTAAATCTAGGGATACATTAGCATTTTGAGGCATTTTCACATCAACTTTTACTTTAGGTGTATCTAAAATATTTCCACTACTATGTTTTAATTCATTTAGTGGCACTTTTAATTTTATCCCATCATCAAGTTGCACTACTGCCATTTGTCTTTGAATGCCGATTATTATTCCTTTGGAACAACCATATTTTACCCTATCTTTTATTTTAAATTCCTTTATTTTCTCTAAAGATTTCTCTTCATAATCCTTTTTAATTTGATAAAAAATTTTATTGGCATTATTCATCTGGCGATGAATCTCTTGAGAGTTTTGCGATTTTACCGCTTTCTTTGCTTCATTAATTGCTTGATAATAAAGCATTTCTAAGGCATTCATTCTCTTTTTGTAGGCTTTTTGTATCTCCTCTTCTTTTTCTTTTAATCGCAACCTCTTATACTCTAAATCTTTTTGTTTTTGCTGCACTACTTCTATTTCCCTTTGAAGTTTCATCTCTAAATGTGAAGAATGCTCAATTAATGTATTAAGCTTTTCTTTATCTTCTCCATAAACTTTTTTGGCTTCATTAATCAAGATTTTAGGTATCCCATAACGCAAGGCAGTTTCAAAAGCATAACTCTTACCAATTGTGCCCTCAAGAAAACTAAAGGTTGGCATTTCTTTCTCTTCATCAAAAAGTGCAGCAAGGAGTTGCACTTTTGGATTCCCTGCCATTAATGCTGCAAGCCGTTTATGGTGTGTAGTAATAATAATCTTATTCTCTTTCTCCATTAAATGTTCCAAAAGCACCTTAAACAAACTTGCTGCTTCATCACTATCTGTGCCTAATTCAATCTCATCAATACCAATAATTCCGCCTTTTTGGTGAATCATTTGAGAGAATTCAAGCATTCTCCCACCAAAGGTGGAAATATCATTCTTGCTATTTTGGGGATCCTCTAAAATAAGGTGAATAAATTCAAACACATCCACATTAGATTTAAGAGCATTTATCGGCATAGGAAGTAAATATTTTGCAAGAAAAACTACACTTAAAACCGACTTTAAAAACATCGTTTTACCCCCTGCATTCACTCCTGTTAAAATTAAAACATTTCCTTTAAAATCAAGATTAATGGGCTTAGGATCTTTTAAAGCAGGATGCTTAAATTCACAAATTTGAATATTTCCTGCATTACCCTTAGGGGATAAAAACTCTAATCCCCTATCTTTAGCAAACATTAAACGCGCTTGGTAAGAATCAAATCTATCAAATTCTTTATTAATAAATTTCAAAAATAAAAAATGTTTCGTAAAAAGCGAAGAGATTTCCTTGCAGATTTTAAAAAGTTCTTCTTCTTTTTGGTTGTTTAAATGATTAAGCCTATCTTTTAAATCTATAATGCTTTGGGGCAATACATAAAAAAATCCTGTGTTAGAGCGATGGATAATTTGCCCTTTTAAAACATAATGGAATCCTGCTTTAAGCAATAAACATTCTTCATTATTGATAAGGTGAATTTGTCTATCAACCAAATAAGGGGCAAGCTTATTTTGGAATAAGACTTGATGCATTTGGAAAGAAATTTCTTTTTTAAGCTCTAAAATCTTCTGACACAACCCATCAAACTCTAAATAAACACCTTGTTTAATCACACCATTGTTTTCAAAAGCCTTAACACATTCCAATAAAGACTCTGGAATTAAAATATTATCAAACCATTCTCGTAAAATTCCCTCACATTTTAGGGTTTTTAGATACATAAAATAGCGAATGATTTTTATAAATTCAAAAATTTCATCAAGCTTTAAATAGCCAAACTTTTTCAATAATTGCAATTGAGATTCTAAAGGTTTAACGGCTTGAGGAGGTGTAAAAAGAATAGATTCTAAAGCCTGAATATAACGCAAATGGTTTTTGCAATCACCCTCTAAAAATAAGGCTTTAGGACGCGATAAAAACGCTTCATAATGCTTAATAAAATCAACTAAATCAAGCTGTTTAATCAACATTATTAAAGACGCAATCTTTTAGCGGAACAACCATTCTAAAATATGGGGTATTTTCCTTACCCACTAAAGTTAAAGTTCCACTTACAAAATTAAAAATCTCACTATTAGCTTCAAGGGTTTTTGCACCTATTTGGCACTCAAGATTTTTACCTTGTAAAAAGATCTGTGCTAAAGAAGTTAGCTTATCATCACTTTTATCTTGAATTATTGTAAAAACTCCAATACCCATAGCAATCACAACTAAAAATCCTGCTATAAAAATTTTTCCCTTAGCACTAATAATATTATAAGAAGCTAGTAACTGCAAAAGTAAAAACAACAAAAAACCTAGCAAAACGACAATCAATCCATACTTCAACATTAAATTCCACCCCTTAATTGATAAGTCAAATTCCCCGCATTAAATCCAATAGCAATCCCTTCTTGTATCTTGCTAATGGGTTGTTGGTTTTTATATAAAATCAAAGAATTTCCATCTCTTTGAATACGATCTGCAAAAATAGGATTATAACTTTTAAAAAGCCAAGAAAAATCAATCTCCCTTTTTGTCTCACCCACAGAATAAACAGGTAAAATCACAAGCTCATCAACACCCCTAAAGCATTCTACAAAATCCTCTAAATTATCACAGATTCTAGAATATTTATGGGGTTGCCAAATCGCACAAATTTTATTTTTCTTTGTTAATTCTTGGTATTTTTTAAGTGCTTGCAGTGTTGTTCTTATTTCTGTTGGGTGATGTGCATAATCATCAATAATAATGCAATTGCCAATCTCTAAAACATCAAAACGTTTCTTAATCCCAACAAAATTCTTGATATTTTTACGAATAGTCTCTAAATCCACAGAATCTAAAACACTCAAAATAGCTAAAGAGGCATCTAATGCGATATGTTCCCCAATACCATAAACTTCAAAGTAACCATAATCTTGTTGGTTATGGAATAATCTAAATCTCGTTGTTGGTTGATTGTTGCATAAAGAATATTCAATCTCACAAATTTCTTTAGAAGGATAAAGACGCACACACTCTAACTCTAATCCCCCTAAAAAACTATCTTCAGCATTAATAACACGTCTTTTAGCCAATCCTAAAAAATCCTCATAGGCTTGATAAAACATCTTTAAATTATGCCCATAAGCTTCCATATGTTCTGGCTCGGCATTAGTTACAATGGCACAATAAGGGTTACAATTTAAAAAACTCTTATCCGATTCATCAGCTTCAAAAACAACCTTCTCACTCTTTAGTGCCCGTGTATTAGAATGAAACTCCTTACTTTCTGCACCAATTAAAGCACTACAATCTTGTAAAATGGCACTCAAAATCGCTGTGGTAGTGCTTTTACCATGTGCTCCTGCAACCGCATAAACCTGCTTTTCTCTCAAAATCAAAGATAAAGCTTCTTTGCGGGATAAAATCTTAATGCCCCTTTTTTTTGCCTCTTGTATTTCTATATTATCCTCTTTGATAATTGCTGAATGGATTACTAACTCTGGATCTTTAAAAGATTGAATGCTATGAGGAATTGTTACTTTAATGCCTATTTTTTTTAACTCTTTTGTCATAGTGCCCTCTGCAATATCTGAACCACTTACTTCTATACCTTGTGCATACAAAAATCTAGCTAGTGCAGAAATTCCAATCCCTCCAATGCCGATAAAATGAACGCTTTGTGGCATTTTTATAGACACTGCTTAATCCTTAATAAAGATTCCCTAATAATTTCCTCTTCATAAACAAGTGCTAAACGGACATACCCACTACCGGGATTAATACCCCTATCAACTCTTGATAAAAAGCTTCCTGGAAGCACTAAAATATTTTCTTTTTCTAAAAGTTTTTTACTAAAAGCCAAGTCATCGCCTACATATAACCATACATAAAAGGTCTCCTTAGGAACTTCAACACCTAAAATCTCCTCTGCTAATTTTAAGTTTTTGGCATACTGCCTTTGAAAATATTGCGTATGGGCTTCATCACTCCACGCTAAAGCAGCTGCTTCTTGAAGGGGCAAAGGAGAGGCACAACCTACATAGGTTCTATACCGTGCATAATCTTTTAAAACCGCACTATCTCCGGCGATAAATCCACTCCTAAGCCCCGGAGCACTCGAACGTTTAGAAATAGAATTTAACGCCAAAACATTTTTAAAACTTGTATTACCTACCGCTATGCTAGCTTCTAAGATAGAAGATGGCTTTAATCCTGTGTAAATCTCGCTATAGCATTCATCATTTAAGATTAAAAAATCATATTCTAACGCCCATTGCACCCATAATTTTAACTCTTCTAAAGTTAGGCTACTTCCTGTTGGATTGTTAGGAAAATTCAAAATAACTAAATCACATTCTTGCATTTGCTCTTTGGTTAATTGAGGTTTAAAAGCATTTTCTTCTAAGAGATTCATATAAATAGTTTTTGCCCCTGAAGCAATCGCAGCACCTTCATAAATTTGATAAAAGGGATTAGGATGGGCAATAACTTTAGAATCCTTGCCAAAGAGATAAAATTGTGGAAAATTAAATAAAACCTCTCTTGTCCCAAAACTAGGAACAATCTCCTCTAAACGCAAATTTACATTAAATCGCTTATGGATAAAGCCCTGCAAAGCTACTTTTAAGCTCTCCTCCCCACCTGTTTTAGGGTATTTATTGAGCAAGGGTGCATTATCTCCAAGGGCTTTGGTAATAAAATCGGGGGTTTTAAATTGTGGCTCCCCAACACTTAAAGAAATTCTTTGTCCTGTTGTAGGAATAGATTGAATGAGAGTATTTAATTTTTCAAAAGGATAAGGCTGAAAATCCATTTTACTTCCTTTTAGAATTTCTTTTAGTCTTTGTAGAATTAGAGGTTTTATGAGTCTTCTTTGCTTGACCTACTTTTCTTTCTTTTTGATTTTGTTTTTTACTATAATCGTTTTTTTTAGGATGATCTGGTTTTTGTTTTTTATAAGTAGCTTTCTCTTCTTGTTTTAATTCTCTTTGGAATTTTTGCAAATCCTTTTTTCTCAAACCAATCTTATTAGGACCTAAAACTTTCACTTCTTCAAGCAACATTGAAAGTAATTTACAAACTAATTGAGTCATATCCGCACTACTTCTTACCTGCTCATAAAGACGCAAAGCCTCATCACTAATTGGGTATTTTAAGATTTTTTCTATCCATTGCGTATCTTTTTTGCTAATGGTATCTTGAATATTAGGTATTTCATAAAGCTCAATGGTAGCCTTAGTATTTTCTTTTATTCTACGCAATTCTTTAAACTCTAAAGGTGTTGCAAGTGTAATAGCAACCCCTTTTTTGCCTGCTCTACCTGTCCTACCTATACGATGGACATAAGATTCTGGATTTAGGGGAATATGGAAGTTAAAAACATGGCTAACTCCACTAATATCAAGCCCACGCGCTGCAATATCTGTCGCAACTAAAATATTACTCTTAGAATCTTTAAAGGCTTTAATAGACCTATGTCGCTCCCTCTGCTCCATATCTCCGTGCATTGCACACGCCTTATATCCACGCTCTATTAGTCGCTTAGCTAAAATATCGGCTTCTTTTTTCATACGCGTAAAGATAATAGCTTTAGAGGGCATCTCACTATCAATTAAACGCACAATAGCTTCTTCGCGTTCTGCCTCATTAATAATATAATACCGCTGTGAAATATCTTCATTAGTAGTGTTTTCTGGTGTGATTTTAATAAATTTTGGATTATTAAGAATCTTTTGGGCTAAATGCTTAATAGGAATAGGCATAGTTGCTGAAAAAAGTAAAGTTTGATGGTCTTTATAGAGATATTGAAAAATCTCTTCAATATCGTCTAAAAATCCCATATCAAGCATTTCATCAGATTCATCTAACACAACAACGCGTGGAGAAAAACTTTTTAACTTATGATTACGAAGATAATCTAATAATCTTCCCGGAGTTGCGATAACAATTTGTGGCTTTTTATCTAAGAGTTCTAATTGTTTAAAAACAGACTGTCCGCCAACAAAGCAAACCGTGCGGACTTTGTTATATTTGCCTAATTGAAAAATTTCATCACTTACTTGCATAGCAAGCTCTCGTGTGGGGGTGATAATTAATGCTTCAATACTTCCATTATGTTTTAAACTATTAATTAAAGGTAGCCCAAATGCTGCAGTTTTTCCTGTCCCTGTTTGAGCCTGTGCTATCACATCAAGCCCATCTAAAATAGCCGGAATGGCTTCTTTTTGAATAGGGCTTGGCTGAATAAAACCCAACTCTTTAATACCTCTCAATACACTTTTTTTAAACCCAAAATTCAAAAAGTCTGAAACCTCATCAGCAAAATCTTTTGCCATAGATTTTTTACTACTTTTTATTTTATTTACCTTGTTTTCCATAAATTTTAACCAAATTCCTAAATATATTCTTCAATTATAACACAACATTCGCAAACAAACCCTACTTTAAGCCCATAAACTTTTATCTCAAAAGACAACAATTTTAGGATTATTAATGCCTTTAAAACTTTTTATTTCCGTAATTAATTCTTGTAAATTTGTCCATAAAGATTTTTTGTCAATATAAATAGTATCAAATACAAAATCTCGCATCATACTTGAGAACATAATTTGTTTATGGGCGATCTTGACACAATGAAATTTTCCCTCTCCTAAAATCTTCATCTTCATATCTATTGTGTCTTTTTCATTAGTGCTTAGAATAAGAAAAAATTTTTTAGCACTCTCTTTAAGTTTTTGGCAATAAAGATAAATATTTTTATCACCCTCACTTAATCGCTCTTTATTCAACCTGTCTAAATATTGCTCCATAAAACTAATAGATACTGGGGCTAGCTGATTTTCTGGATACTTAAAATAACAATTTTTCATAGCTTTAGACTGCAAAGATTTTTGATAAATCTTATTATCTAAAATCGTAATACAAATATCTAACCCATTTTTGATTTTTTTATAAAGCATTTTATGGACTTTTTGAAAAGATTTTTGAAAACCTTGATAATAACCTTTATAAAATGCCGCTTTAATAACACTTAGATTGGATATTCTTTGGGAAATAATTTTGTTTTCTTCTGCTAATCTTTGTAATTCTCCTTCAAGTTTTTCTTGCTTTTGTAATATTTCTTGAGGTTTTTTTGCTAGAGATTCTAATTTACGCACAATTGCTGCTAATTCTGTATTACAAGCTTGGATTCTTCGCTGAATTATTTTTAAAGTATCTTTTGCATTTTCTAAGGCAGCATTTAATGCTTGATAATGTAATTGATACTTAATAAAATACTCTAAAAAAAGATTCTCAACATTTACCTTATGATCGAAGTCTGATAAAAAGTTTTCAAGCCTTACAACTACACTTAATTCCTCGACAAAATCATCTTTTTTAAGTGTTTTATCATTAAAAAGAAGATTATCCAAAGCCTTAAAAACAAATCTTTTAGTATAAATAAATTCTAATAAGACTTTTTGCTCTACGACACACAAATCATTTAGAAAACTTACGGCTAGGAAATGTTGCTGAAAATACCTTTTAATGACACTATCAATACTAAGAGTTAAAGGTATATTTTTAATTGCATCATAATTAGTAGTTTTATAAATTTCTGCAATAGCTAAATCACGTTTATTACTTTGGATTGCTTCTAATTGTTCATCTGTTTGGTTACGCCAAAAATCTGATTCACTAATAAAAGTACTTCCATCAAACTCTTGAAATTTAGAGGCTTTGCAATCTGCAACTTGATTGTTCTCATCACAACGAAACTCTACAAACATACCCTCCATAGGGATAACTTTCTTATCGTGCCAAGCCTCTTTGGTAAATTCAAAAAGCATTTTAGAGGCATTAATGACCACCCCTTTACCATTACTACTAAAATATCTAACTATTCTACCATGCATACATTTTTTCTCTCTTGATAAATCTTTAAATACTCTTGCTGCATTCGTTCTCTTAAGCTTTCATACCAATTCTCTTCATTAGGCGTAAATGCAGGAAGATATTTTATACTAAAGGGATGATTATCAAACTTCATAGAACCTATATCTAAACAATCTCTAGTTCCACAAAAAATGATAGGCTGAACCTTTAGATGAAAATGCTCAATTAAAAATTTAGCCCCGCTTTTAAAGGGTAAGAATTTCTCTTTTCCCAAAGATCGAGTCCCCTCTGGAAAGATACATAAAACCCTCCCTTTAGACAATCTATCTTTAGCTTCTTTAAGTAAAAATACACTCTCTCTCTTACTTTCACGATTAATTAAAATCATCTTAGGAGCTTTGAGGGCATGTCCATATAAAAAAGGCTCACCCAACTCTTTCTTTGCAATCCAACATAAATCATTAGGGTGAAATGCTTCAAAATAAACTACATCCATAAAGCTTTGATGATTCATCACTAAAACTTGTGCAGTTTTATCTAATTCTCCTATTATTTTAGCACTAACCCCAAAAAGTTTAAAAAAGGCAGAAGCGGTAACCCTCCTCACCTTTCTATGGTATTTAGGGAATAGATACATAAATAAAATGCTCCAAGGTATTACAAGCAACACATAAAGCACTGCACTAAAAGCCCTAATCTTGGATATCATTTTTTCTTACCCACCCAATACGTTCATCTTCTAACATTACCTTATAATAATCCCTAACATCGGATAAAACTTCTACTTTCATTGGTTCTTGCGTGATTAAAATAATCGTGGAGTTAAAAGTCGGCTGAATATGTATCGCAGTATTTACCTTTAAAACTGCAGAGGTTCTAACTGAAAGTAAGAAAAATAAAAGCACTAAAAGAAGAATCCCTAAAAGGATAAAAATCCATTTTCGTTTATAAAAATACAAACCAAAAAATATAAGCGCCAAAAAAACTATCAAAGAAACCTGATAAAATTGGATATTATTTTTAGGCTTTATATCGCTCTGTGTGCTAACGCGTTCATCTTGTGGAATATTATCGACTTGTAATTCAATATATTGAGATTTTTCTGTATTGAAATATTCAAAAGAGATAACCCCTAAGCTCTTTGGCACAATCGCATAATAAAACGCAACAGCCTCTTTATAATCCCCACTCTTACTTTCAATACCTTGTTGGTAAGATTGCAAATAAAAGTCAAAAAGATTCCCTAAATTGCTTTGTAATTGCAAAACAACAAGATTATGCCCAGAATCATAATTAGTAATTTTAGAATCTAAAATTTTTAAATCTTTAGCTAAGACTTGAGAATATCCGCCTTTTCGCTCTAACTTAATGGCTCTACCAGTAATAAAATCTGTGCTCTCTTGAAATTCCCCCTCTATAGTATTAACCATAACTTCAACTTTAGGAATAGTAAAGTTAGGTTGATTAATTTTAAAATAAAAGGTATTGCTAAGACTAGAATCTTGATTTAAAGTCCAGGTTTCTTTTGGATTTAATACTTCAACACTCGCATTATCTAAAATAAATTTTGTTTCAATGGTAGAATATTGACTTAATACTAATAACTTCAAAGTAATAGGAATAATTTGATGAACATACAAAATACTATAAGGAGGATTCACTATATCTAAATAAACATTTTTAGTAATAAGATTTTGCTTTGTTGCCTCTTGGAGTTTTAATTTTTCCTCTTCATAAGCTTCTTGTTTATTTTTTTTCTCATTTTCTTGGCTCTCTTGTGAGGTATTAAAATCCAAAGGAGAAGAACTTTCTTCTATCACCACTTCAGGTAAAATATTTTCTCTTGTTATATTCCCCTCAACCAAAACAACATCTTTAGAGGTTTCTTTCTGCGTAATAGTAGAATTAAAAGTATTATCTTTAGAGGCGGGAAATACAAACCCATCTTTAGCAAATAATTGAAGTACTAAAATACTATAGAAAAAAAATTTCATAAAATTTCTAAAAATCCCTCTAACATCTTTAATCCGGCAGTGCCACCCAAAACTTCCTCCACAGCCCTTTCAGGATGAGGCATAAGCCCAAAAACATTTTTATTTTTATTACAAATCCCAGCAATATTTTCTAAAGAACCATTAATATTTTGAGTATATTTTAACAAAATCTGTCCATTTTCCTTTAATTGTTCTAACCCTTCTTTATGAATATAATAATTTCCTTCAGCGTGGGCAATAGGAATATTAATAATTGCTTTTGTGCAAAAATTTTTCAAAAAAATATTATGGGTATCCACAATCTCTAAATCTACATTTTTTGAGATAAAATGCAAATTTTCATTATGCTTCATAGCACCAGGTAATAATCCACTCTCTAAAAGTATTTGGAATCCATTACACACCCCAAGCACATAGCCACCATTATTTGCAAAATCTATAACAGAGTGCATAATAGGTGAAAACCTTGCAATGGCTCCACTTCTTAGATAGTCTCCATAACTAAAGCCACCAGGAATTACAACTAATTTGGTATGCTTAGGCAGTGCCCTCTCTTGATGCCAAATAATTTGACTTTTAACACCTAAAAGAGAGAAAGCATACTCCATATCATATTCGCAATTAGTCCCTAAAAATTGTAAAATCGCTACACCCATTTTATAGCTTTATCTGGTAATCTTCGATGACCGTATTTGCTAAGAGAGTGTCACACATAAGATGCACCTGTTTTTTTACCTCTTCTACTTCTTTGCTATCTATCTCTAAAATAATAGCCTTACCCACATTCACTTCTTGAATATTTGTATACCCTAAAGACTCTAAAGCATTATGTATAGCCTTACCTTGAGGATCTAAAACACCATTTTTTAACCGCACAATCACTTCAACTCTCATAAACTTAGCAAAATCCTTTTTAATATTTCTTCATAAGCCACTTTTACATTACCCAAATCCTCTCGGAATCTATCTTTATCTAATTTCTCTTTTGTGTTTTTATCCCAAAAACGACAAGAATCAGGCGTAATTTCATCCGCTACTAAAATTTCCTTTTCCTTATTTAAACCAAATTCTAATTTAAAATCCACCAACATCAAATCTCTGCTATCAAAGAACTCACGCAAGACTTCATTAACCTCACGAGCAATTTTTCTTAAATATTCTAACACTTCTACAGATTTCACACAATTTAAAATCAAAGCGTGTTCATCATTGATAAGCGGATCACTTAAAGAATCATCTTTATAATAAAACTCCACTAAAGTAAAGGGTAGCTTTTCTCCCTCTTTAATCCCTAATCTTTTCGTTAATGATCCTGTTGCGATATTTCTTACTACAACTTCAATGGGAATAATTTCAACAAATTGGCATAACATTAGATTATCTGCTAAAGTTTCTTTGTAATGCGTCCTAATACCCTTTGTCTCTAAAAGTTTAAAAATTTCAGAAGAAATTTTACAATTTAAAGTGCCTTTTCCCTCTTCATTCCCTCTTTTTTGAGCGTTAAAGGCAGTCAAATCATCTTTAAACTCTGCTAAGAGGAGGTTTTCATCACTAGTTTTATAAAGCTTTTTTCCTTTTCCTTCATATAATTTTTCTTTTTTCTCTACTTGCATAAACGCATTCCTCTACTTTTGAATAATCGTTAAAGTCTTTAATACATCAATAGCACTTTTAAGTTGAATATCATTCATAATTTGGGTAGAAGATATTTCATTTTCTTTTGATTTTGCCTTAGTATTGTCTTTAGGATTAATTTTTTCTAATTCACCCTCTAAATGTTTCTTTAAATCTGCCTCTTTAATGCTAAATCCATTTTCATCATTAGGAACCACACCAGGTAAGACTTCAATATCAGGTGTTACCCCTACAGCCTGTATCGTGCGACCACTTGGCAGATAATAACGAGCAATCGTTAAACGCAAAGCTTCTTTCTTCTCAGTAGGCAATACAACTTGCACACTTCCTTTACCAAAAGTTGTCTCTCCTATAAGGATTCCCCTTTTATGATCTTGCAATGCTCCTGCTACAATCTCACTTGCACTTGCGCTTCCATTATTAACAAGCACTACTAAAGGGATTCTTGCATAAGGAGTTCTTGAAGTAGCCTCATAGACAATATCCTCATCTTTTACGCGTCCTTTTTGTGAAACTATGGTGCCCTCTTTAATAAATAAATTACTTAGCTCCACAGCTTGATTTAAAAGCCCACCAGGATTATTTCTCAAATCTAAAACTATTCCATCAATTTTTTTAAATTTCTTTAGTTCTTCTTCAACCCTTTGTGCCACCCTTTTATCAAAAGAAGTTACTCGCACATAAACATAATCCGTATCCTCAATTTTTTTTGCATAAACCGATTCAACTTTGATATTATCTCTTACAATATCAAAAACTAAAGGTTTAGGATTATCTTTTCTAACAATGGTTAATTGCACTTTTGTATTAGGCTTTCCACGCATTTTATTGACAGCATCATCTAAGCTCATACTCAAAGTGCTTTCATCATTGATTTTTAAAATAATATCACCACTCTTTAAACCTGCTCTATCACCCGGACTACCCTCAATAGGAGCGATAATAGTAATTCCCCCATTTTTCAAAGAAATAGTAATACCTACCCCGCCAAACTCTCCATTAGTTTGTATCCTAAGCTCTTCAAATTTTTTCTCATCTAAATAGGCAGAATGTGGGTCAAGATTGCTTAAAAGCCCTTCAATAGCTTTATTAACAATCTCATCAAGTGTTAATTCATCAACATAGTAATTCTCAATCGTTCCAATGACTTTTCTTAATTTATTATAAGAATCTAGACGTGAATTTTCTGAATCTTTAGATGCTGCTAAAACCTGAATGCTAAGCCCAAAAAACAATATTGTTAAAATCATTTTAAAACAAGTTCGTGTGATCTTCATTCTCTCAACCTAAAATTTTAATTTATTAACTAGCAATTGTAACCTATCATCTCTGAAATAAACATAATTTTATTTTTTAAATACATAAAACAAGATGCAGAAGTAAAAATATATTTTTTATGTTATTTTAGATACAATTTAAATTTTAAACCTAAGACAAAAATGGGAGAAAAAATGGCATTAGATGAAAGTAAGCAAAAAGCCATAGAACTTGCCATCAAGCAAATTGATAAAGCTTTTGGCAAAGGTGCTTTAATTAGACTTGGGGATAAACCCGTTGAAAAAATTGATTGTATTAGCACAGGTTCTTTAGGGTTAGATATTGCACTTGGTATTGGAGGCATCCCAAAGGGGAGAATCATTGAAGTTTATGGTCCTGAAAGCTCTGGTAAAACTACACTCGCATTACAAGTTGTTGCAGAATGTCAAAAAAATGGGGGAATTTGTGCTTTTATAGATGCTGAACACGCTTTAGATGTTACCTATGCCAAACGATTAGGCGTAGATGTCGAAAACCTCCTTGTATCACAACCTGATTTTGGGGAACAAGCTTTAGAGATATTAGAAACACTTACAAGAAGTGGTGGCGTGGATTTAATCATTATTGATTCTGTTGCAGCACTTACCCCAAAAAGTGAAATTGAAGGGGATATGGGAGATCAACATTTGGGACTTCAAGCAAGATTAATGAGTCAAGCATTAAGAAAAGTTACAGGTATTATCCATAAAATGAATACCACCGTTATATTCATCAACCAAATTCGTATGAAAATTGGTGTAATGGGATATGGAAGTCCAGAGACAACGACAGGTGGTAATGCTTTAAAATTTTATGCAAGCGTTAGAATTGATGTAAGAAGAATTGCAAGTTTAAAACAAGGAGAACAAAATATAGGAAATCGCGTTAAAGCAAAAGTTGTAAAAAACAAAGTTGCACCTCCTTTTAGAGGAGCAGAATTCGACATTATGTTTGGAGAGGGTATTAGCAAAGAGGGAGAATTAATAGATTATGGAGTAAAGCTTGATATTGTCGATAAAAGTGGTGCTTGGTTTAGCTATGGAGATAAAAAACTAGGGCAAGGCAAAGAAAATGCTAAGATATTCTTAAAAGAAAATCCAGAAATCTCTCAAGAAATAGAGGAAAAAATTAAATCCTCTATTTCTATCTCTGATGATTTATCTAATACTTCAGAAGATGACGAATAAGCCCTAAATAATCTAAAATGTAAGGAGAAATAATGACTTTTATTGATGAAATTTATGCGCAAGAAGTTTTAGATAGTCGAGGGAATCCTACCATTAAAGCAACTATTATTTTAAGTGATGGTAGTGTAGGAAGTGCTATTGTCCCTAGCGGTGCAAGCACGGGAAAAAGAGAGGCTTTAGAATTAAGAGATGGGGACGAGCGTTTTTTAGGGAAGGGGGTTTTAAAAGCTTGTGAAAATATACAAACAACTATCTATGACGCTATTAGCGGATTAAACCCTTATGAACAAACTAGGATTGATAATCTCTTAATACAAGCAGATAATACAGAAAACTTCTCTAACTTAGGAGCTAATGCAATACTTGGTGTTTCTATGGCTGTTGCTAGGGCTGCAGCAAAAAGTCTAAATATACCACTTTATCGGTATTTAGGCGGAGCTAATGCTTTAACACTCCCTATCCCAATGCTTAATATTATTAATGGAGGAAGCCACGCTGATAACACTGTAGATTTTCAAGAATATATGATTATGCCTCTTGGTTTTGATACTTTTAGTGAATCACTAAGGGCTAGTGCAGAAATCTACCAACATTTAAAAAAAATCCTCAATCATTCTAAACATATTACAAGTATTGGTGATGAGGGTGGATTTGCTCCCAATCTTAAAAACAATGAAGAGCCCCTACAAATTATTTCTGAAGCCATCAAAAAGGCTGGTTATAAGGAGGGAGAGCAAATATTCCTAGCTCTTGATGTAGCAAGCAGTGAATTTGTTAATCAAAAAGGCATTTACTCTCTCAAAGGTGAGGGAAAGGAACTTTGTGCAGAAGAACTTATTGAATACTATGAGAAGCTTATCGCAAAATATCCTATTATCTCTATAGAAGATGGCTTAAGCGAAGATGATTGGGAGGGCTGGAGAAAACTTACGCAAAAATTAGGGAGCAAGATTCAGCTAGTAGGTGATGACTTATTTGTAACAAATGCTAAAATACTTGCAGAGGGCATTGAACAAAATATTGCAAATGCCATTCTTATTAAACCTAACCAAATTGGAACTATCACTCAAACAATGGAAACCATACGTTTAGCACAAAGAAATAACTATAAATGTATTATGAGCCACAGGAGTGGAGAGAGTGAAGATGCTTTTATAGCAGATTTTGCTGTAGCACTTAATACAGGAGAAATTAAGACAGGTTCTACCGCAAGGAGTGAGCGAATGGCAAAATACAATCGCTTATTAACCATTGAAAATGAACTTCCTCATTCAGTCTACTTAGGAAAAACACTCTTTAAGATGCTAAAATGAAAAATAAGAGTATAAACTATCAAGGAATATTCCATTTGCTCCCTTTTTTTAGCCTTGTGCTAATAGTCTGCATTGCAGGAATTTACATTGGCAATTTGCTTTTTGGTAGCAACTCTTTAAGTATCTTATTAGAACTTCAAGAAAAGAAAGAAAAAATACATCAAGAAGTGAATTTTTTGACAAACCAAAACGCAAACTTACAAAAAGAACTTTTTGAATTAAAAGGCTTAGAACCACAATGAAAAGAATTATTTTGCTATTTGCCCTAACTTCATTATTAGCTAATGAAGCACAAAAACTACCAGATATACCAACACTAAATATCGATTCAGATCGCACCCCAACAATAGATACAACCAATAATACAGGAAATACTCAAACATCACAACCCTTACGCAACCCCTTTGATGCTTTAGTAACCCCAAAATCAAGCGGACAATTATTAAATTTACCAGATCTTAATTTATTTACAAAAACAGAAATTACCTTGCCATCAACTGCAAGAAAGATCAAAAAAATAACTATAGACTATCAAAATCTTGATGGTTCTATCACAACCTTTGAAAAAGTCTTAGATGGTAACATAGATTGGCATCTTCCTCTAATCTTAGCACAAGAAATCCAATTACCTAACACCCAAACAGTCGCGAAATCAAACTTTACTTTAGGTGATTCTTTTAGTTTTGATATTAACAAACAAAAAGTTGTATTAAAAACCTCCTTCACTCTCATAAGAAATTTCACTCTTACCTCACCTACTCGTCTTATACTAGACTTTAAAAGTATTGCCAATAAACCACTCACCGAATCCTTAACAACCAATCTCCCTGTTATCACAGAAGTTACTTTAGAGACGCATTTAGATTTTTATCGCATTACCCTAAGCCTTGATGGGCAATACAACTATTCTATCAAAAGCGATAAAGAAGAGGCATTAGAAATTGACTTATATTAACCTTGTGTTAATTGGTTTTATGGGTAGTGGAAAGAGTAGCGTTGCAAAATCACTTTACCAAAAAACTAAAAAGTTGATTTTAGATAGTGATAAAATCATTACAAATAACGAAAACTTAAGTATCCCAGAAATATTTTCCTCCAAAGGAGAAGACTATTTTAGAAAATGCGAAAAAGATTTTTGTTATTTTGTAAGCAAAAATATTCAAAACTGCATTATTGCAACAGGGGGAGGAATGCCCCTATTTTGTGATGTTAAAATAATGGGAAAAGTTTTCTTTTTGCACTTAGATTTTGATAATATCCTCTCTAGACTTTCCAAAAAAGAAATCCAAAAACGTCCCCTCTTTGAAAATAAAAATCAAGCCTTAGAGCTTTATTTAAAGCGATTAGAAACTTACAAAAGCAATGCTGATATTATAATTAATGCTAACCAAAGTCTAGAAAAAATCTCTCAAGATATTTTAGAATCTTTATGAAAAAGCCCCTATTTATTCGCTTTAAAAACACAAAAACTGGTGGTGCAGAAATTTATCTCTCTAGGATAGCACAAGCCATTTATGATAAAAATCCCTCTATTTTTTCAAGCGGTGATTATTCCCAAGATTCCAAACTTTTTGTAAAAATTCCAAGATTTTTTCCCTCTTTTTTAGCTTTTCTTTATTTCTTATATTCTTATGAAAAATTCCACAAATCTCATCCAAACTTTCTTTATTTTAGTCTTGAGAGGGTTTTACACTGCGATATTTATCGTGCAGGAGATGGTATCCACAAACAATGGTTAGCGATAAAAACCCACAATAACCCTTTTAAAAAATTCAAAAGCTTCTTTAACCCTATGAATATTCTCTATACTTTTATAGAGCCAAAACTTTTCAAAAATGCTAAAAAAATTATTGCTAACTCCCAAATGATAAAGGATTCTCTTATTGAATACTTTCATATCCCTCCCCATAAAATTGAAGTTATTTATAATGGTATTAAAATCCCAAAGGCTATTAATAAAGCCAAAGCTAAAGAATCACTTATCCATAAATTTCCTGTTTTAAAAGAAAAAATATTCATTCTTTTTGTAGGAAGTGGATATGCTAGAAAAGGACTAAAAGAAGCCCTTATTATGCTCTCAAAAGTTACTTCCAAACAATGGCATTTTCTCATTATTGGCAAAGACAAAAAGATTACATATTATCAAAAACTAGCTCAAACATTATCTTTAGAAAATAATGTTTTATTCCTAAACGCACAAGAAAACATAGTATCCTTTTATCAAGCAAGTGATATTTTCTTATTCCCTACAACTTATGAACCTTGCTCAAATGCTACTTTAGAAGCAGCAAGCTATGAAAATGCCATCATAACCACTAAACAAAATGGGGCAGGAGAACTCTTTTTAAGTGATACCATTTTAGAAAACTCTAAAGATATTTTAAGGGGTTGTGAAATTTTAAATACACTTTTAGAAAATCAACAACTCCTCTCTACAATACAGAAAAAATGTGCAAAAGCAGTCCAACACCTAACCCTACAAAACCATTTAGAAAAAACATTAGAGGTTATAAAAAACCTATGAATATCCTTATTAGAATCCCTAATTGGCTAGGTGATGCAGTAATGGCAACTTTTGCAGTGGAGATTCTTTATCAAACTTATCCAGAAGCTCATTTTTATTTAGTCGGGAGTGAAGTTAGCTGCGAACTTTTTAGCCATTACCCTAATACCACGCTTTTAATAGATAATAGTAAAAAGCAAAGATTTAGAATATTCTACTTATATACTTTAGCTAAGAAAATTCCTCCTTGTGATATTGCTTTGACCTTCCAAAACAACTTTTTATCTGCTTTATTTTTATTCTTTAATGGGGCAAAAGAACGGATAGGATACAACAAAGAAATGCGTTCCTTCCTACTTACTAAAGCCCCCAAAAAACAGGCAAATTTACACGAAGTTTTGCATTTTAGCTCCCTTATAAAAACACTTATCCCAAATACCAACCTAAGCCCAAAATTGTATTTAAGAAAGCCTCCTTTAGATATTACATTACCCAAACATTGGCAAAATCAAAAAATAGCGGGTATCAATGCAGGTGCAGCCTTTGGCAGTGCAAAACGTTGGAAAGAGGAATATTTTGCAGAAGTTATCGCCTTTTTGTTAGATAAAAATTTCAAGATTATCCTTTTTGGAGTCACATCTGAAAACGCTATTAATGAAAAAATCCTCTCTTTTTTACCACCTAACCCTAAAAATATTTTAAATTTAAGCGGACAAACAACCATTCAAAGCCTTATGGCTTATATTCAAAAACTCCATTTATTGATAACTAATGATAGCGGTCCTATGCATATTGCAGCAGCATTTGAAATCCCAACTTTAGCAATCTTTGGTCCAACTAACGAACAAGAAAGTGCGCCTTTTAATGCAAAAAACGCCCACATTATCTCCTTAAAAACACTCCATCAAGCCCTCTACTGCCAACCTTGTAAAAAAAGAATTTGTCCCCTCCCTAAAGTTTCTAAAGGCTTTCACGCCTGTATGATAGACTTAAAGCCCACTTTTATCATCAAAAAACTTCAATCCCTTATAAGTAATATTTAATTAAAATAATCTCTAATAAGAGGTATGAAATGAGAACAATACAAATAGGGCACTCTCCAGATGCCGATGATATTTTTATGTATTATGCTATCGCATTTGGCTGGGTTGGAAGCTCCATAAATTTTCAAAACCAATCATTAGATATACAAACTCTCAATGAAATGGCACTTAATGGAGTATTAGATATCTCCGCTATTTCTTTTGGTGTCTATCCGCTTTTATTTCAAGAACAATGCCTTCTAAGGACTGGAGTGAGTTTTGGTGAAGGCTATGGTCCCAAACTTATCAAAAAAAGGGGTGTAACCCTAAAGAAAAATTTTAAAGTTGCTTTAAGTGGGGCTCATACGACTAATGCCCTACTTTTTAAAATAGCTTATCCACAAGCTAGAATCTCTTATAAAAATTTTTTAGAGATTGAAAAAGCCGTTTTAAGTGGTGAAGTTGATGCGGGCGTTTTAATCCACGAATCCATTTTAGAATATGATTCTACCTTAGAAGTAGAAAAGGAAATTTGGGATATTTGGAGTGATTATAATCAAGAAGGACTACCCCTTCCTCTTGGAGGAATGTGTATAAGACGTTCTATCCCTCTAAGTTTAGCTATAGAATGTGAAGAAATCTTAACTAAAGCCATAGAAATAGCCTTAAGGCACAAAAATCTTCTTTCTAAAATGCTCTTAGAGAGGAATCTTATTAGAGTGGATGCTCAAAAGCTAGAACATTATTTAAATCTCTATGCTAACAACAACTCTTTATCGCTCTCTAGCACACAAATAAAAGCCATCAATACACTTTTTAAACTTGGCTATGACAGAGGCTACTATCCTCAACCTCTTGAAGTTAATGATTGCCTTATTCCTATAGAATATAAACAATCCCGCTATTAATGAATACTATAATAAACTTTAATTCTAATCTTTGTTGTTACACTTGGATAAGGATAATCTTTATAAGCAATCTCTATCGTATGTTTGCTGTTATTATCAAGCAGAGCATAACCGCTAGAGGTTAAAAGCTTCAAATCAGAAATATTACCATTTGGGTATAAATAAAATTCTACAACATTTATTCCTTGTTGCCCTGTCCTACCTGCTACTCGTGGATACTTCAAATAAGATTGTGTGATTTTACCTATTGCCTTTAAATTATCTTCTAAAAATTTACGCTCTTCTAAACTTAAAGAATGCAAGTCTTCCCCATACAATTCTTCCATCTCTTTATTAGATTGACCAAAGGCATTTTTCCCAAGACTATAAATAGAGGGAGAGGAAGCAGCAGAGGGAGGGACAGGGTTACTTTTAGGCTTTAATTCTTCAGCAAGAGTTAGAGGTAAATCTTCCTTTTTGGGATTTATTTCTACTTTTTGTGGAGCAGGTTTAGACTTTGCTGTTTTTAATTTCTTCTCTTTAGGTTTTACCTCCTCTTTTTTGATAACTGGTATATCCTGATTTAGAGGCTTTGTTGCAAGTTTCTCATTTTGTGGAGGAGCTAATTCTCCTTTAGAGGGTGGAACAAATTTAAAATCCTTAATATTAATACGTTCTTTTTCTTGACTTCCATACTTTTCTAAATACTGTAAATTTTCTTTTGAAAAATCCCAAACAAACCAAATAACAATTATTAAATGTAAAAAAAAAGATATAGAAAATGCAATAATACTTCTTATATCAAAAGTTCTATTACTTCTTATATAATGACTTCTTAAATTTTTCAACATATTATTTATCCACAGAAAAACAATTACTAAATACTAAAATGTAAGATATATCACTTATTTCTTACAATAAAGCTTTTCTTGCTCCTCTTGTAATAATCCTTCAAATTTTTTAATATTATATTTATCTACCATACTTACCCCATTTGGGCTTAATAAAACCAAATAACGTATCCCGTAAGCTTCAAAAATGATAAGTTTTGTTTGAAACCCTAAACTCATAGTCGAAGTAACATTAATATCATTAATATTTTCTTTATTTTTGAAAAGTTCCAATAAAGAGTGATTCTTATGGGAAGTTACACGATTCTTCACATACCAAAGAAAGATTAATAAACCCACTAGAATAAGAATTACTCCTACATACTGGAATAAATCTATACTTTCTAATGGAGGCTTTGCCATTTCAAAGGGAAAACTATCTTTCCCGCCTTGTGATTTACTTAAAGATGGTAAAGAATTTTCTTGTGCTAATCCATTCAATAATAAAATAAAATAAAATAGCAAAATCCTCATACTGTGCTGATACTTTCCCTTGTAAGATAATAAATAATAGCATTAGAATCTAAAATTTCATTAACACGAATCGCAAGATTCTTTTCATAAACCATTACTTCTCCTTTGCCTATAATTCTTCTGTTAATGAATATTTCTACACTCTCTCCTGCAGGTTTTTGCAAATCAATAATAGAACCTTTTTCAAAACGTAAAATATCCAATAATGGGATTTTTGTTGCACCTAATTCTGAACAAAACACCACTTCCATATCTAAAAGCCCACTATAATTCTCCATAATTCCCTCAAGATAACGTGCTAAATCTTCTTGCTTGGGAACTTGAACTTTTGCTAATGTAAATTCATCTGCTGACATTTTATCCCTTGTATTTGATTAAAGAAGTTATTATAACCTAATCTAAGAATAAAAACAAAACAAGGATTAAAGAATAAAGAAGTATTAAATACTAGCATTGCTAGTATTTAAATTAATGGACATCACGCCAAATTTTACGTTTCCATAAATAAGCGACTACACCCATAATCACCATAAAAATCACAAGTTTATAACCCAAAGATTCGCGTTCAGGTTTTTTGCTATCTCCAACGCTCTCCATATAAGCTATAACTTGATCTTCTGCTTCTTTAGTTAAACCAACTCTAGGCATAGCAGTTCCTGCTAAATGCTTCTGTGGATCATTGATAAAAGTATGCAAATACTCTATATCCCGACTTCTAATCATCATTGATAAATCTGGAACTTTTGTCTCAAGGTAAGTTTTCAAACCACCCGCTGCATAAATTTTGTCATATTTTATATCGTGACATCTTGCACAAGCATCAATAAATACTTTCTTATTACTCATACTTTTAGGTGCGATGCTTTGTAAATAAGCAACCATATCAGCAATTTCTTGATCACTCATCCAATTATAATTTGGCATCGGGTGATTACCATCAAACTTATGAGTTTGCTTTGTTGCCACCGCTATATCTTTAATAACATTCCCTAAAAAATTCTTCTCATAAATAAAACCTGCACTAGAAAGATCTGGGGGAACCACCCCATAAGCAGCTAATGCATCAGTATCAGAGAAAGGAGATTCCACCCCTTCTTTCTTAATACTATGACAAGCTATACAATTCGCAAAGACAAGTTCTTTTCCATTTGCGGCATTTCCATTAGCACTTATTGGTGTTAAATCCGAAAAATTATAATCAGCAGGAGTAACTTTTGGGTGCATTTGGCTATGTGCAAAAGGCTCAACTCCCCAATAAATAATCGCTGTAACAATAACGACAATGATTAAGGTTAAGAATTCTTTCATTTTTACTCCTTAGCTATTTTATCTTCGATTTTTGTAATAATTGGCAACACAACAAGCAACAGAGCTAAAAATGATATAGAAGCAACAAAACCAATATAAGCATTAGCTCCTGTCGGAGGCAATTTACCCCATATTGTTAGAATAATCATATCTGCTACTAATAACCAAAACCACACCATAAATGCTGGACGCTTATGCGCAGGAGCCACAACATTGCTCCTATCAAGCCAAGGAAGGAAAAGAAAAATAACATTAGCAATACCAAAAGCTATTAAACCTAAATCCGCACTAAAGAAAAATCCCCTTAAAACTTCATAACTCCATAAAAAATACCATTCTGGATAAATATGAGGAGGGGTTTTTAAATGATCAGCAGGATCAAAGTTAATAGGATCAAGGGCAAAACTATAATGATAACAAGTCAAATAAAATAAAAATGCTAAGAAGAAGCTTGCTACAAAGAAGTCTTTAGATAAAAACATCGGCCAAAAAGGAATAACTTTGGATTCTTTTTTATTTCCCACTTTAAATTTTTCTGCCTCTTTTTCAAAATCAATTTCCTCGCCATACATATTATTCACATGAGGAATCCTTAAGGTATAAAAATGTATCACAATAACCGCCATAATAGCCACGGGCAATAAAACAACATGAAGCATGAAAAATCTAGTTAAAGTCGCATCAGAAACAATGAAATTACCACGAATCCAAATCACTAAATCAGGACCAATCACAGGAATAGCACCAAAGAGATTGGTAATAACTGCTGCAGCCCAATAACTCATCTGTCCCCAGGGTAACATATAGCCACTAAATGCCTCTGAAGAAAATAGAATAAATAACAACATACCTGTAATCCAAATCATTTCTCTCCCGCGTTTATAAGAACCATAATAAATACCAACAAACATATGGATATAAATAATCAAAAAACACACAGAGGCACTAACAGCGTGTAAATGTCTCCAAAGCCAACCATATTTCACTTCTTGCATAATCGTATAATTAACGCTATCAAATGCTAATTTAGTATCGGGTTTATAATACATTAATAAAAATAATCCAGAAACTACCAAAATAGTAAATAAAACAACTAAAACTATCCCCATAGCCCAAAGAAAATTAATATTTTTAGGTATCCAATATTCCGTCATTAAAACTTTTGTTAAAGTCCTTATTGCGATTCTTTGATCTAACCAATCAATAATACCATTTGCTTTTTGTATTTGCGCCATTTAAACCTCCTTATGCCTTACCAACTAACTTTAAATACTCAGGACCCTCTTCTCCTAATACCAATTTATCCCCATCAATTTTAAAAGGTGGAATTTTCATAGGGCTAGGTGGAGGACCAAAAGTATTTTTACCACATACATCAAATTTACCACCATGACAAGCACAATGAAATTCTGCGGAATTTGTATTATAAGAGGGAATACAGCCAAGATGAGTACAAATTTGAATCCCGACACTATAATTTATATCACCTACAACAACATCCCTATCTTCACATTTTTTCATCGCTACGGTTTTTTTAATAATATACACAGGAGTTCCTCTATATTCAACTTGCCTATATTCACCCTCTTGCATACTACTTAAATCTATAGTAGTAAAACCAGCGGATACTACACTTGGCAAGGGATCCCAAGAAGATTTCATAGCAACTAGTGAAGCACCAACACCTACTGCTGCAATTCCTCCAAGAGTCATACCAAGAAAATCTCTACGATTGATATTTTCTGCCATTATTGCCTCCTAACTCATAATTTAAACATAAAACCTGTTATTTTAACACAAGAAAACTTTAATTACTGAATATTTTTCTAGTAATTTGAGAAAAAGTAAAATATTTTAAATCCTTAACAAAACCCAGCAAAAAGAAAGTAAGATTTTTACATTTACAAATTCTTCAATACAAATAACAATATGAAAATTCCCAAAAAGCTTTAACAAAAAACAAAGATCTACTTAAAAAATCACAAACTATTAGTAAAAAACTTGAAATTGAATATAAAAATTGAGTGATAAATCTTTTTATAAAAACTAATATGATTTCAAATATCCTAATGCATAAATATTCTTGTTGCTTTGTAATTCCAAAAATAATGATTGGTGGTTTATGATTTTCTATCTTGCCCGATAAGATAAACATTCAATGGCATTAAATAACCCACAACAAACCCGATATACTTCATCCTTAAATACTATAATTTTACCTAATGCCTGCCATAAATTCCTAGTCTTAAATCTTTTCAAAAAACTCCATTAGGAATTTCTTACACAAAAAGCAAGATTATCTCTACTCTTTGAAGTCAAATATATTGATAACTTGATATACTAATAAAAATAAATTCAAACAAAATATAGCAGAAAAAAGAAGTAAAATCGCGATAAGAAAACTTATCGCATAAGTTCAGATTAATTCAATGATAGCCATTTGGGAAGCATCACCTACCCTTAATCTTGTTTTGATGATTCTTGTATAGCCACCATTTCTATTTACATATTTTGGAGCAATCTCTTTAATAATCTTTTTCACAGACTCTTTATGTTGTAAATGTGAGAAAATTAAACGATGTGCCATAGAATCATTTTTCTTAGCCTTAGTAATAAGTTTTTCAAAGTAACTTTGTAGCTCCTTTGCCTTTGGAAGTGTTGTCTCAATTTTTCCACTTATAATTAAAGCAATAGATAAATTTTTTAACAGAGCTTTTCTATGAGAGGAGGTTCTGCCAAGCTTTCTATATCCGTGTTTATGTCTCATTTCATATCCTTAATTTTAGTTAGAAAATTTTTTCTTAAGACGTAGGGCTAGATCTTTAGAAATTGGTTTATTCACTGGATAGCCTAATTCATCAAGTTTCATTGTAATTTCATCTAAAGACTTTTTACCTAAATTTTTAATATTTTTAATTTGATCTTCACTTAATAACACCAATTCACCTAAATAACGAATCCCTGACCTATCTAAACAATTAAAACATCTTGCACTAAAATTCAAACTATCGATACTTTGCAAGAGTGTTTTTATCTCAGGAATATCCTCTTCTCCATCACTAACCTCTGAAACTTCTATATTAAGCTCTGAATTAAAAATCGCCATTTGTCTATGCATAACACTTAACGCATTTTTAAAAGCAGTCAAAGGCTCTACTTGTCCATCGGTTTGAATATCAAAAATTACCTTTTCATAATTAGGATCATCTTCTAAAAGAATATTCTCTGTAGTATAAGTAACATTTGTAACGGGCGTAAAATATGCGTCTAATGCCATAAATCCCTCTGGAACATCTGGTCGTATATCTTCACTAGCTACATAACCAATTCCCTTACGAATAATGATAGAAAAATTAAGTGATGCATCTTCATTAATAGTTGCTAAATGTGTATCTGGAGTAACAATATCAATGGTATCATTTTCCAAATCTGCACCTGTAATAACTCTTGGTCCAGTGAATTTATAATCTATAGTAATGCTTTCTTGATCATCTTTAGTTTTAAAACGAATCGCCTTAAGATTAACGATAAAATGTGAAACATCTTCCACTACACCACGAATAGAATCAAACTCATGTGCCACTCCTGCTATTTTAAGTGCTATTGGGGCACTACCAACAGAGCTTCCAAGCAATAATCTTCGCAATGGATGTGCTAAAGTAATTGCATATCCAAATTCAAAGGGATATGCACTAATTTGAACTCTATTTAAACCAATTTCTTTAACTTCAATCTTTGTTGGCACATGAGGAGAAATTTTGATACTTTTCATACTAACACCTTCTTTAAGTATTATTTAGAATATAACTCGACAATGAGCCTCTCTTCAATAGGAATAACCACCTCTTCTCTCTCTGGTAATCGTGTAAAGATTCCAAAAACCTTTTCTACATCCACATCAACCCAAGGGACAATACCCGTTTGTTTAGTTAATTCAATAGCTCTTTGGACTTGGGGATTATTCTTAGTTTTTTCACAAATTTCAATCTTTTGTCCAATATGCACAAAAGCTGAAGGAATATCAAGTCTCTTACCATCTACTAATACATGCCCATGCACCACTAATTGTCTTGCAAATCTTCTAGTAGTTGCAAATCCCATTCTATAAACAACATTATCTAATCTTCTCTCAATAAGCTTAATGAGATTCTCCCCTGTATTCCCTTGCAACCTATTAGCCTCAACAAACATTGCACGAAATTGTTTTTCAGAGACTCCATACATCATTTTTGCTTTTTGCTTTTCACGTAGCTGAATCCCATATTCAGAAATTTTACCTCTTCTTTGTCCGTGTTGTCCAGGACCATAAGGACGCTTATCTAATGCACTTTTTCCTGCCAATCTTCTTTCGCCCTTTAAGGCAAGACTAACACCAAATCTTCTCTCAATCTTTTCTACAGGACCTCTATATCTAGCCATATCTTCTCCTTAGACTCTTCTTCTTTTTGGAGCACGACAACCATTGTGTGGCAATGGAGTAACATCCTTAAACCATAAAACTTTAATTCCCTCTATGCTTCCTAAACTTTTTACAGCAGTTTCTCGACCGCTTCCTGGACCTTGTATTTTTACTCCAAGCTCTTTAATTCCGTGCTCTTTTGCCTTAGCTACAGCATCTTCAACCGCCTGTTGTGCCGCATAAGGAGTAGATTTTTTACTTCCTTTAAACCCTAATGCACCTGCGGTACTCCAACAAATAACATTACCCATCTCATCAGTGATTGTTACACTAGTATTATTAAATGCTGCAGAAATATGTATAATACCCCTTGCTATATTTTTCTTAACTGCTCTTTTTTTATTAATATTTCTCTTAGCCATTTTTACCCCTTATTTTGATGCACTACCAACAGTTTTTCTTTTACCTTTTCGTGTTCTAGCATTATTTTTTGTTGTCTGCCCACGAACAGGAAGTCCTTTACGATGTCTTAATCCACGATAGTTCCCTAAATCCATAAGAGCCTTAATATCCATTGTAACTTTCTTGCGCAAATCACCCTCTACGATATGGTTTGTTTGAATTTCTTTTGCAATTTTTGAAATTTCATCCTCACCAAGGTCTTGAACCCTTTTATCATAAGAGATATTTACAGCCTTTAAAATATCTCTTGCACTCTTTAAACCAATACCATAAATATAGGTTAAAGCATATTCTATTCTCTTTTTTTTGGGTAAATCAACACCAGCAATTCTCGCCATTCTTATTCCTTTTTATCCTTGTCTTTGTTTATGTTTTGGATTCTCGCAAATTACTCGAATCACACCTTTTCTCTTAATAACCTTACACTTGTCGCACATTTTTTTGACAGAGGGTCTAACTTTCATAATCTATTCCCTACCTTAAAATATAAAATCTCTCATTTAAGAATCTAAAATTTATTTTTGAATCGCTCTAAAAGTGCTTCCTAATTATTCATTAGACATTGAGTTTATAGTCCTCAAAAGGCTTATTCATCACCCAAACGACTATGCAAACGCAATTGAAAAAATCACATTAAATTTGCAAATAAAGCCTAAATTATAGAAAAAATCCTATTAAAATCTACTTATACCGAAAAGTAATTCTACCTTTATCAAGACTATAAGGGGTTAGTTCAATTTTCACCTTATCCCCTTGTAGAATTTTAATATAATGCATCCGCATTCTTCCTGCAATATGGCATAAAATAATATGCCCATTCTCTAATTCAACCCTAAAAGTTGCATTTGGCAAAGCCTCACGAACAATTCCATCGACTTCAATCACATCATCTTTTGCCACTCTCATTCCTTTGATAAAATTTCTGCTTTTCCATTAATCACTGCCACTGTATGTTCATAATGACTACCTCGCATACCATCACTAGAAACAACACTCCATTGATCCTCTAATATCTTTGGCTGCCCTTCTTTTTGGCAAATCATAGGTTCAATGCAAAATACCATTCCTTCTTTAATCTTATCGCCTTGTTTAGCCTTTTTGCCCTCTAGATAATTTGGTATTTCTGGTGCCTCGTGAGGTTTCCTCCCAATTCCATGACCACAAAAACCAAGCAAAGGCACATAACCATAATCCAAAATAAAATCCTCTAGCAAGCCACTTAATTCCTTGAAATGCATTCCTGCTTTGATTTGACTAATAGCAAAATAAAGTGCATCTTTAGAACAAGCAATAAGTCGCTCATCCTCTTCAGATATATTACCGATTCCGCAAGTAATAGCCGCATCACCAAACCAACCATTAAATTCCACACCAATATCAAGCCCTACAATATCACCCTCTTTTAAGGTGTATTCATTAGGCACACCGTGGATAATCACCTCATTAACCGAAGTGCATACAGAACCACTAAATCCATATAATCCCTTAAAAGAAGGTTTTCCTCCACAAGAGCGGATAAACTTCTCCCCCATATCATCAATCTCTTTAAGCGTAATGCCTGGTTTTAGTTGAGCTTTAAGGTGATTAAGTGTCTTAGCTACAATTTTACTTGCTGCTGCAATGGATTGAATTTCTGAAGCCTTACGAATCGCAATAGCCATCACAAACCAACCGCACTTAGAGTTTTATATTTATTCATATAAACTTGTGCTTCTATTTTTCTCATTGTATCAATAGCAACTTGCACGACAATTAAAACAGTAGTTCCCCCAAAATAAAAAGGGATTCCAGAAGCTTTTACTAAAACCCAAGGCAAAGTAGCAATGATAGCTAAATACAAAGAACCCCAAAAAGTTAATTTATTAGCAATACTTGTTAGAAAGTTTGCCGTTCCCTCACCAGGTCTAATGCCGGGTATAAAACCACCTTGTCTCTTTAAATTTTCTGAAATATCTTTAGCATTAAAAATAATAGATGCGTAAAAATAAGCAAAGAAAATCACAAAAAAGAACATCAAGACATTATAAAGATAACCATTAGGATTGAGATAATCTGCAATTTCAATCACAACACTATTAGAAGAGGATTGCAAAATAGTAGCAGGAAACATCAAAATAGCAGAAGCAAAAATTGGGGGATAACCCCGCTAAGATTCATCTTAATAGGAATATAATTCATTATCCTTTTATCTTGATTTTGCATTACTACCCTTCTTGAATAAGAGACTGGAATTCTCCGCTCTCCTAATTCAACAAAAATAATACAACCCACTGTTAAGACAATAATCACAGCAATAAATAATAAAGCAAACCAACTAATTTGATTAGTATTGACTAAATTAAATGTCCCAGCAATAGCACTTGGTATGCCAGAAACAATGCCAGCAAAAATAATAAGACTAATACCATTTCCAACGCCCCTTTGGGTAATTTGCTCACCTATCCACATTAATAACATTGTCCCACAAAGCATAGAAATAGCAGAAATAACAATAAAAGTATTCATATCAATCATAATAGCACCATTAGCTCCTGTCCCTAAACTTCTTAAACCGATAGAAACCCCTACTGCTTGAATTAAAGTAATTACAATTGTAAGATAACGAATAATTTGCATATACTTTTGCATACCATCACGTTCTTTTTTCATCTTTCCTAAATTTGGAAAAGTAGCCGCTAAAAGCTCCATAATAATAGAAGCCGTAATATAGGGCATAATCCCAAGCGAAATAATGCTTAAACGTTCCACAGCATTGCCACTAAACATATTAAATAAACCTAATGCATTAGTGGCATTATGCTCAAAGAAAGACTTAATAACCATCGTATCAACACCTGGAACGGGAACATAAGCTAAAACGCGATACAGAAAAAGAAAGCCTAAAGTAATAAGAATCTTATTTACAATTACTTTATTCATTATTTCTGTCCGCTTGTTAAGATTCTCTTATCTTTAATTTTAGATACAAGGTTTCTAGCCTCTTTGCCTATTAATTTAATTCTTGTGATATAAGAAGGAAATTTATAAACACTCCTAATGCTTTCAAAAGTAATTTCATTTAAATCATTGATGGCTTTAACCTTTTGGACATTAATAACATAAGGTTTAACCACTCTACTTGTAAAACCAATTTTTGGTAATCTTCTTTGCAAAGGTTGCTGACCACCTTCAAAGCCTCTTTTTTGTTTAGAGCCTGTCCTTGCAGTCTGTCCTTTACCTCCTCTTGTAGAGGTTTTACCCATACCACTGCCTTGACCACGTCCAACTCTTTTTATTTTCTTTACACTACCTTTTGCGGGTGCTAAATTTTCTAATGCCATTATTTCTCCCTTATACCTTTACTTTAGAAAGGGCATCAATAGTTGCACGAACAACATTATAAGGATTGTTTGAACCTAGAGATTTTGTCAAAATATCTTTAATCCCCGCCATTTCTAAAACTGGACGCACTGATCCACCTGCAATAACTCCTGTTCCCTCACTTGCTGGCTTAAGTAAAATAATACTTGAATTATATTTTTGTTGCACATCGTGTGCTATGGTTGTGCCTTTAATATTAATTTTAATAATATTTTTAAAAGCATCATCAATAGCCTTTTTAATAGCATCAGGAACTTCTTTTGCTTTCCCAAGCCCAAATCCAACTAAGCCTTCTTTATTCCCTACTACAACTAAAGCATTAAAACGGAATCTACGACCCCCTTTTACTACTTTTGTTACACGTCCAATATTTACAACAACTTCTTTAAAATCTTCTCTATTGATTTCCATATTATCCCCTACAAACTAATTCCGCTCTCACGAAGAGAATCCGCAAAACTTGCAACAACTCCGTGATATAAATAACCATTCCTATCAAAAACTACTTCTGCAACATTTATCTTTTTTAAATTATCCGCTAAAGCAATAGCAATTTTTTTCACATCTTCTTTATTGTTTTTTAAACCCATTTTTTTACCATCCACACTTGCTAAAGTTATACCCTTAATATCATCAATAGCTTGTGCATAAAAATATCTATTAGAGCGAAAGATACTTAATCTAGGAATATTAGCATTACCAAATATTTGGGAGCGGATTCTTAATTTTCTTTTTAATCTTAAACTTCTTTTTTTCTTAATAATCTTATCTGTCATAATCTATCCTTATTTTTTAGAAGTTTTTCCAGCTTTACGAATAATGCGTTCATCAATGTATTTCACACCCTTACCCTTATAAGGTTCTGGGGGTCTAAATTCTCTAATTTCCGCAGCAATTTGCCCAATTTGTTGCTTATCAGAACCTTTGATAACCACTAAGTTTTTATCAACACTAATTTCAACACCCTCTGGAATATCATAATTAATAGGATGAGAAAAACCAAGTGCAAGTTCTAAAACTTTACCTTTAATGGCTGCTTTATAACCAACGCCATTAATTTCTAATTGCTTAGTAAAGCCCTCTGTTAAACCAACTACAATATTATTTGCTAAGGCTCTATAAGTTCCCCAATAAGCTCTAGCTTGTGCATTTTCTCCATTGAGTGAAAAAGTTAATTCGTTTTCTTTATGGGTAATACCAACACGACCATAAGTTTCCAACTCTTTGGTAAGTTTTGCACCCTTAAAAACTATTTTGCTTCCTTCAATGCTAACTTGAATATTATTAGGAATGCTAATAGGCTTTTTTCCAACTCTTGACATTTAAAACTCCTACCAAATACTGCAAAGGGCTTCACCACCCACATTTGCTTTATACGCTTCATCATTTGCAATAACACCTTTGCTAGTGCTAACAACAATAGTCCCATAACCATTTTTAAAACGCTTTAATGCATCTTTACCTTTATAGACACGTCTTCCAGGCTTCGAAATACGGGTTATTTCATTAATAACAGAATAACCTTTCTCATCATATTTTAAAACAACATTAATAGATTGCTTTTTATTCTGCTCTATTACCTTATAACCTTCAATAAAACCTTTTGCTTGAAAAACTTCTAAAATTGATACTACAATTTTGGCATAATATAAAGTGGTAGTATCTAATCGCCTCATACTAGCATTCCGTATTCTTGTTAATGAATCTGCAATAATATCATTTACCATATTCTTCCCTTTACCAACTTGCTTTTCTAAGTCCTGGTATTAAACCCTCATTTCCCATCTTACGAAGACAGACACGGCAAACACCAAAATCCCTATAAACAGAATGTGGTCTCCCACAAATAGAACATCTCGTATAAGCTCTAACTTTGAATTTAGGCTTCCTATTAGCCTTTGCAATCATTGATTTTTTAGCCATTTATTCTTCCTTTTGCAAAAGGTAAGCCAAAAGATTCTAAAAGTTTAAAGGCTTCTTTATCATTTGTTGTTGAAGTAACAAAAGTGATATTCATACCGTGGCTTACCATAATATCATCATACACAACCTCTGGAAAAATTAATTGTTCATTGACGCCAAAATTATAATTTCCTCTACCATCAAAACCATTTCTAGAAATGCCTCTAAAGTCTTTAACCCTAGGTAAAGCAACAACGATTAATTTTTCTAAAAAATTATACATTTGATTACCCCTTAAAGTTACTTTTACACCCATTGGCATTCCCTCACGGATTTTAAATCCCGCAACAGATTTCTTAGCAATGGTAATAACAGCCTTTTGTCCAGCCACTAAAGAAATAGTATCTGCAATATTTTGCATAATTTTAGTATCTTTAGCGTATTCTCCAGCACCAACACTAATAACAATTTTCTCTAACTTAGGTAGTAACATAGGATTTTTGATATTTAATTCTTCTAAAAGCTTCTTTTTAATTTCATTTTTATAGGCGGCTTTTAATTGATACATAGACTATTCCTCCGCTTTTTTAACATTTGAAATATGAATAGGCATTTCCTTTTGAATAAAACCGCCTTTTGGGTTTTTATCGCTTGGTTTAATAGCCTTTTTCACTACTTTACAACCTTCAACAAGAACCTTAGAAGTTTTAGGAAAAACACGCAAAATCTTTGCTTTTTTACCCTTATCATCTCCAGCAATAATCTCTACCATATCACCTTTTTTAATCCTGCATTTGACCATTATAATACCTCCGGTGCTAAGGATACAATTTTCATAAAATTAGCATAACGAATCTCTCTTCCAACGGGTCCAAAAATACGCGTTCCAATAGGCTCTCTTTTGCTATCTAAAATTACTGCTGCATTATCATCAAATCGGATAAGTGCCCCATCTTCTCTATGCAATTCTTTTTTAGTGCGGACAACCACAGCTTTTACAACTTGTCCTTTTTTAACCTTACCATTTGGAAGTGCTTTTTTTACAGAAGCTACGATAATATCCCCAACGGTTGCATACCTTCTTTTACTTCCACCTAATACTTTAATACACATAACTTCTTTTGCACCACTATTATCGGCAACATTTAATCGTGTAAAACTTTGAATCATAATTCAACTCCTACAGATACTACTTTATGAAGTGTAAAAGCTTTTCTTTTAGATAATGGCTTACATTCAATAGCCTCAATCACATCACCTACTTTTACACTATTATTTTCATCATGAACAATATAACGTTTAAATCTTTTAACAATTTTTCTATATTTTGGGTGAATCACGCGTCTCTCGACTAAAACAGTAACACTTTTATCACCAGATTTAGTAGCAACCTTTCCTATAATAATCCTTTTATGTGGTTGTGTATCACTCATACTTCTACCCTCCTTTTGCTATTAAGAGCAGTTTTGATTCTTGCAATATCTTTTTTAGCTACCCTTATCTCATTAGAATTTGTAAGTTGCATAGTTTTTAACTTTAATCTTAATTCAAATAAAAGAGATTCTTTCTCTTTTAAAAGTTTTAATAACTCTGTGGTATCTTTTTGATTAATCTCAGTATATTTCATTTTCACCCTCTCTAGTTACTATTTTTGTTTTAAAAGGGAGTTTGCTCTGTGCCAAAGATAAAGCATTTCTTGCTAAAGCTTCATCTACGCTACCCATTTCATAAATAATTCTACCGGGTTTAATATTCATAACCCATTTATCAACAGCACCTTTACCTTTACCCATACGAGTTTCAAGAGGTTTAGCGGTTAAAGGCTTATCAGGAAAAACACGAATCCAAACCATACCTGACCTTTTCGTCGCACGAGTCATAGCAATACGCGCTGCTTCAATCTGTCGTGAATCAATTCTACCATGCTCAATAGCCTTAATCCCAAATTCACCAAATGCTAAGGAAGTTCCACGAGATGCTTTTCCTCTATTTCTTCCTTTCATTTGTTTTCTATATTTTGTTTTCTTTGGCATCAACATAGTTATTTCCCCCTTCTCTTTCTTGTAGAGCGAGTTTTTTCTTCGCCCTCTTCAGTTTGCTTCTCTACTTGGATTCCCTTTTGCAAAACTTCACCTTTAAAAACCCAAACCTTTACACCAATATTTCCATAAGTCGTTAAAGCTTCAGCAAAACCATAATCAATTTTAGCCCTCAGAGTATGAAGAGGAATTCTTCCCTCCATATACCATTCTGTCCTTGCCATTTCAGCACCTGCTAAACGCCCAGAAACCCTAACCTTAATACCTTTTGCACCGGATTTCATTGCACTTTGCATAACTTTTTTCATTGCTCGACGAAACGCTACTCTTCTTTCAAGCTGCGTTGCTACACTTTCAGCAACTAATTGTGCATTGCTTTGGGGCTTCTTAACCTCTTTAATATTAATAAAAACATCTTTATTAACAATTTTTTTAAGAGAATCTTTAAGCTTCTCAACATCTGCACCTTTTTTACCAATGATAATTCCCGGTCTTGCAGCGACAACCGTTACGCGAATCTTCCTTGCGGTTCTTTCAACTAAAATATCACTTACACCTGCATAATAAAGCTCTTTTTTTAAAAATTTTCTAATTTTATGATCTTCTGCAATATTTTGCGGAGCACTTGTAAATGATGGAAACCAACGGGATTCCCAATTTCTGTTGATTCCAAGTCTTAAACCAATTGGATTAACTTTTTGACCCATTACTTATCCTTATTTTTTTGTGCTACTTCCACAAAAATATGTGAAGTAGGCTTTCGAATTGGAGTTGCTCTACCTCTTGCCCTTGGTGTGAAACGTCTAAGCACAGGACCCGCATCTACCCTACAAGAAGAGACAACAACATTTTCAGCCTCATAACCACCATTAGCAACGGCAGAGGCAATCACTTTAGAAATAACTCTTGCAGCCTTATTTGGCATAAATTCTAAAGAAGCAATTGCTAATTCAGCATTCATTCCTTGAATTTCTCTTGCAATTAATCGTGCCTTTGTAGGAGAAAGGCGAATATATCTTAATAATGCTTTACTCATCCTATCCCCCTACTTACCAATTTTCTTTTGGACACTTCCTTTGTGTCCTTTGAAAGTTCTAGTAGGTGCAAATTCTCCTAACTTATAGCCAACATGATTTTCTGTTACATATACAGGAACAAAAGCTCTTCCATTATGAACATTAAAAGTAAATCCGATCATTTCAGGAATAATTGTGCTTCTACGTGACCATGTTTTTATCGGTTTATTCTCTTTTGCTTCTTTTGCTTTGATAACTTTTTTCATCAAATGCGTATCAACAAAAGGACCTTTTTTTATTGATCTAGCCATTTACTTTCCTTTATTTTTTTCTTCTTGAAATAATAAGCTTATCACTTGCTTTTTTTCTTCTTGTTTTATAGCCCTTTGCTGGCATACCCCAAGGAGAGACTGGATGCCCGCTAGAACCCGTTTTACCTTCACCACCACCATGTGGGTGATCAACAGGATTCATAGCACTTCCCCTTGTTTGAGGTCTAATGCCTAAATAACGATTACGTCCTGCCTTACCAATAGAGATATTAGCAAAATCTTCATTACCCACTACACCAATAGTTGCCATACATTCACCTAAAATATATCGCATCTCACCACTTGGCATTCTTAAAATAGAGTATTTACCCTCTCTACCCATAAGTTGAGCACTAGCACCTGCACTCCTTGCAAGTTGTCCTCCGGCTCCAGGGTGCATTTCAATATTATGCACAACCGTTCCAATAGGGATATTTTTAACCTTCATCGCATAGCCCAAACGAATATCTAGCCCACTCTCTGCAGAGATTACTTTATCACCCACATTTAAACCACTTGGCTGGATAATATACCGCTTATCGCCATCTTGATAAGTAATAAGAGCGATTCTACAATTCCTATAAGGATCATATTCTATAGCACTTACCTTACCTTCAACATTAAATTTATTACGTTTAAAGTCAATAATCCGATAAAGCTTTTTAGCCCCACCCTCTTTATGGCGACTTGTAATGCGTCCATTATTATTTCTACCTGCAGATACAGGAAGCTTTACTAATAACTTTCTTACACTAGGTTTAGCTGTGATATTTTCTGAGCTTAAATTACTCATAAATCTCCTGCTCGGAGTATAGGGTTTATAAGTTTTAATTGCCATTTTTTACTCCTTAAACCGCTAATGATTCAATTTTAGCACCTTCAGGAAGCTTGACATAAAACTTCTTGAAGTCATTTCTTTTACCAATAACACCACGAAACCTTTTAACCTTTCCTTCTTGTCTTAGAGAGTTAATCGATAAAGGAGTTACGCCAAAATATTCTTTAAAAACTTCTTTGAGTTGTGTTTTACTTATCTTTGGAGAGGTTTGCACCACCAAAACACTTTGTTCTTGTAGTTTTAAAGATTTTTCTGTATACATAATGGATTTTATATCTGTAATACTTGCCATTTTTAATCCTCTTTAGTAATGGATTCAAAAAGTGATTTTTCAATCACTATAGATTTAAATGTTGCTACCAAGTAAGCATTAAGCTCAACACCATCAATTAAATAACAATCCTTGATATTCCTAAATGCTAAAAATGTTTTTTCATCAAAAATTTTTGATACCAAAAGAATATTCCTTTGATTTAATGTTTTAAACATAGCATAAGCATCTTTTGTTTTACCACTTTCTATTTGAATTTTATCCACTACAAACAAACTACTATTATTAGCTTTTTCTTGTAAAGCATATTGCAAAGCAAGTTTTTTTTGTTTTTTATTGATTTTTAAATTGTAATTTCTATTATTGCTTGGACCATGAGCCACACCACCACCTACAAATACAGGCGAAGTAATGCTTCCAGCTCTTGCTCTACCGCCGCCTTTTTGACTCCAAGGTTTCTTGCCACCACCACTGACTTTACCACGGGTTTTTGCTAAAGCATTATTAGTCCGCAAAGAAGCTAAAAATGACTTCACATAAAGATAAAGATTGTGAGAATTGATGGTTTTATAACTTTCTGGTAATTCTACTTCCCCACTCTTGTTTAAATCTTTATTTAAAATAATTGCTTTACTCATTTCACAACCTTTAACCTATAATCTTTAATTTGCCAAATGCACCATTAAAACCGGGAATAGACCCCTTTAAAACAAGCAAATTATGTTCTTTGTCAAAAGATACAACCTCATTTTGAACGGTTACTTTTTCATTCCCATAATGCCCTGCCATTTTTTTACCCGGCTGAACGCGTCCTGGCCACTCACGATTCCCAATAGACCCCGGTCTTCTATGGAATCTACTGCCGTGTGCTGCAGGACCCCCTTGAAAATTCCAACGCTTTATAACGCCACTAAAACCTCTCCCTTTGGTATTAAAAGAAACCTTAACGCGTTTTGCACTCTCTAAGGAAGATAAATCCAAATCACCCGCTTGTGTATTACCCACTTCAAGCGTAGCAAATTTATTATATTCTTTATCAAGATTATATTTTTTTTGCTGACCTGCAATAGCTTTATTGAGTGATTTTCCTTGATGATAAGCAACAATAGCCTTTCCATCCTCTAAAACTTCACAGACTTTCATAGGTTTTATTTTTAATAAAGTTACAGGAATACTAGGCTTCGCAATCGTTCTACTCATTCCAATTTTTTCTGCTAAAAATTCCATTAATACCCCTTATTTACCCATTGAACAGACTTCAACATCGACCTCTGGTGCCATATCTAATTTTGTTAGGCTATCCACTGTTTCTGATGTCGCTGAAACTATATCAATAATCCTTGTATGAACACGAATCTCAAATTGCTCTCTTGAATCTTTATTAATATGGGGAGATTTTAAGACCGTATAACGTCTTTTTTTTGTTGGAAGTGGAATAGGACCACGAATCTCTGCACCTGTTCTTTTCACCGCCTCTACAATCGAAACAACCGACCTATCAAGGACGCGATGATCGTATGCTTTTAGCTTAAGTCTAATTTTTTCCATAATATTTCCTTCAAAGAACTCACCAAATTAAGCTTGATGTAATGTTTTGGAAGCTGAGATTATACTTATATTCTTGATTTTTAGCAATATTTTTTGAAGTTTTTTTATATTTTATTTCCTTTTTAAAAGGAAAAGCATAAAATATATCACTCATTTCTTTATTAAGGCTCATTATGCTTTTAGAAAAAATATTACAATCCTACCCTAAGCCATTTTGCAAAAACAATAGAAACTTACCCCTACCTTTAAAAAATTTTAATTTTATTTATGGGGGCAAAGGGTTAGGCAAAACTAATCTCATCCTTCATTATTACCAAAATATCCCTTCATTAAAAAAAATGTATATAAACTTAAAAGATGCGAGATTAAACCCTAATAAGGATTTTCAAGATATTCAATCCTTTTGCCAAAAAGAAAATATTGATCTCTTAATTATTGATAATTATGAACCATACTTCACACTCCCTAAACTTCCAAATCTCACACTTATTTCACAAATTCCCTATGCAATAAAAAACTTTCATTACATACATATCCCTCCGCTTAGTTTTCAAGAATATCAACAAATCCATAAATACCATTTAGAAGACGCCTTAAGCCATTTTATCAAATATGGCAATTTATGGGAAGGGGAATCTTATAATGATTACAACAAGGCACAATCCCTCCAAAACATTAACCCTAATCCAACAGATTTTTGCATATTAAAAAATCTCATTTTAAACCTTGGCTTAAAAGTCTCTTTGCACCAAATTTATTTAAAAATCAAAAAAGATACAAAACTCTCTAAAGATAGATTTTATGAATACTGCTCCTTATTACAAAAAAGCAAAATGCTCTTTTGGGTGGAAAAATTTGAGCATAAACTATCCGCAAAAAAACTTTATTTTTATGATTTTACTTTGAAAAATGCCTTTAGTTTTGAGAGAAACTTCCATTCGCTCTTTGAAAATATGGTATTTTTAGAGCTTTTTTATGGTTTAAAACAAGAAATCTTTTTTACCGATAAACTCAATTTTTATCTACCAAATTCTTCTTTGGGAATCTTATGTATGCCCTTTATCCAACAACAAACTTTAGAACAAAAACTCCATAAAATAACTAAAGAGCGGGAATATTGTGATACATTCTTAATCCTCACACTTAACCAACAAGGTAAAGGAGAAAATTTAGGAACTCCCTATACCATACTACCTTTTAAAGATTTTGCTTTAAATATAGCCCACTATACCTAAAAGGCATTATTTTATTTATCCTTATCTCCAAATCCTTAACACATCCCCTACCACATATAATTAAACTTCCCATACCCTGTATGCATAGTGGTATTCTTAGTCCCATTCATTCCATAATTTAAAGAGAAATAAAAAGCATCATTTAAAGGAATAACTAAAGTAGTCCCTAAAGCATATTCTAAATTATCTAATTTACTCTCTCCTCCTCCATAATACCCTATATTAGAATATCTCCCTTTAGGATTATCTACATTAGGATTCATAGTCCAATCTACTCCTGCATACACTAAAGTCTTAAAATGTTTATGCCAATCACTATAAAAAGAAAGAGAGGTTTTAGTTTTAAATAAATTCATCTTATGGGTATAATTGCGTCTTGTAATAGTATTGATGGCATTACTCATCGTATAAGCTTTAGAATATCCTCCATTATAACCTAAACCTATCTCTGGAGTTAAAGTATGCTTAGTATTAAGCTTAATATTTATCCCCATATTAACATTAGCATCATAAGCATAAGATTTAGGTTCTCCTTTAAATTCTGTTTGTCCTACCCTTTCAGAAATATCATTTTGTATTAAACCAAATTGTGAAGAGAATTTAGAAAAGAGTTCATAATCTTTATAATTAAAAGGATGATAATACCTAACTCCTGCATAATAGGTTCTATTATTTAAAGCTAGAATATCTGAAGGATAAGTTTTAGAACTAAAATCATCATATCCTCCATAAATCCCATAAATATCTTTATTGTTAGGATTTAAATAACTATAACCAAAGATTACTCCTTTAGTATGTCCTTTAGAAGTTAATCCTCCATTTAAAGAAGTATTACTCTTAGAGATATAAGGAAGCATAAAGGCTAAATGATTCTTATCTTTAGTTTCACTAGATCTAAGTAAAGCATCACTCCCTAAATTATCAAAGTTTGCATAAATAGCTCCTTCCTCATAAGCCTTATTAAAGTTAGAATACACATTAGCACTTCCTTGATTATGGATTAAATTCACCGCATTCATAGCATTACCCATTACAGCATTTACAAAGTTTGCTCTAGCTTGGGTATTACTAATGAGTGTTTTTCCTAATGCTGCTGCTGAAGTCTTAGCAGCATCAACAGAAAAGCTTAGAGTTTTACTTAAAGCATCAACATTAACATTAACACTAGGATCATTGGTTTTAAATTCTGCTTTAGCAAAGACTTTAGAATTAATCTCTGCAGGATTGCTTATATTAGTATCTTGAGAAGTATCAATATTAATAACATTTTTAGGATCTTGAACTAAAGAAGAGAGATTAGTAATATTTCCTGCATCAAAGGTAACATTAGAAACACTTACAACACTTAAATTAGTTCCTGTTATTTCTAAAGGTTTAACCTCTCCTTGAGAATTTGTAGAGACTAACCATTCTTCAACTTCTACTTTACCACTTCCATTGCTTTCTATTTTCGTAGTATCACTAACTTTACCTGTATTACTAATACTTAAACTACCACTTCCATTATTTTTAATATTAGCCCCTATACTAGCATTCCCTGTATTACTAAGGGAGAGATTTCCAGAACCAGAGTTAATAATATCTGATTGTAAGGTAGCATTCCCTTCATTTTTAATAACGATAGGAGCATCTCCACTTACTTCAATATTTCCTGCGACCTTTGCATTATCAGAATTAGTAATACTAATAGGGGCATTACCACTAGCAGTGATAGAGCCTCCTATGCTACCACTTCCTGAATTGTTAATTTTTAATTCAGCATTTCCTGCTGTTTTAATATCTCCTCCAATACTTCCAGAATTAGAAATAGCTAAAGGAGTGCTACTTTTAGTTTCAATACTTCCTGTAATAGCATTAGCATTACTTGAAGTATTAGTAATAGAGTTAAGCTTACTACTCTCATCAATAGTAATATTCCCTGATATAGAAGCATTACCATTATTTACTAATCCTCCATTAACACTAGCACCTTTTTCTATCTTTATCTCACTCCCTATCTTTGCATTATCAGCATTAACAATATCTCCCTCTAGTTTTGTATTAGCACCACTTATGGTAATGCCTCCACTAAGGGTAGCATTCCCATTATTCCAAATGGCTTTACCTGAAGTAGCGGTTATAGTTGCACCATCTGATATAGTGATGTTACCAGTTATATTAGAATTCTCATTAAAAATACCTGCGTCGCTTCCTCCTTTTATCATAGAGCCAACACCTGATATGTTCATATCTCCACTAAGGTCAGCGTTATTCCAAAGGTTGATTCCACTATAACCTCCCTCTATCTTAGCTCCATCTTTGATAGTAATCTTTTGGGCTTTTGATCCAGGTTGTAAGCTAATACCATTTTCACCCCCACTAATCTTAGTATTAGCTCCACTAATTTCAAGTTCTCCTAGAGTTTGGTTTACTCCTACTGCAATACCTGAAAGATTTCCATGCACTACAGCTCCATCTTTCATAATGAGGTTTCCAAATTTACCATTAAAAGCTACATCAATACCAAAACCATTTGATCTTATAGTTCCTATATTAATAATATTTTCAATGGTTCCTCCACCTTCTAGCGAGATACCTGAATAAAATGTTGAGTTAGCTCCAGCAGAAATTATACTTCCCTCATTAATAAGGGTTTTAATAATTCCTCCTCTAACATATATACCAGTATTATTACTAGCAGTTATCGTCCCCTTATTCTCAAAATTAGTAATGCTAGTCCCATTTAAAATATTAATCCCTACTCCTCTGTTACCCTCACTCTTAATTAATCCCTCATTACTAAAGGTTTGTATGGTAGCTTTATTAATAAATACCGCATCTCTACCACTTGTTTCTTTAGCAAGAATAGTTCCTGTGTTGTTAAAATTAGTAATGGTAGTATTAGGTTGTAAAGCAATACCATAACCTTTAGAATCTATTATTCCACTATTGCTAAAGTTATCAATAGTTCCTTGAGTGATATTAAAGTTAAATTTACCAGTATTAGTATTAGTTATGGTTCCAATATTTTCAAAAGATTGGATAGAGCTTGTATTAATACTAATATTATGATTCCCACTCCCACTAATTAATCCTTTATTGGTAATACTCTCTATCGTAGCATTATTTTGAATATTGATAGCATAGTTAGCATTTGTATTAGTAATACTCCCAGTATTAGTAATTTCTAAGTTTTTATATTCTTTAGTTTGTGAAGCAGAAATTTGTTTATTAGTAAGTGCTTTTGTTACTTTATTAGCATTAGTATCTGTTGTTGTATCTAAAGTATCATTACCTATTGCTACCCAATTATCTTTAGCACTAATACTATGAGGAATAGTTAATAAAACACTTGCACAGATTAAAGAGAGGAAAGAGGGGCTTAGAGATTTAGGATTTAATAATTTAAAATTAATATCTCTTATTTTGGGATTAGAATCTAATGTTTTAACATTAATCCTAGAGTATAGAGGTTTAAGATTAGAATTAGAATCTAAAAACTTAGGATTAAATAATTGAGAGATTAAACTTTGAGAATCTAAAGGTTTAGGATTCATAGCTTTTGTATTGAGATTAGAATCTAAAACTTTAGGATTTAAAAGTTTAGAATATTTATAATCAAAGTTCATATTTAAACTTTGAGAATCTAAAGGTTTAGGATTACTTTGAGAATCTAAAGGTTTAGGATTACTTTTAGAATCTAATGTTTTAACATTACTCTTAAAATCTAAGTTTAAAACATAATCTTTAACATTAACCTTGATAGTCTCTATAGGAGTAGAATGAGGCATTATTTTGCCCCCCCCCCCGCTGGGTATTAAGGTTGTAAGTGTAAGCATAGAGTTTTGCATAGGTTATTCTCCTTAGTATTAAAATATTTTTGCTTAATCAATATTTTTAATCTCTGAATAATATTATTCCGTTATTTATGCTTTATATCTAAATTTCTCTAAAAAGTGTATAAAGCTACTTAATTAATACAATAATACTAAGGAATTTCTGTTTTTAATACTGCACCATTTGCAGCGTTGCTTACAAGTAAAGCGTATCTTTTTAGCCATTTGCTTTTTATCTCTTTTTTTATGGGATTCCATTTGTTTTTACGGGATTTTAAAGTTTGAGAATCTACAAGTAATTCTAAGCTTCCTTTGCTTACTGAAATAGCGATTTTATCCCCATCTTCTACTAATGCTATTAATCCCCCCTCTGCAGCTTCTGGGCTAATGTGTCCTATACAACCACCACGGGTTGCTCCACTAAATCTGCCATCAGTGATGAGTGCGACAGACTCCCCTAAGCCCATCCCCATAATAAGGCTTGTAGGGCTTAACATTTCTTGCATTCCAGGTCCCCCTTTTGGTCCCTCATAGCGGATAACTACAACATTCCCTGCTTTTACCTTACCTCCTGCAATACCCTTAATCGCTTCTTCTTGAGAGTTAAAGCAAACTGCAGTGCCTTCAAATTCTTTCATACTCTCTGCTACAGCGGCTACTTTTAATACTGCGCCCTCAAGGGCAAGATTACCATAGAGGATTTTTAATCCTCCTATTTGCGAATAGGCATTTTCATTATGGCGAATGATATTAGAATCTGTGATTTTTGCGTTTTTTATCCTCTCGCCTAAAGTCTCACCGGTTATAGTGAGGGCATCTAAGAACAAAATAGAATCTTTTGGCATCGTGTGTGAAATTATGTTTTTAAAATCTTGAGATTCTGAAATTCTAGTATCTTGCGTAAGATTTACATTTCTTTTAGCGATTTCATTCATTACTGCATTTACTCCCCCCGCCTTATTAATATCCTCCATATGGATTGTGCTTAATGCGGGTGCGATTTTGGCAATATGTGCGACATTTTGGGCGATTTGGTTAATGGATTCTAGTCCAAAATCTACCTCTGCTTCTTTAGCGATGGCTAACATATGCAAAATTGTATTAGTGCTACCCCCCATTGCCATATCTACCACAAAGGCATTATGCACTGCCTTAGCGTTTAAAACATTGCGGAATTTAAATCTTTCGCTTAAAGTAGAATCTAGTGCGATTTCTACAATTCTACGCGCGGCTTTGCGTAGAAGTTCCTCTCGCTCCTTGGTTAATGCGGGGATTGTCCCATTACCCTCTAATGCTACACCCATTGCTTCACAAAGGGTATTCATAGAATTGGCGGTAAACATCCCACTACAGCTCCCACCACTTGGACAGGCTTTGCATTCTATTTCATAAAGTCTTTTTTCATCAATCTTGCCATTAGCAAATGCCCCTACCGCTTCAAAGGCAGAGTTTAAATCTAAAATTGTGCCATCTTCAAGTTTGCCCGCAAGCATTGGTCCCCCACTTACAAAGATGGTTGGCACATTTACACGCAAAGCCCCCATAAGCATACCCGGGACGATTTTATCACAATTTGGGATACAAATCATCGCATCAAGTGCGTGGGCGTTCATCACGGTTTCTATAGAATCTGCGATAAGCTCCCTACTTGGCAGGGAATAGAGCATACCGCTATGCCCCATAGCAATACCATCATCCACACCGATTGTGTTAAATTCAAAAGGCACACCACCGACTTTTCTAATCTCCTCTTTGATAATTTGGGCATAACGGTTTAAGAAAAAATGCCCGGGAATAATGTCAATATAGCTATTAGCTACACCAATAAAGGGTTTATCAAAATCTGAATCTTGAAGTCCCGTAGCTCTTAATAAGCTCCTATGGGGGGTTCTTTGGTAACCTTTTTTGATAATATCACTACGCATATTTACTCCTTAAGTTTATAAAGTAAGCTTCCTAACTCGTATCTTTGCAACAATATTATTCTATCTTTTGACGCAAGAAACTAAAAGGTGGAAGCGGTGCAGGGAGCAAAATACGATTCTCATTCCCGCTATGGATAGCCTCTAGCTCTTTGCCATTTTCTAAAAGTATTTTATGGAATTGTAGGAATTTTTTGCCATTTTTAGTAAAAATCTTTCCTAATTCATTCTCACAATCTCTAATAGACTGGCTAGGAGGGCTAATAATTTCTTTAGCCTCTTTAGGGCGTATGGTAAATTTACATAAGGCAAATTTCCCATCTTCGCTTACTTCGGCATTGACTTGGTAACTCCCCTCACTAATGGCGGTTTGATGATTTTGCGTATTGAGTTTTTCATAGGGGCGATGGATAAGGTAACCATCACTAAAACCCCTATTCTTTAGGGTATCTAACTCTTGCTCATAAATCTCTTGCCTAAAACTCCCCTTATAAAAATCCCTTACTGCCATTTTATAAGCATAAGCCGTAATTCCTGCATAATAGCTAGACTTCGTGCGTCCTTCAATTTTAAGAGAATCAATGGCATTACTTTCTAAAATCATCGGAATATGCTCTAAAAGTTTCAAATCTTTAGCGTTAAAAATATGGGTGCCAACACCCTCTTCTTCTACTAATCGCATCATCACACCATTGTCGGGATTCCTCACATAATATTCATAATCAAATCGGCAGTCATTCGCACAACTACCACGATTTGGGACTCTACCACTTTGTAAAGCAGAGATAAGGCAACGACCAGAAAAGGCAAAGCACATACTCCCGTGTATAAAAATCTCTAATTCTAAATTAGGCAATGCCTCTTTAATGCTTATAACATCTTTTAAACTTATCTCACGAGCGGCAATTATGCGTCTTACACCCATTTCATAGAAAACTTCGGCGTCTAAAATGTTTAAGACATTTGCTTGTGTGGAGAGATGGATAGGGATATGGGGGGCGATCTTTTGGGTAAGTTTTATCACTCCAGGTGTAGCGACAATAAAAGCATCAGGGTTTAAATCCGCCATTTTTTCAATATGGGATTGGAGCAATTTTAATTGGGAATTAAAGGGAAAGCCATTAATAGTTACATAGATTTTTTTGCCTTTATTGTGGGTATATTTTACACCCTCACGAAAGGATTCAAAAGTAAATTCCTTGCCAGAGCGATTGCGTAATGAAAAATGGCTTACACCTCCATATACAGCATCAGCTCCATATTCTAATGCGATTTTTAGTTTCTTAAGATTTCCAGCAGGAGAGAGAATCTCCGGCTTTTTTTGGGGTTTCATTGATTATTACTAAGACTAGATACAAGTTTTTCAATATCCTCTTCATTGAGGACATTTTCTGTATTATCACCCTCTATATGCACAGCAGAGCTAACGCGTTTAGAATCATCAATCTTGCTTTCAAAAAGAGAATTCATATATTTAGCAAGAGAACGCATTACATTAATAACGCGTTCAATTTTTTGGCGGTGAATATCTTGGTATTGCATAATATCCATAGCTTCTAAAGCAGCATTGCTAATATCTTGGATATTATTAGTAATAGTTTTTAATACTTCTTTTATATGTTGAATTTCTTCTAGTTTTTGTGAGAAAGTATGAAAATCGGGAAACTTTTTATGGAGTTTTTGGAGCATTTCTTCTTGGGAATTGATAAATTTTTCAAACTCACTTAAGGATTCTTCAATAACCTCTCCTGCATTATTTATCACCTCTAATTTATCAAAGGTTTGTGAGGCTTTTGCTTCTGAATCTTGTGTTACATCATCAAGTTGATGAATAACTTTATGTTCTGCATTAGGCGGAGGGGGTGGCCAAAGCGTATCTTGCTCTATCCTAAACTTACTTGGCATCTCATCTTTTTGTGGTAGTTCCTCTGTATCTGGTTGAATATCTTCTTGAATTTGTTGCTCTGAAGCACCATCATTTAATAATGCATCTAATTCTTCTTGAGTCATTCATCAACCTTGTTAATTTAAAATTTTATTAATAAATGATTATAGAATAAATTCAATGTAAGTTTGATTAAATTTATTTTAAATTCTTAATAAATGCTTGTGTAAAAATACAACAGAGTTTATCTGTAAGCTTGTGGAGTTAATAGTCAATAAAGGTTGAGAGAAATGCGAATTTGGTAGCGGGGGATGGATTTGAACCACCGACCTTTGGGTTATGAGCCCAACGAGCTACCGGGCTGCTCTACCCCGCGTTAAAAGCTAAATTTATAAAAAATATAATGAAAATGGCTGGGGTACAAGGATTCGAACCTCGGAATGGCTGGACCAAAACCAGCTGCCTTACCACTTGGCGATACCCCAATAATCAAAGAGTGGGATTATACTAACTTTTATTGTAAAAGTCAAATCTATTTCTTATCCTTTACCCTTATAATAACTTCTATATGCTCTTGATAATGGTATCTCCACAAATTGGTCTTACAAAAAATTTGCAAATAATGTAGAGGCTGATTGATTCAAGCTCATATTCCATTAGATAATTTTTAATAAATTTTAAGCAAATTTACAATAAGAAAATTACAAATACTAAACTTTCAAAACACTAAAATAAAAAATATGCACTAAATTATACATTCTTTAAAGATACAACAAAGGAATATTAATGAAACTTTGTTTTTTGTCTCTAGTTTCTAATACCCCAAAGCTTTTATATTTATTCTTTGGGCTAGGGGTTAGTGCCTTAGAGGCAAACTTAAGCAGTCTTAATCAAAGTGAAAATAGGAGGATAGAGCAAGAAAAGCTCCAAAAGCTTGAGGAGTCCTTTATCCCTACGCTTAAAGCCTCTCCTAAAGCACCTCTACAAAACCAAGAATTTGCCTACCCCATAGAAGAAATAGCAATTATTGGTAATACTATTTTATCCCCCAAAGTCTTGCAAAAATGGAGAAATCAATACAAGCTTCTAAAGGATATACAATCCTTGCAAAAAGCTATTCATCACTTAGAAAATCTCTATCTCAATAAGGGCTATATTAATACTCGTATAAAAGTTGATCTAAGTCAAGCTAATTCCCCTCAAGCAAAACTCACCCTTAGGGTGCTAGAGGGCAAAATCGATAAATACCTTTTTAATGATAAAGAAAACTTATTAAAATCCACCCTTACCTTTCCAAGACGAAAAAATCAATATTTTAATATCTATGATATTGATCAAGGTGTGGATAATCTCTCTAATTTAGCAAAGATTTCTATTAATCCCTCCTCTAAACTAGGATATAGCATTGTTAATGTTGAAACTCCTAAAAAATTAGACTTAGAGGGTAAACTTAACTATAACAATCTAGGACAAAGCACAACTGGCAAAGCAAGAGCTAGAATCTCCTTAAATTCAAAAGACTTCTTAGGGCTCAATGAATCGCTTCTTTTCTACTACCAACAACGTCTTAATCCCAAAAAAACAAAAAATAATGCTAAAAACTATATTCTATCCCTTGCCTTTCCTTTTGGGTATTATCATTTGGGTTATAGCTATGAAAACTCTCATTATAAACAAGAGCTTTATGCCCTCAATAGAATCTATACCGCACAAGGAGACTCCACCACCCAAAACCTCTATCTCTCAAAAGTCCTTTATCGTGATGGAAGCGCAAAACTTGATTTGAAAGTTAATCTTGCTTTAAAGAAAATAGATAATTTGCTAGATAATTATCACTTAACCCTTAGCTCAAGGAGGCTTTCGGTAATTTCTATGGAATCTTCTTATCTTGGTAGGATTGCTAATGGCTTAATGAGTGCTAGTGTGGGCTTACATCAAGGATTGAAACATTTTAAAGCCAATAAAGATAATGAATGGTATCGCACCCCTAGCACACCTGAAGCAAAATTTTTAAAATATTCTTATTCTCTTAGTTGGTATAAACCCTTTAATACTTATTACTATAAGATAGATTTTAGCGGACAATTCACCAAAGATATTTTATATTCTAATGAAAAGCTCTATATTGGCGATGATACGACTATTAGAGGATTCCAAAATAATGGATTGCAAGGAGATAAAGGATTTTATTTAAGGAATGAATTAGGAATTAATCTTAAGCATATCAAACCCTTTATAGCCTATGATAGAGGACGCATAAAAAATTCTTATGGCTTAGAGGATTATGGAAGAGAATTACAAGGAATCTCTGTAGGAGCTAAAATAATTTATAAATCCCTAGAAGCCTCCCTAACTTTCTCTCGTGCCCTAAAATACCCTAAAACACTTTTAGTTAATGGCAAAGAAATTTATACAAGCATAACTTGGAATTTTTAAAAGGGATTGTTTAAGCATATGTAACTTTTAGTAACTTTATAGCTTATATTTTCAAAGCCCTAATGCTTAGAATCTAAAGAATTTTTAAAAATCTCCCTTCATTATCCTTAATAAAAAAGATTCTCAAAAAAAGAAAATTTTAATAATATTTTCAATATAAATATACCTAACAAATCAACACTAAATCGCTATTAATACTCAAAAAAGAATGAACTTTAGGATAAGGGCAAAATAAAAGAATTTAAAAAAGGAAAGTTTTAATATAAGGAACAAATTAAGGGGGAGATAATGGGTAATGTTTGCAATTATCAGGTTTTTAAAAAAATAACACAAGCCATAGCACCCGCTAAAACCTTAAAAATCCAAATGCCATTGTTGCTCTCCCAAAAACCTTTAACCCTTAAACTACCTATACAGCCCTTAGCTAAAGCCTCTAAGCCTAAACCCTTTTTATCCCTTTTATTATCCCTTATACTCCCTATCGCTTCTACTTATGCCGCACAACCCTCCCCCAACCAAATAGTTGATAGAGAAAAATCCCCCTCTTTATCCTTAGATAAGACAAATAATGGTGTGGATTTAATCAATCTAAGCACTCCTGATAAAAACTTACAATCCCATAATGTTTTTAAACATTTTAATGTCGATAAAAAAGGGGCTATTTTAAATAATAGTAATACCCTAATTAACTCTAAGCTTGGAGGAATGATCCCTCCAAACCCTAATTATGCCCCCAATGCTCCCTTAGCAAAAGAAATTCTGCTTGAAGTTTCGGGAAATACTAAAAGCTCACTTTTAGGTTATTTAGAAATTGCAGGAGGCAAGGCGGATTTAATCTTAAGCAATCCTAATGGGATTTATTTAAATGGTGCAGGTTTTATTAATACCCATAATCTCCTTTTAAACACTACGGAAAACTCCTCACATCCTCTCTATGATTCTAAAATAGAAATTGATGGCTTAGGGGCAGATTTAAGCACACTCAATAAAGCAGAATTCATCACGCAAGTAGCTCATTTAAACGCACCTTTATATGGAGGGAAAGAAGTAGTCTTTAACATAGAGGGCTTTAAAGATTCTAACCCCTCCTTTGGCTTTGATGCTAGAATGCTTGGCTCTTTGTATGCTGGAAAAATCACTATTATTGCTAACAAAGAGGGAGTAGGGGTAAAATCTGAAGGTGGGCTTTATGCTAATGCGGATTCTTTAAGTATCAATGCTAAAGGAGAGATTATCATCAAAGAAATGTTAGCTAAAGAAAACATTGCTTTAGAGTCTTTAGACAAAGTTACTTTGACAACAAAAGCCCAAGCACAAAAACTCTCTATCAAAAGCCCTACTTTAGAAAGCACCGCAAAACTGCATTTTAAAGATTTCACAACCCTCACAAACGCCTTTAAAAACACTGGAGAGCTTAGAGTCTCTAATCTTAATATCCAAACTCATAGCTTAGAAAATACAGGGGGGATTTTAACTCAAGATTTAGTGCTTAATACGCAAGGTTTTAATAACTATGGAGATTTTAGGAGTGAGAGGGCAGATATTTTTACAAAAGACTTAAATAATAATGGCACACTTTTAAGTAATACACTTTTGATACAAACTAACACTTTAAATAATACCAATGCTTTAGAAGCTAACACATTTAACCTTACAACCCAAACTTTAAATAATAATGGGAATCTCCTAGCTTCTAATCTTAATATGCAAAGTAATAACTTTAATAATGGTGGGGATATTAAAGGATACACCTTTAGTCTTAATACTCAAGCTTTAGAAAATACAGGGGGGATTGTAGTTCAAGATTTAGTGCTTAATACGCAAGGTTTTAATAACTATGGAAGTTTTCAAGGGGAGAATGTCAATATAATGACTACTAGCTTTAATAATCTTAGCAATGCTTCAGAATTTTTGAGTAAAAATTTAGTGCTTAATACGCAAGATTTTAATAACTATGGAGATTTTAGGAGCGAGAGGGCAGATATTTTTACAAAAAGCTTAAATAATAATGGCACACTTTTAAGTAATACACTTTTGATACAAACTAACACTTTAAATAATACCAATGCTTTAGAAGCTAACACATTTAACCTTACAACCCAAACTTTAAATAATAATGGGAATCTCCTAGCTTCTAATCTTAATATGCAAAGTAATGATTTAAACAATACAGGAGAGCTTAGAGTCTCTAATCTTAATATCCAAACTCATAGCTTAGAAAATACAGGGGGATTTTAACTCAAGATTTAGTGCTTAATACGCAAGATTTAAACAATCAAGGAAACATTACTGCAAATACTTTTAAAGCACAGCTTAAAGATTATAACTTCAAAGATGGAGAGATTTTAGTAGAAGATTCTTTATCCTTAGAGGCTAATAATCTAACACTCTCTAAAGCCTTTAATACCCCTTCTAATGTCTTTATAAACCTTAAAGGGGATTTTCATAATACTAAAAACTTTTCTGCAAACTCCCTGCATTTACAAGCTAATAAGGTTATTAATAGCTCTTTAATAGCTTTAAGAGAAGATTCTACTTTAGAGAGTAAAACTTTTAATAATGCCAAAAATGCAAGACTTTTAAGCCTAGGGGATCTGCAATTAAAAAACCAATCCTTGCATAATCAAGGGGAGATTCTTGCTAATTCTTTAAATATCCACACCCATAGGCTTGATAACCTTTCAGCCTCTATCCAATCCCTGCAAGACTTCACACTTGTTGCTAATACCCTAAATAATCAAGGAAGTATCACACAAGATTCTTATACGACAAGGTGGTATTATCCGCAGGATAATCTCAAAAAGTCCCCCGCTATTGCGACTAAAGATATTTTTTTAAAGACTTTAGATAAAGACTTTCAAAATCTTTATAAGCATTTTAGCAAACCCCAAGGGCAATGGATTAGTAGCCCTTATGTTAAAAATGTAGAAATTCCTAACTCTAGCCTTAAAACTCACAAAGCCTCTCTTAAAGCAGGAGGTAATTTCACTATAAAAGCTAAAGAGATTTTAAACCAAGAAGCAGAGATTATAGCGAGTAAAAATCTAAACATCACCACCCAAAGCTTACAAAACATAAGGGCTTTTATACCTCTTAAACTCAAAGTGATTTATGGGAGGGATTATGAAGTAGTAGAGCATAGGAGAATCCCTTTAAATGGTGGCTTAAAACCAGAAACTCTAAAACAAGAAGCCTTAAAAGAAGGGAAAGTAAGCAATGAAAGATTAGGGGGGATAAGAAGGGGATTAAGAAGGGGATCAAGAGGATATGCTTGGGCTTATAACTACACCCTCACTAAAACCCTAGCTCCAGAATATAAAAGTAACTATACAACCTCCCTATTTTCTAATACCCCTACCCTAATCCTAGCAGGAGGAAATGCTACTATCCAAGCACAAAATATTCTTAATCAATCTTTCTTAGGCTTTAGGGGTAATACTACCTTAAACACCCATACACTTAATAATGCTAAAGATGCTACACTCTTTAATAATGCCACTCTATCCTTACAAGCCCATAGCTTTAAAAATGAGGGAGAGATTAGGGGAGAGAATCTTAATGCAACCCTTAATACTTTAGAAAATAAGGCAGGAAAAATAACTTTTAATCAAAATGCTTCTTTGAAACTACAAACTTTAAAAAATCAAGGAATTGCTAATAAAACCTATTCGCAAAAGTGGGTAAATGCGGATAAGAGCGCCCTTATTTTAGAGGATATTCCAGAAAAAGATTTAATAGAGCCTAGAGCCTCTCTTGATGCTCAAAGGACTTCACACAAAAATGGCACTTGGGATAATAGCCCTCCAGAATATATTGCAGGCTCTGAACTCATCACCTCTAATGAACCAAGCTTCAAAGCTCTTTTAGAGGTTAAAGGGAATCTTAATATTCAAGCTAAAGAGATTTTAAACCAAGAAGCGGATATTTTAGTAGGTAAGGATTTACAAATAACGACTAATGTTTTAAACAATGCTAAAACTCCTCAATATGCTAAGGTAGATTTTATCCTTAATCATCCCTTTAGGTATAGTAAGAAACGCGGAAAATTGAGACCTTGGGGTTGGGATAGTGCAACTGCAAGCACTCAAGGAAGCACAAATCAACTCTTTTATTCAGCCTCTCAAACTTCTATACTTGTAGGGGGTAAAGCTAATATTAAAGCTAGGAAGATTGGGAATGGAGAGATTTTAGAAAATCGTAAAAATACTCAATTTAGTAAATCTACGCCCTTAATAGCTCTAAATCCCCTTTTAAACTTCCTAATCCCTGCTCCAAATAATGCTTTATTTTCTAAAGGTAGAAAATCAACCCCTACTCCTACTACTTATAGCCTTAATTTCTCTGCTTTAAATAACTCACTTTTTACTTTAAATACTAATAAAGATTCTCCTCTTTTAACGCTTAATCCTACTATTGCAGAGTTTTATAATGATATTAATGTTACCCCTAATGTTAATAATGTAGGGATTAAGACTTCTTCTGAAGCTTTAGCTTCTACTACCCTAAAAGCTCCTATAGAATCTAATCCACTTTATACCAATACTTCTATGTTGCTCTCTAGTGATTATTTCTTAAATAAACTAGGCTTTGACCCTAAGATGAAATTCTTAGGGGATAATGCTTTTGAAAAGATTCTTATTACTCAAAGTATTCACCAAAGTCCTAAGCAATATCTAGGGAATAGGAATTTTAGTTCTTTAAAACAAAGTCTTTTAGAAAATGCTCTTTTAGAACAAGAGCGTTTAGGTTTAATAGCAGGGATTCCTTTAATTCAAGAACAAAGAGAGGCTTTAGAGAAAGATATTCTATGGTATGAGCTAGAAAGCATACAAACTCCAGATGGGAAAATACAAGAAGTTTTAGTGCCTAAGCTTTATTTAGCTAAGGCTCCTTTAGAGGCTTCTGCTATTATAGAGGCTAAAGGGGATTTAACCTTAGAAGCTAATACCCTTAATAATCAAGGAGTAATTAAAGCAAACAATCTCTTTGCTTCCTTACAAGGTTTTATCCAAGAATCTAACTTTAATGAAGCAAAGATTGAAGCTAGAGAGAATCTTTTAGTTAATACCCAAAGCTTTAAAAACATAGGGGGAGAGTTAAAAGCAGGAGAGAATCTTAGTATTAGCACTCAAGACTTCCTTAACCAAAGCAAATTCTTAAAGGGTAATCTTTATAGAGATAATGCCAATACCTTTTATCAAAACACTCTTTTAAAAGATAAGGCTTCTATGGAGGGCAGGAATATCTTTATTAAAGCTCAAGACTTTAGCTCTAGGGCTTCTTTGTTTAAGGCTAAAGATTCTCTTTTTATTGCAGCAGAGGATATTTCTCTTTTAGGGGATAATAGCTCTAGGTCTATCCAAAGAGGAGCAGGAGATAATAGCTTTTTAAGTGTAGTTAGTAATCATAAGGGAAATACTTTAGAAGCTAAGGATATGGTTATATTCTCTCAAGGAGATATAAAGAGTATAGGCTCTAGTTTCTCCGCTCAAGGGGATTTAATCTTAGGAGCTAAGAATCTTTATTTACTACCAGGTAGGAATATAGAGAGTTTAGAGATTAAAACAAAGCATAAAGGAACCTTTAAAAGCACACAAGAAATAAGCTTTTATGAAAAGAGCACTTCTAGTAAGAATACCTTAGAGGGAGCTAATATTGCTTTAAGGGCTAAAGAGGATTTAATCCTTTATGGAGTAGATTTAAAGGCTACACCCTCTATTACTTTAGAGGGGGCTAATATTCTCCAAGCAGGGGTTAAAGATACTATTAAGTCTTATCATTCTAAAAGCTCCTCTACTTTCTTTGGGCTTTCTAAGAGAGAGTTTAAAGAAACTTCTTTAAAAGAGCAAGCACAATATGCTTTAGTCAATAGTGATGCTAATCTTTCTTATAAGGCTTTATCCTCTTTAGTCTTAGAGGGTGTTAGACTTAATGCTAAGAGAATATCTTTAGGGGCTAAGACTTTAGAGATTAAGCCTTTAGTGTTAGAGAGTATAGAGACTAAAGAATGGAGTAAAGGAACTTTATTATCCCCTAGCTTTATGCAAGAGAGTTTAGAGAGAGTTTCTCTAACTCCCTCTTTTATAGAATCTAAAGATTTAAGTATTAATACTTTAAGCACTACTATTAAAGCTTCTCATATAAAGGCTAGAAATGTAAATATTAATACTCAAGCTTTAGCCTTAATTTCTTTAAAAAATAGGGAATATAAAAGTTCTTTTAGTTCTAATGCTTCTTCTTTTCTTTTAGCTAAGAATACTAAGGAGGGATTTATAAAAGAAGTAGCTATGCCCTCTACCCTTAGCTTTAGTAATAGCTTTGTGTTAAATGGTAGGGAGTTAAGTAAAGAAGTTCAAGAGTTAAGTAATAGGAGTAATTTTATAGCAAAAGATAAAGAGAGTAAGGTTAGAGTAGGCTTAGGAGAGTTAAGCAGTAATAATAAAGAGTTAGGGGATAATACAACTAAAGGGTTAAATCAAGATGTTCAAGAGTTAAGTAAAGGATTCAATAATAAAACTCAAGAAAGCCTTAAGGCTAAAGATAATCATACTCCTTTAATAATCTCTTCTGAAATGCCTTTAGCTTTAGATTCTTCTATTATCTTTTCTAAAGCACTTTTGGAGAATAAGCAATGGAGTGAGAGGAGTAAATCTCTTACTCCTTTAAGTCATCTACTCTTAGAAGCTGCTTTAGCTTATGTAAGTGCTGGGATTAATCTACCTATTCATTCTACCTTTGTCTCTAGTGTTGCTAAAGGTTCTATGCAAGGTGCTTTAGGTAGTGGGGTTTTTCAAGTAAGTAATAAGCTATTAGATTCTAAAAATGCTTTATCTTTTAGGAGTTTTACTAAAGATACTCTAGGGGGAGGATTAAAAGGAGGGATAGGATTACTTCCTCTTAATCTTTCTTTGGTTGAAGGGATAGAGACTCTACCTCTTAGAGAGATTGTTTTAAATGCTAGTGTTGATACATTAGTGTATAAAGAGAGTTTTAAAGAATCTCTTTTAGGGCATTCTTTATTGGCTTTAGGTAATAGTCTTTATAAAGGTGTAGGGGATATAGCACAGATACAAAGTATAGAGGGGAATAGTCTTTTTAAAGAGGGGGGATTAGGTAAGGTAGTGCTTCATAGTGGTGTTGGGGGAGTAATGGCTGCTTTAAATAAGGAAAACTTTTTTAAAGGGGCTTTAATCTCTGGGATATATGAGAGTATTGCTCCTTTAAGGGGGAATCCAATAGAGCATAAAGAAAGAGAGGTTTTAATCTCTAAAGTCTATGGGGAGTAGTAGGGGGATTATTAGGGGGGAATTCTCTTATGGCTTTAGGGAGTGCTTTAAGTGAGAGTGCTTTAAGAAATAATGCAATGATGCATTATGGGAATAAGATAATGATTGTAGATACAATTAATAATGGAGTGGGTATTGAATTAACACAAGAGGGGTTAGAAAAGATAGAGGAATATGCTAAGATGGGATTATATGGTATTACTAAAGATAATGCTTATGGTAAAGATGTCTATGTATTCAAAGGTTCTATGATGGAGGAGTTAAAAGATTTTATTCAAGATACAAGGTATGTAAAAGAAACTTTGGATTTGAATAGGGAGGGGGATTTTAAAGCTTTAAGTCAAAAAGGGGGTGTTAATTTTGAAAATATTAATGCAAAGACAAATATTGTCTTTGCTAATGGAATACACAATACTCTCCAAGATGCAAGGAATAGTGCTAATCTTATACAAAGGGGGTTTTTAAATAGACAAGTAGGAATAGTGAATAATGCAACAAGGGGATTTATTAATGATGTTTTAGAATATAATCCTAATACTTTAAGTGTAACAGATTTTATAATAGCCAATCAAATACAAAAACTTTCACCTAATACTATTTATACCGCTCATAGTGCAGCCAATAAAGATATTAATAATGCTAATTTTCTTAATGCTACTACAAATACTGAGACTAAGTATAAGCTTATCTCTATTGGTTCTCCAATAGCAGAGAGTGAATTAAGGGAATCTACTAATGCAGTAGGGGCGGAGTTGGTAAGGCAGGTGAATCATCCTTATGATCCGGTGGCAGGGATTTTAAATAGTGGGGAGAGGGAGAGGTATAGCAAAGATCTTGGCGAATATGTGGAACAAATATACCCTAGAGGATACACAACACCAACTTCTGAAAATACAAGAGGAATAATAATTCATCATGTTGAATATCAGCATTTAAAAAAATACCACCCCTTTAAATCCTATTACAATAATCCAGAATTTCAACTGCAACAAACAATTCAAAGATTATTAATGCAAGATGCAATGAAAGAAGTAAAAGAAAAAGGATTAGGTGATGATAAAGAGTAGAAATTATCTAGTTGTTATACCATTCTATGCATTGATTCAAATTTCAAGCTTCTTATCTATACTTTCGGATACTTTTATAGTATCACTTAGTGTTCTTTTGGCAGTCTTTTGCTTTTTTTATTTTTTTAACAAAAGATATGTGTTGTATAGGATTTTATCCATTATCATTACTTCATTAGTAGTATTTCTAGCCCCTCTTTTTTCTTTAGATTATATTTCTGATAAATTAGATTCTCATTTAAAAGCGTTTTATTTTTTAGTTGCACTCATTTGCCCACCAATAGCTACTATCTATCTTTTTTATTGGTTGTCTGAACAACAAATCCTAGATTGGTTTGTAAAGACTGCCATTGTTGTATATATTATCATTATAATTATTTATGAACTTACATCACTCATTGCTATTGCAATAAGTGGTAACAATCCCTATCCTGATATCTTATCCACTTCCATTCTCTTTCTCCTCCCCCTACCCCTTACCATTCACGCTCATATTAATCAAAGAAATATAGAAAAATATTTTCATTTGCTTTATATGGTGTTTGCACCAATATTACTTGATCTATTTATGATACCCTCAAAGGAAGTATCTTTAATTATTCTTTGTATTCCTCTTTTGTTTGTGTTGAAAAATTATTATTTATGGTATAGAGATTATAAAAGAAAACAAGCTATCAGAGAGGATAAGGATTAGGTTATGAAAAGAATTAGCATTTATTTAATGAAACCTAAACTCAACTATTTCTTGATCTTTAGCTTTATTCTAGCTCATAGTGCAGGAAATAAAGATATTTATAAAGCAAATCGCTTGAATGCTCATAAAGGACTTATAACCAATTATTATCTTCTCTCTCTTGGTTCTCCAGTATCAGAGAATCCTTTAAGGGATTCTATTAATGCAGTAGGAGGAGAGTTTGTAGGGCAGGTGAATCATCCATATGATTTTATAATTCAATCCGTCAATTGGAATACAGAGACTTCCGAACCTCCTTATCCGAATACTTTTAGAAGCGAGAGTAATAATTTTGTAACAAGATACCTAGAGAATACTCACGGCTATGAAATGTATTTAAGGAATTATGGAATTAAAAACATAATTGAAAATATAATGCGTGAAAATGCAATGAAAGAAAATAGTGAAAAAGAATTAAGCAATGGTAAGAATTAGAGATTATGCAATACCGATATTGTTATATACTTTTGGACAATCTTTGGTAACATTTGCTTTTTTTGTCTCAAATACTTTTGCTAACATAGTATTGATAATTGGAAAATTTACAAATATGGAATCTCTATTAGTGGCTCATATGCTTCATATGCTTGGATATTTATTTATCGGTTTTTGCACTCTTTATTATTTTTATAAAAAACAAATGTTGGATATGTTTATAGGAATCATCATTGCCCTAAATAGTCTTACTGTATGTTTTTATATAATGCTTGCATTACTTTTATTTCACTTTATGGGGGATGGTGTCTGATATGCTTACAATAAGTTTATTTATTATTATATTTTCCATTCTATTTATTTCTTCTTGCATTCCTTTACTCTTAATCATTGGGCTACATATATTTTTATTAAAAAAGAGAAAAATAAATAATGATTGCTAATAAAAATATTATTACTATGCTTTTTTATTTATTTGTTGGCTCTCCAATAGCAGAGAGTGAATTAAGGGAATCTACTAATGCAGTAGGGGCGGAGTTGGTAAGGCAGGTGAATCATCCTTATGATCCGGTGAGGGCAATTGGAAGCAAGAAAGATATGTGGGAGTATGGCACAAGTATGCTGATAGCCTCTATGATAGGGAGACAAGGGATAGCAAAATTTACGCCAAAGTTTCATCCAAATATTTTCGGGTTTTTAATAAATCCACTTGCGGTTGTTAGTTATGACTTATATAATTATCATTCCTTTAAAACTTATTACCAAAATCCCGAATTTCAACTTCAGCAAACTATTCAAAATCTATTGCTTGAAAATGCTATAAAAGAAAGTAATCAAAAAGAATTAAGTAATGAAAACAATTAGCATTTATGCAATACTAACACTCTACACATTGGCACAATTTACAAGTGCTTTATTTATAGGAATCCCTAATTCTCTTGCGGTATATATTAGCTTTTGTTTTGCAACACTTTATGGTCTTTATTTTTATAACAATAGGCAGATATTAGATTGGGTTTTAAGTATTAGTATTCCTTCAATAATTCTTTTTATAGTGATTTTTATAGTTTCTACTTTCTTTGCTGATTATAGTGCAGATAGGTCAATTATTAAAGGCTTAAATTACCTTTTTATGTTTGTATTATCTATAATATTAGGTCTTTCATTTATCTCTGTTCTTGTTTCTAAATGGATTGATGAAAAACAAAACTCTGATAAATTTATAAAAATTACTACTCTTATATATTTTATTGCTACAAGCATATATGGATTTATCACAGTATTAATTGTTGGACTTATGGCATCCTCTAGCAATAACACTTATTATGATATTATTATTTCTTATTCATTCATTTTTATTTATTTTATCCTCCCCTTGATTCTTACCATTCACGCTCATATTAATCAAAGAAATATAGAAAAATATTTTCATTTGCTTTATATGATATTTGCACCTTTATTAATATATCTATTTATGATACCCTTAAAGGAAGTATCTTTAATTATTCTTTGTATTCCTCTTTTGTTTGTGTTGAAAAATTATTATTTATGGTATAGGGATAAAAAATTAAACAAATTACAAGCAGTAGAAAAAAATTTAGAAGAATCTACTAAAGCAATAGGAGAATTTACAACACAGGTCAATCATTCTAAAGATTTAGTAAATAATGAGGAGAAGTATGAGAAAACAAGTAACTTAGATAAGATTCTAGGCTTTATTCAATGTGCTATAGTTGGTGCTATAGTTGGTGCTATAGTTGGTGCTATAGTTGGTGCTATAGTTGGTGCTATAGTTGGTGCTATAGTTGGTGCTATAGTTGGTGCTATAGTTGGTGCTATAGTTGGTGCTATAGCAAGGTTTATTGTAAGTTTTCCAGATTTTCTATAAATGTATTATAAATGCTTTGTTTGTGGAATTATAGGTATGAGCGTAAGTGTTCTTAGTGGAATTGGTATTAACATAATATTATTCAAAAAATACCACTCTTTTGAATCTCATTTTGAAAATCCAGAATTTCAACTGCAACAAACTATTCAAGCTCATATTCCATTAGATAATTTTTAATAAATTTTAAGCAAATTTACAATAAGAAAATTACAAATACTAAACTTTCAAAACACTAAAATAAAAAATATGCACTAAATTATACATTCTTTAAAGATACAACAAAGGAATATTAATGAAACTTTGTTTTTTGTCTCTAGTTTCTAATACCCCAAAGCTTTTATATTTATTCTTTGGGCTAGGGGTTAGTGCCTTAGAGGCAAACTTAAGCAGTCTTAATCAAAGTGAAAATAGGAGGATAGAGCAAGAAAAGCTCCAAAAGCTTGAGGAGTCCTTTATCCCTACGCTTAAAGCCTCTCCTAAAGCACCTCTACAAAACCAAGAATTTGCCTACCCCATAGAAGAAATAGCAATTATTGGTAATACTATTTTATCCCCCAAAGTCTTGCAAAAATGGAGAAATCAATACAAGCTTCTAAAGGATATACAATCCTTGCAAAAAGCTATTCATCACTTAGAAAATCTCTATCTCAATAAGGGCTATATTAATACTCGTATAAAAGTTGATCTAAGTCAAGCTAATTCCCCTCAAGCAAAACTCACCCTTAGGGTGCTAGAGGGCAAAATCGATAAATACCTTTTTAATGATAAAGAAAACTTATTAAAATCCACCCTTACCTTTCCAAGACGAAAAAATCAATATTTTAATATCTATGATATTGATCAAGGTGTGGATAATCTCTCTAATTTAGCAAAGATTTCTATTAATCCCTCCTCTAAACTAGGATATAGCATTGTTAATGTTGAAACTCCTAAAAAATTAGACTTAGAGGGTAAACTTAACTATAACAATCTAGGACAAAGCACAACTGGCAAAGCAAGAGCTAGAATCTCCTTAAATTCAAAAGACTTCTTAGGGCTCAATGAATCGCTTCTTTTCTACTACCAACAACGTCTTAATCCCAAAAAAACAAAAAATAATGCTAAAAACTATATTCTATCCCTTGCCTTTCCTTTTGGGTATTATCATTTGGGTTATAGCTATGAAAACTCTCATTATAAACAAGAGCTTTATGCCCTCAATAGAATCTATACCGCACAAGGAGACTCCACCACCCAAAACCTCTATCTCTCAAAAGTCCTTTATCGTGATGGAAGCGCAAAACTTGATTTGAAAGTTAATCTTGCTTTAAAGAAAATAGATAATTTGCTAGATAATTATCACTTAACCCTTAGCTCAAGGAGGCTTTCGGTAATTTCTATGGAATCTTCTTATCTTGGTAGGATTGCTAATGGCTTAATGAGTGCTAGTGTGGGCTTACATCAAGGATTGAAACATTTTAAAGCCAATAAAGATAATGAATGGTATCGCACCCCTAGCACACCTGAAGCAAAATTTTTAAAATATTCTTATTCTCTTAGTTGGTATAAACCCTTTAATACTTATTACTATAAGATAGATTTTAGCGGACAATTCACCAAAGATATTTTATATTCTAATGAAAAGCTCTATATTGGCGATGATACGACTATTAGAGGATTCCAAAATAATGGATTGCAAGGAGATAAAGGATTTTATTTAAGGAATGAATTAGGAATTAATCTTAAGCATATCAAACCCTTTATAGCCTATGATAGAGGACGCATAAAAAATTCTTATGGCTTAGAGGATTATGGAAGAGAATTACAAGGAATCTCTGTAGGAGCTAAAATAATTTATAAATCCCTAGAAGCCTCCCTAACTTTCTCTCGTGCCCTAAAATACCCTAAAACACTTTTAGTTAATGGCAAAGAAATTTATACAAGCATAACTTGGAATTTTTAAAAGGGATTGTTTAAGCATATGTAACTTTTAGTAACTTTATAGCTTATATTTTCAAAGCCCTAATGCTTAGAATCTAAAGAATTTTTAAAAATCTCCCTTCATTATCCTTAATAAAAAAGATTCTCAAAAAAAGAAAATTTTAATAATATTTTCAATATAAATATACCTAACAAATCAACACTAAATCGCTATTAATACTCAAAAAAGAATGAACTTTAGGATAAGGGCAAAATAAAAGAATTTAAAAAAGGAAAGTTTTAATATAAGGAACAAATTAAGGGGGAGATAATGGGTAATGTTTGCAATTATCAGGTTTTTAAAAAAATAACACAAGCCATAGCACCCGCTAAAACCTTAAAAATCCAAATGCCATTGTTGCTCTCCCAAAAACCTTTAACCCTTAAACTACCTATACAGCCCTTAGCTAAAGCCTCTAAGCCTAAACCCTTTTTATCCCTTTTATTATCCCTTATACTCCCTATCGCTTCTACTTATGCCGCACAACCCTCCCCCAACCAAATAGTTGATAGAGAAAAATCCCCCTCTTTATCCTTAGATAAGACAAATAATGGTGTGGATTTAATCAATCTAAGCACTCCTGATAAAAACTTACAATCCCATAATGTTTTTAAACATTTTAATGTCGATAAAAAAGGGGCTATTTTAAATAATAGTAATACCCTAATTAACTCTAAGCTTGGAGGAATGATCCCTCCAAACCCTAATTATGCCCCCAATGCTCCCTTAGCAAAAGAAATTCTGCTTGAAGTTTCGGGAAATACTAAAAGCTCACTTTTAGGTTATTTAGAAATTGCAGGAGGCAAGGCGGATTTAATCTTAAGCAATCCTAATGGGATTTATTTAAATGGTGCAGGTTTTATTAATACCCATAATCTCCTTTTAAACACTACGGAAAACTCCTCACATCCTCTCTATGATTCTAAAATAGAAATTGATGGCTTAGGGGCAGATTTAAGCACACTCAATAAAGCAGAATTCATCACGCAAGTAGCTCATTTAAACGCACCTTTATATGGAGGGAAAGAAGTAGTCTTTAACATAGAGGGCTTTAAAGATTCTAACCCCTCCTTTGGCTTTGATGCTAGAATGCTTGGCTCTTTGTATGCTGGAAAAATCACTATTATTGCTAACAAAGAGGGAGTAGGGGTAAAATCTGAAGGTGGGCTTTATGCTAATGCGGATTCTTTAAGTATCAATGCTAAAGGAGAGATTATCATCAAAGAAATGTTAGCTAAAGAAAACATTGCTTTAGAGTCTTTAGACAAAGTTACTTTGACAACAAAAGCCCAAGCACAAAAACTCTCTATCAAAAGCCCTACTTTAGAAAGCACCGCAAAACTGCATTTTAAAGATTTCACAACCCTCACAAACGCCTTTAAAAACACTGGAGAGCTTAGAGTCTCTAATCTTAATATCCAAACTCATAGCTTAGAAAATACAGGGGGATTTTAACTCAAGATTTAGTGCTTAATACGCAAGATTTTAATAACTATGGAGATTTTAGGAGTGAGAGGGCAGATATTTTTACAAAAAGCTTAAATAATAATGGCACACTTTTAAGTAATACACTTTTGATACAAACTAACACTTTAAATAATACCAATGCTTTAGAAGCTAACACATTTAACCTTACAACCCAAACTTTAAATAATAATGGGAATCTCCTAGCTTCTAATCTTAATATGCAAAGTAATGATTTAAACAATGCAGGAGAGCTTAGAGTCTCTAATCTTAATATCCAAAGTAATAGCTTTAATAATGGTGGGGATATTAAAGGACACACCTTTAGTCTTAATACTCAAGCTTTAGAAAATACAGGGGGGATTTTAACTCAAGATTTAGTGCTTAATACGCAAGGTTTTAATAACTATGGAAGTTTTCAAGGGGAGAATGTCAATATAATGACTACTAGCTTTAATAATCTTAGCAATGCTTCAGAATTTTTGAGTAAAAATTTAGTGCTTAATACGCAAGATTTTAATAACTATGGAGATTTTAGGAGCGAGAGGGCAGATATTTTTACAAAAAGCTTAAATAATAATGGCACACTTTTAAGTAATACACTTTTGATACAAACTAACACTTTAAATAATACCAATGCTTTAGAAGCTAACACATTTAACCTTACAACCCAAACTTTAAATAATAATGGGAATCTCCTAGCTTCTAATCTTAATATGCAAAGTAATGATTTAAACAATACAGGAGAGCTTAGAGTCTCTAATCTTAATATCCAAACTCATAGCTTAGAAAATACAGGGGGGATTTTAACTCAAGATTTAGTGCTTAATACGCAAGATTTAAACAATCAAGGAAACATTACTGCAAATACTTTTAAAGCACAGCTTAAAGATTATAACTTCAAAGATGGAGAGATTTTAGTAGAAGATTCTTTATCCTTAGAGGCTAATAATCTAACACTCTCTAAAGCCTTTAATACCCCTTCTAATGTCTTTATAAACCTTAAAGGGGATTTTCATAATACTAAAAACTTTTCTGCAAACTCCCTGCATTTACAAGCTAATAAGGTTATTAATAGCTCTTTAATAGCTTTAAGAGAAGATTCTACTTTAGAGAGTAAAACTTTTAATAATGCCAAAAATGCAAGACTTTTAAGCCTAGGGGATCTGCAATTAAAAAACCAATCCTTGCATAATCAAGGGGAGATTCTTGCTAATTCTTTAAATATCCACACCCATAGGCTTGATAACCTTTCAGCCTCTATCCAATCCCTGCAAGACTTCACACTTGTTGCTAATACCCTAAATAATCAAGGAAGTATCACACAAGATTCTTATACGACAAGGTGGTATTATCCGCAGGATAATCTCAAAAAGTCCCCCGCTATTGCGACTAAAGATATTTTTTTAAAGACTTTAGATAAAGACTTTCAAAATCTTTATAAGCATTTTAGCAAACCCCAAGGGCAATGGATTAGTAGCCCTTATGTTAAAAATGTAGAAATTCCTAACTCTAGCCTTAAAACTCACAAAGCCTCTCTTAAAGCAGGAGGTAATTTCACTATAAAAGCTAAAGAGATTTTAAACCAAGAAGCAGAGATTATAGCGAGTAAAAATCTAAACATCACCACCCAAAGCTTACAAAACATAAGGGCTTTTATACCTCTTAAACTCAAAGTGATTTATGGGAGGGATTATGAAGTAGTAGAGCATAGGAGAATCCCTTTAAATGGTGGCTTAAAACCAGAAACTCTAAAACAAGAAGCCTTAAAAGAAGGGAAAGTAAGCAATGAAAGATTAGGGGGGATAAGAAGGGGATTAAGAAGGGGATCAAGAGGATATGCTTGGGCTTATAACTACACCCTCACTAAAACCCTAGCTCCAGAATATAAAAGTAACTATACAACCTCCCTATTTTCTAATACCCCTACCCTAATCCTAGCAGGAGGAAATGCTACTATCCAAGCACAAAATATTCTTAATCAATCTTTCTTGGGCTTTAGGGGTAATACTACCTTAAACACCCATACACTTAATAATGCTAAAGATGCTACACTCTTTAATAATGCCACTCTATCCTTACAAGCCCATAGCTTTAAAAATGAGGGAGAGATTAGGGGAGAGAATCTTAATGCAACCCTTAATACTTTAGAAAATAAGGCAGGAAAAATAACTTTTAATCAAAATGCTTCTTTGAAACTACAAACTTTAAAAAATCAAGGAATTGCTAATAAAACCTATTCGCAAAAGTGGGTAAATGCGGATAAGAGCGCCCTTATTTTAGAGGATATTCCAGAAAAAGATTTAATAGAGCCTAGAGCCTCTCTTGATGCTCAAAGGACTTCACACAAAAATGGCACTTGGGATAATAGCCCTCCAGAATATATTGCAGGCTCTGAACTCATCACCTCTAATGAACCAAGCTTCAAAGCTCTTTTAGAGGTTAAAGGGAATCTTAATATTCAAGCTAAAGAGATTTTAAACCAAGAAGCGGATATTTTAGTAGGTAAGGATTTACAAATAACGACTAATGTTTTAAACAATGCTAAAACTCCTCAATATGCTAAGGTAGATTTTATCCTTAATCATCCCTTTAGGTATAGTAAGAAACGCGGAAAATTGAGACCTTGGGGTTGGGATAGTGCAACTGCAAGCACTCAAGGAAGCACAAATCAACTCTTTTATTCAGCCTCTCAAACTTCTATACTTGTAGGGGGTAAAGCTAATATTAAAGCTAGGAAGATTGGGAATGGAGAGATTTTAGAAAATCGTAAAAATACTCAATTTAGTAAATCTACGCCCTTAATAGCTCTAAATCCCCTTTTAAACTTCCTAATCCCTGCTCCAAATAATGCTTTATTTTCTAAAGGTAGAAAATCAACCCCTACTCCTACTACTTATAGCCTTAATTTCTCTGCTTTAAATAACTCACTTTTTACTTTAAATACTAATAAAGATTCTCCTCTTTTAACGCTTAATCCTACTATTGCAGAGTTTTATAATGATATTAATGTTACCCCTAATGTTAATAATGTAGGGATTAAGACTTCTTCTGAAGCTTTAGCTTCTACTACCCTAAAAGCTCCTATAGAATCTAATCCACTTTATACCAATACTTCTATGTTGCTCTCTAGTGATTATTTCTTAAATAAACTAGGCTTTGACCCTAAGATGAAATTCTTAGGGGATAATGCTTTTGAAAAGATTCTTATTACTCAAAGTATTCACCAAAGTCCTAAGCAATATCTAGGGAATAGGAATTTTAGTTCTTTAAAACAAAGTCTTTTAGAAAATGCTCTTTTAGAACAAGAGCGTTTAGGTTTAATAGCAGGGATTCCTTTAATTCAAGAACAAAGAGAGGCTTTAGAGAAAGATATTCTATGGTATGAGCTAGAAAGCATACAAACTCCAGATGGGAAAATACAAGAAGTTTTAGTGCCTAAGCTTTATTTAGCTAAGGCTCCTTTAGAGGCTTCTGCTATTATAGAGGCTAAAGGGGATTTAACCTTAGAAGCTAATACCCTTAATAATCAAGGAGTAATTAAAGCAAACAATCTCTTTGCTTCCTTACAAGGTTTTATCCAAGAATCTAACTTTAATGAAGCAAAGATTGAAGCTAGAGAGAATCTTTTAGTTAATACCCAAAGCTTTAAAAACATAGGGGGAGAGTTAAAAGCAGGAGAGAATCTTAGTATTAGCACTCAAGACTTCCTTAACCAAAGCAAATTCTTAAAGGGTAATCTTTATAGAGATAATGCCAATACCTTTTATCAAAACACTCTTTTAAAAGATAAGGCTTCTATGGAGGGCAGGAATATCTTTATTAAAGCTCAAGACTTTAGCTCTAGGGCTTCTTTGTTTAAGGCTAAAGATTCTCTTTTTATTGCAGCAGAGGATATTTCTCTTTTAGGGGATAATAGCTCTAGGTCTATCCAAAGAGGAGCAGGAGATAATAGCTTTTTAAGTGTAGTTAGTAATCATAAGGGAAATACTTTAGAAGCTAAGGATATGGTTATATTCTCTCAAGGAGATATAAAGAGTATAGGCTCTAGTTTCTCCGCTCAAGGGGATTTAATCTTAGGAGCTAAGAATCTTTATTTACTACCAGGTAGGAATATAGAGAGTTTAGAGATTAAAACAAAGCATAAAGGAACCTTTAAAAGCACACAAGAAATAAGCTTTTATGAAAAGAGCACTTCTAGTAAGAATACCTTAGAGGGAGCTAATATTGCTTTAAGGGCTAAAGAGGATTTAATCCTTTATGGAGTAGATTTAAAGGCTACACCCTCTATTACTTTAGAGGGGGCTAATATTCTCCAAGCAGGGGTTAAAGATACTATTAAGTCTTATCATTCTAAAAGCTCCTCTACTTTCTTTGGGCTTTCTAAGAGAGAGTTTAAAGAAACTTCTTTAAAAGAGCAAGCACAATATGCTTTAGTCAATAGTGATGCTAATCTTTCTTATAAGGCTTTATCCTCTTTAGTCTTAGAGGGTGTTAGACTTAATGCTAAGAGAATATCTTTAGGGGCTAAGACTTTAGAGATTAAGCCTTTAGTGTTAGAGAGTATAGAGACTAAAGAATGGAGTAAAGGAACTTTATTATCCCCTAGCTTTATGCAAGAGAGTTTAGAGAGAGTTTCTCTAACTCCCTCTTTTATAGAATCTAAAGATTTAAGTATTAATACTTTAAGCACTACTATTAAAGCTTCTCATATAAAGGCTAGAAATGTAAATATTAATACTCAAGCTTTAGCCTTAATTTCTTTAAAAAATAGGGAATATAAAAGTTCTTTTAGTTCTAATGCTTCTTCTTTTCTTTTAGCTAAGAATACTAAGGAGGGATTTATAAAAGAAGTAGCTATGCCCTCTACCCTTAGCTTTAGTAATAGCTTTGTGTTAAATGGTAGGGAGTTAAGTAAAGAAGTTCAAGAGTTAAGTAATAGGAGTAATTTTATAGCAAAAGATAAAGAGAGTAAGGTTAGAGTAGGCTTAGGAGAGTTAAGCAGTAATAATAAAGAGTTAGGGGATAATACAACTAAAGGGTTAAATCAAGATGTTCAAGAGTTAAGTAAAGGATTCAATAATAAAACTCAAGAAAGCCTTAAGGCTAAAGATAATCATACTCCTTTAATAATCTCTTCTGAAATGCCTTTAGCTTTAGATTCTTCTATTATCTTTTCTAAAGCACTTTTGGAGAATAAGCAATGGAGTGAGAGGAGTAAATCTCTTACTCCTTTAAGTCATCTACTCTTAGAAGCTGCTTTAGCTTATGTAAGTGCTGGGATTAATCTACCTATTCATTCTACCTTTGTCTCTAGTGTTGCTAAAGGTTCTATGCAAGGTGCTTTAGGTAGTGGGGTTTTTCAAGTGAGTAATAAGCTATTAGATTCTAAAAATGCTTTATCTTTTAGGAGTTTTACTAAAGATACACTAGGGGGAGGATTAAAAGGAGGGATAGGATTACTTCCTCTTAATCTTTCTTTGGTTGAAGGGATAGAGACTCTACCTCTTAGAGAGATTGTTTTAAATGCTAGTGTTGATACATTAGTGTATAAAGAGAGTTTTAAAGAATCTCTTTTAGGGCATTCTTTATTGGCTTTAGGTAATAGTCTTTATAAAGGTGTAGGGGATATAGCACAGATACAAAGTATAGAGGGGAATAGTCTTTTTAAAGAGGGGGGATTAGGTAAGGTAGTGCTTCATAGTGGTGTTGGGGGAGTAATGGCTGCTTTAAATAAGGAAAACTTTTTTAAAGGGGCTTTAATCTCTGGGATATATGAGAGTATTGCTCCTTTAAGGGGGAATCCAATAGAGCATAAAGAAAGAGAGGTTTTAATCTCTAAAGTCTATGGGGGAGTAGTAGGGGGATTATTAGGGGGGAATTCTCTTATGGCTTTAGGGAGTGCTTTAAGTGAGAGTGCTTTAAGAAATAATGCAATGATGCATTATGGGAATAAGATAATGATTGTAGATACAATTAATAATGGAGTGGGTATTGAATTAACACAAGAGGGGTTAGAAAAGATAGAGGAATATGCTAAGATGGGATTATATGGTATTACTAAAGATAATGCTTATGGTAAAGATGTCTATGTATTCAAAGGTTCTATGATAGAGGAGTTAAAAGATTTCATTAAAGATACAAGGTATGTAAAAGAAACTTTGGATTTGAATAGGGAGGGGGATTTTAAAGCTTTAAGTCAAAAAGGGGGTGTTAATTTTGAAAATATTAATGCAAAGACAAATATTGTCTTTGCTAATGGAATACACAATACTCTCCAAGATGCAAGGAATAGTGCTAATCTTATACAAAGGGGGTTTTTAAATAGACAAGTAGGAATAGTGAATAATGCAACAAGGGGATTTATTAATGATGTTTTAGAATATAATCCTAATACTTTAAGTGTAACAGATTTTATAATAGCCAATCAAATACAAAAACTTTCACCTAATACTATTTATACCGCTCATAGTGCAGCCAATAAAGATATTAATAACGCTAATTTTCTTAATGCTACTACAAATACTAAGACTAAGTATAAGCTTATCTCTATTGGTTCTCCAATAGCAGAGAGTGAATTAAGGGAATCCACTAATGCAGTAGGAGCAGAGTTGGTAAGGCAGGTGAATCATCCTTATGATCCGGTGGCAGGGATTTTAAATAGTGGGGAGAGTGGGTATTGGAAAAATGTTGTACTTCCTTCCATGTTATCAAGAGTTTATTTTGGAAATGTTGTATCATTTGGTTTAGTTCCAGCTGCTACTGCATTTGCTATGTATCTTGATTTAAAAAAATACCACCCCTTTGAATCCTATTACAATAATCCAAAATTTCAACTGCAACAAACTATTCAAAAAATAATCATTGAAGATGCTATAAAAGAAAGTAATAAAAAGGGGAGTGTTCAGCAATGGTAAGGAGTAGAGAGAGAGATTATGCAAAAAAAGATTCATTTATAGTTATTGCCTATACCATAAGTATTATTGCTATATTTTGTTATGGATTGACAACAATATTTTTGGTGGGCATTCCTAAATTCTTGAATACTTATCGTATTAATGATATTATTTTTTCTCATTTAATGCTCTATATTGTCTGTTTCTCTCCTTTGCCCCTTACTATTAATGCCCATATCAACAAAAGAAATACAGAAAAATATTTTCATTTGCTTTATATAATATTTGCACCAATGTTGCTTCTTTTTCTTTGTTATGGTTATGATACTGCTACTAAAGACATTGACTCGATTGTTTTTTTTATAATGATTATCTTTATATTCTTTATTCCTCTTTTGTTTGTGTTAAGAAATTGTTATTTGTGGTATAGAGATAAAAAATTGAAACAAAAAGAATACTCATTAGAAATTATAAATAGCAAGGAAAAATATAAAGAAATAAGTAACTTAGATAAAAAGTTTAACGCTCTCATTGAATATGCTATATTGGGTGCTATATTGGGTGCTATATTGGGTGCTATTAAATATGCTATTGTAGGTGCTATATTGGGTGCTATCATCATTGCCATTGTAGGAGCCATTGCAGGTTTCGCAAAAATTATAAATACTACGACTCCTTATAAATTAGGTGTTATAGGTGCCAATATAGGTATGATTTTAGGCACTTTTATAGGTGGGACATGGGCTATTGTAAGTGTTGTAGATGCTATAACAAGTGCTGTTGTAAGTGTTGTATGTATTATTATAAATTGTATAGGTTTTGTATGTGCCATTACAAATGCCACCAAAGATTTTATTGTAAAATTTATTGTAAATTTTATTGTAAGTGCTATTGTGTTTTTCATAGGCATATCATACATTAAATAACCAATATCAAAATGATAAAACAATGCAATAGGGGATAAAACTCAAATGATAACAACTCAAAACCTTTCAGCCTCTATCCAATCTCTGCAAGACTTCACGCTTGTTGCTAATACCCTAAATAACCAAGGAAGTATCACGCAAAATTCTTATACGACAAGGTGGTATTATCCGCAGGATAATCTCAAAAAGTCCCCCGCTATTGCGACTAAAGATATTTTTTTAAAGACTTTAGATAAAGACTTTCAAAATCTCTATAAGCATTTTAGCAAACCCCAAGGGCAATGGATTAGTAGCCCTTATGTTAAAAATGTAGAAATTCCTAACTCTAGCCTTAAAACTCACAAAGCCTCTCTTAAAGCAGGAGGTAATTTCACTATAAAAGCTAAAGAGATTTTAAACCAAGAAGCAGAGATTATAGCGAGTAAAAATCTAAACATCACCACCCAAAGCTTACAAAACATAAGGGCTTTTATACCTCTTAAACTCAAAGTGATTTATGGGAGGGATTATGAAGTAGTAGAGCATAGGAGAATCCCTTTAAATGGTGGCTTAAAACCAGAAACTCTAAAACAAGAAGCCTTAAAAGAAGGGAAAGTAAGCAATGAAAGATTAGGGGGGATAAGAAGGGGATTAAGAAGGGGATCAAGAGGATATGCTTGGGCTTATAACTACACCCTCACTAAAACCCTAGCTCCAGAATATAAAAGTAACTATACAACCTCCCTATTTTCTAATACCCCTACCCTAATCCTAGCAGGAGGAAATGCTACTATCCAAGCACAAAATATTCTTAATCAATCTTTCTTGGGCTTTAGGGGTAATACTACCTTAAACACCCATACACTTAATAATGCTAAAGATGCTACACTCTTTAATAATGCCACTCTATCCTTACAAGCCCATAGCTTTAAAAATGAGGGAGAGATTAGGGGAGAGAATCTTAATGCAACCCTTAATACTTTAGAAAATAAGGCAGGAAAAATAACTTTTAATCAAAATGCTTCTTTGAAACTACAAACTTTAAAAAATCAAGGAATTGCTAATAAAACCTATTCGCAAAAGTGGGTAAATGCGGATAAGAGCGCCCTTATTTTAGAGGATATTCCAAAAAAAGATTTAATAGAGCCTAGAGCCTCTCTTGATGCTCAAAGGACTTCACACAAAAATGGCACTTGGGATAATAGCCCTCCAGAATATATTGCAGGCTCTGAACTCATCACCTCTAATGAACCAAGCTTCAAAGCTCTTTTAGAGGTTAAAGGGAATCTTAATATTCAAGCTAAAGAGATTTTAAACCAAGAAGCGGATATTTTAGTAGGTAAGGATTTACAAATAACGACTAATGTTTTAAACAATGCTAAAACTCCTCAATATGCTAAGGTAGATTTTATCCTTAATCATCCCTTTAGGTATAGTAAGAAACGCGGAAAATTGAGACCTTGGGGTTGGGATAGTGCAACTGCAAGCACTCAAGGAAGCACAAATCAACTCTTTTATTCAGCCTCTCAAACTTCTATACTTGTAGGGGGTAAAGCTAATATTAAAGCTAGGAAGATTGGGAATGGAGAGATTTTAGAAAATCGTAAAAATACTCAATTTAGTAAATCTACGCCCTTAATAGCTCTAAATCCCCTTTTAAACTTCCTAATCCCTGCTCCAAATAATGCTTTATTTTCTAAAGGTAGAAAATCAACCCCTACTCCTACTACTTATAGCCTTAATTTCTCTGCTTTAAATAACTCACTTTTTACTTTAAATACTAATAAAGATTCTCCTCTTTTAACGCTTAATCCTACTATTGCAGAGTTTTATAATGATATTAATGTTACCCCTAATGTTAATAATGTAGGGATTAAGACTTCTTCTGAAGCTTTAGCTTCTACTACCCTAAAAGCTCCTATAGAATCTAATCCACTTTATACCAATACTTCTATGTTGCTCTCTAGTGATTATTTCTTAAATAAACTAGGCTTTGACCCTAAGATGAAATTCTTAGGGGATAATGCTTTTGAAAAGATTCTTATTACTCAAAGTATTCACCAAAGTCCTAAGCAATATCTAGGGAATAGGAATTTTAGTTCTTTAAAACAAAGTCTTTTAGAAAATGCTCTTTTAGAACAAGAGCGTTTAGGTTTAATAGCAGGGATTCCTTTAATTCAAGAACAAAGAGAGGCTTTAGAGAAAGATATTCTATGGTATGAGCTAGAAAGCATACAAACTCCAGATGGGAAAATACAAGAAGTTTTAGTGCCTAAGCTTTATTTAGCTAAGGCTCCTTTAGAGGCTTCTGCTATTATAGAGGCTAAAGGGGATTTAACCTTAGAAGCTAATACCCTTAATAATCAAGGAGTAATTAAAGCAAACAATCTCTTTGCTTCCTTACAAGGTTTTATCCAAGAATCTAACTTTAATGAAGCAAAGATTGAAGCTAGAGAGAATCTTTTAGTTAATACCCAAAGCTTTAAAAACATAGGGGGAGAGTTAAAAGCAGGAGAGAATCTTAGTATTAGCACTCAAGACTTCCTTAACCAAAGCAAATTCTTAAAGGGTAATCTTTATAGAGATAATGCCAATACCTTTTATCAAAACACTCTTTTAAAAGATAAGGCTTCTATGGAGGGCAGGAATATCTTTATTAAAGCTCAAGACTTTAGCTCTAGGGCTTCTTTGTTTAAGGCTAAAGATTCTCTTTTTATTGCAGCAGAGGATATTTCTCTTTTAGGGGATAATAGCTCTAGGTCTATCCAAAGAGGAGCAGGAGATAATAGCTTTTTAAGTGTAGTTAGTAATCATAAGGGAAATACTTTAGAAGCTAAGGATATGGTTATATTCTCTCAAGGAGATATAAAGAGTATAGGCTCTAGTTTCTCCGCTCAAGGGGATTTAATCTTAGGAGCTAAGAATCTTTATTTACTACCAGGTAGGAATATAGAGAGTTTAGAGATTAAAACAAAGCATAAAGGAACCTTTAAAAGCACACAAGAAATAAGCTTTTATGAAAAGAGCACTTCTAGTAAGAATACCTTAGAGGGAGCTAATATTGCTTTAAGGGCTAAAGAGGATTTAATCCTTTATGGAGTAGATTTAAAGGCTACACCCTCTATTACTTTAGAGGGGGCTAATATTCTCCAAGCAGGGGTTAAAGATACTATTAAGTCTTATCATTCTAAAAGCTCCTCTACTTTCTTTGGGCTTTCTAAGAGAGAGTTTAAAGAAACTTCTTTAAAAGAGCAAGCACAATATGCTTTAGTCAATAGTGATGCTAATCTTTCTTATAAGGCTTTATCCTCTTTAGTCTTAGAGGGTGTTAGACTTAATGCTAAGAGAATATCTTTAGGGGCTAAGACTTTAGAGATTAAGCCTTTAGTGTTAGAGAGTATAGAGACTAAAGAATGGAGTAAAGGAACTTTATTATCCCCTAGCTTTATGCAAGAGAGTTTAGAGAGAGTTTCTCTAACTCCCTCTTTTATAGAATCTAAAGATTTAAGTATTAATACTTTAAGCACTACTATTAAAGCTTCTCATATAAAGGCTAGAAATGTAAATATTAATACTCAAGCTTTAGCCTTAATTTCTTTAAAAAATAGGGAATATAAAAGTTCTTTTAGTTCTAATGCTTCTTCTTTTCTTTTAGCTAAGAATACTAAGGAGGGATTTATAAAAGAAGTAGCTATGCCCTCTACCCTTAGCTTTAGTAATAGCTTTGTGTTAAATGGTAGGGAGTTAAGTAAAGAAGTTCAAGAGTTAAGTAATAGGAGTAATTTTATAGCAAAAGATAAAGAGAGTAAGGTTAGAGTAGGCTTAGGAGAGTTAAGCAGTAATAATAAAGAGTTAGGGGATAATACAACTAAAGGGTTAAATCAAGATGTTCAAGAGTTAAGTAAAGGATTCAATAATAAAACTCAAGAAAGCCTTAAGGCTAAAGATAATCATACTCCTTTAATAATCTCTTCTGAAATGCCTTTAGCTTTAGATTCTTCTATTATCTTTTCTAAAGCACTTTTGGAGAATAAGCAATGGAGTGAGAGGAGTAAATCTCTTACTCCTTTAAGTCATCTACTCTTAGAAGCTGCTTTAGCTTATGTAAGTGCTGGGATTAATCTACCTATTCATTCTACCTTTGTCTCTAGTGTTGCTAAAGGTTCTATGCAAGGTGCTTTAGGTAGTGGGGTTTTTCAAGTGAGTAATAAGCTATTAGATTCTAAAAATGCTTTATCTTTTAGGAGTTTTACTAAAGATACTCTAGGGGGAGGATTAAAAGGAGGGATAGGATTACTTCCTCTTAATCTTTCTTTGGTTGAAGGGATAGAGACTCTACCTCTTAGAGAGATTGTTTTAAATGCTAGTGTTGATACATTAGTGTATAAAGAGAGTTTTAAAGAATCTCTTTTAGGGCATTCTTTATTGGCTTTAGGTAATAGTCTTTATAAAGGTGTAGGGGATATAGCACAGATACAAAGTATAGAGGGGAATAGTCTTTTTAAAGAGGGGGGATTAGGTAAGGTAGTGCTTCATAGTGGTGTTGGGGGAGTAATGGCTGCTTTAAATAAGGAAAACTTTTTTAAAGGGGCTTTAATCTCTGGGATATATGAGAGTATTGCTCCTTTAAGGGGGAATCCAATAGAGCATAAAGAAAGAGAGGTTTTAATCTCTAAAGTCTATGGGGGAGTAGTAGGGGGATTATTAGGGGGGAATTCTCTTATGGCTTTAGGGAGTGCTTTAAGTGAGAGTGCAGAGAGATATAATAGGGAATTGCATTATGATGGTAAGCTTGTTGCTATGGATAGGGTAAATGATGGGAAAATAGTAGAATTAACAGATGGTGAATATGCAGTGCTTTCAAGTCAATACTTCCCCAATAAAGATGAGTTAGGGACTAAACTTCTTTATCCCGCATATAGAGATAATGGGACAATTATTTATAACATTCCTATTACTCAAAACTTTACTAATAAGGATTTAAATTTAAATAATCCCAAAGACTTTGAAACTTTAAGGAGGAGGACAGATATGAGTTATGAAAATATTAATGCAAATACAAGTATTGTATTTATAAATGGAATGGAGAATACTTTAGAAGATGCAAGGAATAGTGCTAATCTTATACAAAGAGATTTTTTAGATAGACAAGTGGGGTTAATGAATAATGCAACAGGAGAGGGAAAGGTTTTACAAAAATATTTTGGTAGTGGAGCTATTACAAAAAGACTTGATAGTGCTATTAATGCAGTATTACCTAAAAAAGTAGTTAGGCTGACAGATGATGTTTTAGAATGGACTCCTAATTATTTCACTTTAAAAGATTCTTTAAATGCTCATATGTTACAAAAACTTCCTAGAGATTCTGTTGTCATTACTCATAGTGCAGGGAATGAGGATATTTATAAAGCTAATCGTATTAATGCTATTACTAATACTAAGACTAAGTATAAGCTTATCTCTGTTGGTTCTCCTAAATCAGAGAGTAATTTAAGGGAATCTACTTCTAGTGTAGGAGCGGAGTTGGTAAGGCAGGTGAATGATAGTAAGGATCCAGTGGCAAATCCAAAAGATGCTGCTTTAGATGCTGTTACAAGTGGAGTTATGGATTATCTTAAAGGTGGAAGTGGATTTATTAGTATGGGAGTGGGTGGAATTCGTATAATTAATACTACCAAAGATCGTTTTAACAAATACCACCCCTTTGAAACATATTACCAAAATGAAGCTTTTCAGATAAAACAAACTATTGAAAATGCTTTAATAAAAAATATATCTGAAGAAAATCATCAAAATTCAATTAAAGGATTAAACAATGGTGACTAAAAAACCTATAAAAAAAGATACATTTATAACCATAGCTAATATCATAAGCTCTATTGCTTCATTATTTTATCTACTTATAGCGTCATTTTTTGCAGTATTGATTCTTGTTTTTGAAAACATCTCTATCAATGATATAATTTTTATTTCTTTATTCATCTTTCCTTGTCTATTTCCTTTACCTTTGGCAATTAATGCTCATATTTATAAAAGGGATATAGAAAGTATCTTTCATCTTGGCTATATGGTATTTGCACCTATAATAGCTCTTTTTTTTTATTATGGTTATATTGATAACATTAAGCAAGATACTTCTATTTTTCTTCTTATAATGCTTATCTTTATTCTTTCTCTTCCTTATCTCTTTTTATTAAGAAACTTTTATTTATGGTGCAGGAATGAAAGATTAAATAAAGAAGAGAAACATAAGTGCATAAAAGGATTAGTTAGAATTTTAAATACTCCAGATGTTACTCTAAGTGGTATAGTAGGTTCTACCATAGGTGGAATAGCAGGTGGAATAGCAGGTGGAATAGCAGGTGGAATAGCAGGTGGAATAGCAGGTGGAATAGCAGGTGGAATAGCAGGTGCTACTGTAAATGGTATGGTGAGTGATGGTATAAATGTAATAGCAGGTGTAATAGCAGGTGTAATAGCAGGTGTAATAGCAGGTGGAATAGCAGGTGGAATAGCAGGTGCTACTGTAAATGGTATGGTGAGTGATGGTATAAATGTAATAGCAGGTGTAATAGCAGGTATTATTGTGGCACTATTGGGTATTGCTATTATAAGGCTTATAAATGTGTCATAAATACTATACACCAAAATTAAACAAAGAGATGATGAAGCTATGTTAGTTATCATAGCAAACAATACCCAAACTATAGAATCTAAAAACATCCTCCAAGCAGGGGTTAAAGATACTATTAAGTCTTATCATTCTAAAAGCTCCTCTACTTTCTTTGGGCTTTCTAAGAGAGAGTTTAAAGAAACTTCTTTAAAAGAGCAAGCACAATATGCTTTAGTCAATAGTGATGCTAATCTTTCTTATAAGGCTTTATCCTCTTTAGTCTTAGAGGGTGTTAGACTTAATGCTAAGAGAATATCTTTAGGGGCTAAGACTTTAGAGATTAAGCCTTTAGTATTAGAGAGTATAGAGACTAAAGAATGGAGTAAAGGAACTTTATTATCTCCTAGCTTTATGCAAGAGAGTTTAGAGAGAGTTTCTCTAACTCCCTCTTTTATAGAATCTAAAGATTTAAGTATTAATACTTTAAGCACTACTATTAAAGCTTCTCATATAAAGGCTAGAAATGTAAATATTAATACTCAAGCTTTAGCCTTAATTTCTTTAAAAAATAGGGAATATAAAAGTTCTTTTAGTTCTAATGCTTCTTCTTTTCTTTTAGCTAAGAATACTAAGGAGGGATTTATAAAAGAAGTAGCTATGCCCTCTACCCTTAGCTTTAGTAATAGCTTTGTGTTAAATGGTAGGGAGTTAAGTAAAGAAGTTCAAGAGTTAAGTAATAGGAGTAATTTTATAGCAAAAGATAAAGAGAGTAAGGTTAGAGTAGGCTTAGGAGAGTTAAGCAGTAATAATAAAGAGTTAGGGGATAATACAACTAAAGGGTTAAATCAAGATGTTCAAGAGTTAAGTAAAGGATTCAATAATAAAACTCAAGAAAGCCTTAAGGCTAAAGATAATCATACTCCTTTAATAATCTCTTCTGAAATGCCTTTGGCTTTAGATTCTTCTATTATCTTTTCTAAAGCACTTTTGGAGAATAAGCAATGGAGTGAGAGGAGTAAATCTCTTACTCCTTTAAGTCATCTACTCTTAGAAGCTGCTTTAGCTTATGTAAGTGCTGGGATTAATCTACCTATTCATTCTACCTTTGTCTCTAGTGTTGCTAAAGGTTCTATGCAAGGTGCTTTAGGTAGTGGGGTTTTTCAAGTAAGTAATAAGCTATTAGATTCTAAAAATGCTTTATCTTTTAGGAGTTTTACTAAAGATACTCTAGGGGGAGGATTAAAAGGAGGGATAGGATTACTTCCTCTTAATCTTTCTTTGGTTGAAGGGATAGAGACTCTACCTCTTAGAGAGATTGTTTTAAATGCTAGTGTTGATACATTAGTGTATAAAGAGAGTTTTAAAGAATCTCTTTTAGGGCATTCTTTATTGGCTTTAGGTAATAGTCTTTATAAAGGTGTAGGGGATATAGCACAGATACAAAGTATAGAGGGGAATAGTCTTTTTAAAGAGGGGGGATTAGGTAAGGTAGTGCTTCATAGTGGTGTTGGGGGAGTAATGGCTGCTTTAAATAAGGAAAACTTTTTTAAAGGGGCTTTAATCTCTGGGATATATGAGAGTATTGCTCCTTTAAGGGGGAATCCAATAGAGCATAAAGAAAGAGAGGTTTTAATCTCTAAAGTCTATGGGGGAGTAGTAGGGGGATTATTAGGGGGGAATTCTCTTATGGCTTTAGGGAGTGCTTTAAGTGAGAGTGCAGAGAGATATAATAGACAGCTGCATGCTGAAGATGGAAGACTTATTGCTGTAGAAAAAGGAGTCAATGATGGAGAAGTAGAGATTTTAAATGAGAAAGAAGAAAAAGCGTTTGAAGAAAAATATAAAGGCAAGGTTGAGAAGTATAAAGGAGCATTTATTTTTACACAACCTATTCCTGAAAAATATCAAGATACATACAATCTTAATAATCCACAAGACTTTGAGACTCTAAGGAGTAGAACAGATATGAGTTATACTAATCTTGACTCTAAAGTTATAATAGCAACTGGAATGAATACTGATACCATAAAAGCCCAAGAGCGTGTTAATTTTACTCAAAATCTTTTAGGGCAGCAAGTAGGAATAATACATAATGATACACATGGATATTTTAAGGATACTTTAGAATATAAATCTGGTTTAACCCTAAAAGACTCTTTAAATGCTCATACATTGCAACAAATTACTAAAAACTCTCAAAATTCTGTTGTGTTTAAAGATAAAGATTTTGTTACTCAATATCCTAAAACTATTCTAGTCCATAGTGCAGCCAATGAAGATATAAAAAAAGCTAATTTTCTTAATGCCACTATGGGAGCTAAGACTAATTACAATCTTATCTCTGTAGGCTCTCCTATAGCAGAGAGTGAATTAAGAGAATCTACTAATGCAGTAGGGGCAACATTAGTTAGGCAGGTGAATGATCATAGAGACCCAATTACAAATCCAAGAGGTGCTGTTGTGGATGTTGTTGGAGGTGGAGCTGCGGGTGCAGTTAGGGGTGGAATTACTGGTGGAATACTAGGTGGAATTGCGGGTGGAATTACAGGATTAGTAGGTGGAATTGGTATTACTCTCTATAATTTAGATGAATACCACTCCTTTGAATCTTATTTTAAAAATCCAGAATTCCAGCTTCAACAAACTATTCAAAATCTATTAATGGAAAATGCAATGAAAGGGATGAAAGAACAAGGATTAAGTAATGATAAAGACTAAAAAATATGCAATTATAATCTTACTCTACACATTAGCACAATCTATAAGCACTTTGATTATGAGAACCCCTAATTCTCTTGCTGTATATATTAGCTTTTGTTTTACCTCTCTTTATACACTTTATTTTTATAAGAATAGAAAAATATTAGATTGGGTTTTAAGTATTAGTATTCCTTCCATTATTCTTTTTTTAGTGATTTTTATAGTCTCCTCTTTCTTTGCTGATTATAATGTAGATGAGTCAATTGTTAAGAAATTAAATGGAATTTTGATGATTATATTTCCTACATTAGCTCTTTCATTGATTTTATTCCTTATCATTACTCTTATTTTTAAATGGATTGATGAAAAACGAATCTATGGTTGGTTTATAGGTATTACTTTTTTTATATATTTTATTATTATCATAATTTATGGGACTATACTCTCCTTTATATTTGGATTAACAGACTATAACTATACTGCTTATTATGATATTATTGCTTCTTATTCTTTTGTTTTTATTTATTTTCCCCTCCCTCTGATTCTTACTATCCACGCCCATATTAATCAAAGAAATATAGAAAAATATTTTCATCTTTTTTATATGGTGTTTGCACCAATGATGATTACCATTTTTGATTTTTATCTTGATGAAATTTATAGAATTCAAAATATTACCCTTATGTTTGTTATTATCCCTCCTCTCTTTGCTCTCAAAAACCTCTACCTATCATATAGACAATATAAAGGAGAGAAAAAGAATCTAAGAAAGGATAAGGGAGATAATCTAAAAGAGAATAAGGATTAAACAATGATAATCAAACTACAAACAAGGGGAATCCAATAGAGCATAAAGAAAGAGAGATTTTAATCTCTAAAGTCTATGGGGAGTAGTAGGGGGATTATTAGGGGGGAATTCTCTTATGGCTTTAGGGAGTGCTTTAAGTGAGAGTGCTTTAAGAAATAATGCAATGATGCATTATGGGAATAAGATAATGATTGTAGATACAATTAATAATGGAGTGGGTATTGAATTAACACAAGAGGGGTTAGAAAAGATAGAGGAATATGCTAAGATGGGATTATATGGTATTACTAAAGATAATGCTTATGGTAAAGATGTCTATGTATTCAAAGGTTCTATGATAGAGGAGTTAAAAGATTTCATTAAAGATACAAGGTATGTAAAAGAAACTTTGGATTTGAATAGGGAAGTAGAGAAGGAAAGGTTTATAGCTAAAACGGATTTGAATTTTATAGATCTTAAATATTTAAAGAAAGATGTTAATTTTATAGATTCTAAATACTTCAATAAAGATTCTAAGAATGTAGGCTTTAATAACTTACAGCAACCTAAACTTGTAGTAGCTACAGGAATAAGCACTAATGAGACAAGAGCTAGAGAGATTGGTTTATTTACCCAACAACTTTTTCAACAGGATATAAAAGTAATACAGAATAAGACGCATAGTTTTTTAGGAGTTAAGGGAGTTTTAGATCTTATAGAATATAACTCTAAACAACTCTCTACAGGAGACTTTGCAACTGCTAATGAAATGCAACAATTACCAGAGGATTCTGTATATATGGGGCATAGTGGAGGAAGTGGAGATGCTTTAGATGGAATGGTTGTTAATGCTATTCAAGGGGGTAAGACTCCTATTCATATTGTGGCTCTTGGTTCTCCAGAGAAAAAGGAGGATTTTATAAAGGTTGGTAAGGAAGTGGGGGTGAAGTCGGTGAGTATGTTTAATAATCCATTAGATCCGGTGGCAAATCCAAAAGATGCTGCTTTAGATATTGTTGGAAATGCGATTGTGGATGCAATTCAAGGTGCAGGTAGAGGTAAAACTATGGGTGAGGATATAGGTAAAACTATGGGTGGAACTATAGGTAAAATTATAGGTAAAATTATAGGCACAACCATGGGTGGAATTAATGGTGTAGTTTTAGGTGCAAAAGATGCAATTGGTAATATTCAATTTAGACTAGAAAAATACCACTCTTTTGAATCTCATTTTGAAAATCCAGAGTTTCAACTGCAACAAACAATTCAAAGATTATTAATGCAAGATGCAATGAAAGAAGTAAAAGAAAAAGGATTAGGTGATGATTAAAAGGGGATTTATGTGGTTTGAAGTTATTGCCACGATGGTGTATTTCATTACTATATTTTTTTATACGCCCATAGAAGCAGCATTACTCTTTTTAGAAGCTCTTGTTAATGGGGATACTACTATTGTTAGTGTTTTTATTGTCTTAATTTTTTTTATTCATCTTATATTCCCTCTGCCTCTTGCTATTAAAGCTCATAAAAACAAAAGAAATATAGAAAAATACTTTCATCTTTTTTATATGCTGTTTGCACCAATATTACTTGTTTTTTTTGCCTATGGCTATGATAATACTAAAGGGCTTAATTCTATTATTTTCCTTATAATGACTATATCTATACCCCTTATCCCTTTTTTATTTTTATTAAGTAAGCCCGTATAGAGATAAAAAGGCAAGTTATGATAGCTACTAATTTACAAACAAACGGTGCAATTGGTCTAATTCCGGGCATGGTTATAGGTGGGGCTGCGAGCAGTCTTGGTGTTTCTGCACTTAGACTAGAAAAATACCACTCTTTTGAGTCTTATTTTAATAATCCAGAATTTCAACTGCAACAAACTATTCAAAGATTATTAATGCAAGATGCAATGAAAGAAGTAAAAGAAAAAGGATTAGGTGATGATAAAGAGTAGAAATTATCTAGTTGTTATACCATTCTATGCATTGATTCAAATTTCAAGCTTCTTATCTATACTTTCGGATACTTTTATAGTATCACTTAGTGTTCTTTTGGCAGTCTTTTGCTTTTTTTATTTTTTTAACAAAAGATATGTGTTGTATAGGATTTTATCCATTATCATTACTTCATTAGTAGTATTTCTAGCCCCTCTTTTTTCTTTAGATTATATTTCTGATAAATTAGATTCTCATTTAAAAGCGTTTTATTTTTTAGTTGCACTCATTTGCCCACCAATAGCTACTAATACCTCTCTATTCTTTTCTAACTTCTATCAACATAAGAATAAGTAAAGGATTAAATTATGATAACTAATAGAGATTTTGCAATAACTTGTATATTAAAATACTTCTTAATCCTTAGTTTTATAATTACTTATAGTATCACTAATGAATATATTTATAAAGCTAATAATATAAATGCTGTTACAAATACTAATACTCCTCATAAGCTTATCTCTATTGATTCTCCAATAGCAGAGAGTGAATTAAGGGATATTGCTAATGCGGGAGGGGAGTTTATGCAAGTGATTTATCGTTATGAACCCGAGAAAAAGAATGTAGGATACACAGAGACTTTGGGTTTGCTTCTAAGTAATAGTATTATCATAGGCTTTATCGGAGGTATTATCATAGGTATTGCTAGAAGAAAGATACTAGGAGCTATGGTAGGAGCTATGGTAGGAGCTATGGTAGGAGCTATGGTAGGAGCTATGGTAGAGCTTATAAATTTATATGATAAGCAGTAACTATGCATAGGGTTAAAGATACTATTAAGTCTTATCATTCTAAAAGCTCCTCTACTTTCTTTGGGCTTTCTAAGAGAGAGTTTAAAGAAACTTCTTTAAAAGAGCAAGCACAATATGCTTTAGTCAATAGTGATGCTAATCTTTCTTATAAGGCTTTATCCTCTTTAGTCTTAGAGGGTGTTAGACTTAATGCTAAGAGAATATCTTTAGGGGCTAAGACTTTAGAGATTAAGCCTTTAGTATTAGAGAGTATAGAGACTAAAGAATGGAGTAAAGGAACTTTATTATCCCCTAGCTTTATGCAAGAGAGTTTAGAGAGAGTTTCTCTAACTCCCTCTTTTATAGAATCTAAAGATTTAAGTATTAATACTTTAAGCACTACTATTAAAGCTTCTCATATAAAGGCTAGAAATGTAAATATTAATACTCAAGCTTTAGCCTTAATTTCTTTAAAAAATAGGGAATATAAAAGTTCTTTTAGTTCTAATGCTTCTTCTTTTCTTTTAGCTAAGAATACTAAGGAGGGATTTATAAAAGAAGTAGCTATGCCCTCTACCCTTAGCTTTAGTAATAGCTTTGTGTTAAATGGTAGGGAGTTAAGTAAAGAAGTTCAAGAGTTAAGTAATAGGAGTAATTTTATAGCAAAAGATAAAGAGAGTAAGGTTAGAGTAGGCTTAGGAGAGTTAAGCAGTAATAATAAAGAGTTAGGGGATAATACAACTAAAGGGTTAAATCAAGATGTTCAAGAGTTAAGTAAAGGATTCAATAATAAAACTCAAGAAAGCCTTAAGGCTAAAGATAATCATACTCCTTTAATAATCTCTTCTGAAATGCCTTTAGCTTTAGATTCTTCTATTATCTTTTCTAAAGCACTTTTGGAGAATAAGCAATGGAGTGAGAGGAGTAAATCTCTTACTCCTTTAAGTCATCTACTCTTAGAAGCTGCTTTAGCTTATGTAAGTGCTGGGATTAATCTACCTATTCATTCTACCTTTGTCTCTAGTGTTGCTAAAGGTTCTATGCAAGGTGCTTTAGGTAGTGGGGTTTTTCAAGTGAGTAATAAGCTATTAGATTCTAAAAATGCTTTATCTTTTAGGAGTTTTACTAAAGATACACTAGGGGGAGGATTAAAAGGAGGGATAGGATTACTTCCTCTTAATCTTTCTTTGGTTGAAGGGATAGAGACTCTACCTCTTAGAGAGATTGTTTTAAATGCTAGTGTTGATACATTAGTGTATAAAGAGAGTTTTAAAGAATCTCTTTTAGGGCATTCTTTATTGGCTTTAGGTAATAGTCTTTATAAAGGTGTAGGGGATATAGCACAGATACAAAGTATAGAGGGGAATAGTCTTTTTAAAGAGGGGGGATTAGGTAAGGTAGTGCTTCATAGTGGTGTTGGGGGAGTAATGGCTGCTTTAAATAAGGAAAACTTTTTTAAAGGGGCTTTAATCTCTGGGATATATGAGAGTATTGCTCCTTTAAGGGGGAATCCAATAGAGCATAAAGAAAGAGAGGTTTTAATCTCTAAAGTCTATGGGGGAGTAGTAGGGGGATTATTAGGGGGGAATTCTCTTATGGCTTTAGGGAGTGCTTTAAGTGAGAGTGCTTTAAGAAATAATGCAATGATGCATTATGGGAATAAGATAATGATTGTAGATACAATTAATAATGGAGTGGGTATTGAATTAACACAAGAGGGGTTAGAAAAGATAGAGGAATATGCTAAGATGGGATTATATGGTATTACTAAAGATAATGCTTATGGTAAAGATGTCTATGTATTCAAAGGTTCTATGATAGAGGAGTTAAAAGATTTCATTAAAGATACAAGGTATGTAAAAGAAACTTTGGATTTGAATAGGGAAGTAGAGAAGGAAAGGTTTATAGCTAAAACGGATTTGAATTTTATAGATCTTAAATATTTAAAGAAAGATGTTAATTTTATAGATTCTAAATACTTCAATAAAGATTCTAAGAATGTAGGCTTTAATAACTTACAGCAACCTAAACTTGTAGTAGCTACAGGAATAAGCACTAATGAGACAAGAGCTAGAGAGATTGGTTTATTTACCCAACAACTTTTTCAACAGGATATAAAAGTAATACAGAATAAGACGCATAGTTTTTTAGGAGTTAAGGGAGTTTTAGATCTTATAGAATATAACTCTAAACAACTCTCTACAGGAGACTTTGCAACTGCTAATGAAATGCAACAATTACCAGAGGATTCTGTATATATGGGGCATAGTGGAGGAAGTGGAGATGCTTTAGATGGAATGGTTGTTAATGCTATTCAAGGGGGTAAGACTCCTATTCATATTGTGGCTCTTGGTTCTCCAGAGAAAAAGGAGGATTTTATAAAGGTTGGTAAGGAAGTGGGGGTGAAGTCGGTAGTAAAAATAAGCAATCCTAATGACCCTATAGTCGCACTTGGGGATTCAAATCACGCCTTAAAGTATGGAGAGCATCTTATACATTCTCTTAGTGATTATTATTTCACAAATGACCACTTTTTACCTGCTGGTGCTAAAGTAATTCCTCCTATGCTTGGCTTTAGCCTTGGTATTAGAGGGGGAATAGGTGCTATAGGTTCTATCGGTGCTAGTGCTATTAATATTATAATTGATGATTTTAAAAACCATCATTCTTATGAATCATATGTTGAAAATCCTCTTTTTATACCAACACTAGAAAAACTTCTAGACCAAAAAAATAAAAGGTATGACATCAAATGAAAACTAGAGATTATATAATCTTTATAATTTCATATTTTTGGGTTCAACTTGCTGATACTTTATTTATGGGAGTTATTCATTCGCTAAGTGTTTATTTAAGTGCCATTTTTCTAGTGTCTTATACCATTTATTTTCATCCTACAAAAGGAATGTCTCATTGGATTTTGAGCTTTCTTATACTTTCAGCTATTTTTTCAATAATTGTTCTTATAGTTTCTACTTTTTTTCCTAATTACACTAACAATAAAGAAATTATTAAGTATTTTAATAATATGTGGTTTCCTGAAATGGCCTTTATTATTATCGCCATTTCTTTTGGGGATTGGATTGAAGAACAAAAATCTGATAAGTTTATAAAGATTGCTTTATATATTTATGCACTACCTGCAATTCTTTATGGCATTATAATGCTAATAGCTATAATTTTGATGACATATGCTATATATGCTAATGGCTATCATTATGAATTGGGTGATATATTTTTCCTTTACTCATCCTTTATTTACTTTTTTCTCCCATTAATCCTTCTTGTCTCTGCTCATAGAAATAACAATTATATAGAAAAGTGGTTTCATCTTTTATATATAGTCTTTATTCCTATTTGGATTGTTTTGATGGTTTGGAAAGAATTTTATTTTGTAGATGCCACTTCTAATATTATATTTACTATGTTTATAATTTGTCTCCCTTTCCTTTTTGCTGCAAAAAATCTGTGTATATGGCAACTTAAACAAAATAAATCCCAAAAAGAATTTATTTATTCCATAACAACTACAATAAGAGGCTATTCAAAGGATAAAGGGTATCTTTTAGGTCTCACAACAAAGGATTATATAATAATCATTATATTCTTTAGTATAGAGTTCTATCTTTATCTTTATTATATTTATGTTTTATTAGTAGCAATTCCATTAATATTTCTTTCTCTCTTTTTTTATTACGATTACAATTAAAAAGGAAGAGGATTTTTTTAACGCTATATCTTATTATTACTTAATAATGTGGATAATAACAACAAAAAAAGACTTTGAAACTTTAAGGAGGAGGACAGATATGAGTTATGAAAATATTAATGCAAATACAAGTATTGTATTTATAAATGGAATGGAGAATACTTTAGAAGATGCAAGGAATAGTGCTAATCTTATACAAAGAGATTTTTTAGATAGACAAGTGGGGTTAATGAATAATGCAACAGGAGAGGGAAAGGTTTTACAAAAATATTTTGGTAGTGGAGCTATTACAAAAAGACTTGATAGTGCTATTAATGCAGTATTACCTAAAAAAGTAGTTAGGCTGACAGATGATGTTTTAGAATGGACTCCTAATTATTTCACTTTAAAAGATTCTTTAAATGCTCATATGTTACAAAAACTTCCTAGAGATTCTGTTGTCATTACTCATAGTGCAGGGAATGAGGATATTTATAAAGCTAATCGTATTAATGCTATTACTAATACTAAGACTAAGTATAAGCTTATCTCTGTTGGTTCTCCTAAATCAGAGAGTAATTTAAGGGAATCTACTTCTAGTGTAGGAGCGGAGTTGGTAAGGCAGGTGAATGATAGTAAGGATCCAGTGGCAAATCCAAAAGATGCTGCTTTAGATGCTGTTGGAAATGCAATTGTGGGTGGTTCTAGAGGAGGATATATAGGTTTTAGTTTAGGTGCATTAAGCGGAATTGGTATTACTTTTTATAAACTAAATGAATACCACCCCTTTAAATCCTATTACAATAATCCAGAGTTTCAACTCCAACAAACTATTCAAAGGTTATTAATGCAAGATGCAATGAAAGAAGTAAAAGAGAAAGGATTAAACAATGATAAAGACTAGAAAATATGCAATTATAATCTTACTCTACGCATTAGCACAATTTACAAGTGCTTTATTTATAGGAATTGCTAATTCTCTTGCGGTATATATTAGCTTTTGCTTTACCTCTCTTTATACTCTTTATTTTTATAAGAATAGAAAAATACTAGATTGGGTTTTAAGTATTAGTATTCCTTCAATAATTCTTTTTATAGTGATTCTTATAGTCTCATCTTTCTTTGCAAATTATAGTGCAGATGAGTCGATTATTGGGGATTTGAGCATTTTCTTTATGTTCGTATTGCCGAGCTTAGCTTATATATTTATCATGTCTCTTATTTCTAAATGGATTGGTAAGAAACAATATTCTGATAAATTTATAAAGATTATTACTCTTGTATATCTTGTGCCTTTAAGCATATATGCAGTTCCAATAGTATTTTTTATAGGACTTATCATTATATCTCCTATGAATAATATTTATTCAGATAGTATTCTTATCTATTCTTTTATATTTATTTATTTTGTCCTACCCCCAGTCCTTACTATTGAGGCTTATGCCAACAAAAAAATCAATGAAGTAATCTTTCATCTTGCTTATATGATATTTGCACCTTTATTAATATATCTATTTATGATACCCTTAAAGGAAGTATCTTTAATTATTCTTTGTATTCCTCTTTTGTTTGTGTTGAAAAATTATTATTTATGGTATAGAGATTATAAAAGAAAACAAGCTATCAGAGAGGATAAGGATTAGGTTATGAAAAGAATTAGCATTTATTTAATGAAACCTAAACTCAACTATTTCTTGATCTTTAGCTTTATTCTAGCTCATAGTGCAGGGAATGAGGATATTTATAAGGCAAACTATCTTATGTTAGTTTTAGGGCTTAAGTGTTATTAAAAAATTTCTTTAATTGCTTTAATGCTTCTATATTAGTGATTAGTTTTTTATTCTTTTATGGTTTAGGAGTATTAACACGCACATATCCACTTTTTCCTCCGCTTTTCTCTACAAGATAAATTTCACTTAAAACCATACTTTTATCAATCGCCTTTACCATATCATAAATAGTTAATAATCCGATATTTACCCCCATTAATGCTTCCATTTCTACCCCTGTTTGTCCGCTACTTTTAGCCCTCACTTCTACTATAAAAGCTTTTTCATCATTATTTTCTTGAATATCACATTTTACCGAAGTTAAATAAAGAGGATGGCACATAGGGATAAGCTCACTAGTCCTCTTAGCACCCATAATAGCAGCAATTATTGCAGTTTGCAATACAGGACCCTTTTTGACTTTATTTTCAACCACTGCTTTAAATGCTTCTGCAGACATAGTAATTTTGCCTCTTGCTACTGCTTCTCTTAAAGTAATATCTTTAGAAGAAACATCTACCATATTAGGATTACCCTTTTTATCTAAATGTGTTAATTGCATATCCTCTCCATTACTTAATAAACTCTATCTTAGCATTATAACTCACCCTTTATATATCACCCCTTAGATTACCAAACTCCTAACGACTCTTATTTACCTCAAATACAATCTAAAACAAAATTTCCACATCACAATTTCTATTCAAATCAAAAATCTTTAAAATATAGATTGCTATAATGTAAAAAAGTTATTATTTTCTTAAAAAGTGCTTAAAGATGAATCCTTATATTAGCAATTATCGCAATAGTCAAAAAATTCAAGAATCCTTTCACGCCATAAGGCTTTTAAGCAAAAAACTGCCTAAGCCTATTAAAATTATGGAAGTTTGTGGCGGGCATACCCATACTATTATGAAATACGCCCTCCCCCAACTCCTCCCTGACAACATTGAATTTGTGCATGGTCCAGGTTGTCCAGTTTGTATTATGTCAAAAGCTAGAATCGATTGTGCTTATAAAATTGCTTCTTGCAAAGATGTAATTTTAGTAACCTTAGGAGATATGATAAAAGTTCCCGGTAGTTTTGGGAGCTTACAAGAAGCTAGAGCTAAGGGATTTGATATTGTTTTTGTTTATTCTCCTTTGGAAGTGCTTAAAATCGCACAAAACAATCCCAATAAAAAAGTTGTTTATTTTGCCATAGGTTTTGAAACGACTACACCAATGACTGCTGCATTATTACAAAACGTGATAAAACAAGGTTTAAAAAATGTCTTTTTTCATATTAATCATGTTCTAGTCCCTCCGCCACTAAAAGCTATCTTAAGTGCTAAAGATTCTCAAATTGATGCACTTTTAGCCCCATCGCATGTAAGTGTTATTACAGGTTCAAAAATCTATGAACCCCTTGTAAAAAAATACCAAATACCCATTGTTGTATGTGGTTTTGAACCCGTAGATGTCGGAGAAAGCCTCATTTCTATTCTAAACCAAATCATTACCAAAACCGCCAAAACAGAAACGCAGTATGCAAGAAGTGTGACCTATGAGGGGAATCTAAAAGCACAAGAGATTGTCTCACAATATTTCACCTTAGAAGATAGTTTTCATTGGCGTGGGCTTGGGGAAATACCACATTCTTCTTTGAAGTTAAAAGAGAAATTTCACCCCTATGATGCTAATATTATTTTTCAAGACTACTTAGGAGGAATCCCAAAAGATGAGCATAAAGGCTGTATCTGTGGAGAGATTTTAAAAGGTGTTAAAAAACCTTATGATTGCAAACTTTTTGGAAAAGCCTGTAATCCTCAAAATCCTTTAGGGAGTTGTATGGTAAGCAGTGAAGGGGCCTGTGCGGCATATTTTAAATATGAGGGATTAAAGCTTTAGCCCACTTGAGAGATTTTTAATGATTTTTATATTTTATGCAATAAATATGCTAAAATTCAATATGTTTATTTATATTTTAAGGGAACATTTTGAAAGTTTCTATGCTTTATAGCAAAATCCATCGTGCTTATGTAAGTGACGCTAATTTAAATTATAATGGTTCAATCACTATTGATGTTGAACTTATGAAAGCAGCAGAACTTTATGAGGGGCAAAAGGTTGATATTGTAAATATCAACAACGGAGAACGATTTACTACTTATGTGATTGAAGGAAAAAGCGGTGATATTTGCCTCAATGGTGCAGCTGCTAGAAAGGTGCAAATAGGAGATAAAATCATCATAATAGCCTATGCGCAATTTTCTAAAGAAGAATTAAAAAATTATCAGCCTAAAATTGTGCTTGTTGATGAAAAAAATAAAATTATTCAAATCAAAAAGGAGTTAAGATAATGTTTGACCCGCAAGAGTTAGCCAAAACATTAGGAAGCCTACAAGAAAAACTTAGTGACGCACAAGAAAAAAGTAAAAATCTCACTTTTAATGCTAAAAGCGGTGGCGGATTAATTAATGTAACTGCTAATGGGGATGGGGAGATTATTGATATTACTATTGATGATTCTTTATTAGAAGATAAAGAATCTTTGCAGATTCTACTAATAAGTGCTATCAATGATGTTTTTAAAAGCGTAGAATCTAATCGAAAAAATATGGCTATGGGTATGCTTGGAAATTTAGAAAATTTTCCTTTTAAAGGGTTATAATGAAGTATTTAATGGGATTTTTTATATCACTCTTTGTTGTATTTTCACAACTTTTTGCTTATGATTTTCAAGCCTGCCAAGATAAATCAAAACTCTCTTTAGAAAAAATTGGGAATGATTATGCTGTTGCTGTAGAATCGCTAAATGATAAAAAAAGTAAGCTATTCCTCTACTCACCTAGAACCACCCCCAAGGGTTATAATATCTTAAAGCACGACCCCTTTGTAGGAATGTATCTTTTAGAATCTAAAAAGAATCTCACACCTGTTACCTTGCGAGAAATCACTCCTCAAATATTAGAAGAAGAAATTGCGAGTATCACGCCACAAGATAATATAAGTGGAAAAATCCAAACCCTTATGCAAAGCCCCATTGACTTTGCAACCCTTAATATTCCAACCTTTAGTAATAGCTTAATTAGCACAATTTGCGATCATATCTATGGTATAGGGATTGGGGAAAACAAATTTATAGAAAAGAAATATTTAGAAAGATTTTTAAAAAGCGATTCTATTTATTATGGAGATATTGGCATACGCGTCTTTGAAAATAGCAATGATAGGGTAGAAGTGAATATTATTGATCCTTTTTTTAAAAACAACCCTTTTGAATATGGGGATATTATTATGATGATAAATGGTGAAGCCATTGGCAATGTTAGTGATTTTCATCGTGTAGTCTTTGATTTAGAACAAGATTCTATAATACCTGTAAGGATTGAACGCAATAAAGCTATTATTAATGTAGAAGTTGAAGTTGATAAAAGACGCGGGGGATTACTCCTACCAGAGGATTTTTTAGGACGCATTGGGATTGAAATTTCTAACAATTTTACAATTACTTCTATAGCACCAGATGCCTCTAATGGATTTGAACAATTAAAAGTCGGGGACAAAATTTTAAGCGTTAATAAAAAAAATGTCCCACAAGGTTATGATGCCATCATTAGATTATTAGGAGAATTTCCTGACCAACAACAAAAATGGCTAGTTGCTCGTGATGATTTTTATTTCTTTTTAGAAGTCAATAAAAAAGATGATGATACCACCAATGAAACTGAAGAAATTAGAGAATATTTTTAAGAGTTTTGAAACTTATATCCTAAAAAATCCTCCAAAAATTTCGAGTTTTCACCCTTACTATGAAAAAGCTTTATGGGAAATGCTCCAAAGCGGGGGTAAAAGATTCCGCCCTAACCTACTTTTAAGCGTTGTATATGCTCACTGCCCAAAACAAATTAAAAATGCATTTGCCCCTGCCCTTGCTTTAGAGGTATTGCATACCTATTCGCTCATCCACGATGATTTACCCTCTATGGATAATGCAAGTTTAAGAAGAGGCATACCCACATTACACACTAAATATGATGAAGTTGGGGCTATTTTAGTAGGAGATGGATTAAATACCCATAGTTTTTATCTCATTTCTACCTCCAAACTTAAAGCAAAAATAAAAATAAAGCTTATTCAATCCTTAAGTTATAATGGAGGTATTTTTGGTATGGTATTAGGGCAAGCTTTAGATTGTTATTTTGAAAACCAAACACTCTCTTTAGATAAGCTCAAAACCATCCATCTCAATAAAACAGCAAAACTTATCGCAGCTGCTTTAGAAATGGGGGGTATTATTTCCCAATGTGACAAAAAAACTTTAAAAAGCCTTTACACACTAGGCTTAAATTTGGGATTATTTTTCCAAATACGCGATGATATTATTGATATTACCCAAAGCACTAAAGAAGCTGGAAAAACCACACAACAAGATGCTTATAAAAATAGTTATGTGAATCTATTAGGTTTAGAAAAAGCTAAACAAGAAACTCTAAAACTCCAATCACAAATCCAACAACAATTAAACTCTCTAACACCTCAAGTAAGAGAAACTTTACAACTACTACTAAAAGATTATTTTAAGGTATGAAATGAAAAGAATCTTAATTACCAATGATGATGGTTTTAACTCTGTGGGACTTCAGGCATTAAGAGAAGCTTTAAACCCTTTAGGACAAATTACAATCGTAGCACCAGCAACAGAAAAATCGGCTTGCGGACACGGAATGACTCTTACTAAGCCCTTGCGTTTTATAAAAATTGATGATGATTTTTATAAGCTTGATGATGGGGGACCAACAGATTGTATCTATCTCGCACTTCACGCACTTTATGATGAGAACTTCAAACCCGATTTAATCGTAAGTGGGATTAATCTTGGCTCTAATATGGGAGAAGATGTGAGTTATTCTGGAACAGCTAGTGGGGCAATGGAGGGTGTATTACACGATATTCCCTCCATTGCTATTTCACAAGTTTTACAAGATCAAAATACCTTTGGTTTTGATTTTACACTCGCTAAAGAAACTATTGCCTCTCTTGCTAAAAAAGTCCTCTATCAAGGTTTTCCTCTACAATCTAGGGAGTTTCTTAATATCAATATCCCCCCTATTGCAAAAGAAAAATGCAAGGGGATACAAATTACCGAGCTTGGGATTCGTATGTATGGGAATGATGCACATTTGCATCGCAACCCTCGCGGAGAGGAATATTATTGGTTAGGATTACACCCTCTCTCTTGGCAAGAAAGAAAAAATGGTAAGATTTCAGACTTTAGTGCCATTAAAGAGGGTTTTATCTCAATTACTCCCATTACACTTGATTTTACTGCTAGAAACCGCCTAGAATCTTTACAAAACTGGATACAACAATGATAGAAAAACGTTTTAGTAGAACTTTATTACTTTTCAAAGAAGAGGGATTTTCTAAACTCCAAAATGCAAAGGTTCTAATTCTTGGCGTAGGTGGTGTTGGTAGTTTTGCCCTAGATTGTTTATACCGCACAGGTATAGGAAACCTCTGCATTATAGACTATGATTGCTTTGATGAAACAAACCAAAATCGACAAATTGGTGCTTTTGAAGGTGTTGGGCAAAAAAAAGTAAAGATTTTAAGTAAAAAATATCCGGGCATTGAAGCCATAGACGCTAAATTATCCTATGATTTTATTCAAAGTTTTGATTTTAATGCCTTTGATATCGTCCTTGATGCCATTGATGATATACCCTCTAAAGTTTTTCTTGCCCTTAAAATTGCTCATCAAAAACATTCTTATCCCACTTTATTTTCTTCTACAGGAAGTGCTAAAAAACTTGATCCATCAAAAATCCAATGTGCTAGCATTTGGAAAAGTTATGGAGATAAGTTTGCTAGAAAATTCCGAGAAAATTTAAAAAAACAAAAATTTCGTGGAGATTTTAAAGTTGTTTTTAGCCCTGAAGAACCAAAATGTAAAGAACTAGGAAGCTTTAGCGGTGTAACAGCAAGCTTTGGTTTAAGACTTGCTAGTGAAACTATTTCGATAATCTTAAAAAGGAAAATATAATGAGAATCTACACAAAACCCTATGAGGAAAATGACAATGAAGAGTTTGAAGAAGAATACGAAGATTATGATTCTGCATACAAAGATAATGATAAATTTCTTTATGATGAGGATGATTATGATAGTGGAGAAGATGATTATGAGGGAGAAGATTAATCAATGCAGACTATAAAAGTTGCACTTATACAACAAGCATTTCGAGGAAGTAAAGCTATGACTATGCAAAGAAGTGCAAAAATGATAAAAGAAGCAGCACAAAATAACGCACAACTTATAGTGTTACAAGAATTACACACTACAGAATATTTTTGTCAAAGTGAAAATACAGATTTTTTTGATTATGCTCTAAGTTTTCAAGAAGATTGCGAATATTTTAGTCAAATCGCTAAAAACAATAAAGCAGTACTAGTTACCTCCCTCTTTGAGCCTCGAACAAGTGGTCTTTATCATAATACTGCCGTTGTTTTTGAAAAAAATGGAGAAATTGCGGGTAAATACCGCAAAATGCATATTCCCGATGATCCGGGATTTTATGAAAAATTCTATTTTACACAAGGGGATTTAGGCTTTACGCCCATAACAACAAGCTTAGGTAAGCTTGGAATTCTTATTTGTTGGGATCAATGGTATCCTGAAGCTGCAAGGATTATGGCATTAAAAGGTGCTGAAATTTTAATCTACCCTACGGCTATTGGCTGGTTTGATGAAGATACTAAGGAAGAAAAAGAGCGACAAAGAGAAGCTTGGATTGCGATACAAAGGGGGCATTCCATAGCTAATGCAATTCCTGTTATCGCTACAAATCGCGTAGGTTTTGAAGAAGATAAAAGTGGCACTTTAAAAGGGATTCGCTTCTGGGGTTCTAGCTTTGCCTTTGGAGCACAAGGAGAACTTTTAACCTTAGGAAGTGTAACTAAAGAAGAAATTTTATATTTTCAATGGAATAAAAGTCAAACTGAAACAATTCGTAGAATCTGGCCATTTTTACGCGATAGACGCATTGATTCCTACCAAAGTCTCTTGAAATGTTTTGATGACTAGTGATAAGGAAAAGTGGGATTATCGCCACGCTAATAACCAAACCGCAACTAACCCACTAGAGCTTTTAGTGCAAAATATTATCTTTGCTAAAAAAGGTAAAGCTTTAGATATTGCTTGTGGAATGGGAAGAAATAGTCTTTTTATGCGTGATAGTGGATTTATTGTTGATAGCGTTGATATTTCTCCTTTTGCAATCTCTCATTTACAAAATCTCCCTAATATCAACCCTATATGTGCAGATTTAGATACTTTCATAATCCCAAAAAAGAGTTATTATTTAATTTGCAATAGCTTTTTCTTAGAAAGGAGATTATTTCCCTTTATAATACAAGGGTTAAAAAAGGGAGGGATTTTAATCTTTGAAACCTTTGTAAAAAACGATAATGAAACCTATAATACTCCCATTACCAACCCTTCACATTTTTTACGAAAGAACGAGCTTTTAAAGGCATTTTTAGATTTAGAAATACTCTTTTATGAAGAAAAGCCCACCCAAATCCTTAATAACCAATCCTCCACCTTTGCTGTTACTGCAAGACTTGTAGCCCGTGCTTAGAAAATACTTTCATTTTTACTCTACACAAAGAAGCAAGAAAATATTACATATTGCTATCCCCTCGGGCTTAAACTCTCTTTTAGATATTATCAATATCTCCATCGATCTTTTTTTAATCGGCACTTTTGGGGCAAATGCTATTGTAGCTGTTGGAGTAAGCTTGAACTATATTTTACTTACCTTTGCTTTTACTACAATTATTTTTGTCGGCAATAGTGCATTAGTTTCACGCTTTTTAGGGGCTAACAATAAAGATGCTGCTAATGAAGTCGTTGTGAGCTTGACTTTTGCTTCTTTGTGTCTCTCTATCCCTTTAACCACTCTTGCTTTTTTAGGCTTTACACCTTTTTTTGAATGGATTAATATCTCTAAACAAGCACAAGAAATTGCATACTCTTACCTTTCCATCACGCTTTTTAGTATTCCGCTTTTATTGATAAAGCAAGTGAGTATTTCTGCTTTCTCCGCTGCAGGGGCAACTAATATCCCTTTTATGATTAAAATCTTCATCACACTCCTTAATCCCCTTATTAAATATTCCTTTATCTTTGGGTTTTTTCTTATTCCAGCCTTTGGGGTAAAAGGTGCAGCAATAGCGACTTTAATCGTTAATATTTTAGAGACTTTAGCTTTACTTTTCTGCCTTATATTTTATAAAAAAAGCCCATTATCCTTAAAGGGTAAAATCAATTTTAATTATATTAAAAGGGCTTTAATAATTGGAATCCCATCAGGTTGTGAAAGGCTTTTTACACTTTTTGCCATTATTTTAATGACAAAATTTGTAGCCCTCTATGGGACTTATGATTTAGCCGGTTATCAAATCGCTACAAGAATAGAAGGATTTGCATTTATGCCCGGATTTGGCTTTATGATAGCCTCCATGGTGCTTATGGGGCAAAATCTTGGGGCTAAAAAACCTTTAGAAGCAAGATATAGCACTTTAAATGCTCTGTTTTTAGGAGGGGTTTTTATGGGCGTTATTGGGATTATTATGAGTATTTTTGCACCCTTATTTTCAAGCTTTTTTAGCAAAGATTTAAAAACCATTGAAGCAAGTGTCCGCTATCTCATACCTATAGGAATCTCACAAATAGCCTTTGCGTATATTTGCATCTTAGATGGTGCCTTAAGGGGTGCTGGTATTACTAAAATTACCTTAATAGTTAATGGCTTAATGATTTGGGGGATTCGTGTAATTCCTTGTTATTTTATAGCTACATTGAAATATCCTATCATTTATATTTATATTTGTATTTGTTGCGAAACTTTTTTACGCGCTTTTATCTATTGGAAAATCTTTCAAAGCGGAATTTGGAAACACCATAAAGTTTAAAGGTAAAAGAGATTTATAATTAAAATTAGGGTAAAGATATTAGAGTTTATAGATAATTAAGGAATGTTTGTTATAGACTTCATTTATTTTATAGCCTCAACAAAAGGGATTATCCAATCAAAAAACCCTCAAAGCCATTCACAAACTTTAGACTATCTTTATGTTTGCATTACTTTGAAATATTATACGCATATGGCCGGGAGAGAGGGATTCGAACCCCCGGAGGTGTTACCCTCAACGGTTTTCAAGACCGCCGCTTTCGACCACTCAGCCATCTCCCGTAAAATTAATGAAGAATATAATGTGGAGGCGACACCCAGATTCGAACTGGGGAATCAAGGCTTTGCAGGCCCATGCCTTACCGCTTGGCTATGTCGCCTTAAGTGGTGCCCGGAGCCGGACTTGAACCGGCACGAACGCAATGTTCGAGGGATTTTAAGTCCCTTGTGTCTACCATTTCACCACCCGGGCAAAGATTATTTCAATGTTTTAAAATGGAGCGGGAGACGGGGATCGAACCCGCGGCCCCAACCTTGGCAAGGTTATGCTCTACCACTGAGCTACTCCCGCAAAAATAAGCTAGGAATTATAACAATGCTTTTTTTAAAAATCAAGGAATTGATAGGAATTTTGTAAAAAAATGATAGAATCTCATTTTTAAGTATTAATGAGGAAAATAAAACTAAAAAGGAGTAATATGCGAATTTATAAAATTATTTTTCTTGCATTTTGTTTTATTTTTTCAATGCTTCATAGCTATGCCACCCAAAGTGAAATACCGCAAGAAATTACTTACACAACTTATTTATTGAATAAGCACAAGCTCTTTATTGCAAATTCTCCAAAAGGAATACTTTTTGCGGGGATACAAGGAAAAGATTCTCAAAATTGTTTATTAAACGAAGAAATACCGCTTAAAAATGGTAGCTTAAAATGTGGAATCTATAGCTTTAAGGTCCATAATGGCAAAATTGAAGAAACACACAATTTACTTATTCAAACAAGCTTTAGCCTAAAAGCACAAGAAGCCATTTATGAACACCCTAATTATCCAGACAATAAAATTTCAATCCTTTTTCAATGTTCAACAGATAGTAGAATTCAAAAACTTCTAGAGCAAATGTATCAAAAAAATTTTTCTTGTGGAAGTGGGAAAGAGCTATTTTATGAAAAGGCAAAAGCTTCTATGCAAGAATATATCAAAAATGCTAATACCGACAAGAAAGAAGCTCAAGAACTCTTAAAATACTCTCCATTAGAAGATAATGTTATGGATATGCTTGTTTATTTTGATGATGAACTATTAGTTTTTGAAAGAAGTAGTTATTTATATACTGGAGGAGCACACGGGATGCCAACCAAACAAGGCATTATACTCTCAAAAAGCCAAGGGCTAATACCTATTGATAAAAATATAAACTTGAATAATCATCAATTAAAAACGCTTCTTTGGAAAAAATATAGAGAATATCTCAAAAGACTTCCCAAAGAAACTCCCCCACCACAAACTTATATAAATTTTGAAGACTTTAAAGTTTCTGATTCAATTTTATTAGATTATGATGGAGTAATATTCCTCTACCAACCCTATGAAATTCTGCCCTATTCTTATGGCATTATAAGGCTAAAAATCCCCTTGATAGCATTAAAAAATTTTGAGGATTTTAAAAATTCTGTTTTTGAATATCTACTTAAGCACTAACAATAAAGGACAACAATGAAACACATAATCTTAACTCTTAGCATTTTACTTCTTTTTATTGCTTGTGATAATACCAAAACTGCTAGCGGTGATAAGACTAAATCCTCCAACCCTAAAAAACTCACCTTAGAAGATACACAAAAAGGCAAACTTACTATCCAACAAATCACAAAAAATAATGGCAATTTTAAAAATATTGACCCCAAAGAAGAAGAAATCTTTAAAAATTTCATCATTACTTCTGATACCAAAAATATCAAAATTTTATTCTTTTTCACAACCTGGTGTGAGCCTTGTGAAGGAATAATACCACATTTAGAAAACTTACGCCAACAATTTAATGAAGCAATCTCCATTTATGGAATCCCTATTGATGACTTCATAGAAAATTCTGATGACTTCAATCAAGTCTTAGAAGTATTTGCTAGGCAAAACAACATCCAATTCCCCATAATTGTAGATTCTAAGAGACTAAAATTCCTGCAAGCCCTTAATGGCATTGAAGGTGTGCCTTTATTAGTTCTTTATGATAAAAATGGCTCTTATATTATTCATTATCTAGGGGCAGTCCCTGAAGAAATGATTGAATTTGACCTCTTAGAAAAGATAGAAAAAAGGTAAGAAATGTTTGGGATATTCAAAAAAACTT